>JAMPAU010000009.1 GCA_023667045.1 Ruminococcus flavefaciens | reverse complement strand
TGAAGAAATTCAGCG
Source organism: Ruminococcus flavefaciens (assembly GCA_023667045.1). GTDB lineage: Bacteria > Bacillota > Clostridia > Oscillospirales > Ruminococcaceae > Ruminococcus > Ruminococcus flavefaciens_AC. The sequence goes on along the minus strand of JAMPAU010000009.1, from coordinate 71,654 downwards.
TGACTATTCAGTAACCGAAATACTCGATATATGGCTAAAAAATGAAAAATATTTTCCGGAGCGTGTCATACGTAAGAATAAAACTGAGCTGTATAAGCTATTTATCTATCATTAACAATATATTCACTTCGATTTAGAAATCAGCACAAATATATTATATAGAAGATATTCAGTTGGTAGACTGTAAAATTTTACAGCTTCAGAGCAGACTTTATTCGTATATGACTATGGACGATTCTAAGATAGACTGCGGTGACAATGGTGGTGTGCTGAAACTTGAAATATCTAGAATTTCAGCAGATTCACATAGTCTTAAAATGTGGCATAGCTGTGTTGATGATGTGCAGAATAGCGTTGTATTGAACGGAAAAAATGTAGCAACAGGCGTAAAATGTCCTACTCGTGTTAAATAGGAACAGACTATAACAGCATTGCAATACAATGAAATTATTTTCCGAATGCATAGAAACTCAGACAGGTACGAAATTTAACCTTGATAATACATATTCTTCAATAAATACTTATTATTGGAGAGGTGAGGAAACATGAGATAACAGAATATTCAAGGGTGCGGTTTACAAATTCAATATAGAATAATTATCAGCATTTCCACTGACATAATTTGAGGTCAACGTTTCCGTTGTTTCTGAAAACCACGCCTTCTTCTTTGAGGAGTTTTGCCTGTTCCGTCCAGTTGGGAGCAGGTCGTCTAGCGTGATTTACTACACGGTGGCATGGATAGTTTCCATAATATTCTGACATACTTAGGACTTTTCCAACAAGTCTTGAATTTTTGTCCTTGCCTATCAGTCTTGCAATCTGCCCGTATGTAGCGACTTTGCCTTTTGGTATTTCCTCAACAACCGCAAGTATCTCGTAAATTAGGTTTTCATTAATCATTCTATCACGTTCCTATATAGACTTGATTATAGCATATTTATCAGCAAAATAATTTTATAATTATTAATTGATTTTTTTAGATAATTTCCATAAGTATTTAAATTCGTCTTTCAAAGTCTGATAGTATTCAGATGTATAGGCAAGAGTTTGAGTTAACCGCCGTCTGTAACCTATGTTTCCGTATGTGTATAAAATATAGAAAACACTTGATTTATTGTTTTTCATGTTAAAAGAGTAATATGAATGCAAAATAGGCAGGGGAGATATTTTTACATTTACAAGATTATTGTTTTTTATGCAAAATTCTTTCCACATTTCATGGCAGTATGAGAATTTTATATATGTCTTGTCAGGATTTTGCATTTCATTGGATATAAATTCATATTTTATGTCCGAAATTATTATATTTATTTTAATATTATGACTGATAAGTTTATAAATAATTTTCAGTCTTTCATCGTCATTTATCCATCTTATGCCAGTTCTGACAATAAATTCTACGCTTTCAATTTCATCTATAAAATTCATATTTCTTTTAAAATATTTTATCATGTCATAATCTCTGTTTATCATTGAATCATCTGTATTTTTCTTTGGTAAATCAACCGAAAAATGTATTAAATTTATTCTTTCTCCGAACACAGACCAAAGAATAAGACAGGTTAGTTTATAATGCAGATTTTCAGAATCATTCAGTATTTTTCTGAAATCGTTAGGATATATATCATTGTCAATTTCCTGTAAACTGTCAATAAGTTCCTGTGTGATATTCGGAAAATTTTTAGTCAGAAGTTCTGTCATATCGGAAAAACAGGAATAATTATTCATTTTATCAGCTATAAAATTCAATACTTCTTGAAAAGCACGGCTGTATGTTTGCTTTTTTTTATTTTTTATCATATTTCCGTTTATAAAAATGGAACGATTATTCTGAAAAGAAGTGTCAGAATTAAAAATAAAATCTACTAAACCTGCATTATCTCTGTTTTTTAGCGTTGCTGGAAATATCATTCTCAGAAATGTTGTTTTGTCTGTTTTTATTGATAGATTTTCCTGTATTCTATTAATAGTTAATTTATTTATCTTATCCATAGGGTCTGCTGTTGCCTTTCATAAGGATTTACAAAGTTATTTCAAAGTAATTTGTGACTTTATATTATTCATTCAGTGAGTCATGTTTTATATAATAAAAATAAAGCTATCATTCATAGACAGCTTCCGTATTTTCGCAAAAAACGTACATTCAATACATTGGATTAATAACCTTTTTACACTTAAAATTATAACATATATTATTAAAAATGTCAATAAGTAAATAATTCTTTTGTTGTTTTTGGTAGTTTATACAATCTGATTGTGTTTGAATTGTGAAAATCGACGGATAAAAAGATTATAAGCCGTCAGAAAAATGGTCATTAAAAGTTTAAAACGGAGGTATAAAACTATGGCACGCAGGGGAGAGAATATTTACAGAAGAAAAGACGGTCGCTGGGAGGGTCGCTATAAATGCGGATTCAGTGCGGACGGAAAAGCAAAATACCGCTCTGTATACGCACAAACTTACAACGAAGTCAAGGAAAAATTATCTGAAATCAAAGCTGAACCCGTTTCAGTCTTGTCTGCCGGAAAGCTGACAGTAAAAGAACTTTTTGCGGAGTGGCTCAGTGCTGTACAGTTAAGGGTTAAAGAGTCAACCTATGCAAACTACCGCATGAAAGCGGAAAAGCATATTTTACCGGCATTCAGCGGACTTTCTTATTCTGCACTGTCCGCACAGCTCGTGCATGAGTTTATAAGAAAAAAACTTGAGTGTGGTCTTTCATCAAAATATGTTTCAGATATTGTTGTGGTGTTGAAATCAATGGCAAAATATGTATCAATTCAGCATGGTTATTATAATCCGCTGACTAATATTACAATGCCTAAACCACGCAAAAAAGAACTTAATCTACTATCGGAAGCAGAACAGAAAAAACTTCGGCAATATCTTTCAGGCAATATAACCACTACAAAAATAGGGATAATGCTAAGTTATTACACAGGTCTGAGAGTAGGCGAAGTGTGCGGACTGAAGTGGTCGGATATTGACTTTAAAAATCATACGCTTACAATCAAGCGGACAGTCCAGCGAATCATGAAAAAAAATGGAAGTAAATCCACTCAAATTATTGTATCGTCACCAAAAAGCAAAACGTCTGAGAGAACTATTCCTGTTCCCGATTTTCTTTATGATATACTCGTACAATATAAGAAAGATAATAATTTTTATATTCTTTCCGGAAGTACAAAAATAACTGAACCACGCACTATGCAGTATCGCTTTAAGTCGTTGTTAAAAAAAGCAGATTTGCCGTCAATAAATTATCACTGCTTACGTCATATGTTTGCGACAAACTGCATCAGACTTGGTTTTGATGTAAAGACGTTGTCAGAAATTCTCGGACATTCAAACGTTGAAATCACCCTTAACCGTTATGTCCATTCATCTATGGAAAGAAAAATAGTCTGCATGAATCTTATTTCAAAAATTGCGTAAAAAGTTTATTTGCCGTCAAATTTCTTGTCAATGCAAACTGAAATATGGCTGTTTTCTGCCGTTTCTGAATATTCCGTATTGAATGTACGTTTTTTGCGAAAACTTTTCTTCGCACTGTATACTATATATTATACCACAAAAATATTGGTTAATATACTAAAAAAATTTTAAGGAGTTTTTACTATGAAAATTAAAAAAACTATTTCTGCTGTAATGGCAGTGTCAATGTGTTCAGCTTTTGCCTTAGGCAATTCGGCTGATATGGGATTAAATTTCCCTGCCGTTCTGGCTGTTTCTGAAACGGACGAAACAGACTGGAAAAATGCCTATGCTGATTTTCTGAAAAATGGCGACTATGCAAACTATATAAGCGTTTCTGAAACGCCGAAATTTACAACCGCCTATATTGACGGCGATGATATTCCGGAGCTTGCAGTTGCTACAGGTGAAGAAGATGATGAAAAACCTGTTTTTATTGCAACATATAAAAACGGCAATGTCACTCCTATCAAAGCCACTGAAGTCGGTGCTGTAGATACCTATGATACATCAAAGGGTTGTTATGGAGCATATGGAAAACTGAAATATGCTGAAAAAGGAAGTATGCTTGACCCTGATTTTTATACAATGCAGTATGCTTACAGAACATTTTATAATGTAAATAGCGATGCAACAACCAATGTAGACAGCATTCTTTATCGTTATGATACTGATTATGTTAACGAAAAACCGGTTTGGGAGTATGCTATTGACGGTAATAAAGTGACTGAATCAGAATATAATGAAAAGCTGGCTTCTTATGAAAGCAGAGCAACATCAGTTATTGACTATAATGTGAATATGTTGGAAATCACGGACGAAAACATAAAATCACAGCTAGGAATTTCAGATGATACTGAGAATGACGAAAAGGAACTTTCCGGAAAATGCGGTGACAATGCATACTGGAGTTTTGACGAATCAACGGGAACGCTTACAATAAGCGGTACAGGCAGTACATATGATTATGATAAGTATTCTACTCCGTCGGGTCTGCCCTTAAGACCGTCAGGAATAATAAATCAGAGCATAGAGCATATCATTATTGAGGAGGGCATTACGAGAATCGGTGACAGCTTCTTTGTTTTTGGTGCATGGAAAGATATAAAATTTCCTGAATCTCTTGAAGAAATTGGTGATTATGCTTTTGAAAGTTCTGAAACGAAGGAAATTACAATTCCTAAAACCGTTAAAAAAATAGGGCGGTATGCTTTCGGAACAGAAAATGATATGGATTCTACCGGCTTGACAGGAAAGGCAAGAGTTATAGACGGTGCTACAGTTTATGGCTATGCCGGTTCGGCTGCTGAAAAATATGTCAATGATACTAATAACGATGAATACGTTGTAGGTGAAATGAAATTTGTAGCTCTTGATACTGATAATACTTCAGACGAATACGGCGACTGGAGAGATTCATGCAAAAAAGTTTTAGAAGAATTTTACAATTCAAATAATTATTTCGCAACATCTATGTGGGATTTATATGATATTAATGGTGACGGCATTCCAGAGTTAATAATATCTTATGGAAAAAGTCATGTAGATTGCTGTGAAATATATGCTTACAATGGCTCTGATTTTACCATGCTGTCTGCGAATTTTTATGGCAGTGAAATAAATAAATTTGGTAAATATGGTGAAATTTATGCTATTAATGGTAAAAATCAGTTTGAAGCCTATGATATAAGTGAGGGACGTGAAGAAATCAGCTTTTTTACTATGAACGGCAACAAGCTGACAACAGATGTTGCTTTTTCAAATAATGTAGGTGAAGTTGGAGAAGACAAGGCATATTTTTACGTGAATAAGAAAAAAGTATCTCTGGAAGATTACAACAAAGCCTATGCACCTTATAAAAATTATAATGTTACAGGAGATTCAGTAACACCACTCGGCAGAAAATATAAATTTGAGGATTATATTTCTGTTCTTGATAAATATAATAATTCCATTGTTTCCGGTAAACTGAGCGAATCAGAGCTTAAGTCAAAATCTGAAAAATATGGCAATGTATCGGCATGGCAGTATCATGACTATGACAACAATGGAACAAGTGAGGCTTTCGCTTTGATTACGGAAGAAACTCAAATAAAATATCTGCTCTTTATTGATTCCGACGGAAATGTAACAGAAATGCCCAAACCAAAGAACAAAGGGGATTTCTTGAATTATGTAAACGGAACTGAACAATATACAATTGCAGATGACAAACAGGGATTCTTTTCAGCTGATATGACAGGCAGTGCGTCGGCATTTACATTGCTTTACAGTGTCAAGAATAACGTGCCTTATGAGCTTGATATTTCAGGAAATATAAATGGTCTCTTTAAAAAGAGCGAAAAGGGTGTTTTCAGTGCATTTATACATGATGATGGACGTGTGGGAAGCGGTAATACATATGAGCTTATTTATAACAGCACGAACAAGCAGTTTGAAATAGGAAAACGCATTAATGATTCTGTTTCAGAAAATATCACATCGGGAAAATGCGGTGATAATGCATACTGGACTTTAGACAAATCAACGGGAACGCTTACAATAAGCGGTACAGGTGATATTTATGACTATGGTGACTGGGCATATGACGGACAGACACCGCCTTGGTGTTCCGATAAAGATTATGGTTCAGATATAAAAAATATTGTCATTGAAGAGGGAATAACAGGAATAGGCGAAATGTGTTTTATGGGTTCTGCTGTATCAGATGTGAAACTTCCCGAATCACTCGAAAAAATAGAAATTCTTGCTTTTCATGACTGTGCAAATCTGAAAGAAATTACTATCCCAAAAGGAGTTAAGGAAATAGGCGACAGAGCATTCGGACAGTACGGAAACAGCGGTTTAGGTGTTGTAGATGGATTTATAGTTTATGGATATAAAGATTCTGCTGTACAGGAGTATGTAAATTATGTAAACAGCATTGAAAATGCTAGTGGTAAAATTAAATTTGTATCTCTTGTTGCTGAAAATAATAATACAGAAAATGGAAATAATTCCGCTTTAGACAGCAATTCATCTTCTTCAGATTTAGGAAAACCTTCGCCTAAAACCGGTGACAATATTTCTAAAATATTTGCAGCACTTTTAACATTTACTGGTGTCATGGTGATTTCTAAAAAGCGTAATAAGAACAAATAAAATCGGGGTGATTACATGAAATTAAAACGTTTATTTAGTTTTATGACAGCATTGATTATGATATTTTCTATCTGTACAATGCTACCAGTGAGAATATCAGTGCCGTTAAATACTTATGCACTTACTGAGGCTAATCAAGAATTTATTAACAATCTTGGACGCTCAGCACAGAAAAATTACAACCGATATAAAATTTTACCAAGTATGACAGTTGCACAGGCGATACTTGAATCAAACTGGGGTAAAAGTTCTTTATCAAAACTTTATTATAATTTCTTTGGTATGAAAGCCGGAAGTAACTATAATGGTGAAACTGTTACACTTAAAACCGGTGAGGAAATTAATGGAACTCAAATAACTGTAAATGGAACTTTCAGAGTATATCATTCTTTTGATGAAGGAATAGAGGGCTACTATCAGTTTATTACAGGATATTCGAGATATTCAAATCTTATAGGTGAAACTGATTATAAAACTGCTTGTAATAAGATAAGACAAGACGGCTGGGCAACAGACAGTGCATATTCAACAAAACTCATCAATCTTATTGAAGCATATAATCTGACAAGATTTGATTATTTTGATTCACCGGTTCAAATGGTTACTCCGTCAATAAGTACCGATAAAAGTTCATATACAGTAGGAGATACAGTAAATATTTCTTGGATAGCTTCTCCGTCTGGCTCTAATCTTGAGCATTACTGGTTAAAAATTGATGCACCTAACGGAACTGTTATTATCAATGAAACAATGAATAGAAATACTTCATATAGTTTTGTTGTCTCACAGAGCGGAAATTATACAGTGACAGCATTTGCGACACCATATAATTCTGCGAATGGTGAAGGCAGTCTGACTGATACAAAGACAATTTCAGTAAAGCCTAAAAATATAAGCTATGATATGAGCCTGTCAGAAACTTACATAGAACTTGAACCAGACCAGAGCAAAGATATTACGCTAACTATAAGAGGAGATTTCAACGACGGAAATATTGGTCAGCTTAATTCAGATACATCAAATTGTAACAATATTGCCGATATTAGCTATGTAAACGGTGGAAAAGCGTCTTCTTATATTGAAATGAAATATAAAGTAACTGCTCTGTCTTCTGGAAGCGGAAGCTGTAGATTTTATGTTACATTGGACGGAAAAACTATAGGAAGCGTTAATCTGAATATTGTTGTAAAGGTTAATAAATGCAAAGTTACATTAATAGATAATTTCAGACTCAATACCATAGACGAATATGAAGCAGTATGCGGTACTGTATTTAATAGCTCTCAGTTGCCTTCTATGAGAAAAGACGGCTATATATTTGAAGGCTGGTATGACGGAAATACAAAATATTCAATAGGCTCGACAGTTCCGGAAGTTTCAGAACTTAGACTATATGCGAAATGGACAGCCAATGATAATTATTCTGATGTCAACTCCGAACGATACGGCGATATAAATGGCGACGGAAAAATAAGTGCAATTGATACTGGTAATCTTTCTATGTATATCAATGGTACATATGAATTTACAGATTTAGAAAAGATATATGCAGATTTGGACGGCAGTGGAGTTATAGATGAATATGATTTAAGAGTACTTCAGCTTCTGTACACATATGCACCTGGTAATGAACCAATTGAAGTGCTGGCAGCAAAAGAGGGCTGGGAAGAAAAATATCTTTATACGTGCCACCCACTGTTAAGTCTTAAAATTAACGGACAGTCTTCATATGATGCTAAACCAGGAGAAACTGTAAAATTAACATTAGAGGTTGAAGGTGCTGATTTAAAATATAGCACGGTAGGATTACATTTCAGTTATGATGAAGAGCTTAATTTATCAAAATTAAAAGAAGGAACGGCTGTAAGACTTTTAGCACCAATTTATGAGATTCATCCGTCCTATTGTTTTTTAACATTAAGTGGTGTGAAGAATAATGGTTCTGATGGTGTAATGATGGAAACAGAATTTAAAATCCCCGAAAATGCTGAAACAGGTAAAACTTATCGGTTTGAATTTTATCAAGATACATATGATTTGTTTACAAATCTACTTAATGACAGTGTAGGAAAGGCAATGCAGAAATCTGCTTTTGAAAACTGGCAGAATTGCAGTATAAGAGTTATCGGCGGAAAAGGAGATATAAATTCAGATGGAAAAGTCACCATATCTGATGCTGTTATTCTTAAAAAATGGCTGTTGGCTGTACCGAATACAAAAATTGAAAACTGGAAGTCAGCAGACCTATATGAAGACGGCAAAGTTGATATTTTCGATATGGTAGAAATGAGAAAACTTCTGATTAAAAACAAATAAACTCTCAATCTGCACAATAAGAGAGTAAAAATATTCCGATAAGGGACAAATCAAAATCTCCACAGGTTTCGGCTTGTGGAGATTTTTGAATAACAACTTTAAAGTTCCGCACTTGAAATCAGTATGTTATGGTAAGCTTGTGTTCGTTCAGATTTAAATAATTGATAGACGGATTTTTTTGTCAATTTTGATACATTTCATATTTGTCGGTATTTAAACTTTACAATACCGAATTGGTTATAAACATTCGCCTTATTCATGCTTAAAACATTATCAATTTCACGTCCGCTTACTCCCGAATAGTAGTACGTTTCTTACATTTACAGCATTTTGTTCCTAAACTGTTATCTTTTCATTTTTTCAGCTCCTTGTGTTTTTCTTTATTATACCACAAAAGCCTTATTTTGTCCATTCCATTAAAAAGAAGTGTGGCTATGTTAAGAACTTTATGTATAAGGACAACCAATAACATCAATCAGAATCGTGGAACAACACATATCCTTAACCTGTCTGATTTAAATTCTAAATACTGTTTCATCGTTGAGGGTGAAATCGACTATATGAACATCATTGACGAGTACAGTTTTACAAGTATCAGATTAGGCTCGACAAGCAATATTAGAAAAATTTTCGACTTTGATACATCAAAGACTGTACTTATAATCACTTTTAACGACATCTGGAGCGATTGTAAAGACGCTAACATCAAGACTTATGTCAAGCCTAAAAGAGCATTCAGAACGTGCGATTACTCTTGATAAAAAACAATGGTTGAAAGAAATAACTGTACATTCAAATAAATGACTGTGTTGCAGTTTATTCAGTTGAATGACTTGAAATATGATGCTAACATCGTTGGAAAAGTATTAAAAAAATACGAATATGAAGCAAAGTGCAAAAAGATAAATAGAGAGACAGTAAAGGTAATTAAGCTACCATATAAAAAATACAATTCTTCGATTTACATATAAGTGTACAGCACTTTTTTGGTTCTGTACACCTTTTTAATTTTTTCTTTGTGCAATCTGACGAATATTTCTCTGAGAGTGATGATTCTTATCTCCCTTCTATTTATTCAATGTTATTGAATGTTAATTGTCCTTTGAAATGTTAATTAAAAGAGGTTTGGAGATTCTTACAACAAGCGGAGTTGTTTACAGTTTAGACATATTTTTACAAGAGGATTTTGGAAAAGTTTTTTAGCTGTCAAGGTTGCAAATCCTGCCCAATAAATTTAGCAGAGCGAAATTTTTGGTTTTGCACATTCCGTAAGGTGCATACAAAACATATATTTGGTATAACACTGTCAGTTTTATTTATATGACACTGAATTATAAAAATAATAAATAACAAAAATATATATCTACTGGCAAATTTTCGAGTCTAAAAATTAACTTTGGGACGTTTCCAAATTAATAAAAAATATTAAATTATATTATGTAAATAACTTCATTTTATTATATATTGGCAAATTAAAAATAATATAATTAGTTATGTAATCATTTAATGTTACAATTTTAAATTACAAGGAGTTATGAAAATGAAAAAACATTCACAACAGAGTATCTGAAACTGCTCACAACAAGTAATTTTGCAACAGCATACTATTACTGAATGCTTATTCTCTTGCTTATAAAGAGTTATAATCATATGATTAATAAATTTATATATAACCAGTTAAATATATTCAAATATATTCGTTAATGAATAATTATTATTTTCTTTTCAGACAAGCAAATATATGTACTCTACTATACCATTAACAAATAGCTTTTACACTTCAGATTATTGTGCTATAATAAGTTACTATAAGGAGATGATAAAATGGCACACATTGAAAAATATAACAAGTCTGCTGTAGGTCGTATGTTTGACTACTATGCACGTGTTAATAAAACATATAGCAATGAATGCATAGACCATGAACGTACAAACCTTACCAATCATGGAATGTTACAAATCGACTTCCTAAATCAATATGACAGAAGCCAAAAACAACTTACAAATAGTAGAGAGATTAAAAATAGAAACTCACAGAAAAGAAACGGAAATAGAACCGTTGCACCAAAAAGCAATATCAGAATTGAATAAAGCAAGAAAATTAAGAGAAAATGAAGAAAAACTGATAATTGAATGTGTTGAAAAATTAGCTGAAACAAGAGTACTACAAGCTATGAGAGGTAATATATTGGACAGAACACAGCAACTTGAAAATTTTTGCAAACAATTCAGAAATCAAGAATTTCAAACCACAAAAAATGTAAAGATAAATTAGGATTGATAAATTGAGCTATATTCAGTATAATAATTATGGGTGCAATGCACCTACTGTATAACTAAGGCTTCGTACACCTTAGAAAGACACTGAAACAAAGTTACACGACTAACTTCATTTAAGCTGTAAGAATACATTTCCCCCCAAACTTTATTAACATTGTAACGTAATATATGGATTATGTCAATAGGTTTGTAGGTGAAATTTTTTCAGAAATATAAATTGCAATTACTTTCTTTCAGTTCCGCAACTTTTTTGTTGCCGGAACGAAAAGATTAGAAAAGGGCTGGTGAAATTTTGAATAACATAAAAGAATGGATAAAACCATTCCTGCTTGACTACATATAGGAAATGATGAAGATATATAAGAAATTTACAGGAAGTAAATAAAGTCATGTATATTCCCGTATACATAAAAGTTGCCTGCCAGATTTGAACCTGACAGGCTTTTTAATAGATTATTTGTTGTTTAATAGCATTTTACGCATACAGACCATGTCAAATGAATCAACATAGCCGTCCTTGTTTACGTCTGCCTCGTAACCTACAGAACCATTACCAAACAGATATTTCTGCAATGATACAGCGTCAGCGATGTTGATTTTTCCGTCGTTATTTATATCACCATAATTCAAATTATCAAGAGGAGTGAATTTAAGATTATTAGATAATGCATAGGAATGTGTCTCTGTGCCATAATAACCATTTATAATACCGTCAGATGATTCAAAAATACTCTTATCTTCAAGGAGCGGTATTTCGGGCAGAATCTCTCCAATAGACACAGCACCAAACCTTCCAACTGCTTCATTATATGCCCCTAAAATCTCTATGTTTTTCGGAACAGTTATACTTTCACCTGCATTGCCCCATGTCACAATGTTTACACTTTCGGGGATTTCAACATCTGCATTTAGCAGCGAACAGCCTACTTCCTTTACATCATTTCCTAAAGTAAGCGAATTATAATCAATAAAACAGCTTGTAAACCATTCGGGTACGGCTTTTGTATTGATGTATATATTTTCTGCTGAACACTCATAAAAAGCAGAATCTGAAAATTTAAGATTAGGACAGTCTATAACTATATCTTTAAGAGAACCACACATAGAAAAACTTGCATCGCCCATGCTGTCAAGACTTTTTTGGAAATTAATATCATGCAGTTTATCGCACTTATAGAACGCAAGAGACTCGATATAGCTTATTGTCTCTGGAAGATGTACGCTTTCTATATCGCATTCTTCAAAGGCAAGCATTTTTATTCCGATAACTTCCATGTTGTCTATACTTTCAGGAATTTCAACGGAGGAAACTGTTTTATCATCAAGGCTGTAAAAAGCAAGTGTATTATCCGGACAAATCTGATATGTACAGCCCTCATACTCCATAGTCGGAAGAGGTTCAGTGCTTCTTTCTATTCTAAAATAATTAAAAGGGTCACCGTAAACATTAAATATAAACTGAATATCATTAAAATTATAATAATAGATATTATCATATACATCAAGCCCTGCTGTTTTATTATCATCAAACCAATACTCATTATAATCATAAGGAATATCAATATGTCTTATATCTGGAACAACATTTAAAGTTGCTACATCTTTTAAGTCTTCATATAAATCACGATAAAATTCAACAGATTCTTCATCAAATTTCTGTATATTGCATGATAAGCTTCTGTCAAAAACATTGAAATAATTTTCTAAATTTTCAAATATTTCCGACATCATTTCATCATCGTTTAAAGTTTCCTCTGTAAAAGTTATTCCAAACTGTTCTGTAATGCGTTCCCCTACATCGTAACCGGCAAGAATACGTCTCGCACGCTCACAGATAATAGTATCATCGGCAGAACGTTCCGTTTCAAAAATGAATTTGCAGAGGTCTTTTTCTTCGTCTGATAAAGCGTCATAATCAGTTATACGCAAATCGTACTTTATGAACCTGTCCCACAAGCTGTAGTCAGGGATATTTTCAGCGTGAACCGTAAGAACCGAAAATGGCATTGCCGAAAGTGCAAGCATAAAAGCAATAAATTTTTTCATATAAAATCACCTCTTAAATTTAAAATATAAGTGTACCGTACAGTAATTATACTGACAATTACCATGTGCTGATTTATAAATATTAGTATTTTTAATCTCATAATTTAACTGATTCATACTTATATCTCTTTTAACAATCTCTTGTTTGTTTATAGACATTTCTGAAACAGGATAAACTTTTTCATAAGATATTACAGGTTTTATGTCCTCGTCTGAAAAAATAGCTTGTGTATCGTTTTCTGATATATCTGCCGTTTCATCTTTTATAAATGATTTATCATCTGATATAGCCGTATTGATTAAACTCCATAACAATGAATAACTATTATTAGATGTTTTATTAATAGCATTGATAGGACTAATAGATGTTTCCAGTGAAAGTGTAACTTTCATTGAATTGTTTCGTTGCCATTTTCGTAATAATGAATTGGTACTGTATCAATATAGGCAGTATATGTACCCCCATTATCATAATGTTTCTCGTACTCAGAACGCATTGATACTACTTTCATAGGCTCTATATCCTCAATTGCTTTTGTGTTAAGAGGACATACTATTCCTGTACTTGCAATAAATGCTAAACTTGATATTATTGCAAAAAAATTTTTTATCATAATAATTCTCTCTATATTGTAAATATTATACATTATTTTTATATAATTGTAAATAGTTTTTTATTATAAAAATGTTTATATAGTAAATAATAAATCAGATAATTAACACTTTGTAAGGCACATCAGCAGAACGACTTAGCCGTGATGAATACTTACATCTTTAGCAAGACCATAACAAAGAACGAATGCATTGCCGAACTTATGAAATTTTATCAGAAACTAACAAGATAATAAAAAACTCCTGAAAATAAATTCAGGAGTTTTTTGGTGTTATTCGTTGATATAGAACAGCTGACCACATCTGCCGATTCTGTCATAATTTTTGGCTTCGTAATTCTGTATGCATATGTAATCTGCTTCAGTAATAAAACCGTCGCCGTCAAGGTCGGCAGCCTGCGGAACAGGTAAATAATAATCATTGTTGTCTTCATGCAGGTAATCTAAAGCATCTTTCAATAATAATGCACAACTAATATTATGCTTGTTTTTATACACTGTTATGAACTGTGCAATATTAACTGCATCACTTATGTTAATATTGCCGTCGTCATTAACGTCACCATATACATGGTAGCTTCTTGGCTGTACTTCGCTGTTTGTGGCACTTACAGAACCTACAGCGGTATATGTACTGCCAAACATCATCAACATTGCTGTTAAAGATGCTGTAACTCCTTTGATTGTTTTTTTCATTTGATTTCCTCCTTAAAAAAATATAATTGTATGTGATTTACAATAAATATATCATATCATAACTTGATTTTGTTGTCAATAATTTCGATATATTAAGACAAAATTTAATATATTATTTTTACAGTTAAAACCTTATGAAGATGTATCAGAAACTCATAGGCGGAAAATAAAACTAGGTATATATGTGCATACTTTTGTATACAAGAGCAAAGAAAGAGGACAATAAAAAGTCCTCCGACTATAGTAATTTCAATAATGCTTTTTTTATAGTTTTGTCACGGAATACAGTCTCTCCAAGTTTCGCCAAAACTACACTCCTAAGTGAATGAGAAGAAAATGAAGTAGTAGAGGAATTTAAATTTGAATACTCGTCATATGCTTTTGATACTGCTATCACGTCACAACCGTCCGGAATTATGCTGATTGCACAGTCTATCAGCCTTTTAGGGACAGCAAGCCAAAAATAATCGCAAAAACACCGATATTATGCCATTTTCTTATCTCCAACAATTCATGTTTGCTTACTTTGATTTCAATTCTATGCAATGCTATATCGTTCTTGTCGGACGTTGAGAGCGTTTCTAAAACAAGTATATCCATTTCATAAAGAAGTATCAGAAAAATCAAATGTCACTACAACAGGTTATGACAAAACAAAAAAAGTCTGTTCCTATTGTATAGAACAGACTTTTAATATTAATAAATAAAAAATTATTAACTTTTTTGAAATATGCAGTGTATATTTTATGGAGTAAATTTCAAAGCCCTTGCGATTTGAACATTTCTGCTATTTCGTCGGCAGACTCCTGCATACCTCTCTTAAACCATATATCAATCCAGCCATAAAGAGTATATGACACAAAAGCGGAGGCGTATGCCTGTATTTTTTCGCAATTTGGATTCGGACAAAAAATACCAACAACTGCGTCTTTCAGCATATATATAAGACCACGTTCATTCAGAACAGAATAGAAATCACGGTGTTTCTCAAAGTGAGCAATCATAATACGCATTTGCTCGCTTAAAGAAATACCACTATTGTTCTGTACTGTATTTGTCCATTCACGGAAAAGATTATTTATATGTGCTTTAAGAATATCTTCCTTGCATTCATAATTGCGGTAAAATGAAGCTCTGCCCACTCCTGCTTTATCGACCAGTTCCGTTATAGAAATTTCATTGATTGGTTTATCTTTCAGTAATTCAAGAAATGCGTCTGTTATATGAGTGACGACGTATGAATTACGTCCTTCATTGCTCATTGGTGATACATTTTTCTCTGTTTGTCTCATTTTCGCTCCTCCTGTTGACAAAAGATAATTTTAATGATACACTTATATCAGCGATACAAATGTATCATCATTATAGCATATGCAATTTATAATGTCAATAAAAATCTGAAAGGAGCAGATAAAAAATGTCACTTAAGAAAAAGAGAATCATTGTATTGTGCATAATTGCTGTTATAGCGTTTGTTCTCGGACGGCTTGCCACAAGAGCAGTTTTAAATTTAATGCTTGGCGGAACTTTATTCGGAGGTAACTTTCTATGAGCAAACCAAAGAAAAAAGGCAAATTAAAGTGGGCGTTGATATATATTGCAACTTTTATTGTTGCGTCTGGTGTGGGTGCTGTAAGTAAAATGATACCGCCGTCATGGTCCAAAGACTACACTGTTGAATGGAATGATTCTGTCGGCACGGTACATAAAGACATATCATACGGCAACGGTGAGGCTAATAAATTCGACCTGTATTTACCGGCTGACAATTCAAGGAAAAATTACGGTCTTGTCGTTTATCTTCATGCAGGAGGTTTTACTTCCGGCGACAAATCAGACGATACAGAAACGCTACAGTGGCTTTGTTCTAAAGGTTACGTAACGGCAGGAATAAATTATACTTTATTCAATGAAAAAAATCCAAACGCAAATATTTATACACAGTCTATGGAGATAAAAGAAAGTATGCCTGTTGTAATTGCTGAAGCTGAAAAACTCGGCTACCATATTGATGAAATGGCTGTTTCAGGCGGTTCAGCAGGCACTGCCTTGCAATGCTTTATGCGTACCGTGATGCAGATACTTCGCCTGTACCTGTAAGAATGGTATTAGGTGCAGTCGGTCCGTCCAGTTTCTACCCTGAAGACTGGGAAAACTATGGTCTTGATAAAAATACTGAAGAAACAAATACAGCAGCCGCCGGATTATTCGGAGTAATGGCGGGAAAAGAAATAACCCCCGATATTTTCGGTACTCCTAAATATGACGAAACAATGAAAGATATTTCAGCTTTATTGTGGGTAAATGATAATACAGTGCCGTCACTTATGGCTTACGGCAAATACGACAGAGTACAGGCATTCAAAGGCTCGGTACGTCTTGATGAAGCACTGACTAAACATAATATTCCTCATGATTATATCGTCCTTGAACATTCGGGGCATGGTTTGCAGAATGACAACAAGGAATTTCACAAATATTATCAGAAAATAGAAGAATACCTTGAAAAATATATGCCGGTGAAATGAAAAATCAGGCAATACTTTCTGATTGAAAAGTATTGCCATTTTATATTTATATTTAATTTTCAGACTTCCAGCCGGTATGTCTGAAATTATTTTTACGATACTCTTTCGGACTGGTTTTATAGTATTTTCTGAACGTCCGTGCAAAATGGCTGTAGGACGAAAAATGCAGAAAATCCGATATATCTGTCAATGAATATTCTGAATATTTCAGCATATTTTCAGCAGCCTCCATGCGTTTGAGAATAACATACTCTGTAATGGATACGCCCGTTTCACGCTTGAATAGCACTGAAAGATACGACTGATTCAGATTCACCATATCGGCAAGTTTAACACAGCTGATTTCCTCATGCAGATGATGATGTATATAGTCTATACACTGAATAACTTGTTTTGAATATACATTTTTATTTTTTTCAGCATAAACGCTTTTTACAAAATAAGAAATCATTTCCGTGTGTATATTGTAAAGTTCGTCCAATGATTTTGCCTTGTCGAATTTTTGTATGTACAGGTCACTGGCATTGTATGCTTTTTCATGCTCCATACCGCCCTCTATTGCAAATCTTGTCACCAGCGTAACAGAACATATACAAAGATACAGAAGATTTTTCAGTGGCTCATCAGACAGATGCCCTGAATTTTCAGAACGTATCATTTTTTTAGACTCATCAACTGCACGTAAATCGCCGTTTTTGATATACTCATATTGCAACATTTCCTCGTCATATTTATGATGACTGAAATTATTTTCACGATTAAGAAATTCAAGATATTCCAGTTTTTTATTTATATTTTCATTCATATGTATCACCCATATACAGTATAACATATTTCTGAAATTCAGTCAATATAAATACCGTAAAAACAATATAAATGCTTTACTTGTGAAACTGAAAATGCTATAATGAAATCGCAATAAAACAAACGGAGGTAATTTTATGAGTAATACAAAAGTCAAGCCTTCAACAATGACTGAGGGCAGTATATTAAAAGCCCTGCTCCTGTTTGCTTTTCCTATCCTTATTGGAAACATCTTTCAGCAGTTCTATAATATTGCAGATACTGCAATAATCGGAAATTTACTCGGCGATGACGCACTCGCTTCGGTGGGAGCAGCCGCACCGGTCTATAATCTTATTGTAAGCATTGCAAACGGCATGACTAACGGTTTTGCAGTAATAATTGCCCGTTATTTTGGAGCTGGCGACAAGCAGAATATGAAAAAGGCTATCACACTTTCGTATATTCTGACTATCGGAATTTCTGTAATCCTTACGGTTATAAGTCTTATCGGTCTTAATCCTTTACTTGTTTTCTTGAAAACTCCCGACAATATCATTGCCGATACTGAAAATTATCTGCGAATTATTTTCATGTTTTCAACTGCAACAATGCTTTATAATATGTTTGCCGGAATGTTCCGTGCTATCGGCAACAGCCGTATTCCGCTGTATTTTCTGATAGTCTCAACGGCTGTGAATATTGTACTTGATATTGTATTTGTAAAATATATGGATATGGGAGTTTCGGGAGCTGGTTACGCTACTGTAATTGCACAGGTTGTATCTGTGATTTTCTGCTTTGTATGCGTTAAATGCAAGTATAAAGATTTGGGTTTTGACCGGAAATCAGCCGTTTTTGACAAGTCGCTTTTAAGTGATTTATCACTGACTGGTCTTTCAATGGGTCTTATGTTAGCAGTAGTTTCAGTAGGTTCTGTGGCATTGCAGAATGCCGTTAACTCTCTCGGAAGTGATACAATTACAGCACATACCGCCGCAAGAAAATTTGATGATATTTTTATGTTACCGCTTGGTACGGTAAGCCTTTCCGCTTCGACTTTTGCCAGTCAGAATTACGGTGCAAAAAATTACGAACGGGTAAAAAAAGGTATCGTTATATCAATAATTATTGCTCTTATCTGGAGTGCTGTTTCTGTTGTATGTTCGTTCACAATTGTAAGCCCATTGGTTAAGGCTTTTACAGGTACAGAAAATGATTTCATCATTGAAACGGCAGTTAAATACATCAAAATAAATATACCGTTTTTCTTTGTACTTAGTTTTCTGCTTGTTTTAAGAAGCTCACTACAGGGCGTGGGCAGAAAAATAGTCCCACTTTGCGGAAGTATCATTGAACTTATTGCAAAATTTTCAGCAGTAATATTCATTGCTCCCGTCGGATATATCGGCATATGCTGGCTTGAGCCTGTAATATGGATAATCTGTGCCGTGATTATAATTATTGATTTTATAAGATTTATACATAACATAAATAAGGAGGTTTCCAATGACTGAACTTGAAAAACTTGATTCCGGTCTTGAATATGATTTCTAGGACAAAGATGTTAATGCAAGAAAACTAAGGGCAATTGAAGTATGTGGACGGCTTGAAAAAATTCCTCAAGAAAACGAGGACGAAAGAGCGGTTATTATACGTGAATTATTCGCAGAAACCGGCGAAAATCCTTGTGTCTTGACTGGCTTTAACTGTGATTACGGACTTCATATTTCAGTAGGAAAAAATTTTCTTGCAAATTATAATGTAACCATTCTTGACATCGCACCTGTAACAATCGGCGATTATGTAATGACAGGTCCGAATACGCTTATTACAACAGTAAATCACCCACTTTCGCCTATGGGCAGACGCAAACATCTTGGTATCGCAAAACCCGTAACTATCGGCAATGATGTATGGATTGGCGGAAATGTTACCATTCTCCCCGATGTTCACATTGGAAACAATGTCATAATTGCTGGTGGTGCGGTCGTAACCAAAGATGTTTCCGATAACTGCGTTGTCGGCGGAGTTCCGGCAAAATTTATTAAATCACTGGAGGACGATACAAATGAATAATATCACACTTTCAAACGGAACAGAAATACCCTGCATTGCTTTCGGAACGTGGCAGACTCTCGACGGCGAAACGGCTGTAAATGCAGTAAAAACGGCAGTTTCTTGCGGTTATACGCACATAGACTGTGCTGCCTGTTATAACAATGAAAAAAGTGTAGGTCGTGGAATTGCAGAAAGTGGTGCAAGACGTGAGGAACTTTTTATCACAAGCAAGCTGTGGAATACCGAGCGTGGTTATGAAAGGACTATTTCCGCATTTGAAAAAACTCTCGCCGACCTTAAACTTGATTATCTTGATTTATATCTTATTCACTGGACAGCAAACGCTAAACAGTTTCCTAACTGGAAAGAAATAAACGCTGATACCTGGAGAGCCTTTGAATACCTCTATAAACAGGGAAAAATAAAAGCAATCGGCGTGAGTAATTTTCTTCCTCACCATTTATCCGCACTTATGGAAACGGCTGAAATTATGCCTATGGTGAATCAGATTGAATACCACCCCGGCTATATGCAGAATGAAACTGTTGACTTCTGCAAGAAAAATAATATTGCTGTAGAGGCATGGAGTCCGCTCGGCTGTGGTCGTGTACTTTCAAATCTGACGCTGATTGAAATTGCAGAAAAATATAATAAATCAGTAGCACAGATTTGTATTCGCTGGTGTCTGCAAAATGGTGTTATACCTCTGCCGAAATCCGTCACATACAGCAGAATCAAAGAAAATTTTGACGTTTTCAACTTCGAAATTTCAGATGACGATATGCAGATTATCAACAACATGAAACAGTTCGGCTGGTCTGGGCTTAATCCTGACGATGTAGATTTTTAAATAAAAAAATTATACTTACTAAAATCATTGCATCAGACAATACAGAAATATACAAACTTAAAAACAACTCGGTGTAATGTTGCAAAAAAATGCTCTTGAATATATGAAAAATATAACTTAGAGTTACAGATATATTATTGATTCCGCACGATGAAATAGCATAAAGATATTATGAAATAGAATATAATGAAATAACTAAAATATATAACAGCACACATCAAAAAATGCGTGCTGTTTATTTATAAATTTATCCTCTCAATTTCAGCAAAACGAAAGAAAATATTATTGCAAATTTCAGGTTTTAGGTGTCCCTAACAAGTTCGTATCAGAGGGCAGTTTTGAAAAAAGTGTCCCAATTTGCTACTTTTCCACGGAGTATCTAAATGCCGTTTCATTTTTGAAATTTTATATCCCGAAAAAACAGAAATATTTTTCATCGGTGCAAATTGCGGAACGGAATTTTAAAATTCACTCCGTAATTCGTGCACTATGCGAATGGATTTTTTCTTTTCAATATGCTATCTATTTATAAAAATTAAACGACAAGAAAAAAGAGAAAGCAAAGCCGTTCCGAAAGGAAAAAATGAAGCTATGGAAAATAAAATAATTGATACCGAAAAAGTATCGGAGTACAGAATAGGCGGTACGACTTATTTCGTGCGTATGGTTTTTAACTGCCAGAATAAAAGTCTCGACGAAATTATTCATAGGCTTTGATTTTATCAATAATACTTGACATAATTTAAAAAATTTATTGTAATCTGAAACTGAAAAAATCAAGCAGCTTTTTTAAATGATTGATATTTCGTATGTATTGTTATATTCGTCTTCTTCACGTATTTCTGTCATCATTGCTACCAGTTATGCATATTTCCGAGGTTTATCCTTATTTTTCAGATATTTGTAAAATCCCTGCCTTAATACCTCCAATGCTTTGCAGCAGAAGGCAATTTTCCTTGTTATTCCACCATTTTCAGTCTTCAAGGCTATAAATTTCATTCTTTCTTTTTTTCATACTTCTGACTGCTTGAGAATCATTCTATGCTGTTTATTGTCCGCTCCATTATAAAAACGTACACATTTAAGTGAGCATTCATAAAGAAGCATCAAAAAATTAAATCAAATGACAATATAGCAAGCTATGACGAATTTTAATCTAATAGATGTACTTTTTAACATAAAAATAAGAAATAAAAAACGAAAGTTGTTTAACTTTTTGATTTTTTAGTATATTTAGTTTATATCTATATATGATAAAGTAATCATATCAACATATGACTGCTTTCTGTTTGCTATAAAGTATTTCTGAGTTATGGGAAAAATTTATATCCTATTATATTAATAAATAAAAGTGCAAATATGATTTATAATGTTAATAACAGAAAATTTTATGGCATTAAATTATACAATAAGATTAATGTGGACATCATCAATAATTACCTGCAAATTTTTCAGCAATAGACTGCATTTTTTCGGAACTTTCAGGCATATCTCCGAGGTATGTTATCATTAGGTTTTTCTGTGGATAAATCAAGCATTTCTGTCCCCATTTACCGATGATACTGAAGTGGTCGCCGTTTACCCAGAAGAAATATCCATAACCTCCGTCAATATTGTTAATATGTAGTTTTGTAGCTTCATCTATCCATTTTTCAGACAGAATACGCTTATTGCACAATATACCCTTTTTTAAATAAAGTTGTCCTAAAAGACTTAATTCATGTATAGTGAGATACATTCCAGTTGCACCGTAAAACCGCCCTTGAGGGTCGCACTGACTTGTCGGATTTTCTATTCCCAATGGTTCAAAAAGACGGGTTTTCAGATATTCTTTCATACTTTCGCCTGTTGCATTTTCACAGGCAACTCCCACAAGATATGCCGAAACATTTGTATAAGAAAATGAAGTTTTTAAATATTCCGCATTTGTCTGCAAAACAGTTTCAAGCCAGTCTTTGCCGGACGGTCGGAACGGATAGCCGTTTACCGACATAGTGAGGAATCTTTTAACGGTCAGACGGCAGAAATCACGTCTTAAATCATCATTCATATTCTGCAAATATTTCTTTTCCAAGTACTCACTAAGTGGTGCGTCAACGGAAATTTTACCCTCATCTGTAGCAATTCCTACAGCAGTTGAAGTAAATGATTTTGTGGCAGAATAAATCGGATAACGAATGTCATCATTCCACATATGACGAAAAATAATATCGGAATCTTTAAAAATCTCAATACCATGTAAATTGAGATTATTTTTTTCAATTTCTTGAATAAAATCGGAAAATATATCTGACATAAAATACCTCCTGTAATTTATTATAATAATTATAGCACAGAATCACAGGATTTTCAACTAAAAAATTATACAGGTGATACCAATGAATCATAATATATTTAACGTTCACTTTGTACAAATGTTCAATCCATTTGACAGTGAAATCTTCTCAAGAGACTTCTGTATAAATCATCTTGAAATTATTATGCCCGTATGCGACAGTATCAGTGAAGTTATAACGGTTCTTGAAACCCTCGATTCAAAGGCAAGGACGATTATCAAAGAACAGGATGAAACATTTTTGCTATACAACAATGCTCCGCATATCGACAGTGAAAATGAAATCCAGATTGCACAATATAATGGTATTCTTTCCGCAAAACATGACTACAGAATAATTCTTGTACGCCGTTATGGAAAACGAATTATGCTGTATTTGGATATTCATTTTAATTTTTCATTAAAAAATACCATAGGCATTCTTTTACTCATATCCCACACTCCATAATACCAATTAATAATTTTATATCAATCTACATAAAAAGATATATTCTCAAAATATTTTATAATTAATAAATTATCTATAATTTCAAATATAAACATGACATTATTTACTATATTTTTATCATAATTATTATATTTCCAATAATAAACACTATCCATAAAATTATGGATATTAAAGCACAAATTTTTCCAATCCTTGCTGGCATAGAAACATCGTTTTTTCCTAATGATGACGCAATAACAGCAGGTATAACTCCAAATATCAATGATAAAATTCCAAATATTAAGCAAGCAATTGATTTCTTAGAAGAATTAGAATTTTGATTGTTTTTAAACTTTTTTACTCCATTAGCATCTCTCTGGTAATCTTCATCTTTCATTTTAACACCTCTATTAAGTTTATTTTTATCATTAAAAGAAAAACTTCCATTAGCCTATTTTCTAAATTTATAATTTTACATCATGTATAATACTTTACATGATTGAGGTTAATCTTAGACTATTTGTGACATCATCCATAATATACATTTCATTAGAATTAAGTCGCTGAATCTCTTCTGGTTTTACAACACGTTCCTGTTTATTAGCCACGTGCATATTCTTTCCAAAAATCATTCCAGGATGAAATATATCACCAAACCCAAAATCAGTCTCCATTTTATCATATGCACCCATTTTTTCAGACCATTTGTCTGAACTTGTAGCATTATTATGTTGCATTACAATATTATAACTACTTCTACTAACAAGAATATCAAATAAGCTACTATCACCGGATAAGGTCGTATACAAATCCTGAGTTGAAAAAATCAAATTATTATTACAAATCTGAATTAAATCTTTAACCTTAGATTCAGATGAACTAATATTAAGGTTATTCAAAACGATTTTTGTATTAGGAGAGTATCTAAGTATATCTCGAATTTGCGAAAAAATAATATTTAGCAAAATATTATTTGCAGCTGTAGAAATATCCATTACAAGAATTTGTCTGTCATCAATAGCCTTTTTTACATCAGTACATAAAGAATAGTTGCCAATACACAGTATGGAACTGCACTCTTTAAATAAGCTGTTTATATAATTAGCTACAATCTGAATTTCAGATGTTCCTGCAATTAAATATCTAATTATTTGCTCTCCGATTTGTTCAGAAATCTTACCAGTATCAATAGCTTTATTTACTTTATCAACTAACTGATAGTATGGACATTTTTCTAAAGCCATTAATGACGGTGTTCCGCCTGTTGCTCTAATATACAATAATATTCCTTGTAATAAACTCATTGCATTATTATTCAATGTCATATTATTAGGCAGTGAATCAGAAATAATATGTATTATTTCATCATCTGTTCGGTGATAAAATGGGTCAAAATTTTTTGTAAGACTATCCACCCTTAAAATGTTTAAATTTTTAGATAAATTCAAAGCATTAATAAGCTCATTATCTCCAATATGCAGAACAATCATTCCATTATTACAAGATGTAAATGAATCATTTAATGTCTGAGACAAAATGTATGCTCTGAGATTTGAATTCCCACCCGAAATCAGCATATTTTTATTAATGCCATTTTCACATAACTGCTTTATATCTTGAGGCTTTTCAACAATTAGCCCTCTATTCTTTTTATTGTTCTTATTTATTTTGTGTTTTATTGCTCCGAAACTCAAAAGACCAATTAAAAATGTAAATATTTTTCCAAATATTTTGAATATAAATTTAAACATTCTAATGAACAAATTAGTTGTATATCTAAAATCATTATCAAGGCTCATAACATCATCTCCTATAATCGTCGAATAAAAATCTAAAAGGCTGTGAAAAAGGAAGTCCTACTATTGCTTCACCCACTTTCAGCGAAGTCATATTCCAATCTTCAACAGTATTTCCGTCAATTCGTTCATCTTTATATTTTCCGTCTAAACCCTGATATTGCAACCTATACATATTCTTGCCAAATAGACCTGTAACAAATTCTCTTGTCTCTGTATCATTAGCATGAAATGCATAAACAGAAGAAAATCCGGCAGCAATATTTTTTCCTTTTTCTCCTTTATACACTTCAGTAAGCTGATTGATACTTTGCAATCCGGCAAATACTTTTACGCCCAAACTACGCCCAAAGTTTACTGCATCATCAATATGCTGTAAATTCGGCAACAACTTAAATTCATCACAAATAAGATAAACATTTCCGCTTTTTTCAGTTCTTCCTAGTGCTTCTTTTAAAGACAAATCAAAAAGTAAGCTATATATTGGAGACAATATACTTCCAATAGACAAATCATACTCTATAAACAGAGTTTTTCCGCCTTTATTTCTTATAAATTCTCTCATTGAAAATTTATCATTATTTCCACGTTCCGCAAAAACTCCTATAAATATTTGATTGATAACAGAATACATTTCTGAAAGAACACCTTGTCCCTGTTCTGAACCGCCTTCAATATAAGATGTTGCAGTGGCTAAATCAGGATAACTATTTAAATTATTAATTAGTTCTTTAATAGTAGTTGAATCTATTTCGTTTTTCAAATCCTCATTATAAAAATATTCAGACCTAAAATCAGATTCTTCTAATCCCTGTCTTACCATTAAAAGTAATATATCAGAGAAAATTTCAGCAGCAGCAGTTGGAAAAAAAGGATTATCCCCTTTTTCCATTCTTTCTTTAAAAAATGCATTAACTATTTCACGAATATTAAGCCTATAATCTTTCTCATTAACACCATCTGCAAGTATTTCTTTGAAAATATTCCACCTAACTGAAGTATTCCTATATTGTTTTGAATTTCCTAAAACAATTGAATTTCTGTTACGACCAAATTTATCATAAAAATCTCCCTTACTATCAAATATGACCATAACATCATTAGATGTCATATTGTTTTTTAATTGTTCAACAATGTGATAGAAAAGAGTTGTTTTACCACAGCCTGTTCCGCCTATCAATAAAGTATGTTTGCTTAATATACTTTCATCTAAATAAAACTTTGCACTCTTGCCATTATGCTTTCCACTTAAAGTAACAACAGGATTGACACATGATTGAGGAGGTTGATTTTTCTCAACACTTTGTCCTTGAAGTAGTCTTATATTCATTTATTTATCTTCCTCTGCTGTATCCTCTTCTTCTGGGCTGGTCTAGGCTATCAGCTCTGTCTTTGCTGTCAGGAGAACTTGACGAACTGGAATTTCCTTGCTTTTGATGCTCAGTATTCCATTTTTTATTAATTTCCTGTTGTTCTGGTGTTACTCTCAAACTTGCCTTATAAGCCTCTGTCTGAGATTTTGCACTAATATGTGATTGATTCTGATTTTCCTGCTCCTGTCTTTTTTTATGACCTTTCCACATATAAATTACCTCCTAAAAATTTGCTGTATATATCATTCCTTACATACACTATAAGAAAGATTATATTTTCCAAAGTTGCCCTGCTGTATAATCATAAGAAAATACTGTTTGCCAGCTTCTAAATCAAAATATATACTTGAATCATTTCTTCGATTATTTTCATATATAAGTTGTTCCATATCTGCATTATAAAGTGCCATTGTAAATAATGCGTCATTTGTAACATCTGATAACTTAAACTCAAATTCACCAGTTTCAGAAGGTATAAATAAATATTTATTTTTTTGATTAGTATACTGGATACTATCACTAATTTCATTATAATACGAAATATCTGTCACAGGTTTTTGACAACCTATATTTAATTTATAAGAACCATTATTTCCTTGATGTTCAACAACAACAAAATATTGCGTATTTTCATTCAATTCACAAGTAATACCTGCTCCGTCACTGCGGTTATTTTCCCATGCAAGCTGTTCCATATCTGCATTATAAAGTGCCATTGTAAATAATGCATTATTTGTAATATCGGATAATTCAAATCTGTATGTCCCTGCCTCAGAAGATGTAAATAGATACTTGTTTTTTTGGTCAGTATATTGAATACTATCGCCTATTTCAGTATATTCAGATACATCTGTAACGCCCTTTGAACACCCAACATTTAGATTGTATGACCCTGTTCCATTCTGTTGTTCGACAACAATAAAATACTCAGAGTTGCTATTCAAATCATATGTAATACCTTTTCCATCACTGCGGTTATTTTCCCATGCAAGCTGTTCCATATCTGCATTATAAAGTGTCATTGTAAATAATGCATTATTTGTAATATCAGATAATTCAAATCTGTATGTTCCTGCTTCAAAAGATGTAAATTCATATGTCATTTGCTCATCTTCAGACTGTATTTTATCAGAAATTCCAAGAATTTCAATTCTATCAATTGCGATTGCCGAATTAACAATACTGTCAATTTCCAAAAAATTAATAGTATCATTTAACATAGTTGCAGATTCTTCAATATTAACATATGAATTATTATCATTATTGCTCTTTACATATGAAGTTTCATATTCAGAAAATTTATCTGTCGGCTTTTCATTCTTTCCTGAATTAAGAAAAAGAATAAAAACTGCAATAACAATGATAATTACTATAATAGCAGTTAACAGACCTATTGTTTTATTTCCTTTAGGTGTTTTTTGAGGACTATTATTGTTATTTAAGTTAAATGTAATCTTTCCGTCAGCATCTTCATTATATTTTTTCGCCATAAAATTCTCCTATACATATATTTTAAAATTTCATAATTAATAATATTCAAATGTACATTCAATTATATTGGAATTTTTATTATAAATAACATAAAATTGCTTAACCATATATTGCGGACATCTTGAAAGCATACCATAAATAATATTGACTATCTCTTCTGTTGAATTAAACTTTAAATTAGTAACAAAAGATGTAAATTTATTTCTATCACTAACAGTTTCATAAATATGTGCTTTTATTTCTGACAAACCATTAAAACACAAAGATTCTTCTTTATAATTCCCAAGACATTTAGGAACAATTTGTTTATTCCATGTATGGTCATTTTCCATTTTTGTATCACTTAATAAAAAATAGCACAATTCATTTACTTTTTTATGAAATCTTATACTGTCCCATGTAGCATCAACATGACTGTATATTTTATCATCAAAAGTTATAATATCCCAAGCATGACCTTCATTTGAAAAATTATCTAAATTCAGAGCTTTGCCGGATACTAATATACAGTGAACATCAACAATATCACAAAAAAACTTCAATGTTTTTGCATAACCTTCACAAATTCCACTATGATTAAAAAGCGGTCCGATAATTGTATAATCTGAATGTGAAATTGATATGTAATTATAATGTACATTTCGTATAATACTGGTATAAACCATTTTCAATTTGTCTTCCAATGCAGAACAATTACTAGCTGATAATTGTAATGATTTCTTAATTTTTTCTATCTTGTTGCAATAGTCTTTGATTACGGCAATAGGATAAATAAACTTAACTTTTATTCGTTTTCTAATAGCTGTCATTGAAACCTCAATTGCATTATTCTTTATATCCAAATAAAATAGTTCCGGATAATCCTTATCAATAACATTAAAAACATCAAATATATTTTCAAGAGTTACAAGCGGGTCAAATATATCAATAGTATTTTCATATTTAGATAATTTACTAACTATCAGGTCGCATAATAACTGTTGTTTTTTGGATAACCTGTTATAATAATATTTATACATATGTCAATGTGAAGATGTTTTAGTATTAAACGTACTTGCAGAATACGTCTGATATGAACGATTACAGCCAGGACAGGTAACAAATGTTCCTATACTTTCAGCACAAAAAATAGTACCACAATTACAAAAAATAGTACAGCGGTTTCCGCAATGTGGACAACCATTCCAATCTTCAGTATCTTCTCCAGTGTTAATAACTTCTTGTTTAGAAGCAACACATGAATCACCGCTCAAAGACATATGAAAAGGAAAAGCATAAGCAAAATGCCATAAACTTTCGCCTTTTTTTCTATCCAACCTTGTAAAAAATTCTTTCTTTGTATTTGCACATTTGCATAATAAAAGCTTTGACTCTTTTGTTCTGGGAGGAGAACTAAATTTTCTTGGAGATTCAAAATATTTCTTAAACATAAAATTTCTCACTTTCTAAAAAAATAATCCGCATAAATCGAATCAGCTTTTAATCCAACTCAATTTATGCAGATTCATCAAATAATCATTATTTTTTTAGTCCAAGCTTTTTCAGCATTTCTATTTTACTGATAAGCTCAGGGGCATTGCCTACTGCGGTTTCCCTTGCTTTTTTTAAATGCTTTTCAATTTCTTTTGGTTTAGCAAAATACTTTGAAGTGCCATTATGCCCACGATTATAATATCTGCAAGCTACTTCATAAAGCACATATGCAAGAGCCTTTTTATTAGTCTTGGTTTCATATCTATGACCAAAATATTCAAGTTCCTGGTCTGTCATGTAAAGAATATCTTCCATATTACTTGGCAGTGCCTTTTTAGCATTCATTACTTGGTCAATTCTGCACCATTCACAATAGTTCTTTTTCCATGACTTATGAAGATAATGATTCCAGCTATCACATTCACAATAATTTAAATTATCAATAAATGGATTTAAAGCATTTATAAATTCCTCCGGAGTAGGACGCAATTCTGGCTGACGTGCACCATCTTGAAAAGCACGTATAAATAAATTCTGCAATTCGGGGGTAATAATATTAAAGTCTGGACAGTAATCCGGCAATACAGTTTCACCGAATCTGCTGTCCCCTCTAAATAAATTTGTATAACAATAGTTTCCGTTTATTGTTAATAATTCTCTTGAAGGCAATGCCGGAACAGAATTTTTACCAACAATAGATGCCGGTCTTCCTGCTTTTGAAAACGGAGCACAATTTAACAACAGCATATGAAGATGATAAGCCAGACAATAATAGTCAGTGTATAATGTAAATGTTGTATATCCCTGAGAGCAAAGCTGTTCAAGTGTTGCATTGTTGTGTACTTTTTGAAGTTTAGTTATTTCAGGTGGAAAGAAATCAGGATATAATTCTGTACATGGTAAAACTACAGGTCTGCCATTTTTGCGAATTGTTAAATGAAAACTATCAGTATCAATAATTTTTATATCTCCAGTGGTTCTGTCAACTGCAATATTATTGAAATTAAAGTCGCCCATCAACAATATACCTTTTTTTCTTCCTCCGTTATCATGTATTGCACTTAAGGCTTCACACAAACGTAACCCCACTATTGCACGTCTTCTTATAGATAGCGGACGATTTCCTGAATATGTTGATGTGAGTAATGTTGAACAGTCAACTTTATCCATTACAAATCCACATTGCCTTGTCCTCATCTGGTCTTCAAACAAAATAACCTTAGGAAGAACCACAAATTTCTTTATATCTTCCGACCAAGGTAAATGCCTTAAAGCATAAACTTTATCATCACGTTGTTTCTCACGCTTATGAAATATCTTAGCAATAAGATTTTCCTTATTTAAAATCGGAAAGATTCCTCCTGCTCCGCCTCCATTAACCTTATCCATTAAAGTATAATTCTGTCCATCATCACCATAATAAACTTTCAACTATGCTTCCTCCGAATTTTTGGAATTATTTTCTTTATCTTCTTCAATCTCATCATCTTTAACAAGAAAAAGTCCCTCAAAACTTCTTTTCAGCCAAGATTTTGACTTTGTTTTAGCAGTCAACTCAGCAGTTTCATTAGTTGATGATTTTGAAGCCTTTAGATTATTTTTTGAGGATAATGTAGGCTGAGTTTTTGATTCTGAAACCTGTTCTTTGTTCGGTGTTGATGATACTGGTGTTTCTGAAGTTTGTTTCTTTTTGCTTTTTATTAAATCCCAAATATGCACTGCGAAATCATCTACATCGTCTTCATTCCAATTAGGATTATTCTTTTGAATGAAATCACGAAACTCTCTTTTGGCAACTGTTGGGTGAAGTGCCAATATATCTTCCCATTTTTTACAGTAGATGTCTTCTACTGTAGGTTTTTCCGGTTCTTTCCATTTTATTTCATCTTCAGACATATCAGCGTTAGTATTTATTAGCACCGCTACTGATAAGTCATCTTTTAGATTTCCGTCTGTAAGATTTCCAAGCTGTTTTATAATTTCAAGGTCTTTACCTGCTACATCTAAATCAGCAACGATTCTTCTTAACTTATTCAAAATGCCATTGCTTAATGATGTGGTAAAATCTTCACTGATTTTTTCTTTACAATGCCAAATCTTAGGCTGTACAAAAAAATTAGCACGTGGTACATATACAGGAGTTTTCGATTCAGATAATGATTTAGGCACAACCCAATCAAGCAGACCGTCTGTCATACAAAAAACAGCAATAACATTATAATCAGCCTTACCAACCTCAAATGTTCGGGAAGAAAGAGTAATTACCTCATCATATTCATTATTCTGCTTTTCTGAAACAACATGATATTCGCCATAGTCATCTAAAGCAACTATTCCCGAATCTCCTGCATTTCCATAATAAAGATTTTTTCCGTCATATAATGCAAGTGCAAGTGTAGTATGATAATCTTTAAATTCACCACCTACATTATTAACGTGCATTTCAACAGAATTTGCAGCACAATGAAAAGCCATTTTTATTAATGATATAATATCTTCTTCTTTACAGTTATTAGGAAAACAATTATATATTGTTTTAAGTGCCGCTTTCACAGCAATTTTTGACGCTTCATCTGAATGTTTACAGCTTCCGACACCATCAGCAACGACTGCAACTTTCCACATACCATAAGTTAATATATCACTGCTATCCTGACATGGCATATCATTTTCCATATGCATAATGCCACGTTCTGAAAAATTATAAGCTATAATGCTCATATTACAGTCTCCTTAATTACCAATCCCAGTCAACAGTATCAACCTTATTGACAACAACCTTTTGTCCGTCTGCATTCTTGGTAGTTCCGTCGAGACCGCCTCTGTTTAACGGCTTAATTCCATCTGGGACAGAAGTCTCTGTTGTACTTCCAATAACAGACTGAGATGCAGCAACAACACTTGCCTGCATAAACTTAAAAGCGGCAGGAAGTCCGTTTACACAATCGACTGCCTTAAGAATTGTAACAGCTTCACCAAACCCTAAAAGTTCATTCGGGTCAACAGCCGGTGGAATAAGAGTAACATACATCTTAGCAGAAGGTTTTGAACGATTTAAATATTCCTGTGCTCTTGCATAAGCTGTATCTAAAGATTCAGTGCTTACACCGTCAGTATATACAAAAATCTGAGCCCTCTTGCTGTCAATACCTTGTGTATAATAAACCTTTCTTCTTTCCCTTGTTTTATCAATAGCAGTCATAACAGCAGTACCAAGAGAAGTACAGCCTGCGACATCAAGTTTGATTCCGCCCTCAAAGGAAGCAAGAGAACGCCAGTCAACAAGGGTGCGAACATCATCATCAAAAACAAGAATACAAATTTCTGTGTTTTCCTTATCATAATCGCTCAAATCAATGTTTGCGAGACCGTTAATCATTTCCTCAACAATCTCATACTTTTTTCTTCCGTCTTCAGCAAGGTCTTTCATAGAACCGCTTGTATCAATACAGATTACAACTGGCTGATGCACTGCTCCTGCATTTCTTGGCATTTCAGGCTGCTGATAATTTCTTGCCACTTCATTAGTCGGCATAATTAAATCCTCCTTGTTATTTTACTTATTAATGTTCAGACGAAACAATATATATAAATACAAAATTCATATAAATTGTACATCTTTAACACTAATTTTACATTATAATACCATATGCTACTATAAAAATCAA
Organism: Ruminococcus flavefaciens; assembly: GCA_023667045.1. Taxonomy (GTDB): domain Bacteria; phylum Bacillota; class Clostridia; order Oscillospirales; family Ruminococcaceae; genus Ruminococcus; species Ruminococcus flavefaciens_AC. The sequence goes on along the minus strand of JAMPAU010000009.1, from coordinate 38,304 downwards.
TGCTTTTCTATAACATGGAGAAATTAGAGAATAAAAAGAGAGAATTAATAAAAACCGCCTGTTTTATTAACAGACGGTTTAAAATTATATATTTTCGACAGAATGTATTTTCTGCAAAATTTCAGTACGGAGCTTCTCATTTCTGTACGGCATTTTTTCAAGATACCCAAGTGCAGTCCTATACTGTTCATAAGCCGAAGCAGTATCACCGGATTTAAAATATATGTCTCCGAGTTTAATCTTCATATGAATCGTATGTATACTTTGCTTTCCATAAAATTCTTCTACATTGCTTACAACTTTATTCATGTGAACAACAGCATTATATAAATCATTGTTTTTATTACAAATAATTGCTTCGAGATATTCTTTTAAAAAATAATCACGCTCACAGTTAAGTCTTTCACACTCTTCAACAATTTTATCAAGGTAAAAATAGACTTTGTCATAATTATTATTGTAAATCTCAACCCATGCAAGATTGCGGTAAAGTGAAGCACAATTTAATGATAAAGGTTCGATTCCGCTGTTAACAGGCAAATTTTTGATTATACTGATTGCCTCTTCTGAAAGTGTTTTAATTTCATCAAGTAAATCTTTATCATTTGATAAATCTCTTGTTTCTATAATCATACCACTCAATACCAGATTAATATGTGATAAATAAAATGTTTCATAAACAGACTTATTATTTAATCCTAAAATTATTTTTCTGCTTTTGTAAAAAAGTTCTTCAGCTTTATCAATATTATCAAGGTCTTTTTCAACACAGGCTATTCTTGCTAATCTTTTGGCAGTACGGAAATGATTTTCCCCGAAAGTTTCTCTATATATCTTTAAAAGCTTATGAGAAATGTTAAGAGAAAGATTATTGTTATTAAAATGATTAAACATCAGCTCTGCCCATTCATAGAAATCATATAACTCTGATGTTACATATTCAACAGGAAACATATTGTAAATATTTTCAACTATTGATTTAATATAACTTTTCTGATATATCGTAGAATGCCAGCACTTAATAGTAGGATATTCACACATCAGCCCATTTATAAAATCATAGCATTTAATCAAATCGGGTCTGCACGAAATAAAAACAGTCTCCTTTATGAGAGTATGCAGATAAATTTTGTCATCATTTTCAGAAATCCACGAGCGGTCGATAAGTCTGTTTATTGAATTGAAGTTTTTAAGTCCACAGGCTTGCTTGAAAGAGCGTTTATCAATACCCGACAATGGCATAAGTGCGAGACACATCAAGATATATTTTTCCTCGTCGTTCAGTGTGGAGATATTGAAAAGAGTAAGCATATGCTGAGGAAAAGTCTGATATTCCTTACTATGATTTGGCATAATGAACTTTTCTTCCAGTTCACTTTCCGCACTTTTTTGCAGAATATCGAGCATTTCATCTGGTCTCATGCAGGCTGAATTCATCTGTTTTGCGACAAGTTCAACCGCCATTGTATGACCGCTGAACATATCAATAATCCTGTCCACATTAGCAAAATCACTGATATTTTTTCCGTAATATGCAATAAAAATACTTCTTAGGACTATCTTATCATTGATTTCCTCAATAAATTTAGTCTCCTGCTGATAAATCGTGGAATAATCACACCTTGTCGTGATAATCAGACGAAACGGCACTGCAATAAGACTTTCAATTTCTGTGGAAATAAAGTCAAGGTTGTCAATAATTACAAGAGTTTTTTCATCGGCTATTTCCTTAATCTGTGCTATTTTACGACAGAAGAACTCCTCATCGCTTTCATTCGGCATACGTTCTGAAACAAATGGAACAGTAAGTGTAAATACACTGTTATCGTTGATTAAATTTACAAGTGAGTCCATGCATTCTGCAAAAACAATCGTATTATATTCCGACTTGTATTTTTCGGCATACTGCTTTGCACACTCACTCTTGCCTATACCGCCCATACCTTTTAGGAAAACAAAGTGATTCCCCGACATAAAATGATTATGAATACTGTCAATAATCTCATCTCTGCCCATGAATACAGGTCTGCAAGGTTTGATATGTGATATAAGACGTACAGATTTCTGAAATGACTTCTGCACAGACTTTTTACTGACTGCATAAATATCCTCAATATATACGATACATTCGCCATAAATTGACCACAGAATCAGCATTAAAAGAGCCTTTTCACATTCGTTTTCCTCAAGGCATACATTCAGAAAATTCATGAACATATTAGGCATTATTTCGATATCCAGTTCAATCAGACTGAAAACTTCGTGATGGCGGTTTAAAGCAAGATTTACAGTTACTTCTTTCACTATATCAAGCATTTCGTCAAAAGCAGTACCGACGACCAGCATATTTGCCCAACGCTTTAGATAACATATTTTATCTCTTTGCTTTGTATCATAGTTTTCACTTGACTTATTATAATTTTTAATAATATTACCGTTCATAAAATATGCCCTGTGCTTTTTTATGCTGTATGATTCATAGAAAGGTCTTTCTTCTTCTACTAAAGGGCTGAATATTTTATTTAAAAATTTAACGTCATCTTTTTCAATACAAATAATACTTTTTATTTTTGTTAAAGTAATCTTATTTTCACATAAATCTATTCTCATAAAAATCACCCTCTGTGATATATTATAACATATTCTTACAAATTATACCATATAATCACTAAAAAGTAAATATTTCTCAATAGTTTTGATAAACCTTTGAAAAATAGAGAAAACAATCTTAGGCAAAATTATGAAATTGTCAATAATATTTGACACAATTTAGAAAATTTATTGTAAGCTGAAACTGAAAAAATTAGGCAGCTTTTTTAAATGATTGATAATAAAACCTGCGTTTAAGAGACGGAGGGAGACCATTGTTTGCAGAACAGATACGTCGGTTGTTAAAGTAACCCATATAATAACGCCAGATTTTTGCTTTTAGTTCCGCAATGGTATAGTTTTCTGGCTTGTCTTTTCGTGAATAAAACAATTCAACTTTCATTCTTGCACACATACTTTCGCACTGTGCATTGTCGTGATACCTTATGCCAGCACTGTTCATGCTTTGCTTCAGACCGTATTTGGCTACTTTACGCCTGTATTCGTCACTTGTGTACTGATTTCCACGGTCGGAATGAATTATCGCTCCTGTGAGTTCCGGCTGAAGTTTTAGAGCTTTTGAAATCGTCTGATTTCTGTGCTTTTTTATCAGCTTTTGTCAGTCCTTTCGGCTTTTTCGGACGATGAGAAAGCCCGATTTTTTTGCATTATTCTGTAGATTTTACGTTCTTTCGGAATTTCAAGTCCTTCCCATTCTCTTTTCAGCAACAGTGTCTCACGCATCTGCACTCTTTCGTATGTATCGTTATATTCGTCTTCTTCACGTATTTTTGTCATCATTGCGGCTAGTTCTGCATATTTCCAAGGTTTATCCTTGTTTTTCAGATATTTGTAAAATCCCTGCCTTGATACTTCCAATGCTTTGCAGCAGAAGGCAATTTTCCCTGTTATTTCGCTATTTTCAGCCTTCAAGGCTATGAATTTCATTCTTTCTTTTTTGCATACTTCTGACGGCTCGCTGTGAAAAAAGCCGACGCTTCCTCCAGAAATTCATTCAGTTCTTTCAATCGCTTTCTTCACCTAGCCTTCAAGAGTTCCCTTTTGGTATTCCCAGTTCGTTTACTTCCTGTTTCGTTCCTATCTCCTTTGCAAGCTTCATTGTCTCTACCTTGAACTTTTCATCGTATTGTCTTCCTGTTCCCATTTTTGACTCTTTCCTTTATTATATTTTTTCTTTTGCTTTCTGTCAACTTTTATTTTACCAAAATTAAACGAACATATCAAGTCTGAAAAAATAAAAAATCCCCCGAATACGCAGTATGCATATTCGGGAAAATGTTTCATTTTTACTTGATGTTGGATTGTACTTATCTCTCATAACCTTTCGTTTTAAATATATTAAATAAAAACGTCAGCTAACTGATTCTGTCTAACATTGGAATTTCCAATTTTTATAACTGCAACACTAAAACTCTGAGACATATATAAGACACCTATTGTTTAAAGAATGATATGAATCCAATAATTCTTTTTTCTTATTTTTGGACATAATAATTATATCTTTAAATTTTATTTTTCCGGCAGAATATTTAAGTAAGAAACTTTCACAATCATTGAAAGTATAATTACCATAAGTTAAACAACCGTCATTGTATTCCAACAGATTAAACGTTCTGACTGGATACAATTCAAGTAGTTCTTCATCTGTATAATTATCATTTCTTTGCCCTTTCATTGAAAAAATCCCTTCAAGATAATTTACAATATGTTCTTGTTTAATATAATAATTTTTCCATATAGAAGTTGAATTTAATTTTTCACCTGATTTAAAAAAATTACGTTCAACATCTTCCTTAAGTGCCTTTTGAGATAATACTCTTATTTTTTCATGAATCAATTCATCGAATATTTTCTTAAAAGAAATCAGTTTTTTATATTCTATTGATTTTGGTTTCATTAATGGCATCTGCATAGAATATATACAGGTGTTTTCATCAATTCCAGAATATTCAAGGTCATAATTATGTGGATTTAAAGTAATTGGTGTATGTGGATAGGGTGCAAGAAATACCGTTTTACATTCAAACATTCCTGTACCTGCTTCAATCATTTTTTCTGCAAGATTCATACTCTCTGATATAGATTCTTCAGTTTCATATGCACCACCAACAATAAAATTTCCAACAAGTCTTGTTAATCCTGCATTTTTACAGATATTCACGACTTCTAAAAGCATATCTGTATTTGTTTTTTTGTTATATGCTTTAAGTACAGCGTTGCTTCCACTTTCAATGCCAATTTGCAGACCAATCATTCCAGAATCTACCATAACCTTTATCATTTCCGGATGTTTTACAATATTTGAAGTATGTCCCTCACAATACCAGAATAAATTTCTTTTTTTTACTTCCTTACAGAATTTTTCCACACGTTTGAAATCCAAAGTAAATGTATCGTCATAAACATTCAAATACTTTAATTTACGGTTTTCAGAAATAGCAAAATCAATTTCAGAAATTACATTTTCTATGGAGCGAAGACGTACTTTTTTAGTATTCGCCCCCTCATAGCAGAAAGCACACTGAAAAGGACAACCTCTTCCGGTTAAAATTCCAAAAGAATTATCATTCCTAAAATTTCCGCCTATACACCTTTTTCTACTTGGAAATGGTATCTCATCAAGATTACAGAAAGGCTTTGCAAGAGAATTTTCATGGTAAATATTATTTTTATCAATATACCGAAGACTTTGTACCTGCTCCAGTGGAAATACATTATCAATAATACTGCTTAATAACTGATATTCTGGAATCTCCCCCTCTCCCTCTATAACAAAGTCACAGTTTGTTTCACGTAAAAAATCTTCTTTCAGAGCAACAGCTTCTGGTCCTCCTGCAACTGTATATACATCATAAGTCTGTTTAATCCATTTAATTATATGTTTCACAACTGAAAGATTATCTGTAGCAGTATAAAAACCTAAAACAGGCACTAAGTCTTTTTCAATTGCATCAGAAATTACTTTTTTACATTCACCGGCAACTCCGGAGTAAATCATTGCTTTAAAGCCTTTTGTTTCAAGATAAGCCGCAATGGAATGTTGTCCCAGATTATCAAACATATGCGTAGGAATGCGTTCAATATTCAGAAGAAGAATTTCATACTTAGTATCATCTGTAATTTCCATTGTACAATTCCTCTCGCTTTTCTTTCAGTTTATTCTCAATAAAAATCAGTCCGTCAGTCATAAGATATTTAAAAACTTTTTTATAATCATGACATAATGGATTTTTGTGATTTTTATTAATCCATACCATAAAAGGACAACCACCATTACAAAGTTTCTGAAATTTACACACTAAACATTCAGAACGAATTTCGGGCTTGTATACTTGATTTTCAAATGGCATTGAAACAGAATTAATGTTGATATTTCCACTGCTGAAAGCGTTGTTATCACAGAATCTTCCACACGGATAAATCTGACCTTTATAATCAAGTGCCAAAAAATTACAGAAACAGTTTTCAGAAAAAGTACATTCACCATATTGAGAATTACTGAAAATTTTTTCCGACAAGCTGTCAATCGGCTGAATTGGAACATCAAGTTCATGTGACACTACATATTCAGATACCTTTATCAGATATTCTGCATACTGACCCGACTTAAGAAGAATTTCACTGTTATTTTCTGCTTCACCGCACTCAATCAGCGGGTTGATTTTTATTGGAATATGATGTTCTGCAAATTCGTCAAGAAAAGAAAAATCTTCTGTCACATTAGCTCCAACTACCATGAGAGCCGAAACATTTATATTCTTTGATTTCAGTTGCAGTATATTGTTATAAACAATATCATAGGTAGGATTTCCGTTTATATCAATTCTGGTCTGATTATGAATCTGTGCAGAACCGTCAATACTCACACCCATACTAAAACCATATTTTGAAAAAAGGTTAATAAACTTATCATTTATATGCAAACCGTTAGTCTGCATACGCCAGCAAAAAGTAATATCAGTATATTTTTCCTCTATCTTTTTAATAGATTCTTCATAAAATTCACACGGAACTATTGTCGGTTCTCCACCATGAAAAATAATATTTGCTTTTTTTTCGTTCCTTGCTATCGAATTTTCTGCACAGAAACAAAGATTTTTATAAAGCTGTTCTTCTGAAATTATATTGAAATCCGATTTATCACCAACACAGCAGTATTTGCAACGCATATTACAGCCATCTGTTACTTTAAGAATATAATTCATAATTACTGTTCCTGCATTGCTGAAAGTCGGGAAATAGCCGTATCAATAAGCTTTACTGCTTCTTCATTGAGATTCAATACCGGTCTGAAATACATATCAATAAGTTCCTTAATCTGCACTTCAACATTATCCTGAAAATATATATTAATTTGTGAAATTATGGAATTCCATACATCAGATTCATTAATACCAGTATTGAAAGTATTGTATTTTGTTAATGTTGTGGTCTGATTGGAATAATATTTCTTTCCCAAAAAAGCACCGATATGTTCAAAAAGCCCCTTTGGCTGACGTATGCGTCTTTCCACATATTCCTGCTGATAGGCAATGCTTTCCGTCTGCATTTTCATTTCCGGAATACTGAAACCGTTTTCCTGCATATTATCAAAAATACGTGTGGAATTGCTTGTCATAAACTCAGACAGTTCTCTTTCACATATAAGTCTGGAGGATTCGGAAATAATCTTTACAATATCACTGGAAATTCTTTCAGAGCTGATACTGGTACTTCCGTTTCCTATTTCAATACGATAGCGCTCGATTAAATCCTGAATTTTACGTATTGAATTGGACCTTATCATAGTACGGATACTTTCTTTTTTTGTATCAAGTTCCTTCATCTGCTTTTCAAAGTCACATATATTTTCATTAAGGGTCTTTTTAAGTCCTGTAAGAGATTCTGTGTTTTCACTGCCTATAACATCATTAATCATAGTACTTATACGATTCATAGGAGTTTCAAGCTTCATCTGTGCGGCATCGTTCTGTGTTATGTCAATTAATTTATCAAGAAACATATCAATATTACTCTGTCTGTACTGTTCATCGTCTTCATTTTTAAATGCTTCAACGGCAAGCTGTTTTGATATTGTCATAATACTGCTGTACTGAAGAATATCATCAAGATTCTGTTCACGTATACTTTCGAGCAGATAATTTTCAACATCATGTCTGTCCCTGTCGCTTTTTGCCGTTAGGATTTTAATAATATTTCCGTCGTCATCACAGTCTTCATCATATGTATCAGACATAGTGACGAGAAGAAGAACAGGCTTTTTCATTTCAGCAAATCTTTTCATTTCAAGAAATTCCTGCTGTGTTCCTGCTGCGTCCGAACTGCACGTAAAAATAACAAGGTCTGAATTTTGAATATATTCTTTTGCAAGTTCTTCATTTTCCTTTGTTATGCTTCCTATACCGGGAGTATCAAACCATGAAAGACCGCCGATTGTAAAATACTGAATCGTACTTGTAGTTTCAGTTGAACCTACCCCAAATTCGCTGTTCTCTTCTGAAAGTGTTTCAAGTTTGTTGCTTGTTGTTATTTTGCCCCTGTCCTCAACAGTAACAACTGGCTTTATCTTATCATAATCAGAAGAAATACCAAGCTTTTTAATTTCACTGCCCATGATAAAATTACCAAGTGAGCTTTTACCTGACTTTACTTTTCCAAATACTGAAACAACAAATGTTTTTTCATGTCCTTTGATAAAAGATATTCCTTTTCCGGACTCAAGTATTTTTGCAGTACCTGTTTTAATGCACTCGTTCAGAATAGAAGTAATATTCTTTTTAAGAGAGGCAATATTAGGATTATCCTTACTATCAGCAGAATTTGCTACAAGATTGTTTATCTGCTTTTCCATATCTTGAAAAATCTGTTCTATCTGTGACTGCTTGTCCTCATATACTTTTATTCCCTTAGAAAACTTTTCTTCCGAATCAAGCATTGCACTAACAAAACGATTGATGCTGTCTGTTCTGAATGACATATTTTTCCTCCTTAAATTGAATTATCCTCATCAAGACCATATTCTTCTTTCAGCTGACTACGGATATTCTCCAGACGATTGAGAGCATAATCAATATCTTCAATCTGCTTTTCAACTGAAGCTGTTTCAGATTTTATTTCATTGTCACAATCATTATAAATCTTTTTAAGTCCGGCTGTCTGTACTGAATTTACAGAAACATTTTCAACAAAGGAATCAGATATATTACCCATTGAAGTTCCCGAAAGATATTTTTGTAGCTGATTGTTTTTTATATCAATCAATGTTTGCTTTGCAGATTCATATTCATTTCTTGCTGCATTAAGTCTTCTCTGACGACGCTCTGCTGCATCACTGTAATCGCTGTGGTTACTGTAATCACTATAATCACTGTGGTCACTGTAATCGCTGTGACTGCTGTCACTCCCGATAATAGCACCCACTACAACACCGCCAATAGCTAACCAAACTGGCATATTATTTCCTCCTTATATACTATCGTATTCCCTCTTTTTGCTTTTAACAATACTGTACTGATTTTTAAACATCTCATATACAGAGTTCCACTCATTTCTTAAAGATTCATACTTTTTCTTTATTCTGTCAATAATGTTTTCCTTTTCTGCCTTAAGAGATTTATCTTCAATCATAAGCTCTGCCTTACTCTCTTTGTAAAGAGAAAACAACTGTTCTGCAATAAGACTATCTGCCACAGCAGAATAAGCATCTGCTTTTTTTATTATAGCTTCCTTTATTTTAGGAATGTTGCTCATTTTAATCATCTTGTCCTTGCCTTTTTCCACTCCCGCAAGATAACGTTTGACAGAGATTTCATAAAAATCAATATCACAGCCGACTGCTTCTATAACCATACGGCGTGTTTCGTCAATGGTAGACTGATAGTCGCTGTTACCCTGCCGTTCATCAATCCAGCTACATACAAACATAAGTCTTGCCTTTTTTTCCTGCTCACTGTTCATTCTTTCAGCAACCGATTTAAGCCACTGATATTCTGCATCATTAAGCATACCAAGTTTTATATTATGAATCATGATAATAATATCAGATTCAAGAATAGAATTAAGTGCCACCTGCGTATCTTCTTCATTTACGTCAATACCGGGAGTATCGACAATATCAATAGTATCTGTAAACCTTTCAATATCTTGACTTTTTGTGACTCTTGCCGCACCTGTCGCAAAACGTGGTGTTTTATCTGCTGAATCAATAAGTACATTGAAAAGACTGCTTTTTCCGGAGCTTACAAGACCTGTATTGGCAACCTTGACTTTTCTTTCAGAACTTATACGTGAACATATACTGCTCCATTTGTATGAAAGTTCCTGAGAAAGATGTTTTTCCATAGTATTTAATAAACGTTCTGGAATTTGTATCATATTATCACCTTATCCTGTTTTTTATTGTTACAGCTTCTGTTTTAAAAGCATTAAGCTGTTTGCATACATCAAGCAGTTTATCCATTTCATGCTGATTCTGATTTGCAGAAACAAGAATACACTCTTCTGCTTTTTCAAATACGGCAGAAAGTTGTGCAGTCATAAGTGTACACATTTCAATACGGATTTTATGACTTTGTGTTTCAACGGCAATTCTTATATCCTGCCTGCGTCTTGCCTCATTGATGGCATTTTCTGCTGCTATGAGGTTTCTTTCGGTTGATTCTTTCAGAAGCCGGCTTAACTCTGCAAGTTCCTTTTCTTTTTTGGAAGTGAAAATCTTTGAAAAGACCTTCAGAATGAGTTTGGGATTCGGAACAGGATTGGGAGACATTATACTTCTTGCTGCATCAACAGCAGTACTGAGCATATCCATTCCGGAAGAATAATTATCATTTTCTGAAGAATCGGAATTACTGTTTGTATGTTTTTCTTGATTTCCCTCAAAATCTACCATACTGTAACCGGAAATATTTCCGGAAATATTTTTTGCTGTCATTCCTGAAAAATCAACACCTATATATTTTTCTTTAAAATATGACATAAGATTTCTGATATGTTCAGTATACATATCTTCAAATTCCCTATACATTGACTGTATGTTGCTTTCCCAGCTACTGATATTTTTACTGTAAGCAGATTCAATCAATGTCCTTTCATATCGTCTTACCATCATATTGATTCGGCACGGTATCTCGTCCATAAAGGAATTACGTTGTGCCCTAATATCAGACAAATAAGAAGTGAAAATCTTATTACTGCCGAGATTAGTTTTTTCTTCTGTATCAGCAATCATTTCATCAAGCATAGAAATAAGGTTATTTACAGGAGCTTTATAAATACTCATAGCTGACTGTGAATGCAAAAAATGAAGTATTCTGTTTTTAATCATAGACAGGTTACTTAATTCAACAAGTTTTTCTTTACCTTGCAACTGACCTTGCAAAGCACGTTTGCCGTTGACTGCAATAGTATCGAATAAATTTTCGATATGATAATTACCACTGATTTTCTGAAGATTTTCAAGAATCTTGCACTTAATGCTGTTGATATTCTCACTGTTATTTATATCATTTTCGCCGTTTTTATCATTGATAACGATAATAAAAGGTTTTTCGGTTTTAATAAGCCTGTACATATTTTCATAGTTTTTGATACTTTCAAATCCGCCTTTTGTACTTATAACATAGAGAATGACATGACAGCTCTCAATATTATCTTCTGTGATTTGCTGATGTTCGATTGGAGCATCAACACCCGGACTGTCGACCAATGTATAATCACCATTGTCATACTCATCGATTTTATAAGTAGTGGGGCGGTCTCTCATCTCAGCAACTTCTTTGCCGATAATAGCATTGATAAGAGTACTTTTTCCTGCATTGTAAATACCATATACCATAACTTTTGGTTTTTCGGCACAAAGAAGCGAAAGCACTTCTTTATCTATTTTGGTTAAGTAATCTTTTTCAGCATTATCCTGTGATTTAAACCAATCAATAAATCTTGATGTCAATTGCTCAATATCATATTTAATATCCTGCATATAATTATCCTTTCATGATTTTATAATAATTAAAGTTATCCATACATTATTGTAACACTAAAAGCTATATTTTGTCAACCCTTTCAGTTGCTTTATTTTTAAAAAATTTTTTATATAATAAAAGTAATATTATATTATAAATCGGAGGATTTTAAAGAATGAAAACAATAAACTACTGTGAAATGGGTAACAGAATCAGAAAACAGAGGGAACGTTTAGGGTATACAAGAGAACAACTTGCCGAAAAGCTTGAAGTCTCCACAAAATTTTGTTCTGATATTGAACTTGGTGTAAAGGGAGTCTCAATTCAGACACTTGCCAAACTTTCTGAACTTCTCTGCCTTCATACAGACTATATACTTTTTGGAGACGAAATTAATAATTCACCAGAGTTGGAAATGCTCTCAATGCTCATTCAGAGATGCCCAAAAAAGTCCAGAAATGAATTGATTACCATTGTCAATGCATATATCAAAGCTGTTTCTCATGATTGACTGATGCCCGTATTTCTTCTTCTGACAAACGTGGATTCAAACCTAAAATTTTATAGATTTCAATCAGAGTAAAAGCATCGGTTTTCTGAATATGATGTATTTTTTCTGCTTTTTCGGTTTCACCAATTTTTCTTAGCCAGATTTCAAGTCCTCCGCTTTCATAATCATACAGCAGTTCTTCCATGCTGAAACATCTCTTCAAATCTTCCAGATTGCACAGTTCCTCACCATTCATAAACATACCTGTCACCTCCTGTGACTAAATCATATCATAATCAAACTCAAATCACAAGATAAAACAATTCAAGAAAAAAAATTATTTTTCTGTACTGTTTTATCTTGACAAACAAAAAAGCGTGTACTGTTCATAGTACACGCTATACTTTTATATCAGATATTCTACAGTATTCAGTATTTTATCCCTTAGTTCATCTTCCGCATCATAATATATCTGAATTTCAGTCTCATCAAGTGTTTCATAATCTTTATAATTCAGAAGTGTCGGAAATGCTTTTGCCATTACTGTCATGACTTTTCTTCTTGCATTCATTGGAATCGGTTCATTTGGTTCACAGTTCTGATAATACCATTCAGTTAGAGGACTAAGATTAGCAAAACAGTAATCTGAAAACGCAATATCAACTTGCGAAGAATTCTCATAATATCTACGAAGATGCTCATATAATTCCAACGCTGACTGATAAGCATTGAAATTTCTCCCATTATCCTTATAGATATTATATTCCTGATATTTCAACACACTTTTAATATTGGGGATATAATGTTTACGTTCTGTCATAAGAGTAGTTCTCCGACTTAAAATCGCTGAAATAATATATGGCTTTAACGATTGTAATTCCGTATGACTGTTTACCTGATACATAAGCTCGCTGATATTTTCATAATAAATCCTGCTGTTTTTCCCTTTACTCAAAAAATCATGCTGTAAAGTCATATGCAAAATATCATCCAGTTCCTCTTCATATTCATAAATAATATTATCCCAAGGATTTTTCAGCATCTTAAAAATTTCCTGCAAACGCTTTTTCATGGCATACTGTTCATGCAGAAAAGCTATTAAATCATCTGAAAATCTTTTCTGTTCTATCCAGTTCCTTATATCCTGCTCCTCTGTACGTTCATTAGGGTTTAAATCAAATAAAAGCCCACGTTCTGTAACCACTGCACAGTATATGTAATGCAAATCCTCATTTTCCGGATTTTCTTCTATCAGATTAATCATCTCCATACAGACAGAAGCAATATTGTTAGGACATATTTTATACTTGTCCAATAAATCAAAAAAGTTTTTTCGATATTCACTTACTTTATGTAAAGCTTCCTGAAAAGTCAGATGATGATTGTTCAGAAGTTCTTTTAAAGGAACATATTCATCTGCCTCTTTACAAATATATTTAAAAATTTCGTACTCTATATCATAATTCATCATTCATTCTCCGTATGATATTCTGCTTTTTATGCTGATATGATTCAGACTCCATAAGTTTCATATCTTCCAGCACAGTCAGAATCAGTTCTTTCCATAAGTCATCACCAGCTTCTTTGGCAAGTTCCAGACTAATAATAACCTGTTCTGCTTCTGATAGTTCATAATCCTCTTGCTTCAATCTTTTAAAAGTTTTCTTCTGAATATACTTTTTATCATTCAAAACAATCCCTTCTTTATAGTAAACAATATATTTTAAATCAGAACTAAAATAGTTTAATATTCAAATAAGAATTTTTTTAGTTTATTTAGATTTATATTATTTATTATGCTATTAATATTATGTGTATTTGTAACTATTCAGTAGCCATATTTTTTATTTACTTCCTAAACATGAATAAAAACAGAAAAATAAATGTTAATTAATAAAATATTAGTGTAGAAGTTAAGTTGAAGATACTGAATAGTTATGAATATTCTTGTATTTCCATAAATATTATCATCTCTTTTTATTTATTAATTATATCAAATGAATTTCTGTTTGTCAAATATTGGGAATGATTTTGTCAATAATACTTGACACAATTCACTCAAAATTTGCAATAAATATTGGACGTAAAAATGAAAAAAATAGCTGTCGGATTTGATGATTTTCGCATCAATTCTGACAGCAATAATTTTTATTTATTTGTTAAGTTCTGATAGAGTTTCATAAGCTCTGCCACGCATTCAGATTCAGTGATTTTTTTATCACTTTCGATTGTTTTTTCTTTCAAATTTCACTATAAAAATAATCTCCTAAACACCATTATTTTACGATATTCAGGAGATTTTTACTATTTATTTAACAAGAGATAAATCAACTCATATAGTCGCCGTTATAGCTTACCATTACGACATTTTCAATGTCTTCAAAATTACTGATAGACTTTACAAAACTGCTTTCATTTTCACGGAGCTGTACTTCTATAGTAAGTTCGGCATTTCCGTTTTTTGAAAAAGTTTTGCTTTTTATAATATTTTTTTCTGTATTTTCAGAAACAATTTTCATAACATCTTTTTCTGTTTCCGAATCTTTCATATTTACAATAAGGAGATACGGCTGGTCTTTTCCGTTTTTGTTTGCAAAGATAAGCAAAACCGCACCGATTGCAATACTTCCGAAAACTGCAAGCAGAATCATTCCGGTAGCAAGAATAATGCCCGTTGAAATTGCCCAGAAAAGAAACAGTATATCCATAGGCTCTTTTATCGCCGTACGGAAACGCACGATAGACAACGCACCTACCATACCAAGTGAAAGAACAACATTACTTGAAACTGCCATTATAAGCACAGTTGCAATCATGCACATACCAATAAGTGAAAGTCCGAAATTTGCCGAATAAAGCACGCCGTTGAAAGTTTTCTTGTATACAAAGAAAATAAACATTCCGATAAGAAACGAAAGAACTATGCCTATCAGCATATCGGTGACAGAAAGTGCCGTCACTCTGGTAAGCATATCTGATGTAAAAATATCGCTGAAACTCATAAATTAAAAATCCTCTCTTTCAATAAAATTTTCTGCAACTCATATATTTTGAAAATGCTGAAACTTCCCTTGATTTCATCTGCACAATATCTCTGATTACGTCCGGCAGAAAATCATCATATTTTACTTCCAGAATAACAAGTCCCGGATTGGTTGCAACAGTAGGTACATCAAGGTTGAGCATATCCATACTTCCAAGACCTGTGCGTATATCATAATCAAGCGTAACACGTACATTTCCGGCAGAATAAATAAAAAGCTCACGGGTATAATCAACAATTGTTTTCGGTCGGAGTCCCTGAAATTTCATTTTCCCGTAAAGTTCTGCAACAACCGCCTGCGGACTTTCACGCATAAATTCAATATCGCCATCAATAATTTTCTGCGTTTCTTCACGTGTAAGACGTGCGGAAATTTTTGTACCAAGTCCGCATGTTTTCAGCTTTTTTCAAGCCGTATGAAATCATAATCCGAATTATAACAGCGTATGCGGAATTTTTCACGCTGACTTACGCCGTCGGCTTTTTCCCTCAGTGCCTTGTCAGTGGCATTATCAAAATAAAGACTTCTGATTTTATATTTTCCGCCTAAAACGTGCGTATCTGCCTGCATAACCGCCTGTAATCTTGTGCGTATAGCCACATAGTCATTATAATTCAGATAAAATTTATACTCATGTCTTAACTGCATAAATTTTCCTCCTGTGATATTTTCTTACAAAAACCAGTGCGACAACAAGCAAAATAACAGCAACGATAAACTCAATAAACGGGGAAATCTTGTCTGCAATCATATTTTTTACAAACGGAATTTTTATAATTTCCGGAATTTTTCCAGTCAGTTTATCCGTATTTTCAGCATAATAATGCACCGCCTCAACAGCACCGTTTGTATTGTATTCAAAGTTATTTTCAAGAATTATATCAAGAATATTCATAATATTTTCTTGACTGATTCCCGCAAGTATCGAATCAAAATCAACCAGCCGTGCAAGATTAAGATTTCCGGTATCAATCAGATTTTGTGGATTTTCTTTCTGTCCGTCCGTTGTTGACGGAATATTACCGTCAAGCTGTCCACGGATACTTTTTGTTCTGAGATTCATATAATCGTGGATTGTCTCAGCTCCGGCATCAAATTTTTCAACAGTATAGAATGTCAGTCCCTTTTCAACATAAGGTCTGATAATTTCATATGTATGTGCATAAATTTCATCATATTTTCCATTTTCAAAACATTCTGAAATCAGTTCGTCAAGATACTGGTGATAAAGCGAAAGCGTTTCCGGATTGTTCATAAGATGATAAAGTAAAGGGCGTTCGGAAATATCAACCGAATAACAAGGCGTATCAATCGGATAATTTATCATATTTTTTTCCGGACTCATTGCATCTGCCGTATTGGGAACAAAATCAAATTTACTATTTTCGCCCATAATACTTCCGACTACACTATTATAATTGAACGTTCCGAATGCAAGGTTATAATCCCACGGAATAAGCGAAAGTTTTCCGTCATTTTCACGAACATAAAAATTATGTACAAACATACTGTCGTAACTGTCATAATTATTCACGAAATGATGTACCGCAAAATATCTCAGCAGTTTGTCAGTATCAAGTGCGGAAAGCGGGTCATCTGATTCATTTAAATTTCTGACAGCATTAATATAGCTTTTCTTGTCGCCTGACGTAATATCAAAAACGGAAGTATCAAAAATTGTGCGGTAAGTTTCGGGGTTATCCCCGGCATAATTCATAGCAGCAAGATTTATCAGCGGTTTTATTTCCGAAAATATCGGATATACAGCATCATATAAAATGTCTGTTCTTTCGCCCTCCTGCAAGTCCTTATATTTTTCGCCTGTCATTATACGTTCAATTACGGCAAGAGGTGAATCCGGTGTGCTGTAATCAAGTATTCTGCCTAAATTAAGGCTTTCCATAGAAAAATTATCGGGTTTATAGATATTTCCGTAATCTTCGCCGTAATTTCTGTAACAGAATGAATCTTCAACAGCTTCTACAGCAAGATAAAGCCCGAAATCCTCTCCGTTTAATTTTACAAACGTATACGCCGAACACGGCGAAGGAGCATCAATTTCCTGCATAAGATGATATATCATGAAATCTTTCATACAGCTTGGGTCTTGTCCGAGATTATTAAGTGCCAGCTTGTCAAGCCCATGGTAAGTCTATTCAGGATTATTCTGGTCAAATTCAATCTTGAAACTAAATTGTGTACTTCCCATATTTGAGATAGTTCCGAGAGATGAATTACCTTTCGGACGTATGGCAACATTGTAAATCATCTCTCCGTCAATTTTCAAATCACAGTTTACATACTGTTCATCGACAGCATTTTTTGTCATGTAATCCCAGTTCACATCACTGATAATAATATCAATTTCATGGACGTAACTGCTGTCAAAAAGTTTTGTTTCATACTCCGTTGAAATTTTACTTTGTAATTTATCCATAGGGGTCATAACGGCGACATTCTGTGATTTTGCCGATGTATAGGCAATAATTGCAATCACAAAAGCCAGAAATATACTCACTATGCAGATAAAATCCGTCTTTTTGCTTCGTATCACAAAAAAATTCTCCTTTCTTCTATTGACAATTTCAAAACTGTATGTTAGAATAAATAGAGTTTTTAAACCATCATTGTGTTGATTATAATATATTTCTGTCGGTTTTTCAAGCACAAATTAACCACAGATTATTTTAAAATCAACACTTATTAATTTTTGTTGGTGATAATTATGAAAAAACAAAACCAGAGAGTACGCATTACAAAAATGATTTTTCAAGAAAGCCTTATTAAATTAATGATGAAAAAATCATTATCCGAAATAACTGTAACAGAATTATGCGATTCTGCTGAGCTGAACCGTTCTACTTTTTATAAATATTACGGAAATGTCTATGACATTATTGATGAGATAAAAGCGGATATTTATGAAAAAATAGGAAAATATATCAGTGAAATAAATTCTTCCGGCGAAACGAATGCAATTAATATGGTATATAAAATATTATGCTATATACAGAATAATTGTGAACTTCATAAATCTTTACTGAAACATAATTCGGATTCAATTATTAATATTATAAGTTTTATAGTTGATTATATTATTGAAAATACTAATCTTGTATTATCCGAAAAATCAGAATATTGTGTTGAGTATGTCATTATGGGAAGTCTTGGCATTATAAAAAAATGGCTGTATTCTGAAAATCCTAAAGAACCTGTTGAAATCGCAAAGATGATTTATGATTTCTCTGTTAAACTGATTTCTGACATAGATTAGAATATTCAAAAAAAGCTGAGTTTTTAGTTTAAACTCAGCTTTTTATTTATTTTGTCAACTTCTGATACATTTTCATTAGCTCCGCCACGCATTCAGATTCAGTTATTTTTTTATCAAAACCGTATGCCGACATCACAGCAAAATCATTTTGCCGGTGGGCTTTTCTCAGTTCAGGAGGTCTGATGACTTTTCGCAAATTTTTGCCTAATGCTTTCTGTTCTATTATAACTTTCGTGAATTCGATGTAGCAGTCAATAGAATTCGTTGTTTCGTTCTTGACACGCTTTTCAAATTCGATAATTTTTTCCGATTCAGCAACACTGAAAACTTCACGCAATAGCATAATCCAAAAACTTTGCGTACCGATTTTCTCGTCGCCTTTGTCTTTCCAGTATTCCGCAAAATTTTTCGTTGCTGTTTTCTGTTCTTTGTCAATCATATTCATAATCCTTAAAAATAATTTGATTATTTTATTAACTTAATTAAATTATTTTTTATTTTTAATTATCATAATATATTTAATGCAAAATTGCAATACTTTGTTGATTTTTAATATAAATAATAAAAAACAGCATCCGACTTCTCAAAAGAGTTATCAGATGCTATAAATACTGATTTTGTTAATTCTTTGACAAATGATATACAAAGTCGGCTGTCGGAAAATTTTTATATTAATGTATCACAAACGGCACGCTCAAGTATAACACGTTCATTGCCACGCTCGAACTCGTTGCGAAAATCTGCGATACCGCTTACACAATGACTGATGACGAAATCGCAAAACTTTCGTGGTCTGAGTTCGTGGCTGAAATCACAGAAACCGAACTCATTCAGTACCTCAAGGAACGCAATCTCTATATCAACGAAAAAGTCGAAGAAACGGAGGAATTTTAATTATGTGTTCATTATTTGGCTGGCTTGACTGCGGAAAGAAACTTTCGCACAAACTTTTAAAGAAACTTACACAGGCACTCGCAAACGCTGCCGAAGAGCGTGGCACAGATGCTGCCGGAATCTCATACATAAAAAATGGTCATGTAACAATCTACAAACGCCCAAAACCTGCCCATAAGGTCAGGTTCAATATCCCCGACGGAACAACAGCGGTTATGGGTCACACCAGACTTGCAACACAAGGAGATAAGGAAAATAATTACAACAACCACCCATTTTTCGGCAAGGCTGATAAGGCTTTTGCATTCGCTCACAACGGAGTATTGTATAACGATACAGCACTCAGAAAAGCCTGTAATCTGCCGAAAACTAAGATTGAGACAGACAGCTATGTTGCAGTTCAGCTCATTGAAAGACAGAAAAAACTAGACTTTAACAGTCTGAAAAATATGGCAGAAGATGTTATGGGTAACTTTGTATTTACCTTGCTTGACGAGAACAACACGCTCTATTTCATCAAGGGAAACAATCCGCTGTATTTGATTTATCTCGAACATATCGGACTTTATGTTTATTCGTCAACAAAGTCGATTATGGACAAGGCACTCAAAGCCGTCAGAATGCAGTCTGAAAAATATACTATTATAGAGGTATGCGAGGGCGACATCATTTCAATCAGTGCAGACGGAAAAATAGACAGCAGTCGTTTTACTCCAGAAAACTACTCGTTTTTCAGTACTGGCAAAAACACCAAAAAATCACGATACAACTATGAGTGGTACGACTGGGAAGATGACGAATACTGCGAATATACAAGCGAAGAAGAACTCCTGTTGGATATGTGCAACTGCTACAATGTTGACGTGGACGATGTTCTTCTGCTCCTCGACTATGGCTACACAGCTATGGAAATTGAAGAAATGTTCATGGACACCAACCTGCTCCGCTTGACAATACAGGAGGTCAAGCACAACAGTTTCTACAGTGATTTTGTTTAATTAACGCCAAAAACCGTCTCAAAAAGTATACTTTCTGGGACAGTTAATTTTTTATCAAAAATGTGTGTCAAAATGCCCTTTTCTGACTTTTGGAATGTCCCAGAAGTGCAGAGACTTTTTGAAACAGAACGGAGCTATTATGGACAACAGAATTTATGGCTATGCGAGAGTTTCGAGCAGGGAGCAGAACGAGGACAGATAGATTGAAGCACTTGTTTCTTTCGGTGTGCCGACTGAAAATATTATCGTAGATAAATGTTCGGGCAAGGACACTGAGCGAGAGGGTTACAAGTATCTCAAAAAGCAGATTCTCAGAAACGGCGATACCCTTGTCATAAAGGAACTCGACCGCCTGAGCAGGAACAAAGACAACATAAAACACGAACTTGAATATTTCAGAGAGCATAATATTCACATCAGAATACTCGACATTCCTACAACACTGACTGATTTTCCACCTGAGCAGATGTGGATAATGGACATGATTAACTCTATTCTGATTGCAGTTCTGGGCAGTATTGCGGAAAACGAGCGTATGCAAATCCACAACCGACAGCGTGAAAGCATTGAAGCAGCCAAAAAGAAAAAAGTAAAATTCGGTCGCCCAAAAATTGAACCACCCGAAAACTTTGAAACTGTATCGGCAAAAGTCAAAGCAAAAGAAATCACTGTATCTCAGGCGATTAAAATTCTCAACATCTCACGTTCCTCATATTACCGACTTCAAAATAATCATATTTAACACGATATAAACTATTGTGTAAAATATTTATTAGGAGGTATCTCTATGGGAAGAAGAGCAAACAATGAAGGCAATATCCGCCAACGTTCCGACGGAAGGTGGGAAGCAAGAGCTAAAGGCGGTATTGACTACAAGACTGGAAAGCCAAAGCGTATTTCTGTCTACGGAAAAACAAAGTCGGAAGTCGTGAGAAAACTCAGAGAACTGGAATACAGTATTCACAATCAGAAAGCGGTTGACCCAACTTCCACAACACTTGTTGACTGGCTTACATACTGGCTGGAAACCTACAAAAAAAGCAATATCAAACAGTCAACATATGTCAGCTACCGCACATATATTGACCGACACATTGCCGTTGGATTTCCAGTCATGAAGCTGAAAGACCTGACCACAAGAAATCTACAGGAATTCTATATGTATAAACTGCAAGTCGAGGGATTGTCTGCCAAAACAGTCATAAATATTCACCGCTGTCTGCATGAAGCTCTCAAACAAGCAGTACTTGAACACTACATTCCGTTCAATCCAAGCGATGCGGTTGTTTTACCGACACAGGAAAAACCTGAAATCGAGATTCTCACCCTTGAAGAACAGACAAGACTTATTCAGGCAAGCTATAATTTCCGTTACGGAATTTTTATAAGGCTGACCCTGACAACAGGGCTTCGACTTGGAGAAGTTCTCGGTCTGAAATGGGAAAATATCGACTTACGTTCTGGCGTACTCTGCGTTCGTCAGACACTCAACAGGCTTGAAAAAATTGATTACAACGGTGTCGGCACAAAGACCGAAATCGTAATCCAGACCCCGAAAACCAAGAATTCACTGCGTTCAATTCCGCTTTTACCGTTTATCATTGAAGAATTAAAAAATTGGAGAAACGTCCAGCTTGCCGACAAAAATCTTGCCCGTGGAAATTACTGCGATATAGGAATGGTGGTAACAAATCTCTTTGGAAGATATATAGAGCCACGCACTTTCAAGGATTACTATGACAAAATTCTTGAATCTGCAAATATCGGGCATTACACGTTCCATGCTCTTAGACATACATTCCGTACAAGAGCGTTGGAAAATGATATGGACTCAAAAACCGTTTCGGTAATTATGGGTCATTACTCGATGAGCTTAACTCTTGATGTTTACGCTCATGTACTTGACAGCCACAAGCGTGAGGAAATGATGAAAATGAAAGGTTTGTTCGAACTCCCCACAATGCCAACTCAACAGCAGGCATACCCAGTTGTTGTTACTCCGAATGCGAACGGATTTATACTGAATGTAATGGATTTTGACGACCTAAGTTTTGAAGCTGAAAACATTCAGTTCGGTTTAATATGTATCCATGATGCAATTACAAAAAAACTTGCAGGCTACTATCTGCCTGTTCCCACTCCATGTACAGACCTCGTGCTTTCAACTGGCGAATTTGTTCTTATGGTCACAATATAACTTTAAAAGGAGAGCGTAAAAGCTCTCCTTTATTTTTTACGTTAAATTATAGTTTTATAATGATAAAAATCAATTCAAGATACACTCAACAAATTGGGGTCAAAATGGGGTCAGAATCGATGCAACAAAAAGCATAACCCTCATAATTGACCTTATTGCGTGGTCTGACGTATCTTATTTTTCCCAGATTTCTTTATTTCATCGGGTTATGAGAATCCAAAAATCCATATTATTTAGTACTAAACAATTGAAATATCTCCGGAAATCGGCATTTTATTCCACATAAAATCGCATTATTTTCATTGTTTTTAGGGTAATTTCATTGCTGTAAGGGTACGGATAAGGGTATAATTACTCGTCCAGTAAACCATTCAGAACAGATAAAATTTCCTTTATATTTCTGTCGGACAAATAATAACTGTTCAATTTCTTTTTGTGATATATCATATTCTTATGTTCCATAACAGCATTATTGGACGTTTTATTTATAAGTAGCTCTTCAAAAAATTTTTCCCAACTGAAATACTCCTTGCTTTCAATGTAATCAGCAGGATTATTTAGAATAGTTATAATTTCGTTGTCTTTCAGCAGATTAGAAGCTAAAACAACCCATTCAAAAGACTCCGGCAAACATAATCTTATTTCATCTGACCGGACTGCCTGTAATTTCAATATATCTTTTATATACGGACCAAACGCCGCCCCGTCTGCAATTACGAGAATTTTTTTACCTCTGTTTTCGTCAAGCCATTTATAAACATTAGAATTGCCCTTAGCAGAAAAACAATCTATGTCAATCTTTTTAGCGACTGCCTTAAAAAACTGATTTCCGGATTTCGAATCTTCTGTAAGAATACAATCCGGTGTGAATTTTTCAGTAATTCCATACAAAAAATGTTGTGGCTCAGATTTACAGCTTTTTACGAAACTGTAATATCTTCCGCTTTTTTTAATTTCATAGATTTCCTCAACGCTGTACGGCAATTCTTTCAGATTTTCACGGTTGAAAATAACATAATAATTATCTGTTTTCTTTATTTCCCTTGCAAACTCTTTTGTGGAAATAAAAGAAACTCCCTCATCGATAAATACAATACTGTCCTTGATTTTGCGAAGCCTTACTTTCCACTCAATATCATCAAGCACAACGCATTTTTTATCGCACGACAAATTAACACCGCTGTTGTCGCCAAACTGCATATGTTCTTTTATAAGTTCATACAGTGTAGTTTTGCCGGTTGCACTATTTCCCTGAACAATTGAAATATTCCGTTTAATTTCAAATTTAAATTTTATCCTGTTGTTTGAAACACTTACCTGATGAATCCCTTTCATTTTCTACTCCTATACGAATTTATAAGCAACGTGAAGAAGTTCTTCCATATTCGTTACAATTTCATCTGTATTCAATATTCTGATTTTAAACTTTTTCTTTCCGAAGTCCATAATATGACGAAGATTAATAGTAACGTCTTTGTCCTCTGCAATTTTCAATATCCACTTTGCACAGTTATCACCGCAAGTAGAGGCATTGAAAATATGTTTTTTATCGTTGGCAATTAAAATTAAAGTCTTTACTCCGCCAGATAATCCAACAGGTGAAATAATCCCCAAAACTGGGCTTTTAATTGCGTTTGCGTCCAGAACTTCCGAACGGTCAACGCTTTTTATCATCTCAATGGACAATTCATCTGTTATCCATTTTTCTTTATACTGATTCTTGAAATAAACGCTTGTATTATAGACCGCTTCCGGCATATCTCCGAAGAATATACTCAACAAAATTATCACCTCTGCTTTATTATTTCCAAGTCTATCCACATTATAACATATTTAAATTCAAAAATCAACTACCGTTGCAATAAAAAAGATGACAGCTTTTTAAAACTGTCATCTTTGATTTATCCCCTTTATATCTGTACTCCGTCGCCGTGTGCAGAACAGTAACAAAGTATTGATAACTATTTATTATTTTCCGATAAGCTGTTTTTTCATGATTACAAGGTCAAAAGAATCAAGTCGGTTGTCCTGACATAAATCAGCGTTTTTCCAGTTTTTAAGCTGTACGTTTTTTTCGGCAAGCAACCATTTCTGAAAAGTTACAACATCAGAAACGTTGAATACTCCGTCACCGTTTACATCGCCGGAATTTTTCGCCTGCCAACTGAACACAGGATAGCCGTCATTAAAATTAATATCAGGATTTTTCACGAATGCTTCCCCAAGTTCGTTATATGCATTTCTCATCATGTTTTCACTTAATTGAATTACTTCATAAGTATTAAATATTCCATTTATTGTTGTAGGTAATTCATATTTGATAGAATAACAATTTTTAACCGAAATATCATTATTTATTCCTTCATATCGAGTGCATCTTCCAATAATTGAATCATTAATTTTACCTGTAACCGAACCTCCTGCATGATAACAATTAGATATGATTGTAAAATCGCTATCAGTATTAGCTTCGCCGAAATCTATACTTCCAGCAATACCTCCCGCTATATCATTTGATACTACTGTGCCATAATGATAACTGTTTGTAATCGTTCCTCCAGCCCAAATGTGACCGACAATTCCTCCAGCACCTGTATTATTGTTTGCCTTAATATCACCTATAAAAGCACAATTTGCGATTTTTGCAGCATATTGCATTTCACCTACTATTCCACCTGAATACACACAATTTTGACAATTAATATTACCATAAACAACCAAATTGGAAATTGTAGCCACGCCACCTGTTTTTCCACGTAAATATGAAAATAATCCTCCATATAACCATTTGCCACTTACATTTAAATTCTTAATCGAATGATAATTTCCATTATATGAGCCATAAAAAGAACGAGTTTGCCAGTTATATTCTCCCAAACCATTTAAACCGTCATGTCCCAAACCTATCGGTGTCCACAACTCATTTAGCAAATCTATATCAGATGTTTGAATATAATGTGCATGAGCATATTTCGGATTAAAATATGTGCTGTTTACCAAATCACGCATTTTTTCGAGTTCTTCCTTGCTTGAAATCTGATAAGGGTCATCTGCCGTACCGCTACCCTTAAACTGATAGGGTTTTGACTGCCACTCAAAAACAGGATAGCCATTATTAAGGTCTTTGTCATCATTATATACAAACGGCTCGCCGAGAAGTTCGTTTACATTCTTCATAAATTCGTCACTCAATTTATTACAGCCGGAAAAATTTTCTCCGTTAACTCCACCTAAACAAGCAGAACTTAAATAATAATTATTTTCCAGTGTGATTTTACAATCTTTATTTTTCTCTCCATATTGAACATTACCAGAAATTCCACCTGAACCTCCCTTATTCGAAACAACCATACCACCAGTATGGTATGAATTATAAACTCCTGCATTTACTGAAAATTCATAGTTTCCGACACGAAGCCAGCCTATAATGCCACCTGCTCCGCCGTCTGTTGCTTTTACTGTTCCGTTATGATAGCAATTGCGAATATAACCACCATTATATGTCATACCGGCAATTCCGCCTACGCTTTCTTTTCCTGAAACATTTCCGTTAAAACTACAGTTTTCAATTGCAGCACCTGCACAAAGTTCTCCTGCAATTCCTCCAACAATAGAGTTACTGCTTGAAACATTACCATATACTGAAAGATTAGAAATAACACATAAATCTGTATAATCTGTTCCATTTTCCCCCAATCTTCCAAACAGACCGATATATGAATAATCAGAGCTACAATTTAGATTTTTAATCGAATGATAGTTACCGTCGTAATGTCCCCTGAAAGAAAAACGATTAGTATTTGAATCAGTTGCTCTAAATGTTCCGATAGGAGTCCAGTTTACATCATCTGGTATTTCAATATCTTCAGTTTGTATGAAATAAGCATTTTTATATTTTTCGTTTGTTCCCTCCGATGTTATTTCATTAATTCTTTCTGCAAATAAAGCCAGTTTATAATATGAATCAATCTGATAAGGGTCGCTCTTTGTTCCACTTCCTGCAAAATCTGAATACTCATCATCTGCAAAAACCGCCATATTTAACGGCATACACGTCAGACACAAAAGTATGCTAAGCAGAATGCCCATGAATTTTTTTGTCATATAAATACCTCCTACTTTCCTGTAACTTTCTTACGCATAAGCACCATATCAAACGAATCAACAGAACCGTCTGCATTAATATCCGCTGTGTGATATTCCGTTTCCGTGAAATTCTTTTCACCTAAAATATATTCCTGTAAAAGTATCATATCATCAGCAGAAACTTTTCCGTCAGCGTTTATATCACCTGTAATTTTCCATTTTGCATAAATGATAGTATCACTTTCAATATCAACAATGCTGTCAGATTTTATCTGTCTGCCGTCCTTAGTGAACCAGCCGACAAACTCAACATTCTGCATTGTCGCCTTAGGAAGTACTCCATAAGTTTTGCCATAGACAACACGCTTTGTTTTAGTCTCAGAAGTACCGCCGTTGCCGTCAAAAGTAACCGTATATTCTCGCAAATTCCACTTTGCATACACTGACTGATTAGATGTAATTTTTACTGTATCGCTTTCTGATATGGATTTTGTGCATTCCTTGTCAAGATACCAGCCACCAAACGTATAGCCTGTCTTTTCGGCTTTCGGAAGAACTCCATATTTGTTATCATAAGTAACTAACTTTGTTCCTGCTTCAGATTTGCCACCAAGTGCGTCAAACGTAATCATTAACTTGTCTTTTGACCAGTGTGCATATAACATTTGCTCAGATGTAATTGTCACCTTATTGCTGTTTGTAATCTGCGTGCCACCGTCTTCCGAAGTAAACCAGCCATTGAAATTATAGCCTGTTTTTGTCGGATTTGTAAGCCCTGAATATGTTCCGTCATATGAAACTTTTATTGTTTCGGTTTTGTCAGTGCCGTCATTATAGACAAGTTTCACATTATACTGATTTGCTGTCCATTGTGCATAAGCAGTAAGATTTCCAGTATTAATATATTTCTTGTCTTTCCAGAACGTTGAATTTACAGCCTCACCATTAGCATCATAAACTTTTTCACCACCAGATGCTTGGGTAAAATATCCAGTTAATGTATAACCTGTTCTCGATGCCTTGCCAATTGTCCACCAATTTCCTGCATTGTAAACCAGCTTTGGCGACTTTGCAACAGCCGAAGTACTGTTATCATAAGTTCCACCGTTTGGATTGACTGTCAAGGTATACTGATTCGCCGTCCAGTGAGCATATAACGTCTGATTAGCTGTGAGATTTACTTGTGTTCCGGACGTAATCTGTGTGCCACCGTCTGCCGAAGTAAACCACCCTGCGAACGTGTAACCTGTTCTTGTTGGAGTCGGCAAGTCGCCATAATTCTGATTATAAGTCACTGTTTTTGAAGTAGGCGAAACACTACCGCCGTTTGCATTGAATGTCACGGTAAAATCTTTTTCACGGACTGTAAATTTAACATTGTCAGTACCTGCATTGCCATTAGAATTATTTGCACTTACATAAGCTATATAGTCACCTACCGGCAGTTTTAAACTGATTGTAGTATTAACACCTTCATTTTTATATAATTCTCCGTTTCTGTATAAGGACATATAATACCACTCTGCATTTTCAGTAGGACTAAATGTTATCTTAACTTCCTCATCTTTAAGGAATGAAGTTTTATTAATACTCAATTTAGGTATTCCTGGATATACAGGAGCAGGATTACCTACCTGAATATTATTATGTACAATTTCTTCTTTTTTTCCACAGCTACACTCAACGGAAATAGAAAAGAAATAATTACCCTCTGGAATATCATCAAAAATTATTTTGTTGTTAAAATTTCCCTTCAAATTATATGTATTTGAATTAATCCATTCCTCATACGTAGTGCTTTTTCCCGGAGCTGCTGTTATATCATAATTATATACTCCGCCCCATATATGTTTGATATTGTGTGCGGATTTGATTGTTCCAGATAATCCGAAATTTGCACCAAGTGGGTGTTTATATCCATCTGCCGGCACTGTTATTCCAGAAGTATCAAAGCTACATGGTACAGAATCAGAATTACTGACAGGCGGAGGAGTAACACTATCTCTTTTATTATATCTATAAATAGTATAACTACTATATTTAGAAACTAAAGACGATACTGTATGATAAGAACGTTTCATTTCTGGTGTTGTTTGTTCTGTAATTTCAACTTGTTTTATATTTCCATTGTTATCATATGAAATATCTGAAACAATTACAATATGTGACCCAGCTAAATTTAATGCGTCACCTTTTTGTATCTTGTTTACATTTGCAGAAGTACACTGTCCGTAACTAGTTACTGATAAATTTTTCCAACTACTAGTTGTGTTTCTATTGGGCAAGTTCCAACAATAAGATACAAACGCAGAACAATCCATAGCGTAATATGTGGAGTAACTGCCTGTATTTCCGCTATAATAAGAACGCAATGAATAAAATTCACTTGATGCATTTTTTGTAGCTGAAAGAAAACTATCCACTGATATTCCCCAACAAATATACTTTCCACTTGTAACAGGCTGTCCATATGGGATATGATATGTATTTCCTTGTGTAAATGTGCCACCCCACCCTTTTACTGTCTTTTGTGCTGTCCATTTAGTATTATACAAATAATCTGCACGTGCTACAATATTATCTACTCCGGCTGCATTTGCTGTAATTGAAATATCAAAATTATTTATTTCAATTGGATATATTGAAAAAAATGAAAGTAATGTTATAAATAACAGTGAACAATTAATGATTTTCTTTAATTTCATATTATATATCTCCCTTTATATATTTTTTATAATGTATTAGCTTTACTTGTTGTGATATAATAATAGTGTGCAATGCGATAAAAAGTTTTCATAAATGTACGCCATTTATGAAAATATAAAAGTTGGCTATTAATGGTATCTTTATTTTTATTATATAAAACAGGACTCACTGAATGAATAATATAAAGTCACAAATTACTTTGGGTGACTTTGAAATAACTTTGTAAATCCTGATGAGAGGCAATAACACACCCTATGGATAAAATAAATAAATTAACTATTAATAAAATACAGAAAAGTTTATCAATAAAAACAGACAAAACAACATTTCTGAGAATGATATTTCCAACAACGCTAAAAAACGGAGATAATGCAGGTTTAGTGGATTTTATTTTTAATTCTGACACTTCTTTTCAGAATAATCGTTCTATTTTTATAAATGGAAATATGATAAAAAATAAAAAAAAGCAGACATATCGTCGTGCTTATCAAGCAGTGTTGAATTTTATAGCTGATAAAATGAATAATTATTCCTGTCTTTCTGATATGACAGAATTTCTGACTAAAAATTTTCCGAATATCACACAGGAACTTATTGACAGTTTACAGGAAATTGATAATGATATATATCCTGAAGATTTCAGAAAAATACTAAATAATTCTGAAAATCTGCATTATAAGCTGACCTGCCTTATTCTATGGTCTGTATTTGGCGAAAGAATAAATTTAATACATTTTTCAATTAATTTGTCAAAACAAAATACAAATAATTCAATTATATACAAATATTCTGATATAATAAAATATTTTAACGACAATTTAAATGATATAGATGAAATTGAAAGTGTAGAATTTGTTTTTCAAACCGGAATAAGGTGGATTAATGACGATGAACGAGTAAAAATTATTCAAAAGCTCCTTGATAGTAATATTAAACTGAGCATAATAATTTCAGATATAAACCATGAGTTTATATCTGCCGAAATGAATAATCCAAATAGAACATTTATTAAATTTTCATATATTCATGAAATGTGGAAAGAATTTTGCATAAAAAATAATAATCTTGTAAATGTAAAAATATCTCCCCTGCCTATTCTGCATTCATATTACTCTTTTAACATGAAAAACAATAAATCAAGTGTTTTCTATATTTTGTATACATATGGAAACATCGGTTACAAACGACGCTTGACACAGACTCTCAACTGCACATCTGAACACTATCAGACTTTGAAAGATGAATTTAAATACTTATGGGAATTATCTAAAAAAATCAATTAATAATTATCAAATTATTTTTCACTATAGTAAAAAAATAATCCCAGTCATGATTCTGACTGGGACTATTTTCAATTCATAGATTTTCGAACGTATTCTTCAATAGCACTTCTCGTAATTTTCCACACCTTGCCTATTTTAAATGACCTGATTTCATCGTTTAGGAGCAGGTTATAGAATATATTTTTGTTGGAGACGAAGAACTAAAACTTTTATGTGAAATCGGTGAAAAATGCCACATACTCCTATATAATATATAGGGGTTTACGGCAAAAATCACCGTTTTTTTCACTGTCATCAATAAATATTCCAGCCTTTCGTGTCCACAAGTTTTTTACATTGGATTAGACTGGTCTATGGGAAATCTCGCAAATACATTTACAGTACAGTCATGACGTAAAAGTCTTGCACGTCCGACTGCCTGCTCCAGAAGACTTTCAATAAGCCACATCTGTATAGTTCTGAGATGGTAATCTCTAAAAGTGGTTATCCAGAAATCATAGCCGTTATACTGAGTTTCCATGTAGAACATATGCTTATCTTCAGCATCAATTCCCATAAGCATACCATAAAGTTTATACACTTTTTCATCGACATTCGGAAGTCCTACTACTGATATATTTCGACCTTCAAGGCAATTCAGACCCTCTATCCCACCGAAATGATATTCAGTATTAAATTTGTCTTCTATTGCCTTAAACGTTATTACAGCATTGTCGCCCGTTATTTCTTTAATTTTTTTCATAAATTCATCATGATTATCACCGTTAATAAGGGCATCACGGCTATATGTGCTGTCGGTGTATAAATTGACCGTCCCCATATATTCAGCCTCTTTACAGCGATATTCCGTTATCGGCATATACATCAGCCATTTATAAATCTCGACGTTCGCAGTAGCCGACATTATAACAGCATTTTTACACGGAAATTTTTTCGTCTTTATGTACAAAGTATTAAATTCGTCTTTTATAAGTACTTTTGCATTAAGCAAGTCAAGGATATTACTATTTATACCATTTAACTGATATGGAGTTTCTTCTGATATGCTGATTCCAGCCCTGAAATCATATTTTTGATACTCTCCGCCGTTAAGTATATTCATCAATCTTTCTTTCGATTTTTCTTTAAAAACGTCATTCTGTAATGCTCGGCGTATGTCGTCATTGCTGACAGTTTCAGTTGCAAAAACGCTCCTTAAAATATCCTCATCGATGATAACTTTACGTCCGTCCAAAATCTCGGAATTTGGATTAAGATTCAGAAATCTTTCATGTGTAATAATCATATTGCCGTCGTATTTCGCTGCCTTGTCGTACTGCTCAAAATATTCTTTCAGACCGGCATAATCCTGATTGTTTTTACCCATATTATTAAAGATATTTCTGAGATTTTTAAGGCTTACAACACCTGCACCGACATCATATATATGCTGTATTTCGTCAGTAAGTTCTTTTGAAAAACCGTTCAATTCGGGCATAGTGCAGAACTCAATTCCCATATTATGTGCCTTTTTCATTATCTCTTTGATAAGCCTGTGAGTTGGGACAACAAGCAAAAATTTTTCATTTGAATTTTTTATATAATCCAAACAAGTATGAGTTTTTCCGAGACCTGTCTGTGCTTTAAGAATTTTAATTCCCTGATTCTGAGATTCTAAAGCTTCGGCAAAATTTTTTCTTAAACTTTCCTCTGCATCTTCAATGCTACAATATTTTTTTAATTCAAGAGGACGGATTCCACAACGCCCCGAATCTATGGTACAAATCATATTTTTATAGTGCGGACAATCCCTCACATGAGGACATTTATTACATGACATCGGCTTGTAATTCATGTCAATAATTGTGTTCAGTATTGGCTTCCAGTTTCTTTTGTGATATGATGTGCAATGTTCATTTTCGGGGGAATTGAGTATTTTCAAAAATTCCGACTTTCCTTTTTCCATGTTGACCATATTAGTGGCAATAAGAAAAAGTTCGGGATAATAATACCACTCGTTGCCCTCAATAAAATCATGGTACAATTTACAACGTTCTTTCAGCGTTTCAAAATTAATTTTTGTATTTCTACGCCTGTCTGACTTGCTACTGGAGCTGTTTCTTTTTGCATTTGTGACCGGTCTGTCTACTGATTTTTTTATAATCAGATTATTATTTTCAACCGAAAATACAGGAGATTTTCTTTCCGTTTCAACGCCAATCGAGCCATAAAACTGGCGAATTTTCGCTGTATAATGACTTTCGTCATACTTATCAAACATATAACATCTTAATGCCATCACAATATCATCAAAACTAAATTCATTGCCGGTTTCAGAAAAATAAAGTAGTCCCTTGTTACTTCCAAAATACATTCTTGCAAGGTCACTGCAATGACCGTCGCATTCATGAAAAATACACATCAGCATTTTTGTAATAATCTGTGCCGTAAAAGCGTCTTTAATAGCCCTGTCCATTGCAAAAACTACCCTAAATTTTTCATGTTCATCTGTCCACGAAAAACTCCTGTACGCAAAAAGAACCGGCAGTCTGTACCTGTCGGCTCTCGCTTTTATTTCTTTAAAAGTCGCTTTTTCATCAATGTCAATCGCAAATAACTGCTGTTCTGAAAAATTTCCGGTTCTTCTTGAACCATTGAAAACTGCCGGTGCAAATGTACAGCCCTGAGTACCGACACGTTCAGCCAGAAAATCATAAGTCAGACTACTGGCAGACAATTTTTTACTGATATTCGGAATCTCATCAGATGACGGCTTTGACCTATACCGATTTCCATAAAAGGAAACATTATACATTTTGTAATCCATACGCACAAATCCCTTCAAGATATTTTTTATAATATCGTTGAAGGGATTTTATTTTTTTACTTTCATCTAACATAAATTTAAAGCTTTTAGTGAGTTCAGCTCCAAAAAACTCACCTTTATTTCAAGAACACTGACATCATGTTAAAGACAGAAAATTTATTTTA
Organism: Ruminococcus flavefaciens; assembly: GCA_023667045.1. Classification (GTDB taxonomy): domain Bacteria; phylum Bacillota; class Clostridia; order Oscillospirales; family Ruminococcaceae; genus Ruminococcus; species Ruminococcus flavefaciens_AC. The sequence goes on along the minus strand of JAMPAU010000009.1, from coordinate 4,789 downwards.
TTTACAAATTTTAACTTACTAAAAACAGCTACGGCTGAATCCAAAGAGGAGAGCTTCACAAGCGGAGCATCGGGTTCAGCCGAGTGCAGAGGGACACTGTTCATATCCTCTGTAACTCACTCCTCGTGTCAAGCTCCCGGCTCCTCTGACGACGCCCTGTGCTACAGTGGCACAGGGGGATTTTTTGTATTTTTAGTTCAAATAACAAACTATAGTAAAAGCACAATACCATGAAAATATACAACAGAATTGTCTACCAAAATCAAAGTTATAATTATAAACAGTTAAAATTTCCTGTATATTCACAGTAAATTTATAATCAACTCATATTTTAGTAGACATATCTTTCGCATTAATCGTTAGTAATTTTTACTTTAATACATCTGTCCTGTTCTATTCTGCCGTTGAAACCCTCCAGTTCACCATACACCAACGCCTCACCTCTGCCAAGACTTTTAAGCTGTTCCTCATAATCGGCAGCCCTTTTCTTGTCTATCTCTTTTGCGATTTCACCTCTCATTTTCTTGTCAACTGAAAAGGCAATATGCAGACTGCTCCCGCAAAGTATTGAAGTTTTCTCCTTGACACCCTCACCACACAGTATCTGTGTAGCTGATATAATATTTAATTTTATTTTTCTTCCCTGCAATATTGCTTTACCAAGTAATGTATTTCCCGATATATCAAGACTTGCTATTTCATCAAAAATGATATACGTTTCCTTGTTCTGAGTCTTATACTCCTGGCAATATTTCATCATATCAGACAAAAATTTTTCTGCTTCACCAGCACTGCTTCTGATTACTGTAATCTTATTTTCATTTTGAATCACTTCGTCTACCGTCATTGGATTATTACTTATTGTAATATTTTTATCTACGTAATCCTCAGATAAAACTTTCATAAGTTCTATTCTGTCATATCCGCTGAACTCCGCACAGTCAAGAATTACAACACATTTGCCCATGTCGTTAAGTTTCTTTGCAAGCGAGGTTAAAAAGTATGTTTTTCCAGAACCCGACTTTCCACGCACAAAAAGATGCCTGTTCATAAGGTCAGCACCAATGCTCCAGTACACAGGCTCGCCATTTTCCGAAATACCAATTTTTATACGTTCGATACTATCGGAAGTATCAAGCACAGGATAAATCCCTGCTCCCTTCACCGGAAGTTTGTTTCTTGCATCGTCACCAAGCAACTTTGTCCTGACTGCTATAAAATATTCTCTTTTTCCGCTGTCAGTTATGCTTGTGCGATATAAATATCTGTCATTCGCACCTGAATTATACTCTATCAGGTCACGTTCTGCCATAATCCTCCTAAGATTTACTCCCTCTCTATCAACAACAAAAACAGGAATATCACTCAAAATATCTCTGAACAAGCCCGACCTTATAAGCAGTAAATTATCCTTAACATAAATAAACTTCTTGTCATTATTCAAATCCGCATTAAATACATTGCAGTCAGCAAGCTGTATTTCATCTTCATTTATAAGGTAATTCAATTCATAGGCAAATTCTTCTACAATAGTTTTTTCATCATTGAAATATTCTGAATCAGATATTATATTATACACACTGTCGCTCCAGTCCTGAAAATCTTCATCTGTAAACACGCTACACTCATATATACTGCACATTTTTCTGAAAACCGCAATACACATACTCAATGTCAGATAAGCATTTTTTGAACTGTTGTATTTAAAATCATCAACATTTTCACTGTCAATAATTTCAAAATCGTTCCTGTATTTTTCAAAAAAGGATTTAACAAAATCCACAACAACTTTATCAAAATCATAGCAAATCCTGTTAATATCATCAAGACCGTAAGTTTCTAAATTGCTCATATCATAAAACAAAAACGCCTCATCTGAAAGTCCGCCCTGCATCATATATCTGTCGCTCAACACTGCACAGTTGCACTCAGCCCTAGGATTATCGCTGAAACTACCAAAAGAAAACAGTTCTGCTATCAGCTCCATTTTCAGTTTTTCACTGTCTGGCATTGTCTTATTCTTAACAGTAACAGAGTTATCATCGAACAACACAAAACAATCCTTATTATCATAAGCTATCGCTTTTATCTGCGACTGTTTTAAAGCCGACAGCTTATATACCGGACTGCCGGAACTGCCGTCCCTGTTATAAACTTTAAGCCATGTATTTAATGCCTGTTTCTTTTCGTGCGAATTACAGCCATATATTACTATCGTTTTACTGAGTTTATAACCGAGTGATGCAAGCGGTGTAAGCAACAATGCAGACAATCTCAATAAAGCAACCTTCTCCATTTCATATTCCTTGATAAAATGACAATATTCGTTTAAAATTTTTCCTGCTTCCCCGACATCAAAATTCTTTATATCAAAATGAGATTTGCTTATAACTTTTGAGGATAAAAAAGCTGATTTATCATAAGAAATAAAACGCCAGTTACCATTCTCCTCTCTTTTGAATCCAGGTTTATATATCAACAAATATTCTTGTTCACTCTGTGCCAGCTTATTCTTTATATAATTAAACATAAGTCTGTTGATTTCCGAATCTTTAAAATTATTCGTAAAAGCCTGAAATTTCGTCCTTGAATCAATATACTTTTTTATTCGATATTTATTAAAATCTTCCAAAGTTATCAAAACGTTAAATTTTCCATATATTGAGACACATTTTAAATATATTCTTTTATCAAATGTATATCCATTTTCAACATAAATTATCGAAGCCTCTGAAACAATAAATTCTGCAAAACGAATTGATTCAAACTTATTCTTTGCAACTGGCTTCGTCTGTTCACTTCCATGTATAAATTCATTTCCATATCTATCATGTAAATAAACAGTTTTTGTTATATTCTTAAGTTTAAGTCCGCTTTTTGCAAGAGACAAATACATCTGCTGTGGTGATTCCACAAGTTCATCAGAAAAAACAAAATTTTCCTCATCAACAGTCTTTTGAATATCTGCAAAATATCCATTCATCTGTAAATTCTTAACTGCCTGCTCCGCTGTCAAAGGATAATTACTAACCGCTATATTCTGCTGACTATTGTTCATTAATGTCTGCTGTTGATTATGCCCTTGATGCTCCTGCTGAACATAAAGCATATTATCGATTTTTATTAATACAAACGGCGAATCTGCCATATACATTCCCCCCTCGTCTATACAAAATTATACCATATATTTCTGATTTTTTCAAGACATTTCGTAAATATCAATAATTTCAGTTATATATCATATAAGTGAATCTATGCCAGTATCTGCTATTGCGAGTAGGGAAAACCGCATAGATGCGGAACATAGTGACATAGAAAAACAGCAAAGGAGGTGGAAATATGTTCAACAATCAGCGTTACATCACAAGAGGAATACAGGCAGAAATACCGCTTGAGTTCCAGATTCTCATGTGGGAGTGCCTTGACGAAATGCCCGAACCGAAAGACTATTTTCAGGTGTTCACGTTTGAAGCAGTCGGCATTTTGCAGAAAATCACCCACACGTCAGAGCAGCCAGAATACTGCATGAATTACTTTATTCCGTGCGGTAATCCGATTTCAGCAAAAGTTTACGTCATCGACGACGGCGACCACTCAACAATGCTTTTAAGCAGCGAATACTAAAGCCAAATCCCTCCCGATTAACTTCGGGAGGGAAATTTTTATTTTACGGAGGAAATCAAAATGGAAGAAGAAAAAATTTACTGCACACATTGCGGTGACATCATCGAGGGCGATGACTACGACACAATCTACGGCGAACCAATCTGTCAAGACTGTATCGACAGATATGCCGTAACCTGCGACAGATGTGAGGAGTTCATATGGGATTCCGATGCCTACTGCGACGGCAACACATGCCTTTGCGGTCGCTGCTATGAAAACTACTACTCACGTTGCGAGGAGTGTGATATGATTATCCACAACGACGACACCTACGAGTACGAGGAAGGTTACTACTGCCGTGAGTGCTATGAAAATATCCGCCGAAACACATCAATCCACGAATATAGCTACAAGCCCGAACCGAAATTTTTCGGCAAATACACACATGGTGACAAAACAAGATTTTTCGGTGTGGAGCTTGAAATCGACGAAGCAGGCAAAGACGACGATTATGCCGACGAAATTCTCGACATCGCAAACGAAAACGACGACCATATCTACATCAAGACTGACGGTTCACTTGACGACGGAATGGAAATTGTAAGCCATCCGATGACTCTTGATTACCACAAAGGTTTCTGTTGGGAAGATGTCATGAGTTACGCTGTCAGACTTGGCTATCGTTCTCACCAGACAAGCACTTGTGGACTTCATATTCATGTCAACCGTGACAGTTTTGGTGATGACCGTGACGAACAGGACGAAGTAATTTCGAGAATTTTGTATTTTGTGGAACACCACTGGAACGAGATGCTTAAATTTTCAAGGCGTTCCGAGTACACTATGAACCGCTGGGCAGCCCGCTACGGCTATGAAAATTCGCCGAAAGCAATCATGGACAAGGCTAAGAAAAGCTATGGTCGTTATGTTGCGGTGAACCTCTGCAACTACCATACAATCGAGTTCAGACTTTTCCGTGGTACGCTCAAGTACAACACGTTCATCGCAACCCTTGAACTTGTTGCAAAAATCTGTGATACTGCCTATACAATGACTGACAGCGACATCGCAAAACTTTCGTGGTCTGAGTTTGTGGCAGGAATTAACGAACCTGAACTTATTCAGTACCTCAAAGAACGCAACCTTTACATCAACGAAAAAGTCGAAGAAACGGAGGAATTTT
>JAMPAU010000099.1 GCA_023667045.1 Ruminococcus flavefaciens | reverse complement strand
ATTACACCGAACTGATCCAAAGCAACCCTGAATGGCGATTCTGCGGCGTTTACGCCGATGTAAACCATTGCAAAAGGAACGAGAAAACCAACAATAAAAATTAAAGCAACAAAACCTACTGGCAAATATGATTTTCTAAACATAATAATCCTTAAATTTGCTAATTGCAAACTAATTCATAAAAAAATACTGTCAAGGGCACGAAGTGTGTAATTTACCCTTGACAGTATTTTTTTATGGATTACAATGGAAGTGCAAATTTAAGGATTTATTGTCATAACTGCAAAATCAGTGGATAATATATAATAAATATAGTAATACCGTTACATATTTAATTGGAGTTAAATATAAAAAAGTCGCTTAGTTGGACACTTAGCGACTGACTGCTTTTTACTAATTTCTACTCTTATTTTACATAGAATTAGTCAAAAAGTCAAGAAAAAACAAAAGTCAAGTCTTAAATTTCTATATTTTTTACAATTATAAACATTTACTTTCGGATATAATAGACAATTAAATATTGGATTTAGTTCTATTAGGGGTCAGAATATGGGTCAGCGTACAGGAGGTTATTAAACATGGCAAAGCGTGGAGAAAACATCAGAAAACGAGCAGACGGAAGATGGGAAGGACGATATATTGAAGCATATTCAAGCAACGGAAAAGCTATATATCGTTCTGTTTACGGCAGAACATATGCGGAAACCAAAGAAAAATTATCACTGAATAAGAAACTTTGCAGTCAGAATACAGGCAACAGAATCAGCATGGAAGAGTTGTTCATGGAATGGCTGTATATTAAAGATAATTCTATTAAGCTGTCCTCAGAAGTAACGTATCGTTACATTATAGACAACCATTTTATTCCGCATTTTAAAAATGTCAAAGCAATGTACCTGACAAGCGAGCTTGTACAGGATTTCATATCAAAAAACAACAATTTATCGCCTAAAACAGTATGCGATATGATTTCACTTTTAATTCAAATTATCAAGTATGGACAGTCAAAGAAGTATATAAGGCACTTTGATTTTGATTCGATTATATACCCAAAATCGCAGAATAAAGAATTGCCTGTTCTGAAAAATTCCGAATTTATAAAGCTTGTAGATTATGTGCAGATAAATTTTGAAATACAAAAAACGGGAATTTTACTGTCGTTATTTATGGGTATCAGATTAGGTGAAATTTGTGCGCTGCAATGGGAGGACGTGAATTTTTCGGACGAAACAATTCATATAGGTAAGACAATGCAAAGGCTGAAAAACTTAGATAAAAACGCAAAAACTAAAACAAAAATTGTTATTGATACTCCGAAAAGTCAAAAATCAATTCGTGATATTCCGATACCGTCATTTCTGCTTGAATTACTGAAAGAGTACAAATCCTGCGATAAATCCTATATTTTAACCGGAGCAACAAATTATATTGAGCCACGTTCTTACCAGAAAAAATTTAAAACCTATCTTGAAAATGCAGGAATACCCGACACAAATTTTCATGCGTTAAGACATACATTTGCAACAAGGTCAATAGAGCAAGGTTGCGATATAAAAAGCCTTAGCGAAATGTTAGGACATTCAAGTGTAAAGTTCACAATGGAACGCTATGTACACCCGTCTAACGAACATAAAAAAATGAATCTGGAAAAACTCGCCGTTTTCTATTAAGGGTCAAAATTGTGGTCAGGCAATGTGAATTTCTCCCTATTTTGCGTTGTTTTCAAATAGTTAGTCGCTAAGTGTCCAACTAAGCGAACTGCTTTCGCGATTTGGGTCATTATTAGGATAACCTGTTTCGTGGGGATTATGCAAGTTTGGAGATGGTTTTATGGGAAGTAAAAAAAGAACTGTTGGGATTTTTATTGTGGTTATTGTTGTGTTGTTAGGCTTTGCAGGTTCGTTGCTTGTCTATAGAAATAACTTATCATCTGAGAATAAAAAGAATAATTCAAATAATAATACTGCACAATCGCTTTCATCTGCTCCAAGTGGCATAAGCATTGAAAATTTTTATGATAAACCAATTACAGATGAAAATGTAGCTTTGGATTCAATTGAGGTAAACAGAGACAAATTAGGATATTCAGATAAAAACTTTACATTTAAATATGATAAAACAAGCAGTTCTAAAACTGCATATCATTTTGATTTATATTATAAGGATATTCCTGTCTATGGCGGAGGAAGTCGCAGAGGAGTAAGCGTAATTACATATCATGATAATAGTCCAGATGTTTTAATTACAGGTGTATCAGATTCTCAAAAAATAACCAAAGTAAATACCACTTCTAAAATTACAGAAGATGAAGCTCTTGAAATTGCAAAAGAAACATTAGGAGAAAATTTCTCAGAGTATAATGTTTCTACAAATCTTAAACAAGTAAAAATTTGTCCGAAGCTTATTATATATGAAACTCAAGGCGAATACGTTTTATCCTATAGAATCATATCAAATTTTTATATATGTATAATTAATGCTAAAAATGGAGAGGTTATAACTTCACATAGTACAATGGTCGCAAATGCGAGTGAATATGAGGGACAGAACGGTGATATTCATCAGATTTTCTACGATGACTATAAAGATGAAGATTATGATATTAAAGATATGCTTTGGAATAAGGATAAGAATATAATTATTAGTGACTATCCAATAAGATTTATGACATTAAGCGATATACAATACGGCAATAATAAAAGTGCGGTTGATGCTATGGCAAATACGTATAGAGCTGTTGAATATTTTGAAAGTAAATTTGGTATAAGTTTTGATAGTACTATGTGTATAATTAATGAAGATGAAAAATGGATAAATAATGCAAGTGGAATAGGAGCAGAAGACGAATATGGTTCATATGCTCTTATACGTATTGGTGAAAGAACAGACAAAAATAAAGCACAGTATAGTGCATATTTAGATATTGTTGCTCATGAATATACCCATGCAGTGACAGATATTAAAGCATTTGGTTCAGATTCGGATGGGTATAGCAGTGATAGTCGGTATTATGAAATGAACGCTTTAATGGAAGCTTATTCAGATATTTTTGGTGAATTAGTGGAACAAGAATATACAGGAAGTAATGATTGGAAAAATAATGACAGAAATATTAAAAATCCACAGTGTTATAAATATAGCGAACGCTATATAGGTTCAAACGATGATGGCGGTGCACATTATAATTCAACTATTATCTCCCATGTTGCTTATTTAATGAGTAAAGACCATAAAAGCATAAAACATTCTAGCTATGGTTCAACTAAAAACTTACTTGATTATAACCAATTAGCACAATTATGGTATGGTTCATTAGAGTATCTTAAAAAAACAGAATTTATGGACTTTTCCGATTGCAGATATGCGGTTGAAAAATCGGCAAGAAGCTTAATAGAACAAGGTGTATTAGTTGAAGATAATTTAAAAATAATAGAACAGGCATTTAATGAAGTGGAAGTTATCAGTAATCCTACTCGGCGTGGTTTAACAGATAGTATGGAAATAATCAAAGATAAAAATACTATAGTTGTTCCAATTGAAGATGAAACTCAATCAAC
>JAMPAU010000098.1 GCA_023667045.1 Ruminococcus flavefaciens | reverse complement strand
CGAACCATACTTCACAATCCACGAATTATCGCCTGTAACTCTCTTTATGTAATTCAGGAACGCATATATTTCCGAACGATTTCCAGAAAACATTCTGCCGTCAAAATAGCTCACCGAGTTCATAATAAAGTGAGCGTGGTAAACAGAAGAACAACCGCCATATTTCTTGGAACGCAGCTCTTTATGAATACACCACACAACCTGAAATCTGTCTGAAAAATATGATACAATACTGCGACTTAAAAACTCTGCTCTTTCAATATCATCACCCCACGTAGTTCTTGCGTTATAAGTAATGATAAAATGAAAAATGGGATTTCCGCTGGTCTTATAAAAGTATCTCTTAATCGCTAAAAACTGCTCATAAGCGTTGTTAATATCAGTGTTAATGCTGTATCTTTTATCATAATCTGTATGCCCATAAACCACGTAATTCAGGGCATTACGCATATAAGCCAGACCGTCATTTGTATTCTTGATTACTTTAAGGATTCCCATACTTCATATCCTCCCTCAACAAAAAGTCCTATGCTTTTTTCAAGTTTATTGTACTTCTCCTGTGGCGTAATCGGTGTGCATAATCCCTCAAAATCACACGCTTTCTGCCTTAATTCTTCCTTACGAATATATTCACTGCTGTCAAGATTATCAGCAATATCCTTAACAATATTCACCATTTCCTGCAATTTGACAGCCATTAGCGGTGTGATGCCTTGATTATTATGTAAAGCACAATCTAGCATATACTCACTGAAATTCATACCCTTTTGTTCCGCCTGCTCCATTATCTGCTGTTCCTGCAACGGTGAAATTTTAATGGATTTCACTATGGATTTCTTTTCTTTTTCGTTACTCATTGTATTATCCTCCTCAGTTATATATCTGTAATTATGATAATTATATACTATACGTATATTAGTACTATATATACTATTATAATTATACTACATATATCTATTACTATTATACTTATATATAGTATATAATAATATCTGCTATATTTATTATTATACTATATATTATAATATTAATTATTTTAATAATATTTTGCAGGCAGAGGTAACCGTAATACCTCATGCCCAGCCACTGAATTCATACATATACAGACATATTCGTTATACAAAAGCATTATATCGTAATACTTTTTATCTGTATGTTAGTATTCTGTTAAAAAAAGTAATACTTCTTTTCGTTAGTTATATATTATTGAGGCGCTACAGTAAGCTCTGCTGTTGATTACAGCAGGGACATAGGAGCGTAACAAACCAACGAAAGGAGAACAAAAAATGTTTGACAACCAGCGTTACCTTACAAGAGGAGTACAGGCGGAAATCCCGTTTGTACTTCAGTTGTTTATGTGGGAATGCGTTGACGGAATGCCCGAACCGAAGGATTACTTTCAGGTGTTCAGGCTTGAGGATTCAGGCGGATTACAGAAAATCACGCACTTTTCCGAACAGCCTAAATACCACAGGGAATATATGATTCCGACAAACAATCCCATAACCGCCAAAGTCTATGTCATTGATGACGGCGAACATTCAACCATGCTTCTTGCAAGCGAATATTAATTATGCGACAAAGCCCTCCCGATTAGTTTCGGGAGGGCAATTTTTATTTATGGAGGAAATCAAAATGGAAGAAAAAATCTACTGTTCTCACTGTGGCGAAATCATTGAGGACGACTACGACACAATCTATGGCGACCCAATCTGCGATGACTGCGTTGACCGCTGCACCGTGACCTGCGACCGCTGCGATGCGATTATCTGGGATTCCGACTCGTACAGAGATGAAAACATCTGTCTCTGCCCTAACTGCTACGAGGACTATTACAACCGCTGCGAAGAATGTGATTCAATCATTCACAACGACGATACATACGAATACGAGGACGGTTACTACTGCCGTGAGTGCTACGAAAATATTCGCAGAAACGCTTCAATCCACGAGTACAGCTATAAGCCCGAGCCTAAGTTTTTAGGTAAGTACACAAAAGGCGATGAAACAAGATTTTTCGGTGTGGAACTTGAAATCGACGGAGCTGGCAAGGACGATGATTATGCCGATGAAATCCTCGACATTGCAAATGAAGATGACGACCACATCTACATCAAAACCGATGGTTCACTCGATGACGGTATGGAACTTGTAAGCCATCCGATGACTCTTGAATATCACAAAGAGTTCCGCTGGGAAAGCGTGATGAACTACGCTGTCCGACTCGGCTACCGTTCTCACCAGACAAGCACCTGTGGTCTGCACATTCACGTCAACCGTGATTCTTTCGGCTATGACCGTGAGGAGCAGGACGAGATTATTTCAAGAATCCTGTATTTTGTCGAGCATCACTGGAATGAAATGATGAAATTTTCAAGACGTTCCGAGTACACGATGAACCGCTGGGCAGCTCGCTACGGCTACGAAAATTCACCCAAGGCAATTATGGACAAAGCGAAAAAGAGCTACGGTCGCTATGTTGCTGTAAATCTCTGCAATTACAATACGATTGAATTTCGTCTGTTCAGAGGTACACTCAAATACAACACGTTCATAGCTACGCTCGAACTCGTTTCAAAAATCTGTGATACTGCCTGTACGATGACAGATGAGGAAATCGCAAAACTCTCGTGGTCGGAATTTGTATCGGAAATCACCGAACCCGAACTCATTCAGTACCTCAAAGAACGCAATCTCTACATCAACGAAAAAGTCGAAGAAACGGAGGAATTTTAATTATGTGTGCATTATTTGGCTGGCTTGACTGTGGGAAAAAATTACCACACAAACTTTTAAAGAAACTCACTCAAGCACTCGCAAATGCAGCCGAGGAGCGTGGTACGGACGCTGCTGGAATTTCATACGTGAAGAACGGTCACATCACAATCTACAAACGTCCGAAACCTGCCCACAAAATCAAGTTCAATATCCCTGAAAACACGGTGGCGGTAATGGGACACACCCGACTTGCTACACAGGGCGACAAGGAAAACAACTTCAACAACCACCCATTTTTCGGCAAGGCTGACAAAACATTTGCCTTTGCCCACAACGGAGTGCTGTACAATGATACAGCACTTCGAAAGTCACATAATCTGCCGAAAACCAACATCGAAACGGATTCATATGTTGCAGTACAGCTCATTGAAAAACAGAAAAAACTGGACTTTAACAGTCTCAGAAATATGGCGGAGGACGTTATGGGCAATTTCGTGTTTACAATACTTGATGAAAATAATACACTCTATTTCGTCAAGGGCAACAATCCGCTTTACCTGATTTACCTTGAACGTCTTGGACTGTACATCTATGCTTCCACAAAGTCGATTATGGACAAGGCACTGAAAACCGTCGGATTGCATTGCGAAAATCGTACTGTTATACAGACCTGCGAGGGTGACATCATTTCAATCAGTTCAGACGGTGAAATAGACAGTAGTCGTTTTACTCCCGAAGATTACTCGTTTTTCAGTGCAGGTGCGAAAAGACCACGCTACAGCTTTGACTGGTACGGTTGGGAAGATGATGACGAATACTGTGAATATACCGACGAGGAAGAACTCCTGATTGATATGTGTAATTGTTTTGGAGTTGACGA
>JAMPAU010000097.1 GCA_023667045.1 Ruminococcus flavefaciens | reverse complement strand
ACTTTCTATACCGAATTTTTCCTCTCCGTCGACATAGTAAACTACAAGATTGCCGTGTTGCATAGAATCGCATGTTATTCGTCCCCTATGACAAAGTTCTAAAACCTGATCTTTTGAATACCCGTGCTTTGCAAAAGCATCAAATATAAATTTATCTTTTGCGCACTGAAATTCGTTGAGCGTACTCATTAATCCTGAGTACGGTAACGGTACAAGATCAGGACATCCCAAAATGTCCACATCTTTCGGTATACATTTTGCTTTATCGTCCCAGTATTCTGAAGCACCTACTTTTCGAGGATCAGTTCCGAATGCCTTTTTCCAGTCGGATAGACTGTCATTGACCGCATCAAATTTCAAGCCCCATTCTTTACAAGCATTAAGTGCTTCTTCCAGAAGTCTGCCTTCTCGGCATGTCCATAAAATGATACCTGAGCCTCTTTCCTGCTCGTCTTTTATAGCGTCAATAACTTTCTGATACGGTATTCCAATTTTAGGATATTCGTTTGTGCATATACAGCCGTCAAAGTCAACTGCTATTGCACGTCTTAATGGTGTAGCCAATTCTTACACCTCCGTACCGCAAATCGGACAGACTGTACTATCAAGTTTGATGCCGCATACACCGCATCGTAAACGCACATTAGTATCAACACCGTTTTTTGATACAGTTTCATCAGCATTTTGTAAGTTGTTCAGTGCCTGGTTATAGTAGCTATCTTTCAGCTCGATGCCTAATCCACGCCTACCCATTATTACAGCTTGATACGGAACAGAACCGATACCTGCAAACGGATCAAGAACAATATCATTTGGATTAGTCCACAAATCAATGCAGCGTTCTATAACATCAAGTTGGAGTGGGCATATGTGCTTCTCATCTTTTTCATCTCTCGCCGATTTACGCTGTAGAGTGTTAGATTGTCTGATATCCATCCACACCGGCGATGCATAACGCTGCCACACATCAACGGGAAATGTTTCATGTGTGTGTTCAATAGGTTCAGGATTTTCTCCAACGTTGCGAAAGGTGATGATATAATCAGGAATACCTTGTCGGCTCATGGTACTATCTTTTCTTATTTGCTTATGTAGCAGACCAAGCGCCTTTGTTCTTTGCATTTCAGTAACCGGATTTTTCCATATTGTTACCTCTGAATGGAAGATAAACCCTTCATTCGTGAAAGCACGAATAATATCGCCCCTGAAGTCTTTGATGCCGATAAATCCATCCCTGCTCTTCATAGCGGGTAAATTCATGCAATGCACCGAAACAAGTCGACCGGGCATTATAACACGCTGAAGCTCGGAAATCAGATATTTGAAGTGTTCAAAGAATTCATCGTTATCTCTGCTGTTTCCCATATCTCTGTCGCTGTTTGAATATGTGTAAAGACTTGCAAACGGCGGAGAGAAAATCGAGTAGTGAATGCTGTTGTCAGGAATTCCTTTAATCACTTCAACTGAATCACCCTGATACATTGCATAATTTTGTCCTATAGATTGATTAAGCACTTGCATTTAAAAATTCCTCCCATTGCGGATAGAGCATTGTCATTTCCGGATCATACGGTGTTGTGATTCGACATGTGCTCTGCAACTCCTTTTTAGTTATTTCTTTTGATTGTGCCACCATTGCCTGTCGCATTCGTTCACAATCTGCTTGTTTGCGTTCGATATTATCCTTAACGCAGCCCTCACGACTGCTGATAACTATGTAAACATCTACAGGTTTTTTTTGCCCGAATCGCCAACAACGACGTACTGCCTGATAATATTGTTCATAACTGTCAGACAATCCTACAAAAACCATTTTATTGCACTGCTGCCAGTTCATGCCAAATCCCGCAATAGACGGCTTAGTAACAAGACTTTTTACGCAACCTATAGAGAACATCATCATGCGATTTGCCTTGTCTGTTGGTTTATCGCTTCCTTTTACCTCAACAGCACCATCGATAAGACTTGAGAGTAATGCACTCTCATCGTTCAAATCGCACCACACAAGCCACTGGTCGTTAGAGTTGTTTACTATATTGGCTGCTGCCTGACAACGCTGTTGAAGCGTTTCCTTTCTTGCTTTTCGGCGTTGAGTCAACGACATGGATTCACTTACGGGCTCTTCGCCGTCAGCTATAATTTCGTGAATACGCAGCTCCGGTAAATCATAACCGTCAATCTGATATCCTAAGTCATACGGTGAATTCATGACAACTGCCCATGATCCTAACCATTGCCAAAACACATCTTCAGCATGTCCTTTCAAGCGCCATTTAGAAGTTTGTCCGCCATCATGCACAAAGAACATTGCGAGCATTTCAGAATAAGACATAACGCCTAAAAACTCTGCATGGTTTCCAAGTTCCATAAAGTCATTCGGTGCAGGTGTAGCTGTGCAAGCTAATCGATACGGCGTACTGCTGAATGAGTCTATAATCTGGTTTCTTATCTTACCTGTAAATGATTTAAGTATACTTGACTCGTCGAGCACAACACCCGAAAATGTACAGCCGATAAACCTGTCAAGTTTTTCATAATTCGTTATGTTAATTCCGCATTTGATATCGTCAGCGGTTTCGCAGATGTTAACAGTAATTCCAAACTTCAAGCCTTCTGCAACTGTTTGAGCTGCAACAGCTAAAGGCGCTGAAATCAGAACATTACCGCCTGTATGCTTATACACTTGGTTTGCCCATTCAAGCTGCATCGGTGTTTTGCCGAGTCCGCAGTCCGCAAAAATAGCTGCTCTGCCTTTGGCTAATGCCCATCTGACAATATCCTTTTGAAAATCGTACAGTTTTGGACAAATATCGTCTGTATCAATTTGGATGCTATCGACATTTATTGAATGTTTGCACTTCTGAGTTATGAATTCGCTGTATTCTGAGATATCAAGAATATTTTCACTTGTTGGCATTGCCATCAATCCTTTCATCAATTTCTTTCTTTAGTCTGTCTTTGTGTTTATCAAGAAGAAAAGCCTTGTACAGCATAAGAGCAATGTTTACGGCATCAGCTTCATCATGACTAAGTACCAACATAAATTCATTATCTTCAGTTTCTATGCCCAATGATTCATCTATATCATTTTGAAGCTGTGTGCATATTGCTATATGTTCATATGGTGTTATATCATGCATCGCTGTTTTCACTCCTATTCTTCAGTTTTTTCAACTCTTGCTCAGCTTCTTCACGAGTGATGTAGACTGAATTGCCAAATGAATTCGTTAGCGTCCATCTGCGAATATCACGAAATGTAACTTTGTACCTGGTGATATCTACGCACTCGTAAGACACGATACCGCCGGCGTTACAAGTGGGAACGCATCCTACTTCGCCGTTATAATAAAATTGGCATTTTCTGCATTTATCTTCTTTTGCAGCAGTATCAAGATAATACACCGTATCGCCCACCTTGCAGGGCAGTTCGATAATCTGTGCCTTGTCTTTGAAACATTTGCAACCGCCCTCAGCCCAATTTGTTATATCAGGGTGCAGTTCGCTATCAACTTCAACAAATTCACAACATGCATCATAGTGATAACAGTTTTCACAGCTTTTCATTCTCATTCTCCTTTCGGCGGTTCGGGCAGCGTCATCCAGTGGGTTGGAGTGTAATACACATACATTGAACCATCAGCAAGAAACCAA
>JAMPAU010000096.1 GCA_023667045.1 Ruminococcus flavefaciens | reverse complement strand
ATTTATACGAAACTCCGAATGAAGAAGCTGAATAAACAAGAAAAGCATCTGCTCCAATAGCACTTGCAGCAGAAAATAATACGATAGAGGACGCGATTGATTTTAAAAAATCTGAAACAAAAGTAGTTACAATCGATAATGTAAACTACACAATCAGAAATAGAGACAGTTCAAATGCAGCTACAATTTCTTATATTAAAGACAAAACAACAGGTGAGATAACATTTTTCGGAAATAGTTTTGAAATCAGAGGACAGGATAATGTATCCCACAATATCAAAATTTCTGGCACAGCCAACTATGTCTACGGAGGGAATCTCAACGACACAATTAAAATTGCCAGCGGTACAAATTATGTTTACGGTCAAGATGGTGATGATACGTTAACAATTGAATCAACTGCTGGAAGTTCTTGCCGGATACATGGCGGGAATGGCAATGATACATTAATCGTCAATTATGGCGCAAGCAGCGCCTATGGAGATGAGGGTGATGATGTATTCTATATAAATGCATCCTCTAGCAATTATGGAGGAAACGGGGATGACACATTCAATATAAAAAGCAGCGGCAATACTATGTACGGTCAAGGCGGAGAAGATCATTTTAATATTATTTCAGGGACAGGTAATATTATAAATGGCGGAGAAGGTACAAACTCAATTACAGGCAAGACTGCTAATAACACTTTAATCAATGTTCCAAATGCAACATCCTATGAAATTCTTATTGATGCAAAAACTGCAACTACACAAAGCATCAATGGAATTAATTATACAATTACAAATAATACAACATCACAAGTTTCATTGATGTATAGCATAGAAGCAGATGGTACAATCAACTTTTTCAAAAGTACAGGTGTTCTAACAATAGAAGGCGCAAAAGACAAAGTCCACAAGGTTAAGCTTAATCTCGCGAACGGAAGTTCCTTCTATGGAGGAGACCTTAATGATATTATTCAAGATAGCGGAATCACAACAAATGTTTATGGCGGGAAAGGTAATGACACCATTACACTGACAGGTCACTTACAAAAAATATATGGAGAAGACGGTGATGACACTATTATAGTCAAAGCTTCTCGTTTTCTGGTTGACGGTGGAAACGGAAACGATAATATCACATTACAATCTAACACCGTAGGAACGGCATTAGGCGGTGCAGGAAACGACAATTTTACGGTTAGTGGTACTTTTACAAACCAAATTGCTATTGATGGAGGAGAAGGTACTAACACCATCTCAAATCCAAACAATAACAATCTGCTTTTAAACGGTTTTGGGGATTTGGATAACGCAACCAGTATAACTCTTGGTGCTAAAGAAACCAAAGTAATAAAAATAAACGGAATCTCATATACCTTAACAAATAACACTAACAAAGCTAATGCACTTTTATATTCCTATAACAATGTAACAGACGAAATAAGTTTTAATGCTACTTGCATGAGTATAACAGGACAAAAAGATGTGCAGCACAATGTAATTATCTATGGTGCATCTACATATTTCACATCTGGAGATTTAGACGATACTATTACTACCTATATTCAAAACGGAGGCGTTCACGCTGGAGCAGGTAACGATACCATCACCTCAAGAGGAACTCAATCAAGTGTGTATGGAGAAGATGGCAATGATATAATTTACCAGTATGATAATGCAGTCTATGCAGGAAACGGCAATGACATTATTTATGTATATGGGGGCTATAACACAGAAGGCAACAGCGGAGATGATACATACTATGTAAACAACAAAAACACCATTATAGATACTGATGGAAATAATATCTATTATATTAATGTTGATAATGCAGCTATCTCAGGTGGAATTGATAACGACACATTCTATATTACAGGTGACAATAATACTGTCCTCGGCGGAGGTGGAGACGATTATTTTGTAATCGACGGAAACAATAATACCATTGACGGCGGAACCGGTGAAAATTTTTATATAGAAAACGGAAGCGGAACAATAATGTCAAACGTAAACAGAGACCCAAACAGCGGAGGGCTCAGTTTTACATACCTTGGCGAAGTAAAAACATTTACACTCAACAACAAAACCTACACTGTAACAAATGATTTTAATGGTAATAATCAATTACGATATTCCTTGAACCCTAATACCGGAACAATCACACTTGAAGGCGACAACTTCACAGTAGATTCTGCCTCAAACGAATCTGCAATATTAAATATCCGCGGAAACAACAACACAATTAACGGTTCAAATCTTGCCGACAAAATCACTATTGAGCAAGGTTCAAATAATTCAGTTGACGGGAAAGACGGCAACGACACACTGATTTCAAACTCCGAAAACAACAGCCTGCTCGGCGGGAACGGAAACGATACAATAACTCTCAACGCTTCTTCAAATATGGAAATCAATGGCGGTGAAGGTAATGATACTATCAATATTAACAGCAGCAACAATACAAATATCAATGGCGGAAACGGTGATGACAGAATTATTGTTAACGGAGAACATAATACCGTTAATGCAAACGAAGGCAACAATAATATAACAATAAATCAAGATTCAAACACTATAAAAGCAGGAAACGGCGATAATAAAATTACAACCGTAAGCAGCGATAATATTATAATCGCCGGAAACGGTGAAAATACAATTGGTGTTCAAGGCAACAACAATAATATGAACATCCAAAATGTTAAAGGCGATGTAAATATTAACGGCGATAGCAACAACATAACAATTAATAAAGGTGATAATGTAATCAACATCACAGGTAACACCAATTCCGTAATGACCGGTAACGGTAATGATAATTTCACAATTAAAGGTAATAACAACATTCTTGAATCAACAGGCGGAAATAACGAAATATCAATCAAAGGCAACGAAAACTCATACCAAGGCGGAACAGGCATTGACGACATTAAAATAAACGGAAATAACAACTTCGCAAACGGCGGAGATGAAAATGATAAATATATGATTTCCGCAGGGAACAATAATACCATTGACGGAGAAAACGGCAGAAACACAATGATAAACAACGGTACAAATACAATCTACTCAAATGTAGTAGACATAACACCACGTCCGTTTGAACTTAAGTTAAATGTCGATATCTGCACTACAGACGATAAATTTATTACAACAAAAATTTCATTCAATCTCTTTGATTTCTCAGTCGATTTCTCTACAAACGAATCCGCCGCGGAAGGACTTGAGCAAATTGATGAGCTAATCTCCAACCTCGATGCACAACTCACAAATATCGGTTCCGTAATCAATCGTCTTGAATCAGTGTTGGAAGCCCAATCAATAAAACTTGAAAATATGATATCAACCCGTTCAACACTTCAAGATGCAGATATAGCCAAAGAATCCTCAGCATTTATCCGTTATCAGATTCTACAGCAAGCAAGCGCATCTCTAATGAGTACCTCTAGAGATTTAAGAACCCAAAACGTATTGGGATTACTATACGGAATAAATCGTTAAGTTTTGTAACAAAAGAAACACAACGTGAAATTAGGGGATTTATATATACTTTATATATATGTAAGTAAGATGTAACAGAAAGATTAAAAATCCTTTCCCTAACTAATTCCCTAAAAACAATTTTTATTTCCCCACGCTTCTCCTACCTAAACGAGAAGCTTTTTATTATAACAAGGGTCGGACGACAATCGCG
>JAMPAU010000095.1 GCA_023667045.1 Ruminococcus flavefaciens | reverse complement strand
ATGAATTCCT
This sequence comes from Ruminococcus flavefaciens, assembly GCA_023667045.1. Classification (GTDB taxonomy): domain Bacteria; phylum Bacillota; class Clostridia; order Oscillospirales; family Ruminococcaceae; genus Ruminococcus; species Ruminococcus flavefaciens_AC. The sequence continues at coordinate 3,708 of JAMPAU010000095.1, read as the reverse complement.
ATAACAAGCGTTTTGGCTATAAGTACAAGCTCAATTATGGTATTATTGAAGGCGGAAAAACTGCTAAGAATACTATTCAGGGTGCGTATATTATGGGTATTAATCATCCTGTCAGGAATTTTGACGGCAGAGTGATTGCATCCATCAGACGCTATGGTGGTAAGGGATTGGTTTGGGTTGTTGCACCCAAAAGTACTCGCTATATTATTCATGACATTAAACGGGCAATTGACTTTGCCGAAGGTCGTAACGGATATAGTCTTGAGTGCTTATATGAAAGTTCATGTGGTGCTGTTGTGTTCAGAAAAGAAAACAACACTAATAAGTTTTTACTGATTCGAAACAAACGCAGTGCCCACTGGGGCTTCCCGAAAGGTCATGTTGAACTTGGCGAAACAAAGGAAGAAACAGCAATCAGAGAGGTTTTTGAAGAAACAGGATTAAATATTAAAATACTGCCGGATTTCAGTCAAAGCTCTGAATATACAATTCAAGGAAAAATTGAAAAAAATGTTGTCATTTTTCTCGGAGAAACAAGCGAAACAAAATATCGGCTTCAGGTTGAAGAGATTGAAGAATGCGGGTGGTTTGACTATAAAAATGCTATGTGCACCCTCAACTATGAAAATGATAAAAGGATTCTTGAAAAAGCAGGTCAGTATTTAAATTCAAAAGGGATATGAGGTGATTCATATGTCTGAAAGTATTGTCCAGTTTTTTATCAGCCAATTTGGAGATAAAGCAGCACCGGAAGTAATCACATTTATTATTTCACTGTTGCCTGTTCTTGAACTGAGAGGCGGATTGATCGCCGCCAAATTGATGGGGATAAGCTTTGCAAAGGCATTTGCAATATGTTATGTTGGCAATATGCTTCCAATACCTTTTATTTTACTTTTTATAAGAAAAATTTTTACTTGGCTGAAAAAATTTCAAAAAACTGAGGTTTTGATCAGTAAGTTGGAAGCAAGGTCGATACGTAAAGCCGATAAGGTGAAAAAATACAGGCTATGGGGATTATTTCTGTTTGTTGCAATACCGCTTCCGGGAACCGGTGCATGGACAGGTGCTTTAATTGCAGATTTATTTGACATCAGAATCAAACATTCTTTGCCGATAATAGCAATAGGAGTATTTGTTGCCGGGATTATCACATCAATTTTATCTTATGGATTATTAGGCGCATTTGGAATATAAATAACACATGATTATAAGTCGTATAGCAAAAGCTGCGGCTTATAATTTTGAAATTAAGATTCTGGAGGACGAATTAATGTCTGTTGAAAAGGTTAAGGATTTTTTCAAAAAGTACGGTATAGATAACAGGATTCGTGAAATGGAACTGTCAAGTGCAACGGTTGAATTGGCTGCAAAAGCTTTGAATTGTGAAGAAAAGCGTATTGCAAAAACATTGTCGTTTCACGTTGGCAATCGTATCGTTCTCATTGTGGCGGCAGGTGATACTAAAATTGATAATCAAAAATACAAAGCGAAATTTTCAACAAAAGCTAAAATGCTTTCTTTTAATGAAGTTGAAGATCTTGTTGGTCATGCGGTCGGAGGTGTATGTCCGTTTGCAGTGAATGACGGTATTGAAGTTTATTTAGATGAATCATTGAAAAGATTCGACACAGTATTTCCGGCGTGCGGAAGTTCAAACAGTGCAATTGAACTGACTTTGGTAGAGCTTGAAAAGTATTCCAATTACATCGAATGGGTTGATGTGTGCAAGTTTTAAATGCAATAGAAACATCCATCGTAAAACAATCTAAGTGTTTTAACGATGGATGTTATTTTTTATTTTAAACAAGCCCGTGGGACACTGCTAATTTTAGAACAAACGATTCTTATCCAATTTTTTAATAGTGTTAATACGTGTAACAAATTTCATAAAAAATCACCTCAAAATATTATCTATACAAAAAATGTAAAAATTATATAGTTCATGCCATAATAGGCGGAAAACAGGCATAAAAAAATACTCCTCATCAACTATACAAAATTGTTCTTTTGTATAGTTAAGGGGAGCAAAAACAACACTTTGCACAAATTCAGAAACAGCCAAGCAAATCAAGCAGTTTTTCTTGTATGATTCTGAAATCCTCATACCTGCGTACAGCTTCATAATATTTCAGTATGTAGTACGAATCGTTTCTGTAATGCAGCATTAGTCTGTATGCAATCTCTAATGCGTCTTCATGTCTGCTTTCCTCAAACCAACAGAATTCATAATTCATACAGTAATACCTTTAAGCGCTCAAGGTCATTCATATGCTGTTTGTCCAACGCTTTGATTTTAAATATTCCTTGATAACATTTCTTCAATAATCGGCACAATACCGCCAACATCTGTCAGTGGATAGTTCTTCAGATATGATGCTTTGCATGAATGTTTATCAAGAAATGCTTTGATTTTGTCATAATCCGTATGTTTGGTTATGTCGCCAAAAAATATTAAGTGATTTTTGTCAATTAGACCTGATGCACCGCCGATAAATCCGTAATCGAATCCATCCAATCTGACATCACCTTTATTTATAAGCAAACAATCTATATCAAATCTGCAAGCGGTTCTATAGATACTTTTATCATCAGTTATAAGTGCATTTTGATTTATGATGCAAACTGAACATTTGCTGTATCCTTGTTTAGCGTTTATAAGCTTTACCTTATAATTTTCAAGTAGTTTTAACAGCGAATGATCAATTATATCAATTTTTCCAATTGCACGTTCATTTATTCTTGCAAAATTCAACGAACAATCGTTCGGGTAATCTGAATGTACAGAATCAGTCAAATAAACATACATACCAAGAGATTTTAACTGTTCAGATAAATTTTGCTGACTTTCATCAATAAGTATTTCATTACCGCCGATATGATGTATGCTTATATCGGCGTGATTTGCAATTCTTGAATCGACTTTTTTATTTGGTATGATTTCAATTATATCTATTCCAAATGAATTGATGAACATTTTTAATCTATTATCCAATTTACCGCAAAGCAGCTTTTTTACTCTGCTTTGCGGTAAATTGGGATTTTTAATGAATTGTGTCATAATATAAGCGCCTCGAATGCTTGTCTTATTGTTCTCACACCGATAATTTCAATTTCACCTTGCAGGTTTGCTGAAATTGAACGAAGGTTATGTTTTGGAACAATGCATCGCTTAAATCCAAGCCGTGATGCTTCTTTAACTCTTTGCTCGCAGTGTGAAATAGCTCTTATTTCACCTGCTAAGCCAATTTCTCCAAATGCCAGCACATCATCACGCAGCGCATAATCTTTGAGACTTGATACAAGAGCCATTGCGATGGTCAAATCCAAAGCAGGCTCATCAAGCTTCATGCCGCCAACTACGTTGATATAAGTGTCCATATTGTTAAAGAAATATCCGCCTCTTTTTTCGAGTACGGCAATCAGCATTGCCATTCGATTATAATCAAATCCGTTTGTCATCCTTCGTGGATTGCCAAACCCTGTTGGTGTAACAAGACCTTGAATTTCTGCAAGAAGTGGTCTGGTACCTTCCATAACGCAGGCAACACACGTTCCCGGTGTGTTTTTCGGGCGTCCGGAAATAAGCATCTGCGATGGATTTTCAACCTCAGAAAGCCCTCTATCTGTCATTTCAAAAACCCCGATTTCATTGGTAGAACCATATCTGTTTTTAACTGCTCTAAGAATTCTGAATGAAAGATTTCT
>JAMPAU010000094.1 GCA_023667045.1 Ruminococcus flavefaciens | reverse complement strand
AATCGCTGTTGCAATGGAACTTTTCGCAAGTGGTTCACAGAATACATTTGCACAGCAAACGAATGTCAATATCAAAAACAGGCTCATTTGTTATGACATTCTCGATCTCGGAAGTCAGCTTATGCCTATCGGTATGCTTGTTGTTCTTGATAGCATACTTAACCGTATAACCCAAAACAGAGCAGAGGGTAAGGAAACCTACATTTTTATAGATGAAATATACTTGCTGTTTCAACACGAATACAGTGCAAACTTCCTTTTTACTCTTTGGAAGCGAGTTCGTAAATACGGTGCATATTGTACGGGTATTACGCAAAATGTAGATGACTTGCTTCAAAGCCATACTGCAAGAACAATGCTTGCAAACTCTGAGTTTATCATTATGCTCAATCAGGGCGGTACGGACCGTGAAGATCTTGCCAATCTTTTGCAGATCAGTGAAACACAAATGACGCACATTACTAATGTTGAAGTCGGTCACGGACTTGTTAAAGTCGGCTCGGCTCTTGTTCCGTTTGAGAGGAAGTTCCCGAAGGAAACGGAGTTGTATGGATTGATGTCAACTAAAATTAAAGAATAAATGGAGGAAAATATTATGTATCAGATTAATAATTTTGAAAATAACGATGATGTGAGAATCCTCGATAAGCAGGGACCGTTCTCAATCATCGAATACAAAAGAGATTTGAGTGTAACACCGTCAACGGCAATGCTTGCGTTCTTTTGTAATGAAATGAATGTTCGTAAAAGACAGCTTATGTGCGACTTGAAAAAGGCTGATATAACTGTTCAGGTAGGTGCGATGCAATGGACTGTCGGAAATGTAAACGCTACAACAGGTATTAAGGGCGTCGGGGATTTCTTCGGCAAGGCTTTAAGAGGAAAGGTTACGGGCGAAAGTGCTATAAAACCTGAATACACAGGTAACGGCACTCTCGTTCTTGAACCGACCTACAAGCACATAATTTTGATGAATACGGATGATTGGAACTGTTCTGTTGTTCTTGATGACGGACTGTTTCTTGCTTGTGATTCAAACCTTGAACACAAAGTTGTTATGCGTTCCAATTTATCATCGGCAGTTGCAGGCGGTGAAGGTCTTTTTAATCTCAGCCTTAACGGCCACGGAGTATTTGCAATAGAATCAGCCTGCCCTAAAGAAGAACTTATTGAAATCACGCTCGATAATGATGTTCTCAAAGTTGACGGTAACCTTGCAATAGCATGGAGCAACAGTCTTGAATTTACGGTCGAGAGATCCGGTAAGACACTTATTGGCTCGGCAGCTTCGGGTGAAGGACTTGTTAATGTATATCGTGGCACAGGTAAGGTGCTTCTTGCACCTGTTGACAAAACACCGCCTATGATACTGCGCTGAATGAAGCCTTGCACTTTTATGATTTACGGAGGGTGCTTATGGCGAAAGATATTAAAACCAAAGAAAAAGTAATTGAAAAGAAAACAAAAGGCTCTGTCGGTAAAGCCACTGACAGAGCCAAAATTATTTCAGTTAAAGCAAAAGACGGTATAATCGAAGCTAAAGACAAAATTCAGAAAAATACATCATCTACAGATGACCGTTCACCGGAGCAGTATGCTACTGAGGAAGTTACTGAGGGTATGCATACTGCGGCGGAAGATGCAAGTGTTGTTGCTGATAAAGTTGTCAGGACAGGTGCAAAGAAAATCAAGAACAAGGTTGAACAGAAGAAAACCGATAAAGCCGCAGAAGGTAAATCTGATAAGACAAATCCTACTGATAAAAAACAGGCTAATGATGAAAAAACAAAACTTCATACAGAAAAAGACAAGGCTCAGGAGCCTATTCAGAAGAAAAAGAAACCTATAGACGAAAAGAAAAAGCCTAAACAGCGGAAACAAACACCGCCAAAAACAAGGGGTGAACTTTCTGTTAAAAAGCCAAAAGCAGATCAGCAGCCTGTTAAGTATGCGCACACTTCTGAAAACAAAATCAAGCAGACTGCTCGAAGTTCAGCAAGTACAAAGAACACGATTAAAACTATTGACAGCACAGCTAAAACCGTACACAAGTCTGTTGAAACAGCAAAGAAAGCTAAAAAAGCTGAGGAAGCATCAAGAAAAGCAGCACAGACAACAGCTAAAACGACAAAAGCAATAGGCAAAGCTATAGTAGAAGCGGCTAAAGCAACGGCAACCGCTGCCAAAGATTTAGGCGCAGTCATAGCCGCAGGCGGCGTTCCTGCCGTAGTTGTAATCATAGTTATATGTTTGCTCGCAGCCATAGGCGGTACTTGTTTTGGTATCTTTCTTTCAAATGATGATACAACAGGCAGTAAGATGAGTATGACACAGGCAATCTCGCAGCTTACTACTGACTATTATACTGACTTAGAATCTTTCAAGAATAACTATCAGTATGACAGTTATGAGGTTGAAAGTGAATCAGGGAACATTACCATTGGCTGGAAAACAGTTCTTGCTGTGTATGCGGTCAAAACAACCACTTCTGTTGATGAAGCCTATGAAGTTGCTACTATGGACGATATGAAATATGAGCTTCTTAAAACTGTACTTTACGATATGAACCCAAAGTCGGGAAAAGTTACACAAAAATCAATTCCTATTGTAACTGTTACCACAGATGAAAACGGTGTGTCCGTTAAAAAGACAACCTATGAAGCAAAAAAAGTGCTGACAATTACCATAGGGCATTTGTCAGCAAATGAGATATGCGATTTATATAGCTTTAACGTTGAGCAGAAAGCACTGCTCAACGAATTGTTAAGCAGTGGCTATGACGAGTTATGGAATGAACTTATTAACGCATCGGGTTCTGTCATATTGCCGGGTGGAACACAAGTCGGATCAGGTGAATTCGTTTGGCCTGTAGCGGGTGATTACACCATAACTTCACGGTTCGGAACAAGAGTTGATCCGATTTCAGGTGCAGTTAAAACTCATGGTGGTACTGATATTGCAGCAGTTATGGGAACACCGATTGTCGCAGCGGCTGACGGGACAGTAATTGCTGCAACTTACAACGCAGGCGGATATGGTTATTATGTCAAAATCAAACACAACGACACTTATCAAACGCTTTACGGACACTGCTCGGCACTTCTTGTTTCGGCAGGACAGACGGTTAAACAGGGACAGGTAATTGCAAAAGTCGGATCGACAGGCTATTCAACAGGTCCGCATTGTCATTTTGAGGTTATACAGAATGGGGTCAGGGTTGATGCTTTGGCATTTTATGGGTAATGTAAAAACTTATGTTGATGTTGATTTACTAATGTGGTACAATTTAGAAAAATATATGAGGTAAATATTTTGAAAAATCACGAACTAATTGGAAGAAAACTTCTCCAAACCAACAAAAAGTTTTCACATTTAAAACAGTCGAAAAAGCTAAAAATACATGAATGGCTATACGAATCCTATGCTGAGTATGCTTCCGGGCAAATTAAGGAATCTGAGATTGTTGATGCTGCGTACAAAAAGATTGAAGAAGCCACTATTTGGATACCGTATGGTGAAATAGTCATATACTATCGTTCTCATAAAAATAAATTCAGAAAACGATATGAAAAAGCCAAGCTTAGAGAAAGTGAAAATCAAAGTCAGGAGAATATACAATGAGCAAATATGCTAAAGAAGATTTAACTCAAATAGTATACGATGCTATGAATTGTTTCAACGAAAAAATGAGGTTTAATATTTCATCAGATAACGCGATCTTGGCATTTTTTACACCTGATAATGGTATTAATGTATATGAAACTTTTTGCCAACAATACTTTCCTAACTGGCTCAAT
>JAMPAU010000093.1 GCA_023667045.1 Ruminococcus flavefaciens | reverse complement strand
AATTCCGTGCTGTAAAAATATTCACCGTTGTTTTCGACTATTCTTTCAGCATAATGATTGCGAACAATCTGACATTTCATATCTTCGGTCATGTCTGCTATCAAATCTTCCTTTGTCGTATATTCATCATACAGATAGTCAAATAATTCATTGATATTGCCGAATTTTTGCACTTCTGCGTTGTCAAGTTTGTCATTGGACATACTGTCCAGAATATCAAAAATTTCCTTGTCTGACATTTTTTATCAACTCACTTTTCTCTTTGTTCAGCCTGTGAACCTCGTATTTTAAGGCTATAACCGCCGTTCCGAAACAGCCGATTAAACCGCCGAAAAGCAATCCTACAAACAGTCCGATAAACAAATTTGTCACTCGCATTCCTCCTAAAATTTCAGCTGAAACGGGTTATCTTCCGCATAGAAAGCCTCGTCAAAATCCTCATCTTCTTCTGTATTTTCATGTACGTCCAGAGTTTCATATTCGTCCGCCAAAAAGTGACTGTATGAATTTTTCAGAGCCGTTTCAAGATAACTCACGTCCATGCCGTTTTGTCTGTAACCTTTCATAATTCCGCTATAATAAGCCATACTCGGCGGTGAAATCGAACCGTAATTCATCAGATAAGCCATACCCTCAACCGTTTTTCCGTCGACTTCAATTTCAAAAAGTTCCTTGCGGTACGAGTTCGGAAAACCCTCATATCTGTCAAGATTCAGCTCATCTTTCTGGTCGATTTCCCAAAGCAAAACAGGTACTTGCGAACCCTTTTTCGGAACTATCGTCGCAACTCCACGAAATTCAAGTTCGTAATCTTTCAGCATATCGGTTTTTATCACTTTTGAATTCGGACAGCGGTACGCCATCTGTTCAAGGTTGATATTGCTTCCGTAGGCGATATACAGCCTTTTGTACTCCATTTTATCACGCTCCTCACATTGAAATTGTAATGTCATTTTCTTCTTCAGAATCCTCGCCACAATCGCTCACAACGGCGTTTTCCGTTTCTGTGGATTGTTCTTCGGATTCGTTCTGAACTTCGCTCACAGGCTCAGAATTTCGCTCACGTGCGGCGATTCTTTCCTGTTTCAGACGTTCACGCTGAGCCAATGCATCTTCGGGGTGTCGCCACGCAATGTTGCCCGGAAGATGCTTCAATAAATGCGTTCTGCAATTCTTGAACTCGTCGCCAATCAGACCAAGATTCAATAGCCAGACCCTCGCAGAATAACGCATATTGTCACTGTGTGAAACAGCCGGAGAACAGTATTTTTTTGTGACCGCAGCGTTGCTTATCGCAAGTGCAAGCGACAACTGAGCCCGAACGACTCCGGCGTGCAGAGAACTGTTACAACAGCGGATTTCGTAGTGACCATGCTGAAAAAAACTGTGCAGATTCAAGGCGTGGTAGCGTGTAACTGAATAATGATGATACTGTTCATCAGTGTCACCTTTGTACCATAATTCCTTGATTTTTTCCATATTTTTCGGCTTTTTACGATTCAGTTTTTCCACAAAATCCCTGTCTATTTTCTGACAGTAACTTTCCCTTTCGGACGAAACCTGAAGCATATCCCACAGAAAATCTTCCTTGCTTGAAAAAATATTCACAAGGTTGCGAATCTGATTTGGCGTGTAGTCGTCCGCCGAAATATGAATATGAGTTCCGCACATAAACTCCGCACCGCAGATTCCGCCAGCCTTTTTCAGAACACGTATAACCTCCTGTAATCTGGGAATTTCGCTGTAATTCAGAACAGGTGAATTCAGCTCCACGCTGTACAACGAAGACCCCGAAACGCCACTACTTTCACGTGTACAAATACTGCTGTCGTATACTATTGACCACTCTTTTCCGTCACGGTCGGGAATGGTGTACTTGTCGTAACTTCCGCCGATATGCTCCGGCTGAGTGCCGAAAAGTTCGCCGATTTTCTTCGCTGCCTGACAACGTGTAAGTCCCGTCATTTCGATTTCTATTCCGAAATTTCTCTGTCTGATTCCGTCAAAATTTCCTGCCACCGCACCACCTCCGCCAAAGAAAAAAACGGCTTTATACAAGCCGTCTTTTCGCTATTTTTCAACTGAAATTCTCACTTCGTAACCGCCTTTGAAAATAATCAGAATTTCAGTTTTGCTCAGAACTTTTATACATTCAATCAATTTTCTTATAATTACATCATTGAATTTTTCAAGCTGAAACTCTGCATTTTCGATTTCTTTCACTGAATTTTCAACGCTTTCCGAAAGCTGATTCTGTGACTTTAAAGTCGCTAATTTTGAACTCAGTTTTTCTTCTTCTGCAAATAATTCCGCAAATTCACTGTCAAACGAATCCGCTCCGTAAGTTCCCGTCGCAATCAGATTTATAAAATTATTTCTTGCCTCGTCGATTTCTTTAAGTTGATTTTCAATACTCTGAATTTCGTTGTCCGCAAGTCCCGAAAGTACCGATTCTGCGTTGGATTTCAGTATTTCGGCGACATCTTCGTTGCAGTTGTAGAAGTCGTTTATCGCCTTCACAATCGCCTTGTGGAGCGGTTCTTCGTGCATGGTCGGGGAATTTTTGCAGTAGCGATTTCCGTGGTCAAGACGGCTGATACACCGCCAAACAATCCGCTTTTTTCCGTGAACATTCCACGTACACCGACGGTAAGGTGTTCCGCATTCACCGCAAATCAGCAGTTCTGTAAGGGCGTATTTGCTCGAATATTTGCCTTGTTCGGTCGTCGTTTTACTGCTGACTTTCCGCTTTGAAGTTCGCCTTGCGATTTCCTGCTGTGCCAGATTGAACGTGTCACGGTCGATAATCGCCGGGTGTGCGTCGCTCACCAGATACATCGCACGTTCGCCGTTATTTCGGACTTGTTTGTGTGTTATGCAGTCCAAAGTGTAAGTTTTTTGCAGAATACAATCGCCTGTGTACTTTTCGTTCGTCAGAATTCTTTTCACAGTAATGTGATTCCAGTCAAGTTTGCCGAGTGCGGTTTTTCGCTCGCTTTTAATCAAAAATTCGGCTATTTTCTGCATAGAATCGCCGTTAAGAAACATTCTGTAAATCAGCCTTACGGTTTCGGCTTCGTCGTCAACAATTTCGGGATTTCCGTCACTGCCTTTCTTATAACCGAGCCAGTATTTGTACTGATATCGGGCTTTTCCCTCTCGGAACGCCATCTGATTTCCGAGCGTAATATTTTTTGAAATTGACTCACTTTCCGCTTGTGCAAAACTTCCGTACAACGCAATCATAAACTCGCTTGTCATGGTCAGCGTGTTGATGTTTTCTTTCTCGAATATTATGCCGATTCCAATGTCTTTCAGCTGTCGGACGTACTCGAGACAATCAACGGTATTTCGGGCAAAACGGCTTATTGACTTACACAAAATTAAGTCAATTTTTTTCTGCTTGCACAACCTTATCATACGGTTGAATTCGGTTCTTTTTTTCGTCTGAGTTCCGGAAATTCCCTCGTCTGCAAAAATTCCGGCGAGCGACCATTCTTTGTTCTGGTGAATTAAATTCATGTAATATTCAATCTGCACTTGATAGCTGTTTTGCTGTTCCTCAAGCTCCGTTGATACACGGCAATATGCAGCAACTCTTAGTTGTCGGTACTGATTTTGAGGCTCATTATTCGGCGATTTTGCGGGGATTATCCTCACATTTGGTGCTGACATTTTAACCTTTCCTTTCTATCGTATTTCGGACGGTAATACTGTTTTTAAATTCAATTTCGATAAATCCGTAATGGCTTGCAAAAATTTTTGAAACACACATTTTCATAAATTCAGTATCAAGTGTCTGCAACTGTTTCTGGTTCTTGAAAACAGACTTTAAAAACACTGTTTTTTGCGGAATATCGCTGTATGTACATCTTTCATATTTCATTTCCGCAAGTCTGAAAATTTCATTTTTAATTTCGT
>JAMPAU010000092.1 GCA_023667045.1 Ruminococcus flavefaciens | reverse complement strand
CTTATTAACAGAGTCAAGCTGTGGCTTAGTAGAGTTCATACCGTCCGAAAGTGTTTGAACGGATTTAACACCTTGTGGTGTCAAATCTAAATCAGTAGCACTTTTAACGGATTCTGAAACCGTCTGAGCCGTTGAAATGACACCCTCTGATGACGAATTAAGCCCTGCACTGTATGAGTTCATCGAAGCAGCACCTGCATCTGTGAGGTTAATAGAACTAAACGATGAAGTTAACGTATTGCCGATTCCCTCGGTTGCTAGTGACGCCGCTTGCGTATTTATGCCTGATTCAAAAGACTGAATAGCATTAACACCCTGCACCGAAAGGTCAATGTTATCAAACGAACTCGTTATTTTCGATTTGTTTTCATCAACTTTATTTACTGCACTTGATATACCCGACTCAATTCCACTTGCGAATGAATTGCCTGCTGCCTTACCGTTAGATGATATATCAGCATCATTGCCTTTTCCACCGAATATTCCTTTTATTCCACTCCACAGGCTTGAGCCTAAGCCTTTTATGCCTTCCCAAATACTGGTGATTATCGTCTTGCCGAGTTCGATCCAGTCAATAGAAGTGAAAGCATTCCAAAGACCGTCAAGCAGAGTTCCTGTTGATTCGAGAAGCATTGGCAGACATTGAATCAAACCAACAACCAAAGCGTTTACCAACTGAAAAGCTCCATTGATAATTGTCGGCAAATTGTTCATTATTCCGTCAAGCAACGCATTAACCATAAGTAATGCAGCATCTATAATCGCGGGGAGATTGCTGATTATACCGTTGATTAACTGGTCAATAAGCTGTATTCCCGACTCAATGATAATCGGCAAAGACTGTTCTATAGCAGTTACGAGATTTTGAATAAGTACAGGTGCTTGTTGTGCTAAAACAGGTAAAGCATTGAAAATTCCCTGCACTAAGCCCATAACAAGCTGTAAACCGACTTGTATCAGCTGAGGAATCAATTTGAAAAAGTTATTAAAATTCTCTGCTATTGAATTAACTATTGTCGGAATTAAGGTCGGTAATGCCTGTGCAACGCCCTGAATTAATGCCGATATTAATTGTAGTCCTACAGTTACAAAACTCGGATATATTTCAATAAGACTCGTTAAAGCATTACTTAAACCATTTACTAAGGTCAAAATAATCTCTGGTCCTGATTCACCTAAAACTTTTAGCAGACCATCAACAAGCGAAACTAAGCCACCGAGCAAGCCGTCTAATACATCAGGAAATACTTTTATAATGCTGTTTAAAAGATTTGGCAAGGCACTGACAAGACCGTTGATAATAGATGTAGCCGATTTCAGCAATGGTGGGAGAAGTGATTCAACAAGCGACGGAATTTCTTTTGCAATCTCAGGTGCTAACTCGTTAATCAACGTACCAACACCGCCCAAAGCCTTTTTAGCTACAGGGATTACATTCTTACCGAATGTTTTAACCGAAGAAACAAGATTATCTATGCATTGGTCTAAGCTATCACCACCGACAGCCATACTTGTAAGCAGGTTGTTCCATGACGATTTCATTGATGCCAATGAACCTTGTATCGTGTGTTCGGCTTCCTTTGCTGTTGTACCGGTTATATCCATGTTTTTCTGAATTGCATGGATAGCCTCGATTATGTCAGCATATGAAGATAAATTAAATTTTTTACCTTCAAGTTTTCCGGCATCTTTGAGCAAACGCTCCATTTCGCTTTTCGTACCGCCATAGCCGAGCTTAAGGTTGTCAAGCATAGTGTAATTCTGCTTTGCAAAACCTTGATATGCATTTTGGATGCTTTCCATCGAGGAACCCATCTTATTTGCATTGTCGGCCATGTCTGTAATCGCCCTATCAGCAACACTTGCTGACTTTTGGGTGTCACCTTTCAAACTTTGCAACAAACTTGCAGAGAAGCTTGTAACAGTTTCCATGTATTCGTTTGCTGATAAACCAGCGGTTTTATATGCGTCATTTGCGTTTTTTTCAACAACACTTGCACTGCCCTTGAAAAGGGTTTCAACACCACCTATAAGCTGTTCATAATCTGAATATGCAGTAACAGACTTTGCAACTATCGCACCAACTGCCGCAGCAGCTGCACCTACACCTGCAAGTCCTTTCATCAGCCCCTTAACACCGATTTTACCAATCTTAGCGGCAATGAGTCCAACCTGCTTGGCTGCTGACCCTGCTGTTTTGCCAAACTTCGACATACCGGAAATAGCCTTTTGCATTGGCTCTTTACCGATTTTTTTCACCGCTTTCAGTAAACCCTTAGCACCTTTTTCACCACCAGTAAATTTGTCTTTCAATTTATCGAAACGACTAACAAGTTTTTCAACACCTATTTTTCCGATATTTTTCGAAGCAGTTATAAAACCTTTTATGCCTTTTTTGCCTTCTTTTAGTCTGTCATTAACTTGTGAAAAGCTTGTTTTTATCTGTTTAATACCGTTGGTCAAACCTTCAAGTTTTTCACTGCCAAATTGCCTTAATGCTGATGGCTTTATGGCCGAAAAGAATTGCTTGACGTGTTCCTTTGTTCGGCTGGTGCGTGAATCAAAAGAAGCTATGTCATTATTTATACCTGTTAATCGGACCGCCGTAGCATCTCTGAGTTTTGCGGCGAAAGTCTGTGCAGCCGTCGCAGAAGAATTTATTTCTTCTGTGACTTTTGAAGCCGTTGAACCGGTATGCGTTAGATTATCAGAGAGTCGTTGAATACTGTCGGCACTTTTATGTGCATTTTCAACAGTATCTTGTAAATCGCTTGACAAACCGTCTGCACCTGTTTGGCTCAATTTATCTGCCTGCGTTTTCAGTTCTTCAACTCCGTCAGCAGCCTTAGATACAGTATCTTTAACACCGTCAAATCCGTTCTCAAATGAATCTGTAACAGTCGAAATTCTCGATTGCATTCCGTCAAGATTGCTGTTGATTTTTTCGGTTGGGTCATTTTTAACTTTAAACCCGATTTCAACTATATCACTGCGTATAACTGACATACTTCACCCTCCTTTCACATTATTCTAAAGCGTTTCTATCTGCTTCCAATTGCAAATCCAAAGCTATATTAGCTGCACGGATCTCTTCGGGCAGCATGTTATGAAACACTTCCATATATGAAAATTTTTCCGACATAACCAGTCGCCAACGTGACCAATTATTCAGAATCTGCTCTCGTAGCTGGCTCGATGTCCTTTCTCGGACGAAACTTGCCGTTCATAACATCAACGCCCCAGTTAACAACATCATTGAGTTCCTCAACGGTTTCAAAATCGTCAATTTTAAGACCTTTGGGTTCAACAATAACATTTTCAAGAACGTATTTTGAAAGGCCTTCGGAACTTGTGACCTTGCTGCCCGGAATATAGTTATCATCAATAGCTCTCAAAGCAGCAGATACACCGTTAAACTGTGCGGTATATTCCACACCGTTAATTGTCTTTTTTACAGTAAAATATTTAATTTCAGCCATTTTATAAACCTCATTTCTAATAAAATAAAGGGCGAATAAACCGCCCTTTTTGCTGTTAATTAATTGATAGGCTCGTTTACATAGTCGAATACAGAAATCTCAAACTCTTTTTCGCTTGCTTCTGCACCCCATTCAACATCGGCGACTTTTTTAATCATTGCCTGTGAGCCACCGAAACGTTCCTTAAGCTTTTTATTTGTAATCCAGATTTTGAAAACCTTTTTGCTGTTTGCATAATCAAGCATCGTTTTCATTTGCGGCGAAGTCTGCTGAAGCGTTATTTTGATAGTACCGAGTGGGTTGTTGCTATCGCTGACACAAACATCACCTTGAGCACCAACAGCAACTGCAAAATTATCTTCATCTTTCGAGCCGGCGACCATGGATTCACCAAGTCCGGTAATATTGACCGTTCTGTCAACAACAACCGAACAATCTTTTG
>JAMPAU010000091.1 GCA_023667045.1 Ruminococcus flavefaciens | reverse complement strand
TCAGGCAAAGATCGAATACATCAAGTCTGCCGTCTTCGCATAAGTCTGCCGCTTTCCAATCAGCGAGTTGTGTATCAGGAACCGCAAGCAGCCATTTTTGAAGGAGGACTGCATCGGATACATTGAATTTTCCATCAGCATTGATGTCGCCTTTTAATGGATTTACTGTTATATCAAATGTAGTCGTTTTACCTTCATATGTTACTATAACCTTGTTATCTCCCGCTTTTAATACTTTTTTATCAACTGTGAAACCGGAAGAAGTTGTGAATGAAGTACCAGTTTCATATATTTGCTTTATAACTAATCCTTCTGTATCCAGTTCGTTTCCTACATTATAAACAAGTTTATTAGGCTTTGAAACTATCTCAATTTTTACATCCTTATCCTCATCTAATTTTTTTATAGTAAAACATTCGGAATCTGTTCCTTTTACATAGCCCCACGTTTCCATATTAAGAGTGTTTGTATTCATATCAAATACCCTATCTGAGCACAATGGTTTTATATAAATATCTCCATCTATATCATAGAGGAAAAATCTTTGCGCTGTATTATCGTTGTCTGAATCAATATTTATATTAGTTTCGTTTGTATTTCCAAAATCATCAATATTAATAGAGAAATCAACATCATAATACGACATAATTTTGTAACTGCCATTATCTAATCTGATGAAACACCATGTTTGTTCTTCTTTATATTCAGGATTTTCTCCAGCAAGATTAGCATTATTTATATTTGAAAGTACTTTTCCTGTTGCAGTGTTTATAATTTTTGCAAAAAAATATTCGCCCATATCATTTGGCATATTATTGTCGAGATCTATTCTATAGAATTCCATTACTTGTGCAATTGTGCCATCAAATTCCCATAAATCAGCATTAGCGCCGTTCCCTGATGCTCCATTAAAATCAAGAACACAATTTCCTAATGCCGATTTAAAATATATACCGCCATCTGCCCAATATAGATACCATTGTTGTTCTAATGAACCATTTATTTCATGTAACCTAACATTGGTACCGTTATCTATTGAGCCTCCTGAAACATCCAGTGCTTTTGTTCTATCATATGATTCTATAGTGTAACTTCCATTATCGTTATACGAAAAGAACCAGTATTGGTTGGTTTTATCGGAATATTCCCGAAAAATTGCATCATCAGCTTTATTTGTCAAAAGCTGTTTTGTGCTGACTTGAGATATGATTGCATAAAAGTCCGTTCCAACATCTTTAAATTCCAGAGGCACACCTGGTAAGTTTTGAAATTTAACAACTTTAAAATTAATAATATTGCTATTTACAAATCCACCATCATTATTATATGCACTTACATACACAGAATAATTTCCAGGTTCATTGAATGACACAGTATATTCCCCATAACATTTTTCAGTTATAATTCTTTCATCGCCTTTATTAATTCCTATAAAGTAATAACTAATAGGACTACTTGTTGTATCTGCACTCATTGTAAACACTATTTCTTCACCAGTGCTAAATGTTGTCCTATCATGTGTTGTTGAAACCCACGCCCAAGACGGCGGTTTTACTGGATTCAACTGCCCCTTAATAACCTCCACCAACTTATTAATCGTAGCCGGACCTGCGATACCGTCCGCTTCAAGTCCGTTTGCTTTCTGAAAGTTTACAACCGCTTGTTTTGTTCCCGAACCAAACTGACCGTCAACATCAAGACTTGCATTGTTAGCTTTGTTTAAAGCTGTCTGTAACCAGCTTACTCCGTTTCCTATCGAACCTATTGACAGCAAAGGATTTCCGCTTGGACGAGGATATGGGATGCCTAATTCATCATCATTATTCTGAGTAGGAGGATTTGCTGAACCATTATAATTCGGATGAATATAGCACTGAACCTGTCCTGTAGCTGTTGCATTACGTGTATTTACACGATTAGTTCTGCAATTTCCGGTACTACCTGTATTTCCGCCGATTGTATAAACCGTACTGCCAGATACCTGATAAACGATCTCTACATGATCGTATGGACCAGACTGACTATTCCAATCAAAGATGCATAAATCTCCTACCCGTGGCGAACTTGTTACATTTCCATTTACCGCATTTGCCAAATCTATCACCACTGCTCTATGAGGAATAACATCGCTTTGACCTGCTAGTTTTGCGCAATCAGATACAAAATCTGCGCACCAAGCTTCACTATAATTAAGTTGAGCACCAGTTTTTCCTTTTTGTGCAAAGGCAATATTAACCATGTTTTGTCCCGGATCACTGCCAAGCGTATAAGATCGATCAAAATAATCAATTCTGCTTTGTAGCGCACTAACATTTGTCGGCAAGTATATGATGAAAGCAATACTCATCATTATCGCTAAAAACGTAGCCGCCAGTTTGTTCATTCTTGTTTTTGTCATATAAATTCACCTCTATAAATTTTACTTTTAAGTATCATTTTTTCTTACAATCAACCTCCAATCCCGTGATATAATATAAGTGGGAATATCACATCACTTTTCTCAAAACTTGAAATTTTACGAAAGTATCTCAAAACGGCGTAGATTCGTACATATTCAATTTTCAAGCTGCTGTTTTGACAACGAATTACAACTAAATTCTCATACACATACTGTTCATCAGCCTGCGCTCATAGGAACGATCAGGGTGGATATAGCGGTTAAGAGTGAGATTTACGCTGCTGTGACCGAGGACTACGGATAACGTTTTTACATCGAAGCCTTTTTCGGCACAGTTCGTAGCAAATGTATGACGCAATTTATGAAAGTTATGATTATCTGCTTTGGCAGATTGGAGTATTTTTTTGTAGCGATACTGCATGGTGCGAGGTTCGATGACTTTATCTGAACCCGATAGAATGAAGGAATCAACTTCATTTCGGAATATTTTAAAATATTCCATAAGAAAATCAGGTATAGCTACGCTTCTGAATGAAGTTTCAGATTTTGGAGTTGAAATTATTACTTTTGTTTTTCTGCTGCCATTAGCTGAGCTGATGCGCTGAACCGTTCTTCTGATATGCAAAACCTTGTTATCAAAGTCCACATCACTCCATTTTAAGCCGCAAAGCTCACCGATACGCAATCCCATAAAAAGAGAAATCAGGATTCCGAAAGCTTTAAGGGACATATTATCCCGGAGATAAGAAACAAGTATTTTCTGCTCTGTATCGCTGATTTTCCCGATTTGTTTCTTTTCAGCTTTGGGAAGTACAACATTTTTCAGTGACAGCTTGAAGCCGTATTCCTCCTGAGCATATTTCAGCATAGACTTAAAAACCGTAAAAATGTCTCTCACATAGCTTGCAGACAGACCGTCTGCAAGTTTCTTGTTTATAAATTCATTTATCATGCCTGCCGACAGGTCTGCGCAAGGAATATTGGCAAATTCAGCAAGTATATGCTTTTCAAATTTTGCTTTATAATTTGCAAAAGTTGACTCTTTAACACGATTTACTACAGCGTTAAGCCATTCATCATAAATCTTGCCGACAGTGATATATCTGCCGGAAAGATAGCGTGAAGCGATCTCACAACCAATCAGAACCTTACCTTCGGCTTCATCATAAGTCCTGCCATAGACATACTGATACTGAGCCTTGCCGTTGTCATCGTATCCTACAATGAATTTACCCATGTATCGACCGTCTTTGCGCTTTGTTATATTTGCACCTGTATTTTCCATACTGTAACCCTCCAAAAATTCTGAAATGAGCATTATGCACATTTCAGTTCTCATATTTATATACAATTTGCTGATTTTATATATTTCACTTGCAATTCCAGGAAAAATCATGTATAATTGTAACAAGAGAAGATGTACCGTTCAAGTGTACTCTTTTGTGAAATTAACAGCTTTTCGTAAAATTTCAAGTTTCAAGAAATCAGCTTAATTGTAATTATAAGGGTTGAATGCGCTGATACTG
>JAMPAU010000090.1 GCA_023667045.1 Ruminococcus flavefaciens | reverse complement strand
CATACTTGTCCCAAAGGAGATATAATTGAGATTCTTCACGAATATCATTCAGAATATCTCTCCAATCTTTGATATCTTCAACTGAATCCCTCTTCTTAGCAGTATGCATTACTGCTAAACGTAGAACATCAACACGAATATTTTCCATATAGCTGCGATAAAGAGTGTGCAAATCATAAAAATCTCTGGCTCTAGTAGTACCTATATTTCTACGAATGATAGTTTCATATTTTTCTGCAAGTACTGTTTCAAGCGTATATGCCATTACAGGAACAGTTTTCTCTTCAAACACTAAAGGAAAATCATACTTTATAGCTGCCGGTGTAATAATATCCCCTGTTGTAATATCAATTTTCATTGGGCTGTCAATTTTACCATATTTCGCACGCAAATGAGCACGGAAGTTATTATATGCATCATCCTCACGAATCGCCTCAATACTCTCAAATTCAAAAGAAATATCATCACCAACATCTGTAGAAATAATCGCTTTTATAACCTCTACAATCTCATCCTCTTCCATTTGAATGCCTTTAACTGTGGTATCCATATCCATTGTGGTTCTTTCGCTGATACCAATCATGGAAGAAATTAAAAGTCCTCCTTTTAGAATAAAATTATCACTGAAAGAAGATGCTGCCAATCGTTCCAAAATTCTTTCAAACAAAAACATCTGCAACACTTCCTGAGGGCGAAGATGTTTCTCTTCAGCCATATTTCGTATAGCTCCCTTTAACTGCTCTGGTGACTTCATTACAATACCTCCATATATGTCCTAACCTTATCTTCTATGCCAAACACTTTACTATACTTCAGTAATTTTCGATTATTCGGTTTAGATTTGAAATAATCTTTAATTGCCTGTGTAAACAGCTGCAATTCCATTTGATCCTTATCTCTAATTAAATCACAAATACAACGCTCTTTATCATATAGTTTAACTAATCCGCCTTGAGGTGATTTTGTTTCGGTTATTCCTAAATCATAAATATCCTTCTGTACATAATGGCAACGCAAATCAGAATTATCACGCTTCAGCCTGCTTGCATTTGTACCTCGTGGCAAAGTTATATCCAAATAGTGAGGTGTTCTGTCAGATAATCCCCATAGAAACAGCGCTGTTCCATATGAAAAAACAATTTTGTTGCTTTGTGCCTGCAGTAAGGCATATTCATCTGCTAATCCGTCAGACAATACATAAATACCTTTTCTTATCTGTTCAAGTTTTCCGGCATCTGTATATTTCTTTAACATCGGTCTGCTGATACCGACAGATTCTATCTGGCCTGTTTTAACAAAACCATTATTGTTTTCAGCAACCACTTTTATTTTTTCAAAAATCTCGTCCATAACAACACACCTCCCAAATTTTATTTACATTCGCACTACAATTATACAATGTTGAAGTATAAATGTAAATATAATTCTTATAAATTAGTGTGTCATAATTTGAAAAATTTATGCAAAAAGGGATGTCGCAGAACGACATCCCTTTGCTTAGTTACTGTGATAATCAATCATGCTCTGGTATTTTGCGAAATGTATCCAATCCCGGAATGATTCCAAGATACCGACCATTGTCAAATTTGCAATGAATGGTTGAAATATAATCGACATAATCTACGATACCTTTTGTTCCATTCGGAATAGGTCTTGGATCATTCTTCATTTCAACCAGTAGGATTTTTGTACCCTTTGGGTATGTAGACTTATAGAATTTTCTATAAGCTTCATTGCTGTACTCTATAATCAGCTCCGGATTCCTTATAATCTCGCTGTCAAACCCACATTTCATTTCAAATGGATAAAATATGGACTTTCTGAATCTGCGTTCAATGAGATATCCGGGAATTAAAATATCATCGTCGTTATAATAAACACGCTTTACTTTCATGGCTGCTACCTCCTGAATTTGTTTTTGCTCTCAAACTCCATACTCCTCGTCCTACATGTAAAAAATATTCTGAGTTATACTGAAGTGTTTGGCGTACTTTTTCTTTCCACCATTTATTTACTTGTGCTTTTTTGTGAGATTCAATTTGTTCATAGAGATATGTGAGAGTAACTGGTTTATCACACTGCTCAAGAACAGCAGCAACCACATCCCGCCAGGTAGAACCTGAGATATCTCTGATATCTTCTGCAACTCGTTTTGTTTCCAAAACAGGTATCAGTATTGGCGAGTCCTTTTTTACAATCATAACATACTCGTGAATAATAGGAATAAATTTTCCACTATACTGAATCTTATCAGAAAAACAATTATGTTGTGCTTTAATTATAATATTTTCCAGTGTTCCGGGTTTTATAATTTCCGATAACATACTGTAAAGACAACCTTTCTTTTTAATATCCCCCATTAATACAGCCATTCTACCACCTTTTTCTAATGAAGAAAACTGTTTCATCATAGCATAATTCATTGCTTCAACAAAACGATTCCAGTCTGGTATACGGGACAAATCAAATTGTTTTGGATCGTAGCCATATTTATCTTTCACATCAGATGCATTATACATTACATCAGAATAAGTTATGATATCCCAGTATGGTGGATGCCAGAAAATAAATTCCGGTCGTTCCGGTATCTCACTGTTCATAATATCAAACCCACTATGCAGGTCATACAGATGACTGCTGATACCAAGTTTGTCAGCAGCAGCCTTTGTTGTTCCGCTCCCGCACATATAATCGCATATTTCCTGCGGATGAAAAAATCCTATAAGGTCTTCAATCAGTTTTGGAGAACAATTACCACGATAATGATTATTACCGCCTTGTCCACGTTCAGGATAAGAAACAATACTGGTCAATACCCTTGATTCATTTTCATGAGACACTATGGGCACCTCCTCAATAATGCAATTCTTTTCCACAGCTTGGACAAAAACGAGGCACTTTCATATCGATATAAGTTAATGCCTCTGATGGTGCCACATAACTATGGCAAAAAGGACACAATAAACTAGAATTTTCTTCATCAAGAATTACTTCATTATTGCGTTTTTTCGGAGTAATACATTCTGATTGAACATTTCCTTTCAAATGTTCATCAAGAATTTCATGTCCGACTTCAGATATTGACTCCCAGTAACTTTCCCAATAATAATCGTTTTTACTGAGTTTAGAATGAATCCTTTCTGGTATATCTGGATTATTAAACAATTCTTGACGCTGTGAATCTGTCATACTGACAACTTCATCCCAATTCTCAATCTGTTCAATAAAATCTTCCCTTCGACTTCTGTCAATATAAATTCTACCAATATTACCAATTGCATCATCTGTCAAATCAGTTTCTATTTCTTCAATTGATATAGCATAGTGACTCTCGCAATAACGACCTTCAAGCCAACCTTCATAAGAACAATCAGATATTTCTGTTATATAATCATCTTCATTAATCCAGTCTGATATACAACCTGCCTTAATTTCATCCGCTATACCACTATTCAAATTTGCTTTAGCTTCAAGGAAGTCAGTATAAACTCTTGTTGTTTGGCCTTGATCACACTCACACGCCCAATCTTCAGTCAACACATATAATTTAATACTCGTTGTTGGCTGTTTGTTTACCTTTATCATAGATGGTGCCATGATAATTGAATCAAGACTTATGTCATCTAAAGATTTTTCTTTTCCGTAAAGATTACTGAATTTTTCTTCAAATCTTTTAATATCTTTCGATAATATTGGTTTATCAAACGAACAATAAATATCCGGCATTTCATTTTCAGTTTCCTTATCATCACCATCTCGAATTTCTTTAATGGTACCAATAAGTCCATAATATTTACTTTGTTCATTTGCAAAAATTCTCTTACCAATCTCATATGTAATACCGTTATATACAAATTCGTCTCCTGATTTATTTATAATCATTGAAAAACCTCCGTTATGAAGTGACGATTGTCAATAGAAAAGACAAAAATCACTAAAA
>JAMPAU010000008.1 GCA_023667045.1 Ruminococcus flavefaciens | reverse complement strand
AGCTTGTCAGTGCGTATAGAATTTTACAGATTCGCCCGAAAGAAAATCACGAAAACGAATATCTGCATTATGTGAATATCTGTCGGGAAATTGGATTAAAAAATATTGTTTCTGCAATTGATGCGATGATTGTGGTGGACTATATCATTGCAAACGAGGACAGGCATTTCAATAATTTCGGACTGCTCAGAAATGCGGACACTCTTGAATGGATTGGTACGGCTCCAATTTTTGACAGCGGAACTTCTCTGTGGTATGACACGCAGGAAAAACTTATATCATATGCAGATGTAAAGTGCAAGCCGTTTAAGAAAACACACGGCGAGCAGTTAAGACTGGTTTCAGACTTCAGCGTTTTTGATTTCTCAAAACTTGACGGAATCGAAAATGAAATTATTGAAACTTTTTTATCTGGAAATTATAACAATTTTATTGATGAAAACAGAGCAGAAATTATAGCTGAAACTGTCCGTCACAGAATTGATAATCTTCAAAAAATTGTCCTTAATCATTCTGAAAATTTAGACAGCAGTTTCAGTGAAGGCGACCTTGAAGAAAATATTTCAGAAGAATATGACATGAAAATTGGATAAATGATTTTATGAAGTTCAGCAGAAAAAATTCAGAAACAGTGAAATATAATAAAATTTAGAACTTGTACCAATAAACTAAAAACGTTTTAATAGGGTGTGCAGATGTGAAATAATAACCATAGTTTCAGCGTAAACAGTTCTGATTTCATAGTCTTTTGATAAACGTCTGGAGTGACATAACCATGATAAAGTTCGTTCGACTTTTCAGCGTTCAGGCATAATTTTAAAGGTGGAATCAAGCCTTTTTGAAATATCCACCTTTATATTATAAAATGTCTCAAAATTATTTCTGAAATGTTTCCTGTAAGCGTTGTCAGCACAGACTCCGATGATAGACGGATAATAAAAAAGTGCTTTTTCAAAGGCGAACACTCCGCCTTTTGTATCATGGATATTTGCAGCGTGAACATGCACTGCAAGGAGATTTCCCATAGTATCCGTTACTATGTGCCACTTTCGTCCTTTCGTTTTTTCCCCCGTCATATCCACGTTTTTCGCTGTTGTATACTGTTTTTACGCTCTGTGAATCTATCAGGGCATATGTCGGATTTTTGCTTCTGCCTTCTGCTTCTCTTGTTTTCTGAGTAAGCATTTTCAGTATTTTTTCTCATAATCCTTCACGTACTGCTTTACGGTAAAAATTAAGAACTGTTGTATATGGCGGAAAATCATGTGGCAGCTGCCTCCATTTGCATCCGCTGTCCACAAGGTACAGCACTGCGTTTATTAATTCCCTCTTTTCCCATTTACTTTTATTGCCTGACTTCCACATCAGCGGTTCTATCATTTCCCATTGTTTATCTGTCAAATCTGTGTTATATGCTTTTCTTTTATTTTCTATTATCATATTACTATTATATCACACTTTTTTATCAATTGCAACCTATTGGTACGGATTCTTAATATCAAAAAGACTAAAAATTGAGCAAAATCAATGTCATCTATTTCGATTTACTGACATATTCATACTCTAATTTTGATAAAAAAATTAAAGTACATTTTTAGTCTTAAAATACGAAAAATATGGCTAAAGAAACGATAGCATAATATCTACCAAATAAATAAATGAAAATTTGTTTGATTTTATTTATTTCAAAACGATAGGTCAAATTTATTATCACAAAATCATTTAGATATATTAGCTGAAAGCAAAATGCATATCGAGAATATGTTTGTACAAAACAGATATAAAAAATATCTTGCATTTTTGTTAAAAAAGTGGTATAATATAATAAATTTAATATAAAAGTGATTATATGGAATGTAAATTAGGAGGAATTATTAAATTGGATAAATTAGTCAGTTTTAAATACATAAATTATAAAGGTAAATTGAGTATTAGACGAGTAAGACCTATTGAGATTTGGTTTGGTTCAACAAATTATCATTCAGAGAATCAATGGTTACTAAAAGCATTTGATATTGACAAAAATGATTATAGGAATTTCGCAATGAAAGATATTCAGGAATGGAGGGAGATTAATAATGCGTAAAATTAGCATAATGGTAAGTTCTGTGAATAAAGGATTAGAAGCAGAAAGAGATGCATTAAAAGACGCTTTTAGCAAATTTGAATTTGTGGATTTAATTGGTTCATCACCTTTCAATAATACAGCTTTATCAGGAAGTAGTGCTTATTCTACAATACAAATGGCTAAGCAATGTGATATTTATCTGTTAATTTTATCTAATAAATTTGGCAGTGAAATAACTGGTGGTCAATCCGCAACAGAAGCAGAATTTGATGCAGCAATCAAAGATGATCCGACTAAAATAATGGTTTTTAAGAAAGAAATTGGTGAACCGGTAGAACCGAAACAACAAGTTTTTATAGACAAGGTAAGTAATTATTATTCTGGATATTTTAGACCAAGTTTTATGTATTCTCATCAATTAAAAGAACTGGCACTTAATTCTTTCTATAATTGGTTAGCAGATCGTGCTCAGTTGAATTCGAATTTAACTATAATGGATCATTTTTTACGTATAGCTAAAGGAATATTATCTGTGGATAATGGACAAATTTTTTATCGCACAACAAAACGCACTGTAGAATTAGAATATTATTTTAACCGTAAAAGTTTTACAATACATTTTGAAAATACTGAAATCATTAAAAATTTTTGGAATTGTATTAATGAATTGCAGTTAAAATATAACGAATGGATAAATGAATGATATGATACATTATGTTAGTAATGAATATTTAAGAATGATTGAAACAAAAATACGCAATCATGAAACTGAAAAAGACGAATTAAGAAAAAGTCTGCATTATTTTGGATATAATTTAGGTATTCAAATATGCACTGATAAGCTATTAACTGGAGTTAACGTTTGTACTCCAATGGGGTGTACATATCAAGGTAATAAGATTGATGATTCGTACAATAATATTATAATTAGTACTAAGAATGATTATCAATATTTTGCTGCTGGAGTATCTCAAGCTGTTGATTGTTCTTACACTGGATATATTGATTTTAACGGAGCACGTGGCAAGTCTACTTATACAGAACCAATTAGAAGTATTGAGCTACCAGATATCTTGAATGGTAAACCAGTAGGTAATGTGATAATAGCCAAATCAGTTATTGCAACTGGTTGTACAGCTATCTCATTAGCTAAAAAAGCACTTGAAAAATATTTTCCTAAAAATCTTATTATTGTAAGTGTATTTTATAGTAAAAATGGTATAGATGAATTAAATTATGAGTTACCCAATGCTGATATATATGTAGGAACTAATTCAGATAATATTGATGAGAATGGTATGTTGATACCTGGTATTGGAAATATTGATATAAGAACAGAATAAATTTTTATTTTTATTATTCGGTAAGAAAAAATTATATAATATATCGTAAGCTTTCGACAAGCGAGAGTTTTGCAGATATAGTTTTCATTCCGAGAAAGAGGTAATATCTAAACACTTAAAAATCCAGCAAATTTAATGTCATCTATTTTGGTTCACCTTGACAAATCGAAAAGCACCATAGCAAATATCGTGAGTGGAGGTATAATTCTCATTTTATTTGCTACGGTGCTTTTCTTTGCCTAAAAATAGGTAAAAAATGACTTGATGTATTTTTCGTGATAGACTGAATTTCAGAAAATCGATAGAAAAACGTGGTACTTTCAAGAAATTTGAAGTATTTGTTTTTGTCCGTTATTCTGAGTTTGACCCCAAAATGACCCCAAAAGTGTGCCGTTTGTGTGCTGTGGGATATTTAGCAGTAACTGATGATAAAAAATTGTGTTAACCCCAGTTAACAAAGAGTAAAGATGGGAGCAGGTTTAAAGCCTGCTCCATTTTTGTGTTGATTAGTAAGTCAAGATGTGCTATAATATAGTTAATAGGAGTCATTTAGAAATGAACGGCGCAAAATTTCGATAAGTGTAGTCGTGAAGAACAGTCCCAATACTGTGTTTAGAGTTGTGATTAAATATATCGCCCTTGATGTAGCACTCTCCCACGTTCATACAAAGAAGTTCTTTTTTGGCATACCGAGATTTTTTGCGACAGATGCAGTTGAAGTATTGTCAAGCTGGAAGTACACGGAAACATTAGTCATTTCAAACACTGCATTACTGTCCCTGCTGACTTTTGACATAAACTGTGTGGCATAATTCAACCATGTGCGGTATTTTCTGCTAAGTTTGAGTATCTGATAAATCGGTGAATTTTCCTTAATTAACAGATAAAAAACAAAGGAGAGCTTTTACGCTCTCCTTTATGTATTCATATATTTACCATAACGACAAATTCGCCGATGTTTACGATAAGCTCGCTGTTCGGAGTAGGCGAGGGAGGGTAGATATTTGTGAGTTTCTGTGCTATCGCTGACTGTATACAGCTTATGCCATAATTGATGTCGTCAGCTTCGATTTTCAGTTCTTCAAAGTCGACGGCGTTGAGAATAAAACCGTTCGGAGCAGGTGTTACTATAACTGGGTAGGAACGATATTGTGGCATGGTTGGCATGGAAAATAAATCCTCCATGAGTTTCATTTCCTCGTGCTTCTGACTGTCGAGGACGTGTGTGTAGGTGTCGAGCGTGAACGCAACTGAATAATGTCCGAGAAGTGTAGAAAGAGTTTTAGCGTCCATTCCCTGCTCCATAGCTCTTGTTGCGAATGTGTGTCGGAGTGCATGAAACGTATAGTGTCCAAGTCCCGATGCTTCAAGAATTTCATCATAGTAGTCTTTAAAAGTTCTCGGCTCTATGTATCCGCCGAGCGGATTAGTAACTATAAATCCCGAATCGCTGTATATTGCTCCTGCGGTTCGGGCATCGGAAAGCTGAACATTTCGCCACTGTTGCAGGTCTCTAATTATCATTTGCATAAGAGGTATTGAACGTGTGGAATTTTTGGTCTTTGGTTCTTGTATGACTATTTCGGTTGAGTTGCCGATGCCGTTATAGTCGACTTTCGGCAGACGGTTGAGTGTACGGCGGATATTCAGCATATTTTTTCTTGTGTCAACGTCCTCCCAGCGTAAGCCGAGGAGTTCACCAAGACGTACTCCGGTGGCGAGCGTAAGTCTGATAAAAACTCCGTATCTGAATTTATAGCTCGTGTACATAAGACGTTCCTGCTCCTCACGTGAGAGAACTTCAATTTGCGGTTTTTCGTTTCGGGGCAGATTGACGGCATCGCATGGATTGAAACTGATATGGTGTTCGAGTACAGCTTGTTTAAGTGCCTTATGCAGACAGCGGTGAAGATTGGAGATTGTTTTAGGTGAAAGTCCTTCTTCAGTGAGTTTGTAGTTATAGAAGTCCTGAAGTAGTTTTGATGTAAGGTCTTTTAGTTTGAGCGTGGGAAAAGCTGGTGCGATATGATTTTCAATGTAGCCTTTATAGCTTGTGTATGTGGACTGTTTCAGGCTGTTTTTCATGTAAGTTTCAAGCCATATCCTGAGCCAGTCGACAAGTTTGGTTGAAGTTGGGTCAACCATTTCGCTGATGTGAATGTTATACTCCGCTTCATGGAGTATTTTTGTAGCTTCGCTTTTGGTCTTTGCGTAGTACGAGATGCGTTTTGGCTTGCCTGTTTCAAAGTCGATTCCAGACGTTACCCTGACCTCCCAGCGACCGTCTGTTCTCTGGCGTATACTGCCCTCATTGTGTCCTTTTTTCTTTCTCATTGGAATACCTCCTGATAAATATTTTAAATAACTGTTTGTGCCGATGTAAAATCAGAATTTTAACAAAAAATTAACCGTCCCAGAAAATGAATCCTGAGACGGTTTTTGGTGTTAATTAAACAAAATCACTGTATAAACTGTTGTGCTTGACCTCCTGTATTGCAGAACGGAGCAGGTTAGTGTCCATGAACATTTCTTCAATCTCCATAGCAGTGTAGCCATAGTCAAGGAGCAGAAGAACATCATCTACATCAACATTGTAGCAGTTGCACATATCAAGCAGGAGTTCTTCTTCACTTGTATAATCGCAGTATTCGTCGTCTTCCCAGTCGTACCACTCATAGTTGTAGCGTGATTTTTTTGTGCTTGTGCCAGTACTGAAAAACGAGTAATTTTCTGGAGTAAAGCAACTGCTGTCTATTTTTCCGTCTGCACTGATTGAAATAATGTCACCATCACACGTCTGTAAAATAGTGATATTTTCAGACTGCATTCCGACAGCTTTAAGTGCTTTATCCATAATCGACTTTGTTGAAGCGTAGATGTAAATTCCGAGACGTTCAAGGTAAATGAGATAAAGCGGATTGTTTCCTTTCACAAAATAGAGCGTATTGTTCTCATTAAGTATTGTGAATACGAAATTTCCCATAACATCTTCCGCCATATTTCTCAGACTGTTAAAGTCCAGTTTTTTCTGTTTTTCAATGAGCTGTACCGCAATATAGCTGTCTGTTTCGATTTTGGTATTTGGCAAATTATGGGACTTTTTGAGTGCTGTATCATTGTACAATACTCCGTTGTGGGCAAATGCAAAAATCTTGTCAGCCTTGCCGAAAAATGGGTGGTTGTTGAAGTTGTTTTCCTTGTCGCCCTGTGTAGCGAGTCGGGTGTGACCCATAACCGCTGTTGTTCCGTCGGGGATATTGAACTTGACTTTGTGAGCAGGTCTCGGACGTTTATAAATTGTGACATGACCGTTTTTCACATAAGATATGCCAGCAGCATCAGTGCCACGTTCCTCGGCAGCATTTGCAAGTGCCTGATTGAGTTTCTTTAAAAATTTGTGCGGAAGTTTCTTTCCGCAGTCAAGCCAGCCAAATAATGCACACATAGTTATATTTCCTCCTCTGTAGTGATTTTTTCGTTGATGTAAAGGTTGCGTTCTTTAAGGTACTGAATGAGTTCAGGCTCAATGATTCCAGCCACGAACTCAGACCACGAGAGCTTTGCGATTTCGTCATCAGTCATTGTGTAAGCGGTATCGCAGATTTTCGCAACGAGTTCGAGCGTGGCAATGAAAGTGTTGTACTTGAGCGTACCTCTGAAAAGTCTGAACTCGATTGTGTGGTAGTTGCAGAGATTGACCGCAACATAGCGACCATAGCTCTTTTTCGCCTTGTCCATGATTGCTTTCGGCGAATTTTCATAGCCGTAACGAGCAGCCCAACGATTCATCGTGTACTCAGAACGGCGTGAGAATTTCAGCATCTCATTCCAGTGGTGTTCCACAAAGTAGAGAATGCGACTGATAACTTCGTCCTGCTCCTCACGGTCATCGCCGAAACTGTCACGGTTGACATGAATGTGAAGTCCACAGGTTGAAGTCTGGTGCGAGCGATAGCCAAGAAATACAGCATGATGCATTATTTTCTCCCAGCAGAAGTCCTTGTGATAATCGAGTGTCATCGGGTGTGAAACAAGCTCCATACCGTCTTCGAGAGAACCGTCTGTTTTTATGTAGATGTGGTCATCGTCTTCGTTGGCGATATCGAGAATTTCATCAGCGTAATCGTCGTCCTTGCCTGCTCCGTCGATTTCCAGTTCGACACCGAAGAATCTTGTTCTGTCGCCATTGGTGTATTTGCCGAAAAATTTCGGTTCGGGTTTGTAGCTGTACTCGTGGATTGATGTGTTTCTGCGGATATTTTCATAGCATTCACGGCAGTAATAACTGTCATCATACTCGTAGGTGTCGTCGTTGTGGATAATCATATCGCACTCCTCGCAACGTGAGTAGTAGTTTTCGTAGCAGCGACCGCAAAGGCAAGTATTGCCGTCGCAGTAAGCATCGGAGTCCCATACGAATTCTTCACAGCGGTCACAGGTTACGGCATATCTGTCGATGCAGTCTTGACAGATTGGTTCGCCGTAGATTGTGTCATAGTCGTCGCCCTCGATGATGTCGCCGCAGTGAGTGCAGCAGATTTTTTCTTCTTCCATTTTGATTTCCTCCGTAAAATAAAAATTTCCCTCCCGAAGTTAATCGGGAGGGATTTTGCTTTAGTACTCGCTACTTAAAAGCATTGTTGAGTGGTCGCCGTCGTCAATAATGTAGACTTTTTTCGAAATCGGATTACCGCACGGAATAAAATAATTCATGCAGTATTCTGGCTGTTCCGATGTGTGAGTGATTTTCTGTAAAATGCCGACTGCTTCAAACGTGAACACCTGAAAATAGTCTTTCGGTTCTGGCATTCTGTCGATACACTCCCACATGAGAAGCTGGAACTCAAGCGGTATTTCCGCCTGTATTCCTCTTGTGATGTAACGCTCATTCTTGAACATCTTTTGTCCTCCTTTCGTTGATTTACTGTGCTACTACGCTCCTACTGTAATCAACAGCAGAGCTTACTGTAGCACCTCAATAATATACAATCAAAAAAGAGAACTTTTACACATTCTGACAATATTTTATTGACTTTTTGTACAACACGTTGTATAATGTAACTATAATACCTATGACTGGAGGAATTAAGATGTCAAATAAATATTTTGATTTGCTTGAACAATGGCTTTGCAATGAGGATATTCATTCAAGAAATGAAGAAGGCAGTATTGAATATGACAATATGCTGTCGCAGTTTATAGAGAATATAATTACCAATGAAGAGTGGGAAGTTCAGGAAGGCGAAGACTATATTGATTATGATTTGAGAATTAACAAAGATTTTAATATATATTTAAATATTTATAATAATAGTGAAGTATATTATCCTGCTCCGCTCAGAAAGAACGTTGACTATCACTATAATTATGTGAGTGATGCGTTGGACTCTGTAACAATAAGTACATGGCAAGCAGGTAAGAATGTCTTTATTGCCGCTGGTACAGGAAAAGGCAAAAATACTTTTATTCAGAAACAGTTACTTAAGCATTTCGGTCATTATGGGAACATTATTATTTTTGAGAACAGAGAAGCTCTTATGTCTTAGCAGACAATAAAAATTATTGAAGAATATGACAAGGAAGCATTTAAATATAATTCAAAGGAAGTTTTCAGAAATGATAATATGATAACGTTTGGCAGTCGTAGGAATATAATGATAATTTCTTATCAGAAAGCGGCTTTGAAAATTCTGACAGGAGATAACAATTTTATGGATTTTTTAAGCAAAGTACGTTATGCAGTATTTGATGAGGTACACTATCTTATTGATGATTCACTTTTTAATAAAGGTGTAAATATAATAGCTGAGAAACTTCTGTTTAATTTCTCGCAACAGCCTAATCCAAATTCTTATTTTCCGGTTTCTTTATTTATGCCAAATGCTACAAAAATATTCATGTCGGGTACAATGGAAGAAATTTTTATATATCTTCAGAAATGTTCAAATTGTTATCAAATCAAAGAGAAAGAAGGATATATTCCTCAGATAGTGGAAAAGCCTGATACCAGGCAAATTATACTAAACATTAATACCGACTATGCAAGTGCGTTGAACAGCATTTTAGTGATACCTACAGACTATTCATATATCAATCCGTTAATCTATAATGAATATGCAGACTTGATGCCTAAGATTGCAGAAAGTGGCGATAAATGGTTGATATTTGTAAATACAATTGCACAGAGTGAAGAACTGAAAGTGACATTAAACAGCAGATATGGCGAGAATACAGTCGTATTTATTCATGCAGAGAATAAAAACAAAGAAGTTTCTGAATTTTATGAAGAACTTCTTACTCAGGAAAAAGTGTCAGTAAAAGTACTTATTGCAACGACAGTAATTTATAACGGAGTAAATATCAAGGATTCCGAACTTAAAAATATTGTTCTTCCGGTTGCAACTATGCCTACAATTAAACAGTTGATAGGCAGAAAACGAATTGATTCAGAAACCGAATTAAATGTATATTTTCCTATTTCGTCTCAAAGTGATATAAAGAAGAATTTCAGAAGATGTTTGGAAAAATTATCTGCCTGCTTACGTGAAAGAAATTCAAATGTGTTCAGAACTGCTGCTGTTCTAAATCAGTTGATTCCTGATAGTTCTGTTTTTTCATATGTAATGCCAACACAGTTTAATAATTTAAATCCTGTATTTAGTACTCTTGCATGGTCAAAAGTACATTTTGATGCAATGTTTTATTTATATATACTCAGACGTTATCAGAATGAACCCGATACAGCTTATGTGTCTGTATTATTAAGCGGTCTTAATATTTATGACAAAATGGATTCGGTCATGGAAAATTACAGGAGCAGTCAGAACGATGTACATCAAAGAACTAAAGAGAACTTGCAATCATTACTGGAACGTTATGCGAACAATCCGATTATCGACCAGTGCATTAATGGCGAGTATAATCGGATACCGGATTTCACTTCTGAGTTTAATAAAATTTACAAGGAGCTTAAGAAAGAAAACTTTGACAGGCAATGAAAAAGTCGCAAGCGTACCGTATCGGCAGGCAAATTCAACAGCTTTATTGATGAAATGGAACTGCCGTACCATATAGAAATTGCGTCAAAGGATTCCGTCACGGAAACTAAAAAGCTTACCATAGTACGCAAATAGTGACATGAAAAAAATATCATCTTTGAAATCATGATATATTATAAAAGTTTCAAATAGTATTTAGTTTCAAAGTGAAAATGGCTTTATATAGCTGTTTTTAACATACTTGCTCATTTTTGAAATCTTATTCAGACAGCCTTGAAACCTGATTTGAAACTTGAATTTTTATGCAGTTTCATTGTTTCAGGTCATTTTCGGAAACTGATATTAATCACTTTACAGTAAAAAATTAGCACGACACAACATAAATGTAAACATTTTACATATAGGGAGGGGAAACCCTCCCGACCAGCAATAATAAATATATTAATATACAATACTATAATTATAATAATTATTATATATTAATAATAGATATAAAGATTATATATACTATATTATTATATTATAAACGTATATATAGCATATATATAATGGCGGCAGACGTATATGAAATCTGTCGCTTTTTTTAATTAATTATGTAAAGGAGAATGACCTATGAGAGACAAGTCTGAGAAGAAGCCTGTCACTAAGTCGGTGAGGCTGACTGTTGAAGAGGCTCAGATGATACAAAAGAGAGCAGAAGCCTCTGGTTTAAAAGAGTCGGACTATATCCGTCACAGGCTGACCGATACTAACAATGCAATGACTCCGAAAGAAAGAGTTTCATTGCAGAACGTCATGAATGCAGCTTATACAGCTTTGATAAAAGCAGGAGCTTCCGAAAGAGAGATAAGAGAGTTTGAAAGGGAGTGCGATAAGATATGGTGATATTTAAAGTTGTCCGTCACTCCAATGGCGGACAGCAGTATATGGAAAATATGCTGAGTTATATTCTTGACGACAGAGCGTTGTTTACCGGATTTAATGGTATATCCAGTTACGGCACGAATCATGAAATTATAAATAAGGCTATGAATGAAATGCTCTTTGTTAAGAAGTACTTCGGTAAGGTGAGCGGTAATCCGTTGATTCAGTTTGTTGTTTCCTATGACAGCAATGTGAACGATGCCTTCATGGCTTCTTCGATTACGGAAAAAATCGCACGTTTTTTAGCGGACAGATACCAGTATATATGGGTTGTGCATTATGAGCAAAGAGTAGAAGAATCGGGTTTCTATGCCTGTTATCATGCGCATATTGTTATCAATTCTGTATCGTATTCAAATGGCAATATGTATTCTGAAAGTCCGGAAAATATTCGCTTGTTTGCACAACATATTTCAAATGTAACCGGAGCAAATGTCAAAATAGAATGTTCCTACGAGACGGCAGACGGGAATATGAGTAGTTTCCGTAATAATCATATTATTTGTCCTGACGTGTATGAGAATCAATTTTGAATCCATATGTGTGCAAACATACATAACATATTTTTTAATTCATTCTGACAAAATAATAAGTTCTGAGACTGTCAGTGTGGGCGGTCTTAGATTCTTTTATGAAACAATTCCGCAATGCAGATAGAAAAAGGAATTGTTTTCAGTTTACAAAAAGATGATTTTATGGTAGTATGGAAAAAGAAAGGAGTGTTTTGTCATGAATGAATATGAAGAACTGCACCACTGGCTTGATGAGCAGTCGGAAGATGATATTTCAACGGAAGAAATTTTACAGGAGTACGGTCTGAAAATGGAAAAGGCTTCGGAGCAGGCGGATTTGTACAGGGAAAAATTTTTCAGTTTATTGAAAAAATATAAAATTTGCAGTGACAATATAAGCGTGATGATTGCAGAACTCGACAGACTTATTTATAAAAATCACAATGAAGAATTGCTGTTTGTCTATACGGCACTTGCAACGGAAAAAGGCTTATTATTTGGAAAAATGGAAGATGAAGAACAAAAAATATTGTGCTGGCTGGAGCAGTCCGGAAATGCTGAAAAATTTTCAAAAGCAATCAGAATGGAAAATAATTATAAAAGACGTTTGGAAAATTTGTCCGGATTTTCTGAAATTACGGATTCAAAAGAAACCGACACCGAAGAGCAGATTTTATTGTATCAGATGTCCTTACAGCATGATTTTCTGTACAAGGGCAGAAAAAGTAATTTTTTTCTTGAGAATGTCGGCGAACTTGTCAGGAAAGTCAACGCCTGTCCGGAACTGAAATCTATAAAACCTTATGTATATAGTGCGGTTTTAAGCCGGAAACACAAACTCATGAAAGAACGGCAAAATTATAGTCCGAATTTTGCGAATATTTTTGAAAGAACGGACTACAAAATAAAAACTGACAACGGAAAAAATTTCGACACTTACCAGTCATATGTTGAATTATACGACCAGTTACGGCGACATTATTGCGACGAATCAGACATTGATTTTTCTGATTACTGTTTTGCACATCTGAGTAATCTCAGCGAGTGGTACTATCAGAATTGCGAACCGAACGAAGAAATTCCGATGACTATTGAAAGAATGTCGGAACAGTACACAACACGTATTCATTTGAAAAATCCCGAAAATATAGCCAAAAAACAACCATTACTGGAAATCGCATATCAGAATATTTTACTGAACGAAACAGAATGGCTTGATATGATACGTGCAGTCCAGAAAGGAGCAGATATTTCAAATTATTGCGAAAAATTGTATCAATCAGTTAGCGGTGCGAAAATATGCAAAGACAAAAAAATTGCCTTGCAGTACGCAGAATTGCATTTATGTATTTTTATGGAGGACATCAACCGCAGAATCTTAACGGACGGTTTCCGGAATTTTCTGTAAAACAGTTTCGAAAAAAATAAAATCTGGTAACTGTTTGAGGTATTATTTTTTTCGTGAATATGATATTATAAACTTGCAAGGGACAACCTGCAAATATCGTTATATAGCCCCAAAATAGCCCTTGCTTGAAACTGCATATCAGAATATTTTACTGAATGAAACAGAATGGCTTGATATGATATTGGAAATTCAGAAGGGAGCGGAGATTTCGGAATATTGCGAAAAACTGTATCAGTCGGCAGGCGGTGCGAAAATATGCAGGGACAAAAAAATTGCCTTACAGTATGCGGAATTGCATTTATGTATTTTTATGGAGGACATCAACCGCAGAATTTTAATGGAAGATTTCTGGAATTTTCTGTAAAACAGTTCCGAAAAAAATAAAATTCGGTAACTGTTTTGGGTATTCTTTTTTTCGTGAATATGATATTATAAACTTGCAAGGGACAACCTGCAAATATCATTTTACGGAGGAAAAAATATGCTTTTGGTTATTTTGTACGCTTTTCTGGGCTATAAAAGTGTCGGCTACCTAAAATATCACCTGTTGCACATTGAGGCGGTCTATACGTTTGACACTTTCAATTATTTCATGAAAACCTTGATTACAGGCTTGTTTTTCGGTTGGCCGACAGTTCCGGTCATGGCGGTTCACTGGCTTTTGATTGGCAGAAATGCGTGAATGCTATGAAAATGTTCGGAAATGAACTGCACTCAATGCAGGATTTAAAGAAAAATTTCAGCATCGATGAACTGATTTACAGCTATTACAGCGGTGAACTGGCTGTATTTCTGGAAAGTATCGGAGAATATGAAATATCGCAAAAACTTGACAATATTAGGCACAACAGTTACTTACTGATGGAATTATATAAATTATTCGGACTGAATCCGAAAACTCCAGAGGAAGATATAAGAAATTCGTACTGAAAAGTATTAATTATTGATATTTTTTGTATATTGAATTTGCTGACCGGATACCATAAGATAATACTAAAAGATACAGGAGGTATTATCCTATGGAAAACAAAGTCGGCGAAAGAATACGCTATCATCGTTTACAGCGTGGCATGAGCCAAGAAAAACTCGCACTGTTGGCTGGAATAAATCCGGCGTTTCTTGGACATCTGGAGCGTGGTCTGAAAAGTCCCACATTGACGACCCTTGACAAAATTGTTGAGGCTTTAGGGCTTAATTACAGCGAGTTTTTTGACGATTCCACCAGTCCGGAAGATACGGATAGCAGAAAGTTCTATACAGACATGATTATGAATTGTGCAAAGCGTCTGCCGGACGAAAAACTTAAAGCCGTTGCAGAAATCGTCATGAAGATTACTGACATTGCAGAATAAACAATACTGCCTGATTTTTTGGGTCGGGCAGTAAAAAAATATGGTTTTATAATACTAAAAAGTATTGACAGACTATATTTTTTGTGATATAATGCTGATATGAGTTGATTTTGTAGGAGTGGTTAATATGTTTTGTAAAAATTGTGGCAATGAATTGCCGGATGGTACAAAATTCTGTGGCAAATGTGGAGCATCTCAGAAGTCTACAGGTAAAGCGACTAAGCAACTGAATGATTATTTAAAAGTATTGAATCATATTAAAGATTCTAATAATCATAAAAAATCTTCTGTTGATGTAGAAGAATTAGAAAAAAACATATATAGTATTTTATTTGGTATATCTTATATTATCATTTTTATTGTATTTATTTATATGACAATCGTTAATTTTTCTTTAAAAAATATTATCAAATATATTATTGAATTTTTTGTTATTATGTGTATAGACCTTATTATAACTATGGGCGTATCAAAAGTAATTTGCTTTTTTTATCCAATTATTAACCGTTTATTTAACTGGGAAGAAAAGCCTATTTACATAAAAGTCAATCAGTTACAGGAAACAGCTTGTAAAAAGTATACACATATGAGCATTGAAGGACTTGAGTTTGTTATAAAAGGTTTGAGTAAATATAATATTACTTTCAACAGAAAAAAAGCACTCGAAGACTTAACAGCACTTTCAAAGCAAATGCCGTTTTATACCCTTGAACAACTTATAGATTCTTATTATCTGGATTTATCCAAAAAATTCATATCTGCACGTATTGAAAGTCTTAATCAAGAATTAAAAACATTTAGGCATAGTTGTGAAATTGAAAAAAGTAATTATCCTACTGAAATAGTAGAACGTTTGTCGGATTGTGAAAATTCTTTTGAAGAACTTATTAATAATAAAGATAATATATCTGATTCTGAGATTTTAAAATGTATAAAAAGACTTGAAAATATGTTTTATGAAATACGTCAAGAAGAAAAACGTTTTAAAGATGAACAAAGACGTAAAAATGAAACTGAACAAAGAAGGAGAAATTTTAATCGTGCTAGTTACACAGATATAAGTCTTGCTGAAAAAGCGTTACATCAGCTTCAATCTGAAAGTTTTTATAAAGAACAAATCAAAAAGTTTGACCCTGTTCGTCTTGAGACAGATGCACTTATCAAGAGTTTTTATAAGGTTCAAGAAGCAAATAAAGGAAAAACAGGCGACAGTAAATTCGATGAAGTATTGAAGAAATTGCTTTCTGTTATTAATCACACAATAGATGCAATTCGATATGATGATGATAATTTGATTGCAAAACTTACTGAAGAGCGTGAAAAATATGAGAAATTGCTTGAAGAAACAGAACATCGCAGAAAGGAGGAAGAACGACTTCGCAAAAAAGAAGAGGAAGAACGTCGTGAAAAGGAAGCAGAACAACGTCGCAAACAGTACGAGGAACGTCGCAGAAGGGAGTTAGAACAAAGAAGAGATTCAGGCGATTCTCTAGACTTTGTGGGTGTTATGGCTGGAGCTTTAATAGCAAATGCAATGGTACACAAATGTGGTAACTGTTCTTTTTATATAGGAGGAAGATGCCGGTTGAAAAATAAAAAAGTTAGTCCAATGATGAGTTCTTGCTCAAAATTTCAGCGATAACGGTTAATCTATATTATAAAATATCTTATTGAGAGGAGGTGACAATAATGGGAAAAACCTGTGGCGATTGCATATACTGCGGTACGAGTGGTGGCTGGAAATGGCAAAATTCCGAGCATTGCAACAAGCATAATATTGACATTGAATACGACAAGCCGGCATGTAGCTACTTCAGAGAGGATTCAAATGGTTGCTGTTATGATTGTACATATTACAGGGACGGACTGACAGGTGGCAGATGCACATATCATAACAAGAGGATTTCTAATGCAAGTAGTTATATATGTTCCAGTTTTGTGGAAGGTTAACGAAATTATGAAAGGGTAATTGACAATGGGTCTTTTTGACAAGGCAAAAGATAACTACGAAAAGCGTCAGAAGATTGCAGAATGGAACTATCAGGCTCGTGAGTATATCAGCGAGGGTCAGCATGCTTATGAAGAGGCTTATGGCAACCTTGCTTATGCGTGCATGAAAGTTGAAAACAAGATGCAGGATTTTGTCCGCTGGAAACAGAAAATTCTGGACGAAATAAACCGTACACTCAAAAGCATTGACGGTGAACATCAGGATTTGCATATGTCTGCAAAGGTTGATTTTATTAATCTTGAGGCGTGTTCTGTTACTCAGAGTGAACAGCTTGACTGTGTAGACCGTGCGCTTGCTACGTGGGTTGTGCCGTCGGTTTCGGATTTATTTCATAATATTTCCAGTGAAGAATATTACGAAGCCAAGCAGAATATGCAGCAGGCTAAAATGTACAAGGCACAGATGAAAGCCAAGCGTGACGAACTCAAACAGGCGAAGTATGCTGTACAGCAGATACCGACATTTATAAGTGACGAAAAAAGTCAGATTGAACAGCTTATGGACAAGTTCCGCCGGACTGCTGAAAATGTCAGTCAAAGCAATACGGAAGAACGTACAGCAAGTTTGTGTCAGATTGCAAAGCTGATTGCTGATTCACTGTCAACAAAGTTTATTGATAATCAGTATCAGGTTACAGAACAGTATACAGATATTCACAGGCAGATTGCTATGACAAACCAGTCACTTGAAAACGCCGTATGGCTGATTGGTTAAGGCTATGGATTTTCAGTTGATTCAGCAGAATACTTTTTCCAGTGGTGAAAGTGTTCTGGAAAGTGTCGGAAATATTCTCGTCTGCGAGGCGTATTGTGTACAGGCGGAACTGTACCGTAATTACCTCAGACAAAACAGAGAAATGGCAGATTTGTACCGGAGTATGTTCCGTGAAATAAATGATAAGATATTCCAGCAGAATATGGCAATTATTGACCTTGCAATTCAGAATGCTGATGTAACTCTTGCAGAATGTGCTATTAAAACTATCAACGCTATGAAAGATACATATCCGCAGTTTTATAAATTGTATGTTAAACAGTTATTCGGGAAATAAGGTGAAAGATATGGAAAATGAATATATTGACGTTGACTGGACTGAATGTGAAGATGATACTCAATCCGGAAATAAAAACATGACGATTTGCACTGACCCTTTATCAGCAGTAGTTTCAAGTATTTGCGGTGTCGCTGATAATATCACGAATGCCATAAAAGAGTATAATATGTGCAGACAGCAGGAAGAAACAAAGAGGTCTGAAATTAAAGCATGTCTGAAACTCGGACTAGCAGAAATAAAAGCCAAAAAAGAAGTTATTCTTACTCAGATGAATAATGAACATGAACTGAAAATACAGTTTATTCAGAACTACCATGAAGTTATGTCCCGTGAACTTGATATGGTTCTGGAAACAACAAGGACAGCTATAGAAATCGCAAAAGAACAAAATGATATGTCAGGACTGATTGAATTGATGAAAGTTCAGTCAGAAATATCCCGTATATATTCACAGTCTCTCCTTGAACATATGGACAAAACTATTTCTCAAAATAATTTATCTGAAAGAATCGCATTCAGTCAGGATAAAAAATATCTGGAATAAGTTCATAAATAAAATATTTCTCCGAATATGCATACTATGACTGCGTATTCGGGGATTTTTTATTTTTCAGACTTGATATGTTCATTTAATTTTGGTAAAATAAGTATTGTAATAACAGTAATATTATTGATATAATTATAGTACTGCAAAATTAACAAAAAATAACAGTAAACTTTGGTTAATCCTACAAAATATATTTACTTTAAAAATTTATGAAAGAAAATCCCGTTTTTTCGACATTTATATATAATATGACATTTCAACTTCTTATTACAAAAGGAGCATAACAATGTTTGATGAAATAGTAAACAGATATTATACGGTAATTTTGAATTACTGCAAATATAGGCTCGGTGGCAATATAACAGCAGCAGAGGACGTTATACAAGAGGTTTTCTTTACTCTTTATCGTAAGCGTAACCGTCTGAAAATGGGTGAGAATATCAAGTTATGGCTTTACCGTACAGCAGATAATGAAATCAAGGTATACATACGGAAAAATCCGTCTTTTGTTCCAATGGAGGATTACGAGGAAATAGAAGCGGAGAGCGATTTTCCCGAAATAGACGACAGTGCCTTTGACTGTCTGACGGCGGACGAACTTAAACTATTGATCGATTATTACAGCGGAGAACGTGAATCAGTTGCAAAGAAAAATAACCTTAACATGAACAGTATGTATATTCGTATCCATAGAATAAAGAAAAAACTTAAAAAATATGTCGTCGAAATAAACAAAATTATAAAATGATTTTTGTGAAAGTATACAAAAATAACTTTTTTTGAAAATGCTTGAAAGAAATCGGGTATTTTCAGACATTCATTAAGCAAAGGAGCAAAAGTCATGAAAGACCTTACAGATAAAATAAACACTGACAAGAAATTTACTGTGGAGGCGTACAGCTATATCAAGAACGAGCTTGACAGGGAAACGTCAAAGCCTGTCCGCAAGCGTGATTTTGACCGCATAGAGCAGTATAGAAAGACTGAGGAAAATCAATGCTTAAAAAACTTATTGAAAAAAAAGCCGCTTTAAAGGCTGAAATGCAGTCGCTTATTGATGCTGCATCAAGCGAAGAAAGAGCCTTCACAGACGAGGAAACAAAGAAATTTGACAGCCTTGAAAATGAAATCAGAGCCATTGATGACACTATCGCAAAGGCAGAAAAAATACAGAATATAGCCGACATCTCCGCACCGTCCGGAAACTCTCCCGACAAGGCGGAGGCTGAAGAACGTGCGTTTTTAAGTTATGTCACAAGAAAAGTGTCTGAAGTGCGTGCAGGTGAACAGAATTTCACCATGGATAACAACGGGGCAGTCATTCCGGAGACAATCGCAAACAGAATTATTAAAGAAGTTGTCGATATATGCCCGATTTTAAAGGGCGCTGAAATGTATCACGTCAAGGGAACTCTCAAAATCCCGAAATACACAAAGGCAAGCGGTCATGATGTAACAGTGGGTTATGCAGAAGAGTTCAAGGAACTGACGGCAGATGCCGGAAAATTCGTAACCGTTGACCTTTCCGGACATCTTATGGGCGCACTTACCCTTATCGGAAGAAGCGTCATAAACAACGCCGCCGTCGACGTTCTCG
The DNA here is from genome assembly GCA_023667045.1 of Ruminococcus flavefaciens. GTDB lineage: Bacteria > Bacillota > Clostridia > Oscillospirales > Ruminococcaceae > Ruminococcus > Ruminococcus flavefaciens_AC. The sequence continues at coordinate 59,225 of JAMPAU010000008.1, read as the reverse complement.
GCTTTATAACACGTCATATGGCTGAACAGATTGCGATATGTCTTGAAAAAGAACTCCTGCACGGTACGACAGGCAAAGCGGAAGGTGCTTTATCAACCACAAACACAGTAACCGCAAAGAACAAGATTGGAGTTACTCTGGAAGACCTTATAAAGCTACAGTCCGCCATAAAACAGAGTTTTCAGAACGGTGCGTGCTGGACTATGCACCCCGAAACTTTCACCGCTGTCAAACTTCTTACCGATACCAACGGCAGACCACTTATTGAACCCGATGTCACGCAGAGTTTCCCCTACAGATTGCTTGGCAAGCCGGTTTATCTTTCCGACAATATGCCGAAAGCCGCAAGCGGTGCGAAATCGGTGCTTTACGGCGATTACAAGGGGCTTTCAGTCAATTCCCGTGAAAATATATCCATTGATATTCTCCGTGAAAACTACACTACACAGCACGCTATAGGTATAAATGCATGGTTTGAGTTTGACAGCAAGGTTACCGATGAGCAGAAACTCGCCGTACTTGTCCACTCCGCAGCATGAAAATCAGCGAAATAACGCCGGAAATCGTCAAGGATTACTGCGGAATTTCCGACAGCGACGACCTGAGGTGCTTTATTCTCTGCAAGCCATTCAGAACGCCATGAATCACCGCATATATCGCTGTAGAAGTAAAGTTCCGCACGTTCTCCGGTCTTTTTTTGTGAGGTTATATCTTTTTATCGTCATCACCTCCGTATTGTCTTCCCAAATTCTCAAGCGGAATGCTTGCACCATTGCCGATAATAAGCCTGTCCGTGCCGTTTACGAAAGGCAGTTCCTCTTTTTTGCGGACTTCCGATATTTTTATGAATCCGGAGGAAATAGTCTCTCCGTAAGCCTGGTAACGTGTTTCAATGTCAGAACGAAGTATAACATCGGCATTGCCCTTGATATACATTCCGGCTTTTCTTTCCGCCGCCACCCGTAAAGCTGATATAAACTAAATTTCTGGGCAGTCGTGAGTCTGATAAACTGTCCGGCAAGAACGCCTTTCGAGTGTTTCAGCAGTGCGAACTAATCAACTATTTTCTGTGCCTCTGATTCGTCCCAGTAGAATTTACATTCAGCCGATGTGGAACGCTCAACGTCCCGCAGAAAACGCATACATGCCCATTTATGCTTTTTACATGACAGAATTATATTATTTATGCAGTTATCTGAATATTCAATTAATTCTTAAAAAATATTCATATATCACCGAATTTTTCTGAAATCTCGTCCTCAATGATGTCAAGTTTCTGTGAGGCAAATTTCAGCCGGCTGTCAATGGTAATTCCGCATAAACGCCCGTTTTCCCTCATTTCCTTGCTGTACTTGATTTGCAGATTGACAAGCGGATTTTCAACTTCGTTTCCGGCGGAGTTCGTGACCGTCAGGGGAGCATCTTTCAGTTTTGCGGTTATTTCCGTGTATTTGGCGAATGCATTGCAGTAATTGCCGAGTGCGTTTGCATCAAAATTTCCCAGTAATTCAAGCTTTCCGAGTTCTCCGGCAATGCGCCTGTATTCCTTTACAGCAACGGAATTTATAAGCCATTTAGGCGGTTTTAGAAAATATTCCATGCCGGTTTTTGTCATATCCTGTTCAATTGTGCGCCTCGTCTGGATTTCCTTTGTGAGATTTCCGGTCTGTTCGGAAAGCATTTTTCTTGTATGACCTATAATTTTTCACCTTCCTTTATTTTTTCTATTGACAAATGACAAAATATGTGATACAATGTATTACAGAAAGGAGCGTGTTATTATGACAGTATCTTTAAGGCTTAATGATGCCGATTCTGAACTTATCAGAACTTATGCCGAAATGAACGGTATTTCAGTATCCGAACTTTTCAGAAAGTCAGTACTTGAAAGAATCGAAGACGAACTCGACCTCAAGACTTATGAAAAAGCAATGGCGGAATACAAAGCCGACCCTGTAACATATACGCTTGAAGATGTTATCAGGGAGTTGGATTTAGGTTGAATTATTCCGTTGAATTTACGAAAAATGCAAAAAAACAGCTTGCAAAACTTGATAAAGCGACAGCAAAATTAATCACATCATGGATTTACAAGAATCTCCAGAACTGCACCAATCCTCGCCAGCACGGCAAAGGACTTACTGCTAACAGGAGCGGACAATGGCGTTACCGTGTGGGAGATTACCGCCTGTTAGCCGACATTCAGGAGAACAGAATTGTTATTCTTATTCTTGAAATCGGTCATAGAAGTACCATATACGAACGCTGAAAAAATACAAAACTGTCCTCATTCATGGGGGACAGTTTTTTTATTGTAAATTTTCTGTGAATTTTAATTTTTTCGTTAACTGAAGTTAGTGTTATAAAAAAAATGCTGTAAATAGCCGTTTTTTTGAAAATAAATATTTAGAATTTTGCAGAAATTTAAGGGGCGTTGGATATCTGATTAAAAAATAAAACTTTTCAAGACACCCCCTGAGCGTTTCCGCCGTTTTTTCAAAGTCATGCAAGTAAAGTTCATGTATTTTCGCATGGTTGCTGTCAGTAAGAAGTATCAGATTGCTTTGTACCGCCCTTAAAGAATAGTCTTTATCAAGCGGTATTATGTGATGTACTATTCTTCAGGTGTTTCACACATAAAAAATGCCTTCTTATCAATAATTTTTTTAGAAATCAAAAAAATATTGACAAAAAGGCATTAGTACACTTTATCGGCATTTTTAGCCTCTGATTACGTCATGTCCGGCGGTGAGGTCAAGGCTCAGGCATTGTATGCTGTCTGCTGTCAGTGGGCGACAGAAAGAAACGAGTATAAAATGCCGTCGAGAAAATTCGGGCTTGAAATGACTGAACGCTACAATAAGAAAAACAACAAGAGTACCGCTTATATAGTACTTTTGCTGAATAAATGATTTAATCAGTCAAAGGATAAATGCTTATTTATAACTTTCACCATAGAAGAGAATAAAACTATATAAGTTTTATAAAAACGGCATTTATCCTTTACTCCGAATTTTTTAAAAAAACTTATCTTCGGCTATATATAGCTTTAAACAGCCTCAAATGATAATTTTTTATCTGACAGTTGTATTAAGACGGCAGCTTATCATATCTGATTTTCCGGCAGCATATAAAAAATCCACAATGGTATCTGAAATGCTTTTTAAATTATTTGCATTTTTCATAAAATTTATAATGTCATTATTTTTGATAAATTCACTGTAAACTTCATATAAATAAACAGCAAGAACAGAAGTTCTCCCGTTTGTATAGCGATTTTCTGCGAGATAAAAAGCTATATTTGAAAAATCAGCAGCAATATCATATGCGGTTATTTTATTACGGCATGAAAGAGAAACAATAGTTTTCCGGCAGTTTATTTTTTCATATTCATGTATTTCATTGAAAAGTGAAGATAACCTGCCAGAGCCGGCTTTTTCAATGGCTTTTCCGTAAAGCATTATAAGGCGCATCTGCGCAAGTTCATAATTACAGTTCGGAAAAAATTCTCTGATAATTTTATTAATTATTCTGTTCATTATTTTTTCCCTTTTCGGTTTTATAAGCTTCAAGAATCATGTCAATATCTTCCCTGATACGTTCTTTATCCTGAATATTTCCGGTTTTCTCAAGCGTTTTTAATTCGTTGAATTTATTGTATAATTCATTGAATGCGCCCATTCCAAGAATACTATCCATATCTCTGGAAAGCTGATTAATATCACCGGTTTTATATGCATTCAATAACTCATCTTCTCCGACAACGGATTCATATTTCAACATAATTTTTACATCATCATAATTTTCTTCATCAGGTTCACCTGTTATTTCCCCGACGCTCCGCAAAGCATACATTTGTGTAAGGGTTTCATTCATGCCGGAATTTTCCTCGTTGTCTTCGTTATAATACCGTGATAATTTTTCCAGAGATTCCTGTGTAATGGCAATAAGACTTTCTTTAACATCACTGCCGGTTGCCTCTTTGTTAAGTTTAATAGTGCCGTCCGGCGAATAATATTCCTGTATAAGTCGGGATTCTTCCTTACTTATATTGCCCATATCGAGCTGCACCTGTTCTGAATCTACAAATGCAATTTTACTTTTAAGTTTTTCAATCTGTTCATTTGTTGCCTCAGGATACATCTTTTCAACAGCAAGATTAACACCGACATTTACAAGTGCCTTGCGTTCATTTTCATTAAGTTTGTCAAGTTCTATGTTATTATTGATAATTTCTGAAATTTTCTGCTTGTCGTTTTCCAGTTCTGGTATTTCATTATTTTCATTGTCTGAATCTTCTGTCAATTTATTTTTTTCCGGACTGGATTTTACTTCATTGTTTTCTGTATTTTGCTTCTCCTTGTTTTTCTGATTTTCTTCAGGATTGTCAGATACCTGCATATAATTTAAAGTGGTCTGTAAGTCACAGGCATAATATGGCATAACAATAAGTTCTGCATTACGGCTTTTAACAGTTTCAACAAGCTCTGCTTTTTTATTGTCTGACATCTGCTGAAAGTCTGCCGTAACAACAAGAAATCTATGCGATTTATCGTCCATTCCGTCAAGTTGATTTGCAATATGTTCTATCTGCTCTGAAAGATACCTTTTATCGCCGGCTTTCGATTCTATTTCAACAGTTTCTCCCGCTTTTATAGTTGTATTGCCAATAACTATATCTTCCTTGGCATTTCTTGCGACTATATCCGTATATGTAAATTTACCGTTTTCATGAACTGATTTTTCTGTTTTGTCGGAAACGTCGAAATTATCCTTAAGAACCGAACGAAGCATTTCTTCCTGTAAATAGCCTTTTGCTCTGGCTGAATCAGCATAATGTTTTGACGCATTTTTTGTCATTTCGTCAAGTGCCACTTTGACTTTTTCAGGGTCGGCATCCGGTTTTTTCAGGTCAGCAGGAAGAAAATCGGTCATTTCGGTATCTTTTTTAATTCTTGCTTTAAGTTTTTCATTGTCTATTTTTCCCAATGTTTCCTGAGGTTCTACACGCATTTTTCCCATTTTATTTTCGAGGTCGCTTCCGTGCATAAATTTTGAAATATCATATTCAGGATTTTTATTTTTGTTTTCCGTTTCACTTTTATTTTCTACAATGATTTTGTTGTTATTTTTCATTTGCCCGGTGATGTCGTCAAGGTTTTTACCCTCTATATTGCCCTTGACTTCCGTTGAGTTTTCTTTTGACCTGAAGCTTTCAACCGCTTTTTGCAGATTATCTCCTTCAATGTTGGTTGTCCGGCGTTCCATTGATGAATTTATAGAACTTTCAATTTTTGAAGTATCGCCTTCCAGACTGTTATGTGAGCCTGAATTACTGATTTCAGGTTTTGATGATTCTGTGGATTCTGAAAATCCGCCGGAATTGTTATTCTTCATAAAATACCACCCGCTTAGAAATTATCATATGATTTAACTATATCAAGAAGTAATGCAGTAAGGCGTGCAAGCTGTGAGTAATCCATATGTTTCTGATAATAATTAAGCCAGAGTGCCATAAGACATTTTTCAGTCTCTTGTCTTTCTCTGCCTGTCTGTCCTGAAAGTTCCGGCAGTTCATTACGAATCCATATCAATGCCTCTTCAAGATTTTTACTGCATACTGAATTTACTGCAAGACTGCCGGTTTCTCCTGAAAGTCTTCTTCTCACTGCTTTTTCAGGATTTTTCCAGTCGCTGCATTTACGGCAATGGCGGCATATACCGTTGCATAGCATCTGATTTGTATAATGTTCGTCATCAGTCTGCTTTATGCAGTTCCTGCCTGAAAGATTGATTATCTGACTACGATTAAGCTTTTTAAGATTTTCATTATCTTCATATACTCCGGCATAGGGCAGCTTGACAAGTTTAGGTCTGTTGTCGCCCTCTGAATAAACGGCGGCAAATCCCTGTTTCAGACATGAAAGAAAATTCTGCTGTTCGTCATTCATGTTCATAGCACCGCCCACAAGTTCTCTGTCTTCTTTTGCAACAGTCCGGTGAATAATTTTCAGGTTGGTATTTTTGATAAGGTCAGGTGCAAGCTTGGAGGGTATCTGGTCAATGACAAGAAAACCCTGACCCTTGCTTCTGAGTTCTGCCAACATATTGCAGAAGTATTCAACAGCATTTCCACGGGGGTCGGCATTTTCACCACTTCCGGACGAAACATTTTTCAGCAGACGGTGTGCTTCTTCAATAAGCAGAATATGCCTGAGGTCAAGCTGTACGGTATCCTGAACTTTCCGGCATTCCTGTATCTGCATAAGAAGAAGACTTATTATAAACGCCTTGGCATCTTCATCACCGACATCATCAAGCTCTATAACTACTTTGCCATTAAGAAGTTTTTCCATAGGAATTGAACTGGCAACGTTGAGAGTTCTTCCCTTTGCCCCCACACGAAGAGAGTTTATTCTTGCCTTCAGTGAGCCTATAAGGTCATTCTGCATTTTTTCATCATAGCCCATATCCTTAACAACAGGTTCAATTTTCAGATATAAATCTTCTATGGTGGGATATTCGGATTTTCTATAACGGTTAAGCCCTGTTTCAACGTCCCAGCCGTAATCATCATATATTGCATATATTGCATTTTCAAGGACATACGGCATGGGAGTATACATTATAAAACTCGCTTTGAATGATGCAAAAACCGTATCTATATGCGATTGAAGAGATACACTGCTGCCGTCTTCTGTCTTCACGACTTCAAACGGATTGATTTTAAGTATATTTCCGCCTGTTGAGCCTACTGAATAAACCTGAATATCTGTCATGCCCATACGATAAAGTTCAAAATATTCTTTTTTTGCCGGTTCAATGACCATAAACGGACAATTCAGCTCAGATATGGAATGCAGAAGACTTTTTACTGTATTTGTTTTGCCGCCGCCGGTCAGACCGATTATAAGCCCGTGCCTGTTAAGTGTTTTAAGATTTATCCGATACTGAGCCGTGCTTATACGTTGACCGTTTACTATATTTCCGATATTCATATTTCCGTTATTACTGCGGTTCACGTCAAAATCGGCACATTCAGAAACATTGAATCCGCAGGTATCACGGACCGGAAGCATACAGAGCTGTGCAAGTTCACGACCTGTAAGAAAAGTTGAAGCATCCTTGCAAGCCGCCTGATATATTTCCCTGTTTTGAAAACTGACCTTACCATTATCAAAATATTTGAATGGAAATGGTCTGTTTTTTTCTTCACTTCCGCTTCTCATCTGTGATGAATAAATTCCGCCGAAAAGATTGCTGTATACAGGAAAAGAACTGAAACAAAGCACAGCAACTGACCACATTCCGCATTGCATAGCCTCTTCATAGACTTCACCTTTTGCTTGCAGAAGTGTATGATATATTTCCGCTCCGGAATATTTTTTATGGGTATTCATGCTTACATTTGAACCTGAACTGTTTTGTATTGAAAAATCCGCCTGAACGCATTCGCTCACCTTGGTGAGACTGTCAAGAAGTTGTTTTCTTTTCATAGTAACTTCATCGTCGCTTACAGGCTCACCGGAAATAACAAGCATCCACGGAATATTGGTGCTGCCCATAATTATATCATCAAGCGGTGATATGTCCGTTGCCTGAGGGTTATAGTCACGTACTACAGGATTTCCGCCAAATGTTCCGAAGTAACAGAACTCGTTAATATCTATATCGTTGAATCTGTAAACTTTCGGAATATCTGAATATTGATTTTCCGTTTCAAAAGTCACTCCGCTGACTGAACTTTCCAGTATACTGCGCAATAAATAAAGATTCAGGTTAACATCTGCCTGTAAGTTTTCATTTTTAGATATGCCTGCTCCTATGTAAATATTCACTGACGTTCCGTCAAAGCGGACTATCATATGAAATCGCTTTCCGATAGTCCACATTGACATGAGAACTTTCTGCATCTGTTCACGCATTATCATAGCAGGGTTTTCATTGCTCTTTTTGACAACGGATACTATCTTAAGATAATTAACTGCGTTTATATTCACAACGGAGTCAGGTTTAAAATATTTTTTCGCACATGATTCTATTTCCTTGTTATACAGATTTTCAAACTGTTTATTAGCGTCATCTATATTCTGCCTTGTAAGAATCTGTTTATTTTCAAGCATGATTTACCCCCTCACCGTATACTGCGGATTATCTGAACAATTCCGTATATTATCACTGCGATTGTAATAATACTGGGCAAAAGTCCTGAAAAAACTGCACCAAGCCCGAAAACATTATACCATATCAAAGTTCCTATAATACTGAATATGAGCAGCAACACAGGACGCTGTAATGCAAAATGTAAAGGTCTTATGCATATACACAATATAAAAATAAAAATCAGAATAACAAAATAAATTTGTATTATATTCCGTATAACCGGAAGATTGCCGGTTATCAGAAGTGCAAGCATAATAACGGCAAGCAGAATAAGAATAACAGGAATTATTCCGGTAGGGTTATGCCTGTTGCCGTGCTGATTTCTGAGGCGTAATCTTGTACCGCCGTTTTCTCCTATGTAAATTCTTTCTGTCGTGAAAAGTGTTCCCTCAGGTCGTCCATGCACGATTATATGTGTACCTTCCTGTGGGAAAATACCACGTATTTCCCCATATACGATTATCTGATATTCCATGTTGTCAGTTTCATCTCTGAAAGATATATGATGCTGCGTTCTTCCGGTGTGCTGTCCCCGAATAAAAGAGGCAAATACATCAAAAAAATTTTGTTCCACTTCTGAGGATTTGTATGAAGTTATCACGCCTTCATATACTGAACGGTTTCTCCTGTTTTGTCGGGGCTGGCTTTCTGATGTATTATTTTCTGATTGATTGTCTTCGTTTATCTGTGAATTGCCGGAATTATTTCTTTTTCTTTCTTTTCTTATTTTTTCCTCCTCTTGTGTTTTAACAGGAGAATAAGAACCTGTGGTCATATCATAATAATATGGCTGAAAAGACTTGTTATCGGGCAGAGTCTCAAGAGAAGCACCACACTTCGGACAGGTATATATCTTATCATTATCAGGAAAGTATATTTTACAAGTTCCTGTACAGGCGTTTTTCATTTTATCACTTCCTTAATGAAGTCGGTGTATATTATTTTCTGTGGAATAATCCTTTTAAACCTTTTTCTTCAATTTTTTTTCTGAACCTGTGTTTTGCTTCGGATTCATCATCGTTTTTATCGGATTTATGTTTCTGAGCTTTCGCTTCTTCAGCAGCCATTTTCAATTCATTCTGCTTGTTAATATAGTCGTTTTTTTCCCTTGAATAATTCATAGCACTTTTGACTATATGCCCCTCGCCATATGTGATAATATCAGAAAACAGAACAGAACCTCTGAGAAGATTTTTATACATACCGGAGTCAGAAGGAATAAGTTCATAATAATCGGTTTCATTGTCATAATACCGGAAGCACCATAATTCATTGGGGGAATAAGACGCAAGATTATTTTTAGCTTCTGCCTTGTCTCTCTTTACATTTTTAGGGTCAATGCACATTTCCTCAACAACGTTGAGATATTGTTTCTGAGTAAGGCATACAAGTTCTATCTTCACATTTCCGAACTGATGTTCAGTTTCCTGAGTACGTCTGTAAATATATCTGTCTATATTGATATTATTTCCGGAATCAATATTTTGATTGTTATTCATGCTTATAACAACACTTTGTCTGAAATCAAGAGGAAGTTTTCCGATACGATAACTTGTAAGTGCAAAACTGAATGGAACTTCTGAGTTATTCATCTGCTGGAATATACGGTTTAAATCATTGTAATATTCAGGGGTAAATGATGCATGGCTTACTTTGCTGTTAAGTTCGTCAAGGCTCATACAGACCTTTCCACAGCCCAGCCAGTCCTCCATAGCACATAACCAGAGAATCTGCCACCGTGCAAGCATCCATGCTGTTTTCAGGCTTTCATCTTTACGTAAAAGAAAACCATTGAGAAATACTTTCATCTGTCTGTTGATAGTGCATCTTAATATTACAAATCCGTCGGGAACACAACAGGCAAATATACTTTTATCAAGTGATTTTGCAACCAGTTCAGGAACTCTTGCAGAATACATTTCCCGGCAGAGTGAATTATAAAGAGTTTCCAGAATCTCTTTTCCTTCGGCACTGATGTCTGTTCTGTTCAATTCCGGCATCAGCGGAAAATGTACTGAATTGAAACATATTGAAAAACCGTTCATTGTCTATTCCTCCAGTCTGAATGTATATCTTTCTTTTGCTTCCGGTGTTTCAGTAACACCCCAGTGTATACTCTGTGCAAAATCCCTTACAGCCTCAGCCTCAGCTTTTAGTTTTTTCAGGTCAAAATTATAATCATAGACAAGTCTTCTTTCGCTTTCAATAATTATCTTTTTTTCTTCAGATGATGTATCAATTATTTTCCATTTACGTTCCTGTTCACCGTCTTTATTCTCTCTGAATGAAAGATAAAGTTCTGCCTTTACAGATTGCCTGTCAACTTCTTTCTGCTTAATAACTTCCATTTTATTTAACCAGTCAGCAGGAATTTCTGCTTTTTTGTCATCAGTAGTGGAAAAAACGTATTCCACGCCGTAATCTGAGCCTATTCTTTCAGCGAAATGTCCGGCAAGAGAGCCGAAAATAAAATGTGATGGTCTGGTGGCGGAATTTATCATATCACATAAATCAAGCCATTTATTTCTTGTTTTTTCATTTTTTATTATGTTAAGAAGTTCCGCAGGGGGAGGAGTGTTGCTGTATGTGTAAGGGTTATAAATCATATTATCAGGAATTTCTATAGTTGTTCCGATTTTTCCTTCCTTGAGCCTTTTGTACAGAGATGTGTTATCCTGTTCAAACCAAAGTATCACAGAGGGGAGCATTGCAAAAAACTGCCCTCTTTTTTCAAACGGACAGCATACACCCTCCATCGACCATATATCAAAATTTCTTGCTTCCTTAAGCCATGTTCCCGGTGTATCTCCTTCCACACGGGTACATCTCAGAAAAGCACAGCAGTATGGTTCATTCATATGAACAAACATATATGTTCTGCCCCACGGGTTTGATTCCAGAGCAAATGCTTTAGTTTCAATATTACTTAAATCTCCCTGAGTCCAGAGGTCATTGAATGCTCCCATGGCAATTAACATATCGTCGCTCCAGTATTCAGGAGCAGCAAATAACTGGTAACCGTCAAGTCTTTCCTGACCACGACCATAAACAAGTAAATCAAGTTTCAAAAATATCACTTCCTTCAATAAGTTTTCAATACAAAGTTTTTTTTTCTGTAATAGCTGAAAGCTGTTCTATGGCATAAAGCGAATCAACGGAATGAGCGTACTTTTTTCTTGCTTCTTCCAGTTCCATAACACGCCGGCGTGAATCCCGCTGAAAAACGCTTCTCCTTGAAGAAATCGTTTTCAGGCTTTCAGATACAATATTCTGATAATATTGTTTTCCTCTTTCTGAGGCAAGATTCATAAGTTTCCAGAATAATTCATATATTCCGAAAGGTGACGCATTTTCAGCAGAGTTCAGTTTACCATCATTAAAACCGTATGGATTATACCAGCCCAGAAAACACCGGCGTGATTTAACAGTATTATATATACTTTCTGAAACCATTGCCCCGAAGCTGTCATTTATATTTATATTTTCCGGTTCACTTTCGCAGTAAACTGCTGCAACAACCGGTATATTTTCCGGCATGGATAGTTTCTGCTGTTTATTGTCTTTATCTGTCACAAGAAGAACCGCATCAGTAACTGAAGGGTCAATATTTATGTCATCACTTTCACAGTGAAAGTGTACTCTTCCGCAGAAAATATCGGGATTTCTGCATACAAACGAAATATTGACCGTATTGCTGATATTATCCGCTGATAACAGTGCAGTTTTAAGTGAATAACTATCAGCCCGTTCACTTGCTTTGAGGGATTCCTTTACTTCTTCAGAACCAAATAACAGTTCTTTTCCTTTTTCACGTATTGATGCTATTACATCGTAACCATTGACAGATGAGGTTTTATTTACTATTTCAGCAACTATTGATGCAATCATTATTTTTCCATTGTTTTTATTGCTGGAAATCACTGCAATATCAAGGGTATTATCCAAAGGCACTGTCTGTTCACCTCATTACAACGTTTTGTATGTCACTGTGTACTTCCATGGGAATAGTCTTCTGATAAATGCCATTGAAAATATCTTTTTCTGAATTTATGGTGGCTATTATTTCGCCTAAATCCCCGTTTTGTTGTCTGAGAAGGTCACGACGTTTACGCCTGTCATGGTTTATTATAAACCCTTTATATTCTTCAAGTTCCTTTTCTATTTGTTTCTGAACTGCAAAAACTGAATTATAAATACAGAAAAGTAGTGCTGTATCAATATTCCACTGGTTAATGTCAGCGTCAGGTAAGAAGTTTTCATTTTTTTCATCAACATTCGGTGAACCGTCTTCTTTCGTTCCTATTGCCGATACCGGAATAATACCCCTGCTCCAGTTGTTGTTTCTAGCGGTAACGAATGTCGGCTGATATATATAATTAGTAAGGTCAAGGGCAGTGCGTGCGAAATTATCCTGAGACATACGTTTATCAACCTGCGGGCTGTCACACTGGGTTATTGCAAGAAGAAGACAATAATTTTCCATTGTCATATTTCTCATAAGGTCATTAAGTCTCTGTGCTGAAAGTGCCTGCCTTGTCTGTGTTTCATTAAACATACATCTGTCATTAGTTATTACATCTCTGATATGGTTGCTCATTGCTCTTGAATTGGCAAGGATAATAGCGGCATTACTGTTAGCAATATGATTTGAAAGCTGAGTAAGCATAGCTTCAGGAACTTTTGCCGAATTATCAATAAGCTCACCGGCATAATCAGTTATAACAAGATTACATTTAGGCTTTCCGTCAAGTTCTATTCTATATGTAGCCTCAACATACTTTGTTGTTGCCGTACCTGCATTGAAGCCATATTCCGGTCTGATATTCCATGCCCTTTCCATTTCTGCCGAAAGAAGAGCTGCATCACGAATCTGTTCGCTTTTATTTCCTTCTGTTATTGAAATGTTATTTACTTTATCATTATTTTTGGGTCGGGCGTTCTTTGAAGTTCCTGCGTTTGCAAATGCCGTAGCTGTAGGTGCGCCTCCACCGCCAAATGCTGTAGCTGTCGGTGCGCCTGTAAATGCCGGAGTTTGCGGTGCGCCCGTAAATGCAGGAGCAGGTGCGCTGGTGTCAAACTTTGCAGTTTCAACGGTCTGTATTTCACAATTGGGGTCATCATTGTTGACTATACCACTCTTTATAGATACCAGTTTGAACGAAAAGCTCTTATCCTTGAACATTCTGAAACGACGTATAAAAGCACAGTCAATACCGGAAAAAAAGGTTGTTTTCCCCGATGTTGAACCACCCAGAAGGGCTATTGAAATTCTTTTTAATTCATTCATAATATTACTCCATAATAAATTTATAATATAAAAAATTTTTACCGGTTCAGTTAAAAGCCGTTACTACGGCAGTAAATCCGCCGTATGTCAGAAATGCAAGAATGACTATGGAAACTATAAGAAATATACGCCTTATATGTCCCATGCCATATAAGATTCCTTTCCCGAAAAGAGCAGCATTTCTGATGCACCATAATAAAGAAACAATAAACTGAAGTACATTTATTACTACATGACATATATTTATGCCTTTATAGGCTGACAGAACATCATCATTTTTAATAACAGCTTTTATTATAAATAACAGGATACACCATACAACAATATCCCGGATAACCTGCACTCCCGAAACGTGAGGCATACTGTATTCATAGTCGCATTCCGGCTTTTCATTTGATTTAAACAAAGGTTTTTCAAGTATTTCTGCCGGTCGATATTGTGTAAGGAAATTTGTGCGGACATCTACGGAAGCTGCATTTCTATTCTCTTTTGAATTTCTGTAGCCTCTTTCAAAGCACTTCCGGCACATTAAAACGGGTTTTCCACCCATATAATTAACTGCAACGCCATTGCTTCTGTTCCTGCCGTCATCAAAAGGCTGACGGCAGATACTGCATACATTCTGTTCTGTGTCTTTGAAATTATTCCAGAATGCCATTATTAAACCTCCTGAATATTTTCTGGATATCCGGTGAAATCCGGAACATCGTCAGCTGTGAATATGTAAGCGTTTTCAGGCGGTGAAACTTTTCCCATAGCTCTTGCCGCTGATACATTATTACGGTTTTCAGGAGTGTCAGCACCATAAATATCAACTGCCATTTCGCCTGTTATTCTCCTGTACCTTAACTGTTTCATTTTTTCATGCAGCTGACGTACCAGTCTGGCGTTTCCGTTTTTTGATTCTCCGGAGTTATAAAGTTTTTCAAGATATTTTTTTACCATAACTGCACAGTCATCTGAAACAGTATCAGAAGATTTTGTACACATTTTAATAAAAATACTGTAAAGCTGATTGGCATCATAATCCGGAAAATAATAAATTTTAACACGTGACGCAATGCCTGCATTTATATCAAGAAAAGATTTTACTTTATCTTTATACAGAATCAGAATTATTGTAAATTCAGAACGGTCTGTTTCCATTCGGTTCAGCATTGCATCAATAGCTTCTTTACCACCTGGATTGATAAGCTGATAAGCCTCCTCAATTACAAGGACTGCATTTTTCTGGCAGGCTTCGTCCATTTTCTGACGCATATTGTCAGCACTTCCGCCATGAAACGTGCTGAGTATTTCAGAGGCATCTATATATATAGGTTCAGTTCCGCCAAGAATGCCGAGAGTATGATATAAGTCAGCTGTCAGCTGAGCTGCTGTGGATTTTCCTGTGCCTGGATTTCCAGCCCATATCATATGTGATGGTCCGGGATATTGCAAATTTTTTTCCATGCACTCCACACGTACTGAAAGCTGGTCATTGAACATTTCAGCGAGAAATTCAAGCCCTTCATATTCGTATAATTGCGCATAAATATCACTGGCGGAAAAGCCACGCTTTGTAAACAGCGAACTTTTACTTTCAAAGTCTTCACGTTCAACAGTGATATTCAGCCATTCTTCATGGCTTACAGAATCCTTTCTGTTTTCCAGTTCAAGCAGATGGCGGTAACTTGCACTGCGTTTTACTTCTGCGACAAGATTGTTTATATCACGTGCGTTGCCAAAGTTCTTGCGGTCTCTGTCAGAAAAATAATTTTCAAAGAATACCGGCAGACCTTCAATAACATCTTCTGAAAGGGTTGTTATCTGACCGCTGATACCTTCCGGTTTGCCGAATTGTCCTGTAAATATTTTTTGCAGAAGAGCAGGCTGATATTCGTTAAGAGTAATAACATTTGAGGCACTGAATCTTGAAAGAAGACCCTCGTTCATCTTCCATACCTTGTGCATTTCGTTTGCATATCCGGCAAAGATAACACAAAAATGATAATTGCTGTTTGTCATTGCCGCAACGATAGTATTAAAGACCTCATCACAGAATGAATTACTATTTTCACTTCTTTTTTCGGCAAGCGAATAAACTTCATCTACAAGAAGTACGCCTTCCTGAGCCTCTTCAATAAGAGATGCTGTTTTTATTGCTGTTGAGCCAACATATTCGCCAACAAGCCTGTCACGTGAGCCTATGACAGTATGTCCGGATTTCAGCACGCCCTCACGCTGTAGTATTCTGCCTATAAGATTTGCTATTTCTGTTTTTCCGACTCCCGGAGGACCTTGCAATACAAAATTCGGAGCTTTTCCCCGTGGTTTATTATTGTTGCAGTTAGGCTCGAAGCGGTCAATATTCATTTCAGAATTAAATGCTGATGTATCATTATCTGAACTTCCGCTGTCTGAATAAAGCCCTTTGTAATTCATGACAAAACTTTTCAGGACATGATATGCCGATTCCCAGCCCTCGCGGCTTTTCAGAAGTTCCATCGGGTCGGTATCATCAAAATTACTGCTGCTTTGCGGATAGCATTTCTTTATATCATCAGCAGTAAGCCATACAACCGCCGTTTTTCTGGATTCCATGAAATTTTCAAGTATTTCTTTTATTATTTTCAGCTGAGTATATCCACTGTCACGGTTACAGAAGCTTATTGTTCTTAAAATCTGTGTTTTCTCGCTACGGTGAAATCTCAGATATGTTCTGAAAACTGTGCCGTCTTCCAGTTTATAAGAATGCCCCTCAAGCCTAAGAAGTTCAAGAAGCGATGATATTTCATCATTCATAGGAGAGCCTATATTAAGGCAGGCGTTGCTGTTGAATTCAGCATTTTTAAGGAATAACGATTCAATTACAGATGCATGATTTTCCTGAAGAAGATTCTGAAGTCCTGCACTGTCCAGAGTCTTTGAAAGAAAAATACATATATTGTGATTTTCATTGGTCAATGCTTTCCAGTCTTCAAAACATTCAAGAAGTTTTCTTCCGTCTTCTGTTGAGCCAAGCTTGATAAGGTCTTCCAGACTGGTGAAAACAAGGGCTTTTTTATCATCTGTATTTGTCATAAAGCGGTTTGTAGCAACAGCAATTGTATCACGTGTAAGTTTGTGCGTATATTTAATCTTAATGTTTTCTTTTTGAGTATTTGCTTTTATGAACTGTTCATTAAGTTCTTCATCGTCGTCATCGTCCTCGTCGTCGTCCAGATAATCAATATAAGACGAATCAACTTTTATCGGTTTATCTGTTTCAGAAGCTGATTTATTTTTTTTTCTTTCAGGCAGAAACATTTCAAAAGCCTTACTTCCGGAAAAATCAATCGCATATAACATATTTCTCTGTGACGAACAGAAGACCACATTTTTGTAGCCCAATTTATGAAGACGATAAACAAGAAGTTCATCAAAGTTCATTATAACGCCGTTCGGCATACAGAAAATATCACTTAATTCTCCTGAAATACAGAACATTCTTGTAGATGTTTTATTGAAAATTGAAGCCATATTATTCACCTTTAATCATTGATTATTCACCTGAGACTGCCTTCGGCTGACTCCCGGATTTTTGCACCGCTGTTTTACCATGAAATTTTCACCGGATTTTTTTCTGATTATATTGCAGTTCCTTTCACGTTCCGCCTCACGCTGACTTTCAATATCATAGAGGCTTCCGGCATATTCGGTATTGTCCTCAATGTCAATAACCATTATAATATGTCCGTCCTGCTGTACAGAATTAAACTTAAGGCTGATTTTTTCCCCTGAATCAGCATTATTTAATTTCAGGATTATGCTGTCAAGAGGTGAAACTGCTTTTTCTGCATCTGTCAGCGGAATAACTTCATAACCACGTTTCATATATTCCTTCAGAAATTGTTTTGCAACTTTTTTACGTCTGCGTTCCATATCAAGACGTTCTGTCGCAAGGGAAGTTTCGGCAAGAAAGCCTGACTGTATATCAGAAATCCTTAAGAAGAGACTTTCCAGTTCTTCCGGAGAATAACTGCGGAAGTTTTCCGAATTCATACTTTCTTTTATTTCAGAAACCATAGCCGCATATTCTTCATATGCATCACGATAATAAACTGTAAAGTCATTTACTCTGACTGTTTTTTCTTCGCCGTTTTTCTTTGCCTTATATTCGGCAGTTCTGAATTTTTCCATAAGCTCAGAGGTACTTTCCATAAGAGACATAACGTCAATATAACGCTGACTGCATTTTATTTCATTTTCCGCAAATTCAGCAATACGTAATGAAACAGAATCCATAACGGAATTTGCTCCGATAAGTGCTGCTTCGTAATTCTGATTTTCAAATAATTCATATGCTTTTTCAAGCATACTGTTACAGGCTGCAATTGCCTTATTAGCTGACGGAGCGTTTTCATATCTTACAGAAACAGAAAGCAGAAGTTGTTCAGCACGTTCAAGAGATTCAAGTGCTATATCCTTTAATTTTTCCCGTTTTTCCATATTATCGGCAATTTTTCTTATACTTTCCTCAGTCATGTTCCTGTCCGATTTCATTTCAGCGGATTTTATCGTTATTTCCCTGTGTATATTTCCTATATATTCGTTTTCGATAACTGAACGCTTTTTTTCCATATTTTCATTAAGCTGATTCAATGCCGCCCGACAGCCGTTAAGGAAAGCAGTCATATCGGGAGCTTTACTGCATTGTGACGACAAGTTTTCAACAGTATGCCCATATTCCTTAAAACATTCACTTCTTGCGCTTTCCATTTTTTCATTTATCACATCATTCAGTCTGTCCGCCCCCTGCGTGATGTAATTCAGGTCACTGTTAACGCTGTTTACTCTTGCTGTCTGAACAGCTGAATTTACTGCATTTCCGACAGCAACAGCCGTTGCTGCAACGCCCTTTGCCACGCCTTCAACCAGTTTAACACCTCCATATGCCACAGCAGCACCAGCAATAAGTGGGGCTACGAGTATTTCACCTTCATAACTCATGATAAAACCTCCTTTTAGTCAGTTAAGTCTTCCGTTTACCGAAAGACGTATATCAACATCAGCAACCTTTATACGTTCTTCTTTTGTCTGACCTGTTCTTATCTTGTCTTTACTCATTATAGAAATTCCGTATTTTGATAAAGCATCTGAAATACAGCTTACAGCACTATCATATCTTTCTCTGCCTGTATCTGTGCTGAAATAACATTTAACAAAATTCGCCCATTTATTGTCTGATTTTCTTAGAACAGGAACAATAATCACTTCAATATCAAATCCGTATGAATCTGCGAAATATATATAAAGCGAATTTTCAGACGGCGGCGACATTTCTTTGATTTCATAAACATATTCATTATTTTTAAGACAGTTTTTTATGCTTTTTGCAATATTTATGCGTTCTTCAAAACACCTGATTTTATCAAACATTTCATTTATTATTCTGCCAGTGTTTTTTCGTTTTTCAAGTGCCTTTATTCCCTGATTATACAGCCACATTTCACGAAACTGAGAACTTTTTTCAGGGTGTTCAATCATATACCGGATTACAGCATTTTCATCTGAAATAATACTACCGTCTGTTCTGAAACTTTCAATTTCCTCACTGAATTTCCGGTAATTTTCTTTAAGGGCGGAAAATCTGTTTCCTGACCATTTTTCAATTGTCTCGTCGTCCATGATGTTTTCAACTATCTCTTCAATTTTTATAAAATTACGAAATTCATCAGGAACTACACGGGCTTTATCAAAAATAAGTATACGTTCAGATTCAATAACACTGTGAAGAAACATATAATAATGAAACCACTTGTAAAAACGTTCCTTTGTTTCGAGAATATCCAGTTCCAGAGAAAGCATTATATTGTTGCCTGCACCGATTGAACTTTCATAAAATCCAAGTTCTATCCAGTTCTGCATATCCCGCAGATGTGAACGGTATAATTCAAGGTGTCCTCTCATAAACCATTCAACCGGTACATTTTCAGCCGCACTGTTGACCTTTGCGATTACATCATTCATTATTTTCAAAGCAGTATTCTTAGCAGATTCAAGACGATTGAAATATATTTTTTCAAAATTTTTCTGCTGTATCAGAATATCTTCTGTTTTCTTCTGTTCTGCGGCATAAGCTGCATTTATCTGTAGACAGACTTCGTCATATTGCCGGTGGTATTCATTAAATTCATTCTGAAGTCTTTCAGATACTTCAGAGACGTTATTTTCAAGTACAGCGTTATAATTCTGTAAGACAGCCTCGTCACGTTCCCTTATCATTTCAGAAGTTTCCTGCTGTAATTTTATAAGTTTCTGCCTGTTTTCGTTGACTATTTTCTGACGTTCAGCATTAATCAGGGCGTTTTTTCTGTCGAGTTCACGCTTAAGTTCATGCTGTTTCCGTTCAAGGTTTGCTATATCTGCATTATTTACAGCCATTAAGCATCACACCTCCGTTTGCATATGTTCTCTGTATTTTTGAGTATCAGAACGTCTTCTGGAAATCATATCAATAAGAACCTGTTCCAGTTCCACAAGCTGATTCATAATATCAGTTTCAGATAAATTTTCAGCATCTGAAAGAAGTTTCTGCATTTTTTCCATTACTTCCTTTACATATGCTGTACTTTCAAAATATGACATCATTTTCAGGTCAGACTTAATATTTCCGATTAAATCTTCCTTTGTCTGTTTATTCTCTTCTGATTCAGTAATCTTTTCAGATGATGTACAACCGGAAAGTGTCATCTCAACATCAAAGCCATTATCATTTTCTGTAAATTCAATTGTGTCATACAGCAACGGAGAAGTGCTGTATTCCTTTTTATTATAAGCGTCAACAGCACTCATGACGGCGTATTCAAGCCCTAAATTCTGTACGGGGGCAAATATACTTTCCAGTGAAATCTCAAAACGGTTTATATTTCCCGAACGTGAAGAACCTATAAAAAGCAGACCTGTTTTTTCATCTTTCAGGTTAAGATTTACCATAAGACCTTCAGGAATATTATTTTTTTTATTGAAATCTATAATCATACTGTCATCAGGACAGCCATTACTATATGAAACATCTATTTTTATTTTAAGGCTGTTTGAATATACCATAAAATTTTTCAGACAGAAAACCTGCCCTTTTGTCATAACGGTTTTCATTATTAACCCTCCGATTTTTTTCGCATTATGTCCATGGCAAGTTTCGTGCTGACTGACGGAATACCAAGCATCATAAATTTATTATCATAGAATATAAGTTTGTTTTTTCTTTTTTCAGGCATATCATCAATATTATAGCGGCGGCTTAAAAAAATCAGCCTCTGATTTGATGAGCCTCTCATAGCTTTGCCATCATCAAGTTCTTTTATATATTCACCGTCTATAAGCAAATCAATATATTTCAGGAATTTTTCTGATGAACTGTCTTTTATCAGGTCTTCGTATAACATTCCGCTGTAGACAATAATTTTTATATCTGGTCGGGCAGCGTGAATTTTTTCAAGTAATAATGAAAGAGACTCAGACTGTAGAAACGGTTCTCCTCCGCTGATGCTCAACTCACTGACAGCTGAATTTGTTACTTTGTCAGCAAGAAAATCAACGGAAATGATTTTTCCGCCGTTTATATCCTGTAATGAACGTGCTATACAGCCGTTGCATCTTTTATAACAGCCCTGCACCCATAATGCAAAGCAGACATCAGTGCCGAGGCAGTCAGTGTTTTCAGTATACCATGATATTCTCAGGTAACCGGAGGGGACATTATTAAGAATATCCATGAATCAGCTCTCCAGAAATTCAGCTGTTATTGTGTTTTTACATATTTTCCATTCTTCCGAATCCTGTTTCGTAATTTTCTTTAAAAACAGGCTGAAACTTCCGTTTCTTCTTATAAGGGAGGCTTTAACAGTGATTTTCTGCAAAATATCCATTGATATTTCAAGTCTTATTCTTTCAGTTTCATTATTGAAGCCGTCCGGAAGTTTAAAGCGTACTTTTCCGAAGTATCTTATAGCGTCTCCGTCATAAGTATATTCAATATGTTCCATGCCCTTTTTTCTGGTATATAACTTAAGTTCACAGAAATCAGAAAGCATTTCCTTGCTGTTTACCTCATAATCATATGCAGGAAAATCAATGATGCCGTCTGTAAAAGGAGTACCGGCAGAAATAATTCTCCGGAATACCGGTATTCCCCTTGATATATCACATATGACAATTCCGAAGTCCTTATCTGCTGATGATGTATGATTACTTGATTTCTCACTGATACATCCATATAAAGCAGCACCACGTGACAACAGAGAAGAATCATACATCATATGCAGAACATGACATTCTGTACCTGAAAAATAACTGTCAAAAAGTTTTCTGAATGAAGGAGTAAAGGCTGTTCCGCCTGAAAGTATAACAATACCTATATTTTCCTTATGGCATTGTTCATTATTCAGACAGTTTTCTATTGTACATTTTATTTTATTCATAATGGGTATAAGAAGATTTTCATACTCTTTCCTCAGAACAGTAAGGCTTACTTCTGCCGTTCTGACAGAATCTGTATAAAGTCTGATTTTTTCTGTTGCCTTTTCCTCAAATGTCAGTTTATGCTTTATTCTTTCCGAGGCGTTCATGAGTTCAGCATGATTTTTCATATAATGAGAAAAAGAAAGCCCTGATAACTCCTTGTTATACATATTTATGTTGCAGGACTGATTCACTTTATGCAGAAGGCTGTTGAATATAACTGCCGTCATATCATTTCCGCCCGATGTGCTGAATCCTGATTTTTCAAACATTTCAGGCTTGTATGCAGTTCCGGTATGTAAAGTTTCCTTGAAGATACATATATCTGTTGAAACCGCTCCTGAATTTACCTGCATAATGTATTTATCACAGGGATTTTCTTCATAGCAGCTTAATTCAGCCGCAGAAACGGCAGATATACATAACGGACTGATTCCGCATTTTTCAGCTGCATTCAATAAAATTTCTTTCCTTATTGAAGAACTTCCGCCCGAAAACGTAAGAGTAACTGAATCATTTTCGCTGTATTCATAAAGTTCTGTCAGTTGTTTTTTTATATACATAAAAAAATACGATACAATACTTTCTGCTGAAATATGCATTGAATTTCCGGACGAATCAGTAATATTAAACTGTGTTCCTGACTGTAAATCATCGGAAAGAAATTTTATTTTCTGTGCATATGAATTTTTACAGAGTTCCTCTGCTTCCTGACCAAATATACAATTATTTTCATTTTCAGATGCCGCTGTTGATTTTATAATCAATGCGTTATCCGACATTTTACCGTCAGATGCAAGACAGGATATATTAACATAATGTTCCCCGATGTCAATTCCGAAATATTTTTTTTGGTCATTACCTTTTACATTGTATTTAAAAGCTTTATGACTGCTTTTCAGTGTAACTTTAAAATCATATTCAGCAGTTTTTATCCGGAACGGAAAATTCAGCGGCTTAAGCTCCAGAGGAAAAAATTCCTGTTCATCATATACAAAACTCTGCGGAACTTTCCATATAGTTTCTGCCATATCAAGACTTACTTCAATACTATTTATTTTTGCACCGGAATCATTTTCAATCAGGTTTATAACACCTGTTCCGGTATATTTTTTTGCGAGGAAGTCAAGTGCTTCATATGATGTTATTCTTTTATCCGGATTAACATCAGTCATTCTTTCAATAAGTTCATTAAGTGAAGATGTCTTAAGGCTAAGCAGCGGATGACTTCCGCCGTCTGCTGCCGCCACCAGCAAAAGTTCTGCATTTGAAATATCCGGTTTACTTCCTGTAAGCATAACATACAAAAGAAGTCCTGTTGAAAATACGTTTCCTGTTTCCGTCGGTTCGTCTGTCAGAGGGCGGAAAAAAGAGCTGTATTCGTCAAGCGGTTTATTGAATATAAGTTCAGCGAAATCATCATTATCAGAAATCATAACTTCTATATTTTCGGGTGACAAAATATGTTTACTGATACAATTGTTTTTCAGTAGCTGAGCAGTAACGTCAACAACCGATTCGACAGAATTTTTTTTATAAATCCATTCTGATAATTTTTCCTTCATCTGTAGCCCTCCAATTTTATAATCTGTGGTCAAGGGTTGTTACTGTGCCGTCGCTTTGCGTAACGTTTATAACAAGTATTTTATCTTCAGTAAATTCAATATTTATATCAATCTTAGGAAGAACTTCATGTTTTAATACAGATTTTACAATATTCTTCAGATTAAAACCGAAAGTTCTTGTGTTATTGTTGTTTAATATTACTTCATCTTCAAAAATTATATTATAATTATCGGGGCTGAAATTTCCCCTGTATTCTACAAGCCGGATTCTTACAGAAGTTGCATTGGCATCTGATGCTTCGGCTGAAGCTTCAAATACTTTACCATGCTTTACAGCATCGCCTTCCTTTATTATAACAGATACCGATTTACCTTCCGCTTCAAGAAGACCTATGGAAGAATATGCCCTGTTTTCCACGTGAATGTTCATGTTGCTGTTACATATGGCAGCACCCCTTGAAACAAGCATCATTGCATCCTGAGGGATAATTATTTTATCTTTTCCGAATTTTGCTTCTAAAATTTCCTGAAGGCATATTTCATGTGCCATTCCTCCAACCACAAGTACATGGTCTACATCACCCATACTGCACGGAGCTGTAACAAATATATTGTCAATATGGTTGCTCATCTTTTCCGAAATGCTGAATATCAGCTGTCTGTACTTTTCACGGGTAACAGTATAACTAAGATTATATCCTCTGAGAAGTTCAGGAACAAAAACATGTGCTTCTGTAGTTCCTTCGTTATATAACTGCTGTTTTATCTGAAAGGGAAGAGTGCGGATAATATCAGCGGCGTGTGTTTCTTCCTGTGTGCCGAGAATTGCACCGGCGGAAACATATAAATATTTTCCTGTTTCTTTCATTATCTGTTCAGTTATATCACGAACCAGAACTTCATCCACATCATTTCCGCCAAGATGCAGTTCGCCACCCCAGCTTAATGGCTCTATATTGTTCGGATTAGTAACAGCCCCTACGATTGCAGTTTTTATAAGTGCAAGGTCAAATGTACCACCGCCTATATCAACAACGAGTACAATCTTATCTTTAGCGAGATGTGAACTGTAAGCAATAGCGGCAGAAATCGGCTCATCTGTCAGACAGCTTTCATTCAGTTCAAATCCTGCATTTTTCAGGGCTGTTCGTGTTGCGTGCCGTGCCGGTTCTTTAAAGCGTGCAGGAACTGTTACAAAAGCATTGAAACTGTTTTCAGAGGGGAACTGGCTTGCAAGTTCCGACCTTACTTCTGTAAGTATGTATTGTGCCACATCAAGCGGGGTAAGGGTCATGCCGCCTACAGAATAGGATTTTTCATATTCTCCGATTGAATATTTTGTATCTTTCAGCAATCTGTCCGGATATTTTCTGCCATAATTTACTGCTGCTCTTCCAACGACTTTAAATCCGTCAGCCACAGCAACACAGGACGGAAGAAAATATGGGTTTTCGTCACTTCCGTTCCGTTTGAATTCCAAAGGTACCCACATACCGTTGTCGTCAATATAACTGACAACAGTGTTTGTTGTTCCAAGGTCTATACCAACACGCATATAGTCAGCCTCCGATTATATTATTAATAAATGTCACAATGTTACATATTATATCACCGGCATTTGAAGAAAACAAAGCCCATACAATAAAAAGAAGAATAAATGAGCGCATCAGCACAAATTTCAGAGGAAGTGAGACCCTGTAGCGCACTCTGTCAATGCATTTAAGGTTACCGTTATCATCTTCTGACCAGAAAGCCATAACATATCTTGTAACGCCTCTTCCTATGTATTTTACTTCATAGACATCTGAAACAGACGTTTCAAAATCCCTGTTATTTCCATGATATTTATAATTTTTATCAATTGTATTTCCGTTTTTATCGTAACCGCTTACTCTGCCTGTAGAACTGAAAAAGTCACTCGGACTTTTAACCGGCATTATGCCATCAGAAATGATACTGTCAGCCGCTTTTCGTGCCAGCAGTGATTCAACGCCGAATATTTCCGGTTCTTTTTTTGTATCTTCTTCAGCAAAATGAAGATTTCCGAATATTCTTTTTTCTTCTGTCATATCTGAAGTCGGTTTGTCAGAATCGTGGAGAGAAATAAAAAGGTATTTTCCGAGATAATTTTTATTCAGGTTAAAGACAGTAGAAATAATCCATGAGCTTAGCGGAACAGCATAAGTCAGAAATGTGCCTGCTGAACCGGAAACAGATTCCTTTACAACAGCACCACTTATAACTCCTGCCACACCAGATAATGTATATAAAATCCATGATGCTTTTGATATTTTAAAAGCAAGAGGAAAGGCACGGCGGTCTTTTGCTTTCTTGTTCCATATCTTATATGGTATAAATGAGAAGAGAATATACAGCAGTATTCCAATAACCGGAAATCCCAGAATCATAATTACCCAAAAAGAGCAGTGCAGTGAATTATGACTTTTACTGACTCTTTCAGTGCTTTTATCATGATTGTTCATAGCAATACAGACTATAACTGTAATGATATGCAGTACTGCAAAAATCATAGTAACCCACCATGGATATCCCACTCTGAAATTATTATAACATTCAAGAATATAATTCAACTTATCTATCATGAAATTTTCACCCAATTCAATTTATAACAGGCTAAAAACGTTTTAATAGTAAAACGTATAGTTATATTAATAATTCATTTTTCTGAAATATTTCCATTCCGGAAATAAAAATATCGAAAATAAACATAAATATTGTATCATATTCAACAACCAAAGTCAATACGTATTATAATATTTTGTGCATTTTTGCGTTTTTGGTAAAATACAACAAAATCCAATTATGAAATTTGTACATAAATAACAGTTTTCGTCTGAATTATAAAAAAACTTATCAATATGATAAGAAATCCAATAGCGGAATGGAGTACGTTAATATTGATTCAGGGCAGAAGATTCATGCCGGCTGATAGCAGTGTGAAGTATGTACAGCTTGATTCTGTTACAAATCGGATTGTACTTACACGCATTGGAATTATTAAAATCGATAGATAAATTATTTGATGATATTGGCAACCATATTGTAATAAGAGATATTCAGCCTTTATGGTATCAGCTATTACCCGAACTACCAAATGGCAGACAGTAGCCGGACTACTGAATATCTGAGCAGAGCAGTCAAAAAAATGCTCTCTGAGCAGAGAGCATAAAATTTATTATTTTGTTGAGAGTTCTGCATATTCCATGAGAATCTGTGTAGCATCAACAGCATCAACGAGACCGTCGCCGTTGTAGTCGCCGAGAGTTTTTCCTACATATCCCGTGGAATCGGTAGAATTTTTAGAATAAGCCATGAGTATCTGTGTAGCGTCAACGGCATCAATGAGACCATCGCAGTTGACATCACCTTTCTGTACTTCTGTATCGTAATTATCTCCGATATAATAAGAAAGGCTGCCGTCTTCGGCAAAAGTCAGGAGAACATCACCGGCAGTGCAGATTGCCTCAGTCTGTACCTTTTCTTCCGGAAATGCAGACAACGATAACGGACTGCTCTCGTCGATATTAGCATATACCACTGAAACAAGCCCGTTTTCATCACGGATTATGTCATTTATTTTTATCTGACATTTCAGCCCGTCCGGACTGCTTAAAATAACGCCTCTGTCGGTCTGTACGGCTTTGAAACCGCTGCCGGTACTGCCGGAAAGGTCAATTCTGTAGTGAGGTGAAAAGTCATAGCTGCCCTCTTCAAAAACAAGCGAAACATCATATTCTGTCGGCGCTGAAACATCAAAGCTGAACTCGTCCGCATTGAAGAAGATGTCGTTCACAGCCCCCTGAAAGTCCGTGTTGACAGCATGGTTAATATCAAGAAAATTAACGCCGAAATTTTCAGCATCTGCCGTGTTATGTACTTTAAAGTCTTTGCCTTGCAGAACGTATTCATCGCCGTTATTTGGAAATACCGTCTTGCATTCTGCTATGCCGTCATATGTCATATTATTGCTGTCTGTAACATCGATAGTACATTCATTGTCGTTTTTAATTGTAATGCTGTTCAGGTCTGAAAATTCCGTGCTGTATGAATAAGAGGGGTTGATTTTTCCCATATAGTTCATAAAATCGTCATCATCAAGGGTAAAAACCTTAAAATCTTCACCACATACCATACTGGGTTTCTGTTCAGGGTCAAAGTAAAGCGGCACACATACTTCTTTTGTTTCTGAATTTATAAAAAGGCTTATATCCTCACAACAGCCATATGAGACTACTTTGAGGGTTTCCTTGTCCTCTGTCAGCATATTTGTGTCAAATGTAGGAATGCATTTGTCATATTTTTTGCCATACCATTCCCATTCTCCGTCCATAATCCCTATTCCCGTAACTGCATGCCAAAGGTTGACATCATGATATGATAGAAAGAAATACCTCCCCTCCTGACTGGCTTTTTCCGCCGTTTCAAGCAGGTAATCCACCAATTCTGAATCACTGTAATGTGAAAAGTTCCATTTATGAAACAGAATGAAATCTGTCTTGACCTGCCTAAGCTGATAATTAAGGACTATGGCAATACTCCGTTTGGTTTGCTTGTAAGAAAAGTGGCAAGACTTGACCATGACAGTGCTATGTCTGCATTTTCTAAGTTTATCAATGACGGTTCTCTTAATCACCAGCAGATAGCTTTTATTCACAAGATTATATTATATATTGAAAATAACGGTTACATTGAAGATGTAAAAATACTTTTACATCCTCCTTTTGATAAGCCTCATAACTTTGTAAAAATGTTTGATGCTCAGACACGGTCAGATATAATAAACACTATTGAGAGCATAAAAAATAATGCTGTTCAAATAATATTGTAAATAATTTCATTCAGTTCTTTCAACAAGTTGTCTATTGTTAAAAGTACAAAAAAATATTTTATTGATGTAACATGAAAAATTTGATTTTTTAATGATAAACTTTTCTTTGTAAAAATTTGAGTTTGACCCCAAAACTGACCCCAAAAAAGTTGCTCACAGTGCGTACGTTGAGTAACATGAATTTTTCAAAATGGCGTAAAATAGACATATTTCAACGCAATGCGTAGACTGAGAAACATCAAAAATCCTTATGTAAATTCCTCATAACCCGAAGGTCGTTGGTTCAAATCCAGCCGCCGCAACCAAATTGAAAAGCACCATAGCAAATATCGTGAGTGGAGGTATAAATCTCATTTTATTTGCTGTGGTGCTTTTCTTTGCCTAAAAATAGGCAAGAAATGACTTTGCGTATTTTGGCATATCTGACTGAATTTAAGAAAATCGATAGAAAAACGTGATATTTTTGAAGAATAGAAAATGTTTATTCTTTATTTGAAATTTACTTCGTTTCCGTTATATTTCCGTTATTTATATGGAAAAGTATGGAAAACTATGGTAAAACGTGAACCAGTCTTTAAAAATGTTGCACTTGGTTAACAAAAAATAAAGCTCCCTTTTTGTCGGGAGCTTATTGTTGTTAGGCATTGCGTTTGTTTTTCTTGTCGGAGTTTGGATTGAGTTTGTCGTCAATGATGTCGGAAGCAATTTCATCGGCGGACTGTATAGCGTGGACATAAATCTTGCTTGTTGTGGCGATTGAAGAATGTCCAAGACGGCGTGAAACGGTCGGAATGGAAACACCTTCATTTATAAGCAGTGTAGCGTGAGTGTGCCTGAGACTGTGGGGAGAGAAATGCGGAAGATTATTACGCTTGACAAACTTGCTTGTCCAGTCGGTAAGGCTGTCGGGATTCATAGGCGTGGAGTCGTCCTTGATGAAAAGTCTGTCGTTGCGGACTGATTTTTTACTGCCGTCTGCAAGCGTAATTTCTATGAAGTAATTCCAACGGTCACTGAGATTTTCACGGAGTTTCTGCCAGTATTGCTGATAGTCATGGAGCAGGTCGAACATCATTGACGAAAGTTTGACAGTGCGGTATGAAGTTTCATTTTTGGGTGATTTTGTGATGATACCCATATGCTGAACATACTGACTTGTTCTTTTAATATGTATAACACGGTTCTCGAAGTCAATATCAGACCATTCAAGTCCCATAAGCTCGCCACGTCGCATACCACTGAAAATCAACAGATACATAGCTGTTTTCCACTTGATGTCCTCTTTGTCGAGAAGTTCAAGGACGTGTTTTACCTGCTCATCGTCAAGGAAATCTGCTTCCGAGTGTTCAAGTTTTGGAGCTTTCATATAATTCTTGTCTGCAACATTGAAAGGTACAATTCTGTCCCTTGTTGCCTGTGCGAGTATTGAACTGATAAGGCGGTGGTGATGAAGTATGGTTTTCGGCGAAAGACTGCCTGTTTCATCATGTACCTGAAAAACTTTTGCAAGTGGTATTTTGAGTGCATCGGCTATTTTTTCAGCAGATTCAATGCTGATATGACCGTTTTCTTTACAGGCAGCACTTATGGTTGTTGATGATACTCCTGCAAGTTCAGCGAGTTTTTTCTGAGTGAGTTTCTGCTGTTTCATAATGCTTCTGAGGTTGATAGCCACGGCGTAAGAACCCACCTGTTTTATGCCATTTTCACGAAGATTGTTGTAAAATTCCTGCAAGTGATGTGACTGAAGTTTGACAAGTTTTATTTCTCCGATAGCTGCGTTTATGTTTTTCAGCAGTGCCTTGTAACGCTCATAGGTTTTTGGTGCAAGTATCGGCTTGTTGTTTTCAAGCCATATTTCAGCGTATTCTGCAAAACGTGTGTTGCTGTCAAAACAAGTCCCTTTCTTGACGGATTCTTCAAATATAACCGCCTGTCGCTGTAACTCTTTTTCAATCTGCTTTGTGGTCATATTTTCGGGCGGTTTCCATGTCATTGAACGCTCAATCTGCTTGCCCTTGCTGTCGTATCCGTCATAAGTCCTGATGTAGTACGTGATTTTTCCTGCTTTGGAAACGTGCTTTTTGATTGTAGCCATTTTGATTCTCCTTTGTTAGAAATTTCGGGAACGCTGTTGCCAACGTTCCCGATTGATATTATACTGAAATTCTGCGGATTCCAGACTGCTGTTTTTCGGGGACAAGTGTGTTAGTGTTGAGGTAATTCATAAGTCCGTCCCAGTTTATCAGCGTTTTCTGACCTATCTGAACGCTTGGGATTGCACCGCTTTTTGCAAGCTGAATGATGTGGTTTCTGCTGATTCCGATTTCGTTTTCCTTGCAGAGTTTGGCGGTTTCATTAATGCTGTTCATTTTTTTCATAGGTTTATCCTCCTCATTGTTATAATATATAATCAAAATCAAATATTTTTCGTTCGGGTAAAATACGTTCTTTTATGCCTGCAAATGCCAGTATATCGTTGATTGTGTCAATCTGAATGTTCGATTTCAGCTCTTTTGGGTAAGCAGATGTTTCGTTGCAGGCTTCTTTAATGGACTTTTTTAGTTCTTTTAACGCTTCGGCATTTCTTGCACTTTCCTTGAAAACTTCCCACGCCGACAATATACGTTGTTTACATTCTTTGGTAGTGTCATAGTCAATGAAAATTTCGTCAATGCTGTCAGTATTTTTTCCGTAGATTTCAAGTACCTTGCGAACAAATGCGTGCGGTTCTTTCTGCTCCAATACTTTCAGCGATTGTATGAAATCAATCTGATGTTGAAGTTGCTGGTAGCCGATATGATTCACAACAGGCTTTTTGAGGATTGCATCATAGTAGATGTATGGATTCGGCTGTTGCAGGTACTGCATAGCAAAATCGGGATTTTCAACGGTCTTCTGGAACTCTTTAAGTTGCATATAGAGTTTGCCCTCTATACTTCCGAGATTGCTTAACGAGTAGTCGGGAATCAGAACAGTAATTTCACGTGGATTTTTGCGGTTGACTCTCGCTCTGCCGATTATCTGCTGTAATGAGATAAGGTCATAGGTTTCGGCAACGATTACTGATAATTTATCGTCGTGTAGTGAAAGACCATTTTCGGCTACTTTGGTTGTGATTAGGGTGTCAGACGTAAACTTCTCGTTTACTGCAATATCGTGTAATTCCGCCTTTTTATCCTCGTCGGAATAAATATGTTGACAATTTCCGAGTTTTTCTTTCAAGTCCGAACCGCTGGCAATATCATTGATGAATACAAGTGATTTCTGACCATCGGAGCAGGATTTATTGATATATTCAATCAAATCATCTTTTTTGTCGGGAGCGTATGCCTTGAAATTCAGATAGCTCCAGTTGGACTTCATAATATATGTATGCTTGATTCTTGTGTCACTTGGCAATGGCGATGATAGGAAAAACAGTCTTTCATTATCATTTGTAAGTGGCTGAAGTTTTTTGTCGGAAAGTGCTTCGATGTCCCATATAATCGGCAGAACGTCATCTGGCGTAGCTGTCAGATAGATGCGTTTTGTGTTGTCAAGGTTGTCTTTAAGAAAGTCGGTCATCTGCTGAGGGTAGACCGAAAAAGTCGAATCTTCCGCAAAGCAGTGGCATTCATCGCATATAAGAACAAGTTTTTTATTATGATACTTGCGTTTCTTCAGTATGAAGTTTTGGTAGTTCATTACCTCAATATCGTTGTCAATTTTAATTTTGTCTATCAGTTCATCAGAAAGGCTTTTGCAGTCAACTCCTTTGAGTAAATCTTTTTTTAACTGTATCTTGCAGGCACGGCGGTTTGTTAAAATTATAACATCTTCATTCTTGGATATAGTCAAAGAAATCTGTTCTATAGCTTTTGTCTTGCCTGAACCGGTAGGCGAGAATATACATATTGATTCACCGTATTTGAGAGTATCAATGTCTTTTCCGTTGATTATGGAAGTAAGATATTCGTTTGAATTGCCGAGTTCGTAACTGGTAACAAGGCTTAATGATGCGAGTATGGGATTATTGATATTCTCTGTAAGTTCGTTTACAGAGAATGTCAGCTGGTTAGGTGTCATATTTGACGGTATTACAGTAACTTTCATGTTAATTCTCCTTTGAATTTAGATTTGATTTTTTGCGTATAAAAATAAAAATCGCTGACAAGACAACACATAAAAAGTCATACAAGTATGACTAATTATATTATAAAACCTTTGTCAGCGATTGAAACGCTTGTTTATTGAATTTTAATTGCTTCTGTATTTAACTCTGAATGTTAGTTAAGTTAATCAACTAATAAATATAGTAGAGAACCTTGTGGGCTACAGAAGACTTAACCTCCTTATTGTGACGTAATTATATCATATGAATTTAATTTTGTCAAGAGGTTTTTGAAAATCTATACAAAAAAATTTTTTGATATTTTGAATGAAAAGTCTGTTTACACGTGGAACATAGAACTTCATTTATGAAATAGGATATCGGAAAACGCCTGTAAATAGCAAAAATTTTTTATGCAAAATTTATTTTTCTTTCATCTCATATATGTAGAGGAGTAAAAAATAATTTTAATATTGAGGTTATTAGTTTAATGATTTAGATAGTGAGCAGGCTTTTATAAAAAAATAATCCCAGAGAGCTTTCACTCTTTGGGATTATAGTTTTTTAGACTTCTGATTTTAAGTCATTGTAAAAACTGTTGTGTTTGACTTCTTGTATAGCAGAGCGGAGCAGGTTGGTGTCCATGAACATTTCCTCGATTTCCATAGCGGTATAACCGTAGTCAAGGAGCAGGAGAACATCGTCCACATCAACGCCATAACAGTTGCACATATCAAGCAGGAGTTCTTCTTCGCTTGTGTACTCGCAGTATTCGTCGTCTTCCCAGTCGTACCACTCATAGTTGTAGCGTAATTTTTTGTTGCTTGTGCCTGTGCTGAAAAATGAATAATTTTCTGGAGTAAAGCAACTGCTGTCTATTTTTCCGTCTGCACCGATTGAAATAATATCTCCCTCGCATACCTCTATAATAGTATATTTTTCGTGGTTCATACCTACAGCTTTCAGTGCCTTGTTCATGATTGACTTTGTTGACGAATAAACATAAAGTCCAAAACGTTCAAGGTAAATCAGATATAACGGATTGTTTCCCTTGATGAAATAGAGTGTGTTATTCTCGTCCAGCAAGGTAAACACAAAGTTGCCCATAACGTCCTCAGCCATATTTTTCAGACTATTGCAGTTCAGTTTGCCTTGTTTTTCAATGAGCTGAACTGCAACATAGCTGTCTGTCTCAATCTTACTTTTCGGCAGATTATGGGACTTTTTGAGTGCTGTATCATTATACAATACTCCGTTGTGGGCAAACGCAAAAGCCCTATCAGCCTTTCCGAAAAATGGGTGATTGTTATAGTTGTTTTCCTTGTCACCCTGTGTGGCAAGCCTTGTGTGTCCCATTACCGCAACAGTATTTTCAGGGATATTGAACTTGATTTTATGAGCAGGTCTGGGGCGTTTATAGATTGTGACGTGACCGTTTTTGATGTATGAGATTCCGGCAGCGTCTGTGCCACGTTCCTCGGCGGCATTTGCGAGTGCCTGAGTGAGTTTCTTTAAAAGTTTGTGCGGAAGTTTCTTTCCGCAGTCGAGCCAGCCGTATAATGCACACATAATTAAAATTCCTCCGTTTCTTCGACTTTTTCGTTGATGTAAAGGTTGCGTTCTTTGAGATACTGAATGAGTTCAGGTTCATTTATCTGACTTACAAACTCAGACCATGAGAGTTTAGCGATTTCGTCATCTGTCATCATGTAGGCAGTATCACAGATTTTTGCAACAAGCTCAAGCGTGGCAATGAAAGTGTTGTACTTGAGCGTACCTCTGAAAAGCCTGAATTCGATTGTGTGGTAGTTGCAGAGATTGACAGCAACGTAGCGACCATAGCTCTTTTTTGCCTTATCCATGATTGCTTTCGGGGAGTTTTCATATCCATATCTCGCCGCCCACCTGTTCATTGTATACTCGGAACGACGTGAAAATTTCAGCATTTCATTCCAGTGGTGTTCCACAAAGTACAGGATTCTTGAAATTACTTCGTCCTGTTCGTCACGGTCATTTCCGAAACTGTCACGGTTGACGTGGATATGAAGTCCACAGGTGCTTGTCTGGTGAGAACGATAACCAAGTCTGACAGCGTAGTTCATAACGCTTTCCCAGCAGAAACTTTTGTGATAATCGATAGTCATAGGGTGGCTTACAAGCTCCATTCCATCATCAAGTGAACCGTCAGTTTTTATGTAGATGTGGTCGTCGTCCTCGTTGGCGATGTCAAGAATTTCATCGGCGTAATCGTCGTCCTTGCCTGCTCCGTCAATTTCAAGTTCCACACCGAAAAATCTTGTTCTGTCGCCATGTGTGTACTTGCCGAAGAATTTCGGTTCAGGCTTGTAGCTGTACTCGTGGATTGATGTGTTCCTGCGGATATTTTCGTAGCATTCACGGCAGAAATA
The DNA here is from genome assembly GCA_023667045.1 of Ruminococcus flavefaciens. Lineage (GTDB taxonomy): Bacteria > Bacillota > Clostridia > Oscillospirales > Ruminococcaceae > Ruminococcus > Ruminococcus flavefaciens_AC. Next base: position 24,376 of record JAMPAU010000008.1, on the reverse strand, counting down.
ACCGTCCTCGTACTCATATATATCGTCGTTGTGGATAATCATATCGCACTCCTCACAGCGTGAATAGTAGTTTTCGTAGCAACGTCCGCAGAGACAGGTGTTGCCGTCGCAGTAGGCATCGGAGTCCCATACAAACTCCTCACATCTGTCGCAGGTTACGGCATATCTGTCGATGCAGTCCTGACAGATTGGTTCGCCGTAGATTGTGTCATAGTCGTCACCCTCGATGATGTCACCGCAGTGGGTACAACAGATTTTTTCTTCTTTCATTTGTTTTTCCTCCGTAAAATAAAAATTTCCCTCCCGAAATTAATCGGGAGGGATTTTGCTTTAGTATTCGCTGCTTAAAAGCATGGTTGAGTGGTCGCCGTCGTCAATGACATAGACTTTTGCCGAAATCGGATTACTGCACGGAATAAAGTAATTCATGCAGTACTCTGGCTGCTCTGAAAAATGTACGATTTTCTGTAATCCGCCTGAATCTTCAAACTTGAATACCTGAAAATAGTCTTTCGGTTCGGGCATTCTGTCAACACATTCCCACATAAAAATTTGGAACTCAAGCGGTATTTCTGCCTGTATTCCTCTTGTGATGTAACGCTTATTATCAAACATCTTTTGTCCTCCTTTCGTTGATTTATTGTGCTACTACGCTCCTACTGTAATCAACAGCAGAGCTTACTGTAGCACTTCAATAATATATAATTGAATTTTAATATATTTTCACACAGCACTGTACCATGTGGTGTCATAAGAAAAGTAAGGAGCTGACACAAAAAAAGAGACGTAAGGAATATACAGTGTCCTTACATCTCACCTGGATTTACTGCTCCGCTTTTGCTCTTTTCTGCAAATCCAGGATGTGTCAATATAAATAATAATTAGAATTATGTCACTTCTGAAATGTCTCACTTGATGTCGTTTTTTGAATAAGGTCGATTTTACTTTAAAACCGACAAAAAGCATTTATGGATATGTTATGTTTGTTTGAAAAATATTATTATCCCTCGTTTGAAATTGAACTGGCACGGACGATATATTTGCCATGGCGTGAGGTCGTGCCTTGGGGGCACTCCCACGCCACAGCAGATAAAAAAGAACTGAAAAGGGGGGATTTTGTACAATCCCTTATATATATATATAATGGCTTGTACATTTTCCCCCGGTTGTTTTATCTGTGAGAGGCGAGCGCAGCGAAGCGTAGCCTCTCACGGAGAAATCATCGTCCTTGCCTTATTTTTTATTAAATAATCAACTATTATGGTAAAAAATAATTTCAAAAGGAGGATAAATTTATGAAAATATCTATAGTTCTCAAGCGTTATATGCCAGATTATAATAATATAATGCGTAATACAGCTATAATGTATGGAATTTATTATAATGAAGAGAAAACAGAAATGGGTGATGTTATGCTGTTTAATACAAAAGAAGAACTTGAAGATATACGTACAATGAGGTATTTTCAAGATATGCTTTGTGTTATTTTTAATACTGAATTTGTAAATTATTATCCTATTACTTCTTCTGAAAGCTACAAAGTCAGCATATATACTATATTGCTTGCGTTTGTGGATTGCATGAGAAAAAAATCAAATGAAAGACATTACAAAGAAAAAATAAAGCATTTCAATAAATGTAGAAATGTAGATATGATTGAAAGTATGCCTGTTATTCATCTGCTGAAAAATGGTAACTATTCGCTTACTCCAACTGAAAGTTATCAGGAGGGGTGTTATTACTATGAAAGACCTGTACCCGAAAAAATACAAGGTAATACTAAAGAACAGGCAGGGAACAGGGACAAAAATAACCGTGCGGTTTATCGTAATTTTAACTGGGAAAATCTATATGAAAGTTGTAATCTGTACCGGAATTTCTGCAATGGCGAGTTTTTTTATAACGCTGAACAGGTTTTCTTGTTGGCAAGGAATATGTGCGGTGCGGAAAAGGGAAAACAGCGTTTTCTTGATATTATGGCGAATGAACAGTCAAGAAATTACTATTCATATATGAACTGGAAAGAAATACTTACTGCAATTATCAAGGGCAATATACCGCTTGCACCATGTCAGCAGTGTGAATATTGCAACTGTTGTCAGCACGCTGAAAATATGCTTTCTACTGCAAAACCTCAGAAATTTGAAGTCAGGGAATTGAAAAAAGAAAAATATGTCTCTCTTGACGAAGTAAGTGCAGACTTGAATTATGCGTTTCAGAGGGCTGTTAATTCTCGGAATCGGTCGGTTTTTATTATCAAGGCTCAGACCGGTGCAGGTAAAACTGAAACTTATATTCAGCACATGAAAAACAGCGAAAAACCACTTTTAATAGCTGTACCGACACATAATCTGAAAAATGAAATCTTAAATAAAGCAAGAATAACAGGCATTGAAAACATCTGCTGTACGCCCGATTTGAAAGATTATTTATTGTCTGGTGAGCTGAAAAACGAGATTGATAATCTGTACAGAATCGGAGCAGGGGAATATGTCCTAAAATATCTGATAGGTCAGTTGAAGAACATGAAAAAAACTGATTTAGATTATCAGCAGATATTGGGTTATCTTGATTCACTTAAACGTGCGTATCGTTTTGACGGTCATATTATTACTACTCACGCAAGGCTCATGCACATGAAGCAGGAAATTCTTAGCAGTCATGAAGTAATAATTGACGAGGATATTTTAAGGACAGCAATAAATACAAATTCCGTCAGCATGGAAGACCTAAGATTTGTCAGAAAAAAAGGTATATTCGGTGATGCTTTGCAGAACAGAATCAGTTATCTATGCATACAGCGTGGCTACAGAAAACTGGACAGACTTTATATTCCTAAAGATGAGGAAACTTTAAGAAAAATAAGTGGTCTGAACTCTGATATATGCGACCTGCTCAGTGCTGAATATGTCTATATTACGGATAATATGGTGCATTATGTTTCAGAAAGTCCGTTACCGCAGGGAAAGCTGATAATACTTTCTGCTACAGCAAATCAGGAACTTTATCAGATGTTTTATCCGGAAAGAAACTTTGATTTCTATGAATGCAGAAAAGCGAAATATATGGGAACAATCATTCAACATACCGATTGCAGTTACAGCGGTTACATTCTCGAAAAAAATCCCGAGAGAATGAGCAGTCTTTTCAAATCAACTGCTGACGATATTGTTATTACGTTCAAGGACATTGAAAAGGAATTTAATACAAAATATCATTTCGGAAATGTTGAGGGACTGAATTTACTGAGCGGTAAGAATCTTTCAGTAATAGGTCTGCCAAATAAGCCGGACTTTGTGTATCTTCTTTACGGAATGAGGGCAGGTCTTGAGTTTAATAAAACACCGAATATGTATGTTCACAGGGTAGAAAACGGAAGTTATACATTTTCTCTGAATACTTTCAAAGACGAAACTTTACAGAAAATACAGATGTGGATGCTGTCATCTCAACTGGAGCAGGCAGTAGGACGGGCAAGACTTCTGCGTAATGACTGTACGGTTTCTGTTTACGCTGGTTTTCCCGTTGAACAGGCTGAATTTCATTGGTAAAGAAAACAATATAATTTGTGCGGTGAAATAAATGCTTTTAAAAAAGTTGCTGAATAATGTATTATAGTTCTTGAATTTGAAATCACCGAATTTTACGTTTTAGGTAGAAAGAAACACCGGAATAATCAATGTAGGAGATTTATATATAAAAATTAATATTGAATAATTAATGATATACAAAAAAACAGTATGCTTAATCAAGAGCATACTGTTTCTTATAATAATTTATTTTTTTAAAACTTCACTGAATAAAATCAATGCATCAGCTTTTTCATTATCAAGAGTACGGAAATTTTCAAGCAGTGTACGTTCTTTGTCAGTTAGATATGATATATCTGTTTTATCACTGAACAATTCTGCTATACTTATTCCGAGTGGTACTAAAAGCTTTTGAAGGGTGTCAATAGTTGGTTGACGAGTTCCTTCTTCAATGCCTTTGATGTGATGTCCTGATATTCCAGTAATCTGCGTGATTCGATACATCGATAGTCCTTTATCTGTACGAAGTTTTTTTATTTTACTTCCAATCTCCATAATTATCAACCTCACTTTATAGATATTATTATATATCATGACGAAAGAAAAAATAATATCCGTTCGGACTTGAAATTATGGACTTTTAAGTGTACAATTATGGTATGAGAATGTACAATAGTATGTGAAAATAAAAAATCAGCTGATATGATTATCAGCTGACAGAATAGATTTTTCGTAAATTTTAATCCTTGACGGCAACGCAGAACAGCGGATTACCGTTGTTAGTATGTTAAACATTATATCATTGATTTACATAAAAGTCAATAAAAATTTTGTTAATGGCATATTTTTGGCATATATGCACAATTGCAGTAAGCTATATTTGTGACATTTGATACTGAAAGCCGTCAGAAATCTGGCAGAAAGGAGAATGATTATGGGCAGAAAAGGCTTGAATATCTATCACCGCAGGGATGGTCGCTGGGAGGGCAGGTACAGGGGCGAATTTTGTACTGACGGTAAACCGAAATATCGCTCGGTTTACGCTAAAACTTACAGCGAAGTCAAAGAAAAACTGATAAAATTAAAGTCGATAGTTAATGAAAATACCTGTTTGTGCAGTCTGACGGTTAAACAGCTTTTTGATGAGTGGATGAATATGAAAAAAATCAGTGTAAAAGAATCCACAGTAGCAAATTATCAGTTCAAGATTGAAAAGCACCTGCTCCCATATTTCGGGAAATTTAGATTCAATGCTCTTTCGCCAAGATTCGTTTATGACTTTATCTATATAAAGAAAACTGAGGGATTGTCCGAAAAATACATATCCGATATGATTGTTGTACTTAAAAGTATGGCTAAATATGCATCTAAAACGTACCATTGTACAAATGAAATTTCTGATATTGAACTGCCAAAATCACCTAAAAAAGAGCTGAATATGTATTCCGGAGAGGAGCAGGAAATCTTGAAATCAGAGCTTTTTAAGGAAATAAATCCTACAAATCTCGGAATTTTATTGTGCCTTTATACAGGTATTAGAATAGGCGAATTATGTGCGTTAAAGTGGTGCGATATTGATTTGCTCGATGGTTTGCTGCATATTTCAAAAACCTGTCAGCGTATAAAGTATGGTAATTCAACGAAAATTGTAATTACTTCACCAAAAAGCACAGCATCAGACAGAGTTATTCCGCTTCCTGAATTTCTGTTGAATATTCTGAAAGATTTTGCACCGTCAGAAAAGAACAGCTATTTGCTCTCAGGAAGTGAAAAAATTGTTGAACCGAGAACTATGCAGTATCGTTTTAAATCGACACTGAAAAAAGCAAATTTACCGTCAGCCAATTTTCACAGCTTACGTCATATTTTTGCCACAAACTGTATTGCACTCGGATTTGATGTAAAAACACTATCAGAAATTCTTGGTCACAGAACAGTCGAAATAACGCTCAACAGATACGTCCATTCATCTATAAGTCGAAAACGCAAATGTATGGAACTGCTGAATATTGACATAACATAATTTTTTCAGCCGTCAGAAATTCCGTCAATTCGCTTTAAAATATATCTGTATTTCAATAAAAAATGTCTGATTATCAGTAAGGATTAAAATTTACGAAAGCTGTTCATATCTTATTATACCACAAAATGAGCAGATATTGAAATGGAGGTTTTATAATGAATGTAAAGAAAATTTTTGCAGTTATTGTAGCTTGCTGTATTGTATGCAGAATTCTACCGTCCGTTAATATGATTAAAGACAATCCTATGATTATAGTAGCTGCAGCTGATTATATATTAGGAACATATGAAAATATTACATACAGAAACTATGATGACTATATTGAAATTACAGGCTGTGACGAATCCGCAACAGAGATTGTTATTCCGGAAAAAATCAATGGTATAAAAGTTACAAAAATTTGTGATTATGCATTTTATAAATATTCAAACTTAATATCAGTAATAATTCCAGATAGTGTAATAAGTATTGGAAGACATACATTTAATAAATGTTCAAGTTTAACAACAGTAACAATTCCAAAGGGAGTTACAAGTATTGAAGATTATACATTTAATGAATGTTCAAGTTTAACATCGATAATCATTCCTGACAGTGTGACAGTTATTGGGGAAAAGGCATTTAGTAAATGTTCAAGCTTAACGTCAATAACGATTCCAAAGGGAGTTACAAGTATTGGCGATTATGCATTTTATGAATGTTACGATTTAACATCAGTAACTATTCCTAATAGTGTTATAGGTATTGGAAATTTTGCATTTGAGTATTGTCGCCGATTACCAGAAGTAATAATTCCCGATAGTGTTAAAAGTATTGGAGATTATGCATTTGCTTATTGTAGTGAGTGGAATCTTCTTACGGGATATTTTTCAGGCTTAACATCAGTGACAATTCCAAACAGTGTAACAAGTATTGGAGCAAATGCATTCTATAATACTTTGTGGCTTGAAGAAAGGAAGAAAGAAAATCCATTAGTTATTGTAAATGGAATTTTAATTGATGGAAAATTTTGTTCAGGTAATGTTGTTATTCCAGAAGATATAACAAGTATTGCAGGTAGTGCGTTTTTTGATTGTGAACGTTTAATATCAGTAACAATTCCCGATAGTATTACAAGCATTGGAGATAGTGCATTTGCTTATTGTAAAAATTTGACATCAGTAACGATTTCCGATAATATTGCAGAAATAGGTTCTCGTGCATTTTATGCTACTTCATGGCTTAAAGCAAAGCAGAAAGAAAATCCATTGGTTATTGTAAACGGAATTTTAATTGACGGGGAAACTTGCTCAGGAGATATTATTATTCCAGATAGTGTTACAAATATTGGAGATTATTCATTTCGTTATTGTGAAGATTTAACATCAGTAACAATGTCTAATGGGGTTAAAAACATTGGTAATGGTGCATTTTGGTATTGTTCTGGCTTAAAGTCAATAGTAATTCCAAATAGTGTAACAAGAATTGAGACTGATGCATTTGCTAATTCTGGTTTAAGAGAAATAACAATATTAAATCCTGAATGTGAAATTAATTACAATTTTATGGACAGAGGAACTATATATGGATATGAAAACTCGACAGCTCAAGCATATGCTAAAAAATATACATACTATGAATTTAAAAGTATCGAAAATGTACCTGAAATAGTTATTACTGAACCTATAATAACTTCTATAAGCACCACTACCACAACAACGAATGCAACAACAATTTCTGAACCTACAACTACTTCTATAGTTTCTACTACAACAGGTAATTCAATTACAACGTCTAAAATTGATAAAGTAAATAAAATAAATATAAAATTACAAGGAAAAATCAGTAATAATATTTCAAATAATGATTATAATGTATATTCATCAACTGTAAAATCTTATTTATTTGAAAATAATGGAAAAATTACTCGTTTAGAATATATTAATGATGAAATTATTATTGAAGATTATTCTTTTGATGGTGAATTGCTTTTTTCTTATTCTCTTGAAATGCCATTGCCTATTTTTGGTGGATTTTTTCATGGCAGTAATGCAAATTATATTATAGTGGGACAAGAAAATTTAAATGAAGACAGAAATACTGAAGTTATACGTGTTTTGAAATATAACAAAGACTGGGAATTAATAAAGACTAATTCTATATATGGTTCTAATACGGTTGTACCATTTGAATCTGGCTCATTGCGTATGTCTGAAAAGAATAATAAGCTTTTTATTCATACTTCGCATATAATGTATGCGGCTTTAGATGGACTTAATCATCAAGCAAATATGACATTTGTAATAGATGAAGATGATATGAGGGTTCTTGACTCTATTTATGGTGTTTCTTCTAATGAATATGGATATGTAAGTCACTCTTTCAATCAGTTTATATCAGTTGATTATGATGAAACTGTGTATCGCTGTGACCATGGTGATGCAGAGCCTCGTGCAATTACTATAAGTAAATGTAGTAATAGTGATGATATTACTGATGTTTTAACAAAAAATGTATTGGAAATTAAAGGAAATCATGGGAATAATGATACCGGAGTATCCATTGGTGGATTTCAGCTTTCTGAAAATAAATGTCTTGTTGTTGGAATTTCTGTGGATATGTCCGCAGAAAATTATTCGTCAGATGGACAACGAAACATATTCCTTTCTGTGGTAGATAAAAACTTGAAAAACTCATCTTGTATATATCTTACATCTTATAATGAAAAAGACAACATTTCGGTTAGAACCCCACAGATGATTAGTATTTCTTCAGATATGTTTCTAATTATGTGGGAAGAATATAATAATTCTAATTCAAATGTATATGTTAAGGCAATAACAGTAGATGAAAATGGAAATACTATTCAGCCTAAAACAATATTTAATAATATACGACTATCTGATTGTCAACCGATAATGACATCTGATGATACTGTAAAGTGGTATGTTACAGATAATTCATCTGTTAATCTTTATCAAATAAACCCTTATAATATTATCGAAAATTCCCTTGATGATGTGAATACCACTAATACTTCTTTAACTACAACTTCAACTGATACCACAATATCTACAACTATAGCAACGACTACTGCCACTACAGAAAAAAGTACTTCAGGTGATGTTAATTCAGATGGTGTGGTTGATTTAAAAGATGTCATTTTAGTTAGACGTTATTACGCAGGAAATTTAGATGTTTCTATAAATAAAAATGCTGCTGATGTAAATGATGATAATGAAATAAATTTAAAGGATGTTGTATTAATTAGAAGAATTTATGCGGATAGTTAATTATATCGTTATATGATTTATAGAAAGGAGTAATATTATGAAAAGGATGTTATCAGCATTTGTTTCGTTAGTACTAATGTTTACGTTTCTGTGCAGCTCATTTACTGTATATGCCACTGAACCAACTTTAGAAACAAATGTACAAAAAATTGAAAATGATATTTCTGTTAATGGAACAAATTCATTTGGTCAACTTTTGTCCGATGAAATTGTAAATGAAGTTGAGGAGCAGGAAAGCAATAATGGTTTTAATGTGTTTTCGGCAGAGGTTACTGATAATATAGTAACAGTTGAATATGAAACACTTGAATTATGTACAATGCTTGTAGTAATATACGATGAAAGCAAAGAACTTATGATTGCATCAGGTAGCACAGAAGTAACGCCTGAGAATGATTTGGCAGAAGTAACTATAAAAATTGATAATATGCCACAATATTTCTATCTCAGAGTGTTCCTTATTGACAGTGATACATTCAGTCCGTTGTGTACTGTCTATGAATCGCCGAACTATACTCAGAAAATGCAAAAATTATTTGCAAAAACAACAGATAATTTTGATGAAGAACTTATTGTAACTCAAACTACAACAAAAACTACAACTTCTACAATTATTTCAGCAACAACTACAACAACAGATTTATATAGAAACAATATTAGTCTTGGTGATAATCATACTGCATATATTTCAGAAGATGGTAGTTTATGGATGTGGGGGAATAATGAATATGGACAGCTCGGAAACGGAACTACAGATAGTTCTGCTGTGCCTATAAAAATTATGGATAACGTAAAGTTTGTAAGTCTTGGTAATAATCATAGTGCAGCTATAACCGAAGAAGGCAATCTTTATATGTGGGGAAAAAATGAAAGTGGTCAAGTAGGTAATGGCACACACGAAAACATTTTATCTCCAGTGAAAATTATGAGTAATGTAAAATATGTGGCTCTTGGTGAAAATTACAGTGCAGCTGTAACAAATGATGGAAATTTATATGTTTGGGGATATAACTATCTAAAAGAGGCAGGTAAAATAGTAGATAGTTCAGTTCCTGTTATGTTTGATTATAGCGATCGAGATATTTACGCTGGAAGATTGAAAAATAACGTAAAATATGTAGTTGTTGGAGATACATCTGGAACTGTATTTACAGATGATAATCTAATGTTTGACTGGGCTGATAACCATGTAGGTTGGAATCAAGAACCAGAAAAATTCAAAAATGTTTATTTAGATTATGATAGATGTGCTGGAATAATACATACAGAAGAAACTGATGTACTATTTGCAGCTAAAGAAACGTGGATTAAAACTGAAGATGGAATAAAAATTGAATATACTAATGAAAATTTAGTAGGTATCTTACCAGATGTACAATCTGCAAGTTTAGGATATAATCATTCTGCTGCTATAACTAAAGATGGAACTCTTTTTACATGGGGACTTAACAATTATGGACAGCTCGGAAACAGAACATTAAATAATAGTCAAACTCCTGAAGATATTATGGATAATGTAAATGTCGTAAGTCTTGGATATGCACACAGTGCTGCTATAACCAATGACGGAAGTTTGTATATGTGGGGCAATAATGAATATGGACAACTTGGTGATGGCTCAACAGAGAATAATCCTGTTCCTACAAAAATAGAAATTCCATCTACTCCAGCATCATTGCCTACACAAGATGCATATTTTTATGCTGATAATAAAACTTGTGTTATTAACAAAGAATCATATTTTATTTTTACATATCATGCTAAAAATTCTCAAAATATAGAAGATGAATTAGAAAATTTAAAGATAGAATATGATGAAGATTTATTTGAATTATCTGAACCAAGTATTTTATATGCATCAGATAATTCAAGTGCAACTATAATGGTAAATGTATTGCCACGAAAAGTTGGTAAGTATGATTTCACGATTTCAGTTCCAGATATTGATTCAGAAGCTAAGACTATTTTTGTTGATGTGGAACCTGAATTAGTTCTGCCAAATTCTACAACAGGCAATGCATATAATCATTATGCCAATCTTACAGTTAGTTGTGAGGGGCTTGAAGATGTTGTAACAAAAGATGTGAAATTCAATGTTACCATAGATGAGAATGATGTAGAATACCTAGAGTCATTTTTGAAGTCAATAGAAATTAGTTCCATTGAAACAGGTGATTTAACAGATCGTGCTACATATAAAACATCTTACAATATTGCGGATAATGGAAAATCAGCAGAATTTATTGTAAGTGTATCTTGTGACAGAGATTATATTACAGATTATATTTCTGTAAAAACTCCTGCTCAGGAAAAGATTTTGCAGGTTACAAGAAGTTTATCTAATGAGAAAACTTTTAAATATGCAGCAACTAAAGATAAAAATAAAGTTGATATAGAGGAAATCTGTTATTATAGTGATGATTATTTTGCAGATTCTTCATATAATTATAATGCGAATTTATCAACAATGTCATTATGTCTTGAGTTGTCTGCATACGGAAGTAATGAAACTGACGATTATACATTGAAAAGTCAGAATGCAAGAGAACTGCTTGTTGGCAAAAACGGCTTAGGATTTGAAAATTTTGAAGCCAATGACGTTTTTAAACAAAAAGAAGGCACTGATACTATTGGTGTAGTTGCGGCAAGCAAAGATGTTTCTTACAGCGGTCAGGATTACAAGTTAGTAGCTGTTGCTGTAAGAGGTGGAAACTATGGTGCAGAATGGGCAGGCAACTTTAATCTTGGATATGGTTCAGGATATGATGACCCGAACAAAGGCAGACATACAGGATTTTATAAGGCAAGAGACCAGGTAATTGACTTTGTAGAAGATTATCTTAAAGAATATGCTTATGGTGAAAATATAAAGCTGTGGATTGTTGGCTATAGCCGTGGCGGAGCAACTGCAAATTTAACTGGTGCGTATTTTGATGATGTGTGTCAGGACTTAATATATTGCAACTTAAAGACAGAAGATATATTTACATACACCTTTGAAGCTCCTCGTGGTGCTGTGGCAGATGAAGCATTAGATTACACTGAAGTCAACAAAAGTTGGAAGCCTAAAAAAATATATACTAATATATTTAATATTATTAATGATAATGATGTTGTACCAAAGGTAGCTATGCCAAAATGGTATTTTGTGAGATATGGAGTTGATTTGCACCTTCCGTCACCAGAAAGTTTAGCTGAGGTCAATGCAACTAAGGAGTATGAAACTTTTGTTGAAAGAATGATGATACAGATGAATACTCTAAAAAATAGTTTGGATAATTATTCTGACAACTTTAAAATGAAAAAGATTCATTATACTTTTCCATATTTGGAAACTGAGATTAATGATGGTATACCTCAATCAAAGGGTGGTATTGAGTTCGTTGATGATGAAAAAAACAATAAATCACAAGCTGTTTATTTTGACGAACTGGTAAATATATTGACTGTTGACATTGCGAAAAATAGAAAAAATTATGTTGACAACTATCAAAACGCTATTTGTGAAACAATGAAATTATTAAATGATTCGGATAAATCAGATAGCTTTGCAGAAGGATGGATACTTTTGCTTAACTCAGCTACTGATGCCTGTTTTCAAAAGATACCAGTACTTAATGTTGTTGTTGATTTAACTACAGATGCCTTAACATCCAAAGCAAAAGAGTTATGTAACAATGAATATGATTGTACATATCCCGAAATAACAAGTGTTGGAGATGCTGTCAAACCTTTAGCAAATATCATTGGAATGTTATCTGTTTTTCATCCTAACCATGCAGCTACTATTTTGAAAAATTTTGATAGTTTACATACTCATGAACCAGAAATATGTCTTGCATGGCTTATGTCATTTGACAATAATTATAATAATAATTATTCTGAAAATGAAAAGGAAGTTTATGGAAGATTAAGAAATTTAGATAATTTAAATAATATAGGTTATAGAACAATTTACATTAATTGCCCTGTAAACATTGAAGTTTATTGTAATAATAAATTGGTTGGAGAAATTATTGATGATGAACCGCAGGAAATAGATGGCAGTTCAATTATAACTTCAGTAGAAAATGAGGGAAAAGTAGTATACCTGCCGTTTGATGCTGATTATGAAATCAAGATTATCGCCACAGATGACGGATTGCTTGATTATTCAATAAATGAATACAGCTACTATACAGGTTTTACTAACAGAGTTATCAATTACTATGACCTTGAATTAACAAATGGGGAATCATATATTGCGGAAATCCCAGCTGTAAATGATAATGAAACTATAATTCCTGTTGATGTTGAATATACTTTGACAACTAATAATGAAATTATAACACCTGATTCTGACGTTAATGGCGATGAAGTTATGAATCAATATAGTGATGTAAATGTTTCTGTCGACAGCGAAGAATATGGTGGTGTTTATGGCGGCGGTATGTATTTAAATGGAACAAGTATTTCATTAACAGCAGTTTCAGCAGAAAATGGCGTGTTTATTGGTTGGTATGATGATAATGATAAAATGATTTCAAGTGAGCAGGAATATACCTTTGTAGTGAAAAATGACTTGAATTTAACTGCAAAATTTGAAAAAAATCCTGACACTATACAAACAACAACTTCTTCTACAACAACCACTACAACAAAAACAATGAACACAACCACAACAGCTAAGTCTACAATAACTTTAAATACGTCAATAAATACAACGACTACAGTTGCAGTTTCTAATGAAAGTTGTATATCAGTAGAAAATGTTTCATGTAAATCTGGTGAAACAATTGATGTGAATATTAATATAAGTAATAATCCAGGAATTATAGCCCTAAGTTTTGATATTAACTATGATAGAGACAAACTTGAACTTATAAGTGTTTCTGATGGAAAAATATTGGGTAGTTCTACTTTTACAATAGGTGATATAAAGAAAGTACCATGTAAAGTTTTTTGGGATGATAATCCATCAAAAAATAATTGTGGAAATGGTACTGTTGCAGTTCTTACATTTAAAATATTAAACAATACCAAAGAGAATGCAGATATAGATATTTTATTAAATAAAAGCTCAACTTTTGACATAAATATGGAAGAAGTTTCTTTCAAAGTTGAAAAAGGAGTAATAAGTATAAGTGATGATTTGTCTATTACAACGGCTAATTCAACAACGACATCTACAACTTCGACTACGATTACAACAGCAAAGACAACGACGACCTCAACGACTTCTACTAAACCAACAACAACCTCCACAACTTCGACTACAGTCACGACAGCAAAGCCGACAACGACCTCCACGACTTCAACCACTACCACAACAGCTAAACCTACAACAACCTCCACGACTTCGACCACTACTACGACAGCAAAGCCGACAACGACATCTACAACTTCGACTACAACCACAACAGCTAAGCCAACGACAACCTCTACGACTTCGACCACAACCACTACAGCTAAGCCAACGACAACCTCTACTACTTCGACCACAACCACTACAGCTAAGCCAACGACAACCTCTACTACTTCGACCACTACCACGACAGCAAAGCCGACAACGACATCTACAACTTCGACCACTACCACGACAGCAAAGCCGACAACGACATCTACAACTTCGACCACTACCACGACAGCTAAACCTATAACGACATCTACGACTTCTACAACAACTAAACCAACAACAACCTCCACGACTTCTACTACAACTAAGACGGCAAAGCCTACAACAACTTCAACAACTATAATCACTGAAATACCTGTTTCTGATTTGTTATATGAGAAATATAATGACCATGTAGAGATTACAGGTTGTAACAAAGATGATATAACAGATATTAGGATTCCTGCTGAAATTGAAGGTTTACCTGTAACCGAAATTGGAAGTTATGCATTTTACAAATTTTTAAATCTTGAAAGCGTAGTGATTCCCAGTGGAGTTACAAGCATTGGCTGGAATTCGTTCAGAGAATGTCCAAATCTCAAAAGCGTAGTGATTCCTGACAGCGTTACAATTATTGATAGCTGTGCATTTTTTAAATGTTCACGTCTTGAAAATGTGACAATTCCTGAAAGTGTTACGAGTATTGATGGTGATGCTTTTTATGGCACTCAGTGGCTATATAACAGACGTGCTGAAAATCCACTTGTTATTATAAACAATATATTACTTGATGGAAGTAACTGTACTGGAGATGTTGTTATTCCTGATGGTGTTACATGCATTGAGCATGGTGCATTTAGCTTTTGTTCAGGACTTACGAGCATAATAATTCCTAATAGCGTTACAAGTATTGGAGGTCACACATTCGAAAGCTGTAAAAATCTTAAAAGCGTAAAAATTCCTAACAGCATTACTAATATTTCCACTCAAACATTTTTACGTTGTTCAAACCTTGAAAGCATAGAAATTCCTGACAGTGTTGTAAATATCGGCGAAAGTGCATTTGCAGATTGTTCAAATCTTAAATTGATAAAAATTCCAAATTTGGTTACAAAAATAGGAAGTTTAGCTTTTGAAAATTGTACTTCTCTTGAATCAATAGTAATTCCTAATGGTGTTACAGAAATAAGACAGGGTACTTTTGAAAATTGTACTTCTCTTAAATCAATAACAATTTTTGATAGTGTTACATATATTGAGTTTGATGCTTTTGAAAATTGTTCAAATCTTGAAAGCATAACAATAGAGAATCCTAAGTGTAAAATATACAATTCTGAAAGTACAATCTCAGAGACTGCCACAATTTACGGATACAAAAACTCAACGGCACAGGAATATGCAGAAAAATATAGCAGAAATTTTGTCGAGATTAACGATTCAGAAATAGTTCTTGGAGATATTAATGGAGACGGAATGATAGATGCTATTGATGCTACTGCGGTTCTTGTGGAATATGCAAACCTTTCAACAGGTGGTAGCGGAACATTCAGTGAAAGTCAGAAGTCGGCAGGAGATGTAAATTCCGACGGCATGACTGATGCTGTTGATGCTACAATGATACTTACATTCTATGCATACCTTTCAACAGGCGGTGCAGAAAGCGATATGAGAGTATGGCTTGATATGTAATATTTTAAAGTAAAAGTCCTGCAATGCATTACGCATTGCAGGATTTTTCAGTACAATTATTTGAGTGAACTTGCGGAGATTTTTGTTGCATTGTTCTGTAAGATATGTTATAATAAATATAAAGATATTTCAGAGAGGTGATTGATATGGCTGATTTAAAACCGATACCGATAGGAATAGAAGATTTTAAAGAAATAATTGACAAAAGGTTTTATTTGGTTGACAAAACATTGTTAATTAAAGATATACTTGATAGTGCAGCAAAAGTGACTTTGTTTACACGTCCGAGAAGATTTGGAAAAACGCTCAATATGAGTATGCTAAGAAGATATTTTGAAAAAACAGACGAGGATAATTCATATCTGTTTGACGGACTGAAAATCTCAGGAGCAGGGGAGAAGTACAGTTCATATATTGGGCAGTATCCTGTCATCAGCATTTCCTTAAAGAGTATGAAGCAGACAAGTTATGAGCTTGCTTTTGCAGAGTTTAAAAACATGATAGCAAATGAGATATGGAGACATAAAGAATTACTCAACTCTGACATTCTTATGCCTATGAGCAGAAATAAACTTGAAATGATTTGTAATGGTACGGCTGATGATACTGTTTACTCCACTTCATTGAAGCTTCTTTCAGACTGTCTTTGTGCAGTTTATGGTAAGAATGTTATTGTTCTGATAGATGAATATGATGTACCTCTTGAAAATGCTTACTTTAATGGCTTTTATGATAACATGGTAAACCTGATACGTTCCGTTTTTGAGAGCGTACTAAAAACCAATGATTCACTTGAATTTGCTGTTCTGACTGGTTGCTTACGTATTTCAAAGGAAAGTATTTTTACAGGACTTAATAACCTTAAAGTATATTCTGTTACAGATAATATGTTTTCACAGTATTTTGGTTTCACAGAATATGAAGTAAAGCAGATTGCAGAATATTATGGAATAGAGTATTGCTTTGATGATTTGAAAATATGGTACGATGGGTACATATTTGGAGAAACGGAAATCTATAATCCTTGGAGTGTCCTGAATTATATTTTCACTGTAAGAACAACTAAAAATTATATTCCCGAGGCATATTGGGTGAATACGAGTTCAAACAGTATCATTCATGAACTTGTTGTGAAAAGTGACAGAAGAATCCGTAATGATATAGAGAAGCTTATCGGAGGAGATTCTATAGATAAACCGCTTTATCAGGATATTACCTATGTTAATATGAATGTAAAGTCCGATTATATCTGGAGTTTCCTGCTCCATACTGGCTATCTGAAACCTATAAAAATCTACAAAAAAGGAATACAGACATACTTTACTGCTGTGATTCCGAATCTTGAAATTGTTTCGATTTATGAAAATACATTCAGGCAGTGGTTTGACGAATCAGTAAGGATTGCGGATAAAAGTGTGCTGTTTAATGCGGTTCTTAACGGTGATACTGTAACGTTTGAAACTGAAATAAACAGGTGGCTCTCTAAAAGTATCAGCTATCACGACGGCTATGAAAATTTCTATCATGGTTTTCTTGTTGGACTTCTTGAATATTCCGATGATTATGAAGTTCTGTCAAACCGTGAGAACGGTACTGGCAGGAGCGATATTGTAATAAAGGATATAATCACTTACAGAAAGGCTGTCATCATTGAGATAAAGTCAGTACGGAAGAAGGACGGTGAAACTCTTGATAGTCAATGTAGTGAAGCACTGAAACAGATTGAGGACAGGCAGTATGAAGTAAATCTGAAAAACGAGGGTTATACTGATATTGTAAAGTACGGTATAGCATTTCAGGAAAAGAAGTGCAAGATTGTAAAAGCTGACAAATAAAAAAGGTCTCTCCGTTCTTGGAGAGACCTTAACAAACAGTTTCAATCAGTGATTTTTTAAACATCAATTTTCAAGACATATAAACTTGTTTTCATTTCCGTTACGTTTCCGTTATTGGTATTAAAAAGCATAATCCAAGAGTGTAATCCGTAAACCAGTAATGCAATGAAAACAGCTATATTACGACAGTTATAAACCATTACAGAAAGTTGCAAATCACTGAATTCAACACTCATAACCCGAAGGTCGTTGGTTCAAATCCAGCCGCCGCAACCAAAGAAACCACGTAATATAGGCAAAAACCTGTACTACGTGGTAAATTTTTTGTCCGTTATTCTGAGTTTGACCCCAAAATGACCCCAAAAGTGCGACGTTTGTGCGTTATGGGATATTAAGCAGTAACTTATGATAAAAATTTATGTTAACCTTGGTTAACAGACAGATAAAGATATGGAGCAGGTTTTTACAGCCTGCTCCATTTTGGGTATTGATTAATAAGGAGAGATGTGTTATAATAGAATTAATGGGTGTTAGTCAGAACTTAATGGAACAAAGTTGCGATAGGTGTATCCGTGGAGAACAGCCCCTATGCTGTGATTGGAGTTATAGTTGAATATATCTCCCTTTATGTAGCATTCCCCGACGTTCATACAGATAAGGTCTTTTTTGGGCAGACCAAGTTTTTTTGCGACAGATGCAGTTGAAGTATTGTCTGGCTGGAAATAAACGGAAAGGTTAGCCATTTCAAGTATGGCATTGCTGTCCCTGCTGACTTTTGACATGAACTGTGTTGCATAATTCAGACCTGTGCGATACTTCCTGCCAAGTCGCAGAATCTGTTGAATCGGCGAACTTTCCCTCATATTCTGATTCTGAATTTCGTCAATAAATAAAGCAACGGGCTTTTCATAACTGAACTGCTGGTGCTTGAAAAGAGACATCATAAGGAAGTCAATAAGAGCATAACCGCCAGCCTTTGAAGAAGCGTCTATAGATATTATTACTATGTCTTTGCAGCTTCTGAAAAAATCGTCCCAGTTTCTGTTGCAACATTCAAAATCCATAAAGCACGATAAACATTCCCTAATCTGAAGTTGGAGACTTTCTTGGTCTTCTTCATAATCCGCTGTAAGAATATCGTACATATTGACTGCCGAGAGGTTACCAGATTCAATAAGAGTACGAATTTTTTCCTCTAACGTAGGAGTCTGCTTACATCCGAGCTTTCCAAGATGAGACCTTACAATATCGGAGACTGTGTTCTGTACAGTTGTATTATAACTGTTATAGTTGAGTTTTAACGGTTCAACAGGTATGCCGTCAGATTCAATTTTGTGAAAAGTGATATGCCCGTTCACATAATTTTCAGCCTGTGTGCGTACCTCATCGCTGCCGTCAGCCGAAAGATTTCTGATGACTGATTCTTTTGTAAAAGAGTCGCTTGTGTCAAAAATAACAGCACGAATACCTTTTCTTTGCAGACTGCACATTCTTTCAGTAAGACAGTGGGTCTTGCCTTTGCCTGAAATACCAGTTGCAAAAAAATGCAGATTGTTCACACCGTCGGGACTGAACTGCTGACCTGCAATACGTCCGATATGGTCGGTAATTATTGGGATTACGTTATCGTTCAAAGAAGTTGAAAACCACTCCGAATCTTTCTGTGCAGTACAGAAAAGTTCGGCGGAATTACTCAGTATGTTGTTCTTTTCCATAACAATGAACGGAAGCCTCATACTTCTTCCTTTGGTATAAACGGTCATTTTGTAACGCAGAGATTCTCGGTCGCCTTTTGAGGAAGTATATAACAAATTATCGTTGTCAAGGCTTTTCAGTATACGGTGAACGCTGTTTGTGGTGGTCATTTTCGGGAGAATTTTATCGGTTATCAGACTTTCTTCCATTACAAGCGTATCTCCGTCAACGATAAGCTGGTATGTATTGGGAGTGAAATTCATATCCTTGCTGTATTCGACGATATTAACCCGACCGTCGCATATAACATCGTTCAGTACGCTGATAAAATCGTTGACAATCACGTCATCGTTGCCGCCGTTTTTCACTTTATTTTCCCTGAAAAGACCGTGTATAAAGTTTGCAGTTTCGTTAATGGAAACAGGTAATTTATAAAGATTATTCAGAATGCGAAACACCGCTAAAAGTATGCACCAGCTCGTCCTGCTCTGAGCGTTCGGGAATGAAAATCGTTTTGACTGCTCGGTAAAATTTTCGATATAACGTTTAAGCTGCGACTTCAAATCGCTGTAGTTACTGCATACATAGCTGATAAAGTGGCAGATTATTTCGTCAAGTTCGGTACACATTCTATGCTCCTCGGTCGGCAGAATATCGGTATAGAAGTCCTTACTGAGTGACAGGCAGATTTTCTTCTCGGCAGGTATCATAAACTGAGCCGCTGTTGAAATAATGGCTGTATTATGTGGCTGTGACTGCTTTTCGAGTGCTGAAATAAGTGATATTATTTCGGAACGTCTTTTTTGATTGTCAACGTCCGAGCATTCAGAAATAACAAAAGTCTCGTCTCTTGCTGTACTGAAATAGTCCTGAATTGATTTTTTCGTATCATCAAACGAAAGTGGCGGAATTTCTCTGTCATATATTTTCAGGTACATTGAAGTCTGTTTTGCACTGTTGAAATTGGGTACAGAAATCACGAGATATTGCTTCATAGGATAGCCAATTTCGTCAAGCATAGTCGAAAGCAGACCACATACAGAGAAAGTAAATACAAGGCATTTTTCAGGAGTATGCAGATATTTTTTAGCATACTGCTGTATTTCAACAACACCTTTTCGGTGATGCTTAAGTTTTCTTGATGAAACGCACGACGGATAGAATTTCACAATTTCGGGATTCGTGTTGTCCCAGTTGCAGTTGAAGAATGCTTTTTTCCCGTCGGGATAAAAGCCAGCATATCTGTGAAGCGTGATTACACAGGGCGATTTTACCTTGTTTATTCTGTCGGCGAGGTAGTCGTTTGCAAGGCTTTTACTCCTGCACTGATACTCGAATCCGTGAAATTTTCTGACAAGATTTTTCGCCGATATTTCCTCCGCTGTTACGATTGCTTCACGAGGTTCACGGTGACTGTCAGTGTACTTTACAAGCATAAGTTCACGGAAATCGTCCTTGTATGGCATTTTGTAGGACTGTGCAGAAATGATTGAAATAATACCAATCGCTGTTGTCCTGCTCCTGAAACCGTCGCCCTCGGTACACATAGCCACACCGTCAGTCGTGTCCATAAAACAGCGAAAATATGCTCTATCGCTTTTCATCTTCTGAATGTTATTTCTGAGCAGCATATTTTCATTGTGCTGTTTATGGATTTCCTGCTGCTGCAACTGTGCAGATGTTGTCATATTGTTTATGGCTTTTGTCAGCTCCTGCACCGTTTCACTGTCAATTGCTGGGGCGACAGGAGCAGGCATAACAGGCGTAAAACTGGGCGGCGGCTGAGGAGCTGGTTGATTTGGCAGCATTGGTGTAAGACCACAGGCTTCAGCGGTCTGAGGACTGCCCAAAGGATTGAATGTAAACATAATTACCTCCTGAAAAATAAATTTTATTTCTGATAGAATCATTATAGAACATCTTTGGAAAAATAGCAATACTTCGGGCAAAAACAGCAAGTGACTGTTGATTTTTTAGGAAATTTACAGGATTTCCATTATTTTAAATGTGATAAAAATGTGAAAAAACATAAGCGATTAAGGAAAAAGATTATGATAAAAATATTTGACTTTATAGAATACACGGAAGAAATATTCGCTGGAGTGAAGAACACTGTCGGCGGAAAAACAAAGTCGGGGTATTATTTAATCGACAGTCAGGCATTGTCTGTCTATGTGAAGAACTGTCGGCAGAGTCCGAACCACAGCTTTACATCTGCCTGTATTTCGGGGTTTCTGAACAAATGCAGGTACTTCATATACCCCGAAAATCGTACAGAGAGTTACAAGGCGGATATACCTCTGAGGGAATTTTCCGAACGCTGTGTTGATATGTTTTTCAAAAAATTCGGCATAAATTTCAGTTTTCTGAGGATTGATTCCGATAATACTATGTTTGTTGAAGTTCAGAAAAAATGTCTTGAAAATCTGTTCGAGCAGATAATTTCTTTATTCTGTAAGTATGGCAGTTTTGACGAAAAAGAGTTTTTACATTTTCTTGAAATGTACTTTTGCAGGTACAGATTTGAACTGTACAATACCGATATGAATTGTCTGTTTAGCAATTACGATGTGTTTACGCAGTCGGAGCTGAGTGATTATGTAATTTGTACAACAAACGCTTTCTATAAACTGAAGTTTATTTATACAAGGTCAAATTATGTTGTCGGTCGGGAGGAATACATTCGGAAAATCAGGAATCATTATCAGGTGCAGATGAACGAAATTCAATCGACTTTCAGACTGGTTTATGATGCTGTTAAGTTGGGGAGAAGCATTGATAAAAATTTTAATATATATGACTTGTCGGCTGTTGCAACATATATGCTTTACAAAAATAATTATGATGAGGTCTTAAAAAAGTTCGGGAAATTTTGTTCTGGCATGGCGGATTTAAGGAAAAAATATTCCGAGCGGTACGACAAGATAATGAATATGAATCTTGTTAAATTTGAGTGTACGCTTCATAAATTTTTCTTCTACATCATTGTGCAGTACCAGAACGCACCCGAAGATGATACATAATTTTTTGAAATTTGTCTCCCTTTCTGAAAGAATCAGTCTGAGAAATCAGAAATCCCTTTGGAAAATTTACTTTTTGCAAGCGTATTTTAAAAAAGGGAGACAATTTTACAAAAAAACAAAGACTGCTCTGTACAGAATGAACTGTACAGAGCAATTGTTTAAACATTTACCATAACGACAAATTCACCGATGTTTAGGACAAGTTCGTTGTTCGGAGTAGGCGAGGGCGGATAGGTATTTTCAAGTTCCTGTACTATTCTGGTCTGAATACAGGCTATGCCATACTGGATATTGTCCGCTTCGATTTTTATTTCTTCAAAGTCGACAGCGTTGAGAATAAAACCGTTCGGAGCAGGCGTGACTATGACGGGATAGGACTGATACTGTGGCATTGTCGGCATACTGAACAGGTCTTCCATAAGTTTCATTTCCTCGTGCTTCTGACTGTCAAGAACGTGGGTGTAGGTGTCGAGTGTGAACGCAACAGAACTGTGTCCGAGAAGCGTGGACACGGTTTTGGAGTCCATACCCTGCTCTGTAGCTCTTGTTGCAAAGGTGTGGCGGAGTGCGTGGAATGTGTAGTGTCCGAGTCTGGCGGCTTCGAGAATTTCTTCGTAGTAGTCTCTGAAAGTGCGTGGTTCTATGTATCCGCCGAGCTGGTTCGTGACTATGAATCCCGAATCGTTATACGCTGCTCCAGCCGTGCGTGAATCCGAAAACTGAACGTTTCTCCATTGCTGTAGCTCGTTGATTATTACCTGCATAAGCGGAATGGAACGCAGTGAGTTTTTAGTCTTGGGTTCCTGTATGACTATCTCGGTTGAGTTACCAATACCATTGTAGTCGATTTTCGGCAGACGGTTGAGCGTTCGGCGGATATTCAGCATATTCTTTCTTGTGTCAATATCTTCCCAGCGTAAGCCGAGAAGTTCGCCCAGACGTATTCCAGTGGCAAGAGTAAGCCTGATGAAAACTCCGTATCTGAAATTGTAGCTTGTGTGCATCAGACGTTCCTGCTCCTCACGGGTAAGGATTTCGATTTGCGGCTTTTCGTTTTTGGGCAGATTCACAGCTTCGCACGGATTGAAGCTGATGTGGTGTTCCAGTACCGCCTGTTTCAGAGCTTTGTGCAGACAGCGGTGCATATTTACGATTGTTTTCGGGGAAAGACCTTCCTCCGTGAGCTTGTAGTTGTAGAACTCTTGCAATAATTTTGAAGTAAGGTCTTTGAGCTTGAGTGTGGGAAACGCTGGTGCAAAATGATTGTTTATGTATCCTGCGTAGCTCGTATAAGTGGACTGTTTCAGACTGTTTTTCATATACGTTTCGAGCCAGATTCTGAGCCAGTCAATGAGCTTGGTTGAAGTCGGGTCAATCATTTCATTGATGTGGATATTATACTCGGCTTCGTGCAGAATCTTTACAGCTTCCGCTTTTGTTTTTGCGTAGTATGAAGTGCGTTTCGGCTTGCCAGTTTTGAAGTCGGTTCTTGACATCACCCTGATTTCCCAGCGACCGTCGTCTCTTTGACGGATACTGCCCTCGTTGTGACCTCTTTTTGTCTTTGCCATAATAATTACCTCCTGAAAATTTATTTTTAAATAGCAGTTCAAAAAAGTGTGAAAAGTTACAAAACGGACTTTTTTGGACTTGTTTTTATACAAAAAAAGACCGTCTGAAAAAGTATACATTTTCAGACGGCTTGGATTTTTAAGGCCGTTTTAGTCCTGTTTCAATTGCTTTTGAATCAGGCAAGGTTGTCATAAAAACTGCTGTGCTTGATTTCCTGTATAGCAGAGCGGAGCAGGTCTGTATCCATAAACATTTCCTCTATTTCCATAGCAGTGTAACCATAATCAAGGAGAAGAAGAACATCATCTTCGTCAACTCCAAAACAATTACACATATCAATCAGGAGTTCTTCCTCGTCGGTAT
>JAMPAU010000089.1 GCA_023667045.1 Ruminococcus flavefaciens | reverse complement strand
TCCGCAGACAGTAAAAATGCTTGCTAACAGATATATTGATGAGGGCGGTAAATTTAATTATCCAGATACTTATGTATATGCTTTGTGCGGTGATATTTCAAATGCGGTTAAAAGTGCTGAAAAAGATAAAAATGAATTAGATGAACATGAAAAGTATTATGTTTATCGATTTGCGGTTCTTTTTGGTACAGTTGAAGAGTATAAAAAATTAAAAGAAATTTTTAATCTGGAAGATGGTACTAGAAATAATTATGGAGAACTGACAGCATCATGCAGTATTGAAATGCTGGAATATCTTCTGGAAGTAAATGGTGAAGACATAAAATTTGATTCGGGAATTGATGATGCTGATTCTTTTGCAGGTTTTGATTATGAACGTATAGCCAATGGTTTTGATACAGCTATTAAATATGGCAGATATGATATGTGCAAATACTATATTGACCATGGTGTAAAGCCAAACAGCAGTCTGACAAATTATCCTGCAATAACATCAGCTATAAACAGCGGAGACTATGAACTTTTCAGATTGGTTTACGACTATATAAAAGAAGAATATGGAATACCAGACGAAGAAGTATTTGGTTGGTGTTTCGGTTTAAGTGACTTGACCGGTGATAAAAAGAAGATTATTGATTTTCTGTTTGACGAAGGATATACCTTTGAAAAGGCACACTATAACTGGCTGAATGATGATGTTGCTGAATATCTTATATCACACGGTGCAGTAATAACAGACGAAATAGTCAATACAATCGGAGAATACAATTACAAAAATGCACTTAAAGCAGTCATAGACCGTGGCTATGAAATAAGTCCGCAGTCGCTTTCAGGTATAGTTATGCACGCACCGTCGGATATGGTGGAAATGGTACTTGATTCAGGCACAGAAATGGAAGATACCATTATGAATAAATGTATTTTTGCATCAAAGGCAACTACAAAACTTCTTATTGAAAGAGGGGCAAATTTAAACCCTGAGTTTGTGAAAGACTACTATCAGTGGGGAAGTTATGACGGTGAAAACTTCACTTTAAAACGATTCTATGAGAAGTATTGCCGTGACGATTTGGTTGAGCTTCTTAAAGAATATGAATGATAAAATAATTTATTAATTATATCCCCAACAGAATTTTAAGGTGCATTCTGTTGGGAATTTTTTTATTTTGTCAATTTTTGGTACATCTTCATTAATTTTGCCACGCATTCAGATTCAGTTATTTTTTTGTCAAAGCCATAAGCGTTCATCACAGCAAAGTCATTAGCCTGATGTGCTTTGCGGAGTTCAGGAGGCATTGTCAACTCGTCATATAAGTCAGCAAGCGTACAATCAGAATACAAAGCCCTTGCATTCAGGATAGCTTGTGCGGTATGCTCTATGTGTTCTCGTTGCTCAGGCGTTGGGTTACACCAAGGGAAATTGTTATAGACAACGTTTCCTGAATACTGATAATCACTTTTCATTCTTCCGCATACTGTACGCATAAAAGCCATATGTACATTAGAAATCAATACTCCAAAATGAAACAGGCTTGCATTTGGCACTATCAAAGCACTTCCATTTACAATTATATCCGATGAAACATAAGAGATAGGAATATATCTTCTGTTTTCAGATGATACTTTAGGAATTGCTATCATATCCGTTTCAGGTTGTCTTATTTCTCCGAATAATGACGGAGTGTCCGCTAATGCCAGTGTCTGAGGGCGGTTGCTTGACTTTCGGAAATCTGCTGTTTTCCTTATTCGTTCCTTGATAATGCTTGACTTCTGCAAATCTTTAGGAGAAGCACCAACAAGCCATAAACACCAACGTTCTTTACCCTTTATAAGTTCTGCACCGCCAACATATTTGCGGATATACTTAGCATTATCCTTGTTTTCTTGTAACAAGGATTTAACATCATCTGCATTCAAAATCAAATGTCCGTCATCAATCGGCATACTTCCATAGTAAATTTGGGGTGCATTTGCCGAAATACTTTTACTTCTCGTGTTAATTATGACCGTCGGAGCGTTAATCAGATACGGATTTATATTATCAACTAACTGAAATTTCTCCGCATTGTACAATTTTTTCTTGTTGTTATTGTGCATTGTGCTGAAACCAATAATAACACAATGTACGTGTGCTTTCAGGGTTGCCTCACTATCCCATTGAAATGTGCGATATGCAAAATCAATACATATTCCTAATGAAATCAGCTCTTGCCAAAGTATCGGCACTTGTTCACCCTGCGTTATGGAGTTAGTCGAAACGAGGGCGGTTCTAATTGTTGTACCGTTCATCAAATCGAACGCCTTTTTATACCAACAGGACACATAGTCAAGATTTCCAACGCCTTTAACTTTTTTTCCAAAAACATCTACAACATCTTGCTTTTGTTCTTTAGTCTGTTCTTTTTTGCCTACAAATGGCGGATTTCCCATGATATAGGACAATTTGTCTTTAGGCACAACGTCAGCCCAGTCAATGCGGAGAGCGTTAGCCTCTGTAATATTGGCGTATGATTTCAGCGGTAAAAAATTAAGGTCGTGTTCTACAATTTCCTCTGTCTCTCTCATCATTTGACTTTCGGCAATCCAAAGTGCAGTTTTTGCGACTGTTACGGCAAAATCGTTGATTTCTATTCCATAAAACTGGTGTATTCCGACTTTTATTAAGCCGTCAAGA
This sequence comes from Ruminococcus flavefaciens, assembly GCA_023667045.1. GTDB lineage: Bacteria > Bacillota > Clostridia > Oscillospirales > Ruminococcaceae > Ruminococcus > Ruminococcus flavefaciens_AC. The sequence goes on along the minus strand of JAMPAU010000089.1, from coordinate 1,283 downwards.
TTAAACATCTTCTGCCCGTCATAAATCGCCCTCAGAGCCTCATTTTCAAGCCGTCTAAGGCTTATGTAAGTCTCCGTCAAAAAATTACCACTGCCACAAGCTGGGTCAAGAAATGTGAGTGCAGCAAGCCTGTTGCGGAAGTCGTCGAGACGTGCGAGCCGTGTTTTGTTGACTTTAATTTCAAGAATAGTTGCTAATTCAGCCCTCAAATCGTCCAAGAAAAGCGGGTCTATAACCTTGTGTATGTTCTCTATGGACGTGTAGTGCATACCGCCTGAACGCCTTGTATCAGGGTTCAGGGTGCTTTCAAACACCGCACCAAAGATTGTCGGCGAAATCTCAGCCCAGTTAAAAGCCTTGCTTGCACCATTTACCAACAACTCCACAATTTCATCTGTAAATCGAGGAATTTCTATGTTTTCATCTGCGAACAGTTCACCATTGACATACGGAAATGCCGTCAAATCGTCATCAAGATAGGGGTCACGGCATTCAGGCTTAGTATCGAGGACTTGAAACAATTCAATCAAGGCTTTTCGCACATCTTTTGCAGAAAATTGTTTCAAATAGTTGCCGAACATTTTACGCTTGCCGAAAATGCCCGAATCTTCCGCATAAAGACAGAATACCAACCGAACACAGAGCATATTAAGACTTTTTAACGTTTCTGGGCTGTCTGGGTTCTTATATTGTTTGAGTATCAAGTCATACAGTTTGCCGACTAATTCCCCTGCTTTTAGGGAAATATCCATTTCCTTTTTGATACTGTCATTGCCTGTATCAACTAAAAATTGAAGTCGATAATATTCTTTTGATAGGTCTTTTAAGAAAATCTGTTCCGGCTCACAGTTTGGCTTTTCCATGTCATAAACAAGAAACTCTGCAAAATTACAAGTCACTATCCAGCGTGGGCGTTTCGAGTACGGCAGTTCTGATGCGTAACGTTTCGCCTGTTGGAACGGTGTTAAGGATATGCCGTCCGACTGCGGAATGCCTTTTCTCAGATCTTTTCCTATGCTTTTCTGCTCAATCATGACGTGTGTTGTTTCAATATAGCCGTCAATAAAAGACGTGTGGTCTAACTTAACCTGTTCTTCAAACGTAATAAAACCTGTAATATTCGGCACTTCGTAAACATTCACAAGTAAATCAAGCCAAAACTGCTGACTTTCACCTTTTTCGTAACCTCTGCCCTGCCAACGCTGTACAAATTTTTTTGCTGATTTTATTTTTTGTTTGTCATTCATAAATTTGCTCCTTAACAGCATTTTTATTATTATAAC
>JAMPAU010000088.1 GCA_023667045.1 Ruminococcus flavefaciens | reverse complement strand
GACCTTGACGAGTTTATCAAGTATCTTGAAAAGTGCACGAAGGCATAAAAAAAGATAGCCGCCGCCCAACATCAATAACACGGTGACTATCAAAACACAAGCGGTACGGGCTAACCTTACAGCCCTACCGCTCATATAATAACAGACTATCAGCAATATTGTCAAGTATGATTTTAGTGATTAACAAATCAAAAGGCGGTGAGTATATCAATGAAAGAAGATGACAGCATGACAAATAATCAGTATGACATCAAGGCTATTTTGTCAGCGGTTGAAATAATCGCAACCGACACATTCAGTAATCAAGAAGAATTAACACGGTTCATTGAAAAAATTGAAAGCATCAAAAAGCAAGAGTAAATAAAAAAAATAGCCTGCTAACAGTCCAACAAACTACACAGCAAGGCTATAAACACAAACAAGGAACGGCGGTTGTCACCGCCTCCGCTGTTCCCTTTGATTATATGATAAGGCGGTTAAAAAGTCAAGTATAATTTTAAAGGCAAAAAAATAAAAAAGTTTCAAAAAGCGCTTGACATACGTTTGCGTATGTAGTATAATATAGTCACAGTCAAGGGAAACCAAGGCGAGTAAGACGGCAAGTGTCGGAAAGGAGCACATAATGGACGAGGAAATGAATCAAGCCGAAATTGCAAGAGAAGAAACCGAGGAAAAAATGATTTACAAGTTCTTACTGATGATTAAAGAAAGTAAATCAATTGAGGAACTCGAAGAAAAAGTAAAAGCCCTGCTCAGTAAATAAGCAAGGCGAAAGCTAAACTAATGAGAAAGCGGTACTTGCCGCCGCTTCTCTCCTTAGTAAATGTATCATATCACATAAACAGTAAAAAGGCAAGAGCAAAGAGGTATTAATTATGCCGAACAAACAACAAAAGCCTAAGAGAAAAACTTATACAAGCAGTGAAGTAAAAACAAGATATAATAAAAAAACATATCAACAATACAGCATTAAATTTCGTATAGTTGAAGATGCCGAAATTATAAAGCTTGTTGAAGATGAAAAATCTAAAGGATTCGCTACTTCCGAAGCGTTTAAAAGGCTTATACTGAAAGAAAAATAAAAAAAATAGAGTGTTGTCACCCCAACAAAGGTTCAAACACTCTATAACCACCAAAGACTAAAGAAGTCCAAAGACTAAAGAAGTCAATGCCGTAAATATATTATATGGCTTTTTACTTCTTTTGTCAAGTGGATTTAACTAATTTACAAAAGGAGTAAAAAAACAATGACAAACAAAGAATTATCACAATCAATAAGAAAAGTTTCAAAAAAAGTGTTGATAATGAGTTAAACCCATGATATAATGTACTCGACCTAAAGGAAAGGAGGTAAAGCAATGAATATGCAAGAAGCTTCGCGCGTCATTCTCGGACTTCGTGCCGCTGGATGGTCTGAAAAATCAATCAATGATTTTATATTGTGGATTGAAACGGGCGAAGAAAAATATAAACCAACAAACGAAGAAAACAAATAAAAAGCGGGACGGGAAACCGACCCGACCAATTAAGGAGCAAAAATGGCTGAAACAAAAGCCCATAAAGAATGGACTAAACAAAATACAACTTTTATCGGCTTGAGATTTAATAACAACACTGATAAAGATATTTTAAAAGCTTTAGAGGACAAGCCAAAGCAAACGGAAATTAAAAGGCTGATACGAAAAGGACTATCAGAAGAAACCAAATAAAAAAAGAATAGCCACCGCAACACATAACACAAACGGTGACTATCAAACCAACAGCGGTACGGGCTAACCTTACAGCCCTACCGCTCATATAATAACAAATTATTGATTAAAAAGTCAAGTATAATTTTAAAGGCAAAAAAGTTGAAAAAGTTTCAGGGAATAGTTGATTTTTGCGTACGCATAAGTTATAATATAATCACAGTCAAGGGAAACCGAGACGAGTAAGACGGCAGGTGTCGGAAAGGAGTACATAATGGACGAAGATATGAATGCTAACGAAGTAATTAAGGAGCTTGCAGAAGAAAATCAGACAAGGAAAATCCTTGAGATTTTGAGAGATTCAAAAGATCTTGAAGAAGCAACTCAAAAAGTAAAAGCCTTGCTCAATAAATAAGCAAGGCAACGAATCAAACAGATGGGCGGTACTTGTCGCCGCTCATCCCTTTGATAATTATATCACAGTGATTGTAAAAAGGCAAGAGTAAAGAGGTGTATAATACGGAAAAAAAGAAAATGGGCAGACCGTTAAAAAACGGAGAAGCTAAGGATGTTAGCTTGCATTTGCGAATATCTAAGAGCGAATCGGAGCGTATTAAATTCTGTTCAGAACAGACAGGCTTAACAAGAACAGATACGATTATGCGAGGAATAGAACTTTTAGAAATTGAAATTAATAACAAAAAATAAGGAATAGAGTGTCCGCCGCAAGAAAGCTCAAACACTCTATAACCACAACTTGCATGATTATTATACTCCGAAAAATTCAAGAATAAATAAAAAATCGCCGCCCCCGACCAAAGGAAAACGGCGAAAAATACACCAGGGCGTTACTTGCCAATGCCCTAACTGTGATTAAATTATAACACAGTGGAAAAGGAAAATCAACATGAAAAAAGAAACACCACAAGACAAATATCAACGCAATAACTGCAAAATGATAACGTTAAAGCTCGTTAAGTCAACCGAAAGCGACATTATAAACAAACTCGAAAGCGTATCAAACAAGAGCGGTTATATCAAAAATTTAATACGAAAAGACATATCGGAAGAAACCAAACAAAAAGAAACATTTTCAACCGCAGAAAATAAAACATTTCAGCCGTAAGCCTTGACACCGTTTACGGCTCAATGCTATAATTAACACACTGAATAAAAGGAGGTTTTCACCATGCCGACAGACAGAGAATCAAACGAAATTAAAAAATCAATGGCTTATGATTTGATTAAAATTGTGAAGACCAACAAAGACAAAGAAAGCTACACACCCGAAGAAATCGAAGAAATTATAGACGCATACATTACAGGACTTACACAAAGATAATTTCAGCCGCTCTCACTGAGGGCGGTTTTTTATTATACTCTTATTCGCTCGAATTTTGCCGTTTTAAGCCGTTTTACATTTCAGCAATGAAATTACATTACTTTTGCGCAAAACGCTTAATTTGCCCACAAATACGCTTGACTGTTAATGTTTGCCATTACATTTAACAACCGCACACAACAAAAAACCGTCAGAGAGGGAGAAAACTCCGAACCTCTGACGGCTTTATTATTCTGTTTTATTCGTCCACAGTTCGCCCGTCAGCCTCAACAACCGAAGCCATGTACTTATCCTCAAGCTCTTTCTGCGTTGTTTCCTCGCCCAACGGATTGTTAGGTGTCACAACAACTTCTTGCTTGTCTGCCATGTCAAAAAAGTTTTTAGCTCTGAAAATGTATGTAACTTCGGGAAGTTTCCTTTCAAGCACTAATTTAGCGTCAATTCCTGCTAAAATCTCCTTTGCTTTTTTTATCATGTGTGTTCGTGTTGAGCTGCACCCACGCCCATTTTGCCAATCCCAAACCGTTCTGCGCACTGTTCCCAACGCTAAACACATATCCTCAACAGTCGGAAGTTGTCCTGTTTCTGTGCATTGATTGAAATAAGCTTCAAGCCTTTCTGCACATTCTTCATCTGTTTTGACGATAGGACGTTTGAAGTATTGGAATGATTCGGATATAGCTTTTGAAATTTCGTTAGAGTTTGCTGTTGTAGTAGCAACGGCTGAAGCTGACTTTGAACCTCGCTTCTTAGTTTTTACCACCTGCTCGCCGATGTCTTGGATTTCGTTATCTTTCATGTGTTATTTTCCTTTCTGCGTTCGTTTGACAGTCCTAACAGCCAGTCAACGGATATGTTGAATGTTTCCGCAATTAAATAAATCGTTGTTGTGTTCGGCATTTCGCCGTGCAGATACCGCCATAAGCTGTTAGGTGCTATGTGTAACAGTTTTGCTGCCTGCTTTTGTGACAGTTCTCTTTCTGCAAGAATTGTATTAAGCCTGTCAGAAAATGTTTTTCTGTTTATGTATAT
>JAMPAU010000087.1 GCA_023667045.1 Ruminococcus flavefaciens | reverse complement strand
AAGGTCTTGAAAGGTATAAGGCAACTACGGGTGAAACCTACCTTACCGATGTAAACTCTTTAATGAATACTAAAATCCTGCCTATATGGTCCGATCCTAACCTTGGCGACAGCGATTCGGACGATATTCCGGACAGGCTTGATGGGGATTCGCTTGTTGACGATAAATTTCCTGTTATTTATAAAAATCTTATTAACTCATCGGTAGTAAATTATTCCGATATAACTATGCCTGCTTTGAACTGTTATATTTGCAGTGCATCGCTTGAACATATTGGAAAATATATAGATATTGCCTCTTTGGGCGGTTTTGACAAATTAGGGAATTACGGTATAACCAATGAAATGCTTGCATGTCTTGACGATTATTATATGTTTGCCTACGGTGAGGAGGATAACGCTGATTATTATGTTTGTCAGTGGGCGGAGTATAATTATCTTAAGCAGCGAAAAGTTATCCTTCAAGCAAAAGAAGTTAGAAAATTTACGAATGTTAATTTCGATGAAATCAGAGCTCAGTATGGTTCATATGACTTTTGGTGTAGATGTGCAGAGAACTCGCAGAGTTGGATAGATAATGTTGAGAAAACAGATGAAAAATATCTTGATTTTATCGATAAGGTAATCGAAAAAAATACGAAAGCTGTAGCATTCATAATTGAATTTACCCCCACCAATGCAGATGATAAAGCACTGGTGTCGTATAATCAAATGATAAAGGGTGTGTGTCACAGCATATACCACCAAACCGATGATGTTACCAAAGCTCCTGCTATAGCACTAACTGTTCCTAAGTCCGTTATAGAAAACGACTATATTTTCAGAAAGAACTTCAAGGAAACTTATGGTATAGATCTGCCTAAGTACTCCACATTAATAATATCCTTTATTGACAGCATCGCAGATGATCTGTTCATGCAATTAGATGATATAGACACAATAATGAGCGGCGAGGATTGGGAAGAACATATCGGTGAATGGCTGGGCGATGTAATTTTTGATTCGGTTTCGACCAGACTTTCAGCGGAGATAGCAAGAGAACAGAAAAGCAAGACACCCGATAGTGCAAAAGTCGCTAAACTCGAAAGTGAACTGGACGATATGTTCAGCAAGCGTGAATTTGAAAATGGCGACGGATCATTTAGCATTACTCTTTCAAAAGCAGGTGCCGAGGCATATCCAAGGTTAAGAAAAAAACTTGGCGGTTTGCTTGACGAATTGCTTTCAAAACTGCCCGAGTGTGCCGATGAATTGATTGAGTTTGCTGATGAAAACGAAGATGATTTTAAATATATTACGAAAAATCACATTCCGATTTTTCTTAAAACTTTAGAAACAAATCCGCAGTATCTTAATAATATAAAAGAATTGTTAGATAAATTTGCGGGAGATCATAAGCAAGAGCCGTTCAAAGATGAGCCAAATGCGTATGACTTGCGAGTGGCACAGTATGGGCTTGCTAAGGTTTATGAGAAAGCAATTGTTTACAAAGACTATTCAAATTCCGGTTTAAGTCCTGCACAAATTTTAAGAGCTGAAATGTATGATGCAGGAATTTACTGTCAGCAATACAAAAATGCAGCACATCATATTGTTGCATATGAAGCAACAAATGCCAAAGAAGCACGCGACATATTAGATAAATATGGTATTAAACTTAATTCTGCGGCAAACGGTGTTTTTTTACCAACAGAATACCATGCTGAATTTGGAGATGTTGCTTATCATAGGGGTGGTCACACTGATGATTATTATAATTATGTAAACAAACAGCTTAAGGAAGTTCAAGACGAAATAGATAAAAACAATTTATATATTGAGGGTGATGAAGAAAGTAGAAGGAAATGTGCAGAACTTGTATGTAAAAAAATACAGGAAATACGTTTTAAATTACTAACAGGAGAGTTGAAAATCAATAGTTTTGGGAGTGAATGATTTATAGATCATATTTAAAAACTCCGTTGACAAATTCTCCAAAAGGTGGTATAATAGAAATATGAAAATGAAACAAACAGGAAGGAGATGTCAGCTTTTGTTGGACTATTACTACCCTTTCCCTTTTTGATGTCTAATCCCGGATATCCTTTGTTTGATTCATCAAACTGAATTTAAGGCGTTAATTTATAGGGTTGCTATAGTAAGAAACATACGATTGCGTGATGCTGGATAAATACTTTTTTGTTTTTTGTGCATTCAAAATTGAAAATAAGAAAAAAGGAGGAAAACGCTCAAGACATTTAATGTATGATCAAAACCGGCAAAATAATATGTAAAATAATATGTTAGGTGTTTTTGACGTTTATATTTGCAAATGAAGGTTTATAAAATTGCCATGACTGAAGGTTATAAGTGGGGCTTCCATTCGGATGAAAATTCTGTAAGTTTATTGGATATGGACTCATTGTTCAAAAAGGAAAAAATTGACATTGAAAATCTACCGCCTGTGAAAATCGAAATAAACGATAAGGCAAACAGAAGAAAAAAAACAGCAGATTTTTTATTTACGAACATTGGAAACATTTGGATGGTAAGTGAAAAAGCCAAAGCTTTGCTGGAGCAAAAATACGGAGACCTGATCTGCTTTTTTTCGCTGGATTTTGTGGATTCGGCCGATTTTAAACATTGCGCCATGTTTCCGAAAGAATATATAGAGGGTGTTGACGTTGAAAAATCTGTTCTGGAGTATGCTTATCCCGAATATGAGGAGGGTATATATGACATCACCAGTTTGCATAATAAATATGTGTTCAAGGATCTTGTAAGGTCATATCCTATTTTTCGTTTGAAAAAAACAGGCTTCAGTAAGTTTCTCAATAAACCGATAACTCAGTTTTATTCGAGAGAAATTTTTGTTACCGATGAATTTGTACGGTTTGTCGATGAGAACAGCCTTACAGGATTTAATTTTAAGGAGGAATATGACGACGAAGCGGACGATACCTGTGAAAAAGCCTTGCCCGTGTCTCCTGCACCTGTCACAGAAAACAAGCAGGCAATAAAAAAGACGCATTACACGGGGAAATACAAAATACCCTTTAACCATGAAAACGGGATATATAAGTTAAGCTGCATAGAGGTACCCGAGGGAGACTGCCTTACCTTTGAGCTTGACGGCGACTGCATATTGAGCGGAGATAACGATTATATAGTATACGGCATCAGAGAATGCAATGTTCCGAAATGCACCGAGATAACATACTCGGACGGTAAATTATTTTCCATATACATAAATACCGAAAAGGGCAAGCTGCCGCTTTATCTTGCCTTTGATTTTTCCGGAAACGGAGAGCCCGAAACGCTCGTACAGGCAATAAACGAATGCATTGAGGCTTGCTGCGGCGACTTTCTTAATGCACTTGAAAAAGCAGAAAAACCGCTGGGGTCTGTGGCTGTGGAATACTATTATGACAGTGAGCAAATGAATATAAACCTGCAGGACGAAAACAACAGGATATACAATGTCAAAACCGCTGCCGAACATATGGTCAGGTGCATTTGTATATGCGCAGGAGAGCAGAGTCCCGACAATAACCGTATGAATCATGAAACATTTGAGAGAATAGTGAATGGTTTACATAAAAGGCTGGCGGAGGAGATACCGAAGAGGTTCGAGGTATCGGATGATTTTAAGATTTACGAGCCGGAGATGTATGACTGATTCCCATAATTCAATGAGGGATTTGTATTAATGCCGCAGATGATCGTATATGTCATCTGCGGCATTACTTGTATAAAAAATCTTCATGTATTCAAATATCGGCAAATGTCCGCTGTTGTTGCATCGTTCTTGTTCACAAATATTTTACAAAACTTTTAAGCACATTCCATATATGTTTATCCTATGAATATGAGAACCAAGTAAAATAATCTAATGTAATTCAAGGTAAATATAAGCAATAAATTAAAGTAAAACCGGTGATTTAGTTTACAATTTTCCAAAAAACAAATGTGATATAATAGAATTATAGAAAAAATTCAGGGAGCTGATACAATGTGCAAAAAAAGAATAACGGGAATAATTCTCGCAGTGATCGCCGCCGCAGGACTTGCCGGCTGCTCGCAGCAAACGCAGACCGCAGATATTTCCTTGACGCAAGAGGAAAGGGAG
>JAMPAU010000086.1 GCA_023667045.1 Ruminococcus flavefaciens | reverse complement strand
GATAAGAAACAGGTGATGTATATGCCATAGGATAGTTTTCACAATCCAACTGAACATTACGTTTATTACCGCCAACCTGTGTCACTATTTTTCGTACTTCAATATAAACGCCTTCATCAAAGACTATCATCGAAATACCCAGTTTGACTGCCTGCTCAATTTCACCTCGCATACCTTGACTGATACGATTTCCACATATCAGCATTATTTCACAGTTTTCCATTAATCTGAGTCCAAACTGTAAACCTAATGCTCGCTCTGCAGGAATCTGGTCACATAAAAGCATCGGCAAATAAGCATGTGGTGCTCTTGCATTCAGATTCATTTTCTTCATTGCATAAAACATATATGCCCTTGCAGCACGCATATTTTGCACAAATTCATCTTCTTTTTCTGCACCTAACGGAGAACAAACATATGCTTTTCTTCGGCATTTATCGTTTTTTATAAACTGATACATCAATTCCTGCTCCCAATTCTGATGATAAATACTTTCCATAATCATTATCCTTTCTTAAAGAGGCTGAACCGAAACCTTCACTTTACGACTTTCAGATTCTTTTAAAACATCTGAGTAAATCGCAGGATACTTTTCCTTTAAAGATTTTGAATCGGTTCGCCTTGTAGTTTTGGTGACGAAATCAATCAGAAGTTTATCTTTTGTCGTTTCTAAAACGCCATGCTCATGCTCCTTCATAACTTCGGCAATTCGCACACTATGTGCTGCAATCTCCTTTTCATATTTTTTGATTTCTGCATTGCATTCATTGATTTTTCCCTGAAGCAATGCAATTCTGCGCAAAGGGTTTTCATATTTACCGGAAAATTCAATTGTTGGTAATCCGGCTTTGCTTGAACCATAAATTCGTGCTAAAGATGCCAATGCTAATTTTGGTTCAACATCCGACATTTTTGGTGGTTTATCATTTTCCAAACTCCAAATCCATTCATCCAGACGTTCAAAAATCATATCTTCTTTCGCTTTATCACGAACAATATCTGGAATAGCAAGATCATTATCTGGATTATTTCCCCATACTGCTGAAAATGAACCAATATTTACATCCGCTACTGAAAGATAAAAACGCAGCTGTAATTCATAATACAATGGAATCGCTCCATCTGCCCACTCGCTCGCCTTATGATAAGTACAGCTTTTACATTCCAATATACCCGGTTCTCCATCGTCAGCTTTATTAAAACGTCTGTCAAAGTTAGCAAGGGCATACGGATGATCTGCATGCTGATACAAGTTTGTGTCCTCATAAACATGATTTCCTGTTTTCTTTGCGTACCAATGAGCTGCAATCGGTTCAAGCAGATGTCCCATTTCCAACTGGTTTGCATTAGCTTTTTTAGGAGGTTTCATTCTTCCCTTTTTTATCATCCACAATTCAAGTGGAGTTGTCCAAGGTGATACACCGAAAATTGCTGCAACATCACTGCCGCCAACAGTATATGGAATATCTCCTTTAGGACCATGCATACGACATTCAAGCCAACGCTCATTTGTCATTCCAGCAGTATCGCAAAGTGCAATTGGTAAAGCCATTAATAATTCACCGCCTTTGCAAGATCATAGTCACTCCATCTGATTGTAAGTGCACGTGCCATATTTTCCTCAAGCAAAAGCAGTTTATTCTCTGGAGTATTCTCAGTCTTAAGAATAAATGGGATCTCTTGCATTGCAAGAAAAACATCGTGTGCTGTTGCAGGACCGCTACCATAAGCCATCTCATACATAGAAATAGCTTCCATAGCAGCCTTTTTCGGCATACTCAGTTTCTTACAGATTCTAGTCATAGCATTAATCGGATAATCAAGCTGAATCTCCAGAAGTTTCTGCAGTTTAGCAATACTGTTTCCAAACTGAGCAAACAGTTGATCAAGTGCCGACTCAAAATCAGATATTTTTGATTGATGCCTATGGTCAACTGAAACACATCCTCCGATATGAATTGGATGCTGTCCGCCCATAAGAAGTGCGGAAACTTTTGCCGACGCAACACCTGTATCAGAAGTCATAAACCTAATACCTGGTGTCAGTCTGGAAGCCATTGTGCCTTTACCCTGTGATGCTAATAATTTGGTATAGGCATCAAGCAAATCATCTTTTTGATCAGGCATCATCCACGATGCACTAACAAATGAATGGTCACAATAGCCTGTATCAAATTCATTACCAGGAAACCTATCGTCAAGTTTTGCCTTGAGTGTTGTAATCAACTGATCAATAGGAAGCACAGAATAGTCTACTGCATCACCAGAATGAACAGCTGAGACCTTCTCATCTCGTATTAACAACAGTGCTTCTGAAGAATACAGTTTAAGACAGGCATTCAGCACGTCTGCTAATACCTCACGATTTAGTTTTGGAAGTGCTGTGCCACTTATCTTTGCCCTATCCAAAAGGCTCTTGTAGGCCGTCATACGCATTGGATAAAGTTTTCCATCCACACGCATAGCAAGCCCAAGATTTTCAGCTGTATCGTCTACAGCTTCCTGTGTTGTTCCTAAAGCAAATGCTGGCAAATCGCTAATCAGCTTTGAGGTCTTTCCCAAAGGCTCAACCTGCAAATCACTTACTTTGCTTTTAACCCATTGGCTGTTCTTTGCCTGCTCTGTGTGATAATCAAGCAACATCAGATAGGAACTGAAAGTGGTAAAATAATTGTCCTGACATTTTTGCATTAATGAATGCTCCTTTCTTTTTTGACGGTATATTACCGCCTTGATTTTTATATAACAAAAGGCAGCACTCCCAAAGGACTGCTGCCATATGTCCAAATAAATTGACCTGAAACAAAAAAAGTGCCATTTGCAAAATATGCAAATGACACTTTGATTACTCTGTTAAACTATGTTCGGCTATAACCAAACTTGATACTTAATACAAGTATTATAACAGAAATCGCTGTAACAGTCAATCTATTATGGTATTAATCATTTGTTATATATCATACTTTTTAGCACAATCAATACAATATTTGTCATCGTACATTAAATCACTCGGAATCTTTCTTCCACAGAATGTGCAAATTTCACCATGCTCATCAATTACCATACAAGATTCACATACAGGATTACCATCATAATCCTGATACTTACCTAAATTATTTCCACAAACAGAGCATAATTCTTCAACATCATATGCTGATACTTCTTTCAAATCTCCTGCAACCAATTCTGCATCAATGTAAGATGAATCTTTTTCACTAATAAGCCAAGGATCGGCTTCTCTAGTTACTCTTAAAACAATTCTTCCCTCTAAATTATGAATACGTCCAGGAGATGTAATCACCTCTTTTGTATCTTCATCTTTGCCCCAATATTCACAACTTGTTGCTTTAACTTTTATATTATAATTTAAATCATATACTGCCGAATCATCTGAAATCTCATATATATCATAATTTAGATATGTTGCTTCCACAACTTCTGAAACTTCAAGTCCTTCAGAACCAAGAAAAGATATACTACTAATATCAATATAATCCTCACTAAAATACAATAATCTATCTAAATGTTCATATATTATTTTTTTCTCAACAAGAGATTCAATATATTGATTAGTTGTATAATTCAACGCATAGGTTATTGCACTTGTTTGCTCAATACCTTTTATTTTAGAAATATAATTATAAAAATCTAAAGATGACAATCCAACCAAGTCTGTTCCTACTCTATTGTTAAATTCTTCAACTAACTTACAATGAAACTTCTTACATTGGTCTTTATCTTCAAACCAATCATTTTTTATATCATCTGTAACAAAAATTACTGGTAAGTTATTATCTTTTGCATATTTAATAACTTCTTCCCAAATAAAATAGTCACCATACTTCGAAATTCCATCTGATTTCTTATCATCTTTATATCCAGGAGGTATTTTATCCTTAAATCGTTTATCACCATTAGCCGAAAGTTGATAAACTTCATCTATTGACAGTTCTTCAAATATGTGTCCTTGTTCAATTAACCATGAAAACAATTTATCAACTCTATCCTCAGATATTGAAACGTTATTAACTATTTTCAAAATTTCGTGTTCGACATCATAATCATCAATAATACTGAGTGCTTCATCAAGTTTATTATTTATCTCTGCTTCAATTGAATCAATATCTGGAAATTTAAATCTATTAATAATGTTGC
>JAMPAU010000085.1 GCA_023667045.1 Ruminococcus flavefaciens | reverse complement strand
CAACTGTTCTATATCCCTCTGCATGAGAATCACTGTTGTTTGCTTGAGTTTCTGTACCTTCTGCATGAGAAGATTCACCACTTGCAACTGTATTAGAACCTTCGGAATGTGAATAATCTCCCGAAGCGATAGTCTTAAATCCCTCTGCATGAGAATAATTATTATCTGCTTCAGTTGAGCCACCTTCGGCATGTGATGAATATCCATTTGCCGTTGTTCCGGTACCCTCTGCATGAGAATAATCTCCTGTAGCTTGATTACCGGTTATAACAGTGATAGAATTTTCGTCAACTGCCTGTCCACGTTCTCTGTAGTCATTAAACGATTCAGCAGTATCAGAACATCTTTTGCCAACAGTATTGATGTTATTTCTTGCAGTCTTTTTTTGCTCGTCTGTCAATGTCTGTGCTTTATCAAACCGTATGAATCCATTAATTTCTGATTCAATTTTTTCCTCGAATGCTTTTATATCATTTCTGAGAACAGTTTCTACACCGTTGACAGAATATTCGTCAATGTTTTCTACGTAGGTATATGATGATGGTCTAACTCGTTCATGTACATGAATACGAAATTCTGCAATACTTTGACCTGACGATTCATCTGAGTATGCATACATAAAAACATTGATAGGTAATGATTCTTGTAAAAGAACATTGGGGACTTTTACTTCAATTACGTTTTTACTATCATCTGTAAAGTTAGAATTTACAACCAATGCTTCTTCACAATTTTGATTGTAAAAGTGAAATAGGGGAGCAGTGGTAAGGTTTTCGCTGTTATTTAACAGTAATGATTGATTAGTATCCCATTGTGTTAAATGCCTGACTGAATTACCAAAAGCATCTAAACAAACTGTATACATATAAACTCTCCTTTCATTATTTTTGTATATAAAAAGAAGCCTTGAGTTAACAAGACTTCTTGATTATGTTAAATGCAAAATCCGAGTATAACACCTGATGGAAAATCAGCATCCATCACAGTGTTTCTGAATAGTGCTGTATATGTTTTATTACTGGTTACTGTAATAGTTCGCTCTGGAATTTTAGTGCTGTCAGACCATTGGTGAAACTTACAATATAAATTTGGAATGGCAGTTAAATTAACCTCTGTGCCATATTCATATGTGCCGCCACCCTCTATAACACCATCGCCAACTGCAATAGTAGTTATAACATATTTGCGCCGTGTTTGATTGAATATGGCAGTATATGTTGTATCTTTCGTTGCTGCTGCTATCGTAGGACTCCAACGGCTGAATGTGTAGTCAAATTCCTGCGTGCTTGTTTTTGTAGGTGTACTGCCGTTGTATACAGGTATAACACCATGATTGACTTTAGTTTGCTGTAAAATGGTGTTACCATTTTTAAAGGTTACAGTATATTGATTTATTTCAAACGGAACTTTAATTTTATGATCTGATTGCAGATTAGTTAAGGTATATGTTGCAATGTTGTCTTGCCGCTTGTCATCAACTAAGATGGTTATTAGATGATAACCGGTAGACGGAGTCGTTTTAAATGTAATGTTTTCACCATAATTATACTTCCATTCTTTTGTAGTCGGAGTTGAACCCGAAACAGCAAAAACATTTCCAAAATTATCAGAGACAGTTCCATTGCCGTAAGAAGTAACAGAGACAGTGTATTGACGAATACTCTGTGTAAATGTAGCTATGTAAGTAGTATTTTCATATATCTTTTGACCGTATCTGTTACTTCCTACGTTAAGTTCCCAGCTTTTAAATGAGTAAACATATTGTACCGTACTCTCTTTTGATGGTAATTCCCCCGTATATGTTGCAACACTGCCATAATTAACAGTTGATTTTTGTAATACACTGCCATTATGATTGATAAAAGTTACAATGTATTTATAAGTTTCAAAAGTGATTTGAACGCTGTGATTACTGGAAATATTCTCAAACAAATATTCTTCTGTTATCTCGTTTTGTTCAACTCCATCTATTACAACATGTGATATGTAATAACCTTCATTAGGTGTAATAGTTATTTTAGGAGAATCTCCTGCGTCATATTGACCATTGCCACTTATTGCACCACCTGCATTTGATGTTATAGTTAAATCGTAGCACGGTGTAAATATAGCTGTGTAAGTACGGCTTGTAACATTTGAAGAAATATCATTTTCTGTGACTGTTATCTTTCTTGGATTGTCTTTATTGCCGTCTGACCAACCATTAAATTTGTACCCGGCATTTGGTTGTGCAGATATTGAAGCGGTTGCTCCTACAGTGTAACTTCCTGATCCTGAAACATTGCCTTGACCTTCTTTATTTAAGGAGATATTATAAGTTGGCAGGTTATATGTATATGTTATTGAAGCTGATTCAAGTTTAAGAGTTCTAAGAGAAATGGCAGATAATTTAAAATCAATATTACCGCTTGGTTTGCCTGCTTGTACACTTTTTGAATTAAAATATGATGGGCTAATGCTTTTAGAATCGGATAAAGATGTGTCATCTGTGCTGCTTTTTCCAACTTCTGTCCCATTTACAAGGACAGAAATTTTATTTCCAACTTTTATAACTCCGTAACTCGCCTTATAACTAATATTGACATTAGTTATTTCTGAATATTTCATAATATTGCCGTTGATTTTTTGATATACGCTATCGGCAGAGATTGTAACTGTTTTACTTGTACCGGAACTGCTTTGTGAACTGTCTATCAAATTAAATGAATATTCCATTATCCACCTCCTTAATCTTCGATTTTACCGTTTGAACCAACACGCCTGAAACATTCCGTGTTTTCTGCTGAACGAGTCCACCAAGGAATGCTATTTCTTATGCGTGATTTATTATCTGAAAAAGCTTTGTTGTACATAGCACCTGTATTTTCTTTTGCACCGTCACAAGAAATTTCCCTGTATGACGGAATCCAAATTTTATCAATTGTGGTATCAATATAACCGGTTCCGTCTTTGTTATAACATTGAGATACCTTGCTTACCGACTTCAATTCAGATCTTACATTAGCAGGAATCAAAGCTTTAATATTGTTATTAACATATGTTCGCATTTCTGAACTTTTCCATCCACCAATACTTCCGGTACCGGTTTGATTTTTTTCAAAGGTAGGATTCATACGACTAAATGTTTTTAAAGGAGTTTCTGCTATCCAAGTTATATGAGCTTTTGAACCATCATTTAAAACATCTGAATCAAAAGCTACGATTTTCATATTAACACTTCCCTCTTTATCGAGATCAATTTGTTTTGTATCTCCGATTTTATATTTTGTGAGATAAGAACCATCTTTAGTTGAACTAATGATTTCTTCCCAAGAGTCCTTTATGGTGTCAGGCATATCTGAGTTATAGAATAAAGCTCGGCAATTTACGTCACCTAAAGCAATTTCAACAGGCTCAGACCATCCGATAAATTGATATGAGTTAGGATTGCTTACACCTTGTTTGATTGGTACTTCTCCCTCATATGTTATTTTGCTTCCGTAAATTACATCTTCTATAGAATAGAGTAGAGTATCATCGTTATAAAAATTAATAGTACACAATGATATTGCCTTCATTCTCGGATGAATTGGAATCCGAATACAAGCAAAACTTTTTCCATCACAATATCCGTTGCAGTATATCGTGTACGATTGCTCTAAAAGTTCATTTGGAACAGAAAAGCGTATACGAGAATCAATAAATTCACCCTGCACCTCAAATGGTGCAGAGCGAGTATTTTTATTATATAAATGAAACACAGGAGCGGTTTCATAGTTCTGATTGTCTAAATATAGATGTATATTGCAATCCCACTGTGTAAGATGTTCTATAGGTTGACCATATTTATCCGTACAAATTGTTTCAATCAAATAACCGCCTCCTTAGATTTTAATTAGATTTAATCTTCTTTGTTGTTTTCAGAAATAATATCTCTCAAAGTTACAAGGGCATTATCAATTGCCTTGTCAATAAACTTGACGATTTCATCCTGATTTGTAAACTCAGCAAGAATAGGGTAGTCGGCAAAAATCTGATCGATTACCTGACTTCTTTTAATTGAACCTGCTTTGCTGATTTCTGCATAATCTTCCTCAGCATCGGAAACAAGCTTCAGTATAATCTCAGAAATTTGCTCTTTAGCAATCTCAATCTTTTCTTCGTTGCTCTTTGAAAAATAACTCTTTGCTTTCAATGCGATTGATACAACCAAACCGATGATAATGACAATCGAAGTCCAGTTGTCATTGATGAACGCAAAAAAGTTTTTAATACCGTCTAAAATATTCATAGTAGTTATTCCTTTCATTAACCTTCCGCTGTTTCTTCGTTAGCAGAAGTATCGCCTTGTAATTTTTGTATCTCAGCCATGGCAGATTCATATACAATGCCGCCCTCTGTGTTTTCTGCTTTTGATTTCATGTAATATGAAACCACGGTTGGTGCAATTGCAACCGGAATACCGATTAA
>JAMPAU010000084.1 GCA_023667045.1 Ruminococcus flavefaciens | reverse complement strand
CTTCCATTATCGCCTGTGCAAGTCCAAGACGCTGACGCATACCGAGGGAATATTTTTTCACGTGAAGCCTCGAATCCGGGTCAAGACCGACCTGTTTCATAGCGGATTTGATTTGTTCCTTGTTGATTTTTTTATTCAGATTGGCAATTAATTTGAGATTTTTGCAACCCGAATAATACGGAATAAAACCGGGAGTTTCGATTATTATTCCTATCGAATCGGGAAAATCGCAGTCCTTGCCAACACGCTTTCCGTTCACGGATATTTCACCGTCTGTAGGCTTTATAAAACCGCAGATGCACTTCATAAGCATAGTTTTTCCGCTGCCGTTTCTGCCGATAAGTCCGTGAATTTTGCCTTTCTCAAAAGAAATATTTATCTTTTTCAAAATCTCGGTTTTCTTTATAGTAAGACTGAGATCTTTAATTTCAATTGCGTTCGTCATATTTACACCTCTATTCATTATCGTCAATATTCAGGAAATTCGTATGCCTTACTCTTATCAGACTTGATATGAGCAGGGCGAGAATAAGCACTCCAAAATATATAAACGACGATCTCAATTCCATTATCGGTTCTTTCAGATGCTTCGTATAGTGGAGATGTATCATAGTGTGAGCCATTGGAAAGTACCACATTCCCGATGAATCAAGTATTCCCAGCGCGCTTCCCACCGCAATAACGCTGATAGAAACAGGAACTCCGATTTTACGCAGATTGAGCACGTGAAACAGCAGCAGAATCATTGCAAGAGTCAGCATATAGAGGAAATTAAGAAAAAATGACGTTGCCGCCGCCTGATATGGAGCGATCTGGTTGTATAATTCCTCTTTTATGAGAGATGCGGCAAAGGAGTAGGCTCTTTCCGGATTGAAAATTCCGTATTTTGTAACTACCAGACTCCAGCCGTTTGCGGCAAAAGCGTTCATGCAATTGGGTATCAGAGATGCGATAAAAATAATGATATTAAACGCCAAAGCCGACAGTGCGAAAAATATAAACTGTCCGAGAACCCATTCCGCCTTGTTTACCCTATGCAGCACGAAAAGGCTGTTTCTGTCAAGTCGTGGATAGTCAGATACAAGAAAAATATATACGGCTGGCGTCACAAGGCATAATACTCTTGAATTTAAAACCGCTATAAAAGGCTCGATAAAATTCAGCGGACTGTTCATTTCACGGCTTATCTCCATGAGAGGAGTTACGGCAAAGCTCCACACAAAAACTATCATTGCGGCGGCTACTATCATTCGTGAATTTATTATCCATTTATAAAAGTCAATGCAGGCTATCCGCCATGTTCTGGAAATTGAAAATTTACTGTCCATAGTCGAGCCTCCTGTTCATAATAACGGTAAAACCGACAAGCGCAGCAATTGCTAATACGACATGATAAATTATGATTCCGGAATTAAAATCAAATAATATTTCCTTGATATTGCTGGGGTATAGAAAAGACATTTTCATAACAATATCCCAACGAAAACGCGCGTTAAAAAAATCCTGGACTTTAGAGACCGTCGTGTAATAAAAATGCATAAAAATGAACGGAAAACAGCATATCATGTACTTATTCTTAATAAATGCCGAGAGAAAAAACGCCGGGAGAACGGAGACCATGCCATATAGGCCCATTCCTATATACCTTTTTATCAGCTCAACAGCAGACAGCTCCGCGTTTGAAAACACAAAGCATACGGCAATGCTGAACAGTATAAATCCAGCCATTACGGCTGCTCCGCCGCTTAAAACCGCGGAGACGAATTTGGAAATGCAGTATTTATATTTGCCGTTTCTGGTGATAACGAATCTCATATTTCCGCCCAGTCTTTCAGCGCAGAAGCCTGTGACGAAAGGAAGTGATGAAAGTACCGGAATAAATAATGTAAGATACGGACTTACAGACGCATAAAGAATCCCAGAGCTTGTGAACGATGAAAACACAGACCTGCTTTTATTGGCTATGACCTCAAAAACCGAGTATTCCTTACCTGTCAGGCTGTCAGTATATACAGGCGACGTGAAGCACAGCAGACCGGTGATAACTATGCAAAGAATAAAGCCGTAGCTAAAAATCGTTTTTCGTAATTCAACAGTAATGCTGTTAAATAATTTTTTCATATCAGCCACCAAGTCCCTGTTTTACAATATCAAAATTATATCTAAACTCACCAGTTACCATATCAATATAGATATATTTTCTCATATCGCCGTAGGTGTTTACCTCTCCGTCTGGAAGGAAATCCTCCGGCGGTACGTCTATAACAAATTCCCATACAGGACGAGAATTATATCCCGTCATAAATTCGTTTCCTTCATCATCGGTCTCGTAAACAGGATTCAGCGTGTACATAATGTCAATATCCGAGATCGTAATATCTCTGAATTCTGTAAAAGTATTTGCACAGAACTGCAATGCGCTTTCAAGTGAAATACATTCGTTTATTTTTTCTTTCTCTTCTGGAATCGGTATTCCGCTGCCTGTTGTAAACGAATCAATTGAATTAACGTTGACCATCTGTATTGCAACGCCATATGGCATATATGCCATTCCAATCGGAAGTCCTTCGTCTGAATACTCAGCTTCCATTGTATAACTATCCAGCGGCACGTCATTATACAGAGCCTCGATCAAAAGCTGATAAAAATAATTGCCTTCGTGTTCTCTGACGATGACCGTATTTACCTGATAATCATAATACGGAGCGAGCGGCTTATAATTAGTTTCAAACCAATTATTGATATATTCAACTGCATCTGAAACAGAGCATTTACCGTATTTAAGCTGATATTCGTCGCTTAAATCATCTTTTCTGTCTGGGTGATAGATTTTTACGAGCGGTTCGCTTTCTGAATATCCAATATCGAATGATTCCGGATTAAGCATCGCTATAAATCCGTTGTCAAAGGCAGCAAAATAAACTTTATCTTTTTCATTAAAAAAATATCCATTGTCGGTTGAGGTTGACGGAGAGTCAATAATAGAGTCAATAAAAGATTTATCAAAAAAATATTTCATTATTTCTTTTGAATTTTCATCTTTGTTAAATCCACCTTTAGTTTCAAATTTCATAATATTAATTTCATCCGGCTGGACAAAATTTATCTTGTCTGAAATTGTAAATTGACCATAACTTTCTTTTAATGCCGCCTCAGTATTACTCTGTAATTCACTTATTTCAATATATGAAAAATCAAACTCATCATTAGCTAAACTTGGATCGTTATATTTGCTCATATCTTGTTTAACTTCATCCGGCACTGATGCGCAGCCAACAAGTAAAAACAATATTAATGTAAGTGCAGAAAATCTTTTGATCATAAAATCCTCCAAAGTATTTTTTCAAAAATTATAAGCAACACCGCACAAAACTGACTGCACATCCGTACTTTCAGTTTCGTGCGGTGAACCATACATCTGTTACTTATCTAAGGTGTTAACGACTCATATAGGTGCGAAATGCTGCTCTTAGTTTTTAACCGCTAATTGAAACATCAGCCCTTATATTACCACTTTCATAATTTGAAAGTTTGGCTGATGCATACATATTTGCACCCGGGACTATGCCACCTTTAGAAACCGACCCCCCAGTTGGTGTAATTGAACCAGAGGTAGAAACTCCAGCATAAGAAATATACGCAAAAATATATGATGTCTTATCTTCACGAGTGAAATTTTTAACAGTAATTGTCGATGTGTCTATATTCGCTTTGTAGTTCCACACCGCAGATGTTGTTCCAGAGCCACTTGGCGATCCTGCATCTTTCATAAAATATACAGAATTTGAATATGCACTCGCATTCATACCCACAACCCCGACAGCAAGCGAAGCAACAGCCATAACAGCGGCGAGAGATCTCTTAATCATTTTTCTCATAATAAACACTCCTTCGTACACTTGTCAGTCTGGAAATAAAATCATAGGTAACATAGTTATTTTAAATTCCAAAAAGACGAAGTCTTTAATTTGTTTTAGGGATATCCCTATAGTTATAGTATCATATCATACATTTTTTGTCAATACTTTATAAATATTTTTTTGTTTTAACGATTAAAAAGATCGGTTGAATTTATAAAATAAGTCGTTTTCTTTTCATTATTCCACCTCAATGACGATACACAATATCAAAATTGTAATTGAGCTCGCCTGTCACCATATCAATATAGATATATTTTCTTATGTCGCCATAGGTGTTGACTTCTCCATTTGCGAGGAAATCCTCCGGCGGCACGTCTATTACAAATTCCCATACTGGGTATGAATCATAGCCAATAAACTCGAAATTAAAAGGATCATCTTCACTCGCATTACTCTCGTCATAAACAGGAGTGAGAGTATACATTATGTCAATATCTGATATAGTGACATTTTTGAAATCTGTGAATGTATTTTCACAATAATCAAATGAACCGAACCAAATTGTACGAACAGTACCCAAAAGGGACTATGGTATAAAAGGA
>JAMPAU010000083.1 GCA_023667045.1 Ruminococcus flavefaciens | reverse complement strand
ATATAAAAATTTAAGTTTTTGATGCTATGGTTATAATATATATAAAATCAAAATTCCCATTCTCAAGAAACAATGTAAAAATATGATTGCAATTCTTGACTTTACGTGTTCTAATATGATATAATTAATATATAATTTATTGTATTTTGTCCTATTAAACAATTATATAGGGAGTGTGGTTTTTGTTAGCGATAATCTTTATAGACTGATTCCGGAAGAGGGTAAGCATCTGGCTGACTCTCATGATACTGAGGGCGCAGTTCGGGGCGTCTATTTGGACGATAAAACTAATAAACCTTGTGGTGCAGGTGAATTCATGAAGGTTGATTCTTCGGAATATGAGGACAATGAGACATTTGATAATAACGATGACGGAATGGATTCTAAATCATTGGTAATCAGATCACTTGTAGGTTCGGTTGTTACTGGAATAGTTATTTTTTTTGCAACCAAATTTCCTTCTATCAAAAAGGGAGTAATGGAATTTTGGAATAATAAAACCCAAAAGAAAAAAAGTACTACAACTGAAATCATTGCAGAAAACTCATCAGAAGAATCTGATGTATCATTTGAGGTTAAGTTCAAGGAATACGGAGAAAATATGTCAAGCGATGAAGCAAAGAAAGAATTGATAGAAGCTTTTGTTTTGAAAGTGATTGCAGCAAAAAAACTTGAAAGAGTTATTAAATCGGATATCATAGATGAAAATGGAAAAAAACAAGATAAACAAGCACTTATAAACGAGGTAACAAATCCTGCTTTGATATCAGAAATTAATTCTATTCTATCTGATAACCCCTACTTGATTACTCAACAACAAATCATAGAAATTTCCTCGATATTAGGATATAATATTATTAGTGATGGGAAATATATGCCTATTTTACCTGAGATTTTACATAAAAGATTAGATTAATTATTTTTTTCACTTAACGAAGTGTTTTTATGCATCATTATAAGTGTAGATACTACAGATTTTCTGAAGAAAAACGTGTGAAAAATACCGGCATCATGCCGCAGTATTACGTGGACGGCAGCCATCATGCAATCATCCCGAAAGAGCTGTTTTTGCAGGTGCAGGAGGAAATCGCAAGGCGTAGCACGTCAACGGACGCAACAGGCAGAAAGCGTGGATTTTCGGCAAATCACTGTTTTACAAGGCTGATATTTTGTGCGGAATGCGGGGAAATGTTCCGCAGGGTACACTGGAATAATCGTGGAAAAAAGTCAGTTGTCTGGCGGTGTACGTCACGTCTGGATAAAAAGGGAGACTGCGATGCCAGAACGCTGAACGAAGAAACGCTGAAATCGGCGTTTGTAGAATAATTGCATCGATTGCAATCGGACAAAAGTGAGTATCTGGCTCAGCTTCAGAGCAATATCGAGCGTGTTCTGAGAACCGGCGGTGATGATGAAGCGGAAAAGATCGATATCCGGCTGAACGAACTGCAAAAAGAGCTGATCGACCGTGCAGGCCGGCATGAGGATTACAGCGATATTGCAAGGGAAATTTTGTCGCTGCGTGAAAAGCGTGGGCAGAATGCGATGAGCGGCAGTGCAAAATCTGCGTATCTGGAACGTATTGCGGAACTGCAGGACTTTATACAAACACAGCCGGATTCGATTACGGAATTTGATGAGACGCTGGTGAAGCATTTGCTGGCGAAAGTTACGGTATTTCGGGAGAAACTGGCGTTTGAGTTTAAGTCTGGGGTTTGTGTGGATGTGGAGATGTGAGAATATATATGCCCTCGATGCTGTCGGAGAAATTCGATGGCGGCGAGGGTGTTTGGTTACTCACCAGTTGCTATTTCTCCTTCAAGAATAGCTTTCCATTTTTCTAAATCTTCAAAAGCTATAACAATTCTAGCGGTGTGAATTAATGTTTTTGTATCTCTGTTCTTTTCAAAATCATCAAGCATAACATAAGGTCTATTGTTATCACAAGAATCTTTCCAAATGTATACCAATCCATGCGCAAAGGAATTACGTAAATGTCTAACTAAAGCTGTTAGATCATCTTCCGATCCATAACGTTTTAAAGTCATACAATTTGATTTAAAATTGATATTGTCACCCTGTAAATTAAATTTATTAAAAGAAGAAGCTCTAATTCTTGTAAGTATTTTCTTTTTCATATTTGTTTTATCAATCATTTGTGAAAATACTTCTGCCGCACGCTTTCCTTCAATTCGTCCGCACGAATGTACACAATCAATGTTAGGTGAAAGATAAAGAAAGTACTTAACTATGTTTGAAAAACCACTTACACCCGATTTTAAAGGGTTTTTCAGGCATCTCGTTATATTTTTAGTAATTATCTTTTTTGAATTCATTTTTTCTCCTTTTGACAACAAATCCACCCACTCAACCCTGTCAAAATCGCAAATTTTACATTCAATCCGAACACTCAATGCGAGTGGTGTATCTGGATAGTGTTCGGATTGGATAACGGATATGTTTCCGAATACAGTCACAGGGCATGATTTTCTCGGATCCGGAATTTTACAGATTCTAAAAAATGCGTAGAATTGGGATTTTTCTGCATGTTATCCATCTATCCTCGACATCAAAACCACGCACTCAACGTGCCTCGAAAGCCTGATATTGATGTTATATGCGAGCATATGACTACTGAAACAAAAGAGTCGAGTAAGGAATTTGGATAACATCGACATTCAAATCACACCAAAGACTACCGTTAAAATCCGCCGTTATGATAAATTCGAATATCGAAGATGCTCTCTTGCAAGCACCAAGCCATACCCAAGCAAATTCTGACCATTCCACTTAGATTGATCCAATCTATCCGGATCTTTCATTGATAATCCAATTCCCCAGATACGGTCTTTTACAGCGCATTCAGCAAGTAATGCATCACCAGTGTCGATTAGCATTGCCTTCAAGTCCTGATTTTGTGAGAATTTTGCAATCAGCCCGTTGTACACAATAATTTGCCGCACGCCATTCCAGTGATGTTCATTATATCCTGCGACAAGACGACCCAATGCCTTGATTTGAGCAACATCATTTGTATCGAGTATTTGAGATGCAATTTCACCGTCATGGAAACAAACCGCTTTTTGATACATCATGTACTGCTCCATTGATGTGAATTTCACACCGTTCACAATGAAATCAGACAGATACCAATTGCTGAGATAACCGTTCTCTTCATCCGGATTGTGAAAACAGATGATATTCACTGTACTTCACCTACCTTTTGTACCGCTAAATCAAGCTCCAAATCGTGCAGACCGTGGTATGCTTTTTTTAGAAATTCCAAAGGAATCTTATCTATAATTTCAGAACTTGGAAGATTGTAATACCATTGATAATAGGCGTAAAATTCTCCGATCCAGTCAGGCATAAATCCATCCAATGCTGTTCCCGGTTTCAGTGAATAATGTTCTGTTGCTGTGAAATATGTCCACAGCTCCTTTGCTGACATCGTGCAGACATAAGCGCTTGCTTCGTCAATGCTCTTTCGTGTTTTGCTGGTCATGTACGCCGTGATAAAATCTTCCGTGTCCTTATCCGGAAAAGCCTGTGCCACATAATCAAAGAGCTTTCCCTGACTTTCAACCACATCACTTAAATAGTCCTCTGAATAAGCCCTCATGTTCTCACTCCTCAAATAACGTGCTGAAAACCCTTGTTACTTTATTTGCCTCAGAGTCTACCAGTTCACGCATTTTTCTTCTTGCTGTAACATCACGCTGATTATATTTTTCATTGAAATCAGAATAGTCAACAGGTAATAACGCTTCTTTCGCTTCATGAAGATGTGAAAATGCGAATTCCGACTTGATGCAGTATTGAATGCCCAATCCGCCTAATGATAAAAGCTCTGTAAGAATGTCTAAATCAATATTATCACGAACAAACTCTTTTGCTATATAAAAATAAGAAGCGTTGGCTCTCCAGCCTTTAATCACATCATACTGCGTTGTATCTATTCCGTATTTCTTGATAAATTTTTCTGCGAGCATACGGTAACGTCTGGAATCAGCAGCTTCTCTATGCTTCATCAGTTCAGCAAGCCATGAGAGAACATCATGCTCTTCGAAATCCAGAATTTTAAGACCAGCTGTATTCAGCTCAAATTTATGTACCCAGCCGTTTGTATCGTCGGGGCGACAAACCGCCCATTCCTTAGCAAGTTCTATGTTTTCGGTTAAATAAAAACCTTTGCCGTAGTCATGCTTGTCATTTCCAAGACCAAACGTCGGTTTCACAACTTTGTCATGAGTTCCGTGAAATAAAATAAGATTTTCCATAATGTTGCTCCTAATAAAGCTTTTTCAATGCTTGGTGTTCGATACGATCAGTGAAACAGCGATGTTACAAATCACTACTACCATTATACCTTATACAGCAAGAAAATGCAAGTCATTTTCCGCATATACGAAAAAAATCCCTTCCACCAGAAATCAATTTCCGGCAGAAGGGAAGTGCTTTGTATTCAGTTCTGAATTTCAACAGTTACACCCGACTTAAATTCAAACACCAGCTTTTCGTCCCGACTTTGCCACTTACAAGAACAAATTAAAATAAAAAAATATGGAAAAAA
>JAMPAU010000082.1 GCA_023667045.1 Ruminococcus flavefaciens | reverse complement strand
GTGCAGTTCTGACTGGTGTCGGGCAGACGTGCCGTGAAATCGGTCTGATGAATGCTGAAGAATCCGGTTGTGATTTAATGGAAATTACGGCACATTCGGGTGCAAGACCGTCACACGCACAATGGCAGAGGAAAATTGTGTCGCTGTCGGGAAGAAAAGGCTATCTTTCAAAGTCTGATATCGGTTATGGCACTGGCGACGATTTCGGCGGTTGGAACTGCCGTCACGACTGGTATCCGTTCTTTGAGGGGTACTCCAAGCCGAATTACTCCGCAAAAGACCTTAAAAAACTCGACGAAAGAAACATTGAGTACAACGGCAAAATGTACAATCAGTATGAAATTTCACAGATTCAGCGGCGTTATGAGCGTGAAATCAGAGCCGCAAAACGTGAACAGGTAGCTTTCAGAACTGCCGTTCGGGAAGCCGACGACCCCGAACTGAAACAAGTTATGCAGGACAGTCTTAATTATGCAAACTCAATTGTCAAGGACAGACAGGCGAAAATGCGTGATTTTATTCGTCAAACCGGACAAAATAGAGACTACTTTAGAGAGCAGAATTATCCGAAAGAAAATGCCCAAAATAGCTTGACTTCCGCCAATAGTAATGGTAAAATAGAAAATGATGAAAGTTTGACATACTCCCCACCTACGCTCGTAACCTCGTTAAGAGGTGGGGTCTTCTGATTTAACAGATGTTTCCCACTCAATACATCTGATGATGTAAGTATCAATGGGCTAACCCCGTGTGTCCCACGGTTTTTTATTTCAGATTATGCAGAAAATAACCGCATACCCTCATTTCTGATAAATATTTTATTTTGATGAACATAAGGAATGGTATAATGAATATTTAAAAACTGTTCCTAAAAAACATCAGAAAGCACTTAAATATGCATCTGAAAATTGTCCTGAACTTCTGATTGATGATAATAAAATCATATATGCTTATCATGCTGGCATAGATGCGTTGTATTATAATCCTGAACATCCAGATTTTAAATATTATGATTTTGATACTACATACACTCATGAATTATCGCATTATTTAGACAATTATTTTTTTAAGTCTTTTGAAAACGAACAATTTATAAATTCAGTATCTGAAAATTCATATTCCAATCAACATATTACAGAATTTGTAGATAAATATGGAATAGATTTAAGAGAACATTTAGAACTTAGTGACATAATCTCAGCTTTAACTATTAATGAGTATAAAGTGTTATATGGTCACACTACTGAATATTGGTTGAGGAAAAATACGCATAATTGTGAAAAAGAAATATTTGCAAATATCTTTAATTTAGAAGCTCAAAATAATGATTCAGACATTGAATTTTTACAGGCGTGTTTTCCAGAAGTTTGGGAAAGCTATGTACAGGTTCGTAATAATGGATTAAATCAAGTCATAAAGGAGTGTACTGAAAATGTGGGGAATGAAACCGGAATTGATAGAATTTTTGACAAGTGAACCGGTTGAAGAATTGTGCAATAAAAGCTATGAAATATCAGGACAAAATCATCCTTTCTGTAATGATTGTTATCAATCTATTGAAGATTATATAAATAAATTAATTGAATATGCAAAAGTTGATTGGAAATTTAAAATAATAAAAACTTCAAATCCTCCAAAAATAGAACTGAAATTATACAAATAATTTTAAAACGTTCTTTAAAGGGCGTTTTAATTATGCTCTAAATTAAAACAAATCATGCAGGACAGTCTGCTCACTTGTTAAGGACAGACAGGCGAAAATGCGTGATTTTATTCGTCAAACTAGACAGAATTACCCAAAATCAAATAATTTTGAAAAAGCTGTTGACAATTCAGAAAGTTATGGTATAATAAAAAATAACAATAGATTTGTTCCGGCTGAGGACGTAAAAAAATCCGAAGATTATGCAAGAAACGTTTTAGGTATAAAAAATGTTTCATATAAGGGTGTTGATATAACAACAGCCAATGCATGGAATGAAGGGCTTGCAGATACTTTTAGCAGATTTCCAGAACTTAAAAAGCAGATTAATTTTGTTGGTACTTGTCAGGAAAGAAATAAATTTATTGAAGAAATTTATAGAGAAGTTTATACTGATGGATATATAAAGAGCAATCCAAATGTTCCTGTAAATGAATTAAAGCCATATATTGAAGAAAGTGTAAAAAAATTAATGAAAAACTATAATATTTCTCCAACTGTATGTGCTGAAAGTTTTTTTCTGATATATCATATATTATACCAGCAAATGGCGTGACTGTAAATTCCAATTTTGGTAATGATTCAAAAAAATTTATTGAAATATTAGAATTGTGTGTTAATCATAAGGTACATTCAATTGGAAGCGATACTATTCGTAGTCTTCTTGACCATGAAATAGGACATCA
Source organism: Ruminococcus flavefaciens (assembly GCA_023667045.1). Taxonomy (GTDB): domain Bacteria; phylum Bacillota; class Clostridia; order Oscillospirales; family Ruminococcaceae; genus Ruminococcus; species Ruminococcus flavefaciens_AC. The sequence goes on along the minus strand of JAMPAU010000082.1, from coordinate 2,259 downwards.
GCTTGACCGAATGCTTAATATCAGTGACATTCCTGAAATTAAAAAATTATTTGATAGCAGAACTACAGAACAATTAACAAATGATTTATCTATATACTCATGGAAAAATAACAATTCAAAACGATATGCTGAAATGATTGCTGAAGCATGGGCTGAATATTGTAACAATCCACAGCCAAGAGAAATTGCAAAAACTGTGGGTGAAACAATTGAAAAGCTATATTCGATTAAATACAAAAAGTAAGAAAGAGGGATATTATGACTGATGATGAATTTATAAAAAAAATGAAAGAGCTTGATAAGAGTGACGAATATATAAATTCTATACTGAAACAGCGTGACAAAGAAAAAGAACAAGGTATAGTATGTCCTATTGAGCTTTTCATAATGTCAAGTTCTTTTGATAAAATTGATGATTAATTAAAAGTGACAATAAATAAAAATACTTTTAAAACGCTCTTTAAAGGGCGTTTTAATTATGCCTATTTTTGTCTGTTAAGCGTGAACAGGTAGCCTTTAAAACTGCCGTTCGGGAAACCGACGACCCTGAACTGAAACAGGTCATGCAGGACAGCTTAAACTATTCAAATTCTCTCGTCAAAGACAGACAGGCGAAAATGCGTGATTTTATTCGTCAGACCGGACAAAAAAGAGACTACTTTAGGGAGCAGAATTATCCGCAAGAAAATGTCTAGAAAGTGGACAAAATAAGGCTTTTGTGATATAATAAAGATAACAGTTGATGAAAACAGAAGATGTCCGAAGTGTGACAGTATAGAGAATCAAATAAAGGTTGGATATAACAGTTCAAGAACACAATAATGTAAGAAATGTACTATTCGTGAGTAAGCTGAAGAGGTGTAGGAAAGATTTTAGGCATTAATAAGGCGAACGTTTACAACTGGATAAAAAACTGAGAAAAATAATATTAAAATTTCTTACGAACATTTTGAACTTGATGAACTGTATTAGTTCATAAAAAAAGCCTTATACTAGGACACGTGAAAATATTTATATAATGACAATGGTAAGCCGTATGAATCGTATTTCAACTGCGTTCTCAACGGCTACATTGACTGCTGAATAAATACAGAACAGCTTTTTAGTGATATGTTCAACGCTAAACAGTTATAATATAACAAACTTATGACAAATAACTGCCTTTATATATAAAGGCGGTTATAAAATGATAAAAATTCATCTGTCCAAAATAATACAACTTCCTTTATCAAATACTCCATAGCTTTTAGGTTTGCCAGAAATATCGAACTCAACAGATTTGTCAATATATACTTGTAATTTTCAGCCATATATGTTATAATTAAATCAAATAAAAATAAGGAGAATAACCATGGAAAAACAGCTCAAAAAAATCAAAGAAATGCTAATAGAAAAACTGGAAGAATACAATAATAAACCTTACCAAGAGGAAAAACTTACTTTGAATCCGGTTCTGCCAATGGAAAAAATTATTGAATTTGAAGAAAAATATAATATAAAGCTTCCGGAAGAACTGGTAGATTTTTATACGCAGGTCGCTGACGGTGCGTTGCTTTATCCCGATGAAGATATATGCAACCTTTCGTCTTTTGAAGAATGGTATTTTGATAAGGATTCAATACAGAAAGATTTTATATTTGAGAATGATTTGGAATATGATGACTTTAGAAATCTGTCTGACACAAGTTTTCTGTGGTGTGGAAATATTGCTGTCATGGAATTGGGTTGTGCAATGACTTATAATATCATCGTAAAAGGCAAGCGTTACGGCGAAATGTACGGCGACTTTGAGATGTGGCTTCCCTTTACGAATAAAAATTTTCTTGACTGGCTTGAAAGCTGTCTGGACGGTACAGCAGAAAATATACTGTAAAAACTCATTTAGTCTGCTTCCAAAAATAAACGTAAAGTTATGAATAGTCACTTGAAAGTCATAAAGAAATGTGCTATAATAATAAATATAATTGGATATTAGTTCCTTGAAAATAAAAAAATTTCACAAGGAGCTTTGAATAGTGGCTTATATAATACAGACACATCTGAAATAAGAAAAATGTTGCTTGATGCAGGTGCAGACCCGAATTATAAGGATATGCTTAACGAATATGCTTATAATGACAATTCGGCAATTTTTGATATTATAGATGCTGAAGGATTAGACATTAACAAACGTGACAGGTCATTAAATCTCAATGCATTGGCAACAGCACCAAGAAATATGTACAATAATGATAAATCTGCTTATCGTATGTGCGAACT
>JAMPAU010000081.1 GCA_023667045.1 Ruminococcus flavefaciens | reverse complement strand
CAATAAAGGTTTCAATAGGTCAGTTTTACGGAATTGAGATTAACGATTTTGCGGTGTCGGTTGCGAAAACGGCTTTGTGGATAGCGGAAAGTCAGATGATGAAAGAAACCGAGGATATAGTACATTCGGAGCTTAAATTTCTGCCGCTGAAATCTTACGCGAATATTGCGGAGGGCAACGCTTTGCGGGTGAACTGGGAAGATGTTGTGCCGAAAAACGAGGTGGATTTTATTATGGGTAATCCGCCGTTTGTGGGCGCGAGAATTATGGAAAACTCGCAAAAAGATGATGTATTTAATATTTTTGACGGAGTTAAAAATAACGGCAATTTAGATTATGTTTGCTGCTGGTATAAAAAGGCTGCAAACTTTATGAAAGGAACAAAAATCCGTTCCGCGCTTGTTTCGACAAATTCAATTACACAGGGCGAACAGGTGGCTGTTCTTTGGAAAAATCTTTTTGAAAACGGTGTACATATTGACTTTGCTCACAGGACTTTCCGCTGGGACAGCGAGGCGAGTATAAAGGCTCACGTTCATTGTGTAATTGTCGGATTTAGCATTGCCAAAAATGAAAAAAATAAAATTATTTTTGACAATGGCAACGAAAAAGTTGTAAATAAAATCAACGGGTATTTAGTCGATTCAGATGACATATTTGTTGAAAGCACAAGCACCCCAATTTGCAAAAATGTTCCTTTGATGAGGAGCGGCAATAAACCTATTGATGACGGGAATTATCTGTTTACCGAAGAAGAAATGAGGGAATTTATAAAGAAAGAGCCTAAATCGGAAAAGTATTTCAGGAAATGGGTAGGTTCTCACGAATTTATAAATGGCTATTACCGTTACTGTCTATGGCTTGGCGATTGTACTCCAAAGGAATTATTTGATATGCCCGAATGTTTAAAAAGGGTCGAAGCGGTAAGAAAATTCAGAATGGAAAGCAAAAGCAGCGGCACTAAAAAACTTGCCGAAAAGCCTACTCGTTTTCACGTTGAAACTTTGATGAACAGCAGTTATTTAATTATGCCGCTTACTTCTTCCGAGCGCAGAAAATATGTGCCTATCGGGTTTGTAACATCTGATGTTATGGCAAGCAACCTTGTTAATGTTGTTTCAAATGCGGACATATATCATTTTGGCGTTTTGACGTCAAATGTATTTATGGCTTGGATGCGTGCTGTAGGCGGAAGATTGAAAAGTGATTACAGAATTACCAAAGATAATTTATATAACACTTTTCCTTGGTGTGACCCAACGCCCGAACAGAAAAAGCAAATTGAAAAAACGGCACAAAACATTCTTGATGTCAGAAAAAAATATCCCGAAAACAGCTTTGCCGAAATGTACGGTGATAAAATGTTTTTATTCAGTGATTTGGTTACTGCACATCAGAACAACGACAGAGCGGTTATGCAGGCTTATGGTTTTGATGTGAAAACTATGACGGAAAGTGAGTGTGTCGGGGAATTGATGAAGATGTATCAGAAAATGACGGGAGGAAAGGAAAATGAGTAACAATACCGTTTATCATTATTGCAGCGTTGAAACTTTTTACAAAATTATAACGAACAAAGAATTATGGTTGACCGATGTTACTAAAAGCAACGATTCTAAAGAATTAGAGCTTGTATTTGATAATCTAACGGAAGTGTTGGATAAAAGAACAAATTTTCTTAATGAAATAAGAGATGATTTCGTTCCATTAAGGCTATTCAAACTATTTTTAGATGAATTTAAGAAGATTGAACAACTATTTCATATATGTTGTTTTTCAATTGATTCTGATTCGTTGAGCCAGTGGGCTATGTATGCAAATGATGCTACAGGAATAGCAATTGGGTTTGACAGAAAGTTCTTTCAAAATTTAAAAAATAACAGCGAAAATATTGATTTTGACAAGGTAAACTATTCATTAAAGATTTTTTTGGAAACAGTAAACCAGAAATTGGATAAATTGTGTGCTATGTACAAAAAAATGGGCAAAAATGACTATTCTTGGTATTTAGAATTTATGAATTTTGTGATTAATGAGATTACAAGAATGGCTTATTTATATAAAAATCAATCATTTAAGCAAGAACACGAATATAGGTTAGTTTATAATTCTAAACCGTGTGTATGTAATGAAATTTCTGATGACAAACCGAGCATTACACAGACATTTACTCCAAAAGAAATAAACGTTTCAACTGATATAAAAATCGGTGAAATAAATTACTATGTATCGAGAGGACGATTAGTATCATATAGACCGTTTCAAATAAATAATATAGGTTCAATAATTAATAAGATTGTTATTGGACCCAAATCACGTGTATCAATACACGATTTAGAGATGATTTTAATTTCAAATGGTATAGATTTATCTATTCACAAAATAAATCTATCAAATTCTACATATCGATAAAGGAGATAAATATATGGAAAAATATAGCGAAATGCCAGCAATTTTATATCATTATTGTTCAATGCAAGAGTTTATTGATATTATATCGAATAAACAAATTATGCTAAAAGACTTGCAAAAATACGATAAGTTTGCCAATCCTGATAAAGTTTTTGGTATATTAAATCATATGTTGCAAATAAAAAAGAAAGAAGTTATTAATAATAAAGATATTTTTAAAACATTTCCCATTTTCGGAATGGAAAAGATGGTTGAAAAATATGGCAATAATATTCTGCCATTCTTTTATGCTTTCGTGTTATCATCAAATTGTAACAAATGGTATATGTACCAAAAAAATGCTACTGATTTGTGTGTAGGAATAAAAATGGATTTATTTAAACTTTTTGGAAATAACAAACTACTATATTTAAAAAAGTTAATTATGATATTAATGAATTAGAGAATATAATTTATGATAAAATAGAACACTATGTTCAAGAATATAATCCTAATGGTGACAATGATAACTTATTAGAAGATACTTGGAAATATTTAAGTGATGACTTAATCAGCGAATCTATTGCATATAAAAATAAATTTTTTTCTGAAGAAAATGAATATAGGCTGGTATTTAACTCACAAGTAAGAAAAATATTTTTTGAAGAAGATAATAGCCACAAAAAGCTTAAAGATACGTTCAGTCATTCATTTGGTAATAACAATTTTTCTTTAAGTAAACTCAATTTTATGATAGAAAATAATCAGTTGGTATCATATAAATATTTTAAATATAATGGTTTGCTAAATTTAATTGAATCTATATATATAAACCCTGTTTCTAATATAACGGAAACAGATATAAGGCAAGTTTTGTTTACAAAAAACATTAAATATGATAATATAAAGATTGAAAAAACATCACTTGTATAATTTTTTGTGGACTATTGTACACTTTACAATAGTCCACAAAAATACAGGAGTACATCATAATTTGTCCGCTATTTGACCGCTAATGTTACAAAAACATATGGCAAATAAGCGTATTTTGCCAAAAATGAACTGCCGTCAAATGGCTGTATGCCGTAGTTTACGGCGATTTATAATAATTTTCCAAAAGGCTTTGGAAAAATTCAAGTCCTAAAGCAAAACTTTTAAACTTAGGCAATTCAATTGCGCCAATTGAAGTATTCAATTTTAATGTATCCCCATTTTCTTCAGTATATACAACAGGAGATAAGATTGAATCAGCAATGAATATAGGTATATTGACAGCTTTTCCAAATTCTTCATTACTGTTAGCAAAATAAGCAGAAAAAAGTATAAGAATATAATTTGCCTTTGCTGCTACAACAGATATTGGATTAATATCAAATCCAACAATATTATTTGTAATAGTTTCTATGTCAGATTTGCTAATAAAACCTTTGTTTTTAGCAATGATACGTTTAATCGCGTGAGTAAGAAAAGTACCTGAACCTGCTGTAGGATCAATCAAAGCCTTGGAAATATCTCCATCATATCCTACCATATCAAGTACGTGTTCAACTATCCAATCAGGTGAAAAATACTCTCCCATTAAATGGCGCATTTCCTTTGGAATTAGCTCCATATAAACCTCTTGCAATATGTCTTGCACTTCCTCAGGTTTTGTAACAAATGTTGTAAGGTCGAACAGATCGAGTATTTTTAACGTATCATTAACAATATTTACTTCAAAAGCAGTATCCGTATAAGTAAACCACTCAAGAAAATGCGCTTCAAAGAAATTATTCACCAATCTTGTATAGTTTACTGATGTGCCGTCAAATAATCGATCTATTTCTGATTTTGGTAATTTCTGTTAAACAGTAAAATTAGGATCAACTAATTGTGAAAGGAATGAATATACAAGAAGTTTCAGAAATATATTAAAAAATGTTTGCATAGAGAAAAGATATATCTTGCTGTTAATATCTGCCTCAGAATCGATACCATAGGCTTCTTTAAGCTTTGGAGAAACTTCTGTAAAGTCTGTTGCTTCTGCGTCAACACCATACATAATACCAAAAACTCTATCCCACTCTTTGTAAAGCGTCCTTACTCTATTACTACCATCAAGATTAGTTAGATTAAATTCTACTTCTCTATATACTGTTAGAATCTTATCACGGACAAAAGTGCTTTTAACATTAATAGTGTTTAACAGATTGTTTTTATTCAACGTCATTTTTCGCTGTTGCATAAGTAATAACGAAAGGCGTTTTAAGCCATTTTGAAAATCTTTAACTTCAGAAATGAACGAAAGATTAAGCGGAACTGAAATATTAATTTTTACTTTTGATGTATTTATTGTGGACTTCTTTGTAGAAGGAACAAATCTTGCAAAAACAAACTGAACTCCATCAATCCCACACCAATGCCTGATTTCAGTTTTTGTTCCATTAGAACTTGTCCACATAGGCTAAAATCTGCGAAGAAGAGTAAGCAAATTTGAAA
>JAMPAU010000080.1 GCA_023667045.1 Ruminococcus flavefaciens | reverse complement strand
AATGGTTCACCTGTTTATCTTGCAACAGAAAAAGAAATTATATCAGCTTTAGGACTTGATAAAGTTCAGAATCCTTTGGTATGTGGTTCTTTAAAAATGTATGAAGATACCGCCGACGAAATTACATTGCCAGTATGTATAAATTCAAAATTTATATTAGGTCCAGAGGGCGCACATCTTAATATTTCAGGTATATCAGGACTTGCCTCAAAAACTTCATATGCTATGTTTCTGCTGAAATCAATTCAGGAGCAATATTTAAAAAAATTAGGTGACGAAGAAGAAACTGTCGCTTTTGTGATTTTCAATGTCAAAGGTAGGGACTTAATGGCTATAGACAGTGAAAATGATTTTGCAGAAGATAGTGAAGAAGAGCGTAAACGTGTATATGCAGAATATGAAAGTCTTGGTCTTTCAACAGTGCCATTTAAACAGGTTCACTATTATATCCCCTACTATGATAGTACGTCCGAAAAACGTTCTACATATCTGACAAAAGAAGAAGTTGAAGATTACATAGAGGACGGCAGGCTTCAGAAATTCAAATATACTTATGTAGATGACCGTGAAAGTCTTGAAATGCTTTTTGCTGATATTGACGACCCTCAGCAGACAATGGAAGCTATTATAAGCAAAATTATTGACAGCAATGACCCTGATTTTTCAGGAATAACTACATGGGGTGAATTTAGAAATGAAATAAATGAACTTTCACAGCGTTCTCAGACATCGACAAGAGGTCAGCAACGTGCTTCAAATGAAATTTCTGTATTAAGCTGGCGTAAATTTAAAAGAATTATCAATAAGGCACTGAATAATGACCCTATGTTTGCAAATAGAGCCAATTTTGCTAAAAGTGAGTGCAGACTTGCAGAAGAATTAAAGCATATTTCGGCAAATGATGTATGTGTTATTGATATTGCAAAACTTTCAGAAGATAAACAGGCTTTTGTATTTGGTGATGCCGTCAGAACGATATATAATCTCAAATTAGGTGAATATGACGGCGAACATGGCGTAAAACCGCCGTCAAGGATTGTTATATTTATTGACGAACTTAATAAGTATGCCTCAAAAGATACTTCCAAATCGTCGCCTATTCTCAGAGAAATTCTCGACGTAACGGAGCGTGGACGTTCTTTGGGTGTGGTTCTTTTTGGTGCGGAGCAGTTCCGCTCCAACATTCACCAGAGAGTCACGGGAAACTGTTCAACTCACGCTTATGGAAGAACAAACTCTATCGAAACGGCAACCAAAGATTACAGCGGTCTTCCGGCAACATACAAAAATATGCTCACAAGACTGGAGCAGGGTGATTATCTTATACAAAATCCTATTTTCCGTTCTTTGCTTAAGATTAAATTTCCGAAACCTATATATAAACAATTCAAAAAATAAGGAGTCATAATTATGGACGAATATATTTTTGGTGCTAATATACTGGAAAATCTCACAACCGGTATGTATAAAGATTCAAAAGTTATTTTCCGTGAGTATATACAGAATGCCTGTGACCAGATAGACAAAGCCGTTGAAATGGGGATTCTGTCATCAATTGATGAGGGACAGATAGAAATATGGCTTGATGAAGATAAACGTACTATCTCTATTGAAGACAATGCAACAGGTATTCCGCAGGTAAATTTTAGGAAAACTCTTGCCGATATTGCTGATTCAAGTAAAAAAATCGGCGAGGATAAAGGATTCAGAGGTATCGGCAGATTATGCGGTCTTGCTTATTGCCGAGAACTGATATTCACATCAACAGCTATTGGTGAGAATATTATATCTGTTATGCGTTGTGATGCAAAGAAAATGCGTGAACTTCTCAGCAGAAATATCAGCGGTGAAAGATTTACTGCAAGTGAGGTTTTAAGTCAGATATATGAATTTGAATACAAAACAGATGACGCAATCACTTCTGAACACTGGTTTAAGGTTGAACTTATTGGCATAAATGAAGAAAATACTGAACTTTTGGATTTTAATGAAGTAAAAGATTATCTTTCTTTTGTTGCTCCTGTAAAGTATAAGAATACTTTTATCTATCAGTCAGAAATTTATGCTCACGCTAAAGAAATCGGACATATAATAGATGAGTACAATATTTATCTGAACGGAGAGGATATATTTAAAAAATATTCCACTAAATTCAGAACGAGCAAAGGTGAAGATGACGTTTCAGGAGTAGAATTTAAAGATTTCTATGACGAAAACGGTAATCTTATAATGTGGCTTTGGTATGGATTATCTCAATTTAAAGGTATCATAGAAAAAGGCTGTAAAATGCGTGGAATACGTCTCAGAAAAGAAAATATTCAGATTGGCAGTGAAGATGCTTTACAGAAGTTATTTAAAGAGGACAGAGGTCAGCACTATTTTATAGGTGAGCTTTTTGCTGTTTCCAAAGACCTTATTCCTAATTCTCAACGTGATTATTTCAATGAAAATGAAAAGAGAGCTTGGTTTGAAGATGAAATAAAAGAGTTTTTCAAGAATCTTAAACAGACTTATAATTATGCGTCTGATTTAAGAAGTGCTTTAAAAAAAGTTGAAAGATATGAACAGCTTAAATCGGAGCATCAAGAAAAAGATTATATTGATGATGCCGAAGAATCTAAAGCTAAAGCTGAGATAGAAAAAGCTGAGGGTGACGCTATTAAGGCACAAGAGGATATTGAAAAACTGAAGAAAAAAGCTGTTAAAAATAATGTAACTAATTCTGCTTTACAAAAAGTTACAGTTAACATAGAGAAAGGACATGGTGAAAGTAAAACTTTTGATATTACTCAGGGTTTTGCTACTGATGCAGAAAAAAATACACAAACTCAGAAAAAAACTCGCTGGGTTGACAGACTTTCTAAACTCAACAGAAAAGAAAGAAAATTGGTCAGCGAAATTCTCAGTATTGTAAATGACAGTACGGATACACAGACCGTTGAAACTATAAAAAGCAAGATAGAAGGAAAATACAAATGAACCGTAAGATACTGCTCATTGAGCCTGATTACAAGAATAAATATCCGCCAATGGGCTTAATGAAACTCGCAACATATTTTCGTCGCTGTGGTGATGATGTACGCTTTTTCAAAGGCGATTTAAGACTGTTTGCAGCTCGAATTTTATGTGAAGAATTTTATGAAGAAGTCAATGATACATCATTAGGAAGATATTTTTCAAAGCTGACTGAGTACATAAAAACGGGAAAATATTCTTTTCTTGATGAAATACCGAATTTCCGTGAAAGTGAATATGAAAATATTATCAAAGAATATCGTCAGAAGTTTACCAAAAAAGACTATGCGAGATTTGATATAGTTGGTGTAACAACACTATTTACATTTTACTGGAACAAAACTGTTGATACCATAAATAAGGCAAAAGCATTCTGCAAACCTGACGGCAGAATGCTTGTTGGTGGAATAGCATCATCTATTTTACCTGAACAGATGTTTAAAGATACTGGAATACGTCCACATCAGGGACTTCTTGACAAGCCGGGAGATATTGACAAAGGCAATACAGATATTATTGACGAACTCCCATTAGATTACTCCATTCTGGAGGAAATAGATTATAAATATCCTGCAAATAACGCATACTTTGGTTATATGACTCGTGGTTGTATCAGAAAATGTGCATTTTGCGCTGTTTCACGCTTAGAGCCAAATTATAAGGATTATATCGGAATAAGACAACAGCTTGAATATATTAATGAGCATTTTGGTGCAAGGCGTGATTTACTTTTAATGGATAATAACGTTTTTGCCTCACCATGTTTTGATATTATAATAGATGAAATAAAGGCGTGTGGATTTGGTAAAGGTGCGAAATATCAGCCACCGAATGAGTATGACATTGCAATTAAGAATATTCAGTCAGATTATAACTTAAGAGGATATTTCAGGAAAATAATATCAATATATGATAGTATAGCTGAAAAACTTTCCGACGATGAAGCAGGTGAGTTCTATATTCAACGTGAAAACCTTGGACTACTTTATCCTGAAACAGTACAAAAAAACGCAGTGCTTGAATTTCATGAAATTGCAAAAAAGTATTATGATAAATTTTTTAAGTTCGGAAAACGTGTCAGATATATTGACTTTAATCAGGGCGTTGATGCAAGACTTGTTACAGATGAAAATATGGCAAAATTGGCTGAAATAAATATACGTCCTCTCAGAATAGCATTTGACCATTATGAACAAAGGGAAATATATATTAATGCAGTTAAAATAGCAGCAAAGTACGGAATAAGCGATTTGTCAAACTATCTGCTTTATAATTTTAAAGATAAACCTGAAGAATTATATCACAGAATGAGAATAAATGTAGAATTATGCGAAGAACTTGGTGTCACTATTTATTCATTTCCTATGAAATATCACCCTATTGACGACCCACTGTTCTATAATAACAGAAACTACATAGGCGAATACTGGAACAGAAAATTTATCCGTGCCATACAAGCTGTTTTAAATTCCACAAAAGGAAAAATTGGCAGAGGTATGGAATTTTTTGAAGAGGCTTTCGGTCGTGATGTTGAGGAATTTAAAAAAATTCTTTGGATGCCTGAAACTTTTATCATATACAGACGAAAATATGATGCCCAACTCCGTGAACGTTTAGCTGAACGATATACTTCTCACTCAGACGACGACTGCGACTTAGCTAATGAATGGTTTGAAAAATTCAAAAGTCTTTCACCTACAAAAAGGGAAAAAGCCGAAAAAATTATAGCATTGAATCAGTTCAGTGACAGCGATATTACTACTACAGATAAAAAAGTTCTGGAAGTTTTAGAATATTATAAAATCAGACGTTCATAGTGTGTAACCCTTAGAATAAATCTAAGGGTATTTTTCTTTTCAGGAAGTCATTATACTTTTTTGAAC
>JAMPAU010000007.1 GCA_023667045.1 Ruminococcus flavefaciens | reverse complement strand
TTCATGATGAGAGTTTTTCCCTCAGCAAGCTTTTGCTTTTAGTTTTCAAGAAAAAAATTTCAAAAATCGCTTGACAAATTACTTAATTTGTGATATAATAAATAAGTAATTGAAATGCACCATTAGCTCAGTCGGTAGAGCAACTGACTCTTAATCAGTGGGTCCTGGGTTCGAGTCCCCGATGGTGCACCAATAAGTATGGCCCGTTGGTCAAGCGGTTAAGACACCGGCCTCTCACGCCGGTAACACCAGTTCGATTCTGGTACGGGTCACTTAAAAAATAGTCGGTGCTTATAGTGATGAGGTCACACCTGTTCCCATTCCGAACACAGAAGTTAAGCTCATTAACGTTGATGATACTTGGTTGGCGACGACCTGGGAAAGTAGAACAGTGCCGGCACAATATTCCTCCTTAGCTCAGTCGGTAGAGCACTCGGCTGTTAACCGAGTTGTCGCCCGTTCGAGCCGGGCAGGGGGAGCCAAAAGCCTAAAAGTTCAAAGACTTTTGGGCTTATTTTTTATATTGAGGTTAATAATGAAAAAAGACGAAAAATATATAGTTATTCCGTTTGACAGGTGGCATAAATTCATTGAAATAGCCTTTGATAACAGCGAATATTTCAGTCTGACGTTGTTTTCAGAAAGTCCGGCAAGCAGTACGCCGGAATATGAATACACAGTCAACGAGTTAGAGCCTTGGATTATTGACAGAAATGAAGCAGTATGGGGCGAATATGAAAAAAAGTTCTACCAGTGCAACTATTTTACAAAGAAAATTATTTTGACAAATGGAATTGATATGTTGACAACAAGAAAATATCCGGAAAATCTATGTTTTTATAATGATATGGGAATGTGGTTTGAGAACGTTTCACATGAAAGTGATTCATACATTATTCTGCCGGAATGCCGGATTACAGCCAAATTACAAGAAAACGGAATGATAATATTTTAAGTTGATGAGGGGAATCGTATGTTTGATTTTTATAGTATATCTAAGGTAATCAGTTTTTTGGAAAATAGAAATTTTGAAAAGTTTGATTTTGTGAAAGACTATGCTTATATTAACGTTTCCGGCTTAGAGGAATTTATAATTGAAGCACCGGACAATAAAGTGTCAAATGAAAATACAGAACTTGCAATTAAGGTTTTAAAGGAACTCAAAAAATGTGTTGAGATAGCACATAAATGGTTAGAGCATTTTAATTTGAAGAATGACAGGTGGTATCCGGACGCTCTTGATAAAGGTTTTGAAGTAAGCGGAATTTATGTCGGTAAGTATGGCTATGGTCACTTTCAGCAACCGTTGACGGAGGGTTTCACTATTTCTTTCAGTACCAAAAACTCATATCCGTGTGAATTTACGGTAAAATTCTATAAGAATATGCACCCGTTTGCCGTAGAAGAATGGGTATTTTAAATTAATAAAAAAATAAACTCTAAAGCATTTACCAAAACGCTTTAGGGTTTATTTTTATTAGTTCTGGTGTTTCACAACGCCGTATTCGTCGTCAAGGCGGTAATACGGACAGGCGTAATTAGTCCCCTGTAAAAAACGGTACATTTCGTCCTCATCGAGATTCACCAAACAGACATAACATTCATAGTCCTCATCATAGACATAGTTGGTGCAGGTTTCGCAGTTAGTGGATTTGTTTTTCATTATAGTTCCTCCAATGGAAAAAGTTCATTTTCTGAGGTTAAGGACTATATGCTGTCAGATTTAAGGAGCAGTTCACGAACAGAATCAGCTATTTTGTAGTGCCGACACATTTCAAAATCACAGAAATAGACTTCTCCGGTGTCGTTGTCAAATTCAAGAAATCCATCAACAGCAACACCGATAGTACAGAAATGTCTGCAACATATAAAATCGTCCTTAATGTCGAAGTATGACTTATCAAATGATTCAATTATATTTGTCCTGCCACCAAAAAGTTTAAAATTAATGTGTTCATTTTTTAGTACGCCCTTAATGCAGAAATCCAGCGACAGAAATTCTTTGAGTTCGGAGTGGATTTCAAAACCAAGAATTATTTCTGTCTTTAGAAAATTGTGATTAATTTTTTTGACGGATATATTTTTTAAAAATTTTTTAAGATTTTCAGCAAGCAGTTTTATTGCATTTCCGGAAATTTCTTTCATATATCCTCCATAGAAAGAGTAGCAATAGCGTTAAGACTTTCGTCGGCGGTAATACCAGCAAGGAAGTTATAGCTACCCTGACAGGCAATCATAGCACCATTGTCACCGCAAAGGGACTTTTCCGGCATATAGAAATCAAAACCACGTTTCTGACATTCGGCAGACAGCATAGCACGTACTCCGGAGTTCGCAGAAACACCTCCGGCAAGGGCAATTTTTTTATAGCCGAGACTTTCAGCGGAATTAAGCGTTTTTTCAGTAAGGATTTCGGCGATAGTCTTCTGAATGCTTGCAGATAGGTTATTATAGTTAAGCTGAATGCCTTTTTGTTGTGCATTATGAATCAGATTAATGACATTAGTTTTAAGTCCGGAAAAGCTGAAATCAAACTCGTTGCCAGCAACTTTCGGGTGTGGTAATTTAAATTCCGACGGGTCGCCGGACTGTGATGCACGGTCAATATGTACTCCGCCCGGATATGCAAACCCCATAGCCCTTGCACACTTGTCAAAACATTCACCTGCTGCGTCGTCACGAGTGCGACCAATAACCTTAAATTTTGTATAACTTAAAACTTCAATGATATGGCTGTGACCTCCGCTTGCAACAAGGCATAGATAAGGCGGTTCAAGTTCGGGGTGAGAGAGATAGTTTGTGGCTATGTGTCCGGCAATGTGGTGTACAGGCACGAGTGGTTTTCCAGAAGCCATAGCGAGACCTTTAGCGAAATTAACGCCGACAAGCAACGCACCAATCAGTCCGGGAGCGTATGTAACGGCTATAGCGTCGAGGTCGGCGAGAGTAACACCGGCATTGCCGAGAGCCTGCCGTGTAACTCCCAGTATATTTTCACAGTGACGGCGTGAGGCTATTTCCGGCACAACACCGCCGTATTTTTTATGCTCCTCAATCTGTGTCGAGATTACCGACGATTTTATTTCACGGCAGTCTTTCACAACGCTTACGGCTGTTTCGTCGCAAGAGCTTTCTATTCCGAGTACTAACATGGTATCACCTTTCTTATTAATTATATTGTCCTGTTATTTCAATT
This sequence comes from Ruminococcus flavefaciens, assembly GCA_023667045.1. Classification (GTDB taxonomy): domain Bacteria; phylum Bacillota; class Clostridia; order Oscillospirales; family Ruminococcaceae; genus Ruminococcus; species Ruminococcus flavefaciens_AC. The sequence continues at coordinate 77,422 of JAMPAU010000007.1, read as the reverse complement.
ACATTTCCGTCAGGGTCTGTTATGTTAAAATACCAATATGGCATATGAATGTTTACATACATCAAATCAGAAACTTCTCCGATATTAAGATTTTTCAGTCTCTGATATTCTTTTTTCAAATCCTCAGTTTCAAAATTAAAGACAACAATGTCATTTTTAGGATTTTCTTTGCTTTTATTAAAATCCTCAATATAAGTCTGACTGAAATTACCTGTAGAATCACTCTCCATGATTTTTTTATCATAACGGTAATTATACAGTGCAATATGATTGCTGAACTGTACCCACCTGTCGTCATTGCTGTATAAAGGTTCTTCCTGCAATAACTGCCTGTAAAAATCAACAGATTTTTTTATGTCGTTTACCATTATATATACTGTACAAAGTTTCATTCGGTTTCCTCCATAAATTTCAATTTAATTTATACTCCTAAATACTTATTGAAACTATATTGTTGAGTATTTATATCAAAAGTTTCAATATAAGGAATACTTTCAGCGTATACCCAACGCTCTATATACAGAGGTTTAACAACAAAAAGTCTTTCATTTCTTAATGCTGAATAAGTGTCATATGAACCTTTGAAACATTTCTGAAAAACATCACAAAAAGTAGTATTGTCCAAAGGGTGTCCTATTTCGGTACATTTTCCTTCTATCTGGATATTATCTATACACAAGGCAACATTATTATTTGCAGAAATCTGATGATACTTTTTCATCATTATATCAGTCTGAAAGTAAAACTCACCATCAATCTGCACAACACTCATCATTCGTGAAGACACTCTATTGTTTTCAGAGGTGGAAAGTACCATTTTTCTTCCTTTACCAAAGTCTGAAAAGAAAATTTTTATTTTATCAGAAAAAATAGTCATTTATAGTTCTCCAAAATTACAATTTATTTAACTGATTTATATAAATCAGAATTTAATTATCAGTGTCAACAAAAATCTTAACAATCGGATTTACTATATGCGGAAAAATTCTCTCAGCACTCCACATTGCAACGTATCATGCAGGAAAATGCAGAATAATATTAAATACTACTGACTTTGTGAACACAGCGATTACAAAAGAAAACACTTCAAACAGTAAAAATCCGCCAAATAAGTTAAATATGAAACATAGATTTCCGTGCAGGTCGCTTTTTTCATAGCTGTTTGGCTGAGTATCCCGTTTTTTAATTATATACCCATACATAAGGGTGATGAGGATTATTCCCCAGAAAACAGTCATACTTATAATCATTGTTACAATAATATAATGTTTCATTTTTATTACCTTGATATTAAATAATAATTCCATATTCGACTTCCTCGCATATTTCAGACCAGAATGTATCACTGCTTTTAAAAGCACTTTTATCCAGTTCAAGAAATTTTAATCTGAGGTTATCCGTATATTCTGTAAGCTGTATTTCGTCGGGATTGTCGGGGAGAATGCTGTTGTTTGTGTAGTCGTCAAATAACAGGAGCTGTTTTATGAAAGTCCTTATATCTGACGAAATATAGCAGAGTTTCTTGTCATCAGTAGTGATGTAGTAAACTTTATCATCATCAGCGATTCCGACAAGATTAGTTGGAATATCCTTGTCACCACCGACAATTGTATAACTGTGGTTTTGTAAAGATATGTCGTAAAAATCAGACTTATTCAAGAAAGTAACTTCTAAAATAGTCCTGTCCGGAAACTGAATATCATCATATATTTTCATAGTCACATACCTATCATTGTAAAGACATCATATTCTTTAAACGTTTCCATTACCCAGTTGTCTGCCTCTTTGAGACAGTCGTATAACTCACCGCCCATTTCAGACGCTTTTTTCATTATCATGTCCCACTGCTTTTCTGAAACTTCTATTTCGCCGAGTGGGTCGTAATCCGGAATGAACATCTTGAAAACGTCTTCCAGACCGAGCATACAATGTATATCATCGGATATTAAAAGAGAATCTTCTTTCCAGAAACTAACACCGTCAAAATGCCCTTTGTACCATTCATGATAACAGGTATTTTTTCTTTGATTTTCATAGATAAAGTATTTCATATTTACATTCACCTTATTGTATTAAAAAGATTATTGCATATATTGTTGAGCCTATAAATATTGCTTCTAGAACAGAGAATACAATAGTATCACCTATAGCTGAAACAAGGCTGTATTTTTCGAGCCAAGCATTTTTGGGACGTTTAGGGTCATAAATAACCGGTATTTTATCGTAACCTACTTTCCATTTGTCTATTTTCAGTCCGTTTTGACATTTGTATTCTTTTCCGTCCGCCTTATAACTTATATAATTATATCCCTGCCGACTGTAAACCACGTTTATTAAAGTTCCGTTGGTGCGACAGCCTTTTTTATGGAGTTTTGTTATGTAAATCTGATGTTTAACGGCTGATACAAAAAACCATGAAAAAAATATATCAGCACAGAAAAGAAGACACATTACAAAGCACATTTCTTTGAATAAATAAAAACATAAAGCAAATACTACTGCTACAATGGCTATAACTGCAATACAGACTTTAAAAATCCTGACAATTTTCATTGTTTTATCCTTTTCACCATAACAACGGCATTTTCACGTGGATTTGAATAAAAATTTTTTCTTAAAGATAATTTTTCAAAACCGCATTTTTCATACAGTCTTATCGCCGGAGCGTTGCTTTCACGGACTTCGAGGAAAATATTTTCTGTATTGTCTGGGAGGATTTTTTCAAATTCAGCTATGAGACTTTGAGCAAGCCCCATACGTCTGAAATTTTCGTCTACAGCAACGCTTGTTATATCGCCCTCGCCCTCCGCAAAGTAGCCGGACAGCAGTGCGGTAACTTCAATGCCGTCCATGAAACACAGCACAATGCCGTTATCTTTCTGCACTTCCGACCGGAAAGATTCCGCTGACCAGCCGTCACTGCCCACACATTTTCTGTCAAGTGCGGACAGCTTTTCAGACAGGTCATTTTCCGGTGTAGCTCTCAGCAGTTCCATGAAATCACCCCTTAGCGTCATACCAGCTTCTGCCCTTGTTTACGTCAACGGCAAGCGGTACTTTCATTTCATATACATTCTGCATTTCCTCACGGAGAATATCCGCACATCGTTCAGCACATGAAACGTCCGATTCTATAATAAGTTCGTCGTGAACCTGCAAAATAAGCCTTGCATTAAGGTTTTCGGCGTTGAGACGGCGGTAAACGTTAATCATAGCAATCTTGATAAGGTCGGCGGCAGTACCCTGTACGGGCGTATTCATGGCTATGCGTTTTCCGGCGGACTGCTGAACCTTATTCGACGACATTATTTCCGGAATATATCTTTTCCTGCCGAACATAGTTGTAACTATGCCTGTTTTCATGGCGTTTTCAACGGTTGAATCCATAAATTTTTTTACTTTCGGGTATCTTTCGAGATAGCTTTTGATGTATTCTTCTGCCTGTTCTCTGGAAGTGTTTATATCCTTTGAGAGTGAAAATGAACCTATTCCATAGATTATGCCGAAGTTTACAGCCTTTGCGGTATTACGCATTTCCGAGTTTACCATAATAGGCGGAACATCAAATACCTGTGAGGCGGTTGATGTGTGAATATCCTCGCCGGAGTTGAAAGCCTTAGTCATATTTTTGTCACCGCACAGATGTGCCATAACACGCAGTTCAATCTGACTGTAGTCAGCGTCAACGAGAACTTTTCCCTCGTCGGCAATGAAAAACTTTCTCATATGCTTGCCAAGTTCAGTACGTACCGGAATATTCTGCATATTAGGCTCAGTAGAGGAGATTCTGCCGGTTCGGGTTTCGGTTTGCTTGAAAGACGTGTGAATACGTCCGTCACTGCCGATTTTTTCAAGCAGACCCTCGACGTATGTTGAATTAAGCTTTGTGTACTGACGATAGTTAATTACGTTTTCAATAATAGGGTCAAAGTCTCTGAGTTCTTCTAAAACGTCCGCATTTGTGGAATATCCTGTTTTGGTCTTTTTGATAACTGGCAGTCTCATTTCCTCAAAGAGAACCACCCCAAGCTGTTTAGGAGAGGATATATTGAAAAGATGACCTGCTCTGTTATAGATTTTCTTTTTTGAATCAGAAGTCATAACAGAAAGAAATTCGCCGAACTCCTCAACGCCGTGTTTATCTACTTTAACGCCAGCGTCTTCCATAGAAGCGAGAACTTCAATAAGCGGTATTTCTATGTTTTCGTACAGTGATGTCAGATTTTCATTTTTTATTTCCGTAAGGAGCTTTTCTAAAAGGGGCGACAGTGAGACAATATCCGCAAAGATACCGTTTTCGGCATAGTAATGCATTCTGTATTCAGTGCAGAGATTTTTTATTGTATAGTCCGAACCCGAAGCATTAAGTAAGTATCCGCATATGGAAACGTCGTTTTTGAGATTATTCAAAGATGAGTTTCTCGCTATTGCAAATCTGTAATGAGGTTTTGCGTTGTCTGTGGACTTCATGCACGGCGATGCAAGGAACTTTATAATAATTTCCTCGTCGGTAGATGTAAAGATTTTATTGTTTACCATAACGGAGAGATTTGTTCTGTCAAGTATATATATGCATTCTGTGAGAGAATCTATTATTTCAGCGGTAAGGGGTTCTTCTGTTGTTTCTATTATCTGAAAGTTTTCTGTCTTTTCGGGAACTTCCACATTGAGCTTGTCAAGAACCTTAAACATCTCCAAATCCGCAAGCAGTGAATAAAGACTTTCGTTGTCGGGTTCGTCTGGTATATAGTGTTCCGGCATTGTATCTATCGGGACATCACAGCATATAGTAGCAAGCCACTTGCTTTCACGTGCTGACTTTTCGCCCTTTTCGAGTTTTGTCTTAACGCTTTTTGTCAGTCCGGAACTCTGATATTTTTCATAAAGGTTTTCAATAGTGGTGTATTCTTTTATAAGGACAGAGGCGGTTTTTTCGCCTATTCCAGCAACTCCGGATATATTGTCGGAACTGTCTCCCATAAGAGCCTTTAGGTCTATGAGGTTTATCGGCTGAAAACCATAATCCATCACAAAACGCTCCGGAGTATATTGTATAGTTTCCTTGTTTGTGGTGAGCATGACAGTTACATTTTCGCTGATAAGCTGTAGACTGTCTCTGTCGCCGGTAAGTATAAAGCACTGGTCTCCTTTTTCCGAGCATGAGCGTGCAAGCGTGCCGAGAATGTCATCAGCTTCATAGCCTGCATACTCTATTACCTTTATACCCATAAGCGACAGTAATTTTTTTATAATCGGCAGTTGTGGTGCGAGGTCGTCGGGCATACCGTGACGGTTGGCTTTGTATGACGATACAGCCGTATGCCTGAAAGTCGGTTCGCTCCTGTCAAAAGCAACCGCCACAGCGTCGGGGTTTACGACATTGAGGTTTTTGAGGTAGATATTCATAAATCCGAAAACGGCATTTGTAGGAGTGCCGTTTTTATTGGAAAGCAGTTTTATTCCGTAAAAAGCACGGTGCAGAATGCTGTTTCCGTCTATAGCGAGAAGTTTCATAGTTCTTTCTCCTTATAATATGATATTTATATTATATCACATAATAACGAAAATAGCAAATTAATTTATAGTGCGGACTGATTTTACTCCGTCGGCGGTTATTTCGGCGATTTCAGCGGATTTTTTTTCACTTAGTAAACTGCTCATAACTGTAATTATATCGCACTCCGGAATTTTTCCCTGCTTTACTGCTGTATGCACAGAGCCGGTCAGTCTTTCAATACTGCTTTCAAAAATATCCTCGCTGTTTTCGGAATAAGCTACTATGCACGACGGCGAGACTTTCCATTTATGGAGCATAAATTCAAGAGTTTCCATGCTGTCACAGCCGTCAAGGACTATCATTTCAGTATACCCCGTGAAAATCTTCTGTCCGGTGCATATTTCAGCAGTTTCCTTAGCCTGAGTTATGTTTTCACCGGAAGTAGTTATATATTTGCCGTCCTTTGTAAAGAAAGTAAAAGTAACATTTTTTTCGCTGTCACCGCTTACCGATACGGCACGGAGATAGTATTTATCGTGGACACGTCCGTTTGATTCACAGCCGGAAAAAGTAAATAATATAATCATTCCTAAAAGTATGAGTTTCTTTGTCATTTTGCTAAACTCCTTTTCAGCAGTATCGCCGACGGCAGTAAAAACAATATGATTCCGACAGCTATTATATTTATAAGACTGTTATTTTCGCTGGAAAACATAAACGCCGTGCCTATCATTACGGCAAGTACAGATGTAGTACGCAGTTTCTTGAATTTCGGGAAAATCTTAATAAGAAGTTCCGTTGACGCAAGACTTTGCACAGCTATTGAAAATACCGCAAATACTGCAAACATTATCAGAAAGAGCGAATCTATTCGTTGTACCGGAAAAGGCTGTGAGAGCTGTCCGGCGGTTACTACAGGAAATTCAGTTATCTTCATTATTCCTCCAGCAAGAAGTATTGCCGAAACAGTCATGGCAACAGTCAGTATTATTTTTCCGGTAAAGTAGTACAGCGTGTTTTTTAGCGGACTGCCTTTTGTAAAGTTCAGAAATACTGCAAAACTTCCGAGACCTCCGCTGATAAAGAAACTGCGGAGTATTTCAGACCACAGGCTGTCGGAGGTTTTTGTGGCTGTCAGATTGTTCCAGTCGGAAGCAAACATTGCACTTACTGCAACTATAAGCAGTGAAATAACCCCTGCTCCTCCGGCTATCACTGCCGAGCGTGATACGGCTTTAATACCTGTTGCCGATGAATAGAGACATATTAAGGCAATCATTCCGGCTATTAGAAGTTTTCCCCATATGCCGTTTGAGTTTTCATACGGAATATAAACCACATCTGAGGCTTTCCACAGCATAGCAAAAAGCATACCGCCCCACAGAAGCAGATACACAAGATAGACGGACTGCACTATTTTTCCGGCACTTTCTACAGAACCGCCTGAGCTGTAGAGTTTTACCAATGGCAGTGACATTATAAACTGAATGACAGTTCCGCACAGAAATCCTATAACGGTAACAAGTGAAATCTGTCCGTGAAAACAGAAAAGTGCGAAAGTATCAGTTATAAGGAGCATGGCAGTAAACTGGTTTTTAGTTATTTTGGTCATTTATTCGTGGTACTCCTCTACTGTAAAATTCCTTGACTGCATTTTTTGAAAACCTGCCCTTATTGCTGTATCGTCAAGACCTGCTGATTTGAACGGCGAAAGGGGAGCAGTATACGGAAAGCCGTAGTCTTCAGTGGAGCATATATTTACAAGTACGGCACAGGCAAGTATACTGATTCCGAAAAGCCCGAATATTCCGCCGGCTATCAGAAATGAAAGCCTTAAAATAGTAACGGTATCGTTAAGTTCCGGCACAGAAAAACCGCTTATTACGGCAAGGGCAGTGATTGTTAGCAGTGGTGTGCTTATAAGTCCGGAGTCAACCGCCGAATCCCCGATAATAAGACCGCTCACTATGCTTACAGCACCACCCACTGGTTTAGGCAGACGTATTCCTGCCTCACGTATTATTTCATACATAAGCAGTACAAAAAGCGATTCCGTAAGTATCGACAAAGGGGCTTTTTGTTCTGCCTCAACCAAAAGCATTAGCATTGTACTGTTAAGGAGTTCGGGGTGGTATATGACTATTGCAGTATACACTGCCGGAAGAAGTACAGCAATAAGAAAACCTAAATATTTAATCCAGCGTATAAAGGTTGAGTAGTAGGGCTTGAATGCATAGTCGTCAAGGGTCTGGAAATTCTCACAGAAAAGCTTAGGAATGACTATCGAAAAGGGTACGCCGTCAACAAGCAGTGCCACACGACCCTCTATAAGTTTTGAGCAGAGAACGTCAGGGCGTTCAGTAGTTCCGGTTGAGCTGAAAAGTTCAAAGTTTTCGCTCTCGACAAAAGGGCGTATATATCCGGTACTTAGGATAGTTTCAAGCTTTATATTGTCAAGCGACTTGTGAATGCGTTTGAGCAGGTCGGGCGGTACACGGTCTTTCATGTAGCAAAGGCATAAGTCTGTACGGCTTTTGTCGCCCTTGATGAAAAGCTCCATGACAAGCTCCGGACTTTTTATTCTCCGGCGTATAAGGGACATATTCGTGCGGACTGTCTCCACGAATCCCTCATGCGAACCCATTATATTGCCCTCGCTTGACGGTTCGGAAATACTCCGCACAGCATATCCCTGCACGCCGAATGCAAGAGCCTTTCCTATGCCGTCGGCAATAAGCACTGCAAAGCCGGAGTTTATCAGTCTGAAAAGAGAATCATATTCAGTAGCTTCCGGACGGTCTGTAGACATCAGCATGAAATTCTGAATATAATGGAAAAGTTCGTGGGAGTCTTTTTTTGCGTCAATGTTTACAATAGGCTCAAGAACCAATTCGGTTATCGTGGCAGTAGAGAGCATACCCTCACAGCATATCAAGGCACAGTGAATGCTTCCGGTTATAAATTCATTTATCATGACATCGGAAGAACCGCCGGAAATCTCCTTTATTTTTCTGATATTCAGTTTAAGGTCGGGAATGATTGACATTTCCTTGTAATTCTGATTCTGCAATATTTTCACCTCTCAGATAAAAAATCTGCTTGTATTATGTGCAGAATTTTTCTGAATATCCGGTTTTTCAGTATCATATAAATTAATTAAATAAAAATTTTCTGAAAAAGACTTGAAAAATTTCCGAATAGCTGTTATTATAATATAGGTATAAAAACAGAAAGGATTTAAAATTGAAATGGAAAAATTAATAAAGGCTGTTGTTTCAATTCTGCCAAAACCTTTGCAGGATATATACTATAAATATGAAGAAAAATGGATGTATCTGCTTTTCGGCGGTCTGACAACTGTTATCTCGATTGTCACAAAGCTTTTAGTCTTTGTGGTAATTGCAGGCGAACCAAAGTGGGAGAGTACGGCAGGAGTTGTTATCTCATGGATATTTGCCGTGACCTTTGCTTTTTTCACCAATAAAAAATACGTTTTTAAGAACGAGACAAAAACAAAAGAGGAGTTCTGGAAAGTGTTTTTTTCATTCTATGGTGCAAGGCTTGCGACTTTTTTCATGGAAGAAGCAATATTTGTTGTATTCTGTGATGTGATGAATCTTAATAAGACTATTATTACATTTGTCAGTCAGGTTGTTATTTTCATTGCAAATTATGTACTGAGCAAGCTTTTTGTATTCCGAAAGAAAGACGGGCAGACAGAATGATTGTAAATATAGGAAACGTGCCTGTCGAAAAAAACGCTGTGCTTGCACCTATGGCGAGTGTTGCAGACCGTGCATACAGGCTCATGTGCAAGAAGTACGGAGCGTCTTATATGGTAAGCGAGATGGTTTCCGCTAAGGGCATATGTTACAGCGACCGCAAAACCGCTGAGTTATGCACTGTTACCGATGAAGAAAGACCTATGGCTGTACAGCTTTTTGGGAGCGAACCGGATTTCATGGCAGAGGCTGTTAAAATAGTATTGCAGTATAATCCGGATATAATTGATATAAATATGGGCTGTCCTGTCCCGAAAGTAGTAAAGACCGGAGCAGGTTCGGCACTCATGAGGGATATAAGGCTTGCCTCTGAAATAACTGAATCTGCCGTTAAGACTGCCGGAAATATTCCTGTTACCGTGAAAATACGTTCCGGCTGGGACAGCGAACACATAAACGCCGTTGAAATGGCAAAGGCTCTTGAAAGTTCCGGAGCTTCTGCCGTTGCGGTTCACGGAAGAACACGTGACCAGTTTTACAGCGGTAAAGCCGACTGGGATATTATACGGCAGGTAAAGGAAGCTGTTAAAATTACGGTAATCGGCAACGGAGACGTTACCAATGCCGAATCTTGTCTTTCCATGTACGAACAAACAGGCTGTGACCTTGTAATGATTGGTCGTGGAAGTTACGGCAATCCTTTTGTTTTTGAGGAAATATCCGCACGCCTGTCCGGCAAGGACTACACACCGCCGTCCGTTGAAGAAAAAATGCGTGTCATGCTTGAACATATACATCTTATAATAAATATGAGTGAAAAAAATGAAGAAATGGCAATGCATGAAGCACGCAAGCACGCATCATGGTATATGAACGGCTATTACGGTTCGGCAAAATTCAGAGGGCGTTGTTATCAGCTTTCTTCTTATGCAGAGGCAGAAGCTCTTGCGGAAGAATTTATTGATTTGCAGTCTTCAAAAAGCCTTTAATTATCCTAAAAGTAAAAATGCACAATTTTTATACTGAAATTTCGTATGAATAACCAAAAATGTGCAATACTAATTTATGGTACTTGATTTTGTGCCGTAAATACGTTGTTTTTGCAGTTAGGATATGTATAAATTTTATAAATTTCTGTGATTTTTTCAAAATTTGACAGAAAAATTATAATTGCAAAATTAAGAAATATGTGATATAATTGGAAAGGAACAGAAAGTTTTATTAATGTATTAACTTTCTGTAAGGAGATATTAAAAATGGATTTCAAAAAGATAAGTTCACTTGTTGCCGTTCTTGCTGTAGCAGTTTCCTGTACAGCCTGCGGAAGTAATACTGTAGGTCAGGTGGGCGATGAAAACAGCGAACTGGATTTTCCGCCGGCTGAAACTATTGAAACAACTACCGAAGAACCTACTACCGAGCCTGTACCCGAAGACAAGAGGGTTCATGTGGTAGCGGCAGGTGATAACCTTATTCATTATTCGGTTTATAAGAATGCAGAGGCTTATGCTTCCAGTCAGGAGGGTGTAGCCTATGATTTCAAGCCGATTTATGAAAATGTGAAATACCTTGTGGAAAGTGCCGATGTTGCCATTCTTAATCAGGAAACTATTATTTCTGAAAGCAATCCCATAAGAGGTGCTGACGGCGGTCAGCTTATTTTCAATTCACCGCCGGAGGTCGCTGACGCTGTGATTGACGCAGGTTTTGATGTTTTCACAATGGCTAATAATCATCTTCTTGATATGGGTGCTTCCGGTCTTGAAGAGTCCATAAATTTCTGGAATAAAAAAGCAGAGGAAAATGACCTTACTGTTTTAGGTGCATATCTAAGTGAGGAAGATTCTGAAAATATCCGTGTGCGTGAGGTTAACGGCGTAAAAATAGCCTTTCTTGCCTATGCCGAGCATATAAACGGCTTTTCTATTCCGTCTGATTCTCCGCTCAGAGTTATAATGAACTATGAGGAAGATATTATTGAACGTCAGATTAAAAAGGCTGACGAAATAGCCGACGCTGTAATAGTTTCTGCACATTGGGGTGTTGAAGATACCCATGAAGTTTCGGAAGACCGCATTGAGCTTGCCAATAAAATGGTAAACTGGGGTGCAGACGTTATTTTAGGCTGTCACACTCATACCGCCGAGACTATGGAATGGATTACACGTGACGACGGCTCAAAGGGCTTTGTTTATTATTCTATGGGCAACTTTATATGTGCTCAGACTGATAACTTCAATCTTGTCGGCGAAATGCCCGATTTTGATATTGTAATTGATGGTGCAACAGGTGAAACACGCCTTGAAGATGTGGGTGCTATACCTACTATCGTCCATTATGATGACGGTAGCTTTTCAAATATAAGAATCTACCCTTACAGCCAGTATACCCCCGAACTTGCAGAAAGTCACGGTCTGCCCTATGCATATCCGGCAGGCACTTATCCGCAGTTTGGCTGGGATATAGTAAATGACATTATCAATAATAATATTCCGGAAGAATTTAGAAAACTTGATAAATGATATAATCAATTCATATAAATTTTATATTCTGTATCTGCTTGTCAGTCTGGAAAATAAGTTCTATTGTGCAAACCGTTCAAAAAAGTATGCCGATGTTTATATAAAATACCAAAATGCTTATAAACCTATTTACTTTTTTTTAGTCCTGTTATATAATGAAATCATGAATAAATGTGACTTTGGATTCATGTTTTCATCATGGCAGTGTGATGAGTCTTAACCGGACGGACACTGTCGGCAGAATAAGTTTTTTGTTTGTGCAGAAAGCCGACTTTTTCCGGCAAGATTGATTCTGCGGTTTACAGCAAATCCATCGTGGGTTTGATTTAAGACACGATATAATTAAAGGGGCTTTAGTTCCTTTGTTATATAACATTTTTAAAGAAGGAGGAAAAACAAATGAAGGCAAAAAAGATAGTCATCGGGGCAGTATCGGCTGCGATGCTCTCGCTTTCAGTCTGCTCGATTGCTCCCGTTTTCGCTGCCGGCGAAACAGTGCAGATATCTGTCAGCAAGACAGAAGCTAAGGCAGGCGAAACATTTTCAGTGGACGTATCACTTTCAAACGTACCATCTTCAGGTATTCAAAGCTGTGACTTCGCAATAAAGTATGACAGCAGCCTGATAACAATCGACTCTGTAAAGGCGGGTGAACTTGCAAATACAGCCGCTGTAGAAGATGACCCGTCATCTTCTCTGTTATCTATTTTTGACAGCAGTATCAATAATGACAAGGGTCTTACATCTCTTATCTGGTCAACATCTTTAGATGATTCTTCATACTGGATGAACAGCGACGGCGTATTCTGTACTGTTACAGGTACACTTTCTGCTGATGCAAAGGGTACAATTCCGCTTGAAATAGTTCCCGCATCAAGAGATACTTTCACTGGCTCTAATGTTCCCAATGAAGTTATAAGTGTCGGATATGTCAAGAATAAAGAAGTAATAAGATATGATGTCAAGACAGATGACGGTGCAGTTACAGTCAGTGGCGGTGAAGGCACTACTGGTAATACCGGACTTAAGGGCGATGTTAATGAAGACGGCAAAGTATCCCTTGCTGACGCAGTACTTATAATGCAGGCACTCTCAAATCCTAACAATTATAAGATTTCAGCACAGGGACAAATTAACGGCGATGTAATCAACAATGACGGAATTACACCGTTAGACGCTCTTGAAATACAGAAGTTTGATTTAGGTATGCCGTCGGCTCTTGACAGTTGATTTACAGGATTGTTCCAGTAAAAGATTATCTGATTTGTCCCCATCAAAGGAATATAACCCCCAAAAAAATTTTTAAGTATTAAATAGGTCTGCAAGACCTTAAGAAAGGAATTATTGCAATGAGAAAATTAGTTTCTGCAGCTACATCGCTCGTAATGGCTGCAACAATGGTTGGTGCAGTTGCTCCTGTTGTAGCAGGTGCTGCTGACGCAAAGAAGGGCTTTTCTATCCTTACATACAAGGACGCTACTTTACAGGAGGGCGTAAAGGCTGACGGTGCAACTGTTACAGTTTCTGCTGACGCTATCGCTGCTGGCGACGTTACAGTTCCGCTCGCTATTTATATTGATTCTGAAACACCTGATATAGTAAGCTTTGGTGTTGACGCTACAGTTAAGTCTGACAGTGCAGATGTTGGTAAGGTTAAGTTCACAGCTTATACTCCTGGTGCTGAAGATTACTTCGCTGAAGCACATTCTTTCAAAATAGCTGACGGCAGTGAAATCACAACAACTAAGGTTGTTGCTTTTGCTGGTTCATACAATAAGAGGTCAGGCTATAAGCCACACGGTATGTACAATGTAGCTTGTGATGAATCACAGACAGATGCTGGCACAGACAATGCTTTCGTTGGTTGTGTATGGTTAAGCGGTGGTGAAAAATTACAGAGCTGGTACGGTGCAAAGTCAAGTGATTTCCCGTGTGTTGTTTTTGATGTAACACTTCCTAAGGGCATTGCTGAGGGCGATTATGTAATTGATTTCTGTAACTATCTTACATTCTCAGGTAATGCATCATGCGTTCTTGAAACAAATGAAGCTTACGAAACATACACAAACAAGAACCTCGACCTCAATTCACTTACTATTAAGGTTGGCGATGCTGGCAGCTCAAGCACAACAGCATCTACTGCTACAACAGCTACAACAGCATCTACAAGCGGTGCAGGCTCAACAACTACAACAACAACTTCAAGCGCTAAGCCTTCTGTTGACGGCGACGTAATAGTTGACTTCACAAATCCTAATTCAGAGGACGGCTACTGGAGAGTAGACGAAGATGATAGCAGCGTAGTTTATGTTGATGCTCACGTTACTTCAAAGGACGATACAATACTTCCTATATCATTCTCAATGGTAATTGACTATGAAGGTGATTTTGGTTTTGAAGTTGACTCTGTTTCACCAGCATTTGCTAATTCCGGTATAACTGCCAATAAGAAGCTTCCTAACTTCTCTTCTATCACACAGGTAAAGGGTGAGGGTATTCCTGTTGATAAGGACAATAATATCCTTGCATACCTTACTTTCACAGTTCCGGACGGCACACCTGACGGTCTTTACAAGATTTCTGCAAGCAAAGCAGCATTTATGAAGACATCATCACCTGAAACATTCTACACTTCTGGCGTAATTGATGGTTATATTGCTATCGGTGATGTTGACCCTGGCACATCTACAACAACAACTGCTGGCTCAACAACTGGTTCAACAACAACAACAACTACAACAGCTACTACAGCTAATACAGGTGACAAGACAACATCTTCTGCTACTACAGCTTCAACAACAGGAAAGCCTGTCACAAAGCTTTACGGTGATACAAACTGCGACGGTTCTGTAAAGATTAACGACGTTGTTCTTCTCAACAAGTACCTCAATGACAATAAGTCATATGCTATCTCTGACCAGGGTAAGATTAACGCTGACTGCTACAACCCGAAGGATGGCAAGGAACTTACAGCTGAAGACTCTGATGCTATCATCAAGAGCATTGTTCATCTTGTAGAACTTCCTGTTAATCAGTAATATCTCTTATAATTAATATAAAAGGGCAATTGCCCGGAAAGGAAATGCACAGATGAAGAAACTGCTTTCCGCAGTTACGTCTCTTGTCATGGCGGCAACGTTCGTGTCAAGTGCATTTACCTCATCTATCGTAGTTAGTGCTGCCGGCAGTGTTCCTGCCGTGCAGCCTAATGTTAGTATGGGTGGAGTAAAAGACATAGCTGCAAATAAAATGGCATCAGATGCAGACGTTGTTGTTGACTTCACAAATCCTAATTCAGATGACGGTTACTGGAGAGTAGACCCAGAGGACAACGGCGTAGTTTATGTTGATGCTCACGTTACTTCAAAGAATGATACAATACTTCCTATATCATTCTCAATGGTAATTGACTACGAAGGTGATTTTGGTTTTGAAGTTGACACTGTTTCACCAGCATTTGCTAATGCCGGCATAACCGCCAATAAAAAACTTCCTAACTTCTCTTCTATCACACAGGTAAAGGGTGAGGGTATTCCTGTTGATAATAGTAATAATATCCTTGCGTACCTTACTTTCACAGTTCCAGACGGTACACCAGACGGTCTTTATAAAATTTCTGCAAGCAAAGCAGCATTTATGAAGACATCATCGCCTGAAACATTCTACACTTCTGACGTAATTGACGGCTACATTGCTATTGGTGATATTGGTAGCACATCAAGCACAACAACTGCTTCTTCTGCTACTACTACCAAGGCTACAACAACAACTACTACCACTGCAACTACTAAGGACGGCACAACTAAGGCTACTACAACTGCCTCTCAGACAACCGCTTCTTCAAGTTCAGCAACAACAACTACAACTACTACCTACAAGCCGGCTGACGGAAATGCTGCATGGGTTATCCCGACAGTTCACGCTCAGAAGGGCGGAAAGGCTACTCTCGATGTAGTTGTAAGCGGTGATTCTGACCTTGCAGTAGCAGGTGCAGAGTTTAAGGTAATTGCTGACGGTATGTTCGGCAAGCCTACTGCAAGCGGTTCAAATGCTTATGATTCTTCACTTGTTTACAATGCTGATAGAAATGAATATGCATTCGGACAGAGCATAGGCAAGGGTACTGTTGCTAAGGACGGTGCGGTTATTCTCACAGTTGAGTACGCTGTTCCGGCTGACGCTAAGGCAGGTACATATCCTGTTACATGGAGCGACCTCTTTGTAAGTGATACAAATGGTCTCGACATTACTGACAAGATTGAAAAGCTTGACGGTGCTATCATCATTGATGAATCAGTTGAAGGCGTAATTGAATGGGATATTCCCGAAGTAACAGCTAAGCCCGGCGAAACTGTTACTATGGACGTAATAGTAAATGATACTGCAAACGCTGCTGTTCCTGTAGCTGGTGCGCAGTTCAAGATTACTGCTGATACAGCTGAATTTGTTTCAGTTGACGGCTCATCTGCTTACGATTCTACAGTTGTAAACAACAAGGAAACAGATGAATTTGCATTCGGACAGGGCATAGGCAAGGGAATTGCTGCTGATAACGGTGCTAAGGTTCTTACACTTACTTATACAGCTCCTACAGCTCCCGGCACATATCCTGTAACATGGTCTGAGGCATTTATCTCTGATACAAACGGTAATGAAATCACAGATAACATTAAACTTCTTGACGGTTCAATTACCGTTGAAGATGTTGAAGCTGCTGAAGGTGAAGTTTCATGGGTAATTCCAGAAGTTGACGCTGAACCCGGTGACACAGTTACTATGGAAGTTTACGTTGACGGAAGTTCAGACCCTGCTCTTGCTGTAGCTGGCGCTCAGTTTGTTATTAAGGCTGATTCACCTATCGTATATGAAAAGTCAACAGGTTCTGAAGCTTACGACGCAACAGTAGTTGAAAACGCTAAGACTAATGAATTTGCTTTCGCTCAGGGCATTGGCTCAGGCGTTGCAGCAAAGGACAAAGACAATGTTCTTGTTCTTACATTCACAGTTCCGGATGACTGTGCAGACGGCAAATATCCGGTTAAGTGGTCAGATGCTTTCATTTCTGATACAAACGGCAAGGACATTACCTCAAAGGTAAAGCTCGTTGACGGTGCTATCAATATCAAGGCAAAGACTACTACTACAACTTCTGCTTCTACCACAACTACCACCACAACAACAACTACCACCACCACAACTACAACAACAACCACAACTACTACAGTTACAGCTGCTTCTGGTGCTATCATCTGGCAGATTGATACTGTTACAGCTGAACCCGGCGAAACAGTTACTGTAAACATGGTTGTTAAGGATACAAACGACTCTAAGCTTCCTGTAGGCGGTGCACAGTTTGTTATCAATGGTACAGACCCGATTATTTACGACAAGTCCGCAGGTACACCTTACGGCAATACACTTGTTGCAAATGACAAGACAAACGAGTATGCATTCGCTAACTCAAAGGGTGCTGGCACTGCTGCTGCAGACGGCGACGTTGTAATTACACTTACTTACACTGTTCCGGAAGACTGTGCAGACGGTACTTATCCCGTAACAATTACTGACCTCTTTGCAAGTGACACAAACGGTCTTGATATTACAAAGAATATCATGACAATTGACGGTGCTATCATTGTTAAGGCAAAGACTACTACTACAACTTCTGCTTCTACTACAACAACCACAACTACAACAACAACAACTACTACTACAACCACAACTACTACAACTACTCCGACTACAACAACTACTACAGTTACTGCTCCCGATGGAAACATCATGTGGGTAGTTGATACTGTAACTGTTAACCCTGGCGATACAAACGTAAAGGTTAACGTTGTTGTTAACGACCAGAAAGATGCTAAGCTCCCTGTTTCCGGTGCTCAGTTCATCATTGATTCTGCTACCGGTGTAACATATAAGGGTGTAACTGGTTCAGAGGGCTATGGTGCTGACGTTGTAGCTAACGAAAAGGAAGTAGCATTTGCTCATGAAATCGGCAGTTCTGTTATCGCTCCAGATAAGTCAAATGTAGTTACACTTACATTTGATATTCCGGACGACTGCGAACCCGGCAGATACCCTGTAACTCTTACAGACCTCTTTGTAAGCGATACTAACGGTACTGACATTACAAAGAATATCCTCGTTGTTGACGGTGCTATCATCGTAGAGGCTAAGTCCACTACTACAACTTCTGCACCTACTACAACTACAACAACTACAACAACTACAACTACAACAACAACCACTACTACAACAACAACCACAACTACTACAGTTACAGCTGCTTCCGGTGCTATCATCTGGCAGATTGATACTGTTACAGCTGAACCCGGCGAAACAGTTACTGTAAACATGGTTGTTAAGGATACAAACGACTCTAAGCTTCCTGTAGGCGGTGCACAGTTTGTTATCAATGGTACAGACCCGATTATTTACGACAAGTCCGCAGGTACACCTTACGGCAATACACTTGTTGCAAATGACAAGACAAACGAGTATGCATTCGCTAACTCAAAGGGTGCTGGCACTGCTGCTGCAGACGGCGACGTTGTAATTACACTTACTTACACTGTTCCGGAAGACTGTGCAGACGGTACTTACCCTGTAACAATTACTGACCTCTTTGCAAGCGACACAAACGGCAATGATATTACAAAGAATATCATGACAATTGACGGTGCTATCATCGTTAAGGCTAAGACTACATCAACTACTACAACTTCTACAACAACAACTACTACAACTACAACAACTACTACAGCTTCCGCTACAACATCAGCTTCAACAACATCTTCTGCTACAACATCAGCTTCAACAAGTGCTTCCGCTACAACATCAGCTTCAACAACATCTTCTGCTACAACTTCCGCTTCAACAACATCTTCCGCTACAACATCTGCTTCAACAACAGAATCTACAACAACAACTACTGAAACAACTACTACTGAAACAACTACAGTTACTACTGTAACTACAACTACAACTGGTTCTATTGACAACACTGATGCTTCAAATACAAGAACTAGTGCGTCTACAAACGTTTCTAACGCAAGTCAGACACAGTCTACTACACAGACAACAACTACAACAACAACTGAAACAACAACTACTACAACTCTCACATATCCTCACTACTATGCAGACCTTACAACTGAAATCGGTTTCTACTTCAGCCATGACGACGGTACACGTGAAGGCGGTACTAAGGAAGGCGGATTCAGCAAAGACCAGATTACAATTGCTAAGATGTTCAAGGTTGACTATGAAGGTGCTGAACCTGAAGAAGTAAGCTTTGACCCTGCAAACATCACATTCAATGGTGCAACTCCTGCAAGCGTATACGACATCAATAACGATACATTCAAGTATGAAGTTCCTGTATACTACAACTTCGGTACAGACGGTGAAGACGATATTCGTCCTCTCCTCAATCCCGATAAAGAACAGGTAGTAATTACTGTATATATCGGCGTAAAGGGCGATATAAACCTTGACAATGCTGCTGACGCAATTGACGGCTCACAGGCACTGACCTACTATGCTGAAGTTTCAACAAATGGTACAACACCAAATGATGTTAAACTTTCAGATTCTGAGTTAGTTGACGGACCTACATCAGTTTACGACGATTTCGCTGCATTCCTTGGCGACGTTGACGTAAATGAGTGGGACCCTGACAACTGGAAGCTAAAGAAGGCTGGCAGAGAGATTATGGCTACAGACGCTACTGCAATTCAGGTATTCTATTCATATGCCTCAACAGAAGTTGAGCCTCTCGGCGAGATGACTGTTCAGGAAGCATGGGATATTTCATCACCGTTCAGATTCGGCGATGCATCCTATGTACAGGCTACACTTGATAAGTATGGCAAACAGGCATAATCACCACTAAAACAATTAAAAAAGCAGACCTCTCCGGTCTGCTTTTTTTTCGGAAAAAACTACATCTTGACAAATGGAATTTAAAGTGATATGATAATATTACAAGAGGATTCTCGCTGTATTATTATTTATAAAAAAATAAAATTTTACATTAAATTCTTAAAAATGTAATTTTAGGCGGTTTTTGATGTTGAAATTGTGAAATAAGTACAAAAAACAAAGCTTTTAATCGTGAATAATTTTTAAAAAAATTCTACAGTACCGCTTGACTTATTGCGTTTTGTGTGATAAAATGTAGTTATGAATTTCTGGGGGTTAGTTATAGGTTTATGTTTACCCCGCTGAAATTTAACTCCGGATATAATGACTTATATCAAATATTTGTCAGTTCTGGAAAAAATATATTAGAGAGGTATAAAACAATGAAGAATTCATTATTTAAGAGAGTTTTTGCAACAGTAGCTTCTGTTCCGCTTGCTCTCTCTCAGTGTCTGACTTATACGTCTTACGCTGTAACAAATGATTCAGTTCAGTCAACGGCAGAAAATACAGAATCATCTGAAAAGGAAGTTTATACTCTTAAAGATAATCTTCTTTATATTGCTCCCGGTCAGACAGAATCTACATGGTATTCTGCTTTCTATGCTGAACTCGTTGCAATAGGCAACAAAAACAACAACAAGGCAAACACAATTGCAAAGGAAACTATAGCGAATGCTATCCTTAATCATTCTGGAAAGTATTCCGGAAAAGCACAGCTCGTTATTGATATGCTCAGTGAAGACGGCGTACAGTACACAATTTCCAACAATGGCGATATTACTGTTACCGGAAAAATTGTAAATCCTGACCTGTCCGCTTTCATGGATGCTGGTAAGGTAATTTCTCTTGACGATTCAATGAAAGAACTTGCTGAAAAGTATGGCGCTCCGGAAATTGCAGAGGCAGATTTCAGCTCAGTTGATTTCTCCGGTACATATGAAGTTGTAATCGAGGGCAGTGACCTTGCAAACGGCTACACAATGGACGTAAAGGCTAAGTATACTGCTAACACAGCTGTTAACGGCAAGACAGTATTTGCAGCCGGCGATGCTGGTGACTTTGCTCTTGCTAAGTTCAATGAAATCAAGGCTATAGCTTATGCTTCAATTGACAGTGCTAATCTTCCTGCTGATGTAACAGCTAAGGCTAAGGCTGATTTCGACAGCAAATTCTCAAAGTATGAAGGATGGATTAACAAGGCTAACAATAATAAGGATAAGGTTTACACTGTTGAACGCAGTGCAAGCAGTCCTAATATGAAGAGCCTTATCGAGACTATCAACGACTACATTGACAACGGCAAGTACAGCGACAAGATTGACAAGGTAGAAGATAAGTTCAACAGAGAAATTAATATCCCTGCAACTGTAACAGATATTATGAATAACTCTTATGTGGCTGACCTCTACGATGTTGTAATGAACGAAATCAATAAGATTTCCGTTAATTACAATATAGATATTACTACAGCAGATATTGCTTCATTTGCTGATAATGACCTCTACGGTCTTACAGCAACAGCAAAACAGGGTACTTACACACTCACTGGCGATTTCCCAGATGACGAAGTGGCAGATTCTGTAAAGCATATGGTTGCTACTGTTGAAGTCGGCGACATCTACAATGCAGACGATATTCTTGCTACAGTAGGTTTAAGAATTTACAGAGACCCTGTTACAACAACTTCAACAACATCATCTACTACTACAACTGATTCCACTACTACAACAACTACTACAGTTTCAACAGACAGCGAAACTGAAACAACTACAACTACTACAGTAACAAGCGAAACAGAGACAGGCACAGAAACAACTACAACAGAAACAAGTGCTACAGGTTCTGAGACAGGCACAGAAACAACTACAACAGAAACAAGTGCTACAGGTTCTGAGACAGGTACAGAAACAGTTACAACAGAAACAAGTGCTACAGGTTCTGAGACAGGCACAGAAACAGTTACAACAGAAACAAGCGCTACAGGTTCTGAGACAGGCACAGGAACAGTTACAACAGAAACAAGCGCTACAGGTTCTGAGACAGGCACAGGAACAGTTACAACAGAAACAAGTGCTACAGGTTCTGAGACAGGCACAGGAACAGTTACAACAGAAACAAGTGCTACAGGTTCTGAAACAGGCACAGAAACAACTACAACAGGTTCAGGCTCTGGTCTTGTACTTGCTGGCGAAGTAGAAAGCTTAACAGTATCAGTTGAAACTGCAAGCTATGGTTTCTACTACAGCTATGAAGAAGAATTCCATAAAGACCAGGTCGGCGATAATCTCGTTCTTCACATTACTTATGTAGACGAAGACCTCGCAGACGAAGACAAGACAATTGATTTTGGATTTGCTTCAACTCCTAATGAAATGTTTACAGTTGGCGACGAAGACTTCAAGTATGATGCAGTTCTTACTTATGCAGGTCCTACAGTCAGCGATTCAACAGGTAAGGTAGTTCTCACAGAGGGCGACGCACTCAAGACTGCTGACGGCAGTGATGCTTCAGTAGAAGTTTATATCGGTTACTTAGGTGACGTAAACCTTGACTATTATGTTGACGCAGTTGACGGCACACAGGTACTTACTTACTATGCTGTACTTTCAACCGGCGGTACTGTAGATACAGCTCAACTTGGATATTCTGACTTAATTGATGGTCCTACATCAATTTATGATGACTTCGCTGCATTCCTTGGCGACCCGAACCAGTCTGATGTTGGAGAAGTAAAGGACAACTGGAAGGCAACTAAGGCAGATAGAATGGTTGATGCTAATGATGCAACAGCTATCCAGATGTACTATTCTCTTCTTGCAACAGAAGATGAGTTTACAATTGGTGACAGAGACGGTTGGGACGAAATTTTTAACAGTTAATCTATAATGTGTGAAATCTGCCGTCGGGTGGCGGCAGATAAATATAAATAATTTTAATTTAATCTGAAAGGAAATAAATCAAAATGAAGACTAATTCTTTAAAGAAAGCTTTTACTGCACTTGCAGTTTCCGCTGTTGCAGTATCTGCTACTTCAATTTCTGCTTTTGCTACTCCCGATAATGGTTTTGATGCTACTACAATTGCAGGCTCTGAGTACAAGCCTACACTTACAGTTGAACAGGTAACTCTTTCACTGGCAGAGGCACAGGAAATTATTGCAAATGACGGCACTGTTCCGGTTACAATTACAATAGGCGGTAACGTAGACCAGGTTTATTCATCAACTGGTCTCCATGTAAACTGCTACCCAAGTGAAAACGGCAAGAATATAAAGTTTGACATTGATGATTGGGGCTACTACAATATTGAAGCTGGTCCTGCTGTTAAACGTCTTGCTCAGCAGATTAAGGACAACGGCGATACAGGCGTATTCCTTACAACATCTGGTAACGGCGATGCTGGTTTTACTGGTGTTGCATATACAATTAACTTCAAGCTCCCCGATTCTGTTGAGGGCGGTGAACTCTTCCCGATTCAGATTGACTACCAGAGCACTGCCAATGCTAAGGACCTTTTCACTAACAAGACAAACAATGAAACAGGTAAGCTCATGCAGGCTTATGCATTCACTCAGGGTATAACACAGGGTTACATTCAGATTGAAGCTGGCACAACAACAACTACTACAACTACAACAACTACAACAACAACTACAACAACTACAACAACTACAACAACTACTACAACTTCTACAACACCTACAACCACAACAACTACTACAACTTCTACAACACCTACAACAACAACAACTACTACTACATCTACAACTCCTACATCTACAACTCCTACATCTACAACTTCTACAACACCTACTGCTACTACATCATCTGCAACAACATCTGCTTCTGCATCAACATCTGCTTCTGCATCAACATCTGATTCTGCTACACAGTCTGAAACAACAGCTAAGACAACTACAGCTAAAACAACTACAGCTAAGACAACAACTGCTGCTGGTAAGGAATCACCAAAGACTGGTGTTGCTGGCGTAGGCGTAGCTGCTGCTGGTCTCGCAGTTGCAATCGGTACTGCATTCGTTCTCAGAAAGAAGAATGACTAATTAAAAATGTTCATACGATAATAAAAAGACTCTCCTTCGGGAGAGCCTTTTTTATTTTATACCCCAGCCGTCAATGTCGGCACGTTGCATTGCACCAAAAATTCTGCCTTTGAAACCATGTTCTTTGCGTTCCATTTCGGCGATAAATTCTTTGGTTTTCTGACGGTTTGTGTGACCGTCCGCTTTGCACTGAGACTTCACAACCGGAAGACTTTTTGCAACTTTTCTGATTTCACGCTCTGTAGCAAGGACAAGCGGACGTATAATATGTATGTCTCTGTCTTCAAGGTAGGTTGCCGGCGAAAAGCACCCTATACGTCCCTCAGTAAAGAGATTCATTATAAAAGTTTCAACAACATCGTCGTAATTATGCCCAAGTGCAATTTTATTGCATTTCAGTTCCTTTGCCGAGTTGTAAACAGCACCACGCCTCATTCTTGCACATAAACTGCACGGATTCGGTTCTTTGCGGACATCAAAGACAATTTCGCCGATTTGCGTTCTTAAAATATGATATTCAACACCGAGTTTTTCACAAAATTCCGCCACCGCTGAATAATCGCCCTCTTTTCCGTTGAATTTCGGGTCTATTGTAAGGGCGGTAATTTCGTATTCAATACCAATAAAACGTTTTAACAGGACAAGCCCTTTAAGCATAACTAAACTGTCCTTACCGCCGGAAACGCCAACACATATACGGTCTCCGTCGCTTATAAGGTGATAGTCCTGAATGGCTTTTCGCATATGACCAAGAATTTTCTGCATATTTTCCTCCATAAAATTTATTAAGATGATTATAACATATTTGCAAGAAATTTTCAATTATATCTTGCAAAAAACGTGGAAATATAATATAATAAGAAGTATAGAAAATTTTTTAGGAGGTTTTTTTATGGGTAAAATTCTTGTAACAGGTGGCACTGGTTTTATCGGAAGCCACACCTGTGTTGAACTTCTTTCAAACGGTCATGAGATAGTTATAGTGGACAACCTCAGCAACTCAAAGGAGACAGTCGTTGACAGAATCGAAAAAATCACAGGCAAAAAAGTTGCATTTTTCAAGGTTGATATATGCGACTATGAGGCTCTTTCCGGAGTATTCAGAGAGAACAAAATAGACGCTGTGATACATTTTGCAGGTCTTAAGGCTGTCGGCGAGTCTGTCCGCAAACCGCTTGAATACTACACAAATAATATTCATGGTACTCTTGTTCTTCTCAGAGTTATGCGTGAAAACAACTGCAAGAGAATAGTCTTCTCATCGTCGGCTACAGTTTACGGCATGAACAACAAAGCTCCCTACACTGAGGATATGCCTACTTCCGCAACTAATCCGTACGGCTACACCAAAGTAATGATAGAACAGATTCTCCGTGACGTGTGCGTTGCAGACGAGGACTTCAGTGCGGTTGCACTCCGTTACTTCAATCCTATCGGAGCACACAGCAGTGGTCTAATAGGAGAAGACCCCAACGGCATACCAAATAACCTTGTTCCGTACATTGCACAGGTTGCTTCCGGCAGACTGGAACAACTCAGCGTTTACGGCGACGACTATGACACGCCCGACGGCACAGGCGTAAGAGATTATATACATGTTATGGACTTATCTGCCGGTCACGTATGTGCAATAGACTATGCAATGAAAAATAAGGGCTTTATACCTGTAAATCTCGGCACTGGAAAAGGTTCAAGCGTACTGGAAGTTGTAGAGGCTTACGGAAAAGCCTGTGGAAAGCCTATTCCTAAAAAGATAGCTTCCAGACGTGCCGGAGATATTGCAACCTGCTATGCAGACGCATCAAGGGCAAAGGAGCTTTTCGGCTGGGAAGCAAAGTCTGACATTGAGCAGATGTGTGCTGACAGTTGGAACTTCACAAAGCTAAATCCCAATGGCATTGAATAAAAGATAAAAATAAAGACAACACAAAAAAGAAAGGACTGATAACAATGTCACCGGAGATAAGAAATATGCTTATTATGTTCGGTGCGATTGCCGTAGCCTTGATTCTTATAATTGTGACTTTTGGCGGAGACAATCCGTGGCAGAGGTTCATATCTCTTTTTCTTGAAGAAGAAGACGACGAAGAAGAACAGAACTCACAGAAGACTTTTTCCTCACCTGTTGTGGAAATGGCAACTCTTATAAGAAAAAGCGATGACCGTCTAAGAGTAATAGAGAGCAACGGCGATGTTAAACTAATTGACGAATACTATGAACTTACTTTCGTGACACGCAAGGGGCAGACAGTGAAGATAGAATGCTCCGTTGACGCTTATGAAAAAATCCCCTTTAATCAGCAGGGGTCGCTTACATACAGAAAAAATAAGCTTGTGAAGTTCAAGTATTATGACGACACTGTTTACGAAAATAACTGAAAGGAGACTGTATGGTTAATTTTGGCAATGACTGGGACGAAATTCTCAAAGATGAGTTTGAAAAGGAATATTACATAAATCTCCGTCAGAAACTCATAGATGAATATAAAACACAGCGGATTTTTCCAGATATGTATGACATTTACAATGCTATGAAACTTACTTCATATAATGATGTAAGGTGCGTTATAATAGGACAAGACCCATATCATGGCGAGGGACAGGCTCACGGACTGAGTTTTTCAGTAAAGAAAGGCATAGCACCTCCGCCGTCTCTTGTTAATATATTCAAGGAAATAAGAGACGATATTGGTATAAACAATCTTGGCAAGCACGGCGAGCTTACAAAGTGGGCTGAAAACGGCGTATTACTGCTTAATTCGGTTCTGACAGTCCGTGCGAACAAAGCAAGAAGTCATCATGGCATAGGCTGGGAAACTTTCACCACAGACGTTATAAAAATCCTTAATGAACGTGAAAAGCCTATGGTTTTCATGCTATGGGGCGGTGACGCTAAATCAAAGGAGAAGTTTATAACAAATCCTGCACATCTTGTGCTGAAATCTGCCCATCCCAGTCCGCTGTCCGCCTATAATGGATTCTTTGGCTGTAAACATTTTTCACAGGCTAATGAGTTTCTGCGTGCTGTCGGACAGGGCGAAATTGACTGGAGCATAGAGTAAAATTCCGGAGGGTATTATGAAAATAAGAGATTTATTTGACAAAAAAACAGTTTTTTCTTTTGAGGTTTTCCCGCCTAAAAAAACAAGTTCAGTTGAGGTTATCTATAAAACACTTGACGAACTTCACGACCTTAAACCCGATTTTATCAGCGTGACTTTCGGAGCAGGCGGTAGCAGTAACAATACATTTGCGTGTGACGTTGCCTCAAGAATAAAGGAAAACGGCATAACACCAATGATACATCTTCCGAGTATAAACTACACAAAGGAAGAAATCTCTGCTACTCTGGACGAGATAAAGAAAAGGGGCATTGAAAATATCCTTGCACTGAGAGGTGACAAGAACCCCGACATTGAGCCGAAAAATGACTTTCCTCATGCCAGCGACCTTGTAACATACATAAAGTCTCATGGTGATTTTGATATTGCTGGTGCTTGCTATCCGGAGTGCCACCCTGATTCTGACACAATCATAGACGATATAATCAACCTTAAAAAGAAAGTTGAAGCAGGTGCAACACATCTCATCAGTCAGCTTTTCTTTGATAACGACGCTTTTTATGAGTTCCGTGAAAAGACCGTGCTTGCCGGTATAGATGTACCCATTGAAGCCGGAATCATGCCTGTTGTCAATAAAAATCAGATTGAACGCATGGTTACAACGTGCGGTGCAAGTCTGCCCCGTAAGTTTGTGCGTATCATGCAGAAATATGAAAACAATCCGGAGGCTTTGAGAGATGCAGGAATAGCCTATGCGATAAATCAGATAGTAGACCTTATAGCAAGCGGAGTGGACGGCATACACCTCTATACAATGAACAACGCCTATGTTGCAAGGAAAATCAGCGAGGCTGTTTCCGGAATAATAAACGCATGATGACCCTTGAAACAATTTCAAAGGAAGAATCAGCACGTTATATGGGCGTAAAGGGTGTGCCGGACGGTCGGGTAAAGGAAATGCTTGACCGTCTTGAGCCTGTTGTGCGTGAGCGTATACGCCCTAAATACGTATATCGCAAAACCTCTGTCAGCTTTACGGAAGACGGCGTATATCTCGGCGGTCTGAGTACTACCCTTGCTGGAAACGACATAAAGAAACATCTTTCCGGCTGTACTGAGGCGGTTGTACTTGCTGTAACTCTTTCGGCTGAGGCTGATAAGCTTATCCGGCAGACCGCTGTCACAGACATGGCAGAGGCACTCGCTGTGGATTGTCTTTGCAGTGCAGGGGTTGAGCAGGTCTGCAACAATGCAGAAAGAGAGATTTTTTCTGTCATTAAAGCTCCCTACAGGACATGGCGTTTCAGTGCCGGATACGGAGATTTTCCGCTTGATATACAGAAAGACCTGTTGTTGTTTCTGAACGCCCAACGCCGTATAGGTCTTACTGTCACAGAAAACTCTCTGCTTATACCCTCAAAGTCCGTGACGGCTATTATAGGTATATCTGAAACTCCAATAAAAAGAGGGAAAAAGGGCTGTGAATCATGCAGAATGAAAGAAAGCTGTGCATTTTCGGCAAGCGGTAAAACGTGTTCGGAGGGATAAAATGAATAAACTGAAAATTTTTATATCTTCATTGGTTATTGCCTCAATGTCGCTGACTTTTACGGCGTGCGGTGAAAATAATGACAAGTCGGATATAAATGATGTTGACCCTGCTTTACGAAAGGCTATATCCAAAAATGCCAAAAATTCTGAACTTCTTACCGGAGAGCTTGAAAACAAAAAAATAAAATGGCTCTCGTCATGGGATATAAATTCAAGCGACAATGACGGTAAAAGTACTCCTGCTTTTCTGGTGGCTTTTCAAGAACGTTACGGCGGTAGTATTGAATGGTATCAGTGTACATACGAGGAACGTTATGAACAGCTTGCAAAGGCTATCAACGGCGATGAGGGCATTGACTTCTTTTATGCCGGCGACCTTGACGCTTTCCCTAAAGGTGCGGTGCGTTCAATGTTTATTCCGGCAGATGACTACATTGATTTCAGTTCTCCGCTGTGGGACGATGTGCGTGAACTTAACGACAGTTTCATATGGAACGGCAGTCACTATATCATTTCAACACGCATTGCCGGAGATAACTGCGGTGTCATATACAACCGAAAGACTATTCTTGAATCGGGTTTGCAAGACCCTGCCGAACTTTACGCAAAAGGTGAATGGAATTGGAATACTTTTGAGGAAATGTTAAGCAAGTTTTCCGACCCTCAGAATCAGCGGTACGGTATAGACGGCTGGTGGTTTGAGTTCGGACTTACTGCTACAACAGGTATTCCGGCGGTAAGCATAGATGACGGAAAACTTGTCAATAACCTTTCAAATCCTGCTATTGAGCTTGTCCAGAACTGGATATATGAGCTTTATCAAAAAAACTACATAGCGATTGGTTCAGAAGAATACGGCTGGAATGCAAAACCTGCTTACATAGGCGAGGGAAAAACTCTTTTCTATCCGTGCGGACTGTATCAGTTTTATAAAAAAGAATCAGACTGGAAAAGCACTTTCGGCGACGACGCTTTTTTTGTTCCCATGCCTAAAGACCCCGAATCAGACGAGTATTATATTCCTGTGGGCATGGAGGCTTATGCCTTTGTAAAGGGCGGTCATAATCCGGAGGGTGTCGCTAAATTCCTTGAGTGTAAGAGATTTGTGTTTGATGACGAGGAAATACTTAAAATAGCTGATAAGCAGATGAAAGATGATTACGGCTGGACAGATGAGATGTTTGATATGAAAGAAAGTATGCAGGCACTCGCTGAGGATAACCCCGTTATTGACATATCAAAGGGCGTTTCAGAAGACTGCGGTGAACTTCTTGACAACAGTCTCAGACTTACTGCACGTGGTACTCCGTGGAGCGAAACATACGATTCTATAAATTCAGTGGTGGATAAATACATTGATGAAGTAAACAGCAATAGTCAGTCTGAATAATATAATATAGCTTGCAAAAAATTTTAAAATGTGATATAATGTAAAAGTATTTTAATTTGAAAGGAAATGTGGCTATGAATACAATTCTTGTAACGGGCGGTTGCGGGCTTATCGGGCAGTATGTCTGCTCCGGACTTCTTAAAAAGGGAAATGCAGTCATTGCCGTTGACGAAAAAGAAAATAATTATAATACCGGAAAACTTCACTATTCTTTTATTCAGTCTGCTCCGGACGATAAGGAAACATATGCTGATATTTTCAAGCAGAATAAGATTGATATAGTTGTTCATGCTTCCTGTACAGTTGATAATGACTTTCCGGCAATGGTTACTGATACACAGGTTGCTATTTCCGCAGAGTGTGACAAGTTCATATATGAGTACGCTCTGAATAACGGTGTAAAGAAATTTATTCTTCTCAGCACTGACCAAGTGTATGAATTTACAAAAAGCCGTGAACCGCTTAGAGAGGAAAATAAGCTAAAACCGGTTACGAATTATGCGATTCTGAAGTTTGAATCTGAAAAGGCTTTTGTAAGGCAGTTGCAGGGGCATAAGGACGTAATAGCCTGTATCATAAGGCATTCACCTATATATACGCTCAAATTCATTGAAAATCTCACAGCAAAGATTACCGACCCTAAAGACAATGTTAAATTTGTTTCCGGTACTGGACAGTATGGTTTTCAGTTGTGTTGTCTGCATAATCTGGTTGACTTTATATTATGTTATGTTAAGAGTGCGGAAGATACTTCTTATTCCGGCACATATAATGTATGCGACAAGCATATAACTACCGCCTCTGAGATTATCGCATTTATGCGTGAACATTATCATTTAGGTACAGTAATTTCACGGTCTGCCGGAGGTACTCTTTCAAAGATTAAGGGGATTTTTTCAAAGAATACCGACGAAAAAGTAAATTACCGCTACCTTGATATGACAAAGCTTGAACACAATAATATGCTTGACTGCACTAAGGCTGCAAAAATTGTCGTATTTCGTTGGGATATAAACAATACCAAATAAAACAGGTACACATAACTGTACCTGTTTTTTATATATTAATTTGTATAGTGATATATGTTTGTCAAATAAATATAATTATTACTATTGACTTTTTTAAAATACTATGTTATAATTATAAAAAAATATAGGAGGAATGACTATGAAAAAATCTTTTAAGCTGGCTGCTATGGCACTTTCACTGATAGCCGGTGTTTCTGCTGTATCGATACCGCTTGTCTATGCGGACAAAAATGCTGAAGATGAAGTAATTTGTATTTCTGAGGAAGAAATGGCAGAGGGAGTACTTTATACCTGCAATGAAGACGGAACATTAACACCTGTTCCGCATATCGAAGGTAATTATGAAGTCAACGAAAATGGTCAGACCTACGGTGTAGCTGTTGGAAACTATGCTGAAGATTTTCCAGATTTACAGCCTGTTATAGGTGATAATGGTATAAAAGGCTATGCCTATACTGAAGATTTACTCTATAAGGGTGCAGCTAAAAACCCCGAAGAAGCAGTAGCACAGATGGAGGCTATAGCCAACGGCACTTATGTACCTGTAGTCATTGATGTCTATGAATCCGACGGCGTAACCGTTATTGATACATTTACGGAAACAGTATCAGAATAATATAAAAAATAAGCCATTCCTTAGGGAGTGGCTTTTGTTTTGGTAATTTTTTGTATGTGATTGTAAATTTTTTTTGAACGAACAGCCGTGTGTCCGGTACGATATGTATAATATAGTTACAGACCTAAAATTACGTTGGTCTGCAATAATACATATGGAGGAAAAATTTATGTCAGAAAACACAAATATCACAGAAAGTCCCGTATCGGCACAGGGAGCAAAGGGCAAAATCAAGAAGATACTTCCGGTTGTTGCGGTAGTGGTTGTACTGCTGGTGATAATCACTGCTTGTTTCGGAGGCGGAAGCGGTAAATCCGTAAACAAAGAGGCTATGAAAAAATTGCTGAAACAGAATCCGAAAAAAATACTCGCCATGATGCCAAAAGGTTACGAAGACAACGTTATGGATTATTATGATGACTATGTAAAGAACAAAAAACAGCTTAGAGAAGCTGTAAAGCAAGCAACATCTAAAAAATTTGACGGACTTGGTAAAGTTAAAAAAATAAAATTCAAGGAAAGTTTCAAGATAGACCTTAATGATTTGGCAGGCTCAGGGTTAACCGACATAGAAGCGGCAAGTTTTAAGGGGATGTATAACGGTATACAAGCTATGTGGAAAGATATAACCGACTGCGATGAGGGATATGCGACTATAGTTGATGTAACCTACAAAAAAGACGGCGAAAAAACAACGGAAGAATATATATTATTCAGTTTCAAATATAAAGGCAAATGGTATTCTATGAATGCAATGGCTGCGGTATATGAAGGAGCATGGGGATATAATCCTAATAAGAGAGGATAAAAAATTATGGGAAATCAAAATAACAAGCCTATTCCATATTCGTTTGGTATGGCTGTATTCATTATTGCGGTATTGACATTGCTTGATACTGTAGGTTGTATAGTGCTTGCTGTAGGAGCGTATATATTTACTAAAAAAGGACACTCTGGTCTCGGCATAGCACTGGTAATAACTAATTTCATAGCACCGGATATGTTGCCGTGTGTTGATGAAATATTTGGAGTTGTTGCTTTTGTTATTCCATTTATGCAGAATTGTAAACAGGGCAATAACATAATTGACAGTGCTAAGGCAAGTGTTAACTCGGCAAAACAGTATAAACAGACAGGCAACGATTATATTCAGAAATCTGAAGATGTGGCAAGCAAAATTGGTATTCCAAGAAATCAGAATATTGATTATAATTCAGATTATTACGATGACAATAATTATTATGACAGAAGTTAAAAAAAGCGGGGAATTGTGCAATTCCCCGTATTTTTTGTTATTCTATTACCGTGTAGTTGTCGGAAGCCGTCTCTTTAGTAGCGTGTTCGGTAACATTCAGAACCTTTACTTTAAGCGGTCGTGTACCCATATTTATTTCTATTATGTCGCCGACTTTTACATCATAGGAAGCACGTGCTATTTTTCCGTTTACTGATATTTTTTCAGCGTCGCAGGCATCATTGGCAACGGTTCTTCTCTTTATAAGACGTGTTACTTTTAAATATTTGTCCAGTCTCATAGTTATCTCCTTTTTAAAGCAGGGAACAGGTGTGTATATCTGTTCCCTGATATTTTACTTGTTGATTTTTCTTTTGAGGTCTCTGCCAGCCTTGAAAGTAGGGAACTTGCACGGCGGGCAAACCATTTTTGTTTTAGTTCTGGGATTTATGCAGATTTTTTCACCTCTTGCACGGATTTCAAATGTACCGAATCCGGTAACTGAAACTTTTTCGCCTTTTTCGAGAGTTTCCTGAATTACAGCAAAAGTAGCGTCAATAACGGCTGTAGCGTCTGCCTTTGTGCAGTTCATGCTTTTTGCGAGTGATGATATAAGTTCAGATTTAGTCATGGTTGTATTCCTCCGGATTAATAATATTTTTAGCCTTGTCCCAGTAAGTATCGAGTTCTTCAATGGGGAGCGTTTTCATGTCCTTGTTTTCTTCACGGACAAGTTTTTCAGTTACTGAAAATCGTTTTATGAATTTTTCAGTAGCGTTTTTAAGAGCCTGTTCTGAGTCTATGCCGAGATGACGTGAGGCATTAACGCAAGAAAAGAGCAAATCGCCCATTTCTTCTTCAATGTGAGCTTGGTCGCCCGATAAAATAGCCTCGTCGAGTTCTGTTTTTTCGGCAGAAATGCAGGCTATAGCGTCTTCTGCACATCTGAAATCCATACCGGCACGCATGGCACGTTTGCCGACTTTCTGAGCCCTCATAAGTGCAGGGAGCGACTTTGCAACGCTTTGGAGAGTTTCAGTGTATGTTTCTTGACCTTTGGTCTGCATTTTTATGCTGTCCCAGTTTTCGAGTACGTCGCCGGTAGAATTAATGGTCACTTCTCCGAAAACGTGCGGGTGACGTATTATAAGTTTTTTGCAGATTCCGTCACATATGTCGTCAAAAGTAAAAGATTTGTTTTCTTCTTCAATACGGCAGTGAAAAACCACCTGTAAAAGAACGTCGCCGAGTTCTTCACGGAGCAGGTCGGTATCTTTGAGGTCGATAGCCTCGATAGCCTCGCAGGTTTCCTCAATGAAATCGCTTTTGATAGATTCGTGGGTTTGTTCTCTGTCCCAAGGACAACCGCCCTCGCCACGCAGTAAACGCACAATGTCAATCAGGTCATTGATATTGTAGTTTTCTTTCTGCTGATAGTCTACCATATAAAAACCTCCTTGTTTCATAAATACGGACGGAAAATAAATATCCGTCCGTAATGATATTATGTTTTGTCAACGAATCCGACTTTTCTGTATACTTTTGATACAATTCTCTGTGAATATCTCAGAGCCTTTTCAGCACCTTCAGTATAGCATTTTTTCAGATAAGCCTTGTCGGCAGAAAGCCTTGCAAATTCGTTTCTTACTGGTTCAAGGTGGTCAGCTACAGCCTCGCCTACAGCAAGCTTGAAATCGCCGTAGCCCTTGCCGGAAAATTCAGATTCAATAGATGCGAAGTCTTTTCCGGTAACGCTTGAATAGATAGTCATAAGGTTATTTATGCCGTCTTTACCCTCACGGTAGCAGACTTCCGCCTCGCTGTCGGTAACAGCACGCTTGAATTTTCTTATGATAGTGTCCTTATCGTCAAGAATGAGGATAACTGCATTCGGGTTTTCGTCAGATTTGGACATTTTCTTTGTGGGGTCTTGCAGTGACATTACCTTAGCACCTACTTCCGGAATATACGGCTCTGGAAGTGTAAAGAAATCTCCGTATCTCTGATTGAAACGCTGTGCAATGTTTCTTGCAAGTTCAAGGTGTTGTTTCTGGTCAACGCCTACGGGTACGAGGTCAGCATTGTAAGCGAGAATATCAGCCGCCATAAGAACCGGATAGGTGAAAAGTCCTGAGTTTACGTCATCGGCGTGTTTCTGGCTCTTATCCTTAAACTGCGTCATGCGTGAGAGTTCGCCGAACTGTGTATTACAGCCGAGTACCCAGCTTAATTCAGCGTGGGTCTTGACGTGGCTCTGTATGAAAAGTATTGACTTTTCCACATCAATACCGCAAGCCATGAGCAGTGCATATGAGTTCATGGTATTCTGTCTGAGCTTTACTGGGTCTTGCCTTACTGTGATTGCGTGCATATCAACAACACAGTAGATACAGTTGTATTCGTCCTGTAGAGGACCCCAGTTTCTTACTGCACCGATGTAGTTACCAAGAGTAAAAGTACCGGTTGGCTGGATACCGCTGAAAATCAGCTTTTTATTATCCATTTTCTAAAACATCTCCTTTTATGCCTGTCTGCGTTTTTCAGCGTCATCTTTAAGCTGACAGCTTCTCAGTTCATTGAGAACACGCTGATAGAGTACATAGAATGAACGGAGTTCAGGCTGGTCTTCGGGGATTATACCGGGTTTTATTTCGGTCTTATATATAGCATTTTTTGTAAGCAGGAATATGTTATGAGTTTTTCCTTTGGGGAGGTCGTAAGTTTTGGTTTTCTGACATTTTGGTATAAGCTGTCCGGCATTTGCAACGAGAGTGTGAGTAGCCTGTACAAGATTTCTGTATTTCTGTGAAGCTCCTGTGTACTCACCGCCGTTGTTGAAGTAGAGGTTGGCAGCACCGTTTATAAAGCATACCATAGAGGTAAGCACTGTGGGAGACATCGGAATGTCAATAACAACGCCGAATACCTCGTTTTTCTTGAAGTTGGTGTTGAAGAAACGTGCAGGGAAGTTGATAGCCTGTCCTCTTGTCATAAGATACTTCTGAGTTACCGTGTATCTTTCGGTCATTTTGTTTGGCATAGTAAAAAATTCCTTTCATAATAGAATATTTGCAATATACCCGAAATCAGCCGAGTATATCCTTAGTCATTTTTGAGAGAGTTTCCATACCCTTGATAATCTGCTCATCAGTGGGTGTGGAGTAATTCAGACGGAAAGAATGGCTCTTTTCGCTTTCGTCAATGCTGAACGCATTACCCGGTACAACAGCAATCTTGTAATCTTGAATAGCCTTTTTGCAGAAGTCATTCATATCGCAGTCGTCGGGGAGCGTACACCATACAAATAGTCCGCCCTGTGGTCTGATGTATGAGATTTTTTCCGAGAATCCGTTATCAATGTATGAACACATAAGGTCGCACTTTTTGCGGTATATTTCACGCAAGCCTTTGAAATGCTCGTCGAGGTTCACAGAAGTCATGAATCTGTGTGCAACAACCTGAGCCCATATATTTGAGTGAACGTCTGATACCTGTTTGCAGACAACGATTTTCTGTATAACCGGAGCAGGTGCGGAAACAAAGCCTGTTCTGAAACCGGAGGAAAGAATCTTTGAAAAAGTGCTTGAATAAATAACACGTCCTTCAGTGTCAAGGCTTTTTATTGTTGGGATATTCTCGCCGGCAAAACGCAACTCGCCGTACGGGTCGTCCTCAAGAATGATAAAATCATACTTGCAAGCCATTTCATAGACAGCCTTGCGTTTTTCAAGCGACATAGTGCGTCCGGTAGGGTTCTGGAAATTCGGGATAAGATAAAGCATTTTTACGTTTTTCTGAGTTTTCAGAGCGTTTTCGAGCTTTTCAAGGTTTATTCCGTCGTCGTCCATATCAATACCGCAGAGATTGACGTTATAGGAGCGGAAAGCATTCAGCGAGCCTATAAAGCATGGCGATTCACAAAGGAGAGTATCGCCCTCATTGAGCAGTACCTTGCATGAGAGTTCATTAGCCTGCTGACCGCCGGAAGTTACTATTACGTCGTCAAATTCTGCATGATAACATCCTTTTTTTGTAAGCCATTCTTTCAGAAAGTCACGGAGAGGTGGATAGCCCTCAGTGATATTATACTGCAAAGCAAGTATAGGGTCTTTGCTGAGAAGTTCAGCGGAGATTTCGGCGATTCTTTCAGTCGGGAAAGCCTCCGGTGCGGGATTTCCTGCCGCAAAGGAGATAACGTCGGGTACTGATGTGAATTTGAGAATTTCTCTGATAGCAGAAGCCTGAAGTTTGGTTACTTTATCAGAAAATTTATAGTCCATTTTAAAAACCAGCCTTTCAGTTTGTGTCGTTTGTGTGAATTTATAAGCTCCAGACAGCTTATTTTATATTATACCACATATTTTTAAATTCTGCAACATATATTTTTGTGAAAACAAGAAAATTGGATTATAATTTTCCTGATGACTGTAATTGTAAAGGGTGATTTTTTGAAAAAACAGAATTTTCTTAAAGGTTCACTGATACTTATGATGTCGGCTGTCACTGCAAAGGCACTGGGGGCATTATTCAAGATACCGCTGACAAACCTGCTCGGCGGTGTAGGAATGAGTTATTTCAGCTGTGCATATAGTATTTTCATGCCGGTTTATGCTCTTACTGTAACGGGTTTGTCGTCGGCTGTTGCGAGAATGACGGCACAGAGTATAGCACTCGGAATGTACACCAACGCCAAAAAAGTACGCAGTACGGCACTTATGATATTTTCGGCGGTGGGACTTGCCGGAAGTATTATCACGTTTGTTTTGTCGGTAATTACCGGAAGTAGTCCGGAATCGTCTTTATCTGTCACAATGATAGCACCGTCTGTATTTTTCGGATGTATAATGTCGGTGGAGCGTGGTTATTATGAGGGTATGAGCAATATGTACCCTACAGCAGTTTCGCAGGTGATAGAGGGTATAGTCAAGGTTGTGGCAGGACTTATGCTTTGCGGATACGTCACGGAGCATATAAATGAAATAACTGTATATTTTCCGGACATAGACCCCAGAGCAGTTTCTGCATCTGCCGGAGTGCTGGGCGTAACGTTATCGTCTGCCGGAGCAGTTGTGTTTTTTATATTTATGCGGATATTCGGAAAGAAATTTCATGCGGACGGCGAACAGACTGTTATGAGCCGTAAAGATATTTCACGTGAGCTTATGGTAAACGCCGTGCCTGCCGGAATAAGTGCTGTTGTTACTAACCTTACGGCGTTAATAGATATGTGGACGGTTATAGGCTGTATATCGTATTTCGGGAGCAGGGTTAGCATACCGGACAGCATAGCGGAAAATGAAATACCACATTTTATTTACGGGTCATTTGCAGGAATAGCACTTACTGTATTTAATCTTGTACCGTCCGTGACAAATATGCTCGGCAAGGGTGTATTGCCGTGTATCACTGAGGCATGGGAAAGTCATGATATAAAGTCGCTTTCTGAGAATACCATGCAGGCACTTATCACGTCGGCGGTAATAGCAGTGCCGTCAGCGTTCGGGATAGCCGTGCTTGCACCGGAGATACTGGGTTTTCTTTTCCCTAAACAGCCCGACGAAGTAAGCATATGTATAAATTCGCTCCGTCTGCTTATGCCCGGAATGGTATGTCTGTGTATATCATTTCCGCTTTTCAGTATGCTACAGGCTATAGGCAAAGCCTCGTTACCGCTGAAAATAATGCTTTTCGGAACAGTCATAAAGTTTGCAGGGAATATTACGCTTATACCGCTAATGAGTGTTGACGGAGCGTCATTGTCAACGTCGCTGTGCTATGCGGTAATACTTGCAGTATCAGTAAAGCTTTATGTCAAGTATTCGGGTATAAGTATGAAACTAATGCCTTTTGCCGTTATATTCTATGCCGGAGCGATGTGTGCAGGGTCGGCATATCTTGCTTGTGATATGGCACGGCGTTACGGACTGGGTAGATTCGGGGTGCTTGCCGTATCGGTTGCTGTGGGCGGACTTGTTTATATGTTAGTAATTGCCGTATGTGGTTCATGCCTTAAACGCATAAAAAGACCTGTTGCAGAATAAAAAAATCCCCGCCCTTTAGGACGGGGAAGTAATTGTAGTTATTTCATAACTGAATCGTCATGGCTTATATCCTCTGCATTGACAGGCGAGAGTATTACATTTTCGATGTATTTGTCGTCATCGAGAGTGGGGAAGAATCCTATAGTAAATGAATCAGTTCCGGCAGGTACAATGAATCCTCCGGCAAGAAAACCTGTAAATTCTCCGTTTGCAGGTATTGTGATAGTATCTTCCACGCATTTAGGGTAGTTATTTATAGCATACATTGTAGTGCGTATATCTATAAGGGATTCTGTATCATCGGGAAGAACGACAAAGAAGTTGTTAAGCGAACTGATTTCATATTCTATATCGGTGTTGTTTTGGATTGTTACATTGATATATACGTATTCGTTTCCGTCATTATTCGGAGAGCCTATATTTACTACGTCGTTAAGGGTAAAGACAGTGCTGTTGACTTCTATTTCCTGTCCTACAGCAGTATTGTTTTTGTTTGAGTCTTTTGAGTACTGGTTAGGCACTTGCGGAGCTGTTGTTACAGGTTCAGTCAATGAGACGGTCGGCTCAGAGGGGGTTGAGGTAGTTTCATCAGCACATGAAAAAGCTGATACAGCAGAAAGTGCAAGAGCAAGCATAAGTGCAGAAATTCTTGATTTGTTCATGATAATCCTCCATATATTAATTTTTTTGAAATCTATGTTTTATATTTAGTAGATATAGTATAACATATATCTGGGCTGATTGTCAAGAAAAAAATAAACAGTCCCACGAATGAGACTGTTTAAAATGCCGATAATGTAAAATTATTCAGCTGAAGGAGCAGCAACAGGACAAACACCTGCACAAGCACCGCATTCAACGCAAGTATCAGCGTCGATAACGTACTTTCCATCGCCCTCTGAAATAGCGTCTACAGGACACTCACCTGCACAAGCACCACAGCTGATGCAGTCATCGCTTATAATATATGCCATAATAAAGCACCTCCGTAAAATTTGTTATTTATATTCTATCACATTGACAGAAAAAAATCAATATTTTTTTGTTAGCATATGCTTACTTATTTTCTTTGCACGAACACATCAGCAGACCGGAAACTGTCCAGAATATCGGCGAAAAGGTTATATTACTGCACCCTATGAAGAATATTATGATTCCGCATATAAACATCATAAAAGTACAGACGGTACTCTCGGACGGAGATTTTTTTATTTTTCCGATACCGCCAACAAGCACAGAGCCGAGAATCAAAACAAGTGCGATAAGCGAGGGTATGCCACGTGTAGAGGCGGTATAGAGATATTCATTGTATACCTTGTCAAAAGTACCTTTGTTCAGAGATATTATAGTGTTTATATCAGTATTTTCAGTGTCAAGACCGCCACTGGTGTAAAGCTGAGGGTAGACAAGCTGGTCTTCGCCCGTGCCGGTGAGCGGATATTTTTTGATTATTTCACAGGTTTTGCTGTTGAGGTATTTATAAACTTCTTTTGTATCGGAGAAGTCAAGTTCGTCATAGTCACAGATACCGCTTGCAGATAGTCTCATATACGAATCAGCCCACCAAAGCGTGTAGCCGTCGTAAAGCTTATATGAGGAGATTTCCCCGACAAGTCCGGCGTTTACTATAATAACCGACAGTATAGCAGGGAGTATTCCGGCAAATAAAGCCGTAAGCCTTATCTTAGGGGCTTTTTTTATAAATATGCTCACTCCGGCAGAAATCATAGCTATAATAATTCCGGCAATGCCCATAAGTGAATACGTAAACATCATCACAAATGAAAACAGACACGAACTCACAATACAGAAAATACGGCGTTTTTTGTTGTCTGTCAGAATCGCCGTTACGAGCGAAGCAGTGAGTGCAAGGCTGAGAACCATTGCCAGAAAAATCGGCGATTGTGCCAGTCCGCTTGAGGCGTTTATTTTCATTGAAAGAGATGCAAACCGATAGTGACTGAGTTTACCGGTAAATACCTGAATAAGTCCGATTACGCTGTGCAGAAGTCCAGAGACTATCAGTGAGTTTATTATTATGCTGACGGCTTTTTCACGCTTTACGGACATAGCTGTTATAAAGAATCCGCAATAGAATATAATAGCTAAAAGTCCCTCGCCACGTCCGGAAAATCCATAGAATGACACGCTGACGGAATAGGAGTTTATCAGCGAAATAACTCCCCATATAATCATGAATCCGAATGCACACACGGAAAAAATTTTTTTGCGGTCTATGTATTTTTTCATTATGGCGATAAGTGCAAGCACCATACATATTACGCCGGAAACTGCCAGTCCGCCAGATACTATGGAATATGAGAGCTTATCGACAAATTCCGGTATAATCGCAAAGATAGCCGTTGTGAAACAGGCAAGTGAAAGTCCATAAGATGCAAGCTGTGAGTATTTTTCTTCTGTCATATTGAGGATAAAGTTTGATTTTTCCGTTGTATTGAATAATTGCTTTGACATTGTATTGACCTTTCGTTATTTTTCTGAAATGGTAATTACGCATGAATCGTCAGTCATATCGCCGACAGTTATTTTCAGCCCCACATCAACTGATTGTGTGCCGTCCTCAGCGTACCACTTGAAACCGGAAATACTTCCGTCTATTACGTCGCCTGTGCGGTAGAGGTTGTCTGTGTCGGTATCATCTATAATACGGATAAAACGCTTTCCGGTGTCATTGTTGGTAGCCTCATTGTCACCGCTTGCATATTTCCAGTATTTCCAACCTATATTATCATTTACAGTGCCTTCAACATGGAATACCCTTACGCCTGAGCCGGTAGTTTTCCACCAGTAGTCTTTTTTAAGACGGCTGTTGTTTACGTCAAGGGTGGCGTATTCGACTATCAGAAACTCCGAATAATAGTTATCTTCGAGTTTTCCGCACGGTATGATAACACAGTTGCCGTTTTCTTTCTGAGCGTTTGAGAGTGTGAAAGTCTGATTTTTCACAGTGGGGTCGTATACTGTAACCTGTTCTTTTTTGAACCAGCCAAGCATGAGCTTTGAGACAGCAGAGAAGTCAGCGTTTGTCTCGTCCATCATCTCATAGCCTGCCGAACCGTGCAGACCCTCAAAGTCCTTTTCGCCGTTGTAAAGGTAGTAATCGGGCAGTCCCATGCAGTGACCCATTTCGTGCAGATAACTGCTTGTGAAGTTTTTGTAGTCTGTCTTGCTTTCAATCTGGGCATTTCCTACTATAACGTGACCTACTGACATACCGTCAACTTTAAGGTCTGTGTTACCGCCGTACTGTCCGGCTGCTGGCCACCAGTTGTCATCGCCTGCGTCTTCCGGAACAGAAATCAGCGTTGTATCAATAATGCTGTCTTTGTTGCCATCAAATTCCGTGAAGTCTGCACTGTCCTTGAATGTCTCGAAAACCTCATTTATAAGGTTTACGTGGTATATGTCGCCCTCGTATGCGGATTTGTTTTCTTTGGTGGTATAGCGGAATACCTTACCGTTAAGTTTCATACTGCCTTTTGAAGAACGGTTATAGAATGCCGACATACTCTCAAAGGGATAGTTTTTGTTTTCAGTATCTTCTGTGCCAAATGCTATTTTTTCTATTTCTGATACAGACGGTTCATATTTATATGGACAGTCCGGAAAATCCACATAAAATATAACCATTTCGGCGTTATTCTGAGAGGGCATAGAGCCGTAAAGATTTTTTACTGGTGCTTCAATGAATGCAGGTGCGGAAGTTGTCGAGGTAGTTGTTTCTGTATCTGAGGAAACCGCTGTAGCTATAGTAGTTGTTGTGGTAGTTGAGGAAGATGACGTAGAAGTTTCAGTATCATCTTTCCATATGTATACAGGGTCAGCCCATTTGTTTATAACGTACTTACGCATCATAATCAGGTCAAAAATATCTATTCTGCCGTCTTGGTTTATGTCGGCTGTCTGGAGATATTCAACTGAATTATCTGCCTCACTGCCGTTTACTGAGTAATAGCTTCCGTCTATATGATAAGCGTTTTCGGTTGTAAGAGAGATACTGCCGAGCATATACTTTGAGAGCAGGAGCAGGTCGGCAACATTTACTTCTGAGTCGTTGTTGAGGTCGCCCATACACCCTATCTGTTCCCAGTCGGCAATTACAGGCATTGTCACTGCACAGCAAGAAATTGAAAGAACTGCTGTAAGTGCTGTCAGTCTGCTTTTGAATGATTTCTTTTTCATGTTAACATCTCCTTTTGTATAAATATATGATATTCTGATTATGAAAAATGCGGACGGGGGAATACCGTCCGCACTGGATTATTTGGCGTAATCAGTAACTCTGCTTTCACGAATGAGATTGACCTTGATTTGACCGGGATAATCCATTTCAGATTCAATCCTCTGGGCAATCTGTCTTGCAACGAGTACCATTTTTTCATCGTTGATGACTTCCGGAACAACCATAATTCTGACTTCACGTCCTGCCTGAACAGCAAAGCATTTTTCAACACCGTTATAAGATGTGCAGATTTCTTCAAGTTTCTGAAGTCTCTTAATATAACTTTCGTAATTTTCGCTTCTTGCGGCAGGTCTTGCGGCTGAGATAGCGTCGGCTGCCTGTACGATACAGGCTATTACTGTTTTAGGTTCAACGTCATTGTGGTGAGCCTCTACAGCATGAATAACGACAGGGCTTTCATTGTATTTTTTACAAACGTCAACGCCTATCTGAACGTGCGAGCCTTCGATTTCAGCGGTAAGAGCCTTGCCTATATCGTGGAGAAGACCGGCACGCCTTGCCATATTAGCGTCTACTCCGAGTTCAGATGCGAGAACTCCACAGAGTTTTGCAACTTCAATTGAGTGGTCAAGAACATTCTGCCTGTAGCTTGTGCGGAATTTAAGTCTTCCGATGAGCTTTATAAGTTCGTGGTTTATGCCGTGTACGTTAGTTTCAATAACCGCACGTTCGCCCTCCTGCTTTATGCGGTATTCAACTTCACGCCTTGCCTTGTCTACCATTTCTTCAATGCGGGTGGGGTGTATACGACCGTCGGCGATAAGCTTTTCAAGGGCTATTCTTGCGACTTCACGGCGTACTTGGTCAAAGCACGAGAGAGTGATAGCCTCTGGGGTATCATCTATAATGAGGTCAACTCCAGTGAGAGTTTCAAGAGTACGTATATTACGTCCCTCACGTCCGATGATTCTGCCTTTCATTTCGTCATTGGGGAGCGGTACAACAGATACAGCAGTTTCAGAGACTTGGTCTGAGGCAACTTTAGCGATTGCAAGGGAGATGTAGCTTCTTGCCTTTTCCTGACATTCGTCTTTGATTTGCTGTTCATAGGCGGCAACCTTTACGGCTTTTTCGTGAATGAGGTCATCTTCAAGTTTAGAAATTATGTATTCCTTAGCCTGTTCCCTTGTAAATTCAGAGATTCTTTCAAGCACGTCCATCTGACTTTTCTTGATAGTTTCAGCTTCTTTAAGTTTTTCGTCAGCGGACTTTATCTTTTGATTAAGAGTATCTTCTTTCTTTTCAAGGTTATCGGTTTTCCTGTCAAGATTTTCCTCTTTTTGCTGTACACGTCTTTCCTGACGGGACAGCTCTGCTCTGCGTTCCTTGATTTCTTTATCCGCTTCATTGCGGAGCTTGTGTATTTCGTCCTTAGCCTCAACTAACGCACTTTTCTTTTTATTTTCAGCGTCTTTTTCAGCGTCTTCTATTATGCGTTCTGCCTGTTTTTCGGCTGACCCCGTTATAGATTCTGCTTGTTGTTTACGCTGTTCGATACCTGCGTTAACGCCCTTCTGGTAAGCCTTGCTGTTTACGATAACACCAGCAACAACAGCACCCACAGCGAGTGCTACAATAATAAGGACAATAGAAAGAGTCAAGTTCATACAGTGCATTACCTCCTTTAAATAAATTGATTAATAATCTTGTATCATAAATCT
The DNA here is from genome assembly GCA_023667045.1 of Ruminococcus flavefaciens. Taxonomy (GTDB): domain Bacteria; phylum Bacillota; class Clostridia; order Oscillospirales; family Ruminococcaceae; genus Ruminococcus; species Ruminococcus flavefaciens_AC. Next base: position 32,842 of record JAMPAU010000007.1, on the reverse strand, counting down.
GATTACTACTTAAAGGCGGTAAATGCCGCATTATTTTATTCATTTGTCAAAATATATTTACTAAGAGCCTAAATATAAATATTCAGACCCGAAAAACATAACCGTACAGAAAATAACTCTCTGTACATAATAGCAAAAGTACCGGCACGGAAAAATTCCTTTATATCTTTATGGAAATAACCGCTGTCAGTAATGATTTAAAACAAAGCTGCACATACTGCCTGAAGTAATATTCTGCAAATAAATACAACATAATAATTATATACTTTTTCTGACTTTATGTCAATAGGTTTTTAGTGAATAATTTATGTAATTATGAACAAATTGTAAATATTTTCTCAGAATACTTGACTTTGAATATGAAAAAGTTATATACTGTTTTTAGCACTCAGAGAGGGAGAGTGCTAAAATATTATCGGGAGATGTTTTTTATGGAAACTAAACAATTTAAAGCAGAATCTAAGAGACTGCTTGAAATGATGATTCATTCAATTTATACGCACAAGGAAATTTTCCTCAGAGAGCTTATCTCCAATGCAAGCGACGCTATTGACAAGCTTTATTTCAAGTCGCTTACGGACGATAAAGTAGGTCTCAGCAAGGAAGATTTCGCTATATGGATTTCAGCCGACAAGGATTCACGCACTATTAAAATTATCGACAACGGCATAGGCATGACCGAAGAAGAACTTGAAAATAATCTCGGTACTATCGCTAACAGCGGTTCTTTTAAATTCAAGTCAGAAAACAAGCTCGACGAGGAAAGTCAGATTATCGGACAGTTCGGCGTTGGTTTCTATTCGGCTTTCATGGTTGCAAAGAAAGTTACCGTAATCTCTAAGGCTTACGGCAGTGACAAGGCTTATCAGTGGGAGTCCGAGGGCGTGGACGGCTACACAATTACAGAAGCCGACAAGGAAAGTGCAGGTACTGAAATTATCCTTGAACTTCTTGAAGATACAGAAGATGAAAACTATTCAGATTTCCTTGACCAGTACAGAATCAAGTCACTGATAAAGAAATATTCTGATTATATACGTTTCCCTGTAAAAATGGAAATGCAACACAGCAGACCTGTTGAGATGTCCGACGAGGACAAAGAGGCAGGAAAAACACCCGAATATGAAGAATATATTGAGGTTGAAACTCTCAACAGCATGACACCTCTCTGGAAGAAAAACAAGTCTGAACTCAAAGAAGAAGACTATAAACATTTCTATACAGAAAAGTTCTATGATTACAGCGAGCCACTCCGCTATGCACACGTAAAGAACGAGGGCAACGCTAACTACAATGCACTGCTTTATATTCCGGCAAAAGCTCCTTTCGACTTCTATTCAAAGGAATACGAAAAGGGTTTACAGCTTTATTCCAATGGAGTTCTCATCATGGACAAGTGTGCAGACTTACTGCCGGATTATTTCAGCTTTGTAAAGGGTCTTGTTGATTCGGAAGACCTCTCGCTGAATATTTCCCGTGAGATGCTCCAGCACGACAGACAGCTTAAAGTTATTGCAAAGAGCATTGAAAAGACTATCAGCTCTGAACTCAAAAAAATGCTCAGAAACGACCGTGAAAAATATGAGGAGTTCTGGAAAGCATTCGGCTTACAGCTTAAATACGGCATTTACAGCGATTACGGCATGAACAAGGAAAAATTACAGGATTTGCTTATGTTCACGTCCTCAAAGGAAAAGAAACTTGTAACTCTCGAAGAATACGTTTCCGGTATGCGTGAGGAACAGAAATTCATTTACTATGCAACAGGCGAGAGCATAGAAAGAATCGAACAGTTACCGCAGACTGAACTTGTCAAGGATAACGGCTATGAAATTCTTTACCTTACAGACAATATTGATGAGTTCGCTGTAAAAACTCTTATCAAGTACAAGGACAAGGAATTTAAGTCAGTTTCCGCTGACGATTTAGGTCTTGAAAATACCGAAAAGCAGGAGGAAATCAAGGCTAAGGAAGAAGAAAACGCCGACCTCCTCAAAGAACTGGCAGAGGCTCTTGACGGCAAGGTTGCAAAGGTTATACTCTCACAGAGACTTAAGTCTCACCCTGTATGCCTTACAAGCGAGGGCGAAATTTCACTTGAAATGGAAAAAGTCCTTAACTCAATGCCAAACGGTCAGAAAATTTCTGCACAGCGTGTGCTTGAAATAAATCCGGAGCATGAGATTTTCGGCAAGCTCCAGTCAATAAGCACTTCCGGCGACAAGGACAAGCTCGGCAAGTATGCAAAGCTCCTTTACAGTCAGGCACTGCTCATTGAGGGTATGGACATCGAAAACCCTGTTGAGTTCTCCAACCTCATCTGCGAACTTATGTAATATTATAAATCCGCTGTACACTGTACGGCGGATTTTTATTGACACGAAAATAAAACAATGCTATAATTGTATATAAAGAAAGGGGTTTTTGTATGAAAATAATAAAGAAAATTCTGTTATGTGCATTTATGGGTTTATGTGTTTTAAGCCTTGTGTCGTGTGCAAACTCCGGTTACTGCGGTGCTGAGGAAAATAAACATAATGTCAAATGGAAACTTGACGACGACGGAACACTTACAATAAGCGGTACAGGTGAAATGGCATCTTATAACAATGTTCTCGGTAATCCTGCTGAATGGTTTGATTATAGAAATAATATTGAAAGAGTGGTTATTGAGGACGGCGTGACAAATATAGGTGAGCAGGCATTTAATAGCTGTTCACATATAACAGAAGTTGTTATTCCGGACAGTGTGACAGATATAGGAAAGAGTGCGTTTTGTTTCTGCGGTTCATTGACGAAAGTCAATATACCTGAAAATGTAACAGTTATTCGTTATGCTACGTTCAGTGGCTGTACGGGTCTTAGAGACATAGTAATCCCCGACAGCGTACAGACTATTGAAACACTCGCTTTTGACGGCTGTGTAAGTCTTAAAGACGTGACTGTTCCGGAAAATTTAACTGATTTCGGTCAGAATCCTTTTAAAGATACTGCACTGTCAGAAGAAAAAATGAAACAAAATGAACCTTTGATTATCAATAACATTTTAATTGACGGTTCTAAATGTACTGGTGATGTAGTAGTGCCGGACGGCGTGACGAAAATCGGCGACAGTGCATTTGACAGGTTTGTTGATGACAATGAGGGACTTATTTCGGTGACACTTCTCGAAAGCGTTGAGAGTATCGGCGTATGTGCATTTTCATGTTGTCCGAATCTGGAAAGAATAAATATTCCGGAAAATCTTAAAACTATTGATGATTATGCGTTTTTTCAGTGTAAAAAACTTAAAGATAAACTTACGTTGCCAGAAAGTGTTGAATATATTGGTGATGATGTATTCAAATGTTCGGAATTGAATATGGTTTCTCCTCTGATTATTGAAAAAGGGACGGTATAAGCCGTCCCTTTATTTTTTATCTTATTTTTGCACCTACCGGCACGTCGTCGTCAACGAAAAGTACTTTACAACCACCGTCAGCGAGGTCTGCCGCACAAATCATGCCGTTGCTCTCAACGCCACAGAGTTTAGCAGGTTTGAGGTTAGCTATAAGCTGAATTTTCTTGCCTATGAGGTCTTCCGGCTTGTAATACTGGGCGATACCGGAAACAACCTGTCTGCCTCCCATGCCGTCGTCAAGCTGTAAGCAGAGAAGTTTCTTGGATTTCTTTACTTTTTCGCATGAGATTACTTTAGCTACACGGATTTCAACTTTAGCGAAATCGTCTATTGAAATTTCCGGCAGAAGTTCGATTTTTTCAGCCGGCTTTTCGGATTCTGAGAGATTAGCCTGTGCTTTTTCCATATTATCCTTGATAATGCTGTTGAGTTCTTCGATTTCCTTGTCAACGTCTATACGTGGGAAAAGTATTTCACCCTTATGGACGGTTACATTTTCCGGAAGTACTCCAAAAACAGAGAGTTTATCATAGGTCACGTCGTCGGGGGTAGCACCAATCTGCTCCCATACCTTAGGCATAGTGGACGGCATGAAAGGTGAAAGAAGTCCCGAAACAACTCTTATTGCTTCAAGCAGATTATAAAGGACAGTTGCAAGACGTGGCTTGTTTTCGTCGCTCTTGCCGAGTTTCCAAGGTTCTGTCTCGTCGATATACTTGTTTGCACGGTCTACTGTCTTGAAAATACTTTCAAGAGCCTGTTTTATTTTAGTCTCGGACATAGCACTGTCAACGTCGGCTACTGTCTGAATTACGACGTTTTTAAATTCCGTATCAAGTTCAGTTTCTTCACGGTCTGCCGGAAGCGTACCGCCGAAATACTTGTCCGCCATAGCTACAGTACGTGAAACGAGATTGCCGAAACCGTTAGCGAGGTCGGAATTTATGCGGTTAATCATGATTTCGTTTGAGAATGAGCTGTCAGCACCGAGAGCCATTTCCCTAAGAATATGGTATCTGATAGCGTCACAGCCGTAACGTTCGCCGAGTACAAACGGGTCAACGACGTTGCCGAGTGATTTGGACATCTTTTCACCGTTGAAAGTAATCCAGCCGTGTACGGCAAGGTGTTTAGGCAACGGCAAATCAAGAGCCATGAGCATTGCGGGCCATATGATAGCATGGAAACGCATAATATCCTTTGCGACCATATGAATATCCGCAGACCAGTATTTATCAAACTCATTCGGACGTGAGTTTTTATAGCCGAGAGCAGATATATAGTTTGAGAGTGCGTCAATCCATACGTATACAACGTGTTTTTCGTCAAAAGTAACAGGAATGCCCCACTTGAAAGTTGTTCTTGAAACGCACAAGTCCTCAAGACCGGGTTTTATGAAGTTGTTTACAAGCTCAACGGCACGGGTTTTAGGCTGAAGATAGTCTGTTTCCGTGAGGAGTTTTTCTATTCTGTCGGCAAAAGGCGACATCTTAAAGAAATAAGCCTCCTCCTTTGCGAAAGCAACCGGTCTGTGACATTCCGGACAACAGCCGTTTTCGTCAAGCTGTGAGTCTGTCCAGAAACTCTCACACGGAGTACAGTATTTGCCGGAATATTCGCCCTTGTAGATATAGCCCTTGTCATAGAGTTCCTTGAAGATATTCTGTACTGTCTCAACGTGGTAATCGTCGGTAGTTCTTATAAAGTGGTCGTAATCAATGTTCATGTACTTCCAGAGTTTTTTGAAAGTGTCAACGATTTCGTCAACGTACTCTTTGGGAGTAACGCCTTTTTCTTCGGCTTTCTGTTCGATTTTAAGACCGTGTTCGTCCGTGCCTGTGAGGAATTTCACATCATAGCCCTGCATTCTCTTGTAACGTGCTATAGAGTCGCACGCCACTGTAGTATAGCAGTGACCGATATGCGGATTGCCGGACGGGTAATATATCGGTGTGGTAATGTAAAACGGTTTCTTTGACATTATAAATCGCTCCAATCTTATATATTTGCAGTTGTGCAATCTTATTATACTATATTTTTACTGATTTGTCACGTGTTTTATAAGGAATTAATTTCATGGACTGCATATATTCTGTTAAAAGAAAATTTTCACACAGTTTTCATCATTCTGTCACGCAGTTTTTTTTTTTTTTTTGATAAAATGATAACATTTAAATTTAAGGAGGATTTTCATGAAAAAATCAAGAAAAATAGTAGCCGGAATCATGGCAGTGTGCCTTGCGTTTGGTGTGACAGTCATTCCGGAAAGTGTCGCTCCTGTGGTATCTATGGCAGAAAGTACAGAAAATCCGGCTACATGGTCGCTTGATGATGAAACAGGTATACTTACAATAAGCGGTACAGGCAAAATGATGGAGATTAATAGCTGGTCTGGAGCACCATGGAAAGACGATAAAGACTTTATAACAGAAATCGTTATTGAAGACGGCATTACAAATGTTAGTGCAAATTCATTTAAAAATTGTAAATATCTGAAAAAAGTAACGCTCCCTAATAGTGTGACTTCTATAGAAAATGAAGCATTTAATGGCTGTGCTAAACTTACTTCTATAAATATTCCTGCTAATCTTGAAACAGTAGGCAGAAAATCATTTGAAAACTGTACAGACCTTACAACTCCTATGATATTTCCGGAAACTCTTAAATCTGTCGAATATGGAGCTTTTAGTGGCTGTAGTTCACTTACAACTGCATCATTTCCGTCATCTTTAACTTCAATACCAGATTATTTATTTGCAAATTGTAGCAATCTTGAAAATGTATCAATTTCAGACGGCATAACAGAGATAAAACCTTATGCATTCAGTCGTTGCGAAAAGCTTCCCGATATAACACTTCCGAATACTTTAACTACCATTGAAGAGGGAGCATTCCAGTACTGTCAAGCTTTTGTTAACTTTAATATGCCGGATAGTGTTAAGACATTAGGAAACAATACATTCTTAAGATGTTCAAATCTTGAAACTGTTAAGCTTTCTAATAAATTAAGAGAAGTGCCATTTAATGCATTTTCTGAATGTGAATCACTTAAAGAAGTAACAATACCAAAAAATGTTATGAGTTTAAGTTCTAACACTTTTCTTAAATGTTCAAGCCTTGAAAAAATAGTCGTATTAAATCCCGAATGTGAGTTTAGCACATCTTTAGGCGGTAATAAAGAAAAAACTGTAATATATGGTTATACCGGCTCTACTGCACAGACATATGCCGAAAAATATAATTATCAGTTTGTGGCACTCGACGAAGAATCAACCACAGATACAACCGCTGGATTACTCGGCGACACTAACTGCGACGGCAAGGTAAGCATAGCTGACGCTGTACTTATCATGCAGAGCCTCTCTAATCCCTCTAACTACAAACTCACTGAAGAACAGGCTCTCAATGGTGATGTAGTAGACAGGGGAAACGGTCTCACTCCTATAGACGCTCTCGCCATACAAATGGTAGACCTTGAAATAATCACCGCCGACGACCTCCCGATAACCTCAGAAGAACTTAACAATCTGCTTAGTTAAAAAATAAAACTGCCGGTAATATATCGGCAGTTTTTTCATGAAAAACTCCTTTTATATGGCGTTTTATAATTACTTGACATATTATAATATGTAATGTATAATAATTATACAACTTTATGAAAGGGAGTTTTATATGAAAAAAATAATAGCAGGTATCACAGCGGTATTAATGGCTGTGACGGGAGCAGGTATTTCGCAGAGGTCGGGCAGTGTAATGAACGTCTCGGCAGTTTCTTCCGCCGAAGATGAAACGCTTGCCGGATATGCTGAGAGTATCTTTGAAATGGTAAACGAGGAAAGAGCTAAAGAGGGTCTTGAACCGCTTACGTTTAACCCCTACTTGAATGCTGTGGCTCAAAAAAGAGCAGAGGAGATTATAACAGAGTATTCGCATTATAGACCCGACGGCACATTGTGGAATACTATTCTTGACGAGAATAATATATACGCTTCCGGCAACGGCGAAAATATATTAAAGATGTCTGGATATGATGATGTTCCGCAGGAGGCTATGAATGGCTGGATGAACTCCACTGGACACCGTGAAAATATTCTGAGGGAGTGGTTCACAGATATAGGCGTGGGGGTTGCTTATGCTGACGGTTATTATTACTGTGTGCAGAATTTTGCAAAAGACGCTTTAAAGTGGAATGTTTCCAACAGTGTGCTGACAGTAGAATGTTTCGGAAATATGTGCGACTTTGTTTCCGGCGGTCGTCCGTGGGTGTCCGAATGCGATAACATTACAGAAATTTATTTCGGCAGTGACGTACAAAGCATAGGCACATGGACATTCTGTAAGATGTCGAATCTGAAAAAGGTGACAGTTCCGGAGCATATAAAGAAAGTTTCAAGTTATGCATTCTATGAGTGTACATCTCTTGAGGAAATAACTTTCATGAATCCCGAATGCGAGATAGACGACAGTGCGTTTACGATTGACTCAAACGCCGTTATCTATGGATATGAAAACTCCACAGCACAGGCTTATGCCGAAAAATATAACAGGACTTTCAAGACTTTAGAAAAACCGTCTTATTCACTCGGCAATATCAACGGCGATGAGTATATAGATGCAGTTGACGCTACAATTGTGCTTACTGAATATGCAGAGTTGTCCGTTAATAACCCCTCAACCCTTAATGAAGAACAGAGTAAATTTGCTGATGTAAATGCTGACGGACAGGTAAATGCCGTTGATTCCTCGCTGATTTTAAGCTATTATGCGGAAGTATCAACAGGCGGTACACTTTCATTTGAAGAATTTCTGAAAGATAATGTATAAATAAATTTCCCTGTCGGTACAAATTCCGGCAGGGATTTTTTTATCTATAGAAAATAAAAAAGACCTCTCAGAAAGAGAAGTCTTTTTATGGTGCGAGTAATGGGACTTGAACCCATACGTCCTTCGACACACGCCCCTCAAACGTGCCTGTCTGCCTATTCCAGCACACTCGCATTGCAGTACAATTAGGTTTTACAAGGGGCTTATCACCCGACTGCTTTAATATTATAGCACATAAAAAACGATTTGTCAAGAGTTTTTTGAAAATTTTTTTGAAAATTTTTTCTTCTCACGTAATTGCCGGAAAAACAGGGATAAAATATCTGCACATTCCTTTTCCATTACACCGCCTGTCACTTCCGGACGGTAATTATATGGCAGTTCAAATATTTTCTGCACAGATACGGCAGAACCGCTTTTCACGTCGTAAGCCCCGAAAATCACATTGTCAATACGGGCATTTATTATAGCACCGCAACACATGGGGCAGGGTTCGAGAGTGATATACATTTCGCATTCTGGCAGTCTCCAACCGCCGAGAGTACGGCAAGCCATATCTATGGCTATTATTTCAGCATGGGCGAGGGCGTTTTTACTGCTCTCACGCATATTCCGCCCCTCGCCGACTATTTCGCCTGTGGTCTTCTTTACAATAACCGCTCCCACCGGAACTTCTCCCTCACTTGCGGATATTTCAGCCAGTTCAATGGCTCTTTTCATGTATCTTTCCATAAAAATCCCTCTAATAGATTATTTTGATAACTGATGCAATCAGACATATTACTGCAACTGCCATGAACGGAAACGACTTGAACGAAAATATAAGACGTTCTTTCAGAGATATTTCTGAATGATATTCAGCAAGGTAACGTCTGCCCTTGTGTTTTCCAGCAATATTTATGATAATCACTGCAATAGTACCTATGATAAAGATTCCGGTCATAACGAGGTTTCTTATGAGAAACATATTATCAGAGTTGCTCGCCTCAATAATAACAATACTAAGCTGATACATCTTGAATACTGTACTCACTGCAAATGCCGTGAAAATCGAACCGCTTTTTAGCATACCGATTGAAGCTATCACCGAAATAGTAAAAACTGTAAGCATATCCGGAAAGTTTTGTGTAAGGAGTGCTGACATTACAGCAGTAACAATAATGGCGAAAATATCCCCGAACTGACGGAGTGCTGAAAAAACTGCCCCCCTAAAAAGTATCTCTGATGATACTGACATTATAATAACATCAAATATAGTATAGATTACATATTCAGCCTGTCCCCATACTGAAATATCCGTGTCTATGCTTTTGAAATATGAGTATATTTCTTTTGCACTGCTTGAATAAGCGTCAGGAATGCTTATTACTGTACATACAATAAGAGACATAGCCATTGCATTTATCAGCTCGCTGGGGTGATTCATTGTACTCATAAATTCAACCTTAAAAGGCATTTTAAGCTTTTTATGTATATAAAACGCCGGAGTGTATATTTTAATCAGCGATATTATTATCATTGAAGCGACTATTTCAATACTTCCACCGTAGCATGATGTATTGAAAAAAGCAGTATGTATGTTTACGCCGAGAATATCAAGAAGATATATAATCATTTTGCCTATAATATTGTCGATAGTGACCCATAAAAGCATTGCAGAGCCGATTACAAAAAAAATCCTGCTTATCGTTTCATGTTCCGATTCAGCAGGGGAATTGCTTACAAAGCCTTTACCGTCTATGAAAATACTTTCCTTTTTATTTACTGAGAAATTGAATGCAAAGGGATTGCTTTTATTTTTCCGCCATTTTCTGAAAGCATTGCTGTAATTTTTGTTCTGTGTTGAGTAGTCAAATTCTTCTACAACATCTATAATAGTTTTTTCGTTATTGTCGGCAGTTTTCATACTATACACCCCCTAATACCGCCTGTAGTATATTTTATCATAATTATTGGTACTTAATGTTATTATTTTAGTTATATTATCCTAATATTCTGTTAATCAGTCAAATTATATATACTTTGGTAGTTTCAGAATACGGTGTGCATTTCTGAAAAAGATTTTTTCCATGTCTTCCTCATCAAGCGGAAGTCTGTGTATCATATTAAGTTCATTTGTGGGGTTGTCCCAAGGGCAGTCGCTCCCGAAAAGTATCTTGTCTGTGCCGTGAGTTCTGATAATTCTTAAAAGCTGATTGTCGCTTATTCCGAAACTCGCAATAACGCTTACGTCAAGATAGAGATTATCAAATTTTCCGGCGAGGTATTTTTCAACGTCGTCCCATACATTTATACCGCCGAGATGTGCCGTGACAAAAGTAAGCTGAGGAACTCTCGCCACAGCACGTGCCATGCGTTCCGGAGTACATCTTATTTCGCCGTCGCCGAAAGGGTCCCAGCCTCCGTGAAATACAGCAATAAGACCATTTTCAGCTATTTTTTCATATATCGGAAACATTCTCTCCTCGTCTGGACAAAAATGCTGATATTCCGAATGGAATTTCACGCCGTAGAGACCGAGTGATTTTATGCGGTCGATTTCTTCAAAAGCGTTGTCAGCGTCGGGGTGAATAGTTCCGCAGGCATAGAGACCGTTTCCCATTATTTCAGAAGCCCAGTTGTTTATGGCGGTCTGCTGTGAGGGTTTTGTAGCCACCGGAAGTACAAGAAATTCACTGATATTGTTTTCGGTCATTATTTTCCGGAGACCTTTTACAGTGCCGTCGGTTGTGGGAATTTTTCCGCTTGTTTCTGAAAGTCCCGACAAGGCACGCTGGGCGAGACTTTCAGTAAATGTGTGTGTGAAAATCAAAATACTGCATAAAAAAATTCACTCCATTACGTGTTCTATAGCGTGGTAGAAGATAGTTTTTACATGGTCGTCGCAGAGCGAGTAGAAGATAGTTTTTCCGTCACGGCGTGTGCTGACAAGGCGAGCCTGTTTAAGTACACGCAACTGATGAGATATTGCTGACTGGGTCATTTCAAGTCTGCCTGCTATGTCACGCACGCATAATTCACCTTGACACAGCACGAAAATTATACGTATTCTTGTGGATTCGCCGAATACTTTAAGCAGTTCAGCGGTATCATATAGTACAGTATCGTCAGGAGAGATTTTTGAGATTTTTTCTTCCAGATTATTATTTACTCCATGAACGCCGTTAATTTCTCTATTCATTTTTTTCTCCTTATCTTAAACTGTGAGGTATATAAAAATCACTGCGGTCATAATAAGCACACTAACCGAAAAGCCCGTTACACACGTTGCGAAAGCGAACCTGTCATACACACGGTTCATACGCCTGTTAAGCCATACATGGTATTTTTTGTCTTTTTTGTAAAGACCGTTCAGCAGTACAGACTCTGCCGGAAATACGCATAAGTACTTTACGCCGTCAACTATATAGCAGGCTGTCCGAAACTTATTTTCTTTTGGCTGGATTATTTCTGAAAAATATGCCTCGACCTTTTTTGAAAAAAGCAGACGTATAAAAAAATATATAAAAAGTATCGTCATAGCCATGATAATCAGTACGGCAAGTATTGCGATTCCTGCAATTATCAAATCCATACTTACCTGAAAGATTATACACAGTACTGCTATTACTGCAATAACAAGTATAAATTCCACCCTTATACCTCCTGTTTTCTTATATTATAGCATATTAAACGGATTTCGTCAAACATAGTTTTTGAAGAATATTATTAAATTTTTTTAAAAACATGACAGTTTCTTGAAATAAGCATTTTTTTATGTTATGATATATATATTATTTAAATGAAACGGAGATATTGAAAATGATGGATAATTTTGCAGAACAGCTTGTTAAGAAAAATGAAACGGCTTCCGAAAAAACTAAACGCACGCTTACTACAGTACTTGGAATAGTCAGTACGCTTGTATTCATAGCGGTCGGGATTATTACACTCGGAAATCCTATACTTTCGCTTGTCGGATTTGTTCTTGCTGTGGGTGCAGGGTATCTTACTTTCAATAAAGTTCAGTCGTCATATGTGGAGTATGAATACGCTTTTACTAACGGCGAGCTTGATGTTGATAAGATTATTGCAAAGAAAAAACGTAAATCGCTTATAAGCGTTGAGGTTAATAAGTTCACGGCTTTCGGTAAGTACAGTGAAGACATTGACGAGCCGGAAAATATGACTGTTGTAATCAGTTCGGATAATATAGCTTCTCATGAGTACTATGCGGACTTTCAGCACGAGGATTACGGTCTGACAAGGCTTGTCTTTGCTCCAGACGAAAGAATGATTGAAAATATAAAGCGTTTTCTGCCGTCAAATGTAAGAAGCAGGTTTGCTAAAGAGGAACTTAGCTGACATGAAATGGATTGACGGAAGTTGCATTGATATAAAGAAATTTTCCGGTGCGGAACTCTGTGAAAAACTCTCGCATGAGCTATGGGACTATGAGCGTTCACAATGGCTTGAATATGATGATTTTATTCAGACGGCAATGTTTCTGATTGATTTTGACACAGAATTAGTCATGGAAGGCATATTCACTTGTTTTGAAAACTCAACAGGTCATTATGTACCTCATATAATAAAGGCATTCCGGACTATCGGCGACCATAAAGACGCTGAAATACTTTCGGAAATATGCCGTCTTATCTCTCCTAATTTGATGAGAGCGGAGTTTTTAAGCAAGGGTTATAGCGAATACTATATTTTGACTTTTTCTGACGATAATGAACTTAGTGAGGAAGTTATGGACGAAATTGAAAGGCTTGAAAGTCAGTTGTACTTGAATACCGGTTTGGATATGTGGCAGTTGCTTTATGATTATCTGGACAGGCGGATTTCTGAATTATAGGAGATAAATATGAAAACTTTTAAATTGCAACCGTTGAGAATCACTTCCGGCTGGACTGTTAAATATAATAACTTTTCCGAATACAACCCCGAAACAGACGGTGAGGAATACTGTCTGGAATTGTGCGAGGACTTACTGCAACTGCAAAATAACAATCTGCTTGTTGATTTGGGTTGGTACGGTGACTTCGACAGAGGGCAGTATATTCTTTATATGGTTGATACGACTTTGGAAAGTCCTTTTTATAGTCCGATTGAAAAACTTGAAACAAGGTCTAAAGATGAAGTGCTTTATTACCTCGAATACTGGACAGACTACAATCATTATTTTAATTACTTAAAAAGGGAAGTGTAAAAAATGCGTATAGTTACGCCGGAACAGATGCGTATTATTGAGGATAATTCCGAAAAATATGGTGTCTCAAAGGGTCGGCTTATGGTGAGAGCAGGATATGAACTGGCAAGAATCATAAATTATCAGTGTGGAAACAACATTGACAAGAAGATAGTTTTTATTGCCGGAGCAGGCAATAATGCCGGCGATTGTTTTGTGGCTAGTGAACTCCTTAAAGAAATAGGCTATAAAAATATATCTGTCCTTATGGTATGCGGTATGCCGAAAACTGAACTCTCAAAAGAAATGTTCAGTGATATTAAAGGGATTATCAAGATAACAAATGATTACAGGCAGTGTCTGCCACAGGCGGATATAATCATTGACGGAGTTTTCGGGACGGGTTTTCACGGTAAACTCGGAAAGGAAATATCTGATATTTTTAAAGTAAATCCCAATGCATACAGGATAGCGGTTGATATACCGTCAGGCGTGAACGGCTACAGCGGTACGGTTTCTGAGGGGGCTTTCAAGGCAGACGAAACAATTACTTTTGGATTTATGAAAACCGGAATGTCTCAGTATCCGGCAAGGGATTTTTGCGGAAAGATAACTGTTGCGGATATAGGTATTCCCGAAAAAGCAGTTGAATCACTAAATAAAAGCTACATTCTCACAGAGCGTGATAATTTTAGGGATTTTCCGCCGGAACGCAAAAGCACAGCCCACAAAGGTACTTTCGGGAAAGTGCTGATTATTGCCGGAAGTAATCTGATGAGGGGAGCAGGATTTTTTGCAGTATCGGGAGCATTGAGGAGCGGTGCTGGACTGGTTCAGCTTGCTACTGTCGGAAAGTGCATTGATACTGTTTCAGTGCTTGCACCAGAGGCTACTTTTATTGAGATGTCTCATGATGATAACGGCTTTATGCGTTTCGAGCCGGAAAAGCTTGACTTAAAAAAATATAACGCCGTTGTGATAGGGTGCGGAATGGGTGTTACTCCGGAAACAATTAAATTGACGAAATTTGTCATAGAAAATTCTAAAGTTCCGGTAATTATCGACGCAGACGGAATAAACTGCATAGCTTCGGACATAGATATTTTACTAAAGAAAAAGACAGATATTATTCTCACACCTCATACGGCTGAAATGTCACGTCTGCTGAAGTGCAGTATCAGTGATGTATCTGAAAACCGTTTTGATTCTGCCGGAAAACTTGCTGAAAAGTACGGTGTTACCGTTGTGCTGAAAGGTGCAGGCACGGTTATTGCAGACAGAAAGAATTTCGCTGTGAATCCCACAGGCAACGCAGGTATGAGCAGGGGAGGAAGTGGCGATATACTTTCCGGAATAATCGGTGCTGTAGCCGGACAGGGCTATGGTGCTTTTAAGTCGGCGTATATCGGAGCTTATATGCACGGACTTGCCGGAGATATTGCCTCGGAAAAATTCACTCATGAGGCTATGCTCCCACGTGATATTTTAAACTGTCTGTCTGATTCATTCAGAAAAATAAAATAACAGAATATAAATTCAAGCGATTTTACGCAACCGCTCAGATGTGAAAAGTCTTAAAAAAATACACAGATTGGAGAAAAAAGTATTATGAAAAGACTTATTGCATTTGCGGTTATGATTCTGACGGCGGTGGTAATGGTTGCCTGTTCTTCGCCTATCAAGAGTGAGACTTCACGGAAAAACGGTCTTAACTGTGCGTTTGAGTCTTCCGTGAATATCACGATTGACAAGCTGAATGCGGAGGGCATTCTGAAACGTTTCGGCGACGGTATGTGGGACGTTGAGTTTTCAGCACCTAATACCCTTAGCGGTGTGAAACTCGTCTTTGACAGTGGAAACGTCAGTGCTTCATATAAGGGTCTTGACTTTTCTGTGCCACAGTCGGCACTGCCTGTGAAAGCCATGATGCTGAATCTTATCGAGGCAGTGGACGCTAACGCCCGTCTGGAAGAACTCAAAGGCTCTGAAAATGATAACGTTCTTGAGGTGAGCGGAAGTCTTGAAGGCGGTGACTACATAATTTCAGTCGGCAAGGACGGCAGAATTGTTTCCTTTGAAATGGAAAACAACAAGCTGAAAATAGTTTTTACTGACATGAAAGAAATTTCATCGGAGCAGTCTCAGACCACTGAAACAATACCTACAGAGACTTTGCCGGAAACTACATCTGAAACTGAAAATCCAGAAGACGTTATAGATATTCCGGAACAGAATGCAGAAGAAGTCATTGAAGTTCCCGAATCAGAAGAAACCGCTGACCTGATAACAGAAAACGCTGAAGAAACCGTTGAAGTAATTGAAGAAGACGCTCAACAGACCCTCGAAATAACAGAAGAATATTAATTATGTGCGGAGTTTTTTTGCTCCGCCTTTTTTATGATAATTTTCACCAAACTTTCATCATTCTGTCACGTAGTTTTTTTTTTTTTTTTGATAAAATGATAACATTTAAATTTAAGGAGGATTTTTATGAAAAAATCAAGAAAAATAGTAGCCGGAATCATGGCAGTGTGCCTTGCGTTCGGTGTGGCAGTTATTCCGGAAAGTATTGCTCCGGCTGTGTCCATGACAGCAAGTGCAGAGGACAGCACATATGGTGATTTTAAATACGCAACTAATAAAGACGAAACTATAAAAATAACAGGTTACAGCAATTCATCTGCTACTAAGATAGAAATTCCGGCGGAAATTGACGGCAAGCCAGTAACAAGTATCGGAAATAATGCATTTCAGTTTTTTAATAATCTTATATCAGTAACTATTCCCGACAGTGTCACAAGTATTGGCATGAATGCATTTGCTTACTGCAAAAAACTTACAAATATAAATATTCCGGAGAATATAGAAATTATTTATGGTGAAGCATTCCGAAGCTGTGAAAAGCTGAAGTCGGTTAAATTTCCGGCAAGCATTACAATTATCGGAGATATGGCTTTTCAGAGCTGTTCAAATCTTGCAACTGTAGAGTTTGCAGAGGGAAGCAATCTGTCTTCTATAGGCGTTAGTGTATTTTCCGGCTGTGAGGCTTTAACGTCAATTGAAATACCGGAAAAAGTCGATTCAATAGGCAGCTATGCATTTTCCGGTTGCAAAAGTATGACATCTGCTATACTTCATGAGGGGATTACAGACATTGAAGAACATGCATTTAATGGCTGTACAAAACTGGAATCTGTTTCAATTCCCTCAACTGTTACAAGTATCGGTAAAGAAGCATTTTCTAGCTGTAAAGTTCTACAGGAAATAAATATTCCCGAAAGTGTGACAAGCATAAGCAGAGAAGCATTCATAGACAGCGGGCTTGTATCTGTTACAATTCCAAGCGGAGTAACAGATATAGGATACAGAACATTTAACGGCTGTTCATCATTGTCTGAAGTTGTTCTTTCTGAGGGAATCAAGAACATAAACATCGAAGCATTTTCGGGTTGTAGTTCTTTAAAAACGGTAGTTATTCCCAAAAGTGTGGAAAGTATCGGAAGCAGTGCATTTAGCAGTTGTAATAGTTTAACTGAAATAAAAATACTAAATCCTGATTGTGAAATTAATAATGATAAATTTACGATTTCAGATTATTATGACGGTTTTAAAGGCACAATATACGGCTATGAAAACTCTACCGCACAAGCGTATGCCGAAAAATATGGATATAAGTTTGAGGTCATCGGTGAAGAATCAACCACAGATACACCCACTGGATTAATCGGCGACACTAACGGTGACGGCAAAGTAAGCATAGCTGACGCTGTACTTATCATGCAGAGCCTCTCTAATCCCTCTGCCTACAAACTCACCGAAGAACAGGCTCTCAATGGCGACGTGGTAGACAGGGGAAACGGTCTCACTCCTATAGACGCTCTCGCCATACAAATGGTAGACCTTGAAATAATCACCGCCGCCGACCTCCCGATAACCTCAGAAGAACTTAACAATCTGCTCAGTTAAAAATTAAAACTCTGCTGTATATTGTACGGCAGAGTTTTTTTATCTGTAAAATAATAAATAAAAAAGCAATGATTTAAGATTATGTTTACATTCCTGCCGAAAAGTGATATACTTAGAATAACAATGAATAACAGAGGTGAGTTTTTTTGTTTGCTAAAGTTTCGAGTTTTGGACTTTCCGGTATAAATGCTTTTCTGGTAGACGTAGAGGTTGATATAAGAAAGGGCAGTCCGTACTTTGACGTGGGAGGACTTCCGGACACCGCTGTAAAGGAAAGCCGTGAGCGTATACGTTCTGCATTGTATGCGTGTGGTATACAGTTTCCTGTTGCTTCGGTAATGGTAAACCTTGCACCAGCCGGCACTAAGAAAAGCGGTTCAGTGCATGACATGGCTATTTTCATGGCAGTTCTCTGTGCATCTAATCTTGTGGACGAAGTACCGACGGATTGTGCCTTTATAGGCGAGTTATCCCTTAACGGCGATATAAGAGGAATCAATGGTGTTTTGTCTATGGTTATACTTGCAAGGGAAAAGAATATACATTCAGTTTTTGTGCCTTATGAAAACGCACGTGAAGCGTCGGTTATTGACGGAATAAATGTCTATGCCGTAAAGAATGTCAATGAGTTGATAGAGCATTTCCGACATCAGAAAATGCTTACGCCATGCGAGAGGTATATACCGTCTGACACTGAATATATTGAAACGCTTGATTTTTCAGATGTAATCGGGCAACAGTCTGCTAAAAAAGCACTGGAAATCTCAGTAGCTGGCGGTCATAATGTAATGCTGATAGGAAATCCCGGCTGTGGCAAGAGTATGCTCGCAAAACGTATACCGTCGATACTTCCTCCGCTTGAATTTGAAGAATCACTGGAAACTACAAAAATTCATTCGGTTATGGGATTAGTCACGCCGGAAATGCCGATAATAACTAAAAGACCTTTCCGGTCTCCGCACCATACTACTTCTGAGGCAGGAATAATAGGCGGTGGTACAGTTCCGCACCCTGGTGAAATTTCCCTTGCACACAACGGCGTGCTTTTCTTTGACGAAATGGCAGAATTTGACCGCCGTACTCTTGAATGTCTCCGTCAGCCTTTGGAAGACGGCACTGTGACAGTTTCACGAGTAAACGGAAGATTTACATATCCGTGTGATGTTATCTTTGTAGGTGCTATGAATCCATGCCCTTGCGGATATTACGGAAGTACTCAGAGAGAATGCAAGTGCAGTGCTAAAAAGATAACTGCATACCGCTCAAAGCTTTCCGGACCTCTTATCGACAGAATTGATTTGCAGATTGAAGTAGCCTCGCTTGATTTTCATGAAATGTCGTCTGATTCATTTTCTGAATCCTCTGCCGATATAAGAAAAAGAGTTATCAGAGCAAGGCAGATACAAAAAGAACGTTTCAGAGGTACTTCAATAAAATGCAACGCCTTAATGACAAAGAAAGCCATAAACGAATACTGCAAAATCGGCGATGATTCAAGAGACTATCTTGAAAAGGTTTTCAATAGTCTGGGATTTAGTACAAGGTCTTATGACAGCATTCTGAAAGTTTCACGCACTATCGCAGACCTTGACGAATGCGAAAATATACAGAAAAAACATATCTCAACAGCGGTACGTTACAAAAATCTTGACAGAAACCCGCTGTAAATAAGTTTAGAAAAGAAAAAGGAGAACAAAATGAAATCAGCTTTTAAAAATTTGTCTGAAAGCAGACACAGCGTTGATATAGGACTGCTTATTGCCGTTACCATATGCTCGGTAATAAGTACCCTGCTGATTTATTCGATAAGCAAAAGCGGTATAAGTGCCGGCGAGGGTGTAGGGGACAGTTACTGGCAGACACAGCTTTTTTCCGCAGTACTGGGAATAGGTGCGGCTGTACTTCTTTCTTTTGTTGATTACCGTAAGCTCGTAAAGCTGTGGTTTATATATGCACCAATAGCACTTCTGTTGGTGGGACTTACATTCACATCGCTTGGTTATCAGCGACCGGGTGCGGACGACAAGGCATGGCTTATGATAGGTTCTTTTATGTTTCAGCCGTCCGAAATCCTCAAAATCGTATTTATACTGACTTTTTCCTATCATCTTTCGCATGACGAGGAAGATATGAATAAACCTCTGCATATGCTTCTGCTGTGTATTCATGCCGGAATACCAGTTGCCATAGTGGGCAAACAAGGCGACTACGGCACAGCTATTGTATTTGCCGTTATGTTTGCCTTTATGATATGCTCTGCAAGAATTTCGTGGAAGTATTTAGTTATAGCACCGTTTCTTGTTGCCGGAGCGGTAGCACTTATGTGGTTTTTTGCACTGAGCGATTTTCACAAGAAAAGAATACTGATACTATTTCACCCTGGTACAGACCCCGATTACATCGAATATCAGCAGGATTTGGGACTTTCTGCCCTTGAATCCGGCGGAGTTTTCGGAAAAGGTCTTTTTGCCGACCCCGACGAATATATATATGTTCCGGAAATACACAACGACTTTATTTTTACCTTTGCCGGACAGGTTTTTGGTTTTGTCGGTGTAGTGGGTATTCTGATAGTGCTTGCGTATATATGCCTTAAAATTTTTGCGGACAGCCGTATTTCCCGTGACCGTCTCGGACGTTTCATATGTATGGGAGCATTCGGAATGATTTTTGCTCATTGTGTAATGAATATAGGAATGGTTCTGAAAACCGCTCCGGTTATTGGCGTGCCGTTGCCTTTCATGAGTGCAGGCGGTACGGCAATGGTGAGTATGTATGCTGTAATAGGAATAGTTCTGAGTACGTACAGTCACAGAGCCGTAACATATAATGTCTTTTATGATGAGGACTGACAAAAAAACTCTCCGTTTTTTAGGCGGAGAGTTTTGTTTTTATTGCTGGAGTTTTTCGAGGTCTTCGGAAGTTATCGGCAGGTCTGAGGCTTCTAGAATTTTTAAATCTATAAGCTGAATAGCGAGAGCGTCCTTTGGTGTAATGCCGTTGCCTTTGTCAACAACGTCTGCGAGTTCTATAGCATTTTCTGAAAGTTTATATTCATTAGGATTTGAAAGGCACTGCATGATAAGTACAGCGTCAGAGAGAGCAACCTTTCCGTCGCCGTTTGAATCTCCGATTAATTCGGGAGTTGATATGTCGCCGGAAGTGGTAGTAGTCTGTGTTGTTGTGCCTGTGCCAGAGCCTGTGGTAGTAGTGGTTGTTTTGGGCGGTTCATCTTCTCCGGTAAATGAATAAAGGTTTTCCGGAAGGTCTTCAAGGTTAACTGCATAGTCGCTTGCCATAAGTTCCTTGATTGTTTCTGCGTTATTGTAATTTTCGCCGGTAAGGAAGTTATCCTGACCGTTTTCGTACCATGTACAGAAATAAAGCCATGAAGCCTTTTCAACTGACATATTTTCAAGGCTCGGAATTGTGCTGTTTTCCATTATAGCAGACATCTTGTTATTTTTTACATAGTTTACGAGAGCCCAATAAACATCGCTGTTGCAGTCTTCGTTAGGACCGCTTGTGTTTCCGTCATGACGGTTGTATACTGTGTCATACTTGTCAAAGCCTACAATATCAACATAGTCATCGCCGACGTACCATTCAGCAGAAGCGTCAGACCATGCATAGAGATTCTGTAACCATATAATATTATGGAGACCATATTCATCTGTAAGTTTATTGTAGAGATATTTCCAGAGAGCCTTGTAATCTTCTGCACCGTCCTGTGACCACCAGAACCATGCACCCTCGCCGTTTACACCGCCGTTGCCCTCTGCTTCATGGAAAGGTCTGAACATAATCGGCACGTTGTTTTCCTGAAGAATAAGGAACTGTTCAGCTAAGTCTTCGATAGCAAGATTGAGGTAATCGTTTTCCTTTGTACCCTCTTTTACAGCGTTTGCGATTTTGAACTGGTCGTTATTCTTGTATGAGCATTTAGACCAGTCAAGAGTCTCGCCGACTTCATAGTTTTCAAAGTCAACGGGGAGATTGATATGCCAGCAGGCAGTAGCAATACCGTTTCTGTTCTTTACCCAGTCGATAGCTCTTTCTGTTGAGCCGTCGTCCCAACCATAGAGTGGGTTATAGTTCATGAAGTCAAAACCTCTTATAGCAGGGTATGAACCTGTAATATCCTTAAAAGTATCAAATTCCTGGTCATAGTAGTCGTATTTGTAGTTGCGGTTTTGTTCGTCGTAAGTATAGACTGTTTTTTCGTCGGAGCAGTGCCAGTAGAATTTATTACCGTCCTTGTCAACGCCCTCGCTGTCTCTGTCGATTACGTATTCATTGCCCTTGCCGTCAACGCATTTATCGGAACTGGCATCATAGCGTATATCGGTTGAAACGCTGTGACCGCCTCCGTATATTTCCTGCTGACCGGAGAGAATGCCCTTACCGTAAACGCTGTGGAGGTATTTCATAAGCGCCTTTGTTTCAGGAGTAGCGTCGGGGTCGCACGGAACGTCTGTAGCTTGAGTAACGTCGGGGAAAACAGCTTCAGAAATAGTTACAGTATCAATAGCAAGATAGCCATACTTATTCAAGAAAGAAATTTCGTTTTCGCCTTTTCTGAGACGTACAACGCCGAAATCAATATCAGTCCATTTGTTGTAGTAAGGTACTTCTTTGGAGTACTCAACGCCGTTTATAGCAATAGTCTGATGACGTGGAGTTTCCTTGTCAAGAATCTGTGCACCTCTTACAGTAAGCTGATACATACCGTCTTCTTCAACATTAACCTTAAAGCTATATGCAACGCTTGTAATATAAGCGAATCCCTCACCGCTGTAGTCGGGTACTTCTGTTTCGTATATTGAAGTCCAGACTTTTTCAACGTCGTCCATATCTTCGCCCTCAATAGTGTAGGGGAATGATGTAGCTTTTATGTCTGTGTTTTTTTCAGCGTAAGCAGGAATTACTGACGATATGGCAACGGCAGACATTGCAACAGCTGATACAAGTGAAATGGCTTTTTTTATTTTGTTTTTCATTAAATCTTCTCCTTTACAAAAAATTAAAAAAATTGTTGTACTTAATGTATATATTATAATGTTTTTTATCAGATTTGTCAAGTAAATTATAGCGTATGAACTAAAAAAACAGGGTTCTGATAAATTCAGAACCCATAAATTATATTACTGGTTTGCAAGGATATTTATAATTCCCTGATAGAGATATGCAGATTCGCTTGAAAAATTGAATCCGTAGTCATTTGGATTCTGCATCTGCATTACGACTATATAAGAGCCGTTTTCATGATAATTGCTGTAGTCGTCGTATACAGGACAGCTTTCAGAATTGTCATTTACGTTTTTCATACAGCCTGTTATGTAAAGTATATCATAACCGCCTGTCTCAGCCGTGCCGGTTTTAGCATAAAAAGTATAATTTTCTCCGGCGTATATGCCTAAGTCAGAACCAACTCCCAGCATACCGTCAAGAATATTCTGCCGGCAGTTTTCGGGGACTGATGTTATAATGTCATAAGGCTTTGAACCCTCTAAAAGCACCGCCTCTGCACCGCTTGAATCAATGACATTTTTCAGCATGAAAGGTCTCACCATATCGCCGAAAATAGCCTCACGGCAGAGTGTGGCAAGGAACATAGGGCTTGTGCGTACATGAGCCTGACCGAATGCACTTCTTCTCAAATCGTCCATGCAGGTTATTTCCATACTGCTTTCTATAGTGCCGAAATCGCATTCTATATCACAGCCGTCACCGAAATGGAAAATCTCCTGTAAGTCGCTTCTTACAGTTTCCTCGCCGAGCTGGTCGAATACCTTAGCAAAAAAGATGTTGCTTGAATTTACAAAAGCGGAGTACAGACTTCTTTCCATAGGATAATTATTATTTTTATCGTGGTCCCAGTCAACTATAACGCCCTCGTCGGAGTACCATGTGCCGTCATCATATAGAGAGTATATTTCATGCTTGTCTGCTATGATTTCGGTCATAATCTTGAAACATGAACCGGGTGGCTGTTTCTGCATTGACTTGTTTTCCAAAGCACCATATCCGACTATATCTATGTATTCGGGATTGCTGTAATATTCTTCTGGGTCAAAGGACGGGTATGAAACGTCCGCCATAACTGAGCCGTCAGTTCTGAGTACAACGACAGAACCGACTATGTTCACGTTCTGCATATACTGGTAAATAGCGTCCTGTATATCAGCGTCAAGGGTAAGCTGAACTGATTTTCCGAGGCGTTCGGAGGGATTATCTGAATAGGGATCTGAGGCACTGAGTATATCATTGAATGACATTTCAACGCCACCGGAAATCTCGCTTATTATGTTGCCGAAAGCAGTACCGTATTTTACGGAATATTTTCTGTTGCCGTCCGGTTCGCTTTTTACGAGTACTATGCCGTTGGTATCATATATATTTCCTCTTTCTGACTGTGAAACATCAATAACAGGCAGTGCAGTGGTTGTAGTGGTTGTAGAACCGCTTGCCGTGTAAGCAGTAAAGGTTGTTGTGGTAGTGGTAGTTTTTGAGGTAGTAGCTGTTGTTTCAAAAACGGCAGTATCAGTATTTCTGCCCTGTTCTCTCCTTGTTTCAGCTTTCATTATACTAAAATCGGGAGTTTCCATAAATGAACCTTTTTTCGCATTCATTATAACCGGCTCTGCATCGGGTTCAGATTCCGATATACTGCTTTCAAGTGCCTTTTCCTCACCGCATGAAACCGCTGTAGCTGTTATAATTCCGGCAAGAAATAGCGAAATAAACTCTTTTTTTCCAAATTTCATAATTAATTACCGCCTTTTGTCTGTCTTTGTAATTTGTTCATGAATTTATTATACTCTCTTTTCCGGAGTTAGTCAACATGATTTTTTAATTTATGCTTACATAATCTGCACTTACATAGCCATAGCTTGTGTCGTTGTATATGATATAGTACCAGTCACTGCTCTCACCAATAATTTTAATATCAGCATTTTCCGGAAGAATTGTAATAACACTATAGTTTGTGCCTGCTCCGGTACGCATATTGAGACCGCCGGATTCTACATTTACTGTAGCGTTTATTGGCACGGAATAGTAAACCATATCTGAGGGTGCGTTTTCAATATTCGGGCGGTCCTCATATAAAGGCACTTGGCTGTATTCAAGTTCAGTCCATGACATAGCGTCATATTCTGCTATTATTGTATTGTATTCTGACTGGCTTATTTTTTCATCACCGTGATAGTATTCTTCGTTGTATATTGACAAGGAATCAGTTAATTCAAGGTTTCCGTCTTCTGACATACTGTAAATAAGGTTAACTTCTGCTCCCTCATAAGCTTTTACTTTTAAAAGATTCTTTTCATGACAGATATATATTTCGTTGCCCCACTTGCCTGTGTCGGTAAACTCTCCGTCCTTATAAGCGAATATACTGATACATTGTCCGGATAAACGCTCGCCGTTTATAAAAAGCTCTGGTATATTGTCGCCGTTCACATCTGCATAACAGTATTTAGGGTCACGTATGACTTCATCATTAATAACAGCTTTTTTCATAGCAGAATCAAGACTTTCCTGTGAAATATCAGTAGTAGCGGTTGTTGTCGTGGAAGTAGTAGTGGTGGTGCTTGTTGTTGTACTTGTTGTAGTGCTTTTTGAGGTAGTAGTTTGAGGAGGATTATTCATTATGCTGTCAAGTCCGGACATATCGCTCCAGTCGTAAGATTTAATGGGAGTGCCATAGCTGATATAATCGTCAGTTTGCTTGTCATATATTGTTTCAGTAATTATCTTGTCGTCTTCGAGGGATATGAGGTCGATAGTTTGGTGGCTCATAAATGCTTCATTTTTATAGAGTGTTCCGTCTTTTTCGCATAACTGGCTGTGTGCCGCACTGATGTCTCCGGCAAATATCATTTCACTGCCTTTCATGCTGTAAACTGAATATTTATTATCAGCCTCGCAAGTACCCATTTCGGTTATAAGTTCATAAACGCCGTCGCTGTTTAAGTCATATATAAAATAGTCATGGTATACGATTGTATCGTCATAACTGCCCTGAAGTATCTGTATAGATTCCATATATGATGAGTAGTCAACTGCCGGAACAGTAGTGGTACTTGTTGTAGTTGTGGACGTAGTACTTTCAGTAGGGGCGGTTGTGCTTGTTGTGGTAGTTGATGTAGAGGAAGATGATACAGAGGTGGTTGTTTTCGGGGGTTCTGCAATATCCCATGAGGGATTACCGCCTGTTGACATTTCTGCATAATATACTTGTATCTGAGAAGCGTCAACAGCGTCAATTATGTTATCTTTGTTTACGTCTCCGGCAAGCTTTTGTCTGTCGGTGAAAGTTCCTTCTCCGTCGGTAGAGAGTATGGCATATTCTGTAAGAACTATAGAAGCGTCAACAGCGTCAACAATGCCGTCATCGTTTAGGTCGCCTGTTTTGAATGAACTGAAATTCACAGCTATATTTTTTTCAGTTTTGCTTTCTGAAATAATATCCCATTCGTTGCCGGACAGGTTTTCATCAATTGAAAAATTATATGTACATTTCATAAAACTGTCTGGGTGGTCGTTACCGTCCGGTACATTGAAAGTATCGGTATAAACAACAGTATTGTCATATTCTGTGCTTTTAAGTGCAACAACGAGGGTATAGTTTCTGTAATCTTCTTCAGTTGAGTCTCTGCCCTCTATATCGAATGAGTATGATTTACCGCCGACAGCATTTGTGATATAATAAGGTTCGTCAAGAACTTCTGGAGAAGTAAAATTTATTTTTATTTCTGCCGTCATGCTGTCCGGAATATTTACAGTAACTGTGCCGTTAACGTCATTTGCATTGAAATCTTCATATACTGAGGAGTTTTCAGCCAATGCATTCAGCGATACGCAGAATACAGACGTTGACGAGAGTGCCAAAGCAGAAACAACTGCCATGATTTTTGTTTTTTTCATAAAAATAATCCTTTCTTATTGCGACGATACTGCTGTGCCGTCGTCACTTATGGATATGACTGTTATATTTTCCGGCGAAACTCCGGAATCCTTTGGGATATACAGTGAAAAGCCGTTATCGCTTGTTTCGCCGTCACGTTCAAGTAGCTTGTCTTCAAAGGCATTGAAAGCCCTGTAGGTAACGCCATTTGCAGTGACGTATATTTCCGTGCTGTCCGATTTAAAGAAACCGTCGCCGAGTTCGCCGAAAATATGCATATAGTTTCCGTTTTCCTGGTATTTTACAGTAATATCTTCGCATACCTCAAGATTCTTGAAATTCAGACTGTTGACAACCGGAGCAGGCATTAACGGAGCATATTTCTGTAGATTGGGTATATTTCTTTCGACTATTTCAAGTATAACGTTATCCGCACCGCCGTTTCCGATATTGTCGAGACGATAGGGGACTGTACGTGTAAATTCAGCCTGTCCGAAACATTCAGCTATAAATGGAAGTATCGCTTCGCCGTAAGAATCACGGAACATAAGGAGACTGCCGTTTTTGCCATCACAGAAAGTCTTTATTGACATATCATCAAAGGATTTGAAACGTCCGAGGTACTGGTATCTGAAATTATAGTCGCTGTATGCCTGTGTGTCGTTGGCTTTGGCAGAGGGGTAAATCATTTCCGCCAAATCGCCCTTGCGGTCGTTTCTTACAGTCCAGTTTCCAGAGGGACATTTTTCTTTGCCGAGCATTTCCATGAGACGTGCATGACCGGCATATGCCCCTAAATTATTCCAGTGGGTGTCCTTTTTGTGATACAGCGGAATGCTTGCATCTGTATTCAGAATAACTTCTTTCATGTCGCAGTACGGGAAGTCTTCATCAAGCAGTGCTGAAAGTCTTTCATAGTTGTTGGCATTTCCGGCAGGGGAGTAGTTGGACGGCATATGCTCCGGATAGACGGAATTTTTATTAGGTGCTATTGTAAATACAAACTGTACATCATTTTCTGTGCAGTAGTCGTTTATGATTTCGAGGTTGTTTTTTATGTTGTTTATGCCCCTGTCGCTGAGGGAATTTATATTCAGAAAATCGTTTATAGTTTCGCCGTAATATAACCAGCCGTCTTTGCCCACAATAACATCTTTGTTAGGAGAAGTCCCGAAAAGTTTTGATTTCAGCAAACCATCAAGAGTTACAAGCTGTTGGCGGAATGCGAAATGCTCTGAAAAATATGTTTCAAATTCGTCAAAGTATTCAAAGTTTATACTGCCGTCTTCATTTTTTATTTCCGGAATTTCCGATAGCTTGCGTTTTTCGCCGGAAGTATCTGACTTGACGAAAGGCATTAAAACAGACGGCACAAGGCATATACCGACAAATACCGCTGAATAAATTTTATATAGAATATTTTTTTTCATAAGCACCTCCGTCAGAATCTGAAGTAAATAAACGGATTATACGACGACGACGAAAGTGTGAATATACAGACAACAAGCAGTATAAGCGATACGCCGTAAGAACATACCTCTCCGGCTGATATTATCTTTTCAGATTTTATTCTGCTCCGTACTTTCTGCCACACTGGTACTGAAAATACACAGGCAAGTACTAACATTATAACATACATGGGCGTAAGCTGTATTAGGAAAAGCGACTTATTCTCAGAGGTATTGCCAGACAGACTGAACATTCTGCCGATATATCCACAGGCGGTTGAGATATTTTCCGCTCTGAAAAATACAAACGCAAGCAGAGTTACAAGGAGTGTATATATGTGTCTGAAAGGTCTTAACCATTTTTCAGTGTTTATGATTTTGTAGGATTCAAGCATCATAAAAGCACCGTTTATAAGTCCCCATACAATGAAGTTAAGGCTTGCACCATGCCATAGTCCAGTACAGAAGAAAACAAAAAGCTTGTTGAATGCCGTGCGGACTTTGCCTTTTCTGTTTCCGCCGAGAGGAATATATAAATACTCCTTAAACCATGTAGATACGGAAATATGCCACCTACGCCAAAATTCCTGCATACTTCCCGATATGTAAGGATAGTTGAAGTTTTCACGGAAATCAAAGCCAAACATCTTTCCGAGACCTATCGCCATATCGCTGTAACCGCTGAAATCAAAGAAAATCTGCATCATATATGATACAGCCCCAAGCCATGCAAGCGGTGCGGAAAGACTGTCTGTTTCAAGTCCGTAAACAAAGTCAGCGGTAATAGCCATAGTGTTGGCAATTAAAAGTTTTTTTGAAAGTCCGGTTATAAAACGCCTTATGCCCTGAGCTGTCTTTTCGGGGGTGATTGTTCTGTGGTCTATCTGGTCTGCAAAGTCATAGTACTTTACAATAGGACCTGCCACAAGCTGTGGGAAAAAAGTTATATACAGTGCAAGCTTGTATGGGTTTTTCTGAATGTATCGTGGTTCTTTGTAAGCGTCAATGACATATGACATAGCCTGAAATGTATAGAAAGATATTCCTATAGGCAGTGCTATATCCGGAATACTCATACTGAGGAATGGCAGTCGGTCGAGCATTTCCGCACCGAATCCGGCATACTTGAAAATTCCGAGCATAAGCAGATTAGCGGTTACGCTTACCACGAGAACCGCTTTTCTTGACTTGTTTGTTTCTTTCATTGAGAGACCAAAAATATAGTTCATGGCTATTGAAATAATCATAAGGACTATTGCTTTTGGTTCTCCGTAGGTGTAGAATGCAAGGCTGAAAACAAGCAGAAGAATGTTTTTAGCCGTGATTGTCGGTATTATACGGCTGAGTATATACACCGACGTTAAAAATATAAACAGGAATACGGGACTGCTGAATACCAAAGACAGTTCCTCCTTTTTATACTTGTGTATAGAATAAAATCGAAACTACAGTATCATCGCTGTACTGTATATCCATTTCTTTGTCACCGGAATAATAAATGGTATAGCTACCGCTTTCTTCACCTGTGCCGTATGCGGATTCAACATCTGCACGGGTATTGCCGGTTGTTATGCCGTTGCTGGTCTGGTATTTGTCGTTTGTGATTGTAATCTGGAAGATATATTCCTTGTCACCGTCGATATAGCACTGTATTTCAAGTCCGCTATACTGGTATATTTTAACCTCATTTCCGTTGTTTGTGCAGGCTGCACCCTGTCCGGAGTATTCGGGAGTGCCAAGAGCTGAAATTATGCCGGAAGCGTCACTGAGCAGGTTATCAATGCTGAATTTAACTTCTGTAGGTTCGGGCTGAGGTGAATCTTCGGCAGGAGAGGTAGTTTCGGGTTGCTGAGTTTCTTGAGGTGTTTCTTCTGTAGGAGTATTGTTTTCGGTGGGCTGTTCCTGTTGTTCGGATTGAGTTGTTTCTTCTGTCTGAGACGTTTCAGCGGTTGCGGTTGTTGCAGAGATAGCCGTATCGGTTGTTGTTGCTGAATCTGATACAGTTGTAACAGTAGTGGTTTCAGTTCCGGACACTGCTGAAGTAGTAGTAGTATCAGTGGAAGTTTCTGTAGTAGTAGTTTCCGTCTGTGTTGTAGCTTCTTCGGAAGTTTCTTTGGTAGCTGTCTGTTCTTCGCTGAGTGAAATGCTTACAGAAGAATCTTCAGTATCGTCTTTTCCGCACGATACTGCCGAAAGTGCAAGCAGTGTAGCGGTTGCAACCAGTAAAGCTTTTGTATTCATAATAATTTTCCTCCGTTATTTTAAATAGATATATTCATATAATTTATAATCAGTTATATGTAGGATATACATAATTGTAGAATGTATAGTTTTTAGATTGCAGATAGCTGAAACTTACCATATTGTAGCCGTTGCACGTATCAATGCAGTACCATGTGCCGTTTACATTTATTTCATTCCAGTAGTGGTCGCCAGTGCCTGTGCCTGTGCCGTGAACTATTCTCGATTCCCAGCCGGCTTGTTTCAGAAGAACGTCAGTTATAGCGGCAAAGTAATAGCATACTACAAAGCGGTTATTGAATGCATAGTTTGCGAAATAAGACCAGCCGATAGACTCAATTTGTGCCTGTGTTTTTGTCTGTTCTATAAAGCTGTATTTGTTGTTGTTTCTTACGAAATTGAATATAGCCTCTGTGCTTGTGCCTATCTGTGCGATTACGGAATTAGCTTTCTGTTGTACTTCTGAGAGTGGTTTTACTTTTCCGTCCTCGCCGATTACTTTTCCGTCTATGGTAGTGTTTGTTTCCATTATTCCATAATTATTGAAAAAATATTCATCGCCGTCTATGGTCAGCCAGCCAAAAGCCATTTTACCGTCCGGCAGAAAATAGCACTGGTGATTGTTTACAGTCTGCCAGCCGGAAAGCATAACGCCGTTTTCGTCAAGGAAATATGTTCCGTCGCCGTCTATAGTAACAAGACCTGTTGCACGTGTGCAGTCCTCATTGAAATAGTATGGCAGACCGTCTATATCCTGCCACCCCATGACACATACGCCGTCTTCTCCGCAGTAATATACGGAATTATCAGATGTAGACTTTGCCCAGGCTGAAACACGCATAGCACCGTCTGTCTCAGAGAAGAAATATTTTTTTCCGTCTATTTCTGTTATGCCACGTGACATAACGCCGTCTTCCTTGAAATAACGTGTATAGTCATCAATATCCTGCCAACCCGTCACGGCTTTACCGTCTTCGCTTAAATAGAATACCTCGTCGTTTCCCTCAACAAAACCGTCCGTAAGCATATAGCCTAAATTTACATCAAAGCAGTATGTGTTACCGTCAATGCTGGTTTTTCCAGAGGCAAATTTACCGTCTTCATCTATGTAATAGGTTTTACCGCTGTATTCTGTAAAACCCTGTTCTGTGATTTCCACGCCTTTGTCAGACATGAGGTGCGATGTGCCGTTATCGTCCTTGAAAAATCCTGTAACTTTTCCGTTTTCGTTGTCGATGTAATATTTCTGTCCGCAGTATTCAAACCAGCCGGAGACAGTTTTTCCTGTCTTTTGGTCGTAATAACGTCTCTGACCGTCTACAGTTCTCCAACCTGTTTTGAGAACGCCGTTAGCAGAAAAAAGGTATTTTTCGCCGTCTATTTCCTGCTCGCCGGTAAGATAACTGCCGTCTTCAGCATAATAGAAGATACGACCGTTTTCGTCCGTAAACCATTCTGATTTTGCGGAACTATCTGCATATACTGCCGTCGGTACTGCTGAAACAAGACCGAATGCAGTCATGACAGCACACAGCATAATTTTTTTGTTTGTCTTCATGAAAAATTTTTCCTTTCTTTTTTTATACAGTAATATATTCGGATAATAGTATCACAAAAGGACATTTTTTACTGAATTATTTTTAATTTTTTTCCTTAGGAATGACTATTTCCTCATGCATGAATTTTGTTTCGTCGCAGTCGCATATCATGAATGAAACTGCTTTCTGACAGTTTGATATTACGCACTGCATGGAATCACCGCCGTATTCGCCGTCTCTTGTCCATGTAGCCGGTTCGTCGTCGAGACAGGTAAAAGTAATTTTTTCTGTCCGGAAGAATTTAATATAGTCCCTGTCGATTTCTTCTGATATGTTGAGGAGAGAGCGGACTATCTGGTTAAGCTGTGCAAGGTTAGCAGGCTTTTTAATCAGTACAACCTCAAAAACTCCGTCGTCAAGCATGAAGTCATTTATTGAAAGAAGTCCGGCAACAGATGAGGAGTTTGTGACCATACCGAAAAGGAAATCATCTTCAATTACGTTTCCGTCGTATTCGATTCTCATGCGTTTTGAGCGTATACTTGTAAGTTGCATAAGACCGTTAAGGATATATGCCGTATGACCTAAAGTATTTTTGAATCTCTGAGGGGTTTCATATGTTATATTGGTGAATGCTCCGAAAGCGGCGATATATGTGAAGTAATCGTCATTGAAACGTCCTATATCACAGTTAGTGGGTTTTCCGTCAATAATCCAGTGTACAGCGTCCATGATATTTTTAGGAATGTCAAGGCTCTGTGCAAAGTCGTTTGTAGACCCTGCCGGAATATATCCGACGGTAAGGCGGTTTTGGCTTTTCATTATGCCTTGCAGACACTGGCTAAGAGTGCCGTCGCCTCCTGCACATACGATAATATCGAAATTATTTTCACAGGCATAGTATGCACAGTCAGAAGCGTCTTGACCGCTCTGTGTGGGGTGTACGGTCACTTCACCGCCTATTTTGGTGAACTCATTTATAATACTGCCGAGATTTTCGCTTATCATGGCTTTTCCGGCAACAAGGTTTACAATAAGATATATCTTTATCATAATAAAAATCCTCCTGATACTTATTATATAATGATTTTATATTTTTTTCAATACCGACAGATATAATTAAAAGAAAAAAATATTTCTGAACCTATTGACATTTGCTTGCACACGTGCTATAATATAAAAGCTGAATGAAGCACACATAAGACACTGGGGTGTCGCCAAGCGGTAAGGCAACGGACTCTGACTCCGTCACTTCCGGGGTTCGAATCCCTGCACCCCAACCATATTGGTGAACCAAAATAGATGACACCGCAAAAAAGTCCGAATATTCGGACTTTTTTC
>JAMPAU010000079.1 GCA_023667045.1 Ruminococcus flavefaciens | reverse complement strand
TCATTGTACCTCATTGGGGGAAGATTTTAAAGGCGCGGAATTATTTTGGGGTTACCTATACCCTTTTGCAAGAACGCTTGCTGTGCGGTCAATCTGCTGCCAAATCACCGCAATCAAGATCAACAAGAACCTGCTTCACCTGATCTTTGATTCGGTCAGGCACATCAGCAAAGTTTTTCTTTGGTAGCGAGAATATCAGCAACGGCATTGAGTGCCAAAGCATGGATTCTGTAAGCTGATTTCAGAGAATAACCTGTCTTTTCCGCTATATCTTCCCACTTCATAAAGTCAATGTAACGATACCGCAGAATCAATATTTGCTTTGCATCTTCAACAAGGTTGATCGTTTCCCTGATTTCCATTCTTAAACCAAGCAATTCTGCCATTTTAGAATCAGTTGCCTTTTCAAGGTCAACCAGTTTATTTACAGCATTGACAAATGGTGCATCGGTGTTTTGAGATTTGCTGACTTTTTCCTTTGCAAAGTCAGGAGAAGCAATACTTGTTGACATAGCACGGAGATTTTCAATTTCTGCAAGATTTTCTTGAATCAGTTCATTGCAGCGGTAAATCTGTTGTAGATATTGTTTGGATGCCATCTGTTTTGGATTTAACACATACACAGCCCCCTTTCATCTGAATTTATACAAAATGTTTCATTTGTCATTAACACCACCTGCCTATAAAACAAACTGCACTGCACGGAATTTTATCAGAGCAGTGCAGCTTTTCTTCAGGTTATCCCCTTTCCTTTCGCTTTTGAATAATACCCAGTTGACGGTCAATCTTGGGTGTCAATTTTGCAACCATCGTCCCATCATCAAGAACAATATCATGTTGCATATTTTCGGCAAATTCAGGGAAATATTCTGCGATCATAGAAATCAGTCTATCAAACTTATCATCCATCATTTGCATCATTGAAACTTGCTGTTCTTGATTATCATGAACCTGCGGTGCGATTTCTCTTGATTGGTCTTTGGTTTCAATGGTGAATGCGTGAATCTGTTTCGCCACATTCTGAATCCATCCTGTATTCTTTTCAAGAGGAACAACCGCTTCATCACCATCGCCTTCAAGATAACCGGTTTGTCCTTTCTTCAAGACACCACCTTCAGCAAGTTCAGGAATCTGCGGTGTATTGATTGTTGAAATCCATCCAAACGGTTCAACTCCAAGAATGCTGATACCCTTGATCTTGTTCAATGCTCCGTTGATACCATCGAACGGAATTTTAATAACCTTGTTTATACCCCTGATGATTCCGTTCACAACGGTTTTGAAGGCGTTTACAATGCCATCTTTGATTCCGTCAAAGATTTTTCCACCTGTACTGAACACATTTTTCACCGCTTGCCATGCTTTGGAAAAAATGTTCTTAAACCAGTCTGCGACAGAACCAAACGCATTTTTGATTCCTGACCAAATATTTTTGAAGAAATCAACAGCAGGCTGAAATGCCTGTTTGATGCTGTTCCAAGCCTTGCTGAATATATCACCAAAAAAGTTTGCAACTGTTGAAAATGCCTGTTTGATACCGTCCCATATCTTGCTGAATATCTCAATCCACGGGTCTATGACGGTATGAATTGCGGTGTTCGCCTTGTCAAAAATTCCTTTGAACCAGTCAGCCACAACGGAAAACACAGAACAAATTCCGTCCCAAATGCCCTGAAAGAAATCGACCGCAACAGACCAAATCACTTGGATTCCTTGCCAAGCGGATTTGAAACCTTCTGCACACCAACCTATCAGATCAGTTATTCCCGAAATGACACCACCAAGTGTATTGCCAAGAAAATTTGCAAACCATTCAAGGATAGGTTGCAGAACGGCAAGTACACCTTCGATCAAAAATGAAATTACTTCAATCAAAGGCGGTAATATCAGATTCAACAACTGAATCAGTGGTTCAAGTATTAGCATCAAAAGGTCAATCAGAGGTTGCAGAAGTGCTACTATGGGTTCAAGTAACGGCAGTATAGGTTCTATCAAACTGATTAACAACGGCAAAATCGTTTGCACAATCTGAATAATAGGCGGTAATAGCATATTTAGCAGATCTGTTATTACCGGAAGAATAGCTGTCATGATTTGCGTTATGGGTGGGATAAGTGACTGTATCAGATCAATAATAACTGGAAACAAGTCACTTACCAACTGCATCAGCGGTGGCAGGAGCGAATCAAACACTTCCGTTAGCACAGGTGATAGTTTTTCAACAATACCAGTGATGACGGGCATATTTTGAATCACAAGGTCACAAACCTTTTCTATAATCGGAAGTAGCTTTTCTCCAAGCGACATTGCCATATTCAGAAAGTTGGTCTTTATTTTTGTTAGGCGTTCAGACAAGGTGTTTTCCATTGTCCCAAAAGCCTGTTCTGTTGCACCGGCTGCGTTCTGCATTTCACCCAAGGTTTTGTTGAATTCGGATGCACCGGCATTCACGATTGATAAAGCTCCTGTTCCTGCTTCTGTGGATGACCATAAGCCAGCAAATGCCGTTGCATTCCCATCAACCGAATCAGAAAGAACCTGCATAACATCACCGACAGAATAACCGTCAGCCATAAGTTCAGAAAAAGACTTTCCAGTTTCATTTATCAGAATGTCAGAAACCGTTGTTCCTTCCTTTGCAAGTTCGGTGAACATTGATTTCATGTATGTAGTTGCTTCAGCCGTAGCAATACCACCTGCGGTTAATGTGGCATAAGATGCACCAAGGTTTTCAACATTGATTCCGTAAGCAGAAGCTATTGGTATAACCTTACCCATCGATGCTGCCAGTTCGTCAACAGTTGTTTTACCAAGATTCTGCGTTGTAATAAGCACATCAGATATTCTTGTTGCTTCGGATGATTCATAACCATAGGCATTCAATGCGGTTGTCAAAACATCAACTGCTGTTGATGTATCGGTAAAACCACCCTTCGCCAATTTCAAAGCATCCGTCACAAAACCAATCGCATCTGCTTGGTCAACACCTGCTGAAATAGCATTATATACTGATTCGCACATAGCATCTGTACTGACACCTGTTTCATTGGATGCTGCTACAATAGCATCTTTATATCTTTCAATCTCTTCCTCGCTACCGCTTAATAAAGTGCGTGTTTTAGCAAATGAAGATTCAAAATTGGATGCAAGTTTTGTTACGGCAGTACCAGCAGCAACAGCAGCACTTGTGATAGCTATGCCCCATTTTGCAAAAGACTTCAAACCACTTATAATTTTTGAACCAACACCATCTGCCTTTTCTGCGGTTTCATCCATTGCATTATTGGCTTCAGCGTTGTTTATTGCAATTGTTCCAAATAGTTTGAATAGCTCCATTTTTATTTACCCCCTTTCTTACGGATTTTCATTTGAATCACAGAATTACTTTTTGGATTTTCTTTCACTGTAAATAACTGCTGCGGTCATCAAACCTGCTGCACCCACAATTACGCCTAAGATGAACATACACATTAGAATCACCCCTTTCTTTCAGTTGTAATTTTTGCTAAATCATCAAAATTGCTTTTGTGATTGCGGTACAATTCAAGTCTTTCTTCATATGTCATTTTCAAGTATTGTTTTGGTTTGACATAATCAGAAGGTTCATTGCAAAGAAACACTTCGCCGGTCTTTTCATTTATCAGCTTCTTCATTGCCTTCTTCCTTGATCAGTTCAACGGAATATCCGTGTCTTTGCAAATATTCAACATCAGAATCATTTAATTCCGCAACAGCTTCACCTTTATAAAAATTTATACAGTGTACGCCGCCAAAGCATAAATGAACCTGACTTGTATTATCATTGATTGTGATTCTATACTTAAAATTTTTCATTTTTTGATTCCTCATTCCTCACTGCCAGTTGTCTTGACTGTAACAGAAGGCATCATAAAATTATTGAATTTAGTTTCAGTCATATCGAAAACATTGTGTTCTTCCGAAATGGAATCGTTTACACTCATGTAAACAAGTTGCGACTGGTAAAGTGACGGTACATTTCCGTGATACTCATTGATCAGGGCAATAATCATTGCCTTCAGATCATTCAAATCATCAATGATTTCAACATCAGTCACATATGAAAATGGAATGTGGCTTGCCTTTGCAATGTTGTTGATTAACCGTAAAGCCTTATACTTTCCGGCAAATTTCTTTGCATAGGCATTGATTTCAAATTCAGACACTGCTACATCAGACAGAACCTGAAGTTCTGCAATCGTTTCCTGACCAATATCAACGGTGATTGCTTCTTCCAGTCTGTCATTGATAGAGGAAAAAGCAATATCAAGTTTCCTTTTAGTTTCTGCAATCTGTGCCATACGGTCTGCATCATATGTATTTTTGATTTCGGCGTACATCTTGTCCTTAAAAACAGTAGTATATTGTGTGCTTTCATAGCACTTTTTCTTCTGTTCAATAAAGACTGCCTTCATACTGTCAATTGACTTCATATGGTCAGATACGATTTGCTTAATTTCTGTAAACATTCTTTGATAGCTCCCTTTGTATTAGTAATTTTTATTTAACCGATCTTGAACGCAAGTTCCCGATTAAATATTTGACGAATAAAAATGACTTCACGCATCAAATACTTGATACTTATATTATACCAAATATTGTGCATGAAGTCACTATGTATACACTATATATTGTAATTTTCAATGAAATTTCCACTATATATTGTGATTTTTGAGTGCTGCATCCTTTATAATTTTATCTATCGCAGACAGGGACAGTTGATATTTTTCTGCCAATTGCTGTCGGTCAATTGTGCCGGAATAAAAATCATCAATTATGATTTTGTTTCTGACCTTGGTATCAAGATAATTTGCCCTTAAATATATCTGACCGCCCGGAAAGGCTGCGATCAGCTTTTTTACCTCATTTTCGCCAATCACCTTTGCAGCCTGTTCTAAAGATATGTTCTTCAAATAATCACCGTCCTTTGCTTGAATTATCGGTCTGATAACTTATAAATCCATAAATAAAGGCTTTTTCTGATTTTTGTG
>JAMPAU010000078.1 GCA_023667045.1 Ruminococcus flavefaciens | reverse complement strand
ACAAATTAATATAAGCAAAAATATATTTAAAAATTACTTGCAATTTTGATTATAGAGTGTTATAATATAGACGGAGCACAGAGGATTAAGTAATATTTATTAAAAAAATGCAGTTTAAGTGAGGTGGAAACATGAGCAAAAGTATTGTGGGAAAAAATGACTGTAAGTGTGTGCTTTGCAGATACTGGAACGGAGCAATTGGAAGCACAACAATACAGCCTAAAATGGGCGGTATCTTTCAGTACGAACACGACGAAAAGCAACAGTGTTTCAAGAAGTGCGTTATAATGCCCTCTTGGAGTACCTGTTCTAAATTTGAATCAAGGTATAAATAATGGAAAACGAAAAATTGAAAATAACCGCAGAAGACGTGCTTGGAACTATAAAAACCAGCAGTGAATTTATCGCTCAGAATCCGCAGGTTATAGATGCTGTAAATCATATTGTGAAAAACGGTGTAAAACAAGGCGGTTATGATATTGTGAAATCTGCTGTAAACAGCATTATGGAAAGCAGTTCAGATATATGCAGGAGTGTAGGAAGTACGGTATTGAGTGGTTTGAATAATATTGAGGGTTCAGAAAATTCCAGTGATAATTATGAAAATCTCGATTATTATGATGAATGTGATAATACAACTCAATATCCTTTGCCAAAAACAGAACAGCAGAATAAAACAGAAATATCGGTTTTAGGCGGACTGGGTACGGCAGGAGCAGTTATTCAAAAAACTGCGGATTTTGTTGAACAGACGTCAGGAAATTTAGCACGTATTAATAATGGCATTCAGAATATTACACAGGAAGCAAACAGTCTTGGCAGAAATGTTTCGGAGTTTAAAAATACCATACTACCCACTGCTAAATCAACAAAAGCTACTTCATTTGTTGCGGAATATGCAGATGATGCGGCAGAAGTCCTCAACTATGGTCTGACCGAAACGGCAGTAAGCAGTGCAACATCTACGCTCTCAAAAGTAGGTTCATCAGCAGCGAAAGGTGGTGTTGCAGGTGCTGTAATAGGCATTACTATGGAAACTGTTTTATCGTACAAAAAATGGAAAAACGGCGAAATCACAGCGGACGAATACAAGAAAGAAATACTGAAATCGGGCGGACAAATGGGCATTTCTGGTGCGGCAACGGCAGGTATAATGACAGCTTTAAGTGTACCGCTTGCAACCGCAGGATTGGCAACTGCACCGATTACAATTCCGATATCCATAGCTTTAGGTACGGTGATTGATAAAATAGTAGCTCCTGCGTTTGGCAGAGGTGACTATCAGAAAATTCTCGGCGAGGCAAAGTATTATCAGAATCTGCTTTATGCCCATGACGATTTGGTGCGTGCAATCGAAATGACAGAAAGTCAGTTTGCTGAATTTATTGACGAACAAAAACGGCAGACGATTTTATATGAAGGTCTGAAAGACACCAACAGACAATTAAAACAGCTTCACACTGTCGCAAATAACAGATTACAGCAACAGAAAAAGCAGATTAACAATACGTTTAATTCTTTAAACGATTTATTGAATAAAATTTAACGGAGGTTTTTTAAATGCAGACACAGAATTTATCAGGCGATGACATTCGTTTTCTTGCACAGCAGCAGGACTATGAGGTTGACATTATGGTTGGTCAGATGACTACTTTAATGCAGAATATCACCGACTTACAGAACGATACTGACGACAAGGTTAAACAGCTTGAAAGTCAGAACTGGTTCAAGCGTATGACAAATACTCTTTTCGGCAAGAATAAGGCAACAAAACAGGAAATTCAGAAAAACAACGACAAGGTTGTTACATATATCTCGCAGTCTGTTTCACAGCTTTATCAGATGAATCTTATCAACGAAAAAGTAATTTGCAGTCTTGGAAACCGCATGAACGAGGTATATGCACAGGTTACTGAAATGTACACCGAACAGCTTAACATGAAAGCTCAGATTTCGGAAATCATGGCGATACAGCAGCAGACTCTTGAAACAATGGGGGCTTTTGTCACAAAACTCAACGAAAAAATCGAGAGCGTGGACAATTTCCATATGCTTATTTCTGAAATTCAGAACGGAATGTATTATGACAGCAGTAAACTTTATAACCTTTGTTCTGTACTCTCTCAGCTCGATAAAAGACAAATGGAAGACAGCAGAAAAATGAGTTTGCTGAGAGATACAATGGAAAAGACAGGAATTATCACTGACAATGAAGTGACTGTTTTGCAGTGCTTGCAGGAAATAATTGCACTTCCGCAGGAAAAAATCGGTCTTATTTACCTTGAACTCTGCAATTTCAGAAATAGTTTTCCTGCTAATCTCTTTGCCGATATGATAGAAAGTTATCATTTCCTGTCCAAAATGGAAAAGATGTCGAAGAAGAAAGAGACTATTATTCAGCGTGTGCTTGACAAGTATGAACTTGACAGCGATGCAGTTTTTTCTGTTGCCGATATTGCTGAAAGTTTCTTTGAAAATAAACAGACTTCACTTGTGAGCATTGATAATATTCAGATTGCTATGGATAACGGCAGTGCTTACAGTGACAACGAGCCTATGACAAATGAGAAATTTGAGAAAATGTATGAAGAAATTAATTTGCAAATAAATCCCGCAACTGGAGACCTTTATTCTTTCAAAGAAAGATATGAAAAATTTTTCCCGTTTGCTAAGAAATATGCAGACCAAGGTCTTGCCGCAGCACAGTATGAGTTTAGTGTCTTTTATAGGTGGGGTGTAGACGAGCTTGACATTGAACAAGATGAAGACGAGGCTGAACAGTGGCTCAGAAAAGCTTCCGAGCAGAAATATGCCAAAGCACAGAATGCCCTTGCAAAACTTTGTTATGAGCATGAAGAATACAGAGAGGCTGTAAGGTGGGCTAAACAGGCGGTTAAAAATGCCGATTCAGATGACTATAACACTTTGGCAGAGGCAAATGAAATACTCGGAGATTGTAGTTACTATGGAGACGGAACAGAAGAAAATGACGAGCAGGCTTTTGAATACTATCAGACATCTTATTATGCAATGAAGAAAAATGAACATCTTACTGGGTGCAGTGCAAGGAAGATTGCAGAGCGTTACTTTGATGTGGAAGACGGAGAACAAGCTGTCAAATGGTATGAAAAAGCATGTGAGGAATTTCATTGGGATTGTATAGAATATTTGACTAAGATTGGTGAAATCTACTATGATGGTGAAATAATCAGACAAGACTATGCTAAGGCTTATAAATACTTTAAAAAAGCTGTAGAATTCAAACCAGAATATGAATGCGCAGAAGAAGAGAAGATGTATGCCCAGAACTATCTTGGTTGTATGTATCTTTATGGTCAACATGTTCAAGAAGACGACTATGAGGCAGTGGAATGGTTTGAAAAATCCGCTGAGCAGGAATTTGCACCAGCACAGTATCATCTTGGTGTGTGCTATCTTAACGGCTGGGGTGTCGAACAAGACGAGTATGAGGCTGTAGAGTGGCTTGAAAAAGCGTCTCAGCAGGACTATGCATCGGCTGATTTTGAACTTGGTAAGTGCTATTACTATGGTGTGGGTACATATGAAGACGAAGACTATGCAGAGACTTTGATTAGGTCTGCCGCAGAGAATGGTCTTGAAGCTGCACAGGATTTCCTTGATGAAAATTTCTGATAATATTTCTGCCGTCTGATTGTATGTTTTTATGAATAGATAGTCATATGTTTATTATAATAAATGATTATATAGATATCAGACGGCAGTATTGATGACGGTTTTGAAATCGTGTCCCACCCTATGACTCTTGATTACCACATGAACGCAATGGACTGGGAGAACGTTCTTTATGAAGCAGTCGAAATGGGCTATAAGTCGCATGATACAAGCACCTGTGGTTTGCACGTTCATGTCAACCGTGATGCGTTTGGTATCAATCAGTCGGAGCAGGAAGAAATTATTAGCCGTGTTTTATTCTTTGTCGAAAAGCACTGGAATGAGATTTTCAGATTCAGCAGAAGAACGGAGAGTAATATGAACTGATGGAGCTGTCGTTTGGGTATGGAAAAATCGGGAAAAGAAATTCTTGACAAGGCGAAAGACTGCGGAAATCGTTATGTTGCTGTAAATTTACGCAACTACTCTACAGTTGAGTTCAGACTTTTCAGAGGTACGCTCAGGTACAACACTTTCATAGCCACTTTGCAACTCGTAAGCGAGATTTGCAGGGTGGCTTTAACTATGTCCGAAGAAGAAATTGACGGCATGAGTTGGAGCGAGTTTGTGCGTTCAATCAAGTATTCAGAGTTGATTCAGTACTTGAAAGAACGCAGACTTTATGTCAATGAAGAAATTTTTACAGAGGAGGAAGTTTAAAATGTGTGCGATATTTGGATTCTTAAATCACGGCAACAAGGTAAGTAATTCTGTTCTGAAAAAGCTGATAAAGGCTCTTTCAATCTGTGCGGAGGTCAGAGGCACGGATGCAACAGGTATTAGCTATGTGAATGACGGAAAAATTGTGACATTCAAAAAAGCTAAACCTGCCCGCAAAGTAAAGCTGTACTTTCCGACAGGCACAAAAGCTGTGATATGGTACTGATTTTGTCAATAATGCTTGACAGAATTTAGAAAATTTATTGTAAGCTGAAACTAAAAAAATCAGGCAGCTTTTTTAAATGATTGATAATAGGACCGGCGTTTGAGAGACGGGGGCATACCATCGTTTGCAGAACAGATACGACGGTTGTTCCAGTAACTCATATAATAACACCATACTTTCGTTCTGAGTTCCGCAATGTATAGTTTTCGGGATTGTCTTTCGCAGTGAGCATTGTCGTGACACCTTCCGCCAGCACGGTTCATACTCTGCTTCAAACCGTATTTGGCTATTTTACGCCTGTATTCGCTGTTGGTGTACTGACTTCCACGGTCGGAATGAATTATCGCTCCTGTGAGTTCAAGATGGAGTTTTAGAGCGTTTGAAACTGTCTGAACGCACAGGTCTGCTTTCATATTTGTTTCCATTGCAAGACCGCAGACCATAAGGT
>JAMPAU010000077.1 GCA_023667045.1 Ruminococcus flavefaciens | reverse complement strand
CTGTTTTTAACAGACGTCTGTTCACCAACCTCACCTTTATTAGGTACAACTGTTGTCTGTTCAGTTGAAACAAGTTGATTATCCTTATCGTAATTATATGATATTTGTTTTCTTTCGTCAACCTTATAATCAATAATTGTTTCAACACTATTTTCTTGTATTATATTACCTTTTGAATCATAACGATATATATAGTCATCTCTGACATCTCCTGCATATATATTTATATGATCAATTTGATTTTCTTCATTATAACCATAACTATGTTTCACAAAATTATGTGTCAGCGTATGACTAAGCTTATCCTTTTGGTATTCATACATTTTTGTAAAGCTGCCATTTCCGGTAAAGCTATCTTCTTTATCACCATACTCAGTAACATATGAATAACTGCAGTTAAACTTATTTACATTGAAAATCGTTCCATCAAAACTGCCTGCTTTCTCTTCATCCTTGCTTACATTTTCAACTGAATAAATGAAGTTGCCGTTAATATCATTGATGGTTGTCTTGCTTTCTTCAACAACTTTCTTAAGGTTATTAACGTAATCAGTAAGTTCCGACCATTCTTTAGTTATGTTGCCATTTTCATCTTTTTGATCGAAATAACTGTAACCGTATTTGGTTTCTTCACCGAGCTTAACAGTGGTCAATTCACCATCTTCGTTATAAACATAGTCAACGTTTTGACCGTTACCAAAGTTAGCATTAAGAACATCCTGCTTCATGTCAGATGAATATGTATAGCTAACAATCGTCTGCTCAATAACCTTGTTATCGCCGATCTGATTCTCAGAATTATTATTTTTTTCGAGATCCTCTTTAACAATATATGCATTTGAAATGTTCCCGAGTGTGTTATACTCAAACGCATATCCGTTATAATCATGATAAGAAAGGTTGCCAAAGTTGTCATAATCATATGTTTCCTTTGAACCATTCGGATTTTTGCGACTCAAAAGGTTTAAAGTATTGCCCTCGTATTCCCCGTTCTCTCTTTGTTCGCCATCATCATAATTATATTCTGTTACACCATCTGACGATGAAATTTTCAATACATTATTATACCTGTCATATTTGTAAGCGGTTGTTTCTCCGTCTTCGGTTACAGATAATGTTCTGCCGAGAATATCATAAACGGTTTTTGTCAAAACGGTTGAGGTCGGCTCTGATGCGGTGTTATTCGCATACACACTTTCAGTTGTTTCTACCGGCTGATTCCATACGTCATAAATGTAATCAGTTACAGTTATGGTCGATTCTCTT
The DNA here is from genome assembly GCA_023667045.1 of Ruminococcus flavefaciens. Taxonomy (GTDB): domain Bacteria; phylum Bacillota; class Clostridia; order Oscillospirales; family Ruminococcaceae; genus Ruminococcus; species Ruminococcus flavefaciens_AC. The sequence continues at coordinate 3,886 of JAMPAU010000077.1, read as the reverse complement.
ACACCTGTTTCAGCGTCCGGCTGACCGTTGTAAACGGTGACAGTTTTCTTTGTGTTATTGCCGTAATCATTGTATTCGTATTCTTCGCAATAATTCTGCTGCCAGCCGTTACCGTTGCCACTATACAGTGTATATGTTTTTATACTTTCTTGTGTATTGTACTCATATGTTTCCTTTGATGAATTTTCAAATACATTCTCAGCATTTCTTTTAAGTGTAACGGTTTCTTTTACGTTATCACTGCCATCTGCATACACAGTATTTGTCTTAGTGTCAGCAACAGCCTCGGCATCGTCAAGAGTTGTTTCCTTTGTGACATTTAATGTTCCTGCTTTAACTTCAAGTGTTACAACAACTCTGTCCTGTTCGTCATATGAGTAGAAGGTATAACTGCCGTCATCATTTTTATCGTAAAGTGAAGAATCGTCATCAGAAGCAGGCGTTTGATTTTCATTGTTATTTTCAGTTGATGTCGAATTATTATTCGATCCATCAGATACAGCCTTAACAACATATGCAACATTAGCTATTTTGTCAGATTCAAGTTCACTTGAAATATTACCCGGAGTATAAACAGCCTTATCGGAATAGCTGCTAACGCTGTTTGTAATAGTAACACCATCAGAATAGTACCAAATATCAGTTACACCCTTGCCATCTGAAACAGTAACCGTACCGATGTTTTCCGGTGTTTTTTCGTTTTCACTTGCGGCAGTGTCATTGTAGGTATACTTAACAAATGCGCCGTTAGGTTGTGAAATGAGTTTTACTCGTTTTTCATTAGAATAATCAATATTTTCCAACTCGTTGCAGACCATCAGACTTTTTCTGTTATTCTCATCTCCAAACTCTCCGTATTTATAACTATGAATACTTTCAGGAATAATTATATCTCCCTCGTTATCCGTATTCGTTGCATCGATAAAAGTTACAAGATTGTCGCCATCCCATTTATATTCAACTACTTTCCTTACAGTTACATATCTGTCTTCAAGTAAAATTTTATACGGCTTGCCATTTTCAAAATATACATGTGATACCCTTCCCGCTTTATCCTCAATTGTAAGACTATTTGATGTCCATGCATACTCAGCAGTAATGTAATTGTTCTTTACATATGCCAGCTTACCGTTGAGATTAAACTGACATATAATTTCGCCGTATGTAAGTTCATAACCTACAAGGTTATCTTTGTTTTTAACAAAGATTAGTTCATCACCATCAACCGAAACGTATTTTTCCTCACCATTTTTGAGGTAATGATGCTTTTTTCCGTAAAAATCAGTGAACACAAAACCATTTGTGCATTCTTTAATATTAGCTTCAAAGCTAAAGAACCAACCATCAATGCTTGAGTAAGTACGCTCAAATCCAATTGGGTAAACGCCCTCAGCGATTGCAAGATCGGTATACGATGCTGTATACTCGCCAAGCCTGCTTTTAACAACTATTGATGACTCTTCACTGATATTACCTGCTTCATCACATACACGGCCATAAACAGTCACATCATAGGTGTTTACAAGTGTAAGCGGTTCTTCATATTTTGTCCATTCGCCGCTTTCACCGAGCTTGTATTCAATGTGTTCCGGGCTGTCGGTTTTATCATCAAATCCAAAAGAACGAGATGAAATATAAACCTGACCATCTTCCTCGAAAATATCCGGAGCTTCAGGAGCAACACGATCTATTCGGGTGGGAATTAAAGTTGCACTACTAATATCAGGAACCGAGCCAACTCCTGATTGGTAATATGCTACATTCCCCGCATTATCCTTAACTGCAACAATAATACTTTCAGTGTTTTCCACTATTTCAATTTCATTTTCTTTGCTCCAATTTGCTCCGCCATCAAAGCTAAACTCTGCAATACCAGATTTATCATCAGAAGCATCTACTGTAATTGTTGCATTATCGTTATACCAACCCAATTTAGAAACAGATACATTCTTAATATCAGGAATCTCATCATCATAATTCGGGCAATATATAAATTCGTCATATACAGTAACCAAGCCAGCTTCATCTGTAACAGTTATAGTTTGATTAATATTAGTTTTGTAGACAAGTTCTGCCACTGCGGTTTTTCCGCTGATTGAAATATCATTTCCATTGCCGATACGATAGCTTTTAAGCCCCATATTATCTGTAAAAGTTATGGTAGCTTTCAGATCATTGTTAGTCCACTCGGCCGTATCAAACTCAATAGCAGCTTGCGGTGATTCTTTATCAATGTTATTAATATAAATAGGGTATTCTATTTCATTTCCTGCTGTATCGTAAATTGTAAACAATGACTCCGAATTTTCATAGAACGGAATTTCGACTGTATCCTTTTTACCGTTCAAAGGGTATACTTCGGGCAAATGTGTACAAATGAGATAATCTAATTCAACATCATCGGAAACAGTCAACGTGACATAGACAGGGTCTTTTGTAGGCTTCATTGTTGAAATGGTAATATCTTCAATGTCAGGCAACCCCTTATCAATATTAGTAACTTCAACCAATTCTGTTGCAGAATTTCCTGCATAATCCCAAACAGTAATTTTCTGTGTCAAATTCTCTTTGCAATATTTGAGATATGGAATTGACAAAATAGGAGGGGTAAGTGCTGCTTTTTCTTCCTCGGTCAAATCCGGATCTTCCTCAATGGCTTTCAAAGCAGCTTCTTCAATATCCACTTTTGAATTATTATCAATCTGAGAGTATTTCAGTCCTGCATTATCAGAGAGTATTCCGAATACCAAAACATTTTTATTTGTTGCGTTTTTTGTAGAATATGCAAGCTGTATATCCGGTGCGATTTTGTCAATTTTCGTCAATGAAATTACTTTAGTATTTGTGTTGCCGGCAGTATCGGTCACAGTAATTGTTTCTTCTGCATTTTCTGCATATGTTTTTGTAATAGTTTTAGATGCACCACTGACAGAAACTGCGGTATCTTCACCAATCTTGTATGTTTTAAGTGCAGTATTGTCAGCTATAGTTATAGTAGCTGTTACATCTTTATTTGTCCAATCTGTGGTTGAATACTTTATTGTTATTGTAGGCTTTGTTTTATCAATATTGGTCACTTTGATCGCTAAGGTTTTTGAGTTACCTGCGGCATCATACACAACGATGTTTTCAGTTGCATTTGCAGTATATTTTTTAGTTATTGTTTTTGAAGTACCACTAATAGCAACTTCTGCTGCCGAACCAAGTTTATACTTTCCGAGTGCCTTATCATCTTTCATGGTAATTGTCGCAGTTACATCGCCATTTGTTACTGCTGTTGCTGAGTAACTGACTGTAACAGTCGGAGCTGTTTTGTCGATCTTATCAACCTTAACAGGATTACTTGCGTATGTTACAATATTGCCGAGCGTATCTCGAACTTTTACCTTTATATCGGTTTTGTTAGCTGAATAAGATTTGTTGTTTGCAGCCTGCCATGTTGAACCATCGTCAAAGCTATATGCGGTTGCATGCAGCCCGCAACCTGCATCGGTTGCAGTAACAGTAACTTTAACGCTGCCGTTTGTCCACGATGACGGACTAAGTTCAACTTTTGATATTGTCGGAGCAGTTTTATCTATCTTGGTAATTTTAACTGTCTTAACCGCAGAGATATTTCCTGCAAGGTCCTTAACCTTGATGTTTACTGTTTGATTAGATGAAAATGATTTTGAATTACTTGTCTGCCATGTGCCGCCGTTGTCAAAACTATAGCTTGCAATACCTGAAGCACCGTAAACATTATCTGTTGCAGTCACTTTAAGAGTTACATTGCTCTTTGTCCAATCCGTCGGATTACCTGAAACGGAGCTGATGGTCGGCACTGTTGTATCATTTGTATACTTAATCACAGCATACGGACGGTATGCTGATGTTGAGTGCTCTT
>JAMPAU010000076.1 GCA_023667045.1 Ruminococcus flavefaciens | reverse complement strand
AGATCCTTCATATAATACTGACCAACTTCAGTTTCTTCCATAGTACCAAGCAGCATATCATCTTTATCAAATTTTCCATTATTGTTGCTATCACGATAAACTTCAAAGACTGCGCCACTAAGTTTGTTTTCAGGATAGTCTCTATCATATTTTGTCAAATGAATATCACCACGTATAAACTCATTTGTAATATCAATTTCAACAACCTGATTATCTTCAGTAATAACTACTGGGAACGATTCTGTTGAAAGAATAAAACCTTTTGGCTGTGCAATTTCACGAACAATCCAGTTTCCATAAGGAATATCCTTAAAAGAGAACGAACCATCTTCTACAGAAATATTCACCAAGATAGCATTTTCTTCTGTAAACTCAGTTACAGAAGCAGCAAATAAACCGATTTTTGCACCTGCAAGACCATTTCCATCTTCATCCATCTTCTTACCTGATACTGAACCATACAGCAAATCATTAATGATTGCATTGCCCTCATTTGCTTTTATAATAACAAAATCAGTATCCTGTCCGGCATATGCAAAATTCATTGGATATTTTTCATCACTCAAAATATAATGCTCATCACAGCTATACTCTTTTATATAATAGTCACCAAATGGGATATCAGTTTTTACTGTACCATGTCCATTAGAATCAAGGCTCACAATTTCAAGCAATCCATCTGCAGGTATAATAGAACCATCAGCTGCGATTATATCTTCAGCAGCAAACAAACCAAATGTAATATTCGAAATCTCGTCATTGCTGCCAATTGAAAATTTTTCATTTATTTCAAGTGTTTTCTCCAGACTCAGTTCTGCTTTCTGACGCTCGTTATAAAAACTTGTACCTGTTTCTGTAACTGAAATATCCTGTCCAGCATAAACAATTTCAACATTGCTCGCCTTCTGATTCAGAATCATACCATACGGGGCTTTAATTTCAACAACTTCATATTTGCCGAGATAAAGTTCCTTACTGATTGCCAATCCGCTTTTTGATGTAGTAACAGTGTCAACAACATCACCAGCAGATACTCGCAATGTTCCGTCCAATGTATAAATATCTTCTGAGGCACGGATTTCATATACAGCGCCTTCCAATCCACGTATTTCATATACTGGATTATAAATAGAAACTCCTTCATCATCAGTAGCAAATACAGAAGAGAAAACCTCTCCGGTTTTGATAACATTAATTCTTCCCTTTTGAGGCATATTCTGCTTTTCGACTATGACCACATCATTCTTGCCATCAACAACAAATGAAACTGGATTTTTATCCAGTACATATCCATAACAGGTTTCTACCTCGATTAATTCATACTGACCATAAGTGAGTTCACAAGGAAGCATCAACCAGCCTTCTTCATTGGTATAGAATGTATCTATCGTAATTGGTGTTGGATAATAAATAGTCTGAGAAATCAGCTCGTCCGAAATCACATTACGCACCTGAAAGCCTACGCCTGCTGCTGGGATGATTTTGCCTGTTTCTGCATCATGTTTCTCTATACGAATAAAACTTGATTGTGTTGGATTTTTCAGGATATATGAATAGGTCTGTTCATTCATTCTGATGTAAACTATAAAATCAGGAATAAATGCTTGTCCTTCCATGCCTTCAGTCTGGTGAACTACATATTTACCATATGGCAAATCTTTTGATACAGCAAATCCATTTGAATCTGTTGTTATAATATCACGCTCAGCCTCTCGTGCGTTGTCATAGCTGCCTGCCTTTTTCAGATATATCTGGAATTTCGCACCCTCTTCAGGTTGTTCAATTAAACCTTTGTGACCAGATGAATGAATATCATCTGTTGATACTGTAGCTCTGCTTGATGTATCTTTAGAGACATTTTCTAATTCACTATCAAGATGTTTGACTAAACGAATATGTCCGAAAATAACCCTCTCAGTAACATCTATAGGTATCTGATTAAGTTCAAATGTATAATGCTCTGCTTCAGCTGCAACAGGATAAATAGTTTCATCAAGCAAATAGCCTTCGGATGGACTGATTTCACGAAGAGTCCAGTTAGAACCACAAGCAAAATAATCACTTATAAAAGAACCATTTTTATCTGTAGTATAGGAAGCCACAAGTTTATTGTTCTGATATAATCCGTATACTGCACCATCAAGACGAGCATCTCCCTGGGCATAACCAGTCTGCACATCTGTTTTGGTAACTTCTACACGAAACTTTTTAAGTACATTGTTAAAACTACGCTGAGTTACTTTGTTCCACTCAACTGCTGCTGTTTGATCTTCCGGGACAACATAACGTATCGGTGTATTCTTTTCAGAAATAACGTACCCTGTTCCAATAGGAACATGCTCAAACGTTGCTATTCCGTCTGCACCTGTAGTTGCCGTCATACTGATTTTATCTCCGTATACTGACGTACCGGTTAAATTAAATTTAAACCCTTCTTTGAAATTATCCTCTGCAGTTTTTATTACCTTGAGTGAACCATACTGTCTATCATTGGTTATATCTAATTTAATCTTCGGTGAATCATCATTAAGAGTAACTTTCCATTCTGTAATTTTACCCATTTGGTAATTATTTGGGATTTTGGTTTCTCTTACAGTATAAGACCCATATGTAATCTCTTTTGATTTTGCATAACCATTTTTATCAGTAGGTCCAAAAGTTGTTACAGACTTTCCTGAAGAATCATATACAGTAAATTCGGCTCCACTTAAATCGGCTCCACTTTCTGCATCTGTTTTGATAACCTCAAGATATCCTTTCTTCAATTCGTTAACTGCATTTATAGTAACAACACCATCATTAGACGAACTAACGGTTACAGTCCACTCACTTTTTCCAGACGCTTTATAGTTCTTTGGAAAAACAGTTTCAACTACCTTATAAGTTGAATATGGAATATCCTCTTTAGTAGCAGCATAACCATTGCTGTTTGTTGGTCCGATAATATATTGATTACTGCTATCTTTGGTATCAGTCGCAGTAAAATATGCACCTGAAAGGTTCTTTCCATTAGGATCCTTTTTATAAACTTCAATTTTGCCGCTTTCTTCAACAAAACTCGGTACAACAATCTGAGCAACTGCTTCAGGATTACCACCTTTAACCATACCATCAATACTACTAATTTCAGGACCGCGATCATTACCTACATGAGTTACAAAATAGGTACCATCATAATATCCTGCAAATAATGCAACATGTGCAATACTGCCATTTGATATACTTTTAAATACAACCAGTGAACCGATAGGAATATCTTCTTTTGCAACAAAATTATTTCCATTTGAACTCTGAGAAAAACTTATACGTCTTGCTTTTCCTGAAGACACCCATGAATCTGCGGCACTACTCCAACTTGCAGCAGCGCGAAGATTATCCGGTCTGCTGATATCAGAAGTATCCTTTTCTACAACATTTGGAAGATAATTAAAATATACATATGAAATGTAACTGGCACAGCACAAACCACTTTGCCTAAATTTGGATATATTAGGCTTTCCGGATGAAGTTTCCAAGCCTGAGCATGTATAACTGCTGTCATAACTAATCCTGGATAATACCGAACTTCCTGCTAACATATACCCATATTTCTTAAAAATTGTTCCATCATTTTTCTGACTCTTAACATCATACCCGGTATATGCCAAGGCATCTAAATAATCATTATTCAGCATCTCAGATGGAATATCCGATGCCGGAGTTGCAAAAACTGTTGCTGGAAATACCGAAAGCAACATTAAAATTGCCATAAATAAACAAAGCAATCTGGAATATCTTTTTTTCTTTGTACTCATAAAATTTAATCCCTTCTGTTAAATTTTTTCAATAAAAAACACCATTGCAAAATGCAATGGTGTTTAACTCACTTATTTTCAATTAATATTCATCTGTATTCTCTTCTGCAACAGCAATATCACAATACCACATACCACTTTGATATGTTATACCTACCGCTATATATTTATATTCGGATGAACCGATATAAGCCCAGTGTCCTGAACTGTCACGAACCAATTTAGCAAGCTTTTCTGCAACTTGATCTACTGTTCCATTAAAACCGGCTTTTGCAATTGCTTCACGAGCACCTGCTCTATAATACGGATCTCCGCTACCGCCAAACTGACTTGGATCAATATATTCCCCATACTGAAGCGCCGTAGCAGCTGCACGCTGATCATTCGTATCATGAGCAAAATTAGATACTAATTGTTTGCTGCGATACTGTGCATAATTGGTTAATCCTGATAATTTCACGGCTGGAACCGAACGATACTGATTGATATATTCCAATACTTTACCAGCTACTGCATGTGCATCTGATGCTCCTGCATTTAAAACAGTTGTTTTCTCCGATTCTGCAGTAGTTTCGGTTTTTTCTTGTTTAGATTCAGTTTGCTTTTGCTTAGAGGGTTCAGTTCCTTTTGGTTTATTCTCTGAAGTGGTAGATAATTGAGAATTATTATATTTATTATCTGACTGTGCAATTACCGATTTTGATGTACTCGCTTCTGTTTTGTCCACATCAATCTGCGTACTTTCAGTCTGATAATTTTCAGTAGTTTTAATTCTTTCTGAACCTAAAGCTACTGAAGTTTTAGAGCTTTCAGATGAATCTGATGTTGAGCAAGCACTTAAAAGAACCATACTCAACAATAAAATAATAATCAAAAATTTTTTCATAATGTATTCCTCCTCTAATCGCTTTTATCTATATTACACGATTGAGTATATTGAAATACAACTATTATCCTGCAAGTTTATAAAATCCGCGGTCAGCCTCATCGACACACCTATCAAGAATTTCAAAAAACCTTGATGCATTTAATTCAGTATCCAGCCACTGTGTAGCACGATATGAATAACAACCTACCTTATCATTGATAGCATGACTTCCGAGAACACTTCTCAGATTCAAATCATTTGTCATCTGACGTTGCTTTGATGTGCTGGGCTTTTTTAACGCTTTTGCAAGACAGAACACCATCAGGGGATGCAAATCTGAAAAAGATATCTGCAGATAATAATCACGATAACCTGTTACAAGAGAAGTATCATCCTGTCCTTCAATTTGTAACTGTGAAAAAATCATTTTCCTGGTTCGCTCTGCAATTTCATGACGATGCTGCTGTTCTTCCTGACTCAGATCACAATGATTCATAAAAATCCTCCTTTTCTTATT
>JAMPAU010000075.1 GCA_023667045.1 Ruminococcus flavefaciens | reverse complement strand
TTGCTCCCGAATTTGTTTACACTGACGGTCTGGCGCTCGAGGAAGTTACCGTTAAGTTTGAGCTAGATAATTCTGCCATAAATAACACACTCGGCACATATGCCGCAAATAACGACGGTTTCAAGGGAATAAAAAGGCTTAACGTTTTCATGTTCTTTGAGGACGTTAATATGCTGCTGCCCATTGAAACGAATTATGATGAGGTTAATAATATAGTATATACCACTACGGACAGAGTAGGTACATACTGTCTTATGGATATGGAGATATTTTTCCAAAATCTCGGTATCGAGCCGTCTGAATCGGATGATGTCGAGGTCAGCGAAGCTATGTCCGGAAATGAGGAGTATTTCAGATTTAGCGTCAGTGAATCAAATGCAAGGTCAAATGAAGCGAAGTATAAGGATAATTTTGATGTTGCGTTTATAGTTGACGAGGTATCGTACAGTGATGTGCAGCTTGAGGGGATCACTGAGGAGATTTCCTCTATCTCCGAAAAGATTTTTGAAAATTCCGAGAACGTTACAATATCGATTTACGGGCTTAACGGTCAGGGCGGAACTCAATCCACTTGGTACGGCAGGACAAATAATATTGACGGCTTAAAAAGTATGCTTGACCGTATTGAACATAAGGAAATAAATAATCTGTATAACGCAGTAATTATTTCCGATTGTGTTGATTATGTAATTAAGGCACATGAAGCAAGTGAAACTCTTTCTGCAAGGCAGGAATACGGCTTTATATTCTTTGACCCCGAATATAAAATTGTAAAAGAAGAAAAAACAACTTTATTCACAAAGGACAAAGAATATCCTGTATTTTTCTATCGTAACTCTGAAAACGAATCCGCTGACTGCGGAATGTCGCTGCTTGAAAACCTTGGCAATCTGCAGACTTCTATTGACTTCTGCACAATTACCGATTCTTTTACGGCAATAGAAAATCAGGATACTTCATATTCATATGCTCTTTCAAAAAAGTCCGGAGGAGTAAATATAGATACCGTTTCTTATGAATCGGTTGTTAATGACTGCCTTACGCATATTTACGGAGAAGTGCCGGAAAATGTTAATGCTTACAAAGCTATTATTGCTACGGGGTATAACACAATTGTGCTTGATAAGCCTATTACGCCTAAATATGCCGAAAATGCAAATAAAAAAATCATTAATTCAGATTATGAGTTCGACATTGACGAGTTGGAAGATTGTGCTGATACTGATAAAGATGGGGCATGGGATTTTGAGGAGATACTATTTGAAATAAATGGAGTATCCGTTATTGAATTTGATGAAAATAGTCAAATCATATTGCCAAAAGTAAAAGAATTATTTCATGACAGTAATAAATTTCCAATTCCTGCGTATGTTGAAAGCGGGCGTGATAAAGCATTAGAGCAGTATGGCGATTACTATATTGAATTTATGCAGTGCGAGGTTTTGCCAATTAGATCAAACCCGCTCCTTAAAGACAGCGACATGGACGGCATTACAGACAATTTAGACCTTTTTCCATTTGTATCAGATGATGATCTGCCGGTTGTTTTTAAGGATTTTATAATAAGCAAAAAAATAAAATATTCAGATGTACTTCTTATCAGCAATTTTATTGCAGGTGACGAGGTGTATTTATGCAATGTAAATCTTGCCAAGATTTTCGGTGAAGATTGTTTTGTTGATGTTCCGGTATTAAATAATAATGCTGATCTGTCCGAAGCGGAAGAGTATCTTGATGACTATTACCTTCTTGCATACGGCAGTGGAAACGATGCTAATTATTTTGCACTGAAATGGTATGATTATTCCTTCATCAAGAAAATGAAGGCACTTAATAATACAGGCAAAATCAGAAAATACAGCAAGGTTAACTATGAGGAACTTCGCAGTGAATATATTACATATGATTTTTGGTCAAAAATTTTTGATTCAAACCAAAGATGGTTAAAAAATGTAAACGAAACGGATGAAAAGAATATCGAAAAAATACGGACAAGTATGCACGCATATGCCAGTCTGTCGAAGTATACTATTGCGTCAGTAGTAATAGAAATGGTAGCCCCCGGACTTAGTGAAGAAATATCACATAATTATGAAGTGATCGTTACAGGCTTTGAAATAAAAGCATATGAAACAATAAGCAGCATAACAAAACTTCCATCCAGCGTTTTAATGCTGCCCAAAACCGCAATAGAAGATAATTATCTTTACAGAAAAAATTTCAAGGATAAATATGGATTTGATCCCGGATATTATTCAAATGGCTGGAGAAATTCATTTAAAAACAGCATTAAAGCAGACAGCACGCTCATGTTACTTGACGATTTTGATACAAAAGTGATTTCAGGAAGCAGCGATGAACGTCTGGAGTATTACGGCGGAGCATTGTGGAATTTGTGTCTCGGTCTATATATGATGGAACTTGAAGAAGAATTAACGTTAAAGGCAGAAAGCTACTTTTCGGGTTCAATTTCATATAAAGATGAAAATGGCAAAATTATTACGATAGAAGGTATAAAGCAAAAGCCTATCGGCAGTCGTACTAAAATAGAACAGGAAATTATAGATATAACAGATGCTTATGAGGCTGCTGAAGGTGCATACAAACCTGCAAGCGGTTCAACTGCGGTCGTTCCTAAAAGCTTTAGCTTAATAGCTGAAGCGGCTCAGGAATACTCATCTATTGCTGTATCAGGAGCAATGGATATACGATATTCGCAAATGTTAAGCGACTGCCGCTTGTATGCAAGTGAGTTGGTATTGCTTACTGTCGGCAATGAACTTGCAATGAACTCGCTGCTTGCAAATAATTATGACGCTTTTGTTGGCGGAGTTAATAGCTATGGCATTGATTATGCGAAACTGGCAATATCTTACAGAGATGAATTTGTTAATATTATTAACGAGAAACCGCAATATTCTGATGATATAATATATTATACGAGGGCATATGGACAAAGCTTTATTAACGCACTTGGCGAAAATCTGCAATATACAGACAAAATAATAAAGATATTAAAAGAGAACACTGCTTATGAAAAAGACATAATTCGTCTATGCCAACACGGGGGCATTGAATTCATTGAAAAAATGGAGAAAATTTCTCCCGATGATTTTGCCTTGCTTCAGTTAGATGATTTTAAAAATAATTTAACGAAAAAACAAAAAGACAGGTATAGGAAAGCGTGTGTAGCTTTGGATATTAAAAATCCGGAAAAATATGGTTGTGGTGTTCCTGGGTATCATAGTGTAAATGACTATATATTTGGAAAAAGTGAGAAAAACAAAGAAGTAAATGTTAAGAATATTATTGACAAATTATATAAAGAAGAATATCATAAAGACCCAGATTTCAATGATCGAAATTTCGATTATTCGCAATACTATAAATTAACCATGACAGATAAATATCTTAATGAACTTTATAAACTTAAAGAAGAAAAAGGCTATGACTATTTTGAAAACATAGGCAGAAGTTATGATGAAGTAAAAGCTGATATGGCAAAGTTAAGAGATGATATTCAGAAAACAAAAGATACTACGGGTGTGAAAGAAAATAAGTATGGTGAAAAAAGTTTTTATTATGACCGAAGTGTTGAAAATTGCGCAGAGGTTTGGAGTGTTCGACAGGCAATAATGGAGGGAGCAGATTATGATGATATTGCATTAAAATGTATTAACACATATAATGATATGGTCGCAAAACCATGTGAAAATTGCGAACATACATTTGCCGAAAAATTAAATTTGTGGGAGGAAGAATAATGTTAATAGAAATTGCAAAGCAACAACTGCGGAAGGCAGGTTGGTATGAGGGAAGAAAAATAGATGTTTCTCATTATGAAAAAAAATTTACAGAGCTGGGATATGAATTTTTTCCGGCTGCAAGGAGGTTTTTGGAAGAGTTCGGAGATTTGCATATTGAAGATAAAACACATTGTGATTGTGGTCCATATAAAGTTCACATAAATACAAGTTCAACGGAACTAAAGGAACTTAGCTGGTGGTCAATGGCTGATCGTGAAGAATTTATAGAACAAGTTGGAAAGAAGATCATTCCCGTTGCAGTAATGGATGATATGTATGTATATATTTCTATATCAGAGGACGGAAAATTTTATGCTGAGGACTGCAACGGTATTAAGGGAGGATTATGGGCAGAAAATTCAGACCAATTATGGAATGAGTACTATGGAGAAGATGTTGGCAGGGCAAGTTGGGATGACATAAAAGCCGGAAAAGGGAGGACAATGGGCAAAAAGAGCATAAGGCAATATTTATAATTTTTTAGTTTCGGTTATCTTTTAACCTGATTCCGTAGGCTTCATGAGCTGAAACATTGAAAACACAGTGTGAATGCGTTGAAAGACAACTCATTTTAAGCACTTTGAATTTTCACCAATGGGTGAAATGAGAGAGACACATAAAATGCGCCAAGAAGTCTGAAATAGTGCTATCGTATACTATATTCTGTGCGTTTGAGCTTTGCGGAATCAGGTTTTAATTAATATTCCGCCCTCAAGCGTTTATGAAATATTCTCTAAAATTTAGACAATACATTTGAAAAATTAAATTTGTGGGAGGAAGAATAATGTTAACAGAAATTGCAAAGCAGCAGCTTATGAAAGCAGGCTGGTATGAGGGACGGAAAATAGATGTTTCTAATTATGAAAAGAGATTTACAGAGCTGGGATATGAATTTTTTCCGGCTGCAAGGAGGTTTTTGGAAGAGTTCGGGGATCTGCATATAGTTGACAGGCTAAATTGGGATTATATTAAACCCGGCCGCATAGGTATAAATGACAGTTCAACGAAACTGGAAAGGATGGTATTGTTGCCAATGGCGGATTGCGGTGATTTTATTGAAAAAGTAGGAAAGAAAGTGATTCCTGTTGCAATGATAGATTATGAGAATATACAAATTTATATATCGGAGGACGGTAAATTTTATGAAGGAATAAATGCCTATTCCGAGGGAGGATTACGTGCAGAAAACTCTGAGCAACTTTGGAATGAATACTATGGCACAGAGGAAGCAGGTTGGGCAAGTTGGGAAGACTTAAAAGCAGGAAAAGGACGGACAATGCATAAAAACAACTACAGCGGCCAAATTTATTTATAAATTAAATGTTTTTGCTGATGATTTTTTTTGGTGTACCGCCCTCAAGTTTTTAGAGGGCGTTTTTTTTTTTTTTTT
>JAMPAU010000074.1 GCA_023667045.1 Ruminococcus flavefaciens | reverse complement strand
CGTAGGAAAAAGGTTAAGGTATCTTCAAAATATGGTAGTGGTACGGAATCAACAATTTGTTCAACGGTAGTCAAAGCAGTGCATGCAGTTTGCCGTTGTATGAACAGAAGTGAGCAAGGTGCTGTAGGAGTTATTGATTACAGAACTGTTGCTGAATATAAATCGTCAATGGGGGCAGATGCATACCATTTGGTTGTATACAACAAAGATACAGGAGCTATTACGGCAAGTGTTTACGATAAAAACACAGAAGTATTTGAAAACTATGTTTTAAATCCATCTGAACGTGATGGTGCAGCTGTTATAATGGCGATGTTTCCGGTATTGATGGATGATGATGAATTCAGAGATGCATTTGAACAATATCTCGATCAGATGAATAGTGGTTATCCTAATATGTCTGATGCTACAAATTCTATGGCAATATTGTGTGATAATGCCTATCGACGTATTAAAGATTCCTCTTGTCCAGCAGCTGTTAAAGCTAATGTTGATAAGTCTGGAAATCTTATGCGTATTTCACAGGCTCAGTTGGATTCCGGTGCATTTGAGCCAACAACAGTTGTTGCAGGGGAATTTACTATTTTTGCAAGAATGAGAGGAACTACAATAAAAAAATCAAGTGTTGTAATAGAACATGAAGATTTTATTGGACAATATAAATTTCATTCCAGGACCTTAAATGATTATGAGAATGCTTTGGTACCGAAACTCCCTGAATGGTATATCATTCCACAGGAAGTTGTTGATATATGTAAACATGCACAGGCAACCACAGGGAAATCTATGCAAATGAGAAATTTTCTTTTGAGAGGCCCTGCGGGAACCGGAAAAACGATGAGTGCCAAAGCGATTGCGGCAGGTATGGGATTACCATATATGGCATATACCTGTTCCGCAGGTACAGAAATCTTTGATTTTATTGGTCAGATTTTTCCTGATTCAGATTCATGTTCTACTGGAGATGCTCAGCTTGATAAGGAAAGAGAAATACTCAAAAGTATGGGTGGAATTAATTACGCTAATGTGTCTAAATTGATGAAACTTCCTGATATGGATGATATGGATTATGATCCTGTTGGAGTCTATCAGGCATTAACAGGTGTTGAAAATACAGCAGCCACAGTGCAGGAATGTATGAGTATTGTGTTAGATCGAGTAACAGAAAAAGTGCGTGCATTATCCCAAAGAGATGAAAATGCACAAAGCAGTGGTCAGACTTATACATACATAGAAACAGATTTTATTAAAGCATTAAAGAATGGGTATGTGATAGAAATACAGGAACCATCAACAATTGTTCAGCCGGGTGTTTTGGTAGGACTTAATTCACTTTTGGAACAGACTGGTTCTATCACACTTCCGACCGGAGAAATTATTGAACGTCATCCTGATGCTGTTGTTGTGGTTACAACAAATATTACTTATGAAGGCTGTCGCGGTATGAACCAATCTGTTATTGACCGTATGAGTTTGGTGAGAGATGTAGAACTGCCGACACCGGAAGTTATGGTACAGCGTGCAATGTCAGTTACAGGTGCTACAGATGAATATCAGGTATCTCAGATGGTGCAGGTTGTTAACGATTTGTCTGAATACTGCAGAAAAAACAGTATTGTAGATGGTTCTTATGGTATGCGAAGTCTTATTGACTGGATTATCAGTGCGGAAATTACGGGTGATGTATATCAATCGGCTTTATATACAATTATTAGCAAAGCAACAACAGATGAAATTGACCGTGAAGCATTGATTAGTACTGTACTGGAACCTATTTTTACACCTAAAAGGCGAGTGGCAGTATAAAACAATAAATGAAAGGAGGCTACCCTATTGGCAAGGGTGAATCATAAACTAGTTAAACAGCGCTTAAATGAACAGCGAAGCAAAATTTCAGACCGACAATTTTTTTCGTCTCGTCTTTTGGCGGGACATTTTGAAGATTTGGCGGCTGCACAAACCAAAAGGTATCATTACAATCGCCGTGTTCGTGTCAATCTGTACTGGAAACCAAAGGAAGAGCATATTGCATCAACGGACAATTTGTTTGTCCGCATCAATACAGGTAATCCAATGGTAACAAAGGTAAAAGGACGTGAAAACCGCTACCAGATTGTATGTGGTTTATTTGCGCATGAACTGGGGCATGTTCTGTATACGGATTTTCTTGTAGGACAGACTCATACCAATTATCTTACAAACTGCCGATGGTATCCATATCCACCAGATTTAAAAACTGCGGCTGATGTCCGTAATGAAAAGGCGTTTTGGAATTATGTCAAAGCAGATCCAAAGAATCTGGAGATGGTTCAATTCATTGCCCATTATATTTCTAATATGATTGAAGATGGATATATTGAGAACCGCATATTGGCTGATTTTCCCGGAACTCTTGGTTATGGACTTGGAAAGCTTCGTGAAAGGCATTTTGACAGTATTAAAACTGTGACGGAATTGATTGAGCGTGAAGAAGATGGCAGATACCATATCTTTGAGAGCATTTTACAGATTATGCTTTCATATGCCAAATTCGGAGAAATAAAATATGGTGACGAACCTTTAAGTAATGAACGAATTCAGACGGTGTTTAGTTTGATTTTGGATATTGACAATGCTTTGATGAGCCGTTCTGGTAAGGAAAGGCTGAATGTGGTAAACACAACGCTGGTACGCTGCTGGGATTACATTGAAAGTTTTTGCGAAGTGTGCAAAGAACGTCAGGAAACTGCAGAAGCATCAGGAAGTACCGCAGGCATAACAGATACAATGACTGAAATCTTGAAATCTATTGTTGGTGGTTCAGATATTGGTGAAGGAAACAGCACTCCAGTTCCGGAGACATCTGGAGGTCCTCAAAAATCAGCCACAGCTGCAGCAAGAGCCAAAACTCATGAAAAAGCCAAAGAATCGGAAGAGGGAAATGAGTCTGAAGATGAAAGTGCTTCTCCCCAGACTGAAGCAGAGGATAAGGAAAAACCATCTGAGTTTGGTGAGGCAAGTCAATCATCAGAAGATGCGGAAAGTCCAATCGATATTGATGCCCCAGCAGGTGCCTCTGGAAAACAGGAAGTTTCTGATACGGAAAGTGGACGTATTCCTTATCAGCAGTCAGAATCGTTATCTGAACCGCTGGGTGGAACGATGGAGACAAATGAGGACTATGAGCGAGAGCAGTATGACCGTGCAGCATCCGATATTGAACGCATTTTAGATAAAATGGCTGAAAAAGCGGCTTGCGAACAGCTGGAAAATGAGCGTATTCGTGAATTGAATGATGTGGCACAGAATATTTCTTATGGAAATATACATGCCGGTGTCAATATTCGAGTAAACCGAATTTCGTCTGTGGATGAGGAATTGATAGAGCAATATGATGCTATTTCGTCACCGCTTATCAACATCTCGCGCCAACTGCAAAAAAGTCTGGTTAAACAGCTTAAAGAAAATCGTAGAGGCGGAAAACAAACCGGGCTTATCATGGGACGACGTCTGGATGCACATGCTTTGTGTAGGAATGATGGTAAGGTGTTTTATAAGAACAGTTTGCCAAATGAAATTCCTGAACTGGCAATAGGATTGCTATTGGATGAATCCGGTTCTATGTGTGACTGTGATAGATGCACCTATGCAAGAGCATCTGCTATTATTCTGTATGATTTCTGTCGGAGTTTTGATATTCCAGTGATGGTCTATGGGCATTCAACGAGTTATTCAGATTCCAGTAATACAGTGGAACTTTATTCCTATGCAGAATTTGATGGATATGACCATGACGATAAATATCGTATGATGGATATTGGGGCCCGCGGCAGTAACCGTGACGGAGCTGCACTTAGATTTGTAGCAGAGCAGTTGTCCAAACGACCTGAACCTATTAAAATTTTGATGATAGTTTCAGACGGACAGCCAGCTGCCTCAGGATATGGAGGTTCTGCTGCAGAAGAGGACCTGCGAGGAATCAAGCAGGAATATCAGCGTAAAGGTATAATTTTTGTAGCCGCTGCAATTGGTGACGACAAACAAAATATTGAACGAATTTATGGGGATTCGTTTTTAGATATAACAGATTTAAATCAACTGCCCACAAAGTTGACCAATGTGGTTAAACGACATATAAGGGTATAATAAAATCATTATATAAAATAATGGGCAGCTGAATTTCTACAGTTGCTCATTTATTTTTAGAAAGGAAAAAATATGCATTTTAAAACATTAGTAACTGTGGAAATTCCTGATACAACAGAGATTGATACACAGAATAATACAACCAGAGAAGTAGTTGAACTTCTTGATAATAATACATCTAAAGAAAACAAATGTCCTTCAGCGTGTTTGAACTTTATAATATCTAGTATAGAATCAACACATTTTATTAATTCAACAATTGAAGCTGTTGATGAGATTATGGCACCATATTCTCAAGATACTGATGTTCCAGAATATATTGAGTTTATTGATTGTACAAAAGAGGTACAGTCTGATTTTGAAGAATGTATAGATTGTCTCAAACTTCTAGAAGGAAAAATTGTAGAACACATGACGTATCCATATTATAATAAATACAGCATTTGCAATGGTAAGGTTTATCAGAAAGACGCCGGACCGTTGAAACACGAAAAGAGAACCAAAAAAGCAAAGAAAATTACTGCATTAACAAATTATCCTAGAAAGAAATTGCACAAGACCTTTGAAGAATATGTTGAGAAATATCATGGATATGACTTTGACGAAAAACATAAGGCATACGGATATTATTGTAATCCTAATGCTATGTGGGATTGGTATCAGATAGGTGGTAGATGGCCAGCGGCGTTTTTGGTTAAAGATAGCTGTAAAGAATATTTTGACGGAGATCGAAGTTGGTGTAATGAGGATTCGGTATTTAAGGCTCCTGAAGGTTTTCGTTGGGTTTCGGCCTCTCGTAAAAAAGATATTGAATGGAATAAAATGCAAGAATGGGAAAAACAAGAAGCTACAGAAACTTTTTATCGTTTAGAGAAAATGTTTTTAAAA
This sequence comes from Ruminococcus flavefaciens, assembly GCA_023667045.1. Taxonomy (GTDB): domain Bacteria; phylum Bacillota; class Clostridia; order Oscillospirales; family Ruminococcaceae; genus Ruminococcus; species Ruminococcus flavefaciens_AC. The sequence goes on along the minus strand of JAMPAU010000074.1, from coordinate 360 downwards.
GGGCAGATTGATGGTGATTTCCGTGGTCAGTTTGCAGAAAAAGGAATTACTTTGTGGGGAGAATATGTTTACTATAAAGATGAATCGTTAGATGAATATCTTGAAAGATGTATTTTTCCAAAAAAACGCAAATATCCTTTAGGCTTTTGTGATATTGTGGATATAGATAATTGGTTTAACAAGAATGAGATTGCATTAAATCCTGATACTGGAAAATTCGAAAAAATTGATTGGGAAAACTTTATTGATGAGTATATTGATAATCTGGATGATGACACAGTGCTTGTATGTGTTGATTATCATATGTAAGGATAATATGAAGTGACCCCACAGATTTGTAGAAACGTGGATTAGTTTGGT
>JAMPAU010000073.1 GCA_023667045.1 Ruminococcus flavefaciens | reverse complement strand
CGCTGAAATCCCAGTAAAATTATTCTGAAACCAATAAAAAAACCGTATTCTTAGGAATACGGTTTTATTTTTATTTATTTTCCGAATAGTAACGGCAGAAATAATTAAGCGGACATTCAGCACATTTGGGTTTTCTGGCACGGCATATATCACGACCAAACTGCACCGTCTGATGACAGAAACGGTTTGAGACTTCCGGCGGTAAAAGCTTTACAAGGTCTTTTTCCACTTTGGCAGGTTCTTTGTTTTCGGTAAGTCCGAGCCGTCCGGTTATGCGTATGCAGTGGGTGTCGGTAACAACAGCGGTTTTTCCAAAAACATCGCCAAGTACAAGGTTAGCGGTTTTGCGACCTATGCCCGAAAGTGTCAGCAGGTCTTCCATATTGTCGGGAACTTCACCGCCGAAATTATCCAGCAATTGCTGTGACATTTCTTTCAGACTTTTGGCTTTCATGTGATAGAATCCGCATGGCTTAACATCCTGTTCAAGTTCTTCGAGGTCGGCGTTTGCGAAACTCTCAAGGTCGGGATATTTCTTGAAAAGAGTTTTTGTCACAATGTTAACACGTGCGTCGGTACACTGTGCCGCCAAACGTGTGGCGAACATAAGTTCATAGGGCTTTTCGTATTTCAGCGAACACTCTATATCCGGATAAAGTTTTTCCAGTTCAGCTATAGCAAGTTCAGCGATTTCATTTTTGGTCATTTAAATTCCTCCTGCATTTTCAATATTCTGTCATATACTTTATACATTTTCTGAACAGTGTTTTCAAGGAAATAATAATGCTTTATATAAAATGCCAGCAATACTATAATTATAGTCACAAGAATCAACAGCATAATATTGTCAGTCAGCAACATTCCCACCATGAACACCGAAAGTACTACTGCAAAAAGCATGGTAACAAGGAAATGCACTATTCTTTCATGTTGCATGAATGCTATTTTATCCATGTGTTCGGCAAGGATTCTGTCAAGTTCGTCAGCGTTACTGCAACTGTCAAGACGTTCAGCGACGGTATTCATGTAGTCGGTAAGATATTCGGTCATGTTGATACGCTCCTTTACAGCTTACTGCGTAATCTTTCGATTTCGTCCAGAAGTGATATTATGTCATGTCTTGAATGCGAAATAAACTCATAGTCTGCAACGTCAGCACCATATATTGCAAAGTCTTTGCCGACGGGTCTGATAAAAGCCAAGCCGTATTCTGAACAGCATTCAATGTTTCTGTTTTCGTCAAGAAAAATCCATAATTCGCTGTCAGATTTTCTTAAAAGGTTACGGATTTCGTCAAGTTCTTTTTCAGTCAAGACGGATATATTTTCAATGACATCAAGGAGTGTTATTATGTTTTGTCTGGCGTGTGTGATGAAGTCATAGTCTGCTGTAGTAGCATTGGTTATTTCCAAATCTTCACCGACGGTCTGAATAAAGCTCGAACCGCATTCAATGTCACGCCCCTCTATGTAAGCCGTTCATTTTCCGCCGACAGCTTTTTCGCAACGGTTGCGGATTTCCTGTAATTCTTTGTCGGTCATAATATCACCCCTGTTGCAATTATACAACGTTTTTCTGCAAAAGTCAATCGTTTTAATGCTCTTCCGATATTATTTCTGATTTCAGACCCATGCTGTCAAAAAAGCCCTTTATATTTTCGGCGAGTTCTTTTTCTGAAAGACCTGTAATTTTCTTGTCTGTCGGGAAAAAATCCATATTTGTATTGTAGTATAACCAGCCGTCTTCGCTGTCGGTGAGGTCTTTGTTGTAATCCTCATTAATGTATATTTCGGCAATATTTCCAGCTATAAAGTAAGCTTTTGTGGAATATTTTTTTATGTCATATTTTTCAGATATAAGGGAAATGACATTTTCCGGCGTTTCGTCAACGGTTATTCTGAAATAATTTATATCCTTGTTTCCCCATGTGAACTCTCCGGCAATAATCATTTTTATAAGTTCCTCAAAGTTTCCAGCGACTGTTTCAGTAGCTTCAAAATCCGGCTCATAACCCTGTACTATACTTCCGTTTTCAAGGTCTATCGCAAGAAATGTATACTCACCGTTTACGGACATTGCAACCGGTAAATGACATTCCCACCATTTTTTAATTTTTTCCTTTTCGCCGTCGGATTCTGCACTTTCAAGGGATATTTTTTCAAATTCATTCCATGAAAAACCGTCCGGATTTTCAGAATTTTCATAATCTTTCCGGCACAAAAACCAAGCCGAACAATCATAACTTTCTATTTTAGTAAAATAATTAAAAAATGTACGGAATACTTTATCCTTGCAACTGCTGAATACGGGATTATCCGGAAATTCCGCATCTATATAACGCTTATATCCGACTGTTCCGCCGTCGGAGACGATTTTTTCCTTAAGCTGAATAAAAAGATTTTTATATTTCATAAGGCACAAATCATATTCACAAATGCTTAATATTTTCTGAATATCATCAATTTCCATTCCATAATCTATTAATTTTTCAGCAACCTCAACTTCCTTAAACCATTGTCCATTGCTTTTGCCGTTGGCATAACCAGCCCATTGCCATTTTCTTTCTTCTTCGGTAAGAATCTGTATAGTTTCGCCTAATTCAATACCCCATTTTTCATAATATTCAGCCGACGGATTATAGCAAACTTTTGCCTCCCATACATCTTCATCGTCATATGCGATGATTTCCATTCCGTCTTTCAGTCTGAAATACTCAGCGTTATGATTCTGTAATTTGTATTGACCATAACTGTTGATAGAATTTGTGTCTACCATGATTATTTTTTTGTCGTTCATAAATCTCACCTCTTGTTAATGTGTTGCGTAATATAAGTCCTGTGTGCTGAAAAAATCGCAGTCAATTTCTTTTGTGTGCCAGTTAAATTCTGGCGGTAAATCGTCTGTTCTGATACTCCATAGCTTTTCAGAATATTTACTGAAATATAAAGCGTATACATCATGAAGTCTTTCCGGATAATTTTTTTCATTTGTAAACATTATTTTCAGTTTTGCGTGGAGCATGAACATTTTACCGTGTCCGTCGCTTATTATAGCCCATTCTTCGCCGGATTCATAGCTGACGTAATCAATATTATAATTGACTTTTATATAATTTATTATTTCATTAAATTCATTTCCGGAATAACTTTCAGCAGTAACAATATATCCTGTAATGTCCATAGCTTTTTGATTCATATTTAAGAAGTCTGTAAAGAGTTCCGGAATATATAGAGCTTCTATGTCGTCGTCGTTGACAATGCCGAATTTTCCGTACTCAGTAAACTGCACATTGTAGATTTTTCCGTGTGTGAGTTCGGAATTACTTTCGCCGGTGTACTCCACAAGGTGCAGACTTTTTTCGTCAAAGAATTTATTACCTCTTGATGTGTTCATATCTTCCGGACGGATATTATATTTATTCTGAAATTTTTCAAAAATCTGACCTGCATTTTCGTATATTTCAAACTCGTCAAATACTTCGGGGTAATCATAGTCCAGCTCGTCCGAGTAGTATTCAGCCGTGTATGAGATATATTTTCCGTTTATTTTCTGCAAGGCGTATGTGTAAAAAAACTCTCCGTCATTGGTATTGGTAATTCCTGTGATGCTGACCTGTTTTCCGTTTTCGATTTTCTGTATAAGTTCTGAGTATTCCATTTAAGCAACTCCTTTCAGCGTTTTATATTTCCTTGAAAAATTCCTCAATGACTATTCCCGACAGTCTGCCCGAAACATCAGCTTTTGCCTTTATCTTGTCAAGCAGATGTTTATTCAGTTCGTCAGTACTGAAATTCCTCAGACTGTCAACGCAAATAATGAAAAGTTCGTCATCGTCAACCGAAAGGAGTTTTTCAATAATTTTAAGTTCATGAAATTCGTCCGAGCCGTCGAAACAGTATACAAGTTTTTTCTGATAGTCTGAACTTCTGGACAGTATTATAGCTGAAAGTGCTTTCCAGTCGTCATCTGAAAAGTCTGCAAGCAGTTTTTGAGCATAACAGAATCCCTCGTCATACCAGTAATCCATTGTGTCGTTGTACGAAAGAATCATATCAAGACTTTTAAATATAATATCACCATATACTCTATCAAACAGTTCCGGCGGATATAGATAGTCCTCACCGCTGTCATCAACAATACGATACCATTTCTTTTCTATACTATAGACGTTGTATATTTTATTGTGTGTGAGTGTAAGAAAAGAAGTCTCACCGGTATAGCGGACAAGATTTATATTTTCGTCCCAAAAGAATTTATTGCCCCGTGAGGTGTTCAAGTCTTCAAGAAGTACGTTATATTTGTTTCTGAAAATTTCAAGGACTTCCGGCAGACTTTCATATATTTCAAAACTCTCATTTAATGAATTAAATTCGCCCTCATGACAGTACATTTCGTCAAGGCAAAGTTTCTGAGTATATGCGACATAAAATCCTTTTATTTTCTGCAATGCGTATGTATAAGCAAACTCAATGCCGTCATGTTCTGTTATTTTTCTGATACCGACTTGTTTTCCGTTTTCGATTTTTTGCATGAGTTTTGAATATTCCATAAATTATTCCTTTCTGCTGATTGCGTCAAGAAGTTTTTCGGCGGGTTTGTATGTGGGATTTCTTTTAAGTATTTCCGACAATATTTTATTTGCCGTTTCAAAGTTCATGCGTTCTGACAGTTCCTCAGCGTACATGACCGAAATTTTATCGTTTTTCGGATTAAGCTGATACGCCTTTTTTAGACATTCATAAGCCTTTGAATGCTCATCAAGTTTTTTCCAACATAAAAATAATTTTTCATACGTCTTGTAATGTTCTGACATTCTGTTAGACTGTTCAAAAAAGTCTATTGCTGATTTATAGTCTGACTTATCAAGACTTTCATTTCCGAGATAATAATAATCATAAGATTCCATAATTGCTCCTTTTCCGTCAACGATATATACGTTGAAATCCTTACGCCGTCCGCCGACTATACATATTTCGGCTTCATTTTCCCAGAAATCAACGGTATTCTGTAAATCGTCCATGATATATTTTTTCGATTCGGCACAGTCTGCCATAAAGTCCGCATAGTTAAAAATAATAAGAATAACCGAATTTGTTTCAAGCCATTCAAGGTCTGTTATCCAGTCCTGAAACCTGTGCCAGTTCATAAAGTATTTTCGTGGATATTCAAACGCCCCCTTGAACCAGTTTATATTTTTTTGTCCGTCATACACAGGAAAATGGAATTTTTCAGCCATAGTGTAGAGCCAGTCATTTTCCGACTGAATCGTTTTTCCGTCAATTTCCACAACAAACGAATTAATATATTCTATTTGTGGCATTTCAGACGGAAAAATATATTTTATCTTATTCATAATATCACCTGCTTTATAAACATTTTAACATAAATATTTGTCAATGTCAATAAAAAACGACTGATTACTCAGCCGTTTTTTGAAGGATTATATGAAATTTTTCTTGTTGTTTCAGAATAATTTAACTGGGATTTCAGCA
>JAMPAU010000072.1 GCA_023667045.1 Ruminococcus flavefaciens | reverse complement strand
TCAAAAATTCTTTCATAATCGTTCCTTTCTCAATCCCATACATCACGGCAAGGTACAAACTCAACCTGGATTTCCTCCGAAATCGATTCATCCGGTTCACCGTCAAACTCATTATTACATTTAGTGCAGATATTTGGTTTCCGGTCTTTGCGCGGATCAACATCCACATACAAATTTCCCTCTGCCTCATAAACCGGTCTGCTCCAACTGTCGCGTCCTTTATAATTAAATATCAATTTTTTCATCTTGAAATCCTTTCTATACCTTATAGGTACTTGTATTTTATTGTGTGCTCCTAACACCATTGTTCTACTGCTTTGAAATTCTCATTACTGAATGCAGCCTACAATGTAATTTTTATGAAACACACCCACCTTCTCTGCACAATTCTTCTGTTTCCAATAGCTGCAGACGGTAAACCGAAATACAGCGTTCATCCTCAGGAAAGATATTGTACTTATCCGGAATCATCACGCGAAGCACAGTTCTGCCTGTTTCCTCAAACGCATCCAGTCGAATATTGCAGTCCTCATAGATTCCGGAAACCATGTCTCCGTTCTGGAAACGCTCACCGGCCTGGACACGAAGCCCTAATGTATTCAAGATACGCATAATTTCTTCCGGTGGAAGAAAAAGCACCATTTGAAAATCCATATGATGATATTTTTCCATACCATGTGTATGGGCATTGCAGGTGTTTGGAATAAATCCACGTTCTACAGTTCCGCAATCATCGCGGGCTCCGTTGGCACAGCAATGAATAATCCAATCAATTTTTGCCATATTCAGATACCTCCTGACTGTATAGATAATCTCTCATCCCTGTCATTGCCTGAACCAAATCTGAATGAAATGCATTCCAGTCATCTATGAAAATTTCCATGTCTGCATAGTCCTCAAGCATAACAGCATCGTCTACACAAAACAGCTCATAGCCAACCTTGTCTGCATCATCATATGGAAGGCTTAAAATTCCATCCTTGACAAGCACAAAAAAGGTGCCAAGATGTTTTCCATCCGAAATCGGATAGCTCCAGCAAAGCTCGTTGCCGTACTTCTCACGATACTCTTCACAGAAATCCATCAATGCAGAATGCGTAGGGCCATTTTCATTAAAGTACGTCATCAGTTCCTGACGGCTTCTCAGCTCTTCTATATCCAGTTCTGTGCTGTTTATTTTAATCTTCTTCATTTGAATCCCCTTCTGCCATATAAGGCTCATAATAATTTGTCTCATCCTTATCAGAGCGATATGCTCCAATGCAAATCTCATGACAAGGTTTTTGTTCAGGATTATATTCTGCCAAACATATTATCCCCTCTGGATTTTCCACACCACAATTTAAATAGATATTAATAGCAGGAAAATTCTCATCAGTAATAGCAACAGCTTTCAAATAAGTTCCATCTGGCAAAGGCAATTCAATCTCAGAATATTCAGATAAATCATTATCATCCTTATCAGATAAAGAAAATTTCTTTTGATTGGGTTTGTTATACCGTGCCCTTGTAAGATTAAGTTCAGTATGGAGAGTGATAAAAATCTGATTCACCTGCTCCGGAGTATACTCATAGGCATCTCCCGAACAATTACCTAACAGACGAACCATTTTAATTATTTTATTTACCCTCGCCTCTGCTACTCTTCTAAAACGGTCAGTTTTTAATTCTTTCATACTGCATTACCTCCGGATATATTATGTAAATGGTACGATGTATTGAGAGTTTCAAATTTTATTTCAGTCTGGGAAATATTTTGAACATTCACAACAATAGATGTTTTTCGAACATTATTCCCATCATAAATTATGGCGATTACTCCAGTTTCTATAGGAAATAGAGGTGTACCTGTAATCTCAATAACTTTTTTAAGTTTTTTCATACAAACACCCCTTTATATAAATCTAATTTCCAATGCGACAATTTCATCATCTTGCTTTTGTGCATACACACTATAAAAGCCATCACCATACCCAGACGAACTATAAAATCCATCTTCAGTAATCCATGCATCACCATTATGGATTCTGTCACAAAAAGTACTCCACGCCTCATCATCGTAATCGGGTTTATTATGAAAAAATCCAGCCAAACCAGCATCAACGCCAATACTTCCCAATTCACTAATCTGATTCTGTTTCGGAATATTGCCATCGTGATATATACCAATAACCCCGACTCGTTTATCCACATAAGGAATTCCATTGTATTTGCCTTTTTCGGTATGATACCAAACCATACAGACATATCTTCCCTCTTTGATTTTTACACTGTTCATGCGACACCAAACATCCTTGTTATAGCAGGGATCCGTAATGTCCACACTGCCATGAAAATCTTTTATACCAATTTTCTTACGTCTCATTTTCATTCTCCTTTTAAAATAAAAAGCGGAGTAGTTTCCTACTCCGCCACTGTTTTGCTCATTATTGAGCTATCAACTCTTCAAATTCTTCTTCTGTTAATGTACGAATACCCAAATCCTGCGCTTTAGTAAGCTTGCTGCCTGCCTTTTCGCCTACAATGAGATAATCCGTTTTCTTCGTGACCGAGCTTGCAGGATTTGCACCCAGTTCCAAAAGTTTGTTTTGGATACCATCACGAGTATAATTCTGAAGTTTTCCGGTTGCAACTACAGTTTTCTTGAAAAGTGGTGTGTTATAATTTGTGCTCATATTTTTATTCTCCTTTATGAATTTAATTTTATGCAGTAACGGACGCCAAAGCTTTGCTTCTTCGATATCTTGATACCACTTATGTATGTTGTTATGCATTGTTTCTCCGAAACCAGGCAACTGGGTAAAATCAAAGCCATTTATAATAGCAGCTTCAAATTCAGCCCACGAACCGTGAAAATATTTATCCAAATCACGACCAGCGTGCCTGCCCACCATCGGAATTCCAAGTCCAGCAATAAATTTTGCCAATGTGCAGTAACGACTTTTTTCAATGGATGCTTTCAAGCGTTCAAATGATTTCTCGCCGAAGCCCTCAGTCTGAACTATCTCATCATGATATTTTTCAAGGTCATACAGATCCCCAAAATTTTTAATCCAGCCATGACCGACAAACTTTTCCAGAGTGGAAGCAGAAAGTCCTTCAATGTCCATGCGTGTCTTTTCACAGAAATGGTCAAATTTCTGAACGAGTTTAGCAGTACAGTGTGGATTTTCACAGAAAAGTTGACGAGTGCCTCCTGTTGTAGTTTTGACTGTAAGTGGTTCACCACAACAAGGACAAGTCATCAATAGTTCAAAAGTATTGCTCTGCGTATTGTTTTCGGCAATTTGAGGAATGATCATATTGGCCTTATAAACCTGAATCGTGTCACCGACACCAAACTGGAATTCATCAAAGATATCCAAGTTGTGCAGATAAGCACGACTAACAATTGCACCATCAATCTCTACCGGTTCAAACAAGCCTGTAATACTCACCATACCGGTTCGTGTTGTTGCAAGCTCTACACCAAGGAATTTTGTTTCAAACATTTCATCCTGCCATTTCAATGCAATCAGACGATTTTCATGATGTCCAGTAGCACCAAGACTCTTTCCGTAATTGATATCATCATACTCCATAATAAGCCCATCCACTGGATACGCAAACTTTTTAGGATCCATACTATCAATTGCATCGCGAATCATCTGCACATTGCTGCGTGCATCAAGATATATGTACGGAACAACAGAAAATCCGTTATGCTCCAAAAATTGCTGTTGTGCCAATTTACTATTCGGCTCAAGATAATCACTTACCAGGTCAAATGCCCAAAATTCCAGCATTCGATTTTTAGTTTCACTTGCATCAAGTTTTCGTGTACTGCCAGATGCAAAATTTCTGATCTGAGTATAGGGTTCTTCCAGACCGAAATTAATTTTCTCAAAGTTAGCCCATGAAACAACACCTTCACCTCTAACTTCAAAAGATTCCTTTGTCGGTATGCTCAATGGTACATTGAGAAATGTTCGCACTGTATGCGTTACATCTTCTCCAATGATTCCTTCTCGACCTCGTGTAATTGCCTGTACCAAAATTCCTTTTTCATATCTGAGTACCAACGTCAAGCCGTCCATCTTCCATGAAAGCAGAACAGGTTGATTTGATGCAAAGCGAATCAAATCATCAACCGATTTTGTTTTATCGGCAGACAACATAGGTCTTGAATGATGCACCTTTTTCAAACCTTCCAATATTTCTCCAGATACTTTTTGCGTTGGAGAATTAGAAAGAATCAATCTAGTCGATTTTTCCAAGTCGTTTAACTCATCCATCAAAAGATTATACTCCCTGTCTGTCATACTGGGATTATCATACTTATAATAGGCAATATCTGCAGCGTTAAGTATTGCAATCAGTTCGAGCATACGCTCATGATTTGTTTTGTCATTTTTCATATTTATACTTTTCTCCTTTTTGTTCATAGAATTTTACTCATATTGGCAAGAGCTTACTTTCTTCAGGAAACACCTCTTTAAATACTTCCATATAACGCTTAAATCCCACATCGTTTAATGGTGATTGCAATGATGTCTGACTCCAACAAATCAGTTCTTCCTCCGGAATATTGTATTTATCAGGAATAAAACTATTACCGTCATAATGAGGACAATGAGGATTTATAACCTTTTCCATTTCTGTTTTTGATGTAATGGTATTAATTAACTCACATTTCTTTTCAGCAATTGAAAAGATAAGCTGTGGTATGTATCCAAGGCTTTGATAATACCTTAAATATTTCTGCACTTCTTTCATTGCAGTAAAACGTAGCATACGAACACGCTCCGTAATATCTGCTGTGATTATTTCTGCAAAATAAGGAATCATAACCAACGTAAAATCATTTCCCAAGTCCGTATCTTTTTCAGTGACCAGATTATTATTCATGTCAAATCACACCTCCTGGAATCTGTAGCATATGGTACGCACTTTGCTTTATAAAAAATCCCGGCATCTTCAAATTCCATTTCAGTTATAGTGATTTCAAAATCAATATCAGATTCGGTATAAACACCTATATTCATGATTTTCATACCATATAGCTGCTTTATTTTGCCATTAGCATACTCTTCATCAAAGTAAACGCCCTTGTATCTTGTTGAAAATGCTGTTGATGTGCGTTCAATGTCACTCTCATCCCAAGTTAAAGATACTGTTTTACCAGTAGTCAACTCTACCTCAATAAAATCAATTAAAACATCACTTATATCGGTATGAGCAGTTAAATAAAGAATCATTTTCATTTCCTTTCTGCATTCCTGCGTGAATTATTTATATAAACGGTTAGCCATTAGACTCCCCGGAACAAAGAATAAGGGAGCCTTTAGGCTCCAAATATATATAAAAAAAGCACCCAAAGAGTTTTTTATTCCTTGAGTGCTTTTGTTGCTCAGTAGAGCCTAAATATAAAATTGTGTTTTATTAATAATGTATTAAACAAAAAAAGTGCCAGAAGAAAAATCTTTCTGACACTATGTAACTAGATAAACTTTAATCGCTGTAAAGCAATTACTGAAACTAACATAATTATTATATCAAAATTAATATATTAGTGCAAGTTAT
>JAMPAU010000071.1 GCA_023667045.1 Ruminococcus flavefaciens | reverse complement strand
AAACATAAATTCACCATAAGCAATGCTGTCGTTATCTTAGCAATTTTTTTCATACCTGATAACCTCCTTTAGATAGTCAATATCCTCTAACTTTATTCACTTTGCATTAGTTTATATGATTCGGAATTTAACATTGAATTAATAAATGTCTTCATATTTGCCTCGTATGACGGTGCAATATAAACTTCTTCTTTGAGTGAATTGATACTAACTGCGTTATTTGTTTCACGAATTTTATTTGCTAATTCTATTGAATATTCATTTTTATCCACAAATTCATAAACTAATATTATGTTTGTAAATATACTGATATGACCAGCATAATAATCTCTTGCAACTATAAAGAAAGTTTCAGGATTGTCTACTATAAATTTATGCAATTCCTCATATGGAGTATTTTCTTGATAATCTGATATACTATTTGAATATTTTAAACTGTCATTTCTGTCAATATAATCAACCCATTTGTCATATAAATCATAAAATTGACTTGTAGTATCATAATCTATTTTTTCCAATTTTTGATTAAGAAAATCTAATTGCTCATCTGATAAAACAACTTCTTTTTCAACAGTTAAACCTTCTTGTAAAGAATCTTTAGCTGAAATGTTTGAATTATTTGTTTCTGAAACCTTATACATTCGTGCAACTTCGCCATATTTACTTTGATTTCCGAATTTGTCACTTGATAATGAATCAATAGCATGAAAAATACGTTCTCCATCGCCGAGCTTACTCTCCCATGCATATCCGTGAACATTATTATTTCCAGGTCTTCTAACCGCTGCGTGTGTCCATTCGTTTCCTTTTTTGTATACATTTACGACCGATTCATTTTCATTTGTTGTCACTTCATATGTAGTTGCACCCTTGTAACGTGGTGGATTATTTCCATAAAAATTATCAAGTGCTGTTTCGTTATTTTCATTATACCAAGGAGATAAATAAATAAGCTGTGATTTTAATGTCGGATCAATCCACATACTGGTAATGCCTCCTGAATATGCAATGCAATTATAGGCCTCCGATGCAGATGCCGAAATAATTGAGTCATCTAACTTTAAATTTGGAAATTGAGTTTCAGGATCTTCAGTATTTGGAAGTGAATTTTTATATACACCATATATTTCACACGTTCCAATTGCGCTTTGACTGTACGAAGAAACAAAAATATAAATAGGTTTTTTATAACTACTATAATTCTGATTTATTCGTGCATTTCTTTCCCATGAGAAATTACCTGTAGCAAATGTACTATAATCATCGTTGTATCCAATAACCCTATTACTTGAAGAATTTAATGATCCCATAATAAACATAACAGGATCAAGCCCCGCTGAACAATTAGCTGTGAATGAACTATAGGTAATGCTTTCATCTTGTTTGCCGACCAAGTTATAGCTATACAAGTTTAAAATATAACCGCCAAGTACTGCATCCTCAGCTTTAAGCGTTTCAACATTTGTATCTGGATTAGTCTCATAAATATTACAATGACCAGTTGGGGCAGCATATGACACAGGTGCTTGTGGAGAAGTGTAGCATTTTGCCATTAAGGTATAAGTACCAGTTGATGATATAGTGGCTTCTATTTCTGAATAACGATTATTCGATGAAATGTCATTATTATACCAAGAGTTATTGCCAGGTTCCATCTCATCTGATTTAAACAGATATAACTCTGTATTACATCCACTATAATTTGTCGCCTTACCGGTTCTAAACTTATAGGTTTTTCCAGCAGTTAGACGCATAGATGTCTTATAAGTATAAGATATATCTGCATTTTCAGAATATCTATATTCACTTTCAGGGTCATTGTAATCAATTACTAAATAGGGAGCATAGTAAACTGAATTAAAAGAACCGAAAGATGCATATTTAATATTATTTCCATTTTCAACATCATCGTCAGCCTTAAACATTATTCCTGTCTTCCAGCACCACTCATTCATGTCATTATTTCCCCATGCATTAGTTACAAGTGGTGTAATATCAAAAGAATATGTGTGAAGAGGAGTTAAAGATGCACCATTTGAATGGCATATTACATTAGAACTTAAAACTTCTGGTAAATAGCTTTCAGAATCACGACTCCATTTTAAATCCCAAGTCTGAGACCAAGGTCTATGAAACTTATGGCAGTTAATGTTAATTGCATTAACATCAGACTGATAACCAATATCTCGAATATAAACATTTGCACCTGTAATTAAGGTTCTATCCATTTGAAAAAGACGAACTAAATAAATAAGTCCTGGAAATCTCATGACAGTTCTTGCAGCAGTTGAAGAATTGATTTTTCCAACTTTCATAGTCTCACCAAAAGAAGCTGTATCATCGGAGTAAAATGTTGCATGCACTATTCCTGGAGTTTCATCATATGCTCCATATATTCCAGTATGTTCGTAATCAATCTCAATAGTTGGATCTATATATACCGGATAAACGGTATCTGAAGATGTTAAAAAATCTGAATCAACATTTACAGAAATAACGTATTCACTGCTTGGAGTTATTTCTTCAAAAGAAAGAGAACCGAGCGATACATTACTATTACTATCATAGACAATTATATCGCCGATGGTAGCTGCGAGATTTTCATTTTCATCATAAAGATTTAATGCATTTTCTGAATTCGATGTTAATTTTAATCCATTAGTATTGAGTAAAAAGTCAAATTTTGAAATGCCATTGTATTGATCAAGGATAATGTTTTCTTTAAATCCAGTATATGTCAGTGCATAATCTAAAGAAACAGATTCGCCACAATCATATACAACATTTTTTGAATCTTCTGATAACTCTCCTTCGCATTCATCAGAATCGACAAACATAGGTAGCATAGTTAATTGTGTGTCTTTATATTCCAAAGATATGCCATCTTCTAAATTTTTACTAAAAGAAGTTTTTATATCAGTGAAATTCGATACAAACGACTCAGAACTTTCGTCATCTACAAGCAAAGAAGTTTTATCACGCACAACGCCGTTATCGTCATAATATTTAACAGGATAGTTGAAATAATAAAGACTATTAGAGTTATCAACATTTTTAAATACCATAGTATTTAAATCAGGTTCTTCATCATAAAGACGTTCGCAATGTCCCTTTTCTGCAGCTACTTCATAATCAATCGCTTCGGGAATTTCACTTTCACGCATAACAACCCGTTCTTCAACAAATTGTTCATTCAAAGATTGCTCGTTCAAAGCATCAGTTCCAATCGGCTCACAATTAGCACTCTGTATGCCACAACTTAATGATGTGAGCACAATTGCTGTTACACCAGAGATGAATTTTTTAAGTTTCATAGCATCGACCACCTTTTAATTTAATAAATACTAATATAAACAATTTCTTTTATTAAATTGTAGCATAATTTTGGTAAAACGTCAACATTATTTGTTGAGTTTGTTTGATGCAACATCATTTTTTGTAACAATTCACAAAAAACATCTTTTTTATGCGCTAAATCTGTTTAATTAAAATATTAACTGTTTCCTATAATCAGAGGAGCTCAACAGCATCTTAAAAACTGAATACCGATACAACAAGTACGTTATTTCTAAACTTATACATAAATCGGAACATATAATGGTGATACACGAGAATTCGAATATATAAAATTGCCTGATCCCATTGAAGATGATGCAGAAAGTGTTATAATTGACGATGTAAGTGCAACAGATGATATAGCTGAAATCGAAATTATTGAAAATCAAAATGATTATAAAAGTCAGACATATCGAACATTAGTATATTTAGCAAAGAAAGTCTGTCATATATATTATCCCCCCTATGTCACAGCGGCACATCTAAACTATACAACGTTCTCCTATGGCAGATAAAAAACATATGCAAAATAGAAAAATGTTTCCAAAAGCATAGACAAACGGTTCAACATGATATACCATAAGAATTGGAAACATAGCAAAAAAGCTCGTAAAGATTTAAAAATCTTTGCGAGCTTTTTGTTTTGCAGGAAGTCATGCGATGAAACAGCGAACAAAAATATTTCATCAATGCGCCGCACTGTTATCTTGTGTGCGCCGCACAAGTGAAATACAATAAAATTCAGAAAGGTGGATTGATATAATGGAAAGATTGGACACCAGATCATGCGAGGAAATCATGACTACAGTGTACAAGCCAATTGAATTTGTTGTTGAGAATCTAATTGCACAGGGTCTATACATTCTTGCCGGAGCTCCCAAGATAGGCAAATCGTGGCTGTCACTTGATATCTGTTTGAGTATAGCAAAAGGAGAAAAGGTACTTGAGCATGAAACGAAATGCGGAACGGCTTTGTATCTGTGCCTTGAGGACAGCTTTGAGCGAATCCAAAAACGCTTATATGATCTGACGGACGAACCTACTGAAAATCTGTACTTTGCTATTATGTCGGATGCGATAGGCAGCGGTCTTGAAAATCAGATTAAGAAATTCAAGTCAGAGCATTCTGATTTGAAAATGGTTGTCATCGATACTCTGCAAAAGATTCGTGAATCGACTGAAAACAGTTACGGTTCGGACTATAAAGAACTCTCTGTTCTGAAAAGTCTTGCAGACAAGCTGGGAATCGCAATCGTACTTGTGCATCACACACGAAAGTGTTCCGACAGTGATCCGTTCAATATGATTTCAGGTTCGACAGGGTTAAGCGGTTGTGTTGACGGCAGTATGGTTCTTGTTGAAACCAAACGAGGCAGTCGCAAAGCAAAGCTGCACTGTGTCGGTCGTGACATTGAAAACGCTGAAATCAATTTGCATTTTGACAGCGATTTGAAAAAATGGATTGTAACTGATGAACCGACTGCACCCAAAAGTAAAGACAACACTTTTCTTGCTGCTGTTTACTTGTTTATCAAAGTGAAAATTCATTTTGAAGGCTCGGCTACCGAATTGGTAAAGCAACTAAAGTTTGTTAGCGATGAAGAATTCCATTCTAATCGTGTGACTCGTGACCTTGTTCAGAATGGTTACGAAATGAGTAAATATGGAATTGATTTTAAACATAAGCGAACTCATTCGGGTAGAATAATATGTCTTGATTATTGTGTGGAGCGTGACGGTAGTGACGGTAAAAACGGCAGCGTAGTTACTGTCACGAAACGACTTGCCGAAGTGTCACAAACGTCTGTATAGCGTTGTTTACAGGGCGCGTCAGTAGAAATCAGAAGTCATTTTTTACTGTCACGGTTTGTAGTTACTGTCACGCAAAAGCAAAGCGACTTCCGCCCGAATTTGCCCTCCAAATTTTTATCGGGTAAGTTTATCGGCAGAGGACATAAAAACGGCACACAAGCCAACGTAGAGCGTTTGTGAGCAAATCAATAAAACATGAGAAACGTTGATGAAAAGAACCGACATGACATATTACACAAATTCATTTTTTGAGGTTAGCTCAAAAACTCCAAGTAATGCATTGCAAGTTAAAGCATAGGGGTTGTAATCCCCTATGCGTTCACAGCGGACGGCAAAGCCGACCGCAAATGCCCCGAAATTACGACGTTTCCGCAAGTGGCTTGTGCAATTTTCAGCAATCTCATTATGGAGTCGTGAATTGAAAATTAATCACATTCAGGAGTCGTAACGGCGAAA
>JAMPAU010000070.1 GCA_023667045.1 Ruminococcus flavefaciens | reverse complement strand
TGATCAAGGGTACAGGGGAATTTTTAAAAATACATTTGAAATTTTTCATAATATCTGAATTTTAAAAAGCACATTAAACATACCAAAACCCGCCAATCTACGCCGATTTATCGCAACATAGCGGATTTTACGTGTTGTGAAAATTGCACAGAGTATGGCTGAATTTAACTCTATAGGTAACAAGTAGGCAACAAATTAAGGCAGTAAATCAATGGCTTTTCTTAGCTGCTCAAGGTCTTTGTGCGTGTAAACTTTATCGGTCACATCCTTTGAAGCGTGTCCCATCAGCCGTTGTATGCTGACCTTGTTCATACCGAAATTGTCCGCTCTGGTGGCGAAAGTATGGCGTGTATCATGTATGGTGTGGGGCGTGCCGAGGCGGGCGCAGATGTCTTTGAAAATTCTGCTGAATTTGCTGTAGCTCATTCCCGAAAGAAACTTGCCTGTTTGCCTGTCTGCAATGTATTTCTGAATATACGGCTTTATGCTTTCGTGTATCGGGACAATGCGGTTCTTTCCGGCTTCGGTCTTTGAGCCGCCTCTCATTGTCCCGTCTGCGGTATTGATATCAGAGCAGTCCATTGCCAGCAGCTCGCCTATGCGCCAGCCTGTGTATATGAGTATGAGGATAACGTCTGCATAGGGTTCTGTGTATGATATCGTACGGAGCTGTGCGATTTCATCTTCCGTAAACGGCGATCGCCTGCTTTCCGGTTCGGATACTGTTACGTGGACGTATTCCGCATAATTTCTATCGGTAATGTCGTTTGCGACAGCGTATTTATACATCTGCTGCCACAGCGATATTAACGTACGCTGGGTGGCATATCCAAGTCCCGCGTTATCAAGTATGACCTGCATATCCGCCGCCCTCAGAGAGCGGAAAGTGCGGTTATGAAGAGGCGCAGAGTGGTCAAACATTATGCCGAACCGCCTGCGGCTGTTTTCGGTCACGTTCTTTTTGCCGGCTACCCACAGCTCGTAGATCTCCGCAAATGTCACGCCTGCGGCGTCTATGTCGTAAGGCTTTTTGTTGTACTCGGCAAGAGCGGCAAGAGCTTTGGAACGGGTTTCATAATAACCTAAGGTCTTGCGGCTTTGGGAGATCCTGCCGTCCGTTACGCTGTAGCTGTCGGTTAGGCGCACCACCCAAGGGCGGCGACGTTTGCCCGACAGCTTTGATATGCTGCCGTAGCCGTTGGGGAGTTTCATGTTATCACTTCCTTATCGGTTCTCCAACTGTTGGGGGAATGTTTTTTACAGCCTGTATCCAAATTAATCATTAAAACAAAACGAAATAAACTCTCTACCAAGACCTGTTAATGCAAATTTACTTACTTGAATTTCAACGGCGCAATCATCTGTTTCCATATCTAACAACTCAAAATTTTTTATTTTTAATAATTCTTCTAACATATGTGACATAATATTACTATCATTATCCTCGTTTTTATTAGATTTTTTATCATTTTCTCTTTTAAATATCACACTTTTAGTTTCTGGTACTTTGGGAATGTATTCATTTAAGCATAATAAATTCAAACGCATTAAGTTGTCTACGGAAACATATATTTTTTCTTTGTCAATATCCTTGATTTCATCATCAAAAAAAATATATCTTTTTATAACATCACCACCATATGAAATTTTACAAGAAATCGGCTTAATATCCCTCGTATGTTTTTTTATAACTCTTAATATTTTCACATCAATTGGAGAAAGCTGTTTGACAATACTTGAAAAAGCAATTAAATTATTGTTTGCATATCTTAAATCAAGGGATTTGGCAACGAGATTTGAAAACAACTCTCTTATTTCTTCACGCTCTAAACAATATTCAGAATCTTTTAATATTAACAATGTCTTTTCTGTGGGTTCGCATCTATTTTCAACAGGTATGCTCATATATCTATCTGCAATTTCGGACTTATACAATTCAAGCCTTGCTTTTCTTTCTTTTGCGAACCGCTCAATTTTTTCATTAACTGATAAGCGTTTTTGTTCTGCTGCTTCGTGAACAGAGTATGTAATTAAATCAAATAAATCTGTAATGAAATTTCCAATTGCTTGGGTTGGTTTATTCGTAAGATTGTTCACAGCATTATCAATACTGTCTGGAAGTTTTTCTGGCAATATACTCATACTCACAACCACCTTTATAATAATTTAAAGTCAAAGATCACAAATATTGAAGCATTTTATATCGTAGTCTATGTTATACTTTCCGCCAAATCTTCAGCATTAAGTTCCTCGGCAGCTTCGGACATAGTAATACTTTGTCTATATTGCTCCGCTAAAGCTGTACGCTTAAACTCTGCAGATGGGCAACGTTCATCAACAATTCTCTCAATATCGTCAAGCGATACTTTGAAAAACTCTTTGCGAAGATTAACTTTATTAACTCTCTTATTATTAAATACCATGTGCAGTTCGTGTTCAAGACCTACGGCATCATCAGAGAATATTAAGCCGTGAACATCAAACGGGAACGGAACACTGGCACTGCCCAGCTCATTTACTCTCTCCATAGGCTCCATACGGCGGGTCATGCCTATTTTGTAAACATCGTCGCCAAAAGAGCCTATATTACTGATAATATAAACGTATCCTGCCTTGCCGTTCTCAAGCGAGGCAATTTGTTCTCTCTTATCTTCGATTTGCTCAATTTGTGCCTCCAGCTCTGTGATCCTGGCATTAAGCGTTTGAGATTTTGCAGGGTCAGCCGCGGCAAGCTGTTCTCTGATATTTTCAATCTCATTACGGTATTTTTGTTCTTCACGCTCAATGCGCTTGCGCTCCTGTTCAAGGGCTTTGCGCTCCTCTGCTTCTTGTCGCATTTGCTCACGAATAGCACGCTGTTCTTCCTTGATGCGCTCTCTTTGTACATAATACTCGTACTCGATCTTAACAGCCTCTATAAAAAGAGTTTCTATTTCCCCAATAAACTTTTTTACAGTCGGAGCTATACTCTGATTTCCGTCGGAGGCTATGGCAAGATATTTTGCACTCATCGCTTTGACTGAATCTGTAGACGATTCCAGTTTGCCGTAATTAATACAATATAATATATTTTGCAGCTCCGCTTCAAGAGCAATAGTCATTAGTTTATATATTGCAGCATTCGTTTTTGTGGTATATCTATCCTCATAACGTTTCAAGCAGTCTTGGATAAGTTTTTTATTTTGTGTATAAAGACTTCTAAGCTGCTTTACTGACATACACTGCAATTCAATTTCAACAGTAGGTTCTAAGCTGTTCAAAAAGCTTTCATCAAGGTGCTGCTCACCCTCTTTTATGTACCGCTTATTTGCGTTCTGATAGCTTTCGAATGCCGTTTTCGCCTTAACCAGTTTCTTTTGTATTGAGTTGCTGTCAGATGTTAGCTTTTCTATTTCGGCTTTAAGCTGCTCTAACACTGTTTGTTTTTCTGATCGCTCATTTTCAAGCTCTGATATTTGCCCTCTTATACTTGCAAAGGCAGCACTTTCAGCTTGGCGCTTAATGGTATTGTATGTTTTTTCACGCTCAGCTTGTAATTTATCTAATTCCGCTTTCTCTTTAGTGTAATCGCTGCGAATGGTTGCAAGTGCTTTTTCGAGTTCGTTTTTTTCTGTTGCTATTACCTCAAGAGCAGCGCAGTCGTTACAAAGACCGTCAGAATTCACCTTAAAGAAAAGGCCTTTTCTGCCACATTTTTTACATTTTGCCATTTTAACACGCCCTTTTTCACTTTGATTACCTTTAATTTAACCCGTTATGGCTGACATTGCTGCAATAATTCCGATGACTGCAATAAGTGCAATGCTTGTTGCTATCCTGTTTTTATCCCAACATTTTATCACTGATTGCTTTAACGGTGAAATATTATTTATCATCATATATATTGCAAAAGAAAATAATGAAAACTTTATAATCCCTGCTATTAAATTTTCTTTCCAAGATAATGATATCCCTAAAATAGGAACAACAATAATCGCTATTGTAAAAATAATAACAGCTATACCGTTTGATGTTCTGATTTTTTTAGGAGGTGAAGTGCTTGGAATCTGATTAGGATCAATACGTTCCGTATAAGTATCAGTTATTCTTGTACCAAAAATATTTTTCCTGCTATATGTTGTAGTTTTTGTTATAGAGCCATCTTTATTGTGCCTGCGCCTAACTGTTTTTCCCATATTCCACACATCCTTTTTCAATTTCCAAATAGTGTATTACAAATATTGCGGTTGCGCAATGTCAGTAAATGATCGAATCCCTCATCTTTAATATCAATTAAAGATTTTACATCTATATTATTCTCGATTTGTTTTGCCATTGACAAGATATTTATTTTATCAATATGAGTACCATTAAGATATTGATGTATCTCATACTTTAAATTTTTTAGGCGGTTTTCTAAAACAACAGGCGAAACATTAAATGCTTCTGCTGTTTCATGACAAAAACTATACACTCCAAATTCTTGTGTGATAATTTCTGTATATTTTTCCTTAATCATTGGAAGTAACATAGTATAAGGTACAAGGAACTCTGCCGCACCCTCATTAGCAAACCATTCTGCATACTTATTTTGATTAGGCTTTACAGAATCGTAACATTTTATAAGTGTTCCTGCACTCGGTTCATCTCCAAACAGGTGAATAAATTCGTGAGCACAGTGATAATTTTGCTCCTGTGGCGACTTGTTCGAATTAATCAGAATAACACTATTCTCATTACTATTGTTTGCAACGCACAACATACCTCTCAAATCTCGTGTTTTGAAGGGTGCTTTTTCAACTTCCAAGCCGTTTATTCTACTACACAACTCAAACATGTCAAGCGGATAACAATTAGGACTTATTTTTAAAGAATATTTAATTCGACTTACTGTTTTATAAAGTTCAGCTTTTGTCATAATATAATTTACTCACTCCTATTTTTTTTCTTTCGTGCTTTAATTAATTCAAATGCAAGTCTAATATCATCCGGATCAATTCCTTCGCTCTGTGCCTCCTTGGCAAGACTAAAATATACATTATTAAGTTCAGAATTAGCATCAGAATCATTTATGTTTTCATATTCATTATTTCCTGTAAGCCAATCTAATGACACCTTGAAATAATTTGCAATAAATTTTAACATATCCAAATCGGGTGTACGCTTATCTGTTTCCCACATTGCAATCGCACCCTTTGTAACTTTTAATGCTTTTGCGCATTCTTCTTGTGTTAAATTATTTTTTTTTCTTAAAAATTTAAGTTTTTCGGCAAACATAATTATTCTCCTGACAATTATAATACATTTTGACACTTAATTTTAATTAAAACTTATAAAAAGAATTAAAGCTTTATATTATAGTATCACAAAATGTTATTACTGTCAAGTTTTTTTCTAACAATTTGTATATTCTAACAAAATGTTATTAAACATCTTGACAAATAACGTTTTGTTAGCTATAATGATAACATAACGTTAGAAAGGAGGATGTAAATGACCGCATTATATGAGTATCGCAAAAAAGCCGGATTAACGCAAAAAGAGCTTGCACAGAAGTTGGGTGTTACACAGGTATGCGTGACTATGTGGGAAACCGGTGAACGCAAACCGGATATTATCAAGCTGAAAAAGCTCGCCCACATACTTGGCTGTACGACCG
>JAMPAU010000006.1 GCA_023667045.1 Ruminococcus flavefaciens | reverse complement strand
TATTTTATTATTTTATATATATATTATATATTCTTTTATTAAAGAGTTATAAAAATAGTAAATATCCGTCACCATTCGTCACCGGAAGTGATGTTTTTGCCTATATATAGCTAAAAACATGGGTGACGGATAATTTTTCAATCCGTCATCTTTTCAGCAAGAATAAATTATAATTATTAATTGCAATTTATCTGTTGTCTATTTTTTCTGGGTAAAGGTCATGGTGCGAGAGCCTTTCCCATGCGAGTTTTTCCCATTTTGTGTCGGGTCTGCCGTAATTACAGTAAGGGTCTATTGATATACCGCCACGTGGCAGGAACTTCCCCCACACCTCGATGTACTTAGGGTTCATGAGCTTGATGAGGTCATTCATGATGATGTTTACGCAGTCCTCGTGGAAGTCTCCGTGATTGCGGAAACTGAAAAGGTAGAGTTTAAGGGACTTGCTCTCAACCATTTTCTTATCGGGAATATACGATATATAGATTGTCGCAAAGTCGGGCTGTGAAGTAATCGGGCATAGGCTTGTAAACTCCGGACAGTTGAATTTCACGAAATAGTCACGGTCGGGGTGCTTGTTGTCGAAAGTTTCGAGTACTTCCGGAGCGTAGTCTGTGGCGTAACGGGTATTTTTACTGCCGAGATTCTGCAAGCCCTCATCAGCACGTGTGCTGTCTGCTGTAGTTCCGGACTTTTCCTCCTTTATATCGAAAAAATCAGAAGTACCCGACTTAATCTCGCTTATTACCTCCTCAAACACCTTTTTCATTTCGTTTTGAAAATTTGTATCCATAGTGAATACCTCCATAAATTAAATTTTTATTCATACTTCAACCAGAAATCCCCCGAAAAATCAGCAGTCTTTGCCGGAACGGAATAACCGTCAGTTACAGCCGTTCCCGCTATGCTGATATGAACCGTTTTTCCGGATATTTCAAGTACAGTAAAGCTGTACTTTTCAAACGGTTCATGTTCGTAAATGTATAGTGTATCTTCTCTTTCGTCCGAATCTTCCGCACTGTCAACCGAATACGTACCGCCAACAGTTTCGCTGATTTCAGATTTATGCGTTTCATGTTCGTTAATGCAGATACACGGCGAAAATTCCTCACCTTCAAAAACCGCCTTTCTGAAATGCAGGTCAAACGAAATAGTTATAGTATCATTGTACTCGTCACTGTCGAAAATAAAAAATTTTGTATCTTCGCAGTCGTCGAGTTCAAAAGTCACTCTGCCTAAAACAAGTGTGCCGGATTGTCTTTCCATAATAATCAGTTCTCCTTTTTAACAGGGTGTCGTATGACTATTTTCAGCTTGTTAACGTCGCACTTGCGTGGGTCGCTGAGGTATATTTCATGGTGCAGTCTTTTATCGGTTATATCCGACGTGCAACCGTTATATCCGGCGTATTCATGCATAAGATTCACCGTATCGGGTTCGTCGTCATAAGAACCTATATGCATACACTGCACACAAAGTCCCTCATTGTATGTCACAAACTCTACCCTTGAGAAGTCCTGTTTTTTCTTTATGGTTGCTGTCTGCACTGCCCAGTCAAAATCATTTTTTGTCACGAAATCCGGCAGTCTGATAACGGATATGAAATGCAGTTCGTCTTTTCTGCTGTAGTCCATGCAACCGTTTTTGCCCTGCCACCAGAAAGCTTCCAGCGGAGGAACAACATACTCAAAGAATCCGTTTATTTTATAGTCTGTCTTGTAACTCATCTTGATAGTATAGGCTACTCCGTACAGAAGTTCAATCGACTTTTTGTATTCTCCGTTTTCGTCATTCGGGTTGCCCATGCCCCTCACGGCTAAATAATTCATTTCCGGAACTTCAATAATATCCGGTTTTTTCTTAGGCATATAAAACTGCTTGTATTCTTTTTTGTAGTCAAAAGCCATATTTACACCTCATCAAAGTTTCTGAATACCAGTAAATCGCCCTCAATTGCAATTCTGCCGTTTTCAGCGTTTTCTTCCGTCTGCCAGCCATACGGAAGTTTTTTTACATATAATCCGCCGTCATCTGAAAATAAATGATAATCATATTCGCCCGTGTCCCACAGAAAATAATGCTTACTGTTGTGATAATCATAAACGACAATATGTTCATCACATATACCGCTACCAAACATGACAGACGAGCATAACTCCGGAAAACCGTCATCATTAAGGTCTGCAAAAAAGGCATTAATTATGGGCATACCGTCAAGCAAAACGCATTCTTCACCGTCAACAGAGGCTGATATTTCGTACTCTCTCCAGATAAATTCAGTATCGGGGAAAACATCAAGTTTAATTTTCAATTCAAAGTCTTTATCAAACGGAAATTCATCAAC
The DNA here is from genome assembly GCA_023667045.1 of Ruminococcus flavefaciens. Classification (GTDB taxonomy): domain Bacteria; phylum Bacillota; class Clostridia; order Oscillospirales; family Ruminococcaceae; genus Ruminococcus; species Ruminococcus flavefaciens_AC. The sequence continues at coordinate 93,968 of JAMPAU010000006.1, read as the reverse complement.
ATATGAATAATCCGCCCACATCTGTACACTGTTATTATGCTTTTTTTCAGCACAAGATACACAAGCCAAATAGCAGAGAATTATAAATATTTTGTTTTCATTGATTATATCGTGATAGGGTCTTTAACGCCGTTGATTTCAAAAGCCTTTATCCTGTCACGGCAAGTACCGCACACACCGCAAGGCTTGTCACCGCCCTCGTAGCAACTCCATGTCATCTCGTAGGGTACGCCTAATTCAAGACCTTTTTTCACCACGTCTGCTTTAGTGAGATTGACGAAAGGTGCGATAATTTCAAGCTGTCCGCCACTGCCGAGATTAATAGCACGGTTCATGGCGTTATTGAAATCAGACGAACAGTCCGGATAGGCGTTGCCGGCGGAATCGTCACTGTGAGCGCCATAGTAAATAACGTTGCAGTCGTTTGACAGGGCTATGCTTGAAGCCGACGACAAAAACAGTCCGTTTCTGAAAGGGACGTATGTTGAGACGGGTTTTCCGTCGGTTTTTTCGAGCTGTTCGGCGTAAGTCTCTTTGGGGATTTCACTTTCTGAACCCTTTAAAAGCGAACAGTCGGAATCCGCAAAAATCAGAGCAAGGTCTAAAGTTTTGAGTGTAACGCCGTAGTAATCGGCTATCTTTCTGGAGCATTCAATCTCCTTGTTGTGTTTCTGTCCATAGTAAATGGACAGTGCAATAACGTTTTCTGCTCCGAACGCATCAACAGCCATAGCAAGACAGGTTGTGCTGTCCACGCCACCGCTGAAAAGTACCAGTGCTTTCATTAAAAAATCCTCCCCGTTTTTTTAATTAATAATTTAAAATTCATAATGCATAATTATTTTAATTCTTAATTATGAATTGGATTCAGTCCCATATTCCACATTCAACAAGCATAATGGAACTGTCTTTTATGGAGATAAATGTATGGTCTCCGGAGTAGCCACCGCCAATTTCGATATTTTCAGCTTCCATGACGTATGGAATAACTGAATTTATCTCACTTTCCGGAATATCATTCTCTCCGGCGTGCCAACGTATTTCATTGATTAAATATTCCTCCGTGACTGTTTTCATTCGGAGTTGTTCATAAGACATATAACTTGCATAATAAAGTATATTCTCAGTCATATATTTAAGGCGTTCAGCAGACGGAGTATTCCGGAAAACGTCCTTGTCAAATTCCTCTGAATAACTCATCTTTGTAAGAACGGTCTGCACATACGCCTGCTCAAATTTATTTTTTACATAGCCCTCCGGAAATTCACATATAACGCCATATATGCCGACAGGGTATTTTTTATACCAGTCATAATATCTTGAATTAAAATCAGTCCATTTGAGATTTACTGCAATATTTCTATAGCGTTCATAGTTATTGACTATATTTTTCAGAATGTCAGCATACATAAATATCATGCTCCTTAAAATAATTCTTAATTATGCATTTTTAATTATGAATTAATCAAGTAATTCCTGTAAGTCTCTTTTTTCCTTGAATGCCCCACAATATGTACGTGTTTCGGTCTTTGATGACGCATTTCTTATGCCACGTGCGGTCATGCAACTATGCGAACCGGTTATTTTTACTCCCACGTCCGGCGAACCCGTAGCCTCAGAAATAATCTCGGCAATGTCACGCCCTAAGCGTTCCTGTAGCTGTAGTCTTTTAGCCGCCATATCGCATATACGTGCAATCTTGCTCAGTCCAAGTACACGACCTTTTGGGACATATGCGACGTTAACCGTCATATTGTACATGAGTGCTAAATGGTGTTCGCAGTAGCTGAAAACCGTTATGTCTTTCATGACAACCGCTGTCTGAGAGCCGTTTTCTTCTTCCGCAAAGGTCTTGCCGAACATCTCGGCGATTTCGTGATTTGAGTAGGCTATACCCTCGAATACTTCCTCATACATTCCTGCCACTCTCTCCGGCGTTTCTTTCAGACCCTCACGGTCGGGGTCTTCGCCGATAGCTTCAAGCAAGCCACGTACATGATATTTTATTTTTTCCCTGTCCATAAATTATACCCCTCTCTCGTCCGGATTCCATATAAATTTATGTAACTGCAACTGCATACGGACTTTATTTAAATGTTTCAACTTCATAAATTCTACTATTCCGTCCGGATTTATTTTATTGAAGACCGGACTTATATAAACAAGGCACTTTTCTGTAAGCGAATATTTTTCTATTATTTCAGCGGTTTTTTCAAGGTCGGCAAGGCTTCCAGCTACAAATTTCACAACGTCCTTTTCCGTGAGGTATGAATAATTTTCAGCAAGCATGAAATTTTCCATATCGCTGGACGGCAGTTTATAGTCAAGCGTGAAATCCGGTCTGTACGGACTTCCGCTTAATTTTTCTATGGAAATACTTCCGTTAGTTTCGATTTCAACGTTATGACCGTTTTTCATGAGCATTTCAATAAGAACGCCAATATCTTCCTGTAAAAGAGGTTCACCGCCTGTGAGGGTTACGTTTGTTATGCCCTCATCGCTGACATAATTAAGAATATCTTCAGCCGACATCATTTCAGCCGGACAGTCTCCAAAGTTTGCCCACGTTGTATCACAATAGGAGCATTTTAGGTTGCACCCTCTGAAACGTATAAATACTGCCAGTTCTCCTGCACGCTTGCCCTCGCCGTTAATGCTTACGAATTTTTCAGCTACCGGAAACATTCAGACACCTCCAGTATAGACAGCACAGTTATCGGGAGTTTCGTAAACGGTAACGTCTGCCACATCAAAAATATCCGACAATGTCTCATAGAAATACCTTGCGAAATTCTCGGCGGTAGGTCTGTACTGCACCATGACAAGCCGGAAATGCTCCGAAAGCAGAGCGTCAATTGTTTCCTGCTTCATGGAATTTTTTTCATATATCAGCGAATGGTCGAAACTGTCGGCAAGCTCACGGACTTTTTTCTTGAAATCACCAAAATCAACAAGCATATCTTTCTGACTGCCGGACTGCTGTAATTCTGTGCCTTTTATTCTCACCTCAACAATCCAGTGATGACCGTGCAGATTACTGCATTTGCCGTCATATCCGGAAAGAAAATGTGCCGAATCAAACGATGAAGAAGTTTTCAGATAATACATACATACTCCCCCTTAAAAAAATATAGCCCCCGCATAAACGGGGAAAACACAACAGGGTAGCCCCGCTTATGCGGGGAAAATGCACCTTCCTGTCTCTAAACAAAACTAAGGGCAGGGTCAACCCCTGTTGTGTTTTTTTATAGTATATCACACGCAGGGGGAAAAGTCAATGAATAAATGATTACAATTTAATTTATAATTCATAATTATTATTTTTCAGATAAAAAACGGCAGACTAAATATCTGCCGTTATCCTGTAAATCTGAGTGCAAATTTTAAATTATTTTACTTCAAATAAATAATTTTCATAGTTAGGTATTTTTAAATCTATTGGTAAATAATTTTTATGTATTAAGTGATTTGATGTATTATTTTTTGTGTCATCATATTCGAGACCTGTTTCATAGTTGAAATTTAAAATCAACGACTGCCATACAGTATATCCGATGTCTTTTTTTGATGATGATTTCAGAATTTCAATCAATTGTTTTCTTTCACGTCTGTTTAAAAACCAGTTTTCTTTCTTTCCTCTATTGCGATGAATCACATATTCACACGAACGGAATGTTATTCTTGCAATTTTCGAGGCTTTAGTGGGGTCAATGTGGTTATATACCTTAAAGTATTCCATATCTTTTAAATTGCGGTTGTTGTCTGGATTTACGGCAACTGACATATTATATTTTTGGAAACGTCCTACCGTTGCAAATTCAGTAAGTATTTCACCGGCTTCTATGTCAATTGACAAATCTTCGCATAACTGCAAATCATAATCATCATATAAATTTTTGTTAAACATAATAGTATCTCCTTTTTATAAAAATTCAGATTTTACAGAATGTATTTATTATATCACTAAAAGTTTCAAATATCAAGATAAAAATAAAAAAATGCAAATCAATTTCAGATGTTAGTCAGAAAACTGATTTGCATTTAATTTATACTGGATTTTTCACTGGCTTTTCGTCAGCTCTGTAGAGGAGTTTAAGGATAATAGGGGTTGCCACTGATGATACTATTATCAGCAGGATAACGCACGCAAAATACTTTGAATCAAGCATACCCACCGACAGACCTTTCTGTGCCACTATTAATGCAACCTCTCCACGTGTCATCATGCCAACGCCTACCTTTAGGCTGTCACGGAGATTGTACTTCATAAGTTTTGCAACAAGTCCGCAGCCGATTACCTTAGTCAGCAGTGCCACAAGCACGAATCCTACAGAGAACAAAACAAGCTCCTTTGTAAAACCGCTTAACTCAGTCTTCAGACCTATGCTTGCAAAGAATACAGGACCGAAAAGCATATATGAATTTATATCTACTTTACGTGCTATGTAGTCGGAATCCTTAAGACTGCAAAGAATAAGTCCGGCAACGTAAGCACCTGTTATATCAGCTATGCCGAAAAATTCTTCAGCCGAAAATGCCATAAACATACACATAGCAAGGCTAAGTATAGGTATTCTCTGGTGGTGCTGATATTTCTTGTCTATCAGCTTGAAAATATAATACATGAGGAATCCTATGCCGAATGCAAAGAGTATAAAAAGACCTGTACTTATAAGAACGTCAGAGGGCTTTGAATCGGGGTTTTTAAAGCCGATAACAAAAGTAAGCACGATAATGCCTATTACGTCATCAATAATGGCACTGCTGAGAATAAGAGTGCCTATGCTCTCTTTAATGCGACCGAGTTCTTTCAAGGTCTGTACAGTTATACCCACAGAAGTAGCCGTCATGATAGTGCCAATAAATACCGCTCTGAAAAACTCCTCACTGCCGACCGCTCCGAATCCATAGAAACAGCCGTACAGCACAGTACCGCCGGCAAGTGGCACGAATACGCCTACAATAGCTATCAGCAGAGCTTTCCAGCCTGTCTTCAAGAGGTCTTTCATATTTGTTTCAAGTCCTGCGGAAAACATCAGCAGAACCACGCCTATTTCCGAGAGCAGAGAGAGATAGTCAGAGCCTGCATAGTCCGCACCGCCCATAAGTCCCAGAACGCTTGGTCCTATGATAAGTCCGGCAATAATCTCTCCGACCACCTGCGGAGCTTTCAGTTTCTGGGCAAGCAGACCGAAAAGTTTGGCGGAGACTATTATTATCGCCAAATCTCTGAAAAATGTTATTCTGTCCATAAAAAAATCACTTTCCTTATTATAAATTTTTATACCGGAAACTATTCTATCACTTTTACTGACAAATTGCAACCCTTAGCGGAAAATTTTTTTGATTATGCTTGAATACATTCCGGCGTTGTGTTATAATTTATATGAGCTAAGGAGAAAAATTTTTATTTAAGGAGTGAATCATTTGCTTTTAACAATCACTTACACAGGTCACGGAACACAGGATTTAGGGTATCTGCTCCATAAGAATCCGTATCGCTCACAGGAGTTTTCACTTAATTCCGGCATGGCTTACGTATTCTATCCGGAAGTTTCCGACGAAAAAACCACTATGGCACTGCTCCTCGACATCAACCCCATAGACCTCGCCAAAGGCAAGCAAGGCTCTAAAGACGGCGGTCTTTTCGATTACGTCAATGACAGACCATACACAGCCAGCTCTTTTTTAAGTACGGCTATAGCAAGAATATTCAACACCGCCATGAACGGCAAATGCGACAAAAGGCAGGAACTCGCTGACAGTCCGCTTGACCTCACCGCACGCATTTACTCAATACACGGCAGAGAAGAATTTGCACGGAAAGTCTTTGAACCGCTCGGCTATACTGTCACCGTCTCAAAGACTATACTCGACGAAAAATTCACGGAATGGGGCGAAAGTCCGTACATAGACCTCGAAATATCCGGAAAAGTAAAACTATCTGATTTGCTTAACCATATCTATGTGCTTATTCCGGTATTCGATAAGCAGAAACACTACTACATAGATGAGGGCGAAATAGACAAGCTCATGGCACACGGCAGTGAATGGCTTGCCACGCACCCCGCAAAAGAAGAAATAATATACCGCTACTTCCTCATGAAAAAAAGCTACGCACACAGAACTATTAACCGTCTGCTTGAAAATGAACCGCCGGAAGAATCTGACGACCCCGAAAACATAACAGAACCAAAGGACGAAAAGAAAATATCCCTCAATGCACAGCGTATGGAAACTGTAAAAAATGCCGTCCTTGCAAGCGGTGCGGAAAGCGTAATAGATTTGGGTTGCGGAGAATGCCGTCTTACTAAGCTGCTGCTCGGTCAGAAACAGATAAAAAAGATAACTGCTGTGGACGTTGCTGTACATGAACTCGAAAAGGCTAAAAACCGTCTCCACTATGATACCATGAACGAACATCAGAAAAACAAGCTCACTCTCATGCAGGCTTCACTTACGTACAGGGACAAACGCTTTTCCGGCTATGACTGTGCCTGTGTGATTGAGGTTATCGAACACATAGAACCGCTCAGACTTCCGGCTTTTGAACGCAATGTATTTGAGTTTGCAAGCCCTAAAACAGTAATCCTTACCACGCCAAACAAGGAATACAACGCCAACTATGAATTTATTCCGGAGGGTCAGCTCAGACACGGCGACCACCGTTTTGAGTGGACACGTGAGGAGTTTAAAAACTGGTCTGAATATATATGCGGAAAATTCGGCTATACTGCTGAGATTTCCGGCATAGGCGAAAACGACGGAATAAACGGCACGCCCACACAAATGGCTGTATTTAAAAAAATCTGACAGGCATAAGCTGTATTGATTCCGGACACATACGTATACGCTTTTTTGCCTGTTTTAAGCCTTTTCGCACGCATGGACGGATAAAATGCAATTTTTATATATAAAGAATAAAAAACAAGTGTGCTGAATTTCAATAAATCATGAATAATCAACAGATTGGAGCTGTTTTATATAATGCGTATAGAAATACCGGAGTTTGCACTGGTGGCAATGGTCGGTGCAAGTTCAAGCGGAAAAACTACCTTTGCAAATACAAAATTCAAGCCTACTGAGGTACTGTCTTCAGATTTCTTTCGGGCTATGGTATCAGATGATGAAAACAATCAGAAAGTTTCCGGCGAGGCTTTTGATGTTCTTTTCTATGTGGCAGGAAAACGTCTCGACCTTATGAAACTCACTGTGATAGATGCAACAAATCTACAGCAGTCGGCAAGAAAGCAGATTCTCGGTCTCGCCCGTGAAAAAAACGTACACAGCGTTGCCATAGTACTGAATATTCCGGAGCAGACACTGCTTGAAAGAAACAACGCCCGTGAAAACAGACAGTTTCCGGAAAGAGTAATCAGAAATCACTGCAATGAACTACGCCGTTGCATAAAAAAACTGAAACGTGAGGGCTTCCGCTTTGTGTATGTCCTCAACTCACAGGAAGAAATAGACAATGCCGAAATAGTCCGCACTAAGCTGTGGAACGACAAAAAAGACGAACACGGACCTTTTGATATTATCGGCGATATTCACGGCTGTTACGGCGAACTGAAAGAACTGCTCTCTAAACTCGGCTACGTGGAAAACGAAAACGGTATACCGGTTCACCCCGACGGCAGAAAGGCTGTATTCTTAGGCGACTTCTGTGACAGAGGTTACAACAATGCCGGAGTGCTTAAACTTGTCATGAGCATGATAAAAAACGGCAATGCACTCTCTGTGGTCGGCAACCATGAAGTGAAACTGCTGAAATACCTCAACGGCAAAAATGTAAATCTTACACACGGTCTTGACAGAACTGTAGAGGAAATAGAAAAAGAACCGCCGGAATTTAAAGCCGAACTGAAAAACTTCATTGATGGTCTCATAAGCCATTACGTACTCGATGACGGAAAACTTGCCGTCTCCCATGCCGGAATAAAAGAGGAATATATGGGTCGTGGCTCTGGACGTGTGCGTGAATTCTGCATTTACGGCGATACTACCGGTGAAACTGACGAACTTGGTTTACCTGTACGCCTTAACTGGTCTGCTGACTACAGAGGTCGTGCCACTGTCGTATACGGTCATACACCCTGTGCTGAGGTTGTGTCTGTAAATAATACCTACTGCATTGATACTGGGTGTGTATTCGGCGGTAAACTCACGGCTATGCGTTATCCGGAAAAGGAGCTTGTGAGCGTTGAGGCATACGAGCAGTACTCTGAACCGCTCAGACCTCTTGAATCAGACGGCAGTGAAAATATCGGCGATATGCTTACAATAGGAGACTTTCAGGGCAGAATGCATATCTCCACTGAACTTATACCCTCGATAAGCATTGATGAATTTAATGTAAACTCTGCCCTTGAAATAATGTCACGCTATTCGGCTGACCCTCACTGGCTTATATATCTACCGCCCACTATGTCGCCATGTGAAACAAGTTCAATAGACGGCTGGCTTGAACACCCGATAGAAGCGTTTGAATATTACCACAAGAACGGCATAAAAAACGTCGTCTGTGAAAAAAAGCATATGGGTTCAAGGTCTGTCATAGTACTCTGTCATTCTCCGGAGACAGCTCAGAAAAGATTCGGCATAAACGACGGTTCAGCAGGAATAATCTACACGAGAACAGGCAGACGATTCTTTGATAATCCCGAAACAGAAAAGGCTCTACTTGCACGCCTTGACAATGTACTGACAGAAAATAACTTTTGGGAAGATTTCGCTACTGACTGGGTATGTCTCGATACGGAGCTTATGCCTTGGTCTGAAAAGGCTCAAGGTCTTATAAAAACTCAGTATGCCCCTGTAGGAAACGCCGGACGCACTTCACTAAGCCATGCCGTCAATCTCCTTGAAAAAGCCTGTGAACGTGAAAATATAAGTCGTGAAGTCTCTGCACTTACTTCCGGACAGAATACAGACCTCAGTGCTGTGCTTGAAAAATACCGTTTCAAGAAAGAAGCAGTTGACAGGTACATAGCGGCTTACCGTGAATACTGCTGGACTGTCAAATCCATTGACGACTTCTGGATAGCACCTTTCCATATACTTGCCGTAGAGGGTAAAGTATTCGACAAGGAAAAGCACATATGGCACATGGAAACTATTAAAAAATATATCTGCACGGACAGTATCTTCATGGCAACGCCGTACATATGCGTTGATACTGAAAACGAGGAAAATATACACACGGCTGTTGAATGGTGGTCTGAACTTACGTCTTCCGGCGGTGAGGGAATGGTAGTCAAGCCGGAATACTACACGGCAATATCTGGAAACAAGCTATTACAGCCTGCTGTGAAATGCCGTGGTCGTGAGTATCTTAGGATTATTTATGGTGCTGAATACCTCGAACCGTCAAATCTGAAAAGACTGAAAAAACGTTCTCTTTCAAGAAAACGCACCCTTGCACTGAAAGAATTTTCACTGGGCATGGAATCGCTGAAACGCTTTGTACGGAATGAACCTCTCTATAAGGTACATGAATGTGCATTCGGCGTACTGGCTTTTGAGAGCGAACCGGTAGACCCGAGACTTTAATATTAATTCCCCACTTATACCAGTAATATCATTAAGAGACGGTGGCTTGTCAATATCCGGCATTGCAGACGATTCAAAGTCTTCCGTCTCTTTATATCACTATACAGCAGACTGACATGACAACGTGAGACGGTTGTCTGATTATAATATGTCATATTTTTTAATTATTTTAATATCGAAAGGAGGAAACGACATATGAACTTCAGAGATTTAAACGCTATAAAAGCAAACAGAAAAGACTGTCGCTATCAGAACAGCATGACCGTGCGTGACATGAACTTCAGAAGCAGACCGGAAATTGCAGAAGAATCAGAGACTGAACCGGAAGCCGTAAAGCCTGTGCCGGAGATGACACAGCCGAAAAATACAGTCCCTCCCGTCAGAAGCTACCCGAATCAGATTGTATATTCACAGACTATCAGCCCTCAGAGTATGTCAGTACAAATGGGCTATACAAATATAAGCGGTTTTCCGCCGACTGCCATTCCGCCGGAGTTTCAGCAGAGCCAGCATATGCGTTATCCGCAGAGTGCCTACTATGCTCCGAAAAGCGTACCGCCTGTCCCCGAAAAACCACAGGGACAGTTTCTATACTATACCCAGAATAATAATAACCCTGCTCCTGTGCCTGTACCGTCTGTGGAAAAGCCAGCTCGACCTGCTCCGCCTGTACCGCCCCCACGTCCGCCCGAACCGGAAAAGCCTGACCCGTCCAAGTTCATTGAAGAACCTACCCCGACCCCAACGCCGAAAATGGTTGCACCTGCACCAGTCCGCAAAAAAACAGATGATTTCAATATGGACTTCGGAGCATTCGGCGGTACTTTCGACGGCGACCCCGACCAGTCAACGCCTGTCGCTGATATTCCGGTAATGAACATTGATGACTATAAACTATAACTCTCTGGACTGTGCATTTCTGTGCGGACTTTTTCCCGAAATAAGCGAAAAGATTATTTCTGAAAACAACTGGCTCGGCGAAAATCTTCCGCACTGCCTTTTCGGCAATGTTCTGAATCCGCTTGTCTCCGGACTTCTCAGACAGAAAGACTATAAAACAAATCCTATGCTTGAAAGAGTTTTCCGTATGTATGAGGACTTGGCAGAACACGGCGACACAGAAACTCAGAACCTCTTACAAGTAACTCTGCTTGAATACCTATGGGACGATTACGTCACATACTCACGTGCATCGGAACTCATGGGAAAACATACCCGAATTATAAACAAGGATATTATAAATTATCTTAAAATTCCAAAACAGGAGATTAATAATGAATAAATTTGAAATGAACAAAAAACAGTTTACGGTATATATGATATTGGCTTTCGGACTTGCATGGATTTTGCAGGTTGTGGCAAGCATGGTATCAAGTGTAGGAGAAACATTATTCACTGTACTTGTAACAGTAGCCATGTATATGCCTTTCTTGGCTGTACTGATAGCACGGAAGTCCTTAAAGGGCATGGGGTGGATTCCGCACCTCAAAGGCAAAATAAAGTACATATTCTTTGCACTGTGGATTCCGGCACTGCTGAGTATTATAGGCGGTGTTCTGTTCTTTGTGATTTTTCCGGACACATTCGATTCTGAATTTATTACCCTGCATAATATGCTGGAAGAAGCCGGTGCTCTGGAACAGTTTGAATCAATGGGAATAACAATGCAAATGTACGTTGTACTTACTGTTGTTATGGCGGTTACATACGTGCCTTTTATAAATATGCTTGCGGCACTGGGCGAGGAAGTCGGCTGGAGAGGGGCAATGTCCCTTATTTAAAGGAAAAACTCGGCGTAAATATGGGACGTATAGTTGGCGGTGCATTATGGGGTGCGTGGCATTTTCCGGTTATAATCCTTGCAGGCTATGAGTACAGCAAAGACTATATCGGTTCGCCCGTACTCGGACCTGTTGTATTCTGTGTCTTTTGTATCGTAATGGGTATTCTGTATGATTATTTATATGACAAGACAAATACTATATGGTTGCCGTCTCTCATACACGGTGCAACAAATGCATTCACGATATTCGCATATCTTATAAAGCCGGAACACTCAGACATGATGATTTTAGGTCCAGTATATATCGGAATAATCAGTATGATACCTATGATTATAACGGCGGTCATCATATGCGTGAAACAGCAGAAAACGGAGCGTGAAAATGAACATAATCAAAAGCCTTGAAAAATACATCGAATCCGACGACCTCGAATATATACAGAATCAGACAGCAGAAATACTTGAAAAGTCTCCGGACAGTGAAAAGTACATTCCGGACATTCTCGCACTCATGGAAGATAACCCTCTCGCTGACTGGGGCTGTCCCGGCGGACTTGTGCATTTCATGGAATCATGCGATACTGCTGTATATGAAAGACTTCTGAAAGAATCAGTAACAAGATGTCCCACCGAACACACGCTTTTTATGTTCAACAGGCTCTGCAATGCAAAGTCTCCGTCTGAACTTCCGCAATATATTGACATTCTTGACGATATTATGAAAAATACTTCTCTGCCGGAAGATGTCAGAAAGTCCGCTGAAAATTTCCTTGAATATCAGCTTGAAAGGATTATCGTTTAAATCATTCATAATATGACATTATCCGACAGTCAGAGGACTTGCTTTTCTGCATTTCATGGGCTATAATATAAACAGAAAATTAAAAGAATCAGCAAAGCCGTTCCGTTTCCGTGAGGTTATGGGACGGCTTTGCTGTTTATGTCCCTCTGAAAGATTATCATGCGATGCGACAACTTATAATAAATCATTATCTTGTTTATTAATGTATGCCGTGATATAATTCTGTTATCGGACAACCGAAATATTTATAAATCCCTGCACAGCTATAAAAACCGTCCTGTTTCAGCAAGATACCAGACGGTCTGCTGTTTTTTCGCATAATATGACATTATCCGACAGTAAGAGGGCTTGCTTTTCTTCACTTCATGGGCTATAATATAAACAGAAAATTAAAAGAATCAGCAAAGCCGTTTCCGTTTCCGTAAGGTTATGGGACGGCTTTGCTGATTATACCGCTCCGAAATTTATAATCAATCAAGGAAATTCACTTGATTTAAGTATCGGATAAATAAAAAGTGTGGTGGGTTTATATCAACTCACCACATAAAAGGAGCACCGGCAAGAAATCAATTCAGAATTAAGAATGCAGAATTATGAATTATTAGTACAGGAGATGACTAAACACTACAGTAAGTAAATATCACATGGGGTGAATATATCTGAATTTCTTTGGCAAATACCTAAAAAGTTCAAGGATAATTTTCTATACTTGCATGAAAAATAATTAAGAAAAATACATAATTATTTTAATTATCAATTCAGCATTATAAATTATACATTAAAGGAAATCCCCCGACCTGCTCCGCCGAGGGATTTTATATTTATGCTACTACAAACTGGCTGTTGTACAGCTCTGAATAGAAACCGCCGTCTGCAATAAGTTTTTCGTGACTGCCCTGCTCTATGATGTCGCCGTCTTTCATAACAAGAATAATGTCAGCATTCTTTATGGTGGAAAGTCTGTGGGCTATTACAAAGGAAGTCCTGCCGACCGTGAGCTTATCCATAGCCTGCTGTATGACAAGTTCTGTTCTTGTATCAATAGAAGAAGTAGCCTCATCGAGAATAAGCATAGGAGCGTCTTTAATCATGGCTCTTGCAATGGTAAGCTGTTGTTTCTGACCGTCGGAGAGATTAAGAGCCTCATTCAGACGGGTGTCATATCCCTGCGGAAGCGTTGAGATGAAGTGTTTAAGACCTACCGCCTCGCACGCCTTATCAAGCTGACTGTCTGTCACGCCCTCTTTGCTGTATACGAGGTTTTCACGTATTGTACCGTCAAATAGCCAAGTCTCCTGCAATATCATATCAAACAAGTCATGTACCTGCTCACGTTTCATAGTTTTGGTAGATACTCCGTCAATGAGAATATCACCGCCGTCTATCTCATAGAAACGCATAAGCAGATTAACCATAGTGGTTTTACCTGCTCCGGTAGGTCCTACAATGGCGACTTTCTGACCGGCTTTCAAGCTTGCCGAGAAGTCATGTATGATAGTTTTTTCCGGAGTATAGCCGAACTTTACATTTTTAAACTCTACATTTCCGGCTACTTTTTCTATAGTTCCGGTCTTTGCTGATTCGTCGGACAGTTCTTCAGATTCGAGCATTTCAAATACTCTCTTTGCTGCCGCTGAAGCCTGCTGAATAGATGTCAGCGACTGTGCAAATGTAGTAAGTGGCTGTGAAAAAAGTCTTGCATATATTACAAAAGCCATAATAGTGCCAAGTGTAACCGCTGTGTTGTCATTAACTATAAATGCCACGCCCACTATAAATATCATGGCGTATGCGAGGTTGCCGACAAACTGCATTATCGGGTGCATCATGCCGGATAACCACTGGGACTTCCAGTTTGAATCATAAAGTCTTTCGTTTACCTCGTCAAACTTTGCCTTTTCCTCTGCCTTTGCTCCAAAGGCGTGTACTATATTGTGGTTGGTATAGATTTCTTCAATCTGACCGTTCATAATGCCTAAGTCTGTCTGCTTGCGGTTGAAGTACCTCTGGGACTTTTTAAGGATAAGCGACATGAAGACAAAGCCAAGCAGTGAAGACACTATTGTTACAAGTGCAAGAATCCAGTTTGTATCAAACATCTTATATATTACGCCCACAAAAAGTGCAAGCGAGCTGATAAGGTTTGCGGAGCTTGATGAAAGGGTCTGGCTTATAACGTCAACGTCGTTGGTTACACGTGAGAGTATATCGCCCTTTGTGGTAGTATCAAAGTAGCTGAGAGGAAGACGGTTTATTTTTTCGTCAATATCAGTGCGGAGACGCTTAGATGTCTTCTGTGTGATAGTAGCCGTAATAAACTGCTGGCTGTAGTTCAGCACTGCACCGCCGGCATATATGGCAACAAGAGTAAAGCATATTTTCTTTATGTTGTCCATGTTTACGCCTGTCATTATGCCGGAGGTTATCTCGTTCATGAGGTCGCTTATTTTTTCCGGACCTACAATAGTAGTCAAAGCACCGCCTACAGCAAATATCAGTGCAACCACTACCGCCGGAAGATACTGCTTACAGTAGGCGAGTATTTTTTTTATTGCTCCAAAATCCGCCTTTTCGTTCGGATTCATCTGTTGCATTGGTCTCATAGGGGGCATATTATGCACTCTCCTTTCCTGATAATTCTTCTTCGGATAACTGCGACAGTGCTATTTCCTTGTATATAGAGCAGTTCTGTAATAAATCCTCATGCTTGCCGATACCTGCTATTTCGCCGTCATGGAGTACAAGAATCTTGTCAGCGTTTCTTATAGTGCCTATACGCTGTGCTACTATAATAACAGTAGTGCCGGAGAGTTCCTCACGGATAGATTTTCTTACGAGCATATCGGTCTTATAGTCGAGGGCTGAAAAAGTATCGTCAAAAATCATGATTTCGGAGTTTTTGAATACTGCACGGGCTATGGAGAGTCTCTGTTTCTGACCGCCGGAGTAGTTAGTACCACCCTGTGCTACCTTTGAGTGAATGCCGTCAGCAAGATTATTTACAAAGTCAGATTTTGAAACTTCCAGTGCCTTTGCTATTCTCTCGTCGCTGTCGGAAACTTCCCCCTTACAGCCGTAAGTAATATTTGACTTTATATCGCCGGAAAACAGTGTAGCTTTCTGAGGTGCTACCGAAACAATCCTTTCAAGCTGTTCTTCGGGGTATTTCTTTATGTTTACTCCGTCAATGAGGATTTCGCCGTCTGTCACGTCGTAATATCTCGGAATGAGGTTGACAAGGGTAGACTTGCCAGTACCGGTAGCACCTATTATAGCGAAAGTCTCGCCCTCTTCTATCTCAAAGCTGAGGTTTTTAAGGCACGGACTTCCCGAATCTGAATAGGCAAAGGATACGTTTTTAAACTCTATTCTGCCATGACCGGAAGTCTTCACTTCTTCTGATTTATAATTTATAGTAGGTTCTGTTTCGAGTACTTCGTTTATACGCTTTGCAGAGACCATAGTTCTTGGCATGATAATGAATATCATTACAAGCATCATGAACGCTCCCACAACCTGCATGGCGTACTGTGTGAACGCCGACATATTGCCGATAACCTCAGCACGTCCGGCAATCTCAGTATCGTTTATGAGGTATGCACCAATCCAGTAGATAGCAAGGGTCATGCCGTTCATAGCCATCATCATTACCGGCATCATAAGACCCATTATACGACTGGTAAAGAGATGGTTTTTAGTGATAGCGTCGTTTACCTTGTCAAATTTATTCTCCTGATACTTCTCAGCATTAAAAGCACGCACCACACGCACACCGCTGATATTCTCACGTGTTACGTCGTTGAGGTTGTCAGTGAGTTTCTGAATCTGCTTGAATTTAGGATAAGCCATAAGCACAAGAGTAATTATTGTCACGACAATAACCAGTACGCATATGAATATAGCCGTTGTCCACTCCACACTGGAGCTTGAAATCTTAGCAATAGCCCATATAGCAGTAACAGGGGCTTTTATTATCATCTGCATACCCATAGCAATCAACATCTGTAGCTGTACAACGTCGTTGGTTGTTCGGGTGATAAGGCTAGGAGTGGAAAACTTATTTATCTCGGCATTGGAGAATTTAAGTATATGCCCGAAAAGCTTTTCACGGAGAGTTTTAGCAAAATTCGCCGCCACCTGCGAGGCAAAGAATCCGCACATCATGGCAGATACCATACTGCCGACAGCACAAAGCAACATCATACCGCCATTTTCAAAGACCTTGCTCATATCAATAGAGCCAGCCGAAACAGCTTCCGTCAGCTTCTGGGTATAGTCCGGCATGGTAAGGTCAAGCCATACCTGCAAAACAACAAGTCCGGCACATATCAGTATAAAAACCAAATCACGTGCCTTTAAGTTTTTAAAAACTTTGAACATAGAAAAATAACCGCCTTTCTGAAAAATCATTCCGCACTGTATTTTTTTATTTCCTTTTCCACGACCTTTTTCATCTGGTGTGAAATAGAAATAAATTCTTCCATGCGTTCTCTGCCCACCTCGTCAATAATCCGGCTGAAAAGTTCTATCATTTCTTCCCTGCGTTTCAGACATTCAGCCCTGCCCTCATCAGAGAGCGAAATCATAAGCCTGCGTGCGTCCTCTGAGCAGTTTTCACGGACAATAAAGTTTTTTTCCTGCATTTTTTTTAGCAGTACGGAAACCCTCGCCGTACTCACACGCATAAATCTGCTTATCTCTCCGGCTGATACTGGTTCATCTGTATCTGAAAGATACTTCAGCATACAGCTTATACCGGCATTGTCATCATTGAATTTTCTTAAAGTGTCGTCGGACGGTTTTTCATGCAGTCTTTTCATAACGCTTATAGTGTATTCACGGTCAGCCATACAAAAACATTCCTCCTTTTTATTTAACAGGGTTAAATAATGTTAATACTGTTTAGTGTTAAATATACGTTAATATTATGAAATCTTTGTGAAAAAAATAACATTAGTTTAATCAATATAATATCATGCCAAAAAAACTTGACAATTATAAAATAATATGTTAAAATAATACATAAAGAAAATTTTTTACAGGAGGATTTTTTATGAAAAAAACCTTGAGCATACTCTCAGCAATAGTCATGATGATGTCATGTGCAACCGCCTGCGGAATAAACAGCAAAGAAGATGAGGTGGTTATTTCAAGTGCGGAAGACCTCGCCGGAAAAACTATTGGCACTCAGATAGGCACTACCGGCTACTCGCTCGCCAATGATATTTCCGGTGCAAAAGTAGAAAAGTACAAGAACGGCTCTGATGCCGTCGAGGCTCTCGAAAACAAAAAGGTAGATGCTGTTATTATTGATGAACTCACCGCTCAGGAACTTGTCGGCGATAACGAAAACCTCAAAATACTCCCCGACCCTTTCAATGAAGAAGAATACGCCATAGCTTACAAAAAAGGCGATACGGAATTAGGTCAGCAACTCGACGACGCTATAACTCAGCTGAAGCGTGACGGCACTATCGCCAGTATCTCAAAGCACTGGATAGGCAGTAACCCCGATAAAAAATCATATGAGCCGAAATCAGACATAGAAAGAACAGGTACTCTCGTTATGGCTACAAGTGCAGGTTTTCCGCCGTATGAAGAAGAAGTTGACGGAAAAATAGTAGGCTTTGATGTGGATATGGCTATGGCTATATGCGACGAACTCGGCATGGAGCTGAAAATTCAGAACATGGCTTTTAATTCAATAATAACTTCCATAACTCTTGATGAATCAGACATAGGAGTAGCCGGAATATCAGTCACTCCGGAACGCTCAGAAAGTGTGGACTTTACACAGAGCTATGCAATATCCAGTCAGGTAATAATAGTAAGAAATTAAACAAAAAGTCCGGATATGCTCCGGACTTTATATTTATGTGTAGTTTTCGCTAAGGTACTCGGAAACTTTCTTCTGTATGCTTTTGGCAGTCTTGTTCACGTCGCCGTCTGTATCAAAGTATTCTGCCACTTCATCGTATATTGTGTTCTGTATATAACGGTCATAATTTGCTATGCGTGCTGAAAGTATCTTGTCTTTGTAGTATTCGCATTCTTCGGGAGTAAAGCATTCTATTTCCTCGTCATTGTATTTCCATTTTTCAATGACAGTCTTTCCTGTTTCATAGTCAACGTAAGCGTTATTGCGTGTATATACGGCGAGTTCCTCATCAAAGTCCTTTTCGATAACCGGAAAATTACGCATATAATGTGTATTGCCAGTATCTATATCTGAAAAGATAGTCTTAAAGAAATCCCATGCAATATCAGAATCGGGCGTGACGGCACTTATGGCGTAAAGTTCCGGCATACTGATGACAGTACCGCTTTTTTCACCGTTGCCGACGTAACCAGCCCATGCCATTTTGTCCTTGTATGTGCCTTTTGCCATATTGTGTAGACCGCTCGCATTGTATATATCACTGTAATAATCTATAAGCTGATTTTTATTGGCTTCCTCCTGCGTAACCGGCGGAAACTCCTCCCCTGCCTCGTTGTATTCTGCCATAGTCATGCCTATCTGATTTTTCTGGAAAAATTCAAGATACTTGACAAAATCCGGAGAATCAAAACTGCACATTGCATTGTCATAGTCGATATACATTGAGCTGTCAAAAAGAACGGTAAACCATGTCTCTCTTAAATATCTGTACCCAGCAGGGAAAAGAGTTTCATTTTTGCCGAGATTTTCATATGTTTCTATCATGTCATCTACTGTCCAGTTTTCCGGTATTCCTGTATCTGTAGTTGTCGTAAGTGTCTGCACTATGAAAGAAGTACCGAGCTGATAGAGTTTTCCGTCACGCTCCAGTCCGGAGAGGATATTAGGCAGGAAGTCTTCACGTGTCAAATCGGGGTCGCTGTCAAGGAAAGTGTACATATCGGCGAAAAGTCCGCTGTTATTGCCATAACTGTCAAGGGGTGTATAGTCGAGGGGTATGATATTGGGGGCGTTACCGCTGATAACACTTGCATAGAGAGCGTCGCCGTCCGCATACTCCTTGAAAGACACATTGTAGTCATGAGTTTCATTGTACTGACTGGTGTATTTTTCCATGAGAGAGTAACGCCAGTGGTTGCCTATTGAGCCGACCCATATTTTTTTCTGGACGGAAAGCTCTGTGATGTCGTCTTCCGTGATAAAGTAAAGCGTGCCGTTGGCATTTACTGCATAGCCGTTGTCAGTTTCAATAATATCAGTAACGTCAGAGGGCTTGAAATCCATATTAGCGAAATCGGTTATCTTTTCTGTTTTCTTATCAGAAACGCTGTAAATGCCGTCCTCAAAAACGCCGATATAGCCGTTTTCGCTCATGCAAGAGGCGTAAGCGACAGAATCCATGCTGATATTTTTCAAGCTTATGTTTATCTTGTCGCCGTCAATGAAAGAGATATTATTTATTGCCTCTCCGGTGAAATAGCTAACTGTATTGTCCTCACCACGTGAAAAACCCAGTATATCGTCTTTTATATTAATATCTGATACGTAACCGTTGTCATCTGCATACGCAAGACGGCTGTCATTTATGTTGATAACATAATGTTCACGTCCGCACGGCAGAATACTTGCCTTTGTCTCCGGACTGTCGAGTATCTTACCGCAGTCTATGACATTTTCCTGTACGCCGTCCTTGCCGTATATGTAAATCATGGTTGTGCCGTCGAGGTAAGTCAGTACGGCTTTCTTTCCGAAAGGCAACAGGGCAGACGATATAACAGTTTCATTTTTCTGAGGAATAAAGCTTAAACTCTCATACTCTCTGAAAGTGTCGTCGGTAGTATATCCCGAATAACCGCCGGTTTTAAGCTGTCCGAAAATATACACATCGCCCACGCTGGTGTCAAGGCTTATCACCCTCTCGAAATTATCCGCAAGCCGTATATCAGCTTGACGATAACCCATTATTTTTACTTCCGGCACAGGCGTTATCTCCGGAGTCTCCTTTTTTTCACTGCACGCCGTCGCCATACCGCACATACACGCAAGCACACAAAGCATAATCCTGTATTTTTTCATAATCGCACAACCTTTCACTGCTTTTTATATATAAGTGATTTTCAAGGCTCAAAAAGACGATTTTTCCGAAAACTTTGTATACTCTCACAAAACAAACCGTACATTTTTGTATACTCCTACAAAATGTAAATTAATTCCAGCATTGCTTGACAAATTTCGGCACTATTGTAAAAATATCTGCCTGCTCTATTGACAATTTTTTAATAATAATATAATATTTTAATATAGAAAAATTTCACAGAAAGCGTGGTATTGATTTGACACTTAAAGATTTAAAAATAGGCGGATATGCCGTTATAACTTCCGTCGGCGGTGAGGGTGCTCTGAGACAGCATTTTCTTGACATGGGAGTTATACCGGACACAGAAGTAACCGTCGTAAAATACGCACCTATGGGCGACCCCATTGAAATACGCCTGCACGGCTATGAGCTTACTCTTAGGCTTGCCGACGCTGAAAAAATAGAAGTCTGTCCCATTGACAAAAAAACGAATCCCCCGCCAGAAGAAAACAAGTCCAGAAGTTCCCAGCACCCCGGATTCGGCGAGGGCGGTAAATTTCACCCTAAGGGCAGTGGTTCACCTCTGCCGGACAGCACTGAACTGACTTTCGCACTCGTCGGTAATCAGAACTGTGGCAAGACTACACTTTTCAACAGGCTTACTGGCTCAAATCAGCACGTCGGAAACTTCCCCGGCGTTACCGTTGACCGCAAGGACGGTGCTATAAAAGGTCACCCCAATACCAAAATAACCGACCTCCCCGGTATTTATTCTATGTCGCCGTACAGCCGTGAGGAAATAGTATCAAGAAACTTTGTACTCGAAAACAAACCCCATGCCATTATAAATATAGTTGACGCTACCAACATAGAAAGAAATCTGTATCTTACCATGCAGTTGCTTGAAATGGATATACCTATGGTTGTGGCACTCAACATGATGGACGAGGTAACCTCAAACGGCGGTAGCATTGACGTAAACGAAATGGAACTGATGTTAGGCGTGCCTGTCGTGCCTATATCCGCATCTAAAAACGAGGGTGTTGAAGAACTCGTTGAACACGCCTTACACGTCGCACACTATCAAGAAAAACCTCAGCGACAGGACTTTTGCAGTGAAAACGATAACGGCGGTGCTGTTCACAGATGTCTGCACGGCATAAGCCACCTCATTGAAGACCACGCCAAAACAGCCGGTCTGCCTGTGCGTTTTTCTGCCGGAAAAGTCACAGAAAACGACGAGATTATTATATCTCAGCTTGCACTCGACCAGAATGAATTAGAAATGGTGGAGCATATAGTCACGCAAATGGAAAAGGAGCGGGGACTTGACAGGAGTGCTTCAATTGCAGATATGAGATTTTCGTATATACAGAAAGTCTGTCAGAAGTCCGTCCGCAAACCGCATGAGAGCAAAGAACATATCCGCAGTCAGAAAATTGACAGGATTCTCACTGGAAAATATACCGCTATTCCGTCATTTATAGCAATAATGGGGCTTGTCTTCTGGCTGACTTTCAATGTTATAGGTGCATGGCTACAAGGTCTGCTTGAAAAGGGAGTTGACGCTGTAACCGGACTTGTCGATGATATTCTTGTTTCCTCGCACGTAAACGAAACTCTCCACAATCTGATAATAGACGGTATTTTTGCCGGAGTGGGCAGTGTGCTGAGTTTTCTTCCGATAATCGTAACTCTTTTCTTTTTCCTCTCCATGCTTGAAGACAGCGGTTACATAGCGAGAGTTGCATTTTTTATGGACAAGCTCTTAAGAAAGATAGGTCTTTCCGGCAGAAGTATAGTTCCATTGCTGATAGGATTCGGGTGTACTGTTCCGGCGGTAATGGCTACCCGTACCATGCCCAGCGAGCGTGACCGCAAAATGACAATACTGCTTACGCCTTTCATGAGTTGTACGGCAAAGCTCCCGATATACGCATTTTTTGTAAACGCCTTTTTCAAGTCGCACGGCGGTCTGATAATGATTGCATTGTATCTTTTCGGCATAGTCATGGGAATACTTATCGCCTTTCTTTACAAGGGTACGCTTTTCAGAGGTGAGGCAGTGCCTTTTGTTATGGAACTCCCTAACTACAGGCTTCCTGCTCCGAAAAATGTAGCACAGCTACTATGGGAAAAAGCAAAGGACTTTTTACAGAGAGCTTTTTCAGTAATACTTATTGCGACGGTTGCCGTGTGGTTTTTGCAGAGCTTTGATATACACTTCAACAGGGTTGCCGAATCAGAAGACAGCATACTGGCAGTCATTGCCGGAATTATAGCCCCTGTACTCAAACCGGCAGGTCTAGGCGACTGGCGTATAACAACCGCTCTGATAAGCGGATTCATGGCTAAAGAAAGCGTTGTCTCTACACTGGAAATACTCTTTTCCGGCGGTATAGGCACGGCTCTCACCTCAGTAACGGCAATGTCACTGCTTGTCTTCTCACTGCTGTATACGCCGTGTGTGGCGGCTGTAGCCTCAATAAAGCGTGAACTCGGCACTAAGTGGGCTGTTATAGTGGTTGTGTGGCAGTGCGTGATAGCGTGGGTCTGTGCTGTTGCCGTGTATCTGACAGGCAGTATAATAAAATAAATTTTCTGCAAAAAACAAGTCACTCTGATAACAGGGCGACTTGTTTCTATATTAGAAAGGGTTATTTATTGTATGTTATCCACTGATAACTTGCAGTAAGGGGTGTTTTTCCGTCAAAGGCATTCAGCCACTCGTCAACGTCTGTGCCATTCCATGCGTTTACCATGATTTTTCCGGCAGTAGATGGGATATTTTCAGTTGCGGTATATACTTCCTTGCCGTCAACGTACCATGTTATGTGGTCTTTCTGCCAGTCGAATCCATATGTATGGAATCCTTCCGATGCATCAAAGCCGAGGTCATACATATATTCGTGACCGCCTGTACCGTCGGTATAGTAGTTAAACTGTACCTGTGTGGTATCCTTGCCGAGAAATTCAATATCAATCTCGTCCCAAGGGTTATTGTCAGTTTCGCCGGTATACGTAAAGAAAGAAGAAACAACGCCGTCGTTTTTTATGGGTTTCATGGAAGTCTCATAGTAGCCGTAGCCGTAAAAGTCCGCCGACCTGTATTCAGCACCGGAGTAGTTATATTTTCTGGACTTATCCTC
The DNA here is from genome assembly GCA_023667045.1 of Ruminococcus flavefaciens. Classification (GTDB taxonomy): domain Bacteria; phylum Bacillota; class Clostridia; order Oscillospirales; family Ruminococcaceae; genus Ruminococcus; species Ruminococcus flavefaciens_AC. Next base: position 70,667 of record JAMPAU010000006.1, on the reverse strand, counting down.
ATCAATCGTGAGATTAAGCACACCGTCGTCAAATGAAGTATTTTCCTTGTACCAACCGCAGTCAAAGACACCGCCGTTAGTCCAGCCGTCTGAGGCATAGAAAAGAGAAGAACCGCCTTTACTGAAATCAGCAGTCATTGTTGCATTTTCGTTCATGGGAGTGCCATAGTCTTTTATTGCTGCAGTTCCGTTGTTATCGTTTTTTTTCCATGTAGGATTCCGGCAAATCGGACTGACTGATAATTTGAAGGTCTACTTTCTGAATTGAGAGTGCGTCAATAGGAGTTATGCCGTCGCCGTGATTGTATACGTCGCCATTTATCTGACCCTGCTCAGAAATCTTATAATCATTAGGATTTGAGAGTGCCTGCATGATGAGTACAGCGTCAGCAAGGGTTACTTTGTCGTCGCAGTTGGTGTCGCCCCAGAGAATATCATTTCCGGAAGTATTTTCTTCTGTGAGTGAAAGAAGATAAGTTAGCGGAGAGTTCCAGTAGATAGTGATTTCGTTGGTGGAATAGCTCTCGGAGTTATCAACATAGCATTTAGCCGACGGCAAGCCGTTGCAGTAGGCTTTAGCGGCACTGTCTTCAAGACTGGAGTTTACACCGCCAACAAGCATACCTTTCATTGCTGTATTCTTAGCCATAGAGGGTCTGTGGTGGGGATTCTCCGGCGAAACTGTACCGTACCCAGTAACAAAGCACTCGCCTACAGGATTCACGCCCAGCAGATAGTCAAGCTGTCCACGTGCATTGTCAAGGTATTTTTCTTCTCCTGTAATCTTATAAGCAAGTCCGAGTATAACGCCGGAGTTTGCAATAGTCATGTTACTGCCCCAGTTGAATCTCGACCGTGAAACGCCGTATGCATTATTATTAGAGGCTGTAACAAAATTATTTGCCTGAGAGATAATATTCTTTTCGGCTTTTGTATAGACCGCTGATTCCTTGTCAATGCCGTCCATAGTGACAATAGCAATATTTCCGTAATCGCCTACAGTTGACCAGTCAAGACCTGTGTAAACTGAAATATTTTCAATATACTTGCTGTCTCCGGTAGCACGGTACATCTGAGCCATTGCCCAGTAACGCTCATCACCGTCATTCTTGTCGCCGTAATCGCCTGTTGTAATGTCTTCCGGATTCTCAAAAATAAATTCGGGGTGTTCCTCAAGGAATGCCCAAGCCTTTTCGGCACATTCCATGCACTTGTCGGCAAATTCGCTGTCAACGTCCTTATAGAACTCATAAGCCAGAGCCATAGAGGCACAGAAGTCAGCGGTAGCAGTGGTTGAAATATCAGTCACGATAAGGGGAGCTGTTTCCAATTCGGGCATGACATAACCCGGAAAACTCTCACACGTAACCTTATGATGTACACCGCCGTTTTCGTTCTGCATTTTCATCATCCATTCAAGCTCAAAACGCACCTCGTCAAGAATATCTGGTACGCCGTTGTCACTTTCTGGAATGCCTATATTGTCGCTGTAGAGTTCGGGATTTTCGCCGTACGCATACAGCAGGTCTGCAACAGCCTTAGCAGCCGGAACTACATACCGTCCGTAATCGCCAGCGTCGTGCCAACCACCCGAAACGTCTATTTTTTCGTCAGTGCCGTAAACAGTAGCGAGAGTATCATGACAGGCTTTATGGCTGAAAGTCTCGTCCTCAACCGCAACACCGCACCTTTGGAGATACAGCATTCTTACGGTATCGTCAAGGAGATTATTATATACGCTGTCACCGATTTCAAAAGTATATGAATCATCAAGATTACCGCACTTTATGAGGTACTTACCTGTTTCAGTGACGGAAGAAAAATCACCTGTCCAGTTGTCTTCGTCGGCGGTAGTATTATGACCTTTGCTTTCGAGACTTCCGTTGTAGACAGTTTCATTTGTATCGGCGTTTACTACAGAAAAACCCGTCTCGTCGGTGACATTTCTGAAGACAGCAGTTTTACGGCTGTCCGGCTTGTAACCGACTTGATTTGTCATGATGTCGGGTTCATACGGACGTGTAGCACTGTAATCAACGTTGCTGTCGTCAACGAGTTCAAGGGAAACGTTATCAATATATATTGTGTGTTCCGGCAAGTCTTCGCCACGTGTACCACAGTTGAAAACCATTTTAGACATGATGTCGGTTTCCTGCTCCATAGTAAACTCATAGTCTACCGTCTGAGGCTCTGAGGTGAGCGAAAGACCTTTCCATGTATAAGCCTGATACGTTCCGCCGTTCTGCTGAATCATGCCCTCTATGTCTCTGTCTATACTTGACGATATGTCATATTTAAGACGGTAAACGCCGTTCTGATAAAGCGGTATTATATCATAGCAGACCTGCACGGAATAATTGAGTTTTCCGACACTGCTCACCGTGAGTGCCAGTTTTCCGTCCTCTGTGCCGAGACTGCACGCACCGCCGCTTTCCTTGTATGTACTCCAGCCGGAAACACCGCTTTCAAAGGTCGAGTTGGTTATGATGTTTGATTCTGCATATACTGGTGCAACGTAAGGCATTGCTGTAGCCATGACACTGCACACCGCAAGCACGGCTGTACAGTGTTTAATAAGATTTTTTTTCATTGTAATATAAACTCCTCTCGTATTGATTGATACGTTCATTAAAAACACTTTTATTATAGCTTATTTCAGCACGGAAGTATATAATTTTCATGACAAAAATAGTAAAATCTTGACATCAAAATATTCTGTACTGCCTTTTGTAATGTTTCGGCGTTAAACCAGTATACTTCCGGAAAACCTTTATAAAATAACTCTGTGAGCTGTAGCTGAGCATATTACTTATTTCAATGTCTGTGCATTCGGTATACAAAAGCAGAGACGAGGCTTCTTCTATTTTCATTCTGTTGACATACTCGCTGAAAGTCTCGCCTGTCTCCTGTCTGAAAAGCCTTGACAGATACGCCGGACTTATTTTAAGATGTTCCGCAACGTCATTCAGCAGTATACGGCTGTGTATATGGCATATTATATAGTCAACAGCACGCACTATCTGCTTTGAAAAAACTCCGTTAAGCTTTATGCGACGCATTTTATTAGTATATCCCTCTATCATCTCGGCATGGACTGCCCGCACTTCTGATTCTGTGGTGCATTTGTCGGTTTTCATTATGTAAAAGTCACTCATGCCGTATGATTCTTCCGGAGACATTCCGCCTCTGATACAATATCTTGCTATCATCGCAGAAAGCACTACCATGTGGTATTTTAAATTACGCAGTGGGTCTTCACTGAGTACTCCGCAACCCTCACAGCAGAGGGGTTTCATGAATACACGCACAAGCTCCATATTTCCGGAGCATATGCTCTCATAGAATGCTATCTCCCTGTCAAAAGATGCGTGTCTGAAATTTTCTTCACGTGGTATAAAAAGACTTTCTGCTACAATTTTTTCTGTATTTTCATTCATAAAAAAATCACCTCCGGCTCTGCATAATTATAACATATAATTTACATTTATGCAACAATTCGTACAGCATTTATACTTGAAAATCTGTACATAATGTGATATAATTCTGTATAATATGATTGAACGGAGATGTTTTTCTATGAAAAAATTTGCAGTATACAAATCTAAAACAGGCTACTACTATTATCAGTATTTTGACAGTATGCAACAGCTTTTGGGGACTTTTCTTGAAAATATAGTAACTGAAGACAAGCTACCCATAGTCGCCGACGATAAAGGCGGTTTTTTCTGCTTTAATCCAGATGACTATAACTTCTCTGAAATTATCGAAACAGACAAAGACCGTCCGCTTGCACTGGAAAAAATGTTTTTTAAGAATCACGATAATTTTAAACTGGGCTGGATTTCACCCGAAGGCGATACATATTCTTGCGACTATACAGGTCATTCAAAGTGTGCAAAGATGATAGCTGAAAAGTTTTTCCCTAATGCTACTCTGCCGGAGCGTACTTTAGGCAAAGCCGGCTGGTTAAAGATTATCGACTCGTGGGACGGCACTGAACGTGAACACGGACAGTATGTTTACTCCATGAACGGCAAAATAACCAACAGTCAGATAAACAGGCTTTTTGATTTGGGTCTGTACGATAACCCCGAAGTAAAGGAGATGATTAAAAACTATGATTAAAGATGTGACAGAGACTTTCAGAAATGGCATTCTCAATGCTGAAAACTACCACTTTAAAGATATACAGCGTAAACTTGAAAGTCTGCCAGATATATGGTGCATGGCTGACCATGACAGTCACCGCTACTGGTACTATATAGGCTGGACGGACGGCGAGGTACTTACGGAATATTTCGGTCTTCTTTCAAGGTATTTTCCGGTGGCTCTCCTTATGAAAAACTGCCCCGACAATGTACACAGACTTCTCGAAGAAAACGGCATATTTACTGATGATTTCAGCCGGAGATGTTCATGTGACGAGGAAATACTTAAACAGTACGCTCCCGAAGATATACATATTATTGACGACAGAAAACTACTCGACGGCAGTATATCTTTTGATTCGTGGGACTTTGAAATAATTTGTTCACATTACTATACAGACCCCTATGACTTTGATTTTTATGATATAATATGACCGTATTGTAGAATATCCTCCTGTCTTTTTGTACACTTATTATAAAATAAGCTCTGATTTGAAAATATCTGTTGACATTCTGTAAAAAATAGTGTAAAATATATTTAATATATATACGGGTTATTAATTTTTTACACCCGTTTGAAATTCTTTTCCTTTATGAAAAGAACACAGGAGGGGTTTTTTCAATGAATGAAACCAGATTTTTAAAAACGGTAACTTTCGGCGGATATGACAAGAATGATGTTGATAAACGCATTGAATCGCTGTATTCCCGAATAGCCGTGCTTGAAAGCGAACTGACAACGGCAAAGTCTGCCCTTGAAAAATACAGAAACGGCTCTGAACAGGAAAAAGTATACAGCGAAACTCTCGCTGAAGAACGTGACAAACTCGCTGAATCTTTGGCAAAAAATAAATCTCTTTCCGACAAAGTTGAAGCTCTGACAGCAGAAAATCAAGAAAGAGAAAACGAAATCAACAACCTAAAATACTCGGTGGCTGAACTTGAACAGAATCTCGCAGACGCTGATATTAAACTCTCGGCTATGTCCGAAAAAGATGACTCCGCTGTATTCGGGTCTGTTTTTGCCGCAGCTAAAAAGTCGGCTGAGGAAATAATAGAAAAAGCTAAGAAAAAAGCTGAAGAACTTGACACAAACTCTAAAAAACTCGCTGAAAATATCGTGGCAGAGGCAAACAATAAAGCCTCTGATATTGTCTATGAGGCAGAAGTATATGCCGCCGAAATGACAGCAGAAGTAGACAGTCAGCAGATTGAAGCGGTGGATAACAACATAAAAGCCGTTTTACTGGAAGACGTAAACGAACTGAAAGAAAAAATCTCGCTTTTCAGAGAGGCTTTTGAAGAACTTAAAAATTACGGCGGAAATATCCTTGACAGGTCGGAAAGTATGCTCGCCGAAACTCACAACACAATAATCAGAAATGGTATTCCTGTTTTCCGCAATATAGAAAGCGTTCAGCCGGAACTCCCCGAAAAACCCGTACATGAAAAAACTGACTACTCTTACAGCAGTACTCCAGAATCCGAAAATAATTTCAGCAACTATGAGTATGAAAATTACGACGATGTACCAGATTTTGATGAACTCGAAGAGGTCGATATTCTCGGCGATGATGACGACGACGATTTTGATTTGTCGGGACTTGTCCGCAGTACTCCGGCAAGCAGGGGCGGTGTTAATCTCGACGCTCTCAACAGGCAGACGGAAGAATTTATGGGCAGAAAAAAACCGAATCTTGACGAAATAATGGCACAAGCCAGTGCTATTGATTCCACACCTAAAAAAGCAGAATCCGGTAGCATGAACCTTGCTGAACTCGCAAAACAGGCAGAGGCTCTTGAAGAAACTCCACCTAAAAAGGCAGATTCCGGCAGTATTGACCTCGCCTCTCTTATGGCTCAGGCTAACGCTCTCGATGAATGATTAAAAAGGAGTTTATATACAAATGAACGAAATAATTATTGTAAAACCCGAAAAATGCGTGGGCTGTAACGCCTGTGTAAGAAACTGTCCCGCTCCAGAAGCTAATATAACCAAAATACTCGACGACGGTCGCTTTGTGACTACCGTTAACCCCGACAGGTGCATAACCTGCGGTGAGTGCGTAAGAACCTGCAATCACGGTGCAAGAGATTATCTCGACGATACAGAGGCTTGCATTTCAAGGCTCTCCAAAGAAAAAATGATTATCCTTGTCGCTCCTGCCATAAAAACAGTATTTCCTACTCAGTGGAAAGGTATTCTTGACTGGTTCAGAAAAAAAGGCTGTATAATATATGACGTTTCACTTGGTGCTGATATATGCACATGGGCTCATCTGCGTGCTATAGAAGCCGGAAAGGTCGGCAATATAATTACTCAGCCGTGTGCCGCCATAGTAAAATACATAGAAATATATCAGCCACGTCTTCTCCGTAATCTCTCGCCCATTCACAGTCCTATTTCCTGCGGTGCGACTTACATAAAAAAATACATGAGACAGAATTATCCCATAGCTGTTCTTTCGCCATGTATCGCTAAAAAAACCGAATTTAACGAAACAGGTCTTGTTGACTACAATATAACCTTTAATAAACTCAACGAATACTTTGAAAGAAACGATATAAAAATTGCATCAAATTCTGCCAATGACTTTGAATATCCTTTCGACGACCAGCAGGGACAGGTGGGTGCAGTCTATCCACGTCCAGGCGGACTGCGTGATAACCTTTGGCTACACAATCCCGATATAAATATAACTACCTCTGAGGGCGTTCACAAAGTATATCCGGAGCTTGATATGTACGCAAATATGCCCGAATATAAACACCCAGAAGTTTTCGACGTTCTTTCATGTGAGTTCGGCTGTAATGTCGGTCCTGCATCGGGTACATCTCAGACGGTTTTTGACGTTATGGCTACCATGCGTGAAGTAGAAAAGGAAGCCAAGAAAAGACGTAAAACAACAGGTCCTTTCCGTTTCGGTGAGGATAAGCTCTTTAAGCGTTTTGATGAAATGCTCGATATTGCCGACTTCATGAGAAACTACACCCCTATGAACCCCTCGCCTATTCCTACCGGAAAACAGCTTGACGCAGTATACGAAATGATGGGCAAGCACACTGAGGCAGACCGTAATTACAACTGCCACGCCTGTGGTTACCGTTCATGTCGTGAAATGGCTATAGCTATATGCCGTGGTCTGAATACTCCCGAAAACTGCATAGTACACGCTAAGTCTGTACTTCTCGCACGTCACAGTGAACTCGCTGAACAGCACGAAAGGCTCGCCGAAATTACCAACGAATGTCTCGCTCTCTCCGACAGACTGAAACGTGACATTAAGCAGATTATCGAAAGTATGAACGCTATCGGCGAATCTACTTCAAAGACAAGTCAGAGAGCCGGACAGGTTAATAGTCTCCTCAATAATATAGTAATGTTCTGCAACGCTAACGAGAGCATGGACGCTAACAGTGTTCAGCAAATGGTTACTATACTTCAGACCACCATTAAGGCTTTCAGTATGCTTGACGATAACGTAAATGTTACCAACGCAAGCACTAATATAATAAACAACTCAATCGCCGAAATCACTAAACTTATCGACCAAATAAATATCACTCTCCACAAAACCGAAAGAAAATAAAAATTAAGCGGACATTAATTTGTCCGCTTTTTCTTTACAATAAGGGATTTTTATGGTATAATATCATTGTAAAATTTTTACAGGAGGTAAAAAAATGAACAAAATAAGAATAGGCATAGCTGGTTACGGCAATCTCGGCAGAGGCGTTGAGCTGGCTGTAAAGCAGAATGACGATATGGAACTTGTAGGGGTTTTCACACGCCGTGACCCTGCCACAGTAAAAACTCTTTCCGGCTGTGCTGTCTACAGTCTGAACGACGCTGAAAAATATCAGAATGACGTTGACGTTATGATTATCTGCGGAGGAAGTGCTACCGATTTGCCGGAACAGACCCCCGCACTCGCTAAACTTTTCAATGTTATCGACAGCTTTGACACCCATGCAAGAATCCCCGAACATTTCGCAAACGTCGATAAGTCCGCTAAGGAAAACGGACATCTCGCTCTCATCTCTCTCGGCTGGGACCCCGGTCTTTTCTCTCTCAACAGGCTCTATGCTGAGTCGATTCTTCCGGACGGCAAGACATATACTTTCTGGGGAAAGGGCGTAAGTCAAGGACATTCCGACGCTATCAGACGTGTTGAGGGCGTAAAAAAGGGCATTCAGTATACCGTGCCTGTTGATGAGGCTATGGAGGCTGTCCGCTCCGGAAGTATGCCAGAACTGACCACACGTCAGAAACACACCCGTGAGTGCTGGGTTGTGGCAGAAGACGGTGCAGACCTCGCTAAGATTGAAGCCGAAATCAAGGGCATGAAAAACTATTTTGACGAATACGACACAACCGTTAATTTTATTTCCGAAGATGAGTTTAATGCCGTCCACAATAAGATGCCACACGGCGGTTTTGTAATGAGGAGCGGTATTACCGGCGAAAACACCCACCAGATGATTGAGTATTCACTTAAACTTGAATCAAATCCGGAGTTTACCGCAAGTGTGCTGATTTGCTATGCAAGGGCTTTGAGCCGTCTCAGAGCAGAGGGTGCGACAGGCTGTAAAACAGCTTTTGACATTGCACCGGCTTATCTTTCAAAACTTAGTCCCGAAGAATTAAGGGCAAAAATGCTGTAATAAAAAAAGTCCGGAGGTTACTCCGGACTTTTGATTTAATTAAAGAGAAGCGTGGAATGTTCTTGAAATAACATCGTCCTGCTGTTCCTTAGTAAGCTTAACGAAGTTTACGGCATAACCGGAAACTCTTACAGTAAGCTGAGGGTACTTTTCGGGGTGTGCCTGAGCGTCAAGAAGTGTTTCTCTTGTAAATACGTTTACATTGAGGTGGTGACCGCCTTTTTCAACGTAACCGTCGAGGAGTTCGATAAGGTTGTTAACCTGTGTTGCATTGTTTTCCATTTTAATAGTCCTCCTTAAAAGATTTATATAGAGGGGAAACAGTGGTGACTGCTTCCCGTCAATAGCAATTAATCTTCGTCATCGGGGTCAAGCTCGGTGGGTTGCATACAAGCACCTTTAGTGCCACAGTCGGTGCTGTTTACAGTATCGACTTTAAGACCTCCGTCGCTTTCATTAGACGAGATATTAACATGACCACTGCCCTCTGCCATGAGCTTGTCGATAAGGTCGGCGAGTTCTTGGGGGTTATCGGTCTGACCAAGCATATCTGGAGTAATCACAATTATTCACCCTTGATAGCGTCGAGGTCGAGGTCTCCGGCGAAAACTTCCATATCCTTGCCGAGAGCGCCAGGGATAATAGAGAATGTATTAGAGATACCGTCCTGAGCGTGCTTGAAAGGAAGTTTAGCAACAGAAGAAAGTGAAGCTGCTGCACCGTGAGTATCTCTGCCGTGCATCGGGTTTGCACCAGGAGCAAGCGGGATACCAGCCTTACGACCGTCGGGAGTGTTACCTGTCTTCTTACCGTAAACAACGTTAGATGTAATAGTAAGGATAGACATTGTAGGCACGCCGTCACGGTATGTATGGTGCTTTCTAATCATATCCATGAATGTACGAACAACCATAACAGCGATATCGTCAACTCTGTCGTCGTTGTTGCCGTATTTCGGGAAATCTCCCTCAACTTCGTAATCAGTAACAACGCCGTCTTCGTCACGAATGCACTTAACCTTAGCATACTTGATAGCTGAAAGTGAGTCGGCAACAACAGAAAGTCCGGCAATACCAGTAGCGAAATAACGCTTTACATCTCTGTCGTGGAGAGCCATCTGGATTCTCTCATAGCTGTACTTGTCGTGCATATAGTGGATAACGTTAAGAGTATTAACGTAAAGACCTGCGAGCCATTCCATCATGTTCTTGTACTTATCCCAAACATCATCATAGTCGAGATAATCGCCCTCAACCGCTCTGTACTTAGGACCAACCTGTACTTTAAGTCTTTCGTCAACACCGCCGTTTATAGCGTAAAGGAGACACTTAGCGAGGTTAGCTCTTGCTCCGAAGAACTGCATTTCCTTGCCCACTCTCATTGAAGATACACAGCAAGCGATAGCATAGTCGTCGCCGTGGATAGTTCTCATCATGTCGTCGTTTTCGTACTGGATTGAAGAAGTCTTGATAGACATCTTAGCACAGTATTCCTTGAACTTTCTCGGGAGTTTCTGAGACCAGAGAATAGTCATATTCGGCTCTGGAGCAGTACCGATATTTTCAAGAGTATGGAGATAACGGAAGCTGTTCTTTGTAACGAGGTGGTGACCGTCAACATCAACACCGCCGATAGATTCAGTAACCCATGTGGGGTCGCCGGAGAAGAGTGAATTGTATTCGGGAGTTCTTGCGAACTTAACAATACGGAGTTTCATAATGAAGTGGTCGATAATTTCCTGTGCCTGTTCTTCAGTGATAACGCCGTTATCGAGGTCACGCTGAATATAAATATCAAGGAAAGTAGAAGTACGACCGAGAGACATAGCAGCACCGTTCTGCTCCTTAACAGCAGCGAGGTAGCCGAAGTAGAGCCACTGTACAGCCTCCTGTGCATTCTTAGCCGGCTGAGAAATATCAAAGCCGTAGATTTCGCCGAGTTTCTTGAGTTCGCCTAAAGCACGTACCTGCTCTGCAAGTTCTTCACGGAGACGGATATTCTTAGAAGTCATTCTAACGAGTGAAGTTTCAATCTGATGCTTCTTGTCTTCAACAAGTCTGTCGATACCATAGAGAGCAACTCTTCTGTAGTCGCCGATGATACGACCTCTGCCGTAAGCGTCCGGAAGACCAGTGATGATAGCAGACTTACGAGCCATACGCATTTCGGGAGTGTAAGCGTCAAAAACGCCCTGATTGTGAGTTTTACGGTAATCTGTGAAAATCTTTACAACTTCGGGGTCAACGGTATAGCCGTTGTCTTCACAGGCTTTCACAGCCATTCTGATACCGCCGAAAGGCTGAAGTGAACGCTTGAAAGGCTTATCTGTCTGAACACCTACGATTTTTTCGAGGTCCTTGTTGAGATAGCCAGCGTCGTGTGAAGTGATAGTGGAAACAATCTTAGTATCCATATCAAGCACACCGCCTGCCTCACGCTCCTGCTTAGTGAGGTCCATAACCTGCTCCCAAAGCTTTGTTGTAGCCTCTGTAGGACCAGCGAGGAAGCTCTCATCGCCGTCGTAAGGTGTGTAGTTTTTCTTGATGAAGTCGCTGACATTAATATCAGTGCTCCATTTACCGGCTGTAAAGCCTTCCCATTCTTTAGCAAATTCCATAGTCATTTATATAACTCCTTTTAAGAAAAATTTGTCCAAACTTATATTAACACAACCGCCGTAAAATGTCAACGATTGTGTTAACCGTGGTTAACAAAAATAAAGACATATGAATAAAATTTATAATTAACTATTTTTTGAAAACGTCGCATTATCGGGACAATCGGCTTTTGCGAGTTCATAATTTGTATACTTATTCAGAAAAGTTTGTAAGTATTATACAAAAAAATCGCATAATATTTGTTTATAAAAGAGAATCTGCACAAGAGGATATTTTTTCAAAAAGCCGTGCTATTTCATGCTTTTCAGCAAGACCTCCGGAAAAAGCAGTGGCACTTCCGGAGGCAGTACCGAGTATGAGTGCATAGTGATAGTCACCTGTCATTTCAAGTCCGGCAAGGAATCCGGCAAGCATAGAATCGCCAGCCCCGACGGAATTTCTTACAGTGCCCGACGGTGCGGAAATCCTGTATTCTCCAGCGTTTTCCGTGAGAAGAACAGCACCTTTTTCAGCGAGAGATACAAGTATATTTACAGCACCCATTTTCTGAAGTTCATACGCACCTGCCAAAGCTTCGTCGGGAGTGGAAATATTTCTGCCGAGAATCTCACCGAGTTCAAAGTTATTAGGCTTTACAAGAAAAGGTCTGTAGGGCAGTAGGGCAATCAGAGGTTTGCCCGAAGAATCGGCACATATGCGTATGCCTTTACCGGAGAGCCTTTTCATGATTTGTGCGTAAATATCCGGCGGTACGGACGTGGGAATACTTCCGGCAAGCACGAGAGTATCGCTGGACTTAAGAGTATTTTCAAGGCTGTCTATAAAGCCGTCAAGAATATCCGGAGCTATCTCAGCACCCTTGCCGTTTATTTCCGTCTCGACGTTTCCGCATTTGAGTTTTACATTTATGCGTGTAAGCTGATTTTCAAGAAAGGTCATGCTGTGCGGACATTCCATACTGTCAAGCAGACTGCAAAGAAGCCTGCCTGTTTCACCGCCACAGAAACCTAAAGCCTTTGTCTGCACGCCCAGACGATTGAGAATTATGGATATATTTATGCCCTTACCGCCAGCAGTAAGGTGCTGATAGTCCGCACGGTTCACGGCATTTTCATGGTAATCTTCAACGCCCATAGCACAGTCAACGGCGGGGTTAAGAGTAACAGTTATTATCATAAAACCACTCCTTGTTATAATTTATATTTTTTATAATTATAGCATATTGTCGGCAGACGGTCAAGGATTCAAAGACTTTATTTATTTACTAAAAATTAACAATTAAAAACATGACATTATCACAGATATATACTATAATTAAAATATAATTAATTTACAGGAGGATTTTTTCATGAAGAAAAAAGAAATGAAAAGATATGGCATTATTGCACTGCTGGCACTGGCAGTATGCATTGCAGTAAAGAACTTTTCAGTAATATCGGGGCTTTTCAAGACGGCATTCACTGCCTTAGTACCTCTGCTGACAGGCTGTATAATAGCCTATATCTTCAATATTATAATGACTTTCTATGAGAGACATTATTTCCCTAAAAGGCAGTCCGGCTTTATCCATAAGTCACGGCGACCTGTCTGTGTGGGACTGGCTTTTGCAAGTGCAGGGCTTATTATCACATTTATCATCAACATAGTATATCCCGAACTCGTAAAAGCTGTGAAACTCATATACAAGGAAATACCACCTTTTTTTTCACAGGTACAAAAATTCGCAGAGACAGCTCTGAAAGAATACCCCGAAATACAGGACTTTATCAACAGCTTTGAGCCGGACATAATGAGCATAACCGAAAAGGTAAGCAGTGGTGCGTCTGATGTATTTGGTTCGGTTATTTCAATAATAGGCTCTACTGTATCAGTCGTGACAAATACAGTAATAGCTATTATATTCGCTATGTATCTACTGCTCCGCAAGGATAAACTGCACAGGGACGTTGTGCGTTTCCAGAGGGCTTATCTCGGCGACAAGGTACAGAAAAGAATGAACCACATAGCCGAAATGGCAAATGATACTTTCCGGAACTTCTTTGTAGGACAGTTTGTTGAGGCTATAATACTCGGTTCTATGTGCTTTATCGGAGCAACTATCCTACAGCTTCCGTATACGGCTATGGCAGGAACTATAGTAGGCGTAACCGCTCTGATACCCATTGTGGGCGGACTGATAGGTGCTGTGATATGTGCTTTTATCATCTTCACAGTTAATCCTATGCAGGCACTTATATTTATAATCTTCCTTGTTATTTTACAGCAGATAGAGGGAAATCTTATCTATCCTAAGGTAGTTGGTTCTTCTGTGGGTCTGCCGGGTATATGGGTTATCGCCGCTGTTACAGTGGGAGGCGGACTTTTCGGTATACTCGGTATGCTTCTGGGTGTACCGCTGTGTGCTACAGCTTACAAGCTCATCTTTGAGATACTCGAAAGGCGTGAGCGTATACAGAGTGCCTTAATAATACCGGAAGAAGAAAATAACGACAGCGGAGAAGAACAGAAATGAACGAGGGCTTTATAAATGAAGAAATGTACAGTCTCGGCAATGTGATAATAGACGGGAGCTTTCACACACAGAGGGCTGACGAGACTTTTTTCAGATACTTCGGCAATGACGTTGTATACTCTATAAAGCGTACAATAGACGAAAATGATTTCAGCAGAATTGAAGAATGTCTGACTACCGCCTCAGAGGGAGTGCCGACAAAGACAGTTATCCGCATGAAAGGCATAAACGGCAGTCTCCGGTGGACTTTGGCTTCTGTGAGAATGACGGCAGATACTCCGGAAAGGCTTTTCAGTATAGTATTCAGCGATGTATTCTCACTTGAAAACCTTGCATACTCACATGAGCGTACAGTTCTTGAATACCGCCATATACTCAGCCTAACAAGCGACCTCGCCTTTGAGTACAGTTTTCAGACAAAGAATATACGTATATATATGTTTGACTGCTACCGTGAGATAGTCATAGCCGACAGGAATATAGACGAGTGGCAGAAAGAGGCTGTGCAGTCCGGATATATTCTTTCACGGTATACTGATACTTTCAGCAGTCTGTGCAGGGATATAAAGAAAGGCGTTTACAGGTTCGACTATGAATTTGAATCATCAATACTTACATCGGGGAAAAACCGTGAGATGTGCCTTTTCAGAGGTATAACAAGATATGACGACCCGAACACAAAAAAAGTCTCCGGTATAATATCGGTGGTGAGTTCACGGCAGAAATCAAAGGACATAAACCTTGCTCTTGAAGCAAACCGTGATTCACTTTCCGGCGTACTCAATAAGCGTGCAGTGACATCATACGCTATGGAAATAATCGCATCAAAACCCTCCTGCCGTGTAAACCTCGTACTGCTCGACATTGATAATTTCAGCGAGATAGTAAACAGCTATGGTCATCTTTTCGGGGACGAAGTTATATTCACTGTCGCCGGAATAATAAAAACAGAAATAGGTGCAAGAGGTATTGCCGGACGTATAACAGGTGCTGGCTTCCTTATCGTACTGGAAGATACCCGTGATGAAACTGATTTGCGTGGCATACTCCGTGCTATACGCACAAAGACAGAATGGGCTTTTTCCGGTCGCTCTGAAAACCTATGCATAACCTGCTCAATGGGCGTTTCGACATATCCGGCTGACAGCTCAGACTACAATGAACTTTTCATGCAGGCAGACAAGGCTCTCTATATCGCACAGCAGAAAGGTCAGAACCGATATGTAATATACGACATAGAAAAACACGGTGCTGTGGAAAAAGACATAAAAAACAAAATAGCCTTTCTGAGCGACAAGAAAGAAACCTCGCATAAGCTTGAATTTATCGGAAAACTCGCCGAAAATCTCGTATTTGGTCGTATTCCGGATATTTCCGTACTCCTTGAACAGATTCGCATTCAATTTGATATTGACGATATATGCGTATTTGCAGGAAACGACATGAATCTTATTCTCAGCTGTGGCAACTCCAGTGCCAAAAACGCCTCTTATCTTTTCAGAAACAAATACACGGAAAGATTCTCCGGCGACGGTATTCTTGCAATAGACAATGTAAACGAACTGGAAGGACGTGACGATAATGCTTTTGCCTGTCTCACTGAACAGAATATAGGCGGTGCTGTCCAGTACCTCATGACCGAAAACAGCATAGTAAAAGGTCTGATTTCTTTCTGCTACGTCGGGCGTTTCAAGAAATGGTCTGTCTCCGACCTCAGCTATATGACCATTATCGGACGTACTGTCACTGCCATACTCAAAAAACAGGATTATATATAATTCACAATGCATAATTTATAATGCTGAATTGATAATTAAAATAATTACGTATTTTTCTTAATTATTTTTCATGCAAGGACAGAAAATTATCCTTGCACTTGTTTTTTGCTTATATTTAGCCCAAAACATACTTTTTAGGTATTTGTCAAAGAAATTCCGATATATTTCACCCCATGTGATATTTTCTTACTGTAGTGTTTAGTCATCTCCTGTAGAATAATTCATAATTCTGCATTCTTAATTGATTTCTTGCCGGTACTCCTTTTATGTGGTGAGTTTATGCAAACCCACCACACTTTTCATTTATCCAATACTGAAATCAAGTGAAATTCTGTCATAATAAAAAGCGTCTCTTTTTTTGATTCTGCACGAAAAGAATTTACAACAGCAAATTATCTGCACCCAATGCACTCGGTTTTTTCAGATTAATGAAAGCCCCATGCATAATTTATAATGCTGAATTAATAATTAAAATAATTACGCATTATAAATTCTTAATTCTTAATTAAAAAAAACTCTTGATTTTTCTGCTGAGTTATTATATAATAAAACATGGGAAAAAGTTAGCATATTTTCCCTCTCCGATGAGTCACGAATAGGAGTATATATTATGAAATTTTCTAAAATGCACGGCATAGGCAATGATTATATCTATGTCAACTGTTTTGAGGAGACAGTGGAAGAACCCGAAAAGGTCTCTGTTATCGTAAGCGACAGGCACAAGGGCATAGGCTCTGACGGTCTCGTGCTTATAATGCCCTCTGATAAGGCTGATTTCCGTATGCGTATATTTAATGCCGACGGCTCGGAAGCCATGATGTGCGGTAATGCTACACGCTGTATCGGAAAGTACGTCTACGATATGGGTCTTACCGATAAGACAGATATTACCCTCGAAACAAACTCCGGCATAAAGTACTTAAAGCTCTTTACTGAAAACAACAAGGTTAATCTCGTACAGGTGGATATGGGCAAGGCTATTCTCAAACCTGCTGAAATTCCTGTAAAGTCAGACCTCGAAAAATTCATAAATCAGCCCGTTACAGTAGCCGGAAAAGTCTACAACATGACCTGCGTATCTATGGGCAACCCCCACGCCGTTATCTTCACAGACGGTATAGACAGTCTCGACCTCGAAAAAATAGGTCCGGACTTTGAAAACCACGAAATATTCCCTAACAGAGTAAATACTGAGTTCTGCGAGGTGATAGACAGCCACACCCTAAAAATGCGTGTGTGGGAACGTGGCAGCGGTGAGACTTTCGCCTGCGGTACTGGCACGTGTGCTACTGTAGTATCTGCCGTACTTAATGGCATATGCCCATATGATGAAGAAATACTCGTACACCTCAGAGGCGGTGACCTCAGAATAATCTACCAGTCAGACGGTACTGTAATGATGACAGGTGAAGCTGAATACATATGCGAGGGTACTGTATCTGATGAATTTATCAACTCAAAAAAGGAGAATGTTATATGCCGAGACTAAACGAAAACTTTCTTAAACTGGAAAAAAATTACTTATTCATAAATATCGCCAAGAAAATAAACGCCTTTAAAGAAGCTAACCCCGAAGCCGATATTATACGCATGGGCATAGGCGACGTTACTCTGCCTATCGCTCCGGTTGTCATTGAGGCTATGAAAAAGGCTTGCGACGAAATGGGCGTAAAAGAAACTTTCAAGGGCTATGAGGACAGCGGTGCAGGATATGATTTCCTCAAAGAAGCTGTATCGAGCTATTATAAGTCTTTCGGTGCTGATGTCTCACCCGACGAAATACGCATAAATGACGGCGCTAAGAGCGACTGCGGTAATATCGTGGATATTTTCGGCGATGATAATATTATCCTCGTTACAGACCCTGCTTATCCCGTATACGTCGATTCAAACTTAATGAGCGGTCGCAAAGTAATATATGCCGATTCAACCGAGGAAAACGGTTTCTGTGCTATGCCCGACTATGACGTACACGCCGATATTATCTATCTCTGCTCCCCTAATAACCCTACAGGCTCTGTATACACTAAGGAACAGCTCGCCGTATGGATTGACTATGCCAAGAAAAACAACGCTGTAATCATCTATGATTCGGCTTATGAAGCTTTCATTACTGACCCCGACGTGCCGAGAAGTATCTTCTGTGTGGAGGGTGCTAAGGAAGTAGCTATTGAGATGTGTTCGCTCTCAAAGACGGCAGGATTCACAGGTATGAGATGCGGTTATACTGTTATTCCGGATTCTCTTAAAGTTACGGCAAGCGACGGCACAGAGGTCTCCGTATCACAGATATGGGGAAGAAGACAGGGCAGTAAGTTCAACGGCGTTTCTTATCCTGTACAGCGTGGTGCTGAAGCTGTCTTCACTGAAGAAGGTCTGAGACAGATTCATGAGAATATATCCTACTACCAAGAGAATGCACGCATTATTGCCGATACTATGACCAAGCTTGGCGTAAAATTTACTGGCGGTATAAATTCTCCGTATATATGGTTCAAATGTCCGGATAATATGGGTAGCTGGGAGTTTTTCGACCTCATGCTTGAAAAGATAGCTGTAGTAGGCACTCCCGGTGCAGGATTCGGTAAGAACGGCGAGGGCTGGTTCAGACTTACAGCTTTCGGCGACAGGCAGAGAACTATAGAAGCTATGCAACGCTTTGAAAAACTCTTGACCAAGTAAAATCATAAAGTCACACAAAGGGAGAGGACATTGCCGTGCCAGTGTATCTCCCTTTTAAAATGATGTCAACCGCAATCCCACTGGCTTTATACTATCGTGCGGGCTTTTCAGAATATCCTCCCGAACTGTAAAAATACCAAAATCATTGCGAAATCAGAAAGAGCAGGCTATTCTGCATTATAAACAATGTACGGCAGAGACTGACGGTAAAAAACCTTTGCAGTATAAAATTACAAAGACTATAAAACAGAAAACCCACTGGCTTCAGACCATGGGTATTTCACTATCAAAGAAAAAAGAAAGATTGGAGATTATTGAATATGTTGGATAAAATAGGACTTGTCCTCAGCGGCGGCGGTGCTAAAGGTGCTTACGAGATAGGCGTATACAAGGCTCTCTCCGCTATGGGTGCTGTGGACTATATCGACGCTGTGGCAGGTACTTCTGTGGGGGCGCTGAATGCCGTACTGCTCGACAGTCGGGGTGCTGAATACGCTGAAAAAATATGGAACAGCCTTAAGATAACCGATATGCTACACCCCGATAAACAGCGTTTCAATAAGTTGCCTACAGTGCCGGACTACTCCGACCCCGATTACGTCGGAATAAAGCCCGATAATATCGTTGACAGTATCGTACTCGGCGGTATGAATATTTTTAAATCCCTTAAAAAAGACAACGTACTTACCGACTTTATGAAAGACGGTCTGCCATTTACACAGGAAAAATTAGGTCAGATTATTGACGAACACGTTGACTTCAGCCGTATCTACCGTAAAATGTATATCGTATGCACTGACAGTCACGGCGACGCTAAGTACTTTGAGCTGAATAAATATCCCTATAGTATACAGAAAAAAATAGTGCTTGCCTCGTCTGCACTGCCATTTGTCTACACAGGTACTGACGGCGTGGAAATATACGGCACTCGGTACTTCGACGGCGGTATTTCCGGCAATAAAAGCAATACCCCCATATCATGCCTGTATAACAACGGCTACCGCTCTATTATTGCGGTACACCTCAAATATGATGCCGACCTCACTAGCCAGTACAAAATGCGTGACGCTGATATTATCAATATTATTCCCTCTCAGAATCTCGGCGGTACAATAACAGGCACGCTCAATCTCAATAACAAAAAAGTCCAGATCGATATTGAAATGGGCTACAGAGACACTATCGGTCATATGAATGAAATCCGCACCATGATAAACAACCTGTAAAAAAACCGGACAGCTACATACACTGTCCGGTAATTTTTTATTCTGCACCCTTGCGTTTTATTACAGCTATTATCATCTTGATGAGGATTTTCATATCAAGAGCCATGCTTCTGTTTTTTATGTATTCGATGTCTGTGTGCATCCATTCATCAAAGGACATATCGCTTCTTCCCTCAGTCTGACAGACACAAGCAAGCCCGCCTTTTACAAGCAATCTGTCCATTTCCTTAGGAGTATACAGCACTACCTCTCTCGGCAGAGGCGGTCTCGGTCCTATTATGGACATATCGCCCTTTAATACATTAAAGAGCTGTGGCAGTTCGTCTATTGAAGTCTTTCTGATAAAGCGACCTATCGGGGTTATGCGTGGGTCGTCTTCGCTCTTGAAAGCCAAGCCGTCGCATTTGTTAGCCTTTTGTACCTCTGCGAATTTTTCTTCTGCGTCTATGCACATTGAGCGTAACTTGTACATCTTAAAAGGCTTGCCGTTTTTAGTAAGACGCACCTGCGAGAAGATAGGATTACCGCCGTCATTAAGATATATAGCAAGTGCGAAACAGCCCACCGGAATAATAGCCATTACTATTCCTGCCGAACTCAGCACAATGTCGAATGCTCTCTTTGAAATCTCGTAAAGCTGTCCCCCTGCCGGCTTAATCTTTGAGTGCTTCAGGGTTTCTTCCACACAGCTTCTCAGCTTTTCGAGGTCTTTCACTTTAAAGTCAAGTATCGGATATTCCTTTATACCCTCTTTTGATTTTTCTTTTTCGATTGTTCTTCTTGCCTTACCGCTGATATTCTCAGCTATAGCATTATTGCTGGCATTTACAAAATTAGCCTGCATTTTACTCCCCCTCTGTAAAACAAATAGCTTATGTTTCAAGATAAAAAACGATATAATATATGATACTATTCCATACAGGACTGCTTTTACAATAAGGACATTATACCACAGTGCATTGATAATGTCAATATATTTTTCATTATTCCAGATTTTACTGCAAAAGACAGGCTGTTTCCGGAAAAACTATCCCATATAAAGCCTTTAAATTATTTTATCACATAAATCCGTAAAAATCAAGCTTTTTTTAAAATCCTGCTTTTTTTCGTCATTTATTACAATTCGGAAACAGATATTACAGAGAATATATATTGCAATAGCTATTTTTATATATATTATTTATAAAAGCCGGTAATTTTTTTAATCTTATCAGAAATATCACCTATCGTACGCATATTACCGCCGTCTGTGCATTCAATTACTTTCCAGCCGAGCTTTTCTGCACAGTAATCAGCAGACCGCCTTGACCTTGCGAGATAATCAATATCACGCTCGTGAATGTCTTTCTTTGTCTCGTCGCTTTTGTATCTGCCTGTCATAAGTCTCTGACTGATTTCTGTTTCCACTCTCAGATATATAACCATATCGGGTGCAGGAATGCCCATGTACTTATATTCATACTCAAAGAGCCATTCAATAAAGCTGTCCCACTGGTCTGCCGGAAGCTTTGCACACTGGTGTACGGCATTTGAAGTAGTGTAGCGGTCGGCAATCACAATACCACCTTTTTCATAGAAATCCTGCCACTTTGTGCGGTAGCTTGCGAAACGGTCTACAGCATAGAAAGACGACGCTGTGTAGGGGTTTACAGAATCCGCCTCTTTGCCGAAATCTCCGGCAAGGTACATCTTTACGAGAGAAGACGAAGGGCTTTCATAGTCCGGAAAGGATACCAGCATTACATCTCTGCCGATACTCTCCAGATATTCTTTAAAGCGTACCGCCTGTGTGTGTTTTCCACTTCCGTCAAGCCCCTCTATAACAATAAGTCTGCCCATTATAATACCGTTACTGAAAACTTATAAAAAGCTATAAATCAAGCTTTTAAGTTTATTCCTTGTTCAACGTGTCCGTTTTTGAAATGACAAGTCATAATCTACTCACGTTTGGCATGACACTCCAAAGGCGTAAATTCCCCGTTGCCATACGGGTATACACAGTAAAAGCAAATCCTGTGGCTGAATACCGTGCCAGTAACTTTTTCCTTTCTTTACTGATTGCCAAAATAATTTCTGCTTGTTTTCAAATTAATGTTACACGACGGCAGTCTCTTTCAAGCTGTTTTTTCAAATAGACAGGCAAAAGACTGTTATTCCCTCTCCAAATCAAGAAATCTGCATATTTCGCTGTCAAGGCT
Organism: Ruminococcus flavefaciens; assembly: GCA_023667045.1. Classification (GTDB taxonomy): domain Bacteria; phylum Bacillota; class Clostridia; order Oscillospirales; family Ruminococcaceae; genus Ruminococcus; species Ruminococcus flavefaciens_AC. Next base: position 48,840 of record JAMPAU010000006.1, on the reverse strand, counting down.
CTCGCCAAAAAGGAACATATTTTCGTCCACTGCTCTGCTGTTGAGAATATCCTTTTTGTTTACGCTGTGAAGTTCTGCCACCGACTGTGCAGTGTCCTGTATCTCCGACGGCGTGAAATAGCTGAATGCAAGTCGCATTGAGGGGAGAATCTCCATAAAGTCGTCGTAATCCATTTCAGTTATCAGAGTATCTGTCATCTTTAAGAAAGACCCGTCCGAAAGAACTATATCCCTCGCTGTACTGAAAAGCCCCTTTAAAAACTCAGCACCCTGTTTTTTTATTTCCACAGTACCCATAAGATAGCCACGCATGGCATTTTCAGCTTCTGCACGTCTTTCTGAATCAATGGCATAGAGCAGTCCGGACACAGCACCGTATACCGACGGCTCTTTTTCAGCTGACTGTGACATGACAGTTAAAGTCTCCTCAAAGGTCTCCATTTCGTCAGAGAGAATATTTCCAGCTATTCCGTACATGGTCTTCAATATTGAAATAACATCGTCTGCACGGTCTGACTGTACACCAGCCATTGACGGCAGTGCAGTTATAAGTTTTTCAAAGCATTGTCTTATATAGCCGAGTGAAGAACTGTCCGAAAAACTGTAAAGCTGTTGCAGACTGTTGAGTGTCTCAAAGTACCGGAGACCATTTCCGACAGAAAAGAAATCGCCGTCGGCAGTGAGTATTTCGTCAATAAGGTCAAGTTCCGACTGCTGTAGCGGTATGCCCATAAGAAAACAGTCAACTGCCACACGTGCCGACATCTCACAACGCATTTCATCACGCAGTTTTCTTACGGCAACAGTAATGCAAGCCTCCTCAATCGTGAAACCGTCTGTTGTGTGGTCGATAAGAGATGAGTCTACTTCCGGAGAGCGTGCATATCTCCACTCCTCACGTACACGGCTTCTGCCCTTGTTTGTGTGCAGGTCAGGACCTTTCCGCATTACTGCAAAGCCAGTATCAAGAAAATCCATTCTGTGCAGAAAACGGCTTTTGTCCATGTCTTTCTGCTTAGTAAACAAAGAAACTTCAACGTCGTTAGGTGTTACGTCGTTTATTTTAAGACTGAATTTTTTAGCCTGCTCCTCAAAGTCTGTTATCAGCGGTGGGATATGCTCTGTATCGCCGATAAAGCCGACTGCCTTTCCGGTGGCAAGTTTTCTGAGAATATCAAGAGGAAGTGCAGAAGATACGGTTTTTTCGCCCTTTATAAAAGTACTCGTCACAGCGTCGAAAAGTTCATACATACCAGACTGCCTTGAGTTTCTGAGTGCTGAAAGACCGTCCATTAAAGTTTTAGCTGAAGTAACATCTGCTATAGATACCGGAATATCCTTTTTGTTGGTTTCTTTGGCAGTCTTCACAAGGAGGTCAAGAGTGAGGTCGTTATAGATATTTTCCGGAGTGCCTTTTTCAAGGAGTGAAAGCGTTACTGAATCATAGAAAGCCGGAAAACTCATACCGGAAGCGTAGCCGTGCAGTGCGTCCGAAGCCTCGTATGAATAAGCCATAGGATAACAGCCGTGCTGATTAGCCGGAATCTTGCGGAGCTTAGGGGGCTTTATCTTTCCGGATTCAATAAGGTCATAAATGCCCTTGCTGTGAAAACCGCCTGTCACCACAAGCACCCTGTTGTATTTTTCCATAGCTTCAGTAATTCTTCCTGCCATATGTGCCTCACGTGCAAGTGTACCATCTGATTTCATTTCCTCGTCGGAAGTCTCAGCACGTGTGATTGTGCAGTATGTATGCAACTGCCTGACGAATTTTTCTGGAGTAAGAAAAATCCCTGCTATCTCAAAGTACTTTTCCCAGAACTCCTCAAAGCTCCGGACGTTTGTATTTTCACAGAGCTTTTCATAGAATCTGCTCTGCACAAGCCTTGTATCGTCGGCATAGCTGTGCTTTTCGGCTTTCTTCCGGAGACCTTTCTGCTCTGCCGTATTTATCAGAATATCACAGTACGGCAAATCAATAAATTCTGCCGGAATGCCCATATTCACGGCTTGTTTCATGGCGTTGTACTCCGGCGACGAATACAGAAAAGGATAGTAGCATTTGTAGTCATTTCCGTCTTCACTGACGAGCTTTTTTGTGTCTTTGTAGTAATAGTATATAGCCGACGGAAGTTTTGTCTTTTCGTTGACAAGAGCCGGTATAAGACAGTTGGCGTTTTCCGGTCCTTCAATAAGGATTATCTCCGGCTGATACTCTCTGATAGTCCGCACAAGCTGATACGAACACACCGGACTATGATGACGTACCGGAAACAAAAGATACTTTCCGCTGAGATTATAGGGAATCATTTCAGTAACTTTGCTGTCTCTGAGTATTTTTTCCATAGTCCACCAACTTTTCCTTTTTCCTTGACTGCCGTGCGAAAATAAGCCTTTAGTTTTTCCAAATCGTCTTTGTTTTCCTTGCATACAGCCCCTAAAAGATTCTCGGTCATAACGCCTAAGTCTATTTTTCCGTCGCCGTAATACCAAGCATGACTAAGTGTCTGATAGTACACGGAAACAGCCTCAGCGGTACTCATCACGGCAGAGGGCTTGTCAATGCGTGTGCCTTTTTCGGTTATACCCTCACGGAGTTCATGGTATGTCACCGCTAAGAGTTCAGCCACGTCTACATCAACAGGCATATCAATGTTATTTGATTCGGCAAGGTTCTGTGCCTCACGGACTATAATTTCTTTTTCAAGTCTTACGTCCTTTACAGGCTCTACCGTCTCAAAATTAAAACGCCTTTTCAAAGCCCCCGACATCTCGTTAACGCCTTTGTCACGGGTATTTGCCGTACCTATGATATTGAAACCCGCCTTTGCGAAAACAAAACCGTCGTCGGCAAGCTCCGGAATATTAAGTATCTGGTCGCTCATGACAGAAATAAGACTGTCCTGAATCTCTGCCGGAGTACGTGTTATTTCCTCAAAACGTGCAAAAATACCTTTTTCCATTCCGACAAGCAGAGGTGACGGCACAAGTGCTTCACGACAAGGACCTTTTGACAGCAGTAGGGCATAGTTCCAGCTGTACTTAATCATGTCTTCTGTAGTGCCTGCCGTACCCTGTACAGTATTGGTGCTTACTCCGCAACAGCCGGCTGAGAGGAGTTCAGAGAGCATAGTTTTAGCCGTACCGGGTTCACCGACAAGCATAAGCCCACGGTTTCCGGCGAGTGTGATAATACAGCGTTCAACGAGTGCGTCGTTGCCGTAAAATTTCCTTGCGATTTCGACGTTGCCGTTTTCTGTCTTTATTTTACCGCCGAGAATGAAAGTTCTCACAGCTTTAGGGGAGAGTTTCCAGTTTGCCGGACGTTTTCCGGTATCGTATTTTGCGAGAAGTGCGAGTTCGTCAGCATAGCGAACCTCAACAGGCGGTTTGATTGAAATATTTTCCATATTTATTACCTCCGGATTTTATTCAGCGTTGCCGAATGAAGACAACTGCATGATTACCTCACTGAAATATCGTGGGTTTACGTCTTTTATTTTTAATCCCTCTGTATTGTAACCTGCATCATACTTCTTGAAAACGAGCTTGCCGAGAGTAACGTCTTCGGCTTCCATGTAGTCAATACTCATACCGCTAAATTCTATTTTTGTGTAATAGCCCTTGTAAGATGTTGTGCCGTCGGGATTCTTGACGCATTTTGTCACATCGTTGCGGACAAATTCCATAAACCAACCTGCGTCTAGCACATCACCTGTAGACCAATCAAGCTTTAGGAGTTTTCCACGGAGATTATAGTTTCCGGTGACTACCAGCTCAAAACGTGTTACTTCCCTGCTGTCAAGTTCCTGCTCAGTGGGCTTGAAACAAGGTCTTGCAATCTGCGGAAAAGGCTGTACTATCTCATAGTCCGAGAGCTGTTCAGACCATGATTTTTTCTGTTCTTCTGTGAGTTCAATAGGGTGGACAAGTCCTATTTCGGCATTTTCGGGTATTTCAAACTCGTCCTCATCAATGTTGGTGAAACTTCCGTCGTCCATGTATCTGAAACTCTCAACGAGTTTATCGCCGTCGTACACGCCCCATATCAGACCTATAGCAAAACAGTGCATAACCGGATTCTTTACAAAAAGATTAGTCCAGTTTTCGCAAGTCCATTTTCTGTCACACATAAGGACGTACTCAAGTCTCTGTTTCTGATTTGCAACAACAGTTTTAATCTGCTTTTTCATAGCCTTGAAATCCTCGTAAGCCTTTACAGCTTTTGTCTCGTCGTCGCTTTTGGCAGGTTTGGGAAGATTCTTTACTTTCTTGTCGCCGTTAAAGATTTCTATTTCAAGCGTGGGCGTAAGATAAACGTTAAACTGTCTGTTTCCATAATCGAAAACACGACACATCTTGTCATCAAAATTCATATCCGGCACAATCTTGTCAGCGAGTTCTTCTTTGGTTATGCCGAGTATTCCGGCAACGTCGTTAAGGGCTTTGTTAGCGGAGTTTCTGACCTGCTTATGCTTGAATTTCCGTGCTATACTGTCAACGTTCATGAGTGCCTCAGAACTGCCGTTCACAGCCATAGCCATTACAGCCTCAGAAGCTATAGCTCCCCTTGAATGCTCCGACCATTCTTTTATGTATTTCATGAGAGTTTCAGTCATGCCGTGACCGCCATGCACTCCGCAGAACCACATAACCCATTTAGTTTTAGCTGTAGCACCCTTGTCTGCCCAACGTCTGAATACCTCTATTGTAAAGTCATTGAGTTCATCGGGGTTTATTTTTCCGGCAAGCTCCACAGCGGTTTTGTTCACGGCTATAGAAATCATATCAGAGTAGAGTATAATAAGGGCTTTAAGGTAATCTTCCGGCACTTCTGCACCGTCTGTGAAGTGAATGGTTTTATATGGCGACTCAAACAGAAAAGCAACTTTCTTGCCCTTTGCACCCTTTACAAGACTTGCGACAATATCAATCTTTCCAGAGCTTTTATCGTCACTGCTTACGGCTGTCTCCATACCGAGAAGTCCGGCAAGGCGTGTTTTAATCTTTCCGGATTTTTCCTTTTCAAAAGCCTTTGTTATTTCCTCAGTGAAAGAGCCGTCGTTGTTCTTTTCCAGTACAGATACGGCTATCTCACGCATACCGGATTTTTTGGACTGCAACAACTCTACAATCTCGTCGTGCCATTTTATAGAAATACCGTCCACTAAAGCTTCTTTAATCTTTTTGCTTGTATCTCCGGTAAGTGACAGAATCTGTGATTTATATTTTTCACGTCCGGCAGTAATTAGTGCCGTAACATATATCCAGCGTGCAGTAACCGGCAGACCGCTTACGTCAGTATCGGCAAAGTCCTCTGCCTTGTCTGCCATAGCCTTTGAGAAGTCGTTCGCCATGTTGTATATATATGAGTTGTCAACAAAAAAGGCTAATTTTTCTAAAATGGTTCTGCTGTCAACACCCTGCTCAATAAGCAAGCCGATAAAATCATCTGTACTGCTTGATACGTTAAAACCCGTGTAGTTGTTTATGGTGTAGTATACATTCCATGAATTAAAGAATGTCATTACAGTGATAACACGTTTCATAAAGTCGTCCAGACCGTAAGACTTTATATAGTTGTTGTCGGATTTTTCCGGATAATTATTCTGTACGTCCATTAAATTCTTTATATCTGCAAAGTTCAGACTTCCCATAAGGTACTTGCGGATTTCCTTATCATTCTTAAACCATGAGCTTACTTCCTTAGAAATGCGTAAACGTGCCTTGTCTCTGAGGGAGTTTTCTGTGACTGTGTACTTCGGATTAGCCTTTATTAAAATCTTCTCCATTGACTTGGCTTTATCGGTATCATGAGTGGAGTTCATAGCATTAACGTACTCGTCGGTGTATCTGACTGCCAGTACTTCAAGGTGTTCAGAAACTCCCCTTTCGTTAAGATTATAGTAATTTATCAGACATGATATATATGCAGAATCTACAAGTTTAGGGGTTTCAGCTATGAGATTCAGCATTCTTTCGGGGTTGGTAAGCTTGTTGAGGGCATTCTGAGCTAAATCCACACTGTAGCCTGCCGAGTTTGCCATGAAATATTTCTTAAGTTCTGAAGAAAAATATGCTCCCTCGCCTACTGCCAGCATAAGCATTTTATTGCCGAATTTCGTACCCGAACTGATAAGACCTTTTATGCATTCAACAGCCTTTTCTGTTGTCGGGTCTTTTCTTAGGTGACTGAAAATGACTTTTTCCATAATGCCCATTTTTTCAGGCACAGGGGTCTGATTGAGTGCAAAGGCACACAGCAGTGCAGTAACAGCAGGGTCTTTCACAAACTCAATAGCATTCATACAGATTTCCGGACTTTTTTTATCCTTTGACAAATGCTGGGATTCTTTAAACATTGATACACATATTGCATAATAGCAAGCCTCTGCCTTGTCGCCGTAACGTGAAGAAAGAGCCTTTACTATTTCCTTTTCGTGTTTGCCGAGACCGTCAAAATTATAATAAGCGTTTATAAAGCCGTATGATTCAGAGCCGTACAGTGCCTGTGACAGAAGTATGTATCTTTCTGTAAGCTCCGGATTTTTCAGCGGACGGAGCTCAGACTTTATGCTGTCCGCCAAAAAATACCTTTTTCCAAATTCTTCATCATACTGCTGAACTGGTATTCTTTCAAGGAGTGCATTGTTTCTGTCCTTTGAGATGTCGAGGTATTCAAGAGCAAGGTCTATTATACCGCTTTCGAGTTTGTACATTTCCAGAGCCTTTGAAAGTTTCTGGAATTTCTGTGTACTGTGTGAATAAAGCATATTAATTATTTCCTTTCATATTTGATATTGAGGTGATTATTTCAAGGCGTTTTCTGCCTTGCCGTATGTAGTCTGATATGGTACGCATTTTAAGTAATACTTCCGTGCTGTCGGATTCTGTGCTGTGGCGGTATGACGAGGCACTTTCCATGAAGTCCCCTATAATACAGCTGAGACCTTTAAGACCATAGTTAAATGCGAGGTTTTCAAGCCTGTGGTCGTTTTTTATATCCGCCTGCAAACCGCTACGCACAATGACCGTTATTTTGTCCGTGACCTCATTGAAGAAGTCAAGAATCTTTTCGGCATACACCGCCGAAACTTCTATATTGCCGTACTTTTCGGGGAGTTCGTAAGGGTCGCTGTGTTTCTTCCTAATAAAGTCATATACTTCTATCGGGAAAAGAGTTAACTCGCCGTCGTATACGTAAGCAGTCGCAAGAAAAACGTAATTCTTTTTTGGCTTGTCAAGCATTTTTCTGCCGATACTTTCAAGGAGTTCAATAAAGTCTTTGTTTTCAGCAGAGTATTTGGCACGAACAGATATTCTGTTGCCGTTTATATCTTCCAGTGTAATGACATACTGCTGTAAATACTTGTCAAAGGCACTTTCTATGCACTTTTCCGGCTGAACGAAACACATCTTGTCAAGTTCTGTCTTAGGGTGCTTTTCTGAAATCTCAACGGCAAGCTGTCTGAAATCCGTGTAAATAAGGTCACGCACCTCGTCGCAGTCGATAACCACATCATATGAGGCTAAAACGGTAGTCTCCTGTGAAGTGGAAAGTTTACCGCCGTTTACTTTGGCGTTTGCAAGAACCATCTCGGAATGCATCATATTTTTTATCGGCACGTCCATGCCCCATATGAAACTATTCCCCTTGAAATATTTCTGTCTGTTGTCGTAAAAGACCGGTCTTACATCAGAAATCGAAAAGAAACGCTGTTCTGCATAAGGGTCTATGTTAAGAAAGTAATAGACTTCTCCGGCATAGTCGCCGTGCATACTCCGCTGACCTATCGGGAGAATGGTTAGTTTTTTGCCGTAATTAACGTAAGTCTGCCGGAATGTACCGAGCTTTTCGGGACGTAACTTTTCTTCTGTAAGGTCGGCAAGCAGTCTGGTGCAGTAGCAGATTTCATTTATAAAACCCGTCATACTGAACGACGCACGCCGTGAAATGCATTCTGACAGACGGCTACCTGTCTCACGTAGAACACGTTCAGCGTCTGCCATTTTCAGAGAGTGACAGCGGACAGCGGAAGCCTCCAGCATATCCGGCAGGCTCTCCGGAATACGCACAAGACCATACTTTATGATACTGCCAAGAGTTTCAAGGCACTGCCGTACACAGCTATGGATTTTAGCTGTATCACGTTCTGACAGAAATTCTTCTGGCGGTTCTTCAACAACGGTCTCAGCTACCTTAACTTCCTGCTGTACTGGTATGCTTACTGGAGTTGCTTTCAAATCCATATTATTTCTTAGAATAATTATAGCCCCCACTATATGACGGCATATCCCCCTTGAAACACACGTACATTTACTTTCGGCAAGCGGTACAGTTATTGTGCAGACCTCTCCGCCTGTACGGACTTCCGCCGTTTCGCCCTTTATCTCAAAGTCAGGAGTTTCGCTGTCAACGTCCTTGCACGCTCTTTTATACGTACCCTTATTTGACAGACTAACTAAAAAATTCTCGTCTGCTGAGACTATTTCGCTTTTCAGTCTGTCCGGAATATCTTCCGTTTTTTTATTTTCTATGGGTGCTTCTTCCAGCATTTCCGTGTTGTTTCTGAGGGTGATTATAGCTCCCACTATATGACGGCATATTCCTCTTGAAACACACGTACATTTACTTTCGGCAATCGGTACAGTTATTGTGCAGACCTCTCCGCCTGTACGGACTTCTGCCGTCTCGCCCTTTATATCAAAGTCTGGAGTTTCGCAGTCAATGTCCTTGCACGCTCTTTTATACGTACCCTTGTTTGACAGACCGACTAAAAAATTCTCGTCTGCAAACAAAAGGGCTTTTTTCAAATCTTCCAAAAAAACACCTCCATTTATATTTTTAAGTATCAGTCAGTATTCAATGCCATTTCAGCAAATTTAAGATTTTCAACAACATGGTCTTTGACTAATTCTTCAGAGTATTTATCAGCAACCCGATAAAGACAGTCAACAAATCTCCGGCTTTTAGTCTTTTCAGCTACATCGTCAAAGACTTCGTCAAGCCATGAAAACTCCTCTGCCGTACACTCATTTTCAAGAAAATCAATAGTGTCATCTATGTTTCGTGATAAGATTTCAGTTTCTTCCAGCCAGCACTGTTCTATGAAATGTTTCCATTCGCAAGGGATTTCAGCTCTTTTTGCTATTACTGCACGAATTTCTTCTGTAATCATTTTTTTCCTCCTATGAAAACATTCTTCCGATATAGTCACCGAGACGGTCGGGTGTCATTGCTCCGACGAATGCCCCCATATCCGCAAGTATCTGTCCTAAATTCCTGTCGTATGCAGGGTTAGCATTTTCGTCGAGTGCTGTGAGGAAATTCAGCTTTGCACCGCTTTCAATGATGTTACGGCTCACGTTAAGAAGACGGCTACGCATTGCACCTTCATAGAGGTCGGTAACAACTATCACGCTTGTATGCGACGGTGTACCTATAAGTCCCTCACAGTAAGCCAAAGCACTGCCTATATCCGTGCCACCGCCAAGCTGTACGCTCATGAGGACTTGTGCAGGGTCGTCAGCCTCGCCGGAAAGGTCTACAATGCTTGTATCAAAAATAATCAACTTTACTTCCGCAAATGGCAGATTTGATATAATCTGTGCCATGACTGCACTGTATATTATAGAGCCTGTCATTGAACCGCTCTCATCTATGGCAATAATAACACGCCTGTTGCTGTAGCGTTTCACACGGTTGCTGAAATATATATTTTTAAGCATAATCTGCTGACTTTCGCTGTCATAGTTTTTCAGATTACGCCGGATAGTCTTCTTTATGTCGAGATTGCGTGCGGAATGTACCGGACTGGAAGAATTTCTGTCTATACGTCCGAGTACAGAACGCCTTATATCATTTTCGAGTTTCTTTCTGATTTCGTCGGCAACCTGCCGTGCTATGCGTCTAGCCGTCTCTAAAACCTCTCCTTTCATGAGGTGCTTCAACTGCAATACGCTTTTAAGCAGATTCATGTCGGGTTTCATGCTTTCAAGCACTTCCCTGTCGGTAAGCAGTTCTGTCATTTCAAATTCCTCAAGGGCGTGTTTTTCAAGGACTTCTGCTGTCTGATTCGGGAAAAGCTTACGTACTTTCGTAATCCATTCTGACGCTGTAAGGACGGTTTCGGCGAGACTTCCAGAGCGGTCGTCTGTCCGCACGTCGTCGCCTTGTGAACGACTGTACAGGTAGTCAAGCAACTGCTCCATGTCCTGAAAACTCTGTATATTGTTTCTTTCACCGCCAAACTGCAACTGCTGGTCTGAGAGACTGCCCAGTACAAGTCGCCAGCGGTTTACGGCGGTCTGGTCGTAATTTTCGGGAGTATTCACTGTAAAAAAATCCCCTTTCTTTAATTTATATAAATCAAAAAACTGAACATTTATTCTGTTTTTTAATTATACCATATTCTGTACTTCTTTTCAATAGAAAAAAAATATTCCCCGAAAAATTTTTTTCCGGAGAATATCAGTTATTATTATTTAATTGCCTCTGCGGTTCGTGATGACGCTTTTTATCTTGGGTACGCAAACTTCAAGGACAGCACAGTACTTGTCTATTATAGTTATAACGTAACTTTCCCTGTACTTCGGGAGCTTCACGGTCATGGGAAACATATGCTTTTCTATGATGTCACGTTCAAGGGGGGTTATGTCCGTGACCTGCTCGGCGTTTCGTACGGCTATGATTGAGTGCATACGGCTGTGGGAATACTGACCTTTTTCACGGAGAGAGTTATATTCTTTCCTGTCATAATAGAATAGGTCGTGGAGCAGTCCGGCACGTGCGACGGAACGTGCATTAAGACCAAGTTTACGGCAGAGTGCATAGCTGTAGTATGAGACGTTAAGGCAGTGCTGAAAACGTGTAGTAGAGATATGGTGGGTTATTTCTTTGAGGGGTTCGAGTTCTGAGGAGTTTATTATGTCACGTATGCAGTCATAGTAGGCACACAGCGACAGGTCTTTCTTTGAGCATATAGCTTTCAGCATACAGTACCTCCGTTTTAATAATATTCTATTTCTAAATCTTCTGCACAATTTTCAAAGGCGTTATCGGATATAGTCGCATTTTTGGGAATTTTTATACTTTTCAAAGACTTGCAATAACAAAAAGCACACTCATCAATAGTCTGTACATTTTCCGGAACGGTTACAGATTCTAAAGATTTACATCCCAAAAAAGCACCGACACCAATATATGTTACACTTTTAGAAATAATTACAGATTTTAAGGAACTACAGTGTAAAAAAACACCATTGCCCATAGAAGTTACACTTTTAGGAATTGTTACATAGCGTAAAGAGGTACAGCCACTAAAAGCACAATTGCCTATAAAATTTATACCTTCTGGAATTATTGCATGGTCTAAAGACATACAACTCCCAAAAGCACAATGACCAATAGATTGCACACTTTTAGGAATAGTTACAGTTTGAATAGGCATATACTCGAAAACATTATCATCTATTTTTGTAACACTCTCCGGAATAACAATATATGTGCTTTCTCCAGTATATTTTTTTAGTACCCCACATTCAATAACAAAATCAGAAATCTTGCTTACTGGTATGATATAACCATGTGATTGAATATCATAGCTTGTATCAGTATTATTTTCTGCACATAAAAATTTAAATCCGCAATATTCACATATCCATGTTTCCCTTGTATCGTCTACTGGCAGAAGTCTTTTACATTTAGGACATCTGCCTATAACAAACGGCATAATAAAACTTTCCTTTCATGATATATTACTGTTATTATACACTAATATTCATAACAAGTCAATAGTAAATTTATCAAAAATCTGATATTTCAGAAATTATTTCCCTGCTGAAAATAACCTCAATGCCTGTTACGGCTTTTTCGGTGATACAGAAAGAAACAAAATAGTCTTCCATGTAATAATTGTATCTTATATAATTTTCAAAGAAAGTATCAGTTGATTTTTCCGTCCCGAAAATCTCACGCACTCTGTCATGACTTTCGCCTAACTTAACCGGAAAACCAATCTTTTCAAGAATGCTGTTACAAAAATTAAATTCTTCTGGTTCTATTTCCATAAAGCTGAAAGCGTCCAGTAAATCAGACTTATTTTTACGGAAAAAAACAACCTTACAGCCGATAGTTTCCGCATAGCCGGAAATCCCTGCATAGCTGAAGTCATATTCCACAGTCACTGGAGTTTCAAGTTCAGACAGATAAATATTCCTGTTCATTACTTTAAAATCTCCCTAATTGTTGCAGTTTCCTCATCGCTGAAATCAATATGTTTTATGCACTCGACATTCTGTATAATCTGTTCCGGACGGCTTGCCCCCACAAGTACAGTAGTTACCGCCTTGTTGTTCAGCACCCACGAAAGAGCCATTTGTGAAAGTGACTGTCCCCTGCTCAGAGCCACTTCATTGAGACGGTTAAGTTTTGTAATCATTTTTTCGTCAAGCTGATTTTTGAGATAGTCCGTATTGTCTGCACGGGAATTTTCCGGAATGCCATGTAAATACCTGTCCGTCAGAAAACCTTGATACAAAGGCGAAAATACTGCCAGTCCTATGCCGTTTTCAACTGCATAATCGTCAAGTCCGTCATCTTCAACCCAGCGGTTGAGCATGGAGTATGACGGCTGATTAACTATAAAAGGCGTTCTGAGTTCTCTGAAAATAGCCATAGCCTCAGCCGTCTGAGCCTTGTTGTAGTTTGATATGCCGACATATAAAGCCTTGCCCTGTCTTACGGCATTGTCGAGTGCAAGGACGGTTTCTTCAATGGGCGTTTCGGGGTCGGGAACATGATGATAAAAGATGTCCACATAGTCAAGACCCATTCTTTTCAAGCTCTGGTCAAGCGACGATGTTAAATATTTCCGTGAGCCGTTGCCGTCGCCGTAAGGTCCTGCCCACATATCGTATCCGGCTTTTGTGGATATGCAGAGTTCGTCACGGTACTTTCTGAGACCGTTATCGAGAATATGCCCGAAGTTTGTTTCTGCACTTCCGTAAGGCACACCGTAGTTGTTGGCGAGGTCGAAATGGGTTATTCCCAAATCAAAAGCGGTATGCACCATTTTTTCGATATTGGAAAAGTTTCCCGAATAGCCGAAATTTTGCCACAGTCCCAGCGAGACGGCAGAGAGTTTCAGACCGCTTTTTCCGCACCTCCTGTAAATCATTCTTTCATAGCGTTTTTCGTTTGGTGTGTACATAAAAAAATCCTCCTGTATTATATAAATTCAGATTAATATTTCTTATTAAAATTATACATTTTTTCACACAGCTTGTCAATAAAAAAACAGAACCCCACTATATAAAGTAAGGTTCTGTAATCAGTAATTACTTATTTTTTTTCTGAACAGCCTTGACAATCTTGTTAAATTCAAGAGCCTTTTCGATACTGCCCTCAACTTTAAGCTTGCCAGTAGTGAAAGCAACAACAGCGTCAAGCTTGCCCTCGCACATCTTTATGAAGTTCTTACCGGAAACTATAAAGATACAATCACGGTCATAGTATTCATACGGCTCAACATAAACCTTGCCGTCTTTGAGTTCGATATAGAAAGCACCCTCGCCCTCTCCTGTGATGTTAATCTGGACAGCTAAATGACCTGCTTCTTCCAGATTGTCAACTTCGTTAGCAAGGATAAGCTCCTTTGACTTTGCAAAAATTTCTTCGTACGTCATAAAAATTACCGCCGTACATGATGTACAGCTTTTTCCTTTCTTAAAATAAATACTGCCGGAATGATAATGTCATTATACCATACCAGCAGTAATTTGTCAATAGTATATCAAAAATATTCACAAATAAGAAATATTTTATTGATTATTTGATGATTCTTCCGTGTTCTGACTGCTGACGCTTTATTTTGTTTGAAGCTGTTCTGTCAAAGCCGTTGTCTCTTATCCTAAGACGGCGTATAGCCTTAGCCGGCGGAACAGTCTTGTTGATGTTATCGACAGTTTCACGGAACATTCTTTCAATTTCCTGCTCATCTGTGTAGAGGTCTCTGTTAGGGAAGATTTCAGCACAGATTACGCTGTCGTCGCTGTAAACTATAATTTCGCTGATATATTCAAGTCCAGCAAACTTGTTTTCGAGTTCTTCCGGTGAAACATTTTCGCCGTTTGAGAGAATGATAAGATTCTTCTTACGACCAGTAAGGAAAAGCCTGTTTTTATCGTCAACATAGCCAAGGTCGCCAGTGTGCAACCAGCCGTCCGGAGTGAGTGCCTCAGCGGTAGCCTGTTCGTCCTTGTAGTAACCCGCCATTACGGACGGGCTTTTAACCATGATTTCGCCGTCAACTGTCTTTACCTGACAGCCGTTTACGATTATGCCAACGTCTCCGGCACACTCTGTATCATTCTTGTCAGCGGTCGAGATTCTCGGTGAACATTCAGTCATGCCGTAACCCTGTGCCATAGCAATGCCCATATCAAGATATGCCCTCTGGAGTTCCGGACGGAGATATGCACCGCCACTGAAAATAGTCTTTAATCTTCCGCCGAATACTCTTTCAGCGATTTCAGTTAAAGGTGTATCGGGTTCAGAGGCTGAAATATTCTTGACCATTTTGTAGAGAGTTTCCGCAATCATGGGAACGAGCAGAATAGTTGTCGGCTTGAAAAGTTTCAAGTTCTGTGGAATCCTCATCATTGAATCGTTAAAGCACAGTGGATAACCGTAACGCAGTGAAAGGAGAATATCACAGGTAAAGCAGTATATGTGGTGAATAGGCAGTACCGACATAACAACGTCATCTGGAACACTTTCATTGTCCTGACACATAGTGTTGTCTATGAGGTTGCTGTTGAGGAGCATAACGCCCTTGCTCTTTCCTGTAGTACCAGAAGTATAAGAAATAGCAGCAAGTGCAGACGGTTCAACGGGCTTGAAATCTTCCGGTTGATATTTTTCAAGAATGCCGTCCATATCGTTTTCAAGGGAGATAAAATACTTTATTTCCGGACACTTTTCTTTAAGTCCGTCAAGCATCTTGACGAATCTCTTATCATAGAAGAAAAGAACAGAATCGGAGCGGTTTAAGAGTTCGGCTATATCGTCCTCGCCGAGCTGTGCGTCAAGAGGTACACAGGCATTTCCGCCACAGACAGTGCCGAAATAGCCTAAAAGCCATGCATAGCTTGAAGCACCGGCAACAGCACAGTGAATTGGTTCGCCGTCACGGAAAGTATTAACGAAAGCCATAACTTTCTTTACATCTTCACGGAACTGCACGAAAGTCTTTTCTACAACTTCCTTGCCGTCCTTTTCCCTGATGAAAACTCTGTCGCCGTGTTCGTTTGCAGCAGCGTCAACGAGTTCCTGAAGTGTTTTAATATTATTCTTATCCATAAAAACCCCCGATTACTGAAGTGTTTCAAAGTAAGCGATAGCCTCGCCTACTGTACGGAGATTTACGATTTCTGTCTCGTCAACCGCAATGCCGAACTCCTCTTCGATGTCGCCGAGCATACACATAAAGTCGTATGAATTGAGACCGATGTCTTCAATGAAACGTGATTCTGTGGTGATTTCGTCGGGGTTAACCTCAACGTAATTTACGATAATTTCCTTTAATTTTTCCAGCATGATTTTTTCCTCCTTATATCATTTCAAGAATTTCGCCAATAGTTCTGTTTTCGTCCTCAATTCCTCTGAAAAGAACACGGCAGAGATAATAATAAAAATATTCCATTTCCTCACCGGTTACAACATCTTTCCTGTATTCAAAGTTGAAGTTGAGACCGTTGTCTTCCGGACGGTGCATTACAGTCAGATATAAAGGCTGTCCGGCAACGCCATTGGTATACCAGTAGCTCTTGTACGGAACATCTGGAATATCATATTTTTTACTACGGATTGTCAGAGGCTGATAAGTCAGACTGAGACTTTCATAGCTTGCACCAGGAGCATATTTTCTGTACTGTCCCCTTTTCATAGTGTATTCTATGGGGTCATAATTTGCATGACGGAAAATTTTATTCTGTTCCGCCTGAATCATATGAATACCGTCAAGGAAAGACATTTCAGGCTTCATTATAGTACGCATGGGGAAGAAATGTACTCTTGTACCGCCTGAATTTTTTGACGAAATGGTGCCACGTCTTGAAACGCAGGTCTTTATGGAAACGTCTTCTTCATTGTCGTTGAATTTTGAGAGAACAGTTCTCATACCCATAAGCAACAGGCTTGCCATAGGCACGTTGTGTATTTCACAGAATTTCATAAGTCTCATTGACGGCTCATATTCAAGTGAGAATACAGAAATTGAAGCCTCTGGACTTTTTGAGATAACAGTCGCCCATCTCTGTTTGGGATTATTGTTTTCACGCCTTTGCGTAAGTAATCTTCCCTGTCCTGCAAAATCCGTATACATCGGCTCACTGCCCTCAATTTCATTTTTCCAGTATTCCTCGTCACGCTGTTTAGCTTTAGAATCTGCCTCGTATTCAAGGTCTTTTTCAAGCTGTTTTATATATGAACTCATAGGTTTAGGCATATCAGTGCCGTATCTCATAGCACAGTAAATTTCAAGGACAGTTGTTGTAAATCCGACAATAGAACTTGAATCCATAGTCATGTGGTCGGTCTTGAGATAAATTCCATTGTAGCCGTCGGGGAGCTTTATCATTATAACTTGATTCATGGGGCTGTTATATCTTGCAAAAGGCAGTGCAGTCCATTTTCTCATTTCATTGTGTGCGTCTTCTTCTTTCCAGTCCGAGAAGTCAACAAGCGGAATATCTCTCTCATCAAAAGGCACGATATACTGGAGTACTTCTCCCGTTTCCTCGTCCTCAATAAAGCGAAGTCTCATGCTGTCAAACATTTCATAAGCTGTGTATATTGCTCTCTTGAGAATGCCGAAATCTGTTTCTTCCTTGATGTAAAGTCCTGTTCCTATACAGAGAACCTGTGCAGGACAGAAGCGTATTGTATAGTTGTGGAGTTTCTGAGCGGCACAGAGGGGGTAGCATTTCATAACTGCACCGTTGACATTTAATTCTTTCATTTTTCCTCCCTGTATCATGCAAGATACTTTTCTGTGAATGATATTATCTTTTCTTCATAAGCCAGAACATCTTCATAATAAGCTGCACCGTGTCCGGCATTCTGTACAATCATTATGTCCTTTTCAGAATTGCAGGCTTCATAGTTCTGCCTTGTCATGTACACCGGAACGAAATTATCTTCAGAGCCGTGAATGAAAAGACAAGGAATAGTTGTATTCTTCACTGCATCAATAGTTGAGTAGTCGCTGAAACCATATCCGGCTTTTTTACGGCACATCTTTTCATTTATGTCCATAATCGGAAAAGGCGGTAAATGGTAGTCCTTTTTGAGAACGTGCTTGAATACCTCATAGGGCGATGTAAAGGCACAGTCAGCTATTACAGCCTTTACACTTCCGGCTACTTCCGGAAAACCTGCCGTCATAAGTGCAGTTGTAGCACCCATTGAAACGCCGTAAAGCAAAATCTGCTTTTCATTGCTGAAACGGTTATTTACATACTGAATCCAGCGTAAGCAGTCGAAACGGTCGAGTATTCCGAAACCGATATAATCGCCCTCGCTTTTGCCGTGTCCTCTGTGGTCAACTATGAGACAGTCGTAACCTATTCTGTGAAAGAATACCGAAATAGAAGCACAGTCTTTCATGCCTTGTCCGGTATAGCCGTGATTGCAGATTACAAGCTTATTGCTCGGAGTT
The DNA here is from genome assembly GCA_023667045.1 of Ruminococcus flavefaciens. Classification (GTDB taxonomy): domain Bacteria; phylum Bacillota; class Clostridia; order Oscillospirales; family Ruminococcaceae; genus Ruminococcus; species Ruminococcus flavefaciens_AC. Next base: position 31,120 of record JAMPAU010000006.1, on the reverse strand, counting down.
TCTGCCGGAAAGTATTCTGCATGAAGTTCGATACCGTCACGTGCGGTTATTGTAATGTGTTCGAGATTCTGCTTTTCAAGCCACTCACGGTTAGGAACTAAAAATTTCTTGTATTCCTCCCATTTAGACATATCAGCCATTTCATCGAGGTCTACTCTGAGAGTATCCTGTCTTGGAATAGTTCGGTTAAAGAGAGTTTTCGCACCGACAGCTCCGGCTACAGCACCACTGCCTGCTAAAAGAGCCATTCCCAATAGAATTTTAGACATAAATGCACCCCTTTTTATCTTTTTCGACCGCTGGTCGAATTTTTCTATGGTCTTATTATATCACGTTTTCGACCGGCAGTCAAGTGTGATTTATGCCAATCATTATGAATTTTTCATACAAAATTTATGCTATAATTCACAATTGCCAAAGGCTTGAAATTAAATCTTTTTTGTGATATAATAGCAATCGAAAAAAGCAAATCTAAAAGAAAGGATTTTTGCAATGAAAGAAAGCAAGGTTGAAATTATACTGAATTCGGCTGAAGAACTTATGTGTACTATGGAATTTCCTAACCGTGACATGACCGTTGACATGATAGCTAAAAATGCCGGAATAGGAAAAGGCAGTATATATTATTACTTTGACAGCAAGGACGAAATCATTGACGCTGTAATAGAAAGAAGCTATTCCTCTGCTATACGTGAATATTTTAACGTTACAGAAAACTGCTCCGGTACATATGAAAAGCTGAAAATGCTCTTTGCCTCAATGATAAGAAAGGAATTTCAGGATAACAGCCGTAACTTAATAACCTCCCTGCACGTACAGGACGATATAGTTCTGCACTATAAGCTGATGATGACCGCTATAAAAACTGTCTCGCCGATACTTACACAGATTCTAAAGGACGGTGTGGCAAACGGCGAACTCCACACAGAAACTCCTGCCGAAAGTGCCGAGATGATTGTAGCTATGCTGACATTCCTGCTCAACCGCTCGTTTTTCCCCTCTGATGATGAGAGTATGTACCGCAAGCTGAAACTCTATGCAAATATACTCGAAACCTGTCTTGAAACTGAAAAGGGCAGTTTTAGTTTTCTTTTTACAAAAAACGAATTAAAAAACTTGACACATTCTGATTCATATGATATAATTTAACCAAATTAATTTCAACATGGAGAGTGAATATCATGAATTTCAGTGAAGAATCTATACTTAAAGCAATAGAAAACGACGAGTTGCAGGCTTTCTATCAGCCACAGTACGACGCTATAACCTCAAAGATAAAAAGTGCAGAAGCTCTTGTCCGCTGGATAAAAAATGACGGTACTGTTATTCCGCCCTTTGCATTTATTCCACAGGCAGAAGAAACAGACCTTATCTGTGCTATCGACTGGCATATGACAAAAAAAGTCTGCTGTATGCTCAAAAAACAAAGCAAAGACAAACAGTTTCCTGTTGCCGTGAATTTTTCAAGACGGCACATAAGTGAAAAAAACTTCTCAGAAAAACTTTCCGCACTGGCAGACAGCTATAATATTCCTCACTCACTGATTGAGGTTGAAATAACTGAATCCGCAATGGTAAACGAAACTGAAAAAATCCTTGACTGGATAAACAGCGTAAGGGGTGCGGGTTTCAGCGTGGCTATCGACGATTTCGGAAGCGGTCTCTCATCATTGCAGTTTGTAAAGGATATGCCGATGGATATTCTCAAAATAGACAAGTCCCTTTTGAGCCACAACTGTGAAAACGAAAAGGAGCGTATTGTTCTTGAAAGTATCTTCTATTTCGCCCACCGTCTGCACATGACAACCATTGCAGAGGGCGTTGAGACAAAAGAACAGCTCGCCTTTCTGCGTACCTGCAACTGCGGAAAAATTCAAGGGTATATTTTTGCAAAGCCCATGCCGGAAAAAGATTATCTTGATTTATGCAAACATCACGTTCAGGTGGACGAGCCGGCAGATATTCTTGAAGTACAAACTCCGGCTGGTGCTTCCGATTTGCTTATGAGTGTTATCTTCCGGAGATACCCGCTTGTTATCTTCTCCAATCTCACAAGAAACAGTTTCTACATGATGGCTTATCAGGACTTTTCTTCAACCTCATGTCCGTCTACTGGGGTATTCGACGAACTTATTTTACATGGTGCTTCTTCAATGCACCCCGACGACCAAAAGATTTTCGCTGATACTTTCAACCGCATTAACCTCCTAAACGCCTACAACAGCGGTAAAAGTGAAGTACGCCTTGTGACAAGGCAACTCGGCAATGACGGCATATACAGACGTGTAGAAACAACAGATTATTTCCTGAAAAGCGAATCATCTGACGATATACTTGTTATCTCGCTGTGCGATAATCTGCCCGATGACGAATAATATATTTCCGGATAACAAAAACAACCGCTCCTGCATGACAGGAACGGTTGTTTTTTTATGTACATTATTAAAAATGAAAAAACTGCAACCCACTATGGATTGCAGTTTCTTAAAGTCGAGGTGACAGGATTCGAACCTGCGGCCCCTACGTCCCGAACGTAGTACTCTACCAAACTGAGCCACACCTCGCCGTCAACATTAAATATTATATCACAATATTATGGATTTGTCAACAGTTTTTTGAAACGAAATATATATTTTTATTTTTTAACAAGAATATTCAGCAGGATTGACATAACAATCTGTTATCAGATACGAAATATCCGTGAGCATTTCGCTGACTGTAGTGTATCTGTCACGAACGTCCGGCGAACAGGCTTTCATGATTATTTCAGAAAATGCAGACGATATATTAACTTTACGTGCAAGCCTGTAAAGACTTATCCCGAAAGAATATATATCGCTCCGGAAATCATATGTACAGTTATTGTATACTTCCGGTGCAGTGTAGCCGGAAGTTCCCGACAGATAACGTTTTTTTCCGTAATATCCGGAAATATTAAAATCGCCCAGTTTATATATACCATTGCCGGAAGAAAAAAAATTATCCGGTTTTACGTCACAGTGGACTATCCCCTTGCCGTGCATATATTCAAGAGCTTTTCCTATGTCAAAGGCTATTTTCAGAATATTCCTCTCAGACAGAAAATTTTCCTGTTCTGAAACTGGATAAAGATATTCCATTCTTATCATAAAAAGATAAAACAAATCAGTGACTTTCTGCAAAGTTTCGCCTTGACAGCCGACAATATACGGACAGTCTTTCAAAGTACGCATAATATCATATTCAGTTTTGGCAGTATTAATTTTCCTTTGCAGACTTTCAGTACTGTCAGCTAAAACAGGCTTTACTTTCAGCACTGAAATACTTTCGCCGGAGTATATCTTGTATACTTCGCTGTAAGTCCCGTGTCCTGTTTTTTCGCCGATATGCCAGTTATCCCATAGGGGCTGTTTTATATATCCGAAAAGTTTACCCACTGAAAAATCATTCCTTTTTTGATTTAATGATAACTGCTTATTGGTGACGAACGAATCAGTCAGTCATTTCTGTTTCAACAAATGCTTCTACGAAATTAAAGTTTTTATCAAAGCATACATGAATTGATAACAAATCGGGAAAAGAATCATCAATCAGATTATCGTCATCATCATAACATTCACCGCCATAATAAGTGAGTGCAAAATAATGATAAAATCCCTCAGAATTATAATACGGTTTTCGTAATCTTATTTCCGATAATTTCAACTCAACGTCATTCCAGTTTAATTCCTGCTCGGTTATTATTTTCTTTGAAATATCATCAAGTCCAGATAGTTTTTCCTTAAGCTGTCTAAAAAAATCATAGCCCAAAGCGTAAACCTCATCTTCTGTAAACAGGTCAAAGTTTAACAGGAGATTATCATCTTTATATTTCACTTCAGCCCTCACATAATTCATAGCATTACTCGGGGCAATTGCCAGCTCATCTATATTCCATATATCTTTAAATTCTTTTCTTGTCATTATTTTCACACCTTTAAATTAGGATTTATCTTAAATAATTATACATCAAACCCATTATATTGTCAATAAAAAGAGAGGACTTTTTAAAGTCCCCTCTTGCATTCTGATTAGTGGCGACCGCCTTGATTTCCGCCCCAACCTGTATTTCCGCCGGAGCTTGAACCTGCACTTACTGTTGTACCGCCCGAAATAGTTCCGTTGCCGTAAACAACCTGTGTGCTGTCGGAAAGTATAAGGTCTGTACCGCCGGATATTGTACCGCCTGTGTAGCAAGTCAGACCGCTGCCGCTTGCAAAGGACGGTGAACCCATACCCTGCATAGTGGTAAAGGAAACAACCACATTGCCCGAACTGTCCGCAACTGTAAACTGTGTATTTGCAGAAACTGAACCTGTACCCTGTGATGAGCATTCAATTACTGTACCGCCCGTTATGCTTTCGCTGTAGCCGTCACCGCAGTCAATCGGCTCTTGACCGTTGGCGATTACAACACCGCCGGAGATATTGACAGGACCGTTAGAGTCGAATCCGTCATGATCACCGCTTGCGGACTGCACAATGGCAATACCGCCTGTAATTTCAAGGACATTTCCGGAAGAACCGCCCATCATTCCTCCACCGAAGCCACCCTGACCCCAGCCGGTATTATTGCCTGAGCCTGAACCGTCTGCACCGCCGGCAGCATTATAGCCGTCGTCGCCGGATTTAACAACTACAGTACCGCTGTGCTGATAGATATTTCCACCCTCAACGCCCTCATAGCACTTAGTCATGTAAATATTGAAGTCGCTGTATGCACCGCCGGAAGTACCTAAAATAAGGTCGTGGTCAGCGTGCATAGCGTCGTCAGCACTTGCAAGTCTGAAAGTACCGCCGTTAATATTCATCTGACCGCCACAGTGGAGAGAATCGTCAGAAGAATCAACCGTGATGTTACCGCCGTTTACGGTAATGTTTCCACCGCTCTGCCATGTAGTACCTGCTGTATCGTAAAGTCCCACAGCTTTTATGCCTTTAGCGGAGATGTCGGTTTTATTGGAGTTGCCGTCACTCATACCTCCGCCCATGCCACCGCCGAAGCCTCCGCCCCAGCCTGTGTTGCCGGAAGATGACGAGCCACTGCTGGTATATTCAGAGCCTTGATATGTATAAATATTAAGGTCACCGCCGTTCATTACGAAATCCTGTTCAGCCTGTATGCCGTCGGCGTATGAATTGATGTCAATAGTACCGCCGTTTATTGTGACAATGCCGTATGATTTTTTATCTGTAGCAGTATCGGTAGCGGTTGACTTTATGCCGTCGCCGGACTGAGTATTTACAGTAAGTTTAAGATTGCTGTAATCTGTAGCTGTATCGTTGCCGATAGTTACACTGTCCTTGCCACGTATACCGTCGTCAACTGCATTTACAGTAATATTGCCGTTGTAGATTTTTATATCGTTCTTGCAAACAATAGCGTCATCTGTGTTGCCGTTTACAGTGAGATTTCCCGAACCCTTGAATTTAATATCGTCACGTGCGAATATTGCACCCTCAACGGTATTTGTGTTGCCGTCCGAATCGGTATAGGTCTGTGTGTGGGAAGTGCCGTCAGAGATAGTATTTTCCGTACCTGCCTTTGCGACAATCTGTACTTCGTCGCCGATTGATTCAACGTAAATCGGAGCTGTTGTGCTGTTGGAGATATTCGCACCGACCAAATCAAGCTCAACAACGCTGTCGGGGTATGCTGTCTTGTCAACATTTACAACAACCTGCACTTCGCTTGCCTCGCCAGATACTTCATAAGTACCCTCTCTGAGAATATAAAGTACGTTATTATCCACTGTTGCGACATCTTCGGGGGCGTTTGTTGCGATTGATTTACCGTTAAGAGTAATTGTATATGTTCCGTCAACGGTAGGAGTTGTTACAGTGCCACTGCCTGTAGTACCTGCCGGATTGACATTATCGAATACTGTGACTGTTCCGGACATCTTGAAATCAGCAGAATCGTCATGAGTAACGTTTGTGCTTGTCGAGTTATTTGTAAGCTTGTATGAACCGTCAGCAGTAATTGAAGCGTCGCTGATGAGTACGTATGCATATTTTTTCTGCCACTTGTAAGCCTTGATGTCTCCGGCAGTGATATTGTTAGCTTTTTTCCAGCAACCGTCAGTTTCAGATGAGGCAATGCAGTTTAAGAGCATAGTGCCTTGAGTTGTTCCGGACATGAGTGCTGAATCTGTCTGATTATCGGTAGCAGTAGCAATAACAGTACCGCCTGTGATATTTGTACCTGTAACGGAAGTAATACCTCTGTCACCGCCGGCAATAACAGTACCGCCCGAAATATCAACAGTAGTTTCAGCCTGTACAGCGTCGTTTCCTGCCTTAATATTAACAAGACCGTCCTGTACTGCTACACTGCCCTTTGAGGATTTAAGACCGTCGCCCTCAGCTTCGATATTGAGAGTACCGCTCTTTACAGTAATGGACTTTTTGCCCTTTACGCCGTCGGTCTTGTCTGTGGAGTTAAGAGTTGTAATGGTTACTATACCGCCGTTGAATTTGATGTCGTTGTTGCAGACAATACCGTCCTGAGTATTTGCGGTAACATTGAGAACACCTGTACCGAGTTCACCGCCTTTAATTGTGATGTCGTCTTTAGCTTCTATTACGGCACTGCCGAGATTATCGCCGGAATAAGCCGTGTCGCCGTCAGAAATAAAGTTTTCTGTGCCGTCAACAATATTTATGGAAGTATTCTCGGCATTTGTAACAAGGATAGCCGGAGCGGACTTGCCGGTAATATTTACGCCGTTAAGGAAGATTTTAACTGTTTCGGGGTCTGCTGTTTCGTCGGGAATATTTACGTTAATCTGACCATCGTTAAGAGTTCCGTCAATGTAGAAAGTACCGGAATGACTGATAGTTACGGTTGTGCCGTTTACTTCTGCATAGTCGCCGTCAACTGTTATTGAATCGCCGTCAAGATGAATCTTAGTGCCGTCGGTTACAGGAGTTTCACCGCCGTTCTGCCAGCTTTCCGGAAGTGAAGTAAGAATCTGTAAATCAAATTTCTGTATAGAGAGAGCGTCAGCGGAGTTACTCCGTCACCTCTTTTATATACGTCTGCATTGTCCATACCCTGTGCTGTAAGTTTGTAAGCATTCGGATTTGAAAGAGCCTGCATAACAAGTACAGCGTCGGCAAGAGTAACTTTTCCGTCCTCGTTTGCGTCGCCGTAAATAACGTTTGTATCAGCTGCAAAACTCATTGCCGGAAGTGCCTGTGCCATTACACAGAGGGAAGAAATTCCGGCTATAAGTTTCTTAAAAGCATATTTTTTCATAATAAATCATACTCCTTAAAATTATTTCATATAAAACACAATGTGTCTGTTTTCTATGGTTATGATTATATTATGAATTTCTTAAAATAATCTTAAAAATAAAAAAGTCTGTGAAAAAATTTTCCACAGACTATTTTATAATCAGAAAAGACTGAAATGACCTGCTATATTATCGACAACATAGTAAACCTTAGCTACGCCGTCTTCTTCATAGGGCTTTATATAGAGGTTTACGCTCTTCGGGGACTTTACGCCGGAAAGAGCCTTTGCTTTTTCAGCGAGTTCACTGAAAGACTTTTCAGCACCTGCACCCTGAATATAAGCGTTAACTTCAGGAGTACTTGCCTTCTTTGAAGTTCTTGTTGTTTTCTTTTCAGCCGGAGCTTCTTCAGCAACAACAGGAGTTTCTTCTTTCTTGGCTCTCCTTGTATACTTTCTTTTCGGCTTAGGCTCTGCCGGAACTTCAGCAGATTTTTCTTCTGCCTTTGCATCTTCTTCCATAGATTTCTTGCCTGCGTTCATGAGTTCTTCAATTGCCTCTTCAACAGCAACATCAACAGAAGTTTCAGCGATTGTTTCTTCTTCAATGATTACCGGATTTTCAACAACTGCCTCTGCAACAACAGGAGTTTCAACAGCAGCAGCCTTTGCAGCGTTACTTTTTCTTCCTCTTGAAGACTTAGTGGTTTTCGGTGCATTTTTTCTTGGTCTTGCCATGAGATGACCTCCTTAAATTACTTATTTACAGCACTCTTGAGAGCAAGACCAGCCTTGAAAGCAGCAGCCTTTGAAGCTGGAGCAGTCATCATCTGCTTTGTCTGAGGATTGATAACCTGCTTTTCCTTACGGTCACGTACTTCAAAAGTACCAAAACCTACGATAGAAACCTTTTCGCCCTTAGCGAGTTCTTCTGTGATTGTAGAAAAAATTGTGTTTACAGCAATTTCAGCGTCTTTCTTCTTAGAGTTTGTTTTTTCAGCAACAACGCTGATTAATTCAGTTTTTGTCATTTTTGTTTCCTCCGTTAATAAAATTTTACAATTTGAATTATATACTCTTTGCCCCGATTTGTCAAGCAATTGTAAAAAAAACCGCAAAACGTCCGATAAATAGCTATATATTGGGAATGTTTTTATTGAAAACACCCATAAAAATATTGTTTTCTGCTTTATTATACTTGAAATACAGCCGGAATTTACTTACAGGCTTATATTATTATAATATGTTTTATTCTGCTGATAATTCAGCTTTTTATGAAGTCGCAAAAAAATATATCCGGCACTGATAAGATACCGGATATATTATTTACTTTATTCTGCCGACAATTCACCGTTGTCGAGCGTTATATCAATTACGTCACCTGCACTAAGATTACCGCCGATAATTTTCTTTGCAACGAGAGTTTCAATATTCCTCTGTATGAATCTTCTCAGAGGTCTTGCACCGAAGTTAGCGTCATAACCGCAGTCAACTATATGATTCTTTGCATCGTCGCTGATGTTGAGCTTTATGTGTCTTTCGTCAAGACGTTTGCGGAGGTCGTTCAGCATAAGGTCAACGATATTCATGATATTGTCCTTTGTGAGAGGTTTATAGAAAACAATTTCGTCAAGCCTGTTGAGGAACTCCGGACGGAACTTTGTCTTTAAGAGTGCGTCAACGTTTTCACGAGCCTGCTCAGAGATTTCGCCGTTTTCGTCAATGCCGTCGAGAATGTACGGAGAACCTAAATTAGAAGTGAGTATTATTATGGTATTCTTAAAATCAACCGTTCTGCCCTGAGAGTCGGTAATTCTTCCGTCGTCAAGCACCTGCAAAAGTATATTGAAAACGTCTGGGTGTGCCTTTTCTATCTCGTCAAAAAGCACGACAGAGTACGGTTTACGCCTTACTGCCTCAGTAAGCTGTCCGCCCTCATCATAGCCGACATATCCGGGAGGAGCTCCAATTAGACGGCTTACGCTGAACTTCTCCATATACTCGCTCATGTCAATGCGGATAATATTCTTTTCGTCATCAAAGAGTATTTCAGAAAGTGCCTTTGCAAGTTCGGTTTTGCCCACGCCGGTAGGACCTAAGAAAAGGAAAGAACCTATAGGGCGGTCGGGGTCTTGTATTCCGGCACGTGAACGCAGTATAGCCTCGCTTACCTTTGTTACAGCCTCGTCCTGTCCGATAACACGCTTGTGCAGAAGATTTTCCATGTTAAGAAGCTTTTCCTTTTCGCCCTCCATGAGTTTTGAAACGGGTATGCCAGTCCAACGGCAAACAATTTTAGCTATTTCGTCCTCTGTTACTTTGTCACGGAGAAGTCTGCCGTTTTCGGTATCGTGTTCTGCTTTCTGTTCAAATTCAGCGAGCTTTTTCTGCAACTGTGGGAGTTTTCCGTATCTGAGTTCAGCAACTCTGTTAAGGTCGTATTCACGTTCAGCCTTTTCGATTTCACCGTTAATCTGTTCTATTTCCTCACGGATTTTCTGTACGGCTGAAATATCATTCTTTTCATTTTCCCACTTGGCTTTCATGCTGTTGAACTTCTCACGCAGTTCAGCGAGTTCCTTTTGGATTTCCTGTAAATGTTCCCTTGAAATATTGTCGTCTTCTTTTTTCAGTGCGACTTCTTCTATTTCAAGCTGAACTATCTTTCTTGAGATAACGTCAAGTTCGGTGGGCATGGAGTCCATTTCAGTGCGGATAGTGGCACACGCTTCATCAATGAGGTCAATAGCCTTATCGGGCAGGAATCTGTCTGTTATATACCTGTCGGAGAGTACCGCCGACGAAATAAGGGCATTATCGTGAATTTTTACGCCGTGAAAAACTTCATATCTTTCCTTTATACCTCTGAGTATTGAAATAGTGTCCTCAACTGTGGGCTGGTCTACCATAACAGGCTGGAAACGTCTTTCAAGAGCAGGGTCTTTTTCGATATACTGACGGTATTCATTAAGGGTTGTAGCACCTATACAATGAAGTTCGCCACGTGCAAGCATAGGCTTTAGAAGATTTCCAGCGTCCATTGCACCGTCGGACTTTCCTGCACCTACTATTGTGTGGAGTTCGTCAATAAACAGCAGTATATTACCGTTGCTGTTTTTTATTTCGTTCAGTACGGCTTTAAGACGTTCTTCAAACTCGCCCCTGTACTTAGCACCGGCAACCAATGCACCCATATCCAGTGAGAATACTTTTCTGTCTTTCAGGCTGTCGGGAACATCTCCGGCAACTATACGCAGTGCGAGACCCTCAGCAATGGCAGTTTTGCCCACGCCCGGCTCGCCGATAAGAACCGGATTATTTTTGGTTTTTCGTGAAAGAATACGGATAACGTTTCTTATTTCGCTGTCACGACCTATTACTGGGTCAAGCTTGTTCTGACGTGCAAGCCCTACAAGCTCCTGTCCGTACTTTGTGAGAACGTCATAGGTTTCTTCGGGATTTTCACTTGTCACACGGGTATTTCCACGTACTGTCATGAGTGCCGTCAAGAAACCGTCACGTGTGATATTGAAAGTTCTGAAAAGCTGTGAAATTTCCTTGTTTCCGGACTGTATAAGAGAAAGCATAAGATGCTCAACGGAAACAAACTCGTCTTTCATATCAGAGGCGATTTTTTCAGCAGATGTTATAATCCTGTCACACTCAACAGAAAGACCTACATTACTGCTCCTGCCACTGCCTGTTACTTTAGGGAGTGCGTTTATTTTCTTGTCAGTTTCGCCCTCGAAAATATCGGGGTCTATGTTCATTTTTCTTAAAAGCTGTGGAATAAGACCGTTTTCTTGTTTAAGAAGTCCGGCGAGCAGATGAACGGGTTCTATCACCTGATTGGACTGCATAACGGCAGTACTCTGTGCCTTTCTTACAGCGTCCATAGACTTCTGAGTTAATTTTTCTGCATTCATAAATTTTCCTCCTTAATAAATAATTATCGGTTGTATATATGCCTTATCGCCGTCCCATGAAATTTTTCCGAGAACATTAATTTTATCCGGACACCAACTTATTTCCCCGAAATATTTCTTTGCCTTTACAAGTGCAAGCCAAGAATATAATTCTTCTGTAAATTTTCCGGAAATCATAATAATGAAAGAAAATACAGTGTCCAAAAATCTGTATTCACAGACCGCCTTTGCAAATCTGCCAGAGTAATGAAAATAATATTTCACATTTTCCAGTGTAAAATACACAAAAGGAAACTTTTTATCTACTATGTGTGAGTGTACAGCATCGGCAAGCTTACGACACAGCAGTCCATTTTTTTCAAGCAATCCAGATATAAGTTTTGCTGATTTACATACATTTTCATAATCTGAAATGTTCAGACGTTTAATATGTATGCCGTTTCTTTCAAGCTGTGAAACGATGTATTTTTTTGGCGAGACGTAATAATAATTCTTCTCCACCGGCGTACCCCCTATACTATATAGTTGTCAAGGATTTTTCTGTATTCCTGTTCTATGAGATACTCCGGAAAATCAGACGGCGACGAGAAAAACAACTGCATTGCATTATTGAGGTGTGTAATATAACCGCTTATTGCCGTACCTGTTTTTTCGCCGGACGTGCCGTTAATCAGCTTTCTTGTAAAACTCCCCGAACTGATTTCACAGTCATATAGCCGACAGCCTTTTTCTGCAAGACAGTTTTTTTCCATTTCTGCCCTGTACAGAAAAAATCTGTTGAAAAGATTTATCAGCGGTTGACTTTGTGTGCGTATCTGCACACGGAGCTGACCTATAAAATCGTCCGGCTCACGCTGTAATTCAACCTTATAGCTTACGGCAGGTCGGTATTTATATGAAAGTGCGGTTTTAAGCGTCATAAGCGAAGCTGAACCCTGTTGCTGTATCTGAAAACTGTTGCTGATAAGTTCTGTGACTGAATCGAATATTTCACGCATACGCATTTCCGGAGTAACACAGCAGAGATGTTCAGCGAGTATCTGATTTATGAGATTTGAACGGCTTGTACCGAGCTTATAAGCCTTTTCATCAACGGCTTTAATCACGCTGTCCATAAGAACGAGGCTGTAAACGCTTTTTTTCATTTGCCTCCCTCCTTTGATAATATGATAGCACAGATTATAGAATTTGTCAAGCGGATTATATAATTTTTCACGCAAGTTTCACATTGTAAAAAAACGCTTCCCGTACGTACAGGAAGCAAAATAAAATCAAAGCGGTTCAGACGATTACGAACGTCAGCACTGCGAACCGTGCCATAGATTAGTTAAAAAAAATAAAAACATAGAAAACATGAAAAAATTAAAATTGAAAGGGGGTTAGTTATAGGTATTAACTAAAAACTCTATGGCAAGCAACTGAATTAATATTCAGTATCAAGCACATGAGAGGGAATGATACTTGATACTGAATACCAATATTTACATCGCTGTATGTATTATATCGCAAAAACGCCCGATTGTAAATTCATTTTTATACACAAAACTATAAAATAATGTAATTTTATCATGTTTTTGGTATTATTTAATCTTAACTTTATATGAATAAAAAAACTGATATATCTTATTAAATATTTATAAATAAAAATATCAGACCATATGCGGTCTGATATTTAAGAGAGGGGGTTAAAATGAGAAATCAGCTTTCATAAATCTTGTCGTCATATCTGAAAAGCACAAGAGTTATATTCATATTGCCGTTGAGTGTTCGGAGTTCGTCAAGAAATTTCTTCTGGTCTATATCATTCGGAACATCAACGCTGTAGATGAGTTCAAAGAGAGTGCCGAAGTTAGTAGTCTTTACACGGCGGAGCTTATGGAATTTTGTATACTTATTCAGAACAACTTCAAATACGCCCTGATAGTCGAGATTTTCGGGAATTGTTATTTTCAGCGTCATGTGTGTGCTGGTACTGCCACCGAAGTTCATTTCACTAAGTACAAAGAGTATTGCACCGAGACCGATAAAGAAAACCACTGCATATCCTACATATCCTATACCGCACGCTGTACCTGTCCCCATAGCAAAGAATATATATGCTATATCTTTCGGGTCTCCGGCAACACTTCTGAAACGCACAAGGGTAAACGCTCCGGCAAGGCTTAATGCTCCTGCTGTGGTATTGATTAAAAGAAGTATAAGTGCAACGATTGTAGGAAGCATTATCATTGTGAAGACATAGCTCTGAGAGTAGCCTTCCTTGCGGTGAGTTCTCATGTATATAAGGCTTATAAGAAATCCGAGAACCACTGCTGCCCCTACACAAAGGAAAAATTCTCCGGCATTCACACTGCCCGGTGTTGTTATTACATTGTTAAACATTTTTTTACACGCTCCTGTTTAAAAGTATATTATTTTTCATCTGAATATTAACCGGAATATTCTGCTTTACGGACATTCCCGATTTAACGAAATTTTCATAGGCTCTGCCGTACTTTGAAAAACTTGTCTTATATATGCCCAGTTCAGAAAGTTTTTCTATAAGCCATTCCGGCACAGCGTTGCCTACTTTCACTTCCATAAGTCTCTGGTCTTCCCTTATAATCTGATTGCCGTAACTCTCATAACCAAGACCTAAATCGTAACGGCGTTCAGTAAGCTGTCTGTCAAAGGTAAGCCGGAAATCCTTGTCATCTTTTCCGAAAAAAGCCTCACGCTGATAGCTGATGTACTGTTTTGGTGAAACTGGGTACATATCAAGAAATACGTCAAGTTCTCTGAAAACCTGCTCAGTTATGTATTTTTTTGACTGTGGCTTTTTGCGTGTGCGGAAATACTCATCTGATTCAGCAAGGGTCATGGAGACACGGCGTTTTGTGACGATACCGCCGATTTTCTTCTTGATTTCCAGAAAGACCAAATCTTCCGGAGAGGCAGGAGAATAATAACTCCTGAGCCTTATTTTTTCCTTGTAATATGGCTTTGAAAGGGATTCTCTTATAAGGTAATCGTCCGGAGTATCATAGTAGATATTGTATATTCCGTACTCCTTACCGCCTACACAGAATTTATCGGGATTCATATAAATCTGCAATGTTTCCATGAGGTTTTCGTACTGTTTCATATCAAGCAGGAACTTTATTTCTTTCCTCGCAAAAGTATTTATAGCCAATTTACTCAACTCCTTTTGTATTGTTTTTGGATTTGTATGTATTATATATTTCCAATCTTAAAATAGTCTTAATTTTTTGGAATAAAAAATTTTTTCACGAAATTCTCACTTTACATATTTATCCGGATATGTTATAATTGACAGGTAATTATTTTTGGGAGGTATTTTAATTGATTACTGTAAATGATGTAAGCGTACAGTTCGGCGGTTCTTTTCTCTTTAAAAACGTAAATCTTAAATTTACAAACGGCAACTGCTACGGCGTTATCGGTGCTAACGGAGCAGGAAAGTCAACTTTTTTGCGTGTACTCTGCGGAGAGCTTGAAGCCTCTGCCGGAGAGGTTGTTATTCCGAAAGAAGAACGTCTGAGCGTTCTCAAACAGGACCATTTCGCATATGATGACTACACTGTACTTGATACTGTAATAATGGGCAACGCCCGCCTTTATGAGATTATGCAGGAAAAAGACGCTCTGTATGCAAAAGAAGATTTCACGGAAGAAGACGGCGTTAAAGCCTCTGAACTGGAGGGAGAATTTGCAGAACTCAACGGCTGGGAGGCTGAATCCGACGCATCAAAGCTCATTCAAGGTCTCGGACTTTCTGAGGATATTTTATATTCACAGATGTCTTCACTCTCCGGCAACGAAAAAGTAAAGGTTCTTCTTGCACAGGCACTTTTCGGAAACCCCGATATTATTCTCCTCGACGAGCCGACAAACCATCTTGATATTGATGCTGTAAAGTGGCTGGAGGGTTTTCTTGCTGAATATTTCGGTACTGTAATAGTAGTATCGCATGACAGACACTTTCTTAATAATGTCTGCACGCATATAGTTGATATAGACTACAACAAGATAAAAATGTATGTCGGCAACTATGAGTTTTGGTACGAATCAAGCCAGATGATTCAGAGAATGATTAAACAGCAGAACAAAAAGAACGAGGAAAAAATAAAGGAACTCAAAGAGTTTATCGCACGTTTTTCTGCCAACAAATCAAAGTCCAATCAAGCTACTTCACGCCGTAAGCTCATCGAAAAACTTACTGTTGAAGAACTCCCTGCGTCAAGCCGTCGCTATCCTTTCATAGCTTTTGATATGGACAGGGATTTAGGCAAGGATATATTACAGGTTGACGGCATATCAAAGACTGTTGACGGCGTTAAACTCCTCAATAACGTCAGCTTTACTCTCGGTCGAAATGACAAGGTAGCATTTATCGGCGAGAGCGAACAGGCTATTACTATGCTCTTTAAAATCCTCATGGAAGAAGAACAGGCTGACGAGGGCAGTTTCAAGTGGGGCGTATCCGTCACAACCTCATATATGCCGGTGGATAACTCCGAATACTTCAATGACTGTCAGCTCTCAATCCTTGACTGGATAAGGCAGTACTCAGTAAAAGACGAAACAGAAACATATCTGCGTGGATTCTTAGGCAGAATGCTTTTCTCCGGCGACGACGTGTACAAGCCTGTAAACGTTCTTTCCGGCGGTGAAAAAGTCCGCTGTATGTTCTCACGAATGATGCTTTTCGGCTCTAATGCAATAATTCTTGACCGACCCACAAACCACCTTGACCTCGAAAGCATAACAGCAGTAAACAACAGCCTTATAAATTTCAAGGGAGTTGTACTTCTTGCTTCTCACGACCATGAAATTCTTCAGACTACCGCAAACCGCATTATTGAAATTACTCCGGACGGCTGTATAGACCGACAGGGTACGTATGAAGAATTTATTGAATTTAGAAAAAACAACTCAACTGCACTATAAAAAGAAAAACGCCGGATATTAAATCCGGCATTTTTTTATTTAATCAGAAATCAAAGTCTGCACTTACAGGAAGGTCAGAAGCTGTGAGAACTTCTAAATCAACAAGCTGAATAATAAGAGCGTCCCTAGGAGTTACGCCGTCGCCGTCGCCATAAACATCAGCGTTTTTCTGAGCCTGTTCAGAAAGTTTATAGTTATTCGGATTTGAAAGTGCCTGCATGATAAGTACAGCGTCAGCAAGAGTTACCTTGCCGTCTTCGTTTGCGTCGCCGTAAAGTATATCGTCTTCGCCAGTGTTGCCTACTGCCACATCGTCGTAAGAAATAAGGCTACAGTCTTTATCTGTTGTCTTTTTATCTACGGTTACATTTGACCACCAAATCTGAATTTCGCCTGTTTTAACGTCTGCCGGTATTTCGGAAGTGTCAATTTCGATTACAAGGTTTCCGTCCTTGTCGGCGTTGCCTTTCCATTCAATGTTAACCCAGTCATCTGGAGTAGGACCGTTGCTGTAACCTAAAGCACCGCCGATTGAAGCACCGGAAGCACCCTTGATTTTGATAGTCATTGTATCGCCGAAACCGTCTTCCATTTCAACAGTATACTTTTTAAGTTCAAACTTAAAATCATCATCACTGGGCTTTGTGGTAGCGGTAGTAGTTGTTGTTGAACCTGTAGAACTGTTTCCGGAAGATGTAGTAGTAGTCTGAACAGGTTTAGCCTCGCTTGAATAGAGGTCTGCCGGAAGTTCGTCAAGAGTAATGCAGTAGTCGCTCTGATACATATTTATGGTATCTTCTTCAGTATTGAAAAGTGGGTCTGAAAGGAAATTGGTTGTTGAAGAACCGCCGTCATACCATGTACAGAAGTAAAGCCAGCCTGCTCTATCAGAGGTAAGGTTTTCTACAGTCGAGAAGCAGTCATTTTCAGCCATAGCAACCATTTTAGCGTTGTTGTATTTTTCCATGATTCCATAGAAAACAGGGCTTATAGCACTGTCGTCATGCTCATATGACGCATTCCAGTTGTTTTCTTCAAGGTACTTTGTGCAGTTGTATTTGTCATAACCGATAATGTCAACATACTCATCGCCCGGATACCAGTCAGCAGAAGTAGTGAAGTTATAGCTGTTCCATTCCCATATAATATTGTGGAGACCATAATCTTCGGTAAGTGTTTTATAGGTCAGTTTCCAGAGTTCCTTGTAAACGGCAGAGCCGTCCTTACCCCACCAGAACCATGAACCAGTCTCACCGCCGCCGCCTTCAGCCTCGTGGAGAGGACGGAAAATAAGCGGAACGCCAGCGTCCTGAAGTTTCTGAATCTGTTCAGCGAGAGCCCCTAAAGCTGTGAGGTAATATTCACGCTCAACAGTACCCTCTTTGAGAACATTAGAAGTTACAAAGTCAGTTTCGCTTGGAGCATATGTAGCGTTGCTCCAGTCAATATTTGTATCGCCTACTTTGTAGCCTGCCATTTTCTTAGGTACGGTTATATGCCATGAAGCAGTAACAATGCCGTTTTTGTTATTTACCCAGTCAATCATTCTGTCAGCAGTGCCGTCTTCCGAACCGTAAAGGATATTAGCACAGTTGAGGAAGTCAAATCCCCTAATAGCCGGATAGTGACCAGTTAAATCATTGAGATACTCAAACTCATATTCAAAGTCGTGAGGACCATACATATAGATTTCCTGCTGTCCGGAAAGAATATTGTTTCCGTACACGCTTGCAAGATAAGACATGAGGTTTTTTGTTTCAGCAGTAGCCTTAGGGTCGCAAGGAGTTGTCTGAGTTGCCACTATCGGAACAGAAGAAGCGTCTTCAACCTCCAAGTAGTCGAAATTAGACCAGCCCCATGATTTTTCAATAAGCATGGTATGCTCTCCCTTGCTTAACTTTACAGACGAAACTTTAACAGCGTCAAAGCCGTCGCTCTCCGGAATACCTAAAGCACCCTGTGAAACGCCGTCTATATAGAGATTCTGCTGTTTAGCACCGCCGATACCTCCGCAGTGAATTATAAAATTATAAGTGCCGTCATTCTCAACGCTGAAATTAAGTTCAATAGTGCCGGTATCTGTCATTTTGAGAAATTTTCCGCCACTTGTATCGGAATCGTTCTCAACAGTAACATCACCGCTGATTTTAGCGTCCTCAAACTCATACTTTGTTGTGCCTTCTGCAAAAGCCGTGCCTGTGTTCATAACAGCCATGCC
Source organism: Ruminococcus flavefaciens (assembly GCA_023667045.1). Lineage (GTDB taxonomy): Bacteria > Bacillota > Clostridia > Oscillospirales > Ruminococcaceae > Ruminococcus > Ruminococcus flavefaciens_AC. Next base: position 12,768 of record JAMPAU010000006.1, on the reverse strand, counting down.
GTTCATAAGCATAGCGGCAGCCATAAGAGAAGCACCAGCTTTATTTAAAAATTTGAAATTCATTGTAATTCCCCTCCAGAATAATTGTACCTTAATTATAAATGGATTTGTGAAAAAAATCAAGAGTTTACCATATTTTTTTATCATTATGCTGAAAATTTTGTATAACATCTCAAATGAGTAATAATTTTTTTGTTGAAAAGCACAATCTTCAGTTTATAGACCAACGGACATGACTGCCCTTGTTATTCTTGCTTACAATAAGCTGTGTGTCTATTTCCTGTTTCATTTCTGTAACGTGCGAGATAATGCCGATAAGCCTATTTTCCTCTGCCATTTCTTTGAGAACCCTCACCGCCTGATTTCTTGATTCTTCATCTAAAGCACCGAATCCCTCATCTATAAACATAATATCCGGATTTACAGAGGCTGTACTCTCCTGAATCTGCTCAGATATTCCCAGTGCAAGCGACAATGCCCCCATAAACATCTCACCACCGGAAAGCGTATGTATTTCACGCTCTTTTCCTGTAACCACAGAATATACGGTAAGGTCAAGACCACGCTCTGTCCTGCCGGAAGAAGAAGCCTGCTCCTCGTCCATAAGGCGAAGTTCAAACTGTCCGGAAGACATACGCTGAAAATGAACATTTGCACCATCAAGGATTTTCTGTAGATAGTACCGCTGAACAAAAGTCTCTATGCCGATATGCTCACCGCTTGCTGTACCTGAAAGTCTGTTGCACAGGCGGTTAAGTCTTTCATACTCAGCATTTAAAGTATTATATTCTTTCATATATCCGGAGAGAAGTTTATATACGCCGTTGTCTGCCCTGTATATTTCCCTGCAATCTTCAAGTTTTTTCTGAACGGTTGCTAGTTTTTCTTCTGCAAGATTGTATGCTTTTTCAAGTACAGAAATATCCGGACGGACATTTTCACCTATGGTTTTTTTTGACAGGTTATAAACAGTCTGTGCAGAAAGTTTTCTGTGATTATGCCTTTCGATTTCCAAACGCAGAATATCAATATAATCTTTTCTGTATTTCTGTGATATTTCCTGCCATTCGCATTCTGTCAAGGAATAATGCAACATTATATCTGCATATTCCGACTTACGCTGTGCAAGGATTTTTTTCTTTTCCGGCAGTTCTTCAGAATATCTTTTTATCAGAGTGTTTGCTTCTTCAAGACGTTTCTGTACTGCATTGAGCCTGTCGCTTATGGTGTTGTATATTGCGGTTTTTTCGTCCTTCAGAGTTCCTGCCTGTGCCAGAGCGTGACGGGCTGAGATTTCGTCTGGATAGCATAGTGAGCCGGAAAGTTCTTTCTTTATACGCATACTTCCGGAGAGTTCCGACTGTATTTCAGACAATGTATTTTTTTCCTTTTCCAGTTCCGGAATAAGACGCTCTTTTTCTTTTTCGTATTCTTCAAGCATTTTCTGTGCCTGTCTGCACTTTTCGGCAATCTTTCTTAAATTAACCCCCTCTGCACTCACAGCCAATTTCCATTCAGAGATAATTTTTCCTGTCTGCCTTATGTTGTAATTTAAGCTAATATCTGGAATAAGATTTAACATACGGTCGTAAAGTTTCCGCATGGTGTTGTCAAAAAATTCCTCACGCTCTCTGAGGATTTCCAGTGCGGAATTAGCCTGAGCAGATTTTTCATTACAAGACCTGTCCAGAGCCGAAACTTCTTCTGAAAGCCTGTCTATAACCTCACGTGTAAGACCGCTGTGCATTTCCGAGAGTATGCACGGTTTCGGGTGTTCAATCGAACCGCACACGGGACAAGGCTCGCCGTCACGGAGTTTTTCCTTTGCAATAAACCCTGCCTGTGCGTCAAGAAAAGCCGTACGTTTGGCGGTATATTCTCCCAGCACAGATGAATACCTGTTCCGGACTGAAATATACTCCTGCTGAATATCTTCAGCGTATTTTTTACGTGTTTCAATTTCACTGAAAGTCTTTACTGCCAACTGATAGTCTTCATATATACGCTCAGTTTCGGCGTTTTTCGACTGCCATTCAAACAGATTTTTTTCTGTTTCGGAAATCTTATCTGCTATATCACGGCATTCAGCTATATTTTTTTCAACCTGCAAAATCTTTTCCATAATAATTTCCGTACTCCGTTCGGACTTTTCCGCCGAAATACGCTTTTTATTTATATCGCTGTCTATGCGTGCAAGTTTTCTGAGGATTTCAAGGTTATTATTTACACGTTCTGCCGTCTGTGCAAATTCAGCAAGTGCGGAGTTTTTTATTTCAAGAGCCTTGTTTTTTTCGTCAGAAAGTTTATCGTGTTCTTTTCGGAGTTCCGGAATAATGGACTTCTGCCTTTCAAGTGCCGTTTCTGTTTCCGACACTGCTGAAAGAATATCCCTATATCTGCTGTGAACTGCCTGTATCTCGTAAGCCGAGTTTATTCTGCCGGAAAGATTCTTTTTGTCGTTTATTAGGCTTTCAGACTTTTCACACTCCGAAATCTCCCTTTCTGCATTTTCCATTTCCTCAAAGGTTTTCAGCAGACTGACAGCATTTTTCAGAGAGTCACGTTTTTCATTGCTGTCGTTCAGAACTTTTCTGTATTCTTTTTCTGCCGAAATCTTTCTTGCATTCATGTCACCGCATAGTTTTTCAAGGTATTCCGTGAGATTTTCCATGCTGTAAGCAGAAAGCACATTGTCATAGATATTTTTTTTCAGCTTATTCATAACATCATAATAGCAGTAATCTTTCGGAATAATGATATGTTCTGTTTCTGTTCTGCAAACCGTCTCAATAACGTTTATCCGGTCGCCTGCTGACTTACGGCGTTGTTTGAGTTCGTTGACAATCTGCTCAAAGATTTCCGTATTGAAAAGCTTACGGAGAATCTTTTTCTTTTCATTTGAACTTGCCTTTAAAAGCTGTATAAATTCGCCCTGTGCTATCATAGAAACCTGCATGAACTGGCTTTTTGTAAGCACAACTATTTCTTCTATTTTCCGGTTTGCTTCCTTTTGTGAGAGTACAGTACCGTCCGGCATGATAAGGGTGATTTTTTCGCTCAGTTCTCTTGTATTTCCGCTTTTCCTGTTAACTCTAAGCTGACGAGGTTCACGCCTTACAATATATTTGCGAACTTCCGTGCCTGTTTTTTCCATGAACGTAAGTTCAACGAAAGTCTCACCTGTGTAGTCTGTGTACTGGCTTTGCAGTTCTCTGCCGGACTTTCTGTTAGTACCCGAACTTGATTCGCCGTAAAGTGCAAAAACGATAGCGTCGAAAAGCGTCGATTTACCCGAACCTGTATTACCGGTTATCAGAAAAAGATTCTGTTCGCACTTTGTGAAGTCTATAACCGTCATTTCGCCGTAAGACCCGAATGACTTCATAATAAGCTGTAAAGGTTTCATATTTCGCTCTCCTCCTGTATTTTGTTTATAACGTCACGTAATATTCTCTGTTCTTCTTCGTCGGTATCTTTCAGAAAAAACGTACACAATTCAAAAGGCGACATTGTATTGTCTGCCGAATAGCTTACTTTTTTATTTGGTTTTCGAGTTTCCTTACGGCGTATTTCAAGCAGATTAGGAAACTTTTCACTTATTCTGCCGATGTCGGTTTTGTCCGGTTTTTCCGTAAGAATAATACTAACATAATCTTCACAGCCCTGCTCAATGACTTCTGCCGGAGTTCCTTTTATTACACGAACCCTGTGCAGAGGTTCAAGAGGAATAACAGAAGTCTTTACGTTTCCCTTTTCATTGAGTTCAGCCATTATGATGCCTTTCTGCTGTCCTGCCTCGCTGACTGAACACGCCAGAGGAGTTCCGCAGTACCGGATAAACTCATTTCCTACTTGAGAGGGCTTATGTATATGTCCGAGTGCCGAATAGTCAAACTTTTCCAGTACATCAGCATAAACAACGTCGATATTGCCGACCGTTATTCTTTCAGAATCCATACGCTCCAAGTTATCCGGAAAAGCTCCGCACGGCAGATAAAACTGGTGGCTTACTATTACATTTCTTTCTTCTGTATTTATATTTTCACGCTCAATAATCATATGTACGGCACTATTATATGAAAACTGATTGCCGTTCTTGTCCATGCCTGTGATAAGACGTACCACAGAGGGCTTTATAAAGGGCAGAAGATAAAAATTGACGTTTCCGTAAGAATCATGCAGAGTTACTTTTTCAATGTGGTCTTCCGGACGCACAGGGGGATTTCCAATCATATGTATTTTATGTCCGGCAAGTATATTGCGGAAAATATCAATACGCTGTGAACTGTCATGATTTCCGCTTATCACCATTATTTCAGTATCGGGGACTTCTGCCGAAAGTCCGGAAATAAAATTATCAAATACCTTTACAGCCTCAGCCGACGGTATAGCCTTGTCGTAAATATCCCCTGCAATAACTACAGCGTCGGGTTTATGTTCTTTGATAATTTCTGTAATCTGATTAAGTATATATATCTGGTCGTCAATCATACTGCGGTTAAGCCATTTAAGACCTATATGCAAATCAGACAAATGCATTATTCTCATTTTTTTAAACTCCTTTTCATTTTTATAAAAATTTATATATTTATCATACCATGACATACAGATATTGTCAATAATCTGCATATATTTTTACAACAACATTGACTTTTATTTAACAATATGCTATAATACAGCTATAAATCTTTATGAAAGGAACTTACATAATGAGCAACCGCATAGGAGTGATTATTCCGGCAGGAGTTACAGAAAATATTCTTGATGATATACGCCGGAAATATGGTTTTCAGCTTGTGCCTGTGAAGAATCCGTCTCTTGACAAGTCCCTCAGAAAAAATGAACGCTTTTACGACCTGTATGAAGGTATAAGAAATACCGGAATCGGTCGCTATAAACAACTCCTCAGTCTTTACACGGATATGGAAGAATGCATACAAGTATGGGGCTTTGATACATACTACAGGACTATAACCGAAACAAACGAAAATTACCTTGCGGACGCTGACAGGTGGGCGAATTTCATAAAAGACCTGCGTTACAAATATAAAATACGTTCTGTAGGGATTATAAATTTTTATGCCGATAAAAAGACCTGTGATATGGAATTTTCTGTATTTCCACGCCGGAAAATAAAAACCGCCGGAATAAACGCCTTTACTATGATGAATCTCAATGCCGAAACTGTCTATATGTTTGTCTGATTCGTACATTAAAAAAATTATTAAAAATATATTGAAAAAAAAACGGATATGTGTTACAATTATATAAATGAAGTATTCTGGTATATAAAAAAGGAATGATGTATATGCACGAAAAATCCAGACAGAAAATTTTAATTGTTGATGATTCCACTATGAACAGGGAAATTCTGATTGATATGCTACAGAATGAATTTGACATAATCGAGGCGGTTGACGGTCTTCAGGCAATACGCATGATTCAGGAATACGGCACTTCAATAGACCTTATGCTACTTGACATAATAATGCCCGAAGCAGACGGCTTTGAAGTACTCACAGTGATGAACGAAAACGGCATAATAAACGATGTTCCGGTTATTATGATTTCTGCCGAAAATGACGATTCATGCATTGAGCGTGCCTATGAAATGGGCGTTACCGACTATATCAGCAGACCTTTCAATGTGGCGGTAGTCCGCAGGCGTGTAACCAATACCCTTGCACTGCACGCAAAACATAAGAAACTCATTGGCATAATCACCGAGCAGGTTTATGAAAAGGAAAAAAACAACAGCATGATGGTTAATATCCTCAGCCATATTGTTGAGTTCCGAAACGGTGAAAGCGGTATGCACGTACTGAATATCTTTTCAATAACAAACCTCCTGCTCCGCAAGCTCACTGAAAAAACCGACAGGTACAAGCTCACTCAGAAAGATATGTCGCTCATCACTATAGCCTCAGCACTGCACGATATAGGCAAGATAAGTATTCCCAGTGCCATACTCAACAAACCCGCACGTCTTACTCCGGAAGAATTTGACATAATGAAAACTCACACCACTGTGGGTGCTTCTCTTTTGGAGGAAATCCCGATATACAAGGACGACCCCCTTGTAAAAGTCGCCCGTGAGATATGCCGTTGGCATCATGAAAGATACGACGGAAAAGGCTATCCCGACGGTCTCAAAGGCGAGGAAATACCTATATCCGCACAGATAGTGGCTCTGGCTGACGTTTATGACGCTCTCACCAGTGAACGCTGTTACAAAAAGGCTTTTTCTCATGACAAGGCTTTTCAGATGATTATAAACGGCGAGTGCGGACAGTTCAGCCCTCTGCTTCTGGAATGTCTTATGGAAAGCCACGCCGATATTATAAAGGAACTCACTATACATTCCGCTGAAAAATTTCAGGAGATACAGCTTAAAAGTATCGTTGACGAACTTATACAGTGCGATGAAACAGACGACCTTATAAACCCTCTCGTTCAGATAGAAAAAGAACGTGAAAAATCAAGGTTTTTCGCTATGAAAGCAGAAGAAATGCGTTTCGATTACGACCGCCGTACTTCTGTTGCGGTTATTTCCGAATGGGGTGCTTTGCTTATCGGCAGTAAAAGAACCGTTCTGAATTTTGGTGGAAAAGACAGGTGCATAATGAATAATAAATCTGTCATTGATTTCAAGGAAAAACTTAAATCCCTTACTCCACAGAATCCCGAAGCCGAAGGCGATATTGTCTTTGATACCGCTGACGGTCAGATGTGCGGAAAAATAACTGTCCGCACTCTGTGGGAAAACAACAGTCCGGAATATACCGGAGTTATCGGAAAAGTTTCGCATTTAGCGAAATTTAATTAATACGAAAGGAGAACAGGAATATTGACTTTACAGGAATGCTACAGCATAATCGGCGATTACAATGAAGTGATGAAAAGACTTCCACGTGAATCAATGGTTATAAAATTTATTTTTAAATTTCTTGACGATAAGAGTTTTGACCAGCTTATGACCGCTATTGAAAATAATGATTATAAATCGGCTTTTATGGCGGCCCATACTCTGAAAGGCGTTTGTCAGAATTTATCACTCAGCAGACTTTACGAACCAAGCCACCTCATTACAGAGGCACTGAGAAGCGAAAATCCCGACATGGCACTTGTTTCAGAACTTGCCAAAAAAGTCCGTGAAGACTATACGGCAACAGTCAATGCAATAATGACTTTCAAGGCTGAACAGTAACAGAAAAAACGGTACAGGAATATTTTCCCGTACCGTTTTGTTATTATTTGTCGAGTTCTTTTTTGAGAATATAGAAAAGTGAATTTACATCAATAGGTTTAGCGACATGACCGTTCATGCCTGCCTCTGTAGCCTTTGCCACATCTTCAGCGAATGCGTCGGCGGTCATTGCAATTATCGGAATATCCGAATCTTTTCTTTCCATTGCACGTATTTTTCTGGTTGCCTCATAGCCGTCCATAACCGGCATACGTATATCCATAAGAACCGCACAATAAGTGCCGACCTCAGAAAATTTGAATTTTTCAACGCATATTCTTCCGTTTTCAGCCCATTCAACTTCAAAGCCTGCCTCTGTGAGAATATCGGTAGCAATCTCACTGTTAAGTTCGTTGTCTTCCGCAAGAAGAATCTTTCCACCGCTGAACTCAAACGAACTGCTTTCGGGTTCTTCAATGAAGTTGCTGTCCGTATACTGCTTTATTCCATAGAAAAGAGTCGACTTGAAAAGCGGTTTAGAGATAAAGCCGTTTATGCCGACAGCTCTCGCCTCTGCTTCTATTTCGCTCCAGTCGTAAGCCGATATGAGTATTACCGGAATATTATTTTTTGTATATTCACGGATTTTCTTTGCAGTTTCAACGCCGTTCATTTCCGGCATACGCCAGTCAACAAGAATAACATCATACTTTTCCGGTTTTTCCTTTATCATTTCTATTGCACGAGTACCGCTTGTAACATAATCTGCCTCTGTGCCGATTTCTTTCAGCGACTGCATAACGCTGTTGCAGAGTTCTTCGTCATCGTCTGCCACCAGTACTTTTATGCCATTAAGATTCATGTCTTCAATATCAGTATCGCCTTTTTTTAGGTCAAGTATAACGTGAAATTCGCTACCCTCGTTAATCTTGCTTTTCACTTCAATGCTACCGCCCATTATGTCAATAATGTGCTTGGTTATCGACATACCTAAACCAGTACCTTCTTCTTTGGTAACACGTCTTTTATCCTCACGCACAAAGCTGTCAAAGATAACCTTTGTAAATTCTTCGGTCATGCCTATGCCGTTGTCTTTAACGTATATGTGGTTTCTTACATAGTCGTCGCCCTTAGGGGATTCTTCCTGTGAAAGAGTAAGAGATATTTCGCCCTCGCACTGAGTGTACTTCATGGCATTTGACAGAAGATTTATCAGTATCTGATTGAGACGGAGACTATCACAGTAGACATTTTCAGATATGATATTCTTTATATATACATCAAAGCTCTGATGTTTGCTGTTAATCTGTGGCTGTACTATAGTAACGATATTATTGATATTTTCACGGAAAGATATCTGCACTACTGAGAGAGTCATTTTACCGCTTTCTATTTTCGACATATCAAGAACGTCATTTATAAGCGAAAGAAGATGACGGCTTGAACGTGTTATTTTGGCGAGACACTCATCTACTTTTTCCCTGTCATTAATATTTGTGCGTGCAATATCGGTCATGCCTATAATTACGTTCATAGGAGTGCGTATATCGTGGCTCATATTTGAAAGAAACTCGCTCTTTGCCATATTAGCAGAAACTGCCTCGTTTTTAAGTTCGTTGTGTTTTTTAAGCTGTATGTAGGAATATATAGCATAGCTAAGAAATACCACAAGGAATACAAAAAACAGCACAATAAAGCACCTATTGAATACATTACTTATAGCCTTGTTGTTTTCATCAAGGATATTATCCATTTCGCTGTAGCTCATAAAAGTAAGCAGATACCAGTCGGAATAGGCAAACTGTCGGGCATACAGCATACGCAGGTCGCCGTCTATAACAAAAGCAGTGCTGTAATTTTCGCCTTTCTGCATGGCTGAACTAATCTGCTCAATGTATTTTTCGGGGGTCATGCCGTTGTAGTGTTCGTATTTTGTTATGATACGGTCATAATAATTGTCTCTGTTGGCGTTTTCGTTCTGTATGACAAATTCGCCGTCTTTTTTACGTACAACAAATGAATAAACCATATCTTCAGAATAGAAAAGACTAAGGACAGTATTAAGTCTGTCGGGGTGTATACCGCATATTATGCCACAATATTTGTCATTGCCCAGTGAAAAATCCCTAAACTTAATAACCTCAATCATTCTTTCGTTGGCACTGTTTACAGAGAGTATCAGTTTATCCTGCTGAAGATTAAAAGCCGTTTCAAAGGATTCGTCATCAAAAGGGTGAAATCCGCTGTCTCCGCTGAGATTAACCCTTTCGCCGTCTTCAGTAAGCAGTGCAACATACGTTGAATCGTTTTTAAGTTCATTCTGTATATACTGCTTTGCATTGTCGGGGTCTATTTTCATATCAAGTACAGCGTCTATCATCTGGTCAAGATTATCAAAACGACTGCTGAAATAAGTCCGTGAATGGTTTACTGTTTCAGAACTCAATGCCGAAAGATATGTATAGCTTATCTTCTGTACAGTATCCTGATTAAGTTTCTTTACTTTATTATTCATATGATTGAATGCTGTCAACGCTGAAAATATTATTACCAAAAACCCGACAAGAATAAATAAAAGACCAAATAATTTTTTTTTCATAAAGTTCGCCTCAACTTAAAAAAATTTTCTTATTATATTATAATGTATTCAGATATATTTTTCAAGTATTTTCTGAAAATAAATCTCTTGACAAAATCGTCTGAACAAGTATAATTAATAGTATAATATGAACGGAGCTGATGAAAAATAGAAATTTTACTTGTTGATGATAATGAAATAAATATGGAAATCCAAAAAATGATGATTGAAGGCTACGGCATAGATGTTGCCACTGCCTCTAGCGGTGTGGAAGCCGTAAGCATGGCTGAAAAGCACGACTTCTTCATGATATTCATGGATATTCATATGCCCGAAATGAACGGCTACGAGGCTACACGCATTATAAGGAAATTCAATAAAACTGTGCCGATTATAGCACTCACTGCCGATGATATTTCCGAAGTGGAAAAACAAATAGCCGAATACGGTCTTGACGGCTATCTTTCCAAACCTATACAGCCGGACGAACTACAGCAACTTCTCCAGAACTACATAAGCATAAACAACATCACCGGAGAAAACAAGGATTATGACAAATATTTTGACTATGATTCACTGTATGCTGTCTTCAATGATGCTGACGCTGTGCAGAGACTGATAAAGCAGTTTATTTCCGCCCACGAAAAAGACTGCGAAACACTCGGAAAGTACATATTTTCCGGAAAGTATCTCCCTGCCCGTGAGATACTCCACAATATAATAGGTATTTCCGGAAATCTTTTCTGCAAAAAACTTTACAATATTTCCTGCCGTATGAGCAGTGAACTCAAAAAGGACTATCCCGACAGCTTTGATACTTTTGAAGAAATATGGGATAAGACAATCAAAGAACTTAAATCATGCCTTACTGCCGAAACAAGCCGTGCTGTTCCCGTGAGAGAGAGCTTTGCGGAAATATGGAGCGAATTTTTTGAACTGTGTACGGAATTTGACATATCGGCGGTAGATATATTCACAGAAAACAAACAGACTTTTTCTGAAAACATGGAAAATACAGCCTTTGAAAAGCTCGAAAAAGCTGTCATGGCTTACGATTTTCTGTGGATTTCTGAAAATATGGAGGGATTTTATGTACAACGTACTTCTGGTTGAGGACGACTCAACACTAAGGTTTATTTACTCAAAAATGAAAACATGGACTGAATGCGGTTTTACTATCGCAAAACAGGCAAGCAACGGCAAGGACGCTCTCGAAATTCTTAAAAAAGAAACTTTCGACCTTATATTCACGGATATAAGAATGCCCTTTGTTGACGGAATAGAAATGCTCCGCAAGCTGTCGGAAAGCGATAACAAGATTCCGGTTATTTTCGCCAGTTCGTATGATGAGTTTGAATACGCACGTCAGGGGCTTATCTTAGGGGCTTTTGATTACCTGCTCAAACCTGTGGACGAAAAAAAACTTGCCGGAGTTCTTAACCGCCTAAAAACTCACATAGAGGAAAATGCTGAAACTGAAAAAATCGACGAATCAGTAGCGGAAGTTTTCCGTCAGCTTGAAATCGACCCAGATTCAAGCCCATTTGTACATCAGACAGCTTTGTATTTTTCTGAACATTTCGGGCAGATTTTTACTATAGACGATGTTGCGGAAGTTCACAGTTACAGCAAGGACTATTTTGGAAAAATCTTCAAAAAGCACTTCAATATGACCTTTAATGAAGTATATTCAAGAATAAAAGTGGCATATGCTATAAAATTGCTTCGTACCGGAAATTATAAGGCTTATGAGATAAGCGACATATTGGGTTATTCCTCTGTGGACTACTTCACAAAGATTTTCAAGGAAATAACCGGAGAAACACCATCACGTTTCAAGGCAAGGCTTGACGGACGTTAAGGAGAAAAACAAATGACTATTAATTATGCGGAAATACTTGTGGTGGACGATATGCCCGACCACATAGCTTACTCCGGAACTATCCTCAGAGCTGAGGGGTACAGGGTATTTGCGACAACAAGCGGTAAGGCAACCTTTAAATTTCTTGAAAAGAAAATCCCCGACCTTATTCTACTCGATATTCAGATGGACGATATTGACGGTCTCACGCTGTGCAGAATGCTGAAAGAAAACGCCCGCACCAGAGATATACCGGTTATTTTTCTTACCGCTGAAACAAGTCCGGAAACTATTCAGCAGGGATTTGCTCTCGGTTGCTGTGACTATGTGAAAAAGCCTTTTATAAAAGAGGAATATCTCGCCCGTGTCAGAACTCATCTTCAGATTTCCACACAGCAGAAAGAACTCGCCGCCGCTAATAATGAGCTTAATCTTTTCTGCTCGGCAGTCTCACACGACCTAAAAGCACCTTTCAATATAATAAATATGCTCATTGAAATGCTCTCTCAGGAACTCAACGATATTCAGAATGACGACATCTCAAATATAATGAATATGATTATCTCAAAGTCCACTCAGACAAAAACCATGATTGAAAGGCTCTTTGAATTTTCTAAGATGTGCAACATAACTCCACGCATGACTATGGTAAACATAAAGGAAATTATACAGACGACTTTCAGTGAACTTCACGAACTTTCACCAGACCGCAATATAGAATTTAGGTGCGGAGACCTGCCCGAAGTAAAAGGCGACCCCGTACTGCTACAGGCGGTTGTGAAAAATCTGCTTGCAAACGCCATAAAGTACACGTCCAAAAAAGAAAAGGCTGTTATAGAAGTAAGCGGTCATGTAACTCAGAATAACAGGATTATCAAAATCAAAGACAACGGTTCGGGCTTTGACATGGCTTACGCAAACAAGCTTTTTCAGGTTTTTCAGCGACTTCACTCAGAAGAAGAATTTGAGGGTAGCGGTGTGGGACTGGCACTTGTCAGCCGTATCATGAAACGTCATAACGGCGAGGTAAAGGCTTACGGCGAAACAGGCAAGGGAGCGGAATTTTCCCTTATATTCATAAATTAATAATAAAAATACCCTCCGGCGTACAGTGTATGCCGGATTTTTTTGTCGTTTTTTTCA
>JAMPAU010000069.1 GCA_023667045.1 Ruminococcus flavefaciens | reverse complement strand
GGAGGGATTCGAACCCTCGATACGCTATTAACGTATACACGAGTTCCAGTCGTGCAAAGTAAGATAATGGAAATGGCATGTAGTGCGCGATTTTTGCCTATAATTCGGGATTAATAAAAGCTGTAAATACCAGATAAACTGAAAAAAACTATATTAAATGTCGTAGTAGTGTCGTAGTAAGATGTATAAAAATTGGCTATTCCCCATCATCAAGTTTCATCTGCCGTCTTAGTACGTCCAAATCATTATGAACGTAAATTGCAGCAGTAACAGAGATGTCAGAATGCCCCATAACTTTTTGAATTGTATAAATATCGACTCCACTTTCTCTGAGCGTTGTTCCGTATGTATGCCGCAATTCGTGAGGAGATAGCGGAGTAAGTCCGGTTTCATCCGCCATTTTACGCATGAATTGTCTAAAATGTTTTGCATAGGTGCTTACACTGAAAGGATCTTTTTTATTTCCAATAACGAAGCAATCGGATTGCCCGGCAAACTGCTGTAAATACTTTGCAAATGAAGCAGATAAAGGGATAGTGCGAATAGAAGTTCTGGTTTTCGGCTTATCGACTATAATATTGCCTTTAGTCTGGGTTACCGCTCGTTCAATATGAATTACTTGTTTATCAAAATTGATGTCGCCCCATTTTAAGCCGAGAAGTTCCGAACGTCGTATACCGGTATTCAGCATAATAACTATATCCTTTTTATCATGCTGTTTAGCATATTCTTCGCATCTATTAGCTTCTTCCTTAGTATATGCAAGGCGTTGTTCCTGATCCGCAACACGTTGATATTTAATATTTTTGACAGGATTCTTGTAGCATAGATCATTGTCTATCGCCGCATCGAAAATTGATTTTAATATCATCTTTTGCTTATCCAACGTCGATTTTGCAAGTGGTTCGCCATTATATTCAACCTGGTTAAAATATTTTTGAATATCAATCTGCTGTATTTTTGCTATATGAGCCTTGCCAAAGTAAGGAATCAAATACTTTTCCACATTGGATCTATAAGTAAAATTATATGTGTGCTCCTTGACTATACCCTTTTTATAGGTATCAAGCCATTTTCTCGCCCATGTTTCAAAAGTTGTAACACTCGGTTCTGAATGTTCCCCTGTCGCCTCCAAAACGGCCTGATCTATCTTATACTGCTCAGCCTTAGCCTTAGCATCGGCTTTGCTAACGGTGCTGTAGAAGCTCTTACGGATCAGAGTACCGTCGAAGTTCTTTCCAATCGTAACCTTGACCTCGTACAGTCCTTGCTTATTTGGTTTCTCTTTCTTTGGTCTGCCCATAAAAAATTCACTCCTCAAAAAAACTTGACATTTTCAAAAGGACGTGCTATAATATAGTGGTGCTGATGTCGTTGTACAGCACGCCTTTAACCTATGATCCGCCCAGTGTTGACGCGCTGGGCGGGTTTTTTGTTTATCTTACTTTTTCTATATCTCCATTATCAAGGTATATAAAATACTCATTGATAACATCACCACTGAATAAAATATTCGCATCGTGTTCTTCTTTATCAACATATTCATGTATAGTTACATCAATGTAATAATCCGAAAGGCACGTAATACACGATGTTGTTTCAGTCGTGAAATTTACAATTGCATGAACTTCATTATCATCTTTAAAATATGTTTTATAATAATCTAAAGCATATTCTTCTATGTTGAAAATATTCGACGTTCTTCCAAGTCGCCAATTTTCAGTCGAATCATTTCTAACATAATCTTGTATATCTATTTTTATTTCATCTCTCAAAAGCTTCTTATTGCTGATTCCGACGAAGTTTTCTCCGCTTCTATGCTCAACCGCTTCTTCTGTTGTCATTTCAATTGTTGACTCTTCCGTATTCTCAGGGAGCAACCAAGTAGCTGATTTACTTAAAGATGAAGACTCAAACTTGATTTTTTCAGGTTCATCTTCGTTCCACAATGATACGATTCCAGACCATTCTTCTCCGTCTTTAACTGTTTGCAAATTAAAGCTTGCATCTCCGCCTACGTGTGCTTTATCCGAACCAGTGTGCAGTATGGTACACCAATCGTATGGAGTTATCGAAAGACCTTTTCCACTGTTATTTTTATATGTTATATGCACTTCAAACGTGGGAAGTCCCAAAGATGATTCACCTGAATTGATGGAATCAACGGAAACAGTTATTCCATCTATTTTCACGGAATCGCCAATTGATAAATCATTTGATTTATCCTCGATGCTTCCCTCAGACTGTGTTTCGCCTGACGCATTGTTATTCTTGCTATCGTCTCTTTTGCCTCCTGTCCTAACAACGCCAATAAGCATGACAGCAATCACACCGATAATTATCCACTTATTTTTGCTTTTCTTTTTTGATGTTCTCCCAGCACTTGTGTTATTTTTACCCATATTTGACCTCTTTTTCTGCTCGTAGAGCCTGTTTTTTCAACAATTCTTTTACTAACCAAATTATGGTATCGCATTATAATATCATTCTATCATACAGACTTAATAATTTCAATTTGCTATTTAAATAAATTTTTTCAATTTATTTGGTGATATTCTACAAAATTACCGCATTTTTGAAAACTTCAATTGATAAAAAGTAGACCCTGCATTCGCAGGGCTTTTTTATCATTTATAAAACGTTACTATCATCATCCTGCGTCTTTATTAAAGTTGTTCTGATTCTGAAACTCTTCAAGCTCGCCGCAGGTATAGGTATCACTTCTCTACACCTGCTCCGGGTCGCTTTGTGAATTTGGCTGCATGGATGCAGTATGACGTTTTTTAGCAGCTTCGCCTAACTGTACCAAGACATCAAGCATACACGCACGGATTTCCTGCGGCAGGCTCATATACTTAGAGATAACTTCTGCTTCGTCGTCTTCACTAAGGTTCAAGTCTGCGAACGGATTCGGAGCAGGCTCTCGACCTAACAGATAATCTGTCGTAACTCCGTAGAAGTCGGCTATCCTTAAGAGCACATCATAAGGTGGTGCAGTAGCATCACGTTCATACTTTTGGTATGTAGATAATTTAACATCTATTATCGAAGATATTTGCTCCTGAGTCAAACCTTTACTTTTCCTTAATGATTGAAGTTGTTCTTTCATTATTTATCACCTCCTTGTGAATATATTATAGCATTAAAATTACTACTTGTCAACCCATTTTATGAGGATTCCCCCTTTGAATAGTAACAATTATGCAATGTGCATAAAGCAAAGCGGTAAAGTTTGTACTATTTTTAGTCTTAATCTTACCACAAAACTGTTGACAAGTAGCAAAAATTATGCTATAATATAATTACAGAAACGGAGGTGAAACAATGAGCAAGCAGAAAAAGCGGAAGCCGCAAAAGAAAAGCGGCAATCAGAACCCAACTTCTAAAATCGTTCTGATAACCGCAATTCTCAATATGCTGATAGCGTTAATCAACCTGATTAACAAGCTAACAGATTAAAAGCAGGAGGAGAAACCCTCCTCCTGTATAATATCACAAATCTTGCTCATTGTCAACCCTTATGAAAGGAAGTGATGAAATGATCTTAGATATCATAAGCATATTGTTGAATTTAACAATAATTGTTTTAATCATACGAGATAAAAACAACTAATTCGAGGAGGAATTAACATGAACGAAAAAACAATTAAAAACGAATGTCAGAACGTTACGGAGAAGTACAAAAGCCTGAGTGCAAGCGACCGCATTGTTTTCAAGTCCATTCTGGATTTAGCGGTTATACTTCTGAAAGGCTCTCAGGATCAGAAAGGAGCGTGAAGATGTATAAGTCACAAACAATTTTTGCGGCACTGCAAATTGTGTTATTCATAGTAGCTTTGGTTCTACTTGCAGTGCGGAAACTTTAAGCCCTTGCCGGCATACTGTCCATATACAACTTATCTGGACAAATGTCAATCTCATTACCATTGTAGTCTTTCCATGTTACTGCGCCGTATTCAAGATATACTGCATTAAAATATGCAATATCCTTGAGGAAAGCAAAGATAGGCTTTGTGAGGAGAGGTGCTATATCACCTATACGCTTTTCCCCATTTTCAAATTCCAACAATAACTTATAATCTGCAAGCGGCTGAACACTTATGATTGTTTTCATTATATTTCCACCTTTCTACAGCAGCGTAGATTGAGCCTTATTTCAAAGGCTCGATCTTAAATATAGGTTCACCTTCCTGTGCAAGCCTCCAGTTTGCTTTCAACTCATCACTATGAAGCTCTATCCACGCTTCTACAAGCTTCTTTTGCTTTTTCGGCAAGTCACCCTCAAGAAGTTCTCCATCAAAGTCAAAGCAGGCTGTATCACCGTTGTAGATTGCATGAATGTGCGGTGGATTGTGATCGTCATAGTACATTCTAATCAATATTCCATAAAACATTGAAATTGTCGGCATGTTCTCACCTCCTATTAACATTTTGGTTTTCCGAGATAGATGCACAGCGTTCGTATTCATGAACAATATCAGCCATAAAATCATAAACCGCACGACGCTGTTTTTCATCCAGTGCAAGCCATTTTTTTAAAATGATCTGTTCCTGCTCTTGCATATTGACTTTGTCAACAAACTCCTCAACGGGGTCTGCTGGCGGTTTTGCATCTGGTCTACCGAGCAGATAGTCAGTTGTGACGCCGTAGAAGTCGGCTATTTTAACAAGTGCATCCATACTCACATCCTTACGCTCACCTGATTCGTATTTTATATACGTTGTGTATGGGATACCTGTCATTTCTGATACAGTCCTTTTGGAGTAACCTTTGCTTTCTCTTATGAAAATAAGAGTGTTTCTAATGTCCATTTATATCACCTGCCTCTTTATGACTTATTATAACACATTTACACGTTCGTGTCAATAATTTTTTAAAAATAACACAAATAGGCAAAATAAACAAATTTAATACGACACATTTGTGTAATTTTTTCTTAAAAAGTCATTGACAAGTCGCCCGAACGGGTGTATAATATAATTACAATATAACACAAACGTGTTAACTTGAATAAGACGAAAAGGACGGTGAAAATGTGAAAGGCAAAAAGAAAACTGCCGAAATCCTAAAGGAAATCGACAGTAATCTCGATACAGTGCTTAGTATTCTTGGCAAACTCGCACTGGTAGGAGCTTCGGTTAAAACGATAATTGACGTTATCGTGAAGCTCTAAGAGAAAAACACAGAACTCGGGGCGAAAGCCCCGGGGAAAGTGTTCAAATATATTATAACACGATAAGAAGGTGGTGTCAATGAAAAACGGAAAACTTTTGCTTAAAGTAATCTTTAAGTCAACACTGGTGATTTTGTTTATTATATCACTGGTCCGAGTTCTGCTGATGTAACGGCAAGTGTCAGAAAGGAGCAGGCGATGGAAGAGATGACTAATGAGCATTCAAAACGATTCTTGAAATGATTATCCAGATCATCAGAGACAGCACCGATAAGACGGATGCAATCAAAAAAATAGAAGCCCTACTTAATAAGTAAGACTTCTACCCAAACCAAATCAAAGGAACAGCGGTACTTGCCGCCGCTGTTTCGATGATATAAACAGTATACCACAAAAGAAAAAGCAGAGAATCACTCGCTGCGGCAGCCAACTCAATAATTTCACATGATTTAGCACTTAAACCAGTTGTTTCAAGGTCAATTACAGTATAGTCAGCAAAAAAAACATCTGAATAATCTTTC
>JAMPAU010000068.1 GCA_023667045.1 Ruminococcus flavefaciens | reverse complement strand
GAGAGGTGGACTTTGAAGAATATATACCTGTATCATATGTATTTGAAATATTTGAGGTTGTGGGGTCAATTGTAACGGGGTAAACCGTATTTTCATCTGTGAGGAATTCTTCGGGGACATTTACAGAAAGGATATATTTGCCGTCGGATACTTTTTCGAGTGAATATGTACAATCGATATAATGGTCACTGGTTTCATCTTCACAGCCAACAGCGTCATAAGCGAAAGGAACTTCAAATGTTTGAATAATATCTTTGGTTTCACCGGTTATGATTTCAACTTCGCCTCTTGAATTGATAGCGGCAACATTGTTGCCAACATCAAGAGTGAAGTTAAATGACGATTTGCCGTTATAGCTGTCAAGCACAATTTCATCTTTCAAGCCGTTAAGCTGCGGAAGAAAGCGCAAAAGTGTATCTGCACCGTAAGCATTGGCATATGAAAAGGCGTCGTTTGCAATTAAATCAATTTTGGTCTGCGTCTTTTCACCAACTGCGTTTTCGCCATTCGGAACGAGCTTAATTTTATAGCCGTCCTCTGTAACAATCAAAACACCATTTGTAGAATCAGCAGAGAAATACACCTTATAGTCATTGTTTCCGTTTTCATAGGTGTAGCCCTGTGAGATCAATTCTTCGTTTGTAACGGCTCTGATGTTTGTGTCCTTATATACAAGTTCGCCGTTTTTATTGATGAAGCTTACAGGCTCTGAGAACAGATATGCCATATTTTCGCCGTCATCCAAATCAAGTGTGAGTCTTGTGTGGTCGATGTCAATGTCTGTACTTACAGTATCCTGATTTGAAGCAGCTTTACGCATAGGTGCACTACTGCGAGCAGCTTTTCTTTGCTCTGCCGCTGTTTTTTCTTCATCGACTTTCTCTTTTTCAGCAATCTTAACAGCACCGTTAGTATCAATGATGTTTTTAAGATAACCTGAAAGGGCCGAATCGAAATATTCCGAGCGTGCTTTATTTTCGGTATACTCTGCGGCAAATACTGCTGTTGATGTTGACATTATGCTAAGTATTGTCAGCATGGCTAAGAATACCGAAAGTATCTTTTTTGTCATTTTCATTAATAATCGTCCTCCATATATTTATTTTTTACAAGACTAAAAAACTTAATTTATATTGTTATTTTATATCGTCTAACACCGCCTTAATATCTATTTGGTTTTGTCAATAAAATGTTCAAAATTAACTTTACAAACTACGCCCATTCATGATAAAATTGTTAAAATATAATTACAAGCAAGTATATAAAATTTTGAACTGTTAAATATCCGTTACAACATATTATCTCCTCCTTTTGCTTAAAATCATCATTGTATATTTACCTTATCATACAAATTGCGTCTGTGCGAGTTTTTGTCTAAGCGTTAAGAATTTTATACTCGAACGGTTAGTTGAGAAAGACTCAAAATAGTAATTCATTTCACTTGATACATATTTTTTTACCGCTCAAACAAAAATCAGTTTTTAGATGATTAAATCTGTATACTATAATGGATAAAATCTACTAGGAGCTGTATATATGAACGAAAAAATAAGCCTTAACGTACCTATCAGAGCAGTAATTGTAAAGATACTGTCTTACGACCCTGAATTGACAACTATTTTCGGAAGATCAAAAGACAATGATTTGTTTTTTCAAGATCTACTTACAATCGGTTGTGATTTCTATGAACTGCTGGAACTGTTTATTAACTGTGACGCAGTAACAAATAATTCAATCGCCTGTATAGTTGACAATGTTCCGAGTGCCGAGCTCATTAAAGATTTCTCAGAAAAAGAACTGCGAAAAATGATTCCGCACTGGACAGCATCTAAATATCGGACTGCACCTATACATGATGTGTGTAAAGAACTCAAAGAGCATATAGAACAAAACAGTCACGGAACTTTTGTGTATAACAGCAATTTGAACAGTCGAAACAAAAAATCATATAATGATGTTTATGTACTGATTCTTGCAGGCTCGGACAAGTTTTTCTTTGACATAAACAGAAAAAAAACCTTCCGTCTTTGCGAAAAACAAAAGGAGGAAAATACATGATAAATATTTCAGTTTGCGATGACAGCGAATATGATATTGAACTGGTAAAAACCGAACTTGAAAAATATTCACAAAAGAAGCATGTGAACTTTAATATAAATACATTCACAAATGCTAAGGCAGTTCAATATGAATTAACAGACGGCACAATTTCAGACATATATATTCTTGATGTGTCAATGCCTAACATTGACGGTTTTCAACTTGCAGATGATATAAGGAAGTTCACATCGTCGGCAGTTATTATGTTTTTGACTTCAATGGAAGATCAGGCAATAAACGGATACAAATCTAAAGCTCTCAGATATATTATAAAACTTAATCTAAAAGACGATCTTGAAGAGGCTCTCGACAGTGCCATCGCCGAGATCACTAAATCCGATGAAGTGAGTATTGCCTTGCATTATTACAGTGATATTAGAAAAGTTCCGTATTCAGATATAATTTATGTAAATCGCATATCCCGCCAGTTATCAATAACAACAAGTTCACAAGGAGAACTCACAGACAATCGTGGAATAACAGATTTTTTTGAAACATTAAATGACAATCGGTTTATATTTATTGATCGCAGTTGCTTTGTTAATATTGATTATGTTTCGCAAATCGATGGTTACAATCTAAAGTTGAAAAGCGGGCAGATACTGCCAATAAGCCGCAGGCAATTGCCTAATGTTAAACAAACAATTATTAAACAATGGGGTATGTAAGATAATCTTAGCGGGCAAAATTGGAGGTAAATACTCAGCATGACCATTTTTTATCAATTCACAGAACTGCTTGCAACATTTATTGAAGGTTTTCTGGTTTTAACAGTGGCAAGTAAACTATCATATGTCAAATATAGCAAAACTAAGAACTCATTTTTAATTTTGCTGTTTACTGTTATTTATACAGTACTAATAACGGCCATGAATAAGTGGAATACATTTTCATTCGTGACCTTATTAGTTTGCATTGCATATACCTACATTGTAACAAAAATTATCACAAAAGGTTCTTTTTTGTTACAGGCAACATCTACTATACTATCATGGTTTGCGGTTAGTGCTATTGATTATTTGCTTTCCTATAGTCTTATTATGTTTATTGGTCACTCCGTTGATATTTCCAAAGGTGTTGATTTGATTCTATCTCCCGGAAGAACCAGAGTTATATTTTTATTTATCAACAAATTAGCAGCTATAATTATATTTATAGCTTTGAATAAAATATATCCGCAATTACGAACTTTGAGCAATAAATACTTAGCCGTCCTTTTAACTATTACCAGTTGTTCATATATTGTTATGTCAATAATAACATCGTTCATAATGAGCGATTCTATTCTTACTCTTCAAATTTCAGTTATATTTTCTCTGTTATTTATCATATTGTCACTAACAACAACCATATTTGCGGTTACATTAAATTCACGTTATCAAGCAGCAAAACATGAGCGTCATTTGATGGAAGTAACTAATCAATTGATGGAAAAGAACTACAAAACAATACAATTATCACAAAACATAATCAGACAGCAAGTTCATGACTTTAAAAATCATATAAGGACAATAAACGGTATGTTATCGGACGATACAAAAGCAAAGAAGTATACCGATGAATTGTTAGAGATTTCTTATGCACAGGCACAGTATTGCCACTGCGAAAATGAAGTTATAAATTCAATTATCAACTGCAAAATGGCAAGCGCAAATACACTTAATATTTCATTTAAACACAGTATAATCCTTACATCACCCATATACATCTCATCAGTTGATATATGTGCCATTCTTTCAAATCAGATTGATAATGCAATTGAAGCGTGTGAGAAAATGCCATCAGAATCTCCAAAAGATATTAAAGTCGAAATATGGCAAAAAGAATCATTTCTATTTTTCAAAGTAACCAATAGCACTGATAAAAATCCGTTTAATGATAAAAAAGAGTTAGTATCCACAAAAACTAACTCAGCAATACATGGGTTCGGAATTAAAAACATTCGTGAAACCGTATCCAAATATGATGGTGAGCTAATAAATGAATACAAAAACGGGAACTTTATCTCAATCGCAACCGTCATGAATACCGAATAATACAAAAATATCGACCGTTTAAACAAAAATCCCCCTTGAAATATCCGTAACTGCTATTATATGTACAGGATATTTCAAGGGGGATTTAGTGTATAAACACACTAAAAGATTGTGTGTCCTCAAAATTTGCCTACGGCATAATTTTGAGATGACTGAATTTCCATTATACGCCTTATCCGGCTACATTAAGGCGTATGAATTTATCTAATTAGTATTTGTAGCCGGAAAGGCTATGGAAATTATGTTGAATAAATGCGCTGTTCTATGCACAAATTGCCTTGACAAGCACTATTCTATACCGGAAGATGAAAAGCCAATATATGTCTATGGATTTGAACTAACAATTTCAACACTTCTATCATTAAGCTCTATATTATTAGTTTCAGTTTTGATAGGTCATATAAGCTACGCACTGTTCTTTATGCTTTTCTTTTTTACCATGCGTTTATTCTGTGGTGGATACCATGCAAATACTTATGCCAAGTGTTTCATCATTACTAATCTTATATTTCTATCAAACATCATGCTTACAGAATTTGTCATAACCTTACATCTAAAGCAACTAATGCCTATATTGTTCGCAGTGTCAGCAATAATAATTTTTATCTTATCACCTGTTAAAAATGAAAATCACCCGTGTTCGGAAAAAACATATATCAAAAATCGAAGGATTTCCAGATTTCTATCATGTTTCAACTGTTTAATATATATCTGCATTTTCCTTTTCTCCGAAACAGAACATCTCGTTGTAAATGCAGCATGGTCCTTTATTTGGGTATCATTAATGATCATTATAGAAACAATAAAGAAACGAAAGGAGGCGAGATAAATGAAAGTAATCTGTGAAAAAATTGCAAAAGCCATTAAATCAGTTGCTAATATGGGAGCAGGAATGGCATCCGGCGGTTTTTCTTACGAACCTAAAATGCCGAAATCTCTTAAGAAATAAGAATCCCCCAAACTAAAAGAACCACTTCCGGTCAGTGATACTGATGGAAGCGGTTCTTTTATTTAGTATTAAAATTCACAAGCCTTAATATTTTTCATTGCTTTTTCAGTAATCAATGTAAGATACCCTTCTCCAAGTTCATAAACAAACTCCGAAGTTATCCTCCAATACTCACTTTTACGCAGGTTCTCATATACCATTTCAACAATCCGATATATCATTTCATCATCAAACTTCATAACATTGCAAATTTGCTTTTCTGCTTGCTGCCAGTTTTCAGATTGCTCAATTTCATTTGTCAACATTAAATATGCTAATATCAACGACATTGCCTTTTTTGAATCAGGATTTCTATGAGATAAAGAACGATACAGCTCATCAATATAAGGCTTTACATATTGCAAAGTATACATACCACTATACAGATTTACTTCATGAGCCATAATGTCAGCAATTGCTTCCCTCCAAATTGCATATCCGGCATTCATAATTCCATCTTCGACACCTTTGCTGCCATTACAAAATCTATCGAAAAAAAGTCCGCCATCAATCTCGTTCACACTGCAATAAATATGAGATATTTCATGAAGAAAAATTTCAAACCATTCGGCAGCAGTCATATCAAGATCAAGACGAATCAGTATACCATATTTTTCTCCTACAAAAGCAGAAGCAGCAAAACTTTCAAAATATCCCTCTGTCATATACTCC
>JAMPAU010000067.1 GCA_023667045.1 Ruminococcus flavefaciens | reverse complement strand
AAGCAATAAAACGAATCGCAAATCGAAACTTATTGAAAGTATGGAAAGAAAGTGATATAATAATTATGTAGTATTTTTCAATAGGATTTAAAAGTATGTAAATTATGAAGCAGATATTCATTTTTTTGAGGATTGAAGTCATGGATAGTAATTCAGTAGATGTTTTAAATAGAGAAGCCGTTATAACCGATATATATGAAATCCTATCCGAATTATCAGAACGCAAAAGTAGTTGTATATTCGCAATAGAAGGCGGATGGGGAGTTGGCAAAACATATATTTTAAATGAACTTGAGAAACAATTAGAAATTCAGCAGTGTGAAGAAACCGCAGATGACCGGTATTATATTTTTCACTATAATTGTTGGCAATATGACTATTATGAAGAGCCATCAATAGCGATTATCTCAGCGATGATAGATAAGTTTGAATCAGAAGTAGATAAAAAAGTAGATGGAATTATAAATGATTCATGGACTTATGCAAAAGATGTATTAGAAAAAATAGCCAGTGAGTTTATTAAGAATAAGGTTGGAATAGACTGCGTTGAGATATATAAAAATATTCGTCAAAAAGGTAAAAAGCGAAAAGAACAAACTTATCAATTTGATGAATTATTTGCTTTTAAAAAAACTATTGATTATACACGAAGTCAAATCAAAGAGCTATCTTCAAGAAAAACGGTACTTATTGTTGTCGATGAGCTTGACAGATGTATGCCCGGTTATGCAATTAAAGTTTTGGAACGCCTACATCATATATTCGAAGGTATTGATAATGTAATTGTTGTTCTCGCAATTGACAGTATACAATTGGAGCATTCGGTAAAAGAGATTTACGGAGATGATGTTGATACTGAAAGATACTTAAGGAAGTTTATTAACTTCAGTGTTAAATTGGATAATGGTGAACTTCAGGATTTATTAGTCGATAAATATAAGGTATATTTTGACCACTTTGAAGATATTGACAGCGTAAAAAATACAATAGTTAAGTTTGTTTCATTATGTGAAATCGATATACGCAACTTAGATAGAATCTTTGAACGATTAAACTTAATACATGAGTTTACTTTTAAAGATAAAGTTCCCGGATCGGTTTTACTGTTTGAAATTATATGGGGTATGTTGAGTTATAAAACAATAAATTCAAGATTTGATAATGATTTTTATTGGCTTCCGGAAATTGACCATGCAACATATGACGGACTTAATAAATATATAAGTGAAAATCTTATAAAATATTTAAAAGAGCTTAAGTACTCAGTTATATCAAGGGAAGTTAAAAACGGAATGCCCGCTGATTTGCTTATAGCAAAAAGAACACCGGAAGGATATGCATATACATTTTTAGATTATTGTTTTGCAAAGAAAAAGACATTTTATATAGATAAAAATGATAGTTACTTTGAATATGCAGAACAATGCAAACGATTTGATGATTTTGGAAAAAGACTGAAGTAAAATCGGTTATTCGAAGATTTGTCTAAGTTGACTGTTGATACTTTAAACTATGTTCAAGTTCATAAAGAATTTATTGAATGTAATCTGCTTTAGTAATATTGATTATTTCAAATGACAGAAATGTTGGATAGGTCTATTGAAGCAAAATAATTTATTGAATCCGTACACTAACAGATTGATAGTGATTTTATAATTGAATTATATATAGAAAAAGATAAAGGATATATATATGTCGTTTAATAATAATGTATATTTAGAACTGCTTAATCAGCGTAAATTCGATGAAGCACTTGAATATCGTGCTTCTTTTGTACCAGACTATTTATATAAATTTTTTAGTTTATATGATATTGAATCATGTAATGCGAATCAATATTTTTCAGATGAAAATGAAAAACGTTTTAATACATTGGAAAATAATCAGCTTTGGTTTGCATTGCCGGATACTCAAAACGACCCATATGAGTTTAAAGGAATGTATTTTGATAAAATTTCATTGAAGGAAATTGGTTTTTCAGATGATGCGTTATCGGTAGTAGAGTCATTAATATATAACATTCCGTTCTGTTGTTTTGTTAATAACAGTAGTGAAAACTTACCTATGTGGGCACATTATGCTAATAATCATAAAGGTTACTGTGTAAAATATAGGGTAGATAATAAGAGACGTGTTAGAAATGTAATTTATGAACCGTCAAGGATACCCATTTCTAAAATTCTTGCTGCTTTCATTACAAATGCACACAAGGTTGAAAAGGGTGAAGGTAACCTGTCAGATGTAAATTTCTATTCATTTGTGTTGCAGGAGATGCTTTTTATAAAGCACGATTCTTGGGCAAATGAAAAAGAATATAGAATTGTATATCCTGAGGAAAAAATAGACAAAGGTATTAGAGTTGATACATCGAGTGTTGGTCTGCATGCGGAGGAAATCATATGTGGATATAAGTGTGCTGAAGAACACGTTAATCGTCTATCTGATATTGCTAAAAAACTCTCTATCAAATGTACAAAATGTGAAATTAGCGAAAATGCCTTTACTGTCTATTCAGATAAATAGGGTATTTGCACAGTGTTAAAAATGTGATAGTTTATTCGCTTGTTTTTCTGCCCAGTAAGCACAAAATGAAAATCCTGTCGGCTTTTGTCGGCGGGATTTTCATTTTGTATTATTCATTATTCATTTGACAGGATTTTCAATGAATAATGAAAGATGAAGCCGCTCCGCTGATGAATAATGAATAATTGATTTTCAAATTAGATTTTTGCTATAATCAATACCGCGAAAGGAATTAGCAAGTAAATTCAATGTTCTGCTTAATTTCAACATGACAATAAAAGCGGCTTGGTTCTAATTTGGCAGCCATAGCCAAAAAATCCCGAATGCGAAAGTGTTCGGGATTTCATTTTATTACCTCTGAACTTTTCACGATTACCTAAGTTTGTGGTTTTACTGAAGATGGAGTTTAGCAGGCTTTTATAAAATATGTTGCACTAAACGTCCTGAATAACCACATGAACCTCGCTTCTTTCATCCAAATTGCACCAAAACTCATGCCGTCATTTGGTACTTTTTGATAAAATTTGAAAAATTGGTAAAAAATAATTTGCAATTGTCGAATCTTCTGTTATAATAAACCCGACAGTGTATTACTGTTGATGGATAGAGGCGCAAAATTAAAAAGTATGTTGCACGAGCTGCTCAGACGGTGTTGACTGCAATTGAAAGGGAATTTTGCCGAGGCGTTTGTCTTTCTGTGAGGGCATTCTCCGGGCGATGGGATAACATCTCATTGACTGTCGCACTGCGGGGAGCTATCACATACATCGTATGTTTTGAGATTACCCTGCGGTAGTCTCATTTTATTTTTATCGGAGGTTAAAACATGAAAACGCAAAAAAGAAATGTTGCAAGATTAATTCTTGCGCTGATGCTTGTTTTTGTAATTGCGCTGCCGATTTCGGTCACCGTTTTTGCAGAAACCGGCGACCCTGTTGCAACGGCAGATGTTGATTCTGCACCCGTTGCTGCCGCTGATTCAACTTTCACGCTCGGTGAGGGCGAAGATGCAGTCAAATATGACCTTGCAAATGATGAATCAGCTCATGCATATGTTGACGGCTATGCTGATAACCTTGAAGCTGACCCTGATTTTGATTCTCACGTTTCAACGGCAATCGCAAAAGTACGTGAATCAATCAAAACCTATGCTTCAATTTGGGCACTTCTTCCGCCGGTTATCGCAATCGTGCTTGCTCTCATCACCAAGGAGGTTTATTCCTCACTTATTATCGGTATCATTGTCGGCGGTGTGCTTTATGCAGGCGGTAATTTCAGAGGAACTGTCACTCACGTTATGAGCGACGGCTTCGTTGGCAGCCTTGCAGATTCATATAACATGGGCATCATCATCTTCCTTGTTTTGCTTGGTGCACTTGTTTCAATGATGAACAAGGCAGGTGGTTCGGCAGCATTCGGACGTTGGGCAACAAAGCACATTAAATCAAGAACAGGCGCTCAGTTGACAACAATGGCTCTCGGCGTACTCATCTTCATTGATGACTATTTCAACTGCCTGACAGTTGGTTCAGTTATGCGTCCCGTTACAGACTCAAAGAAGGTATCACGTGCAAAGCTTGCATATCTCATTGACGCAACAGCAGCTCCGGTTTGTATCATTGCCCCGATTTCTTCATGGGCAGCCGCAGTTGCAGGTTTTGCAAGGGGTGCAGGTGCTGAAAACGGAATCAGCCTTTTCATCAATGCAATTCCATATAACTTTTATGCAATTCTCACAATCGTAATGATGATTTTTATTGCTGTCACAAAGCTTGATTACGGCCCGATGAAAAAGCATGAAAAGAACGCTCTTGAAAACGGCGACCTTTTCACAAGCGGTACCAAGCAGGCTGTTGAAGAAATGACAGTTAACGAAAAGGGTAAGGTTATCGACCTCGTTATCCCCATCGTTATCCTCATCATCTCTTGTGTTATCGGCATGATCTACTCAGGCGGATTCTTCGATGGCGCAGACTTCGTTTCAGCTTTCTCAAACAGTGACGCTTCCGTTGGTCTTGCTTATGGTTCAGGTGTTGCAATTCTCATCATTGTTGTTTATTTCCTCATCAGAAGAGTTATTTCTTTCAAAGACATCATGGAATCTCTTCCCGAAGGCTTCAAAGCAATGGTACCTGCAATTCTTATTCTGACTTGCGCATGGACACTTAAAGCAATGACAGACAGCCTTGGTGCAAAGATCTTCATTTCTCAGCTCATCGAAGGAACAGCAGGCACATTCCAGTCATTCCTTCCGGCCATCATCTTTGTCATCGCTGTTGGTCTTTCATTTGCAACGGGCACATCATGGGGCACATTCGGCATCCTTATTCCAATTGTTCTCAGCGTGTTCCAGGCAGGTGAGCCAATCACAATTGTTGCAATTTCAGCTTGCATGGCAGGTGCTGTTTGCGGCGACCACTGCTCACCGATTTCAGACACAACAATCATGGCTTCGGCAGGTGCGCAGTGCGACCACCTCAATCACGTTTCAACCCAGCTTCCTTATGCGTTGACTGTTGCAGGCGTTTCAACCGTCAGCTACATCATTGCAGGCTTCGTTTCAAGCTGGATGATTGTTCTGCCAATTTCAATTGTGCTCATGCTTGGCACTCTGTTTGTAATCAAGGCTGTCACAGCAAAGAAAGCATAAGTCAGCACAACACAAAATTTTCACCGCAAGGCAAATTGCTTTGCGGTGTTTTTTGCCGGTATTGCGGGTAAACGTGTGCAAGAAAGTGGTTTTCACCCCGCATAGCAAAAAAGTATTGACTTGATAGCATAAAAATAGTATAATTTGATTAAAATATTACCATAAAAATACTACGAGGTGATTGTAATGATTATTCGTCCGTCAGCGGCAATCCGTCAAAATTACAATGAAATTGCAGATATGTGCAGAAAAACAGAAGAACCGATTTTTCTCACAAAAAACGGTGAGGGAGATTTAGTTGTTATGGACATTGAAACCTATAACAAAAGGGAAAAAATGCTGAAATTGCGTGAAAAGCTGCTCGCAATTGAGGAGGACAGAGTTGCAGGTGCAAAATATTATTCGGTTGATGAAGTGGCGCAAATGATGAGAACAACAATCAGGGAGGCTGCGGCTGATAATGGACAAAAAATATAAAGTGGCAGTCTCACAAAAAGCAACTAAAATGCTTGTGTCACATACGAACTTTTTAGCACGTGTCAGCGAATCCGCCGCAGAAAGATTAGTTGTTTCGTTTGAAGCGGCCGCTAATTCTTTAGAAGTTATGCCACGCCGATGTCCGAGAATTTCAGATGAGT
>JAMPAU010000066.1 GCA_023667045.1 Ruminococcus flavefaciens | reverse complement strand
ACAGGTGCGGTTTCTTCTGCTTTTTTGGATAAGGCAATTACAACGAACGATTTAATGTATAGTAATTATATTTGCAATTATGCGTGGTTTAGCTCGCAAAAATATAATCCGCAGACAATCATTGATTATATCATCAAATATAATTCTATCTCCGAATACGAAGATAACTATATGACCGAAAATTTTGCAAACACATATTTTAGTTATAATGATTGCTCTAAAATCGGCTTTATAAGAGAAGATATTGAAGAGAACTATCGTGACGATAATATCAACGAGAGAGAACGAGCAATTCTTATTACATCATTGCTTTATGCTATGGATAAAATTGCAAAGACTTGCGGTCACTATGACGCATACCGTAAAGGTGCGGATTTTGACGCTTCGCTTGAGCTGTTTGTTCCTTTAGCAGAGGTTCATAACAATGCCGAAAATGAATGTTTTAATAAAGACGCAAATGAATTAGTTAAAGAAATTTATGCTGATTTAGTTTATATAGCCCCGCCGTATAATTCTCGTCAATATTGTGATGCTTATCATTTACTCGAAAATGTTGCTCGTTGGGAAAAACCTGATGTTTTCGGCGTCGCAAAGAAAATGAACAGAGATAAAATGAAAAGCAAATATTGTACTCAAAGTGCTACGGAAGCATTTGAGGATTTAATAAAGAACATTAATGCAAAATACATATTGTTTTCCTACAACAATATGGCTACTAAAGGAAATGGGCGCTCAAATGCTAAAATTGCAGATGAAGATATTATGCGAATTTTGCAGAGCAAAGGCACAGTAAAGGTTTTCTCTGAAAACTACAAGGTTTTTTCGGCAGGCAAATCAAATATTGCCGACAACGCTGAAAGATTGTTTTTATGTACTTGCTTTAGTGAGGAACAATAATATGATTCAGTCCCCTCTTAACTATACAGGCGGTAAGTTTAAGCTGCTTCCTCAAATATTGCCGCATTTTCCTAAAGATATTGATGTGTTTGTTGATTTGTTTTGCGGTGGCTGTAATGTTGGAATAAATGTTGAAGCAAACAAAGTTATATATAACGACTTAAACGAACATTTGCTTTACTTATATAATACCTTTAAGAACTTAGACAAAGAAGCTACATTTAAATGGATTTATCAGATAATCAATAAATATGAATTATCTCTTGTAAGCAAAAACGGATACGATTATTATGGTTGCGAAAGCAGTAAAGGCGTAGGTCAATATAACAAAGAGCATTTTATGAAATTGCGTGATGATTTCAATGTAATTCAAAATGAAGATTATTATTACTATGTAATGCTCTATGTTATTATCGTTTATGCGTTTAACAATCAAATACGCTTTAACAGCAAGGGAGAGTTTAATCTTCCTGTCGGCAAGCGTGATTTCAACAAGAAAATGGAAGATAAATTATCTGCGTTTATAGATAAAATTCAAACGCAAAACTGTATATTCACTTGTAAGGATTTTAGAGAGTTTGATATTTCACAGTTGGACAGTAACGATTTTGTCTATGTTGACCCTCCGTATCTTATCACTTGCGCTACATACAATGAGCAAGGCGGTTGGGGCGAGGATTCCGAGCGTGATTTATTAGCGTTTTTAGATACGCTTTCCGAAAAAAATATACGCTTTGCACTTTCCAATGTTCTTAGAAGCAAAGGTAAGGAAAACCACATATTGATTGAATGGCTCGATAAACACAGCAATAAATATCGTGCTATACCACTGGATTATAGCTATTCAAATTCTAATTATCAAACGAAAGATAAAGTTTCTGTCAGCGAAGAAGTGCTGATTGTGAATTATTGAGGAGGAGCTGCTATGAATATTCCGTATAAAAGCTTTTGCTGGAGCTTAGGCACAACGAGCTTTAGAACAAAAAACTTTAATAAAACCATAGAGGAACAGCTTGCTCTTTTGAATGAGTTTTGGGATCTTGATGAAAACCAAAATGCAGATTGGTCTGGAAATAACGAACTGCAAGCTCGTTATTATGACTTTATGCACGATAAAGGGTTTGTTGAAGGTAATGCCGGCAATAAGCCAAAAGACGCCCGTGAAAAAACATCGGGTTTAGTTGACATAGGCTTGATTGATGATAAAAGGAAACTGAGCAATGCGGGTAAAGCTTTACTGCGTATCAGCACTGAAAATGATTTTAGCTCTGATAATCAATTCCAAATTGCAAAAGACAGTTTTATTTATTTGAAGCAGTTATTAAAAACATATTATGAGATAGAAGGGCAAACTGTAAGACCGTTTTTAGTGTTGCTTGACTTCTTAACAGTTTTTAAATATTTAACTATTGATGAATTTACATATTTAATTCCATTATGTACTGATTTTGAAAGAACACACGACGTTTTTTATGGAATTTGGGAACTGCGTCGAAACCGTTGCACAATAGACGATGTTATCATTAACAGACTTATGAAAATGAATAACTATGGTGTTGCACTACAGTATCTTTTGGAAAACGATGTAACAGAAGAAGTAATACGTGTGATCGGAATGAACAGGAAAAGTTCCAATGAAAATGGAAAAAACTACGATAAAGCATATTTTCCATTATATAAAGCTCTTTATAATCTGTATGTTATTAAGGATAGCTCAAATATAGTTTCTGTGTATGAGGCAACACGAGAAATTAAAATCGGAAAATGGTGGAGAAAACTTCTTTTTGATACTTCATCAAGAAAAGCTATACATAAAGAGCCTGTTTCTCATCTGAAAAATACAGAGTTTGATAATATAGTAGATGAAGAAGGCTTTAAAAAGACATTCTTTAAAACGATGCACCTATTTAAAGCCAAGGCTACACTTTCTGATTATCTTGATTTAAACCGTCGTTACATTAAAACTACGGATATTGTATTGTTTGAAGACAATATAGTAAAATTAGACATTGTTCCACAGTATTTTTTTAAATCCGTGATAGAACAAATGCGTTCAGATATGTTTGTTTCTTCGGACTTGTTATATGAGAATTGTAGAATGGAAGATATCTCTGATTGTCTTGTTGTAAGTGACGATACAATTATCGAAGGTATTAACGAAGAACTCGGAATAAATGTTACAACCGTTGACGCAGCACGTGCAGCATTGGAAGATAATCGTTATCGTAGGTTGCAGCATCTTATTGATACTAAATTTACAGATAAAAAGTTGTTGTCCTTGCTTGATTGCTTTGAAGAGAGAAATGACACCGAAATCAGAAGTATGGTCACCGATAACGCAGATGTTCCTACTATTTTTGAATATGTGTTAGGTATTCTTTGGTATAAAGCAAGCGAAAGGCAAGGGAAAATTCTCGATTATATGAAGCTTTCTCTTGACGCTGATTTGCTTCCGAAGACACACGCCGCAGGCGGAGAAGCTGATATTGTTTATGAATACTCTGAAACTGAGAGCTACCCTGAACATACTTTATTGCTCGAAGCAACGCTCGCTGATAGTACAAATCAGCGCAGAATGGAAATGGAGCCGGTATCAAGGCATTTAGGCAGACATTTAATTCGCACAGGCAACTTGAATTCCTATTGTGTTTTTGCAACTAATTATCTTGATATAAATGTAATTGCTGATTTTAGAGGCAGAAAATCAATGCCGTTTTACGATACTCAGGACTATTCAAAATCTGTAAACGGAATGAAAATCATTCCGCTACAAACATCAGAATTAAAGAAAATCGTAACGAACGGCAAAAGATATAAAGAATTGTACCCAATGTTTGAAAAAGCATTTAACTCAACTTTGCCTCCTCACGAGTGGTACGAAAACTGTATTAAAATATAAATTGTATGAGGTGATACAATGGCATTCTCTAATGTATTATTTAATAAAATAGAAAATGGTCTTATTTTCACATCAGATTATCGTACATTTGTTAAAAACAACACCATTTCTTTTTCAAATGCAGGAATAGCTGTTGTATATGGACCTAATGGCACGGGTAAAACCAGCTTGGCTAAAGTTTTTAGCGGAGAAGAAGGAACAGCTATCTCTTGTGAATATGATTCGATTGTTTATGAAGATGGAAAGGAACTTTTTCACGTTATAAATGACCAAAACAATAGAAATATAATTTCAGGAACAGCAAAAGACTTTTTACTTGGAGATAATATACGAAAAGAGTTCGAATTGCAGCAGTTTACATCTGAAAAATATCAAGAAGTTCTTTTGAATGTTATATCTCAATTAAAAGATACTTTTAAAATTTCTACTGTTTCCAATCCATTGATAACAAGTGTAGAAAACGCCAAATTATCAACAATTGTAAAAGATTTAGCAAACAAAAATTCCAAAGGTTCTAAAACGGCAATTAAAGAGTTTTTAGTTATGATATCATCTTTGCCGGATGAAAAATTGCCAACAACCTTTTCTGAAGAAAAATTTGCCTACTTTGTAAACGGGTATTCTGACAAAAAATCCATTCTTCATAAAGTCCTATCAATAACTGAGCCTGATATTACCAAGGTGCATAATGCTCAGGAAATAGAAGAAAATAGTGTGGCTATTGATATTTTAACCCACTTTTCTCATAAAACAAAATGCATAGTTTGTGATGCCGATGGGATAGACTCAGAGAAGTTAAAGGAGGAAAAAACTCAGCACAGACAGTTTGTGATAGATTCTTTAACCAAACAATTGCGTTCGTTTATAGAAGATATTATTGCGCTCACATCATCAAATGACCCGTATTCAATTAGAGAAAATGTGTTGAAAGCATTGGAAAATGGCGATTTTGAATATATTAAAGTTCTTCAAGATGATATTAAACAATATATAAACTTTTTTAATATAAAGCTTAATTTGCTTTTGAAAAATGATATTGATATAAGTGAATTGAAAGATAAATATGCCGAATATGAAAAGATAATTTCTGAAAAGCCTGATATTACGGAAGAGGATTTTATATACATTGAAGAAATTTTGTCAAATAGTATGGACAAAAAAATAGCCGTCGTACGAGATTCAAACAAAAACTTGAAAATTCTGCTTGAAGAAAAAGAATTTTTGGGCTTGGAAAGAGATGAATTACCCCTTAGTACAGGCGAACAAAATTTTCTCTCTTTATGCTTTGAGTTCTTAAAGGCGAAGAATTCTGAAAAGCAATTTATTGTATTAGATGACCCAATTTCCAGTTTTGATTCAATATATAAAAACAAAGTTGTTTTTGCTTTAGTAAAAATGTTAGAAAACAAGCCTCGTATAGTGCTTACGCATAATTTAGACCTTCTTAGATTATTAGAAAGTCAATATAAGCACTCCTTTAATTTATATCTTTTGAATAATACTGAAGGCGAAGATAATGGATTTATTCCACTTTCTAACAACGAACAGAATATGTTAATTAACCTAAAGGAACTGTTGAATACTTTTAGGCACAAAATCTTTAACGAAATACAGTCAACAGAGCTATATTTAATATCTATGATTCCATTTATGCGAGGATATGCTACTATTATTGATGATGAAAGTAGTATAGAGCAAT
This sequence comes from Ruminococcus flavefaciens, assembly GCA_023667045.1. Taxonomy (GTDB): domain Bacteria; phylum Bacillota; class Clostridia; order Oscillospirales; family Ruminococcaceae; genus Ruminococcus; species Ruminococcus flavefaciens_AC. The sequence continues at coordinate 330 of JAMPAU010000066.1, read as the reverse complement.
TAACGCAACTAATGCACGGATATAAAACAGAAGCAGTGGATATTGCTAAAATTTATTTTCGCCTATTTGGAAATGACGGCAATGTAAAGCTACCAACTTCTTTGGTAGTTGATGTTCCTGATATTCTCTCCAAAACTGTTGACGGTGTTTCTATAGTTAATCCCGTTAAATATCCGCTTTTAGATAAAACCCTTAAGCATTCTTTTGTGTATTTATTCTTGCGCTTGTTAGTTGAGAAAACATTAGTAGAAAAATATACAATTGATACAAGTAGGTATGACCAACTGGGTTCTATTATTAGTCAAGCGTTTCCGGGAAATGATGTAGATA
>JAMPAU010000065.1 GCA_023667045.1 Ruminococcus flavefaciens | reverse complement strand
ATTTCATGACGATGCTGCTGTTCTTCCTGACTCAGATCACAATGATTCATAAAATTCCTCCTTTTCTTATTTTATCTGGGTGCAGCAATATGTGTAATCGCTCCCCAAATTCGATTTGAGTCGTGATTAATACCTAAAATACGAACGGTCGCTCTTGCGCCTCTGGGTGGACGACCTCTTTTAGGATAACTGCATAAGCAATCAATTCCGCCATCCAAAGCAACAAATACACCATTAGTATCCACCATACTTACTGTACCAACATAGCGATTTCCAACAGAATACCTTCGAAGTGCTTTTTCATATGGATTTTCACCTGCCTGTTTTACAGAGGCAGTTGCTTTAATCTGATTTCGATCACTTCGGTCTACATCCAAGACTTTAACAAGAATACGCTGTCCTGGCTGAAAATGAGTTGCCGCATCCATCCATCTCTGATAACTTAATTCTCTGAGTGGAATATAGATTTCCAAGCCAAATAAATCAACAAAAATTCCCGCACGAATAACTGATACAATTCTTGCTTCTGCACATACACCAGAATACAAGATATTATTTCCATCACGATCAGTTCCAAGATAGTATTCCTTACGTCTCGCTCGCATTGCATCCAAACGGCTTGCAACCGCAAGTCCCGATTGTGGATCAATTCCTTTTACAATGTAATCGACTTCAGCTCCGAGCCTTTTGGTAAGCATATAATGCAACACATCTTCAGGGAGCCTGCCGCGATAGTCCGTAGGCGGCTCTACTGCTTCTTCAGCTGGAATAATAACTTTAAACTCACCATGATAAATGACTGCGAGAGAACGACTGGGGTTATCATTTGGTCGTTCTACACCCTGAATCGTTCCGGTAAGAATATGCCCGGTTTTCTGAGATTCAAGTAAATCAAGCAAATCATTTTTCGCTTTATCTGCATCAGTTTCTACCGTGGGACGGTCGTCAATTGATAATACAGATATACTCGGTCTGGAGTAAGCACGCCTTTTATTAGATTTAACGTTATCACCGGAATTCATTTCTGTATCAGACTGAGGCTGATTTTCTTCAGTCTTCTTACGGACTCGTGTCGATTTTTTACTTTCAGAATCAGTTTGAGGAACTGACTCTTCTGATGATTCTGTATTTAATGCATTCTCCGAAGGCAAAGTTTCATCGCTGCTTTTCACTTCAGTCTGGACAGTTTCATTTGAAGCAATTATTTCTGTGCTTGTCATCTCATCCAGTTCTGGATTTTCTTCAGTCTGAGGGGACATTACATCTTCAGGTGTTTGCAACTCTTCCTCAGGTATATTTTTTTGTTTTTTAGTAGGCATAATATTTCCTCCTTATAATTAAAATTCAGTTGGTGGTTTAGCCGAACTGTAAAGACTTTTTTTACGGCTCGTTTTTTTATCTATCTTTAGCTTTTGGTCATACTCACCTGAATCTGATGACATAAATATCGGATCAGGCTGATATTCCAGCACTGATGTTTTGATAATTTTCTTTGACATCGGATGCCTGGTGAAATCAATTTTACGAAGTTTCAAAATATTGCATCCTCGTATGACACAAAGCATTTCTTCATTCGGAAGTCTTAAGATCTCATCCGGGTTAAGTAATCTACGACGTCCTTGTCCCTCAGTATGACGATATTGAGGTATTACCTGTGCAACAGCAATAGTCTGTCTTACTGTCATAGTTGAATTCACCTGCACAGACATATCACCTGACCTTGCCGAAAAGTATTCCGCTGTAACATCATCGGTGCATCCTAACAACAACTGGATATCACAGTTACCTACAATCTCTGCCCATAAATTGTTAGGATACCTGTTCTGCAACTGTCCAAGACTTTGTACTGCCAGCATAACTCTTAAATTTCTTGCACGAATAACAGAAAGCGATCGTGCAAAATCAGAACCATCTTCCGCACCTCCGATACGACCAATATTATTAAACTCATCTAAAATCAAGTTCACAGGAATATCACAGGAACCATTTGGACGACTATCGGCGTAACGAGTCAGTTTGATAAACATAAAAGAAAAAAAGAGCGATGAAAGGAATGCCATCGTGGTATCCTGATCGCTCAAAATAATGTAATATGCACATTTCTTTTTTGCAGGTGCTGTAAGGTCAATGTCAGACCGACTTGTGATTTTTTGCACAGACAGATTTTGAAGCACTTGCAATCTGGTTCCAAGTCCTAAAATAATTCCAGACTTCACTGTATCACTCGCTTGTGCAAATAAATTAAATGGTGCTCTTGCTGGATGGTCCAGAGGAAGTTTATCAAACATAGCGGTAAGACGACGCTCATTGTTCTGAGTCAGAAGTTGATATACAGCCGTTAAGTGTTTCATATCCGGACTGCGGGTTCTGTCTTGATCCACCAAAAGAATCAAAGCCTTGAGCAAATTTCCCTCACCATTATCCCAGAAATGTTCGCCCTTACCAGAACTGGTATTACCAATAATAACATTGGTCAACACCTGAGCCATCAGTGTATCTCCATACAAGTCTGACATACAGTTCCATGAATCGCTGTGTTCAGGATTCACCAAATTAAAAATCTTAACTTCATAACCTGCATTTCTATACATTTCTGAAGTATCAGAATACAAATCTGCTTTACTATCTGTGATTATCACAGACTCGCCACGTTTTAGAGCTTGAAATAATGCATTTCGAATTATTGCTCTTGATTTTTGGGTACCGGATGCACCAAAAATTGCGATATGACGATTGAGTCTGGTATTCTTTGGCATACACACGGTTTTTCCGTTATACTCACCCAAAATGGTTCCTTTAACCTTATCTATTGAAGATATCTCAAGTACATCTTTCATTTCTTTCTCATTCATCCATGACGCTGTACCATAGATGCCGGTATTACTTTTGGCAAATCCTCTGGGATCATATTCCTTACCATCAAACTTATCATGAAATTTAATGTAAGCAAAAACAATTCCACCAATTAAGATAACACCAAACACACCCTTTAATCCATTCAGCGTAAAAGCCATTGGAAAGCATACTATTGGATTCCAGCTTACTGGCTGCATAGTTGTTTCTCCCTCAAGCCCATCAGATTTCATCCATAAAGTGTAATTGTCAAGCAATTGACCAAGTATTCCACCGAGATAAATAAGAGCCACACATCCCAGTATGACAGCAACTACAATAGTAATGATTCTTTTCTTATCTTTCAAATAAATCCCTCCGTTCAAGAAGAAGTCCTTCTTCTACAGAATCAAAGTCAATAGTTTTGATTTTAACAACCGAACCTAGATATTCACGTAGAAAATATGTCTGATGAGGGAAGCACAAAATCTCAAATTGTTCATTTTGATTTATAATAGCTTCACGAAAACGAATCAATCTTGCAATATCACCATCAAGATGCGATAAAATATAAATACCATTTATATTGGCGTCATATTCAAAAAGTCCTTGATTATAACTTCTTACTTCTGAATCAAACAGTAGTTCAAGTAACCGCGATTTCCAGTCTGGTACTGACATAATTCTCAGCTGGCGTATACCATTTTCATCCATTGGAATAAAGTGAATATAACGATATATTGAATCAAATCTAAATTCCAGTCTTCTACTCTGGTCTGAGTCAATTAGTGTTTTTAATGCTATTTCTTCAGACTGACCGAATAATATTGCTGAATCAACTTTACTAATACCGGCATTAAGCCTCGCTACCTCAATTAGATTGTGTAATACTTTAAATTCTCCCATACCACTCCATTTCATGACAGCATTTCGAGTATTATAAACAGCATAGCAATTATCATATGAGAAAACAGCACCGACCATACGAGTGAACATTGTTTTGTTCATCTCTGATTCCCCAACCTTTTTCAAATCCTTTGCCAAATAAAAATTAGGCTTCGCAGGAACGACCTGAAGAATCATTCTGTTCTGTAATTCAGGAAGTAAGTACTGTCTTGACTCAATACCAGAACGCATACACATAGCTACCGCTTCTGCAACTCTGTGATTTCTATCTCTGTGAGAAACATCCCCTGGGAACCGATGATTCCAGAAAGTATTCATATAATATTGATATGTATCAGGATAAAGCCAATCCAGTATGGGGAGGGCACCTTTATAAAGCCGGATAGTCTTAAGTGAACCTTTTCCGGTTATGGTAAAAAGGCGGCATGTCATTTCCATTCCAGTATGAGAATTACGAATTGTTTGCTGCTGAATAAGTTTGTGAATTAATGCTTTATAAACTCGTTCATTTCCAAGTAGATGTAAAGCTGAAACTGGAAATTCTCCCACAACTGAAAGAAGCGTTACTAATTGCCATACCTGACTGCCCTTGCGAAAATGAACCATAGATTATCAACTCCGCTCATAAGATTTTCCGACTATATGACTGCTCTCTTTGTCGGAATTTCCAGTAATAAAACGCCCCCAAATCGCTGCTATATTGGACTTTTTTCGTATTTTGAAGTGTATGTAATTTTGAAAGCTTATCTTCACCTTATTTTTACATATGTTTTCATTATTAAATTTGCCTATTTTCATACAGCATTACTCCCTCATCAGGCATTACCTTTTCCATAACCAACCAAATAGGAAAATCACTTTTTGGCACTACATAAATCTCTGTACGTTCTTCTAATCCATCTGTACTGCAATAATAGTGAGAACAAATAGAGGGGCCATCATCTGGCATTACATACATTGCCACAATATCCGATACCATATTAATTTCAATGTTATCGTGATCCCGCTTTTTTCGCTCTGGTCGATTTCTATCATATATGTGACGATAAATTAAAACGCAGTTATTATATCGAACCGCGTTTTTATTTATAAAAAAATTCCGCATTGCTGGATACAGCGAAGAACGAATATAATCTGCTGAACCAGCAGATTTTTTTGGAAGCAACGATGGAATACGTAAACTGAACCAACCCTCGGCAGTAAATCCTAACTCTATCGGAATATTATCAGAAATAATTTCCTCTACATCAGTTAACGCAAGAGGAACACCCGTGTATGCAGGAAGTGTTCTTGTTAACAACACAAATTTTTCTGATATTTCTTCCAACTTCATTGCGTGCGTATATGTCTCTCTAATATTTCCATTTCCATAAAAGCATCTCACTGCTGATGATTCTTCAAGAAGTTTCTTCATCAAAACATCAGTTTTGTCCAGTGTGTTCAAAAACGCCGGTGTCGTATTCATCCTTGGCTGCCTCCTCTGAATAAAATGTTACTGTTGGTTCTTCATTTCCTTGAAAATCCACTGTTGCAAATAAGAACAGTGCATCGGGAACTCTCACACTACTTGCCATAGAAATATGTGGAACTACTATAATGTACTTTAAATCTTCTTGAGGTTTAAGTAATCGCAATAAGTTTTGCTCTCCTTCATAAAGAACAACAATTTCATAACCACAGTTTTCTTTTAAAAAGAAAATTTGCGAAGGATAAACAGCTGGATAATGTGCCATTGGATCAACATAATCAATAAATTTCAAAAGCACCCATACAGCAAGTATGATTCGTTGATCCGGTTGGCACATAGAATCCAATCCGATATAATAACCGCCTGACACATCAGCAATTCTCATCTGTTTTTTTAGATTACGCAAAATTTTATCTGCAGTGTTTGTAGGTTTCTTAAGCATATTAATAATCTGTGTTTTAGTTAATGCCCCATATTGAGAGAGCCAATTCACTACGTATTGTTCATCTTGTAACAACATAGCCTTCACATCTCCTTGTACGTTTTTTTAGATAAATGCGTATTTAACGCATTATGCGTTTGTCTTTTGCTGACGTTCTTTAAGAATTGCCTCTAACTCAGCGCGGTCTGTTGTTATCATTTCCTGTTCTTCTT
>JAMPAU010000064.1 GCA_023667045.1 Ruminococcus flavefaciens | reverse complement strand
AGCGATTTCAGTTGCTTCCGGTTCAGGCTGTTCACGCAAATCCTTGCACAACTCAACCAGTGTAGGCGGCTTACCCTTGTACTTTTTGCTGATATATGTCTTGTACACATTTGCAAGACAACGATCGATGATTGACTTTTGCATAGCTGTGACTTCACTCTTTCCACATACCTGTTCAAACAGGGAAAGTACAAATTCAGATTTCATAGCAAGCGGATTTGCACCGTCTGCATATTCCTTGTTAATATCAAGACAGTTAATGTGGCTTCGGCTTGTGGCTGAAAGTCTGACAACCTGACCGTCCATAGCTTCAACAAGTGATTTGTACTCCCTCTCCGGATCTATGATGATAACATCGGCATTGGTTGAAAGAAGCAGTGATACCATTTCTTCCTTTGCTGTAAAGGACTTACCTGAACCTGATACGCCGAGAATAAAGCAGTTACCGTTAAGAAGAAAACTGCGGTTTACGATTATCATATTTTTTGATATGACATTTACACCCTGAAATGTTCCGCCGTCATGCTGTATCTCCTGCACTTTAAACGGCATAAAAACAGCAAGGCTTTCCGTCGTTAAGGTTCGCCTTGCATCAATTTTGTTTATTCCTATGGGAAGCGTTGCATTAAAGCCGTCAAGCTGCTGATATTTGAGCGTTGCTATCTGACACATATGGTTTCTTCCCATTGCCTGTATAGCTTCGGTATCGACATTGAGTTCTTCAAGCGTATCAGCTGTGTGCATGACAGTCATTATGACTTTAAACATTTTTTGATCTCTTGCAGTTATATCATCAAGAAACTCTCTGATTTCCTTTCTCTGCATTTCCATATCATATGGTATGACCGAGGTGTAGTTGTTATTACTGTTTTGCTTTCGTTGATAATTGGCGATATTCGTTTCCACACCGAGAGCCTGTTTTTCAACATACTTCTGTGCTTCTTCTGTTGATACAGGGACAATATCAAAGTTAAAAATCATATTACGGTTGCAGTCTGTAAGCTCCCAGATTACTTTATCTTTAATATATGAGGGATAATCTCGAATAAAAAGAACTCGTGCATATTTATCTCCGACTTTGAAATGGTCTGACTTAAACTCAAAGCCGTCGGGAGAAATATAGTCTTTGAAAGACTGACCTTTACGCATTGTATCTCTTAAATCAAAGTGATAATCTGCTACCTCTTTAGGTCTGCAAAAATCGTGTATAATACGAAGTCGCTCTGTTAAGTCAAGCTCGGTGCATTTTGAACCGAGCCTTGCAAAATGTGCCGTTAAATCTGCACCCACACGATTAAAATGTGCTCTTGCTTCTTCTACTGTTTTCTTTTGAATTGTCAGTGTAATATACTTATCCTGAACAATGGCATTTGCACCGTTTGCAAGCAGTGTCAGCATTTCATTGATTTCCTTGCGGTATTTGTCCTTACCGTCATTGGCATTATCAAGTAAAGCCATTTCTTTAAGCTCTGTCTTTTTAAGTTTTCGGTTTACAATACTTATTTGTGTTGAAACACCGTTTTCAAGCGAATTTAAGATTTCACTATACCAGAGGAAATTAGCTTCCTTATCTTCTTTGCTTGATACGGCATAGTTAATGTCTGTAAACTTAAATGTTTTTGAATAGCGTTCTTTACCTGTCATAAAGATACCGTCAGAATATACAGCGTATATTTTGATAACATCTTGCACGGATTTCGGCACATTCATTCCGTCACTGAACAAATCTGAAAGTCCGCTTTTCTTTTTTAATTTTCCTATCGGATCGAACATTGTCACCACTCCTCTCGATTTCATCATAATAGTTTTTTGATTTAAATTTCAGTTCTTTAGGCATAAGTATTTCACTTTTGATAAAGGCAAATACAGCTTTTTCCGCTGTCATGCCGTGATACTTAAAAAAGCCTATCGCCGCAAACGGCGCTGCTGCAAGTATGCACAGCCACGACAAGGTTTCTATACCGAAAAACGGTCTGAGCATAAAATACAATAATACTGCCACACCGCAGGCAAGAACTGAAAAAATGAACTGTCTGAGTGACAGTCCGAAATATACCTGTTCCGCATAGTCACGGATTTCTCGGTTTATCTTTACTTCCAAATAGATCATCTCCTTGTGAAAAAACAGAACCGTACATACAATACAGTCCTGTTCAGGTTATAGCTTATGAATTTCTCTTTCAAGTTCAGCGATGAATTTTATTATTGTTTCAAAATTCGGTTTTAATCCGTATATCATATTTATCATTTTCTCATAGTCTTCATTAATTTCCGCTAATCTAAAATCATCGGGAATAAGTCTGATGTCTTTCAATGTTGCTGTATCGTATCCGGCTGATTTTGAATAATAAAACTTTTCTTTAAATGCCACATCTTTTTCAAGCATGGTTTTATTGGCAAATGCTTCATCTTTAATTTTAGTATTTCCAAGACAATATAAATCATAATAATGTCGTGCATATCGTGGCGGCAGTTTCTTTTCTTTGGGCATATTGGCAATTTTATGAAGTATAGTTGCCTTCTCCCAAAAAGTTCTGTATGCTTCTACCGTAAGAATTTCTGTTGTCCCTTGCTTAAAAGCATTCGGATAACATTCAGCTGAAAATGATTTAATTTGCACTTTTTTCGATGGCATCCATTCAGCTATCGGTCCGATTTCAAGCCTTATTTCTGGTCGAATATATCCCTCACTGAAAATGTTGGGATAAGTGAAATTGACTACCATTTCATCTTCACTATCTATGGCAATATTAAAATCATTTTTGAGGACTTTATTTAATTCGGACATGAGAACCGGGACTAATTTTTCTTTATAAAACAAAGCAGCTTCTTTGTTCATTGTCTTATTGAATTTATCTTGTTGCGTCTTGCTTCGCTCAGAATAAGGGGCATTATCATTGTAATTCAAAATTCTCCAATCCAATATCAAGTCAATATCTTCGGAAAATCTTTCTATTGCGTGGTATGCTTTCGATAAGCTGGTACCGCCTTTAAACACAAACAGTTTTGAAAATTCACTTTCTCCGAAAAGGTGATTTAGCATAAAGCAAACCCAAAAATCCTTTTCTACTATTGCAGGATGCATTTTTAATTTTTCTGCTGTATTAGCAAACAAAATTTGTCTTTCATCACCGGAGGCATTTGCAATATTTATCATAAACTACTCTCCTTTGAAATTTTACATATATTGGTATAAATCCAATCGGCGGCATTACAGGATTCTTTTTCTGCCGTTTTTAAATCTTCAGGTGATACAACAGACTTGATTTTTTCCAAATGTTCATCGATGATATTATCTTTTCCGATAGCTTTAAGAGACTGAATAATCAGATTCGTCATTTGACTTTTTCCTGTAATCTCTCTGTTTGAACACTTTTTGAATTTCAACACATACGGCTCTACAACAAATTGCCTTGTCGGTCCGTCGCTTATATATTCCCAAGTATTAGGAACCTGCGTTGACAAATGCATAATATTCAGTGCCGCTTCACCTGTTGGAGAAATTGTCCAGTTATACCTTCTTGCAATTGCCTTTGCCAAAGATTCTATATTTGGAGATGCATATTCGCAGATAATTTGACTGTAAGCAGGTACATCATAATACCCTTGAATAATTCTGCGTATCTTTTTTTCTTTTCTCAATCTTGATAAAGCCTTATTTATCGCATCAGTACCAGCAATATCACGAAAATCAAAAGCTGAAAATACATATCCGGATTTCATTTTAGATATTCTGTTTTCAATTTGAATCTGATATTCAGGTCGCATTATGTTATCTCCTTGTTTTTCGTCAGAAAAATTATATAATATTTCTGACGAAAAATCAATAATAACTGTAAGAATTTTCCTTGAAAAAACTTTTAGCAATTTTATTTGACTGATTTGAGGTGATTTATCAGACACTTTTTACAACCCCATCATTTCCTTAACAACACGATCAGACATTTTAACCGTACCGACAAGAACAAGCATATTAAAGATAAGTTCACCAACATACTTCCACACCTGATTAACAGCCGCAGCAGTTTCATCGACCACTGGCGGTGATGAAGCAAAAAGCGAGAATATGATACAGCCGAGAACAATTATTGCACCCTCTAAACATACTGCGGCATAGCTTTTTATGAAGCTCTTGCCAACAGAAGATGACGGTTCACCTGCAAAAGATGATAACGGCACTGGTGCAATAGCTGTATACAAATATACTTTGAAAAATCTGCCGTACACGGTCATTATCATAATGAAAGAAAGTACTGTTATGAACAAGCTGCCTATGAGCGTTACTGCCCACAGCGGTACACTTTCCCAAAAGCCGCTATCCTCAATCGCTTGTATAATACTGTCAGGTAGAACTGTCTTGCTGACAGAAGCCAGTCCTGATGTTGCCATTATCTTTGATACTATGCCTTGTACGATACTGAACAGTGCCATCATCAGTTCAAGTCCGTAGTCAATTGAAGCTTTTGCAAGTATAAAGCGGATAAACATCTTAACTGCCACTTCAGGTCGCTTCATATCGGCAAACGATCCCATTGTTTTCATAACTCCAACAACGAAAAAGAGCACCAGCAGCGAATATCCTATCGCTTGCAGTGCTCCGTGTATGTTTGTTATGACATTCCATATTGATCCACCCTTAAATTCTTCCGGTGACTGAGTGACAAGCAGCCATATTTCACTTAGCTTATCGTTCCATGTTGCAAGGGCATTTTGCAGGTTTTGTACTACCCAGTTTGATGATTCCATTCAGATACCTCCTTCATAAGTAAATTGCCCGACAACACTGCCGGGCAATTTTGAAGTATTTATCATTTAACAATAATATCTAAAATAGCCTTAGCAAAGGTAATAACAATACCGCCTGCAACCGTAAGGAATCCGTTTGCTCTCTGTGACGGATCGTGTGATTTAAGTGAAAGACCGACCTGCACAACACCAAAGCCTAAGATGATCAGTCCCACAGCACGGATAAGACCGAAGATAAAAGTGGAAAGATTGTCTACGGCTTTGAGTGGATCGTCTGCTGCAAATGCTGTTACCGCAAGTGTACAAATAATTACAACTGCAAAAATAAGGCTGACATAAAACTTAAATCCTTTTCTTGCTTTTCCTGTAAGATGTGTTTTTGTGTTAATCTTTTTCATTGATTTTTTCCTCCTTAAAATTTAATAAAATTTCTTCAATTTCTTCGCTTGAATAAACTGTAAATTCAAAATCTTCAATGAGTTCACCATTTTCTGTTTCCGCTGTTTCACACCGCAGCTCACCGACTGAGTAATCACTAAAGCCATGTATATATGGCTTTGCTTTGCCGTCTGTTGTAAGAGCAACATTCGGATGCTTCAAAATATCGAACTTGAAATCCTGCACAGGTCTTTCGCCTCGGATAAAGAGTAAAGCATACTGATTATCCATCATTCGTACTTCATCGGGAGTGAGCAATTCTCGCCCTGAGATTTGATAGTTGGTGGAATAATTACCGTTTCTACCGCTGCTTTTTCCAAAAGTGTTCGTATCAATCGTTTCCTTGCCGAGCAACTTTGAAATATATTCGTGTGTGCTTTGCTCATTGCCGCCCAAGTATAAAAATTCGTCACAATTGCCCACTATACTTTCCCATTGTTTTTCAAACAGAGCCTTTAGCTGTGCCATGTTTTGTATAATGATGGATACGGATATTTCACGACTTCGCATAGTAGCTAATAGCTTGTCAAAATCATCAGGCAACGCAACATTCGCAAACTCGTCCATTACGAAATGCACATGAACAGGTAATCTGCCGCCATGAACAAAGTCAGCCTGATAATATAGCTGCTGAAAAAGCTGTGTATAGAGCATACCGACAATAAAGTTAAAACTGCTGTCACTTTCGGGTATTACCGCAAAGACAGCAGTTTTCTTTTCACCCATGCTGTTTAGGTCCATTTCATCCGTTTGCGTAATGCTTGAAAG
>JAMPAU010000063.1 GCA_023667045.1 Ruminococcus flavefaciens | reverse complement strand
TGCTGATAAGTCCGTCACGAGCGTCCTGCATCATAGCCTGAAATTCGGGACGGTGGGCAATATCCTTGCCACTTTTGCCGTCATCACAATAAATTCTGTATTCGCTGTCACCAACGAATTTTACACACTCCTCTCTTTGGGCAGCGATAGACAGCGAGTTATTACCCTTGTCCTTATCGCTTACCGAACGGCGGACGTAAATTGCCGTAATTCCGTTTGTTACTGTTTTATTTTTTCTCATTTTGACCTCCAATTGCTGTTTGCAATCGGACGGTTGGTTTTACATCTATATCATAGCACAACCGTCCGAAATATGCAATAGCTTTTTTGTAACTGTAACTATTTTCGGCGATTATACCGGATTTTCAGCTGTTTCTTTCGTTCTGCTGCGGCGCATTGCACCGATGAAAATGTCGTACATCTTGTTGATCTTATGCTGCCTGATTGTTTCGGGAATATTGTCGGGATAAACGACCTTGACCCTTACACAGTCAGAAACATACTCAACCGCCTTCTCTCTTTCTACGGCAGATGTGTTCATATTCAGTTTTTCCCCTCTCTTATCAGCCATTCTCTATCTCTCAGGCTGATTTATTTGAGATCTATGCTCAATATAATCATAGCACAGCCTGAAATAAAAATCCAGTTCCATTATTAACAAAGATTCGGTAAAAAATCTGTTTTCAGTTCCGCATATTTCATAACAGAAATTAAAAACATTCTAAATATAGTAAAAAGGTGCAGTCCGGCAACCTTGACAGAACATCATAAAAATGCTGTCGCAGTCTTGCCGACGGTGAGAAACTCAAAAATAAGATTATCTTCACTCTCCGTCGGATTCACCATTTTAGCATTTTTATGATAACCCGTCAAGGTCAAGCGGCTTCGCCGTGCCTAAGTTCTGCCTCCGGTTCAAAATCTAAAAATAAGAAAAGCACATGGCTCTTTTTTTTAGATATGTGCTTGTGGAAAATATTTTTTTGAGATATTTGTTGCTTGAGAAATTATAATTCAGTCAATTAGTTCAACTTTGATTTTTTCACAGTACAACGCAAACTCAATACCCTGTTCCAATGAAGATACACGAAATCTACAGTTTTTTTCATAACCCCAGTCGGAGCAATCATCTATTGTTAATCCGCTGTAAAAGCCATTATCTACATCAAAATCCAAATCTCCGCTAACATTGTATAAGAAAATTTTTATTTTATAATTTTCATGAGCATCTGTAAGCAATAACTCAATACAGCTTCTATAATCACAATGTACTTCATCAAAAATATGTTTATAATGCAGATCACAAATAGTTCCAAATTTATGCCAAAATTGTAATTCATCAGGTATAGTTTTTTAGAGAACCTCAATGCCTTCAATATTATTTGAATAAAACATCACATCACCTCTGTTCGTTTCCATAAGAATAATTATACCATATTCATGACGAAAAAGCAAGGATGAATGTACATTTTGAAACAGCCTGAAAAGGCGTTTTTCTATCCTAGCAAGCACGGTATCATGTATGACATTTTTTCAAAAAATGCAAAATGATACATTGCTTGTCAGGGGAATTTCCCCTGAGACCCCGAAGAAAAATTATGAGATAATTTTGAAGAAAATTGAGCGTTGAAACGCTCAAAAAATGATAGAAAATTATCTCAAAATCTATATGCTCTAACTTTTTGAAAAATTCACTAAAAAGCATTGAAATTCGTTCGGTGATATGGTATAATAAAATGGATTGTAAGTATATTTCTATAGAGGTGAAAATATGTCATATCAGAGCGAAGCACAGCTTGAGCAACAGCTTATTGAACAGCTTAATAATCAGGACTATCAGCTTGTCAAAATCGAGGACTATGATGCCTTGATTGAGAACTGCAAAGCGCAGTTTGCGGCATTCAATGCTGATAGAATCGGAGACAAGCCATTATCCACAAAAGAATGGGAAAGAATCTTCAATCATATATCGGGCAAGAGCATCTTTGAAAGTGCAAAGATTTTAAGAGATAAATTTATATTAGAGCGTGATGACGGAACTCGCATTTACCTTGCTTTGCTGAATGAGGATTATACAAAAAATATCTTCCAAGTGACCAATCAGACTACCGTTATCGGCAAGTACAAGAACAGATATGATGTGACTATCCTCGTCAATGGACTTCCCCTTATTCAGATTGAACTGAAAAGGCGTGGCGTTGACATTAAAGAAGCAGTTAATCAGATCATGCGTTACCGCAAACACTCTTACCAAGGTCTTTACCACTTTATTCAGCTTTTTGTGGTTTCGAATGGTGTAGATACAAAGTATTTTGCAAACAGCGACAAGGATATTATGTATTCACACACTTTTTTCTGGACGGACGAGAATAATATCCGCATCACCAACCTGAAAGACTTTTCAATCGCTTTTCTTTCCCGTGATGTTATAGTAAAAATGATGTCTAAATTCACTATTCTGAATGATACAGACAAACTGATGATGATTATGAGGCCGTATCAGGTTTATGCGACAGAAGCTCTTATTCGTCAGGCACAGCTTACCAACAGAAATGCTTACATATGGCATACTACGGGTGCAGGAAAGACGCTGACTTCGTTCAAAACTGCTCAGATCCTTGCATCAATGCCGTCTATCAAAAAAGTAATCTTCCTTGTAGACCGCAAAGATTTAGATACGCAGACTACCGAAGAATTTAATAAGTTTGAATCAGGATCAGTCGATGCAACCGATAAGACAACAGTGCTTGTCAAGCAGATGAAAGACAAGAACAGGCAGCTCATTATCACGACCATTCAGAAAATGGCTAATGCCGTGAAAAATGCACGATATGCGACTGTCATGGATATGTATAAATCCGAGAAAGTCGTATTTATCATAGATGAGTGCCACCGTTCACAGTTTGGTGATATGCACAAGGATATTGTCCGTCACTTCCAGAACGCACAGTTTTTCGGCTTTACGGGTACACCTCGCTTTGAAGTCAACGGCAAAGTAGAGGGCAAAGTTGTTCAGACCACAGAAAAGCTCTTTGGTGATTGTCTGCACAGCTATCTCATTAAGGACGCTATCTTTGATAACAATGTCTTAGGCTTCAATATCGAATATATCAACACTTTCAAGGGCGATTATGATGAAAATGATCTTACTATGACCGAGGCTATTGATGTGGGCGAACTTTATATGGCTGATGAACGTATGGCATTAGTCGCTAATCATATTATTCAAAATCACAAGGCAAAAACACGAAACAAGCAATATACAGCGATTTTCGCCGTTTCTTCTATCCCTATGCTGATAAAGTATTATAACATCTTCAAGTCTATCAACCATGACCTGAATATCAGCGGGATCTTCTCTTATGGAGCGAATGAGGACTATGAGGGACATGACGAGCATTCAAGAGATTCCCTTGAAAAAATCATTGCCGACTATAACAAGATGTACAACACGAATTTCAGCACAGATACATTTTCGGCATATCACAAGGATATTTCCGATCGTGTTAAGGGAAAAAAGACAAAACAGCTTGATATTTTAATTGTCGTAAATATGTTCCTAACAGGCTTTGACAGCAAACCTTTGTCCGTTCTATATGTGGATAAAGATATGATGTATCACGATCTGCTGCAAGCATACAGCCGTACAAACAGAGTGGAAAAGGAAACAAAGCCGTTTGGTATCATCGTATGTTACCGTAATCTGAAGAAGAAAACCGATGAAGCTCTTACTTTGTTCTCACAAGGTCATGCAGAAGAAGTGATTACAAAGGAATTCGAGTTTTATGTTCAGAAGTTTAACGAACTGACCGCAAAAATCAAGGAGCTTGCACCTACTCCAGCGGCGGTTGATACAATGCAGTCGGAAGATGTACAGAAAGAGTTTGTTGTACTTTTCCGTGAGTTGTCGAGATATATGCTTTCGTTGCAGACTTTTGTGGAATTTAATATTGACCGCAGCGACCTTGATATGACCGACCAAGAATTTCAGGATTACAAGAGCAAGTATCTTATGCTCTACCGCAAGCACAAGGACGGCAAAGAAGTTGTTTCCGTTCTGAACGATGTTGACTTCTGTATCGAGCTTATCGAGGGCGACCGTATCAATGTAGCCTATATCATGAACCTTATTCGCAATATCAATTTTGAGAGCAAAAAGACGAGGGATAAGGATATTGAGCATATCAAAGAGGAGCTTGACCGTTCCGACAATACCCGACTTCTCAAGAAAATTGATATTCTCCGTGCGTTCCTTGATGAAATGGTATCTGGATTTGACGGCAGTGAGGATATGGACTCGGAATACAATGCCTTTGAGAATAAGCGAAAAAATAAAGAGATACAGGAATTTGCGGAACAAGAAAGCATTGATTATGAAGTCTTACAGCAGGAAATTGCAGAATACGAGTTTACAAGCGTACTGAATCCGGGCGATATTCGTGACCGCATCGAAAAACCAATGCCCTTACTGAAAAAACGTTCTCTTGTGAATAAAATTGTTGACTTTATTAAGTCGCACGTCGAAAAGTACAGCAACTAAGCCCGTTTCGGGCATTTTCTAAACAACTGAAATACACCTCTTTTATTAAGAAAGAGGTGTATTGGCAAAGGAGTAATCAAACATGGATAACATACAACAGCATCAAAAGGAACTCTGCCAAAAACTCTGGGCGATGGCAAATGCCCTCAGAGGCAATATGGAGGCTTATGAGTTCAAGAATTACATCTTGGGTATGATTTTCTACTACTATCTGTCCGACAAAACAGAACGCTACATGGAGAAGATTCTGAAGGATGATAACATCACCTATGAAAATGCGTGGGAGGATGCTGAGTATAAAGAGGCAGTTATTGAAGAATCCCTCCGTGACCTCGGTTATGTTGTTGAACCGCAGTACCTTTTCCGCAATTTCGTAAAAATGGTGGAAAATCGTTCTTTTGATATTGAATTTCTGCAAAAGGCTATCAATTCCCTCATGGAATCAACGATTGGTAACGACAGTCAGCAGGATTTTGAGGGACTTTTTTCCGATATGCAGCTTGACTCAACAAGACTTGGTCACTCCGTCCGTGAAAGAAGTGCTGTTATGTCAAAATTGATTGCGTCTCTTGACGAAATCAATTTTGGTGTTGAAGATACAAAAATCGATGTTCTGGGTAATGCCTACGAATATCTAATTGGACAATTTGCAGCTACTGCAGGAAAAAAAGCCGGAGAATTTTATACTCCGTCCGGGCCTGCTGAACTACTTTGCCGTCTTGCCTGCCTTGGTCTGACAGACGTGAAATCGGCTGCCGACCCTACCTGCGGCTCAGGTTCGCTCCTGCTGAGATTGAAAAATTACGCAAATGTCAGACTGTATTACGGTCAGGAGCTTACTTCCACAACATACAACCTTGCAAGAATGAACATGATCCTGAGAGGCATACCTTACCGTAATTTTGAAATTTATAACGGCGATACACTTGAAAATGACAATTTCGGTGAAGAACATTTCAGAGTACAGGTAGCAAATCCGCCGTACTCTGCAAAATGGTCTGCCGACAGTAAGTTCCTGGAGGATAACCGTTTCAATCAGTACGGAAAACTCGCTCCGAAGTCAAAGGCTGATTTTGCATTTGTTCAGCACATGGTCTATCACATGGACGAGGACGGACGTGCTGTGGTGCTTCTTCCTCATGGCGTGCTGTTCAGAGGCGGTGCAGAGGAAACTATCAGAAAATATCTGATTGAAAATCTGAATGTACTTGATGCAGTGATCGGACTTCCTGCAAACTTGTTTTTCGGTACGGGTATTCCCGTCTGTGTGCTGGTGCTGAGAAAAAACAGGAGCGGCAACGAGGATAATGTTCTTTTTATAGATGCTTCAAAAGACTATGAATCAGGGAAAAATCAGAACATCCTGCGTGAAAGCGACATTGACAAGATTGTATCGGCATACGAAGCACGTATTGATGTGGAGAAATATGCTCATGTGGCAACGATGGAAGAAATCGCAGAAAACGGCTTTAACCTCAATATTCCCCGTTATGTGGATACATTTGAGAAAGAGCCGGAAATTGACCTTGCTGCGGTAGCACAGGAGATCAGAACGATACAAGGAGAAATCAAGGATATTAACGCACAGCTCAAGCCTTATTTTGACGAGCTTGGATTGGATTTCCCCTTTGATGTGGAGGTGTGATTTTATGAAAAATGTATCCTCAAGTAACAGTC
>JAMPAU010000062.1 GCA_023667045.1 Ruminococcus flavefaciens | reverse complement strand
AAATCGGACAAATATATAAACTCATCAATACAAGAAAAAATCAATTCAGCCCAAGAGCTATTAAATAAATTTGAAAAACAAGGCATATTAAAAAATGTAACTTATGATTCAGAAGCTTATATGTTTAATTTTGAATATTATAATGGAGTATGTGGGGGAATCGTAATCGAAAACAAGCATTTGGATAATGATTGTTGGTCAAATTTTGGAATCTCAACTAAAACGAATAGTCGGAGAGTAACTACAGATTACAATTCAATTAAAAATGCAAAAATTAACTTATCTACTACAAATCAAAAATGGAAATTTATTTTTGGTGCTTCTGATGATATGCAAAGTTATAACCATATGATAGAATTAACTCATACATATATAAAAATGGGAATCAATGTTGACCTAATTCAAGATGTAACTATTGAAACATATAAAAATCTTGCAGAAGATACTTTGATATACATTATGGCGCATGGTTCTGAAACACCATATATAACTACTACTGAACAAATTTCAGTTGCTAAAGATAAAATTTATAAAAAAGAAATTAAGAGCAAAGATGTAGCAATTATTTCATGTAAAGACGGGAACAAATACTATTGGATAAAACCATCATTTTTTAAGAATGTATATAAAAACAATAAATTAAATAATCCTATCGTCTTAATGTCATGCTGTTGTGGATTTGGTAGAAACGGTATTGCGAATTTTGAATTTGCAGATAGTTTAGCAGAAGCAGGAGCAAATACTTCAATTGGATTTTGCAATTCTGTACATGAATTATACAGTGATACGTTTTACTCAACTATATTATACGAATTATCAAAAGGTAAGACAATCGGAGAAGCATTTAGATATTCACAAGATACTGTAGGACGGAATGAGAATGCTTTTATGAACACATACAGCAACAGTAAAAGTCTTGAAAATGCATATCCTATTATTTCATCAGAAAACGAAAACAAAAAACTATTTAATAATAGCATAAGCGAAGTTGGATATTACTCAGCAACAATAAAAGATAAATACAGCGACAATCCTATATCCGATATTGGAATTATTAT
This sequence comes from Ruminococcus flavefaciens, assembly GCA_023667045.1. GTDB lineage: Bacteria > Bacillota > Clostridia > Oscillospirales > Ruminococcaceae > Ruminococcus > Ruminococcus flavefaciens_AC. The sequence continues at coordinate 5,262 of JAMPAU010000062.1, read as the reverse complement.
TTATGATAAGCAACATAATGATAGAAAACAAATAGGTTCTATATACTGTTATAAGTCAGATGTAAAAGGAACTTTTACGGCAGAACTACCAGCCGGAGAATATGTATGTTATTTAACTCACCCTGACTATAAAACAGAAACATTCAATACAACAATCGAAAACGGCGATATGATTTCACTTTTAGAGCCTATTTATATGACACGGAAAACAGGCACTTTAGATGGAATGGTAATAATAAATGAAGATAATTCATTTATACCTATTCCTGATGTCAAAGTAGAGGCTATCAGCAGCGAAAGTGACAACAACGAACCTGTCGCAACAGCTACAACAGATAAAAACGGTAATTTTAAAATAACACTTCCTTATGGAAGATATACATTGAATCTTACTCATGATGATTACGAAAGTTACAGTATGTCTGTTGAAGTCAAAGACGAATATAAAACTATGCCCGACACAATTATGTTGACACCGAAAGGAAAAGACACACGACCTGTCACTGATTCAGGCACTTGTGGTGAAAATGTAAATTGGACGCTTTATGACGATGGCGAACTTGTGATTAGTGGTGAGGGGGAAATGGAGGATTATAAGTATCATAGCGCACCATGGTATTATAAATATAAAAAAATTACGAAAATTACTATAAATAATGGAGTAACAAATATTGGTAGTTACGCATTTTATGATTGTGACAGCTTAACAAGTATAACCATACCAAATAGCGTAACAAGTATAGGCAGTTCTGCATTTCGTAATTGCGGCAGCTTAACAAGCGTAACAATCCCTGACAATATTACAAGGATAAATCCCAGTACATTCTCTAATTGTAACAGCTTAATAAGTATAACAATTCCTAACAGAGTCACATGGATAAGCGAAGGTGCATTTTATAATTGCGACAACTTAACAAGTGTGACAATTGGCAACAGTGTAACATACATATGGGATTCTGCATTTTCTGATTGCGACAGCTTAACAAGTGTGACAATTGGCAACAGTGTAACAATCATTGACAAATATGCATTTTATAATTGCGACAGCTTAACAAATATAACAATCCCTGATAGCGTAAAAAGCATTGGTGAACTAGCATTTGCTGGATGTGACAGCTTAACAAGTATAATAATTCCTGACAGTGTAACAAGTATAAGCTATGGTGCATTCGGTGATTGCGACAGCTTAGAAAGAGTATCATTGAATCCAAATAATGAATTCTATACGTATAGCGATGGTGTTTTATATAACAAAAACAAAACAGAGCTTATACAATATTTGGCAGGCAAAAAAGAAACATCATATAAAATTCCTGACAGTGTAACAACAATAGGCAGTTATGCATTCTATTCTTGCGACAACTTAACAAGTATAATAATTCATGACAGTGTAACAAGCATTTATTATTCTGCATTTCGTAATTGTGACAACTTAACAAGTGTAATAATCGGCAACAGCGTAACAAGTATTGGTGGTTGTGCATTTGAGAATTGCGTAAACTTGGCAAGTATCACAATCCCTGACAGTGTAACAGACATTGGATTTTATGCATTCTCTAACTGCGACAGCTTAACAAGTATCACAATCCCTGACAGTGTAACAGACATTGGATTTTATGTATTCTCTAAATGCGACAACTTAGCAAGCGTAATAATCGGCAACAGCGTAACAAGAATTGACGAATATGCATTTCAGGATTGCTACAACTTAACAAGCGTAACAATCGGAAATAATGTAAAAAGCATTGGCACTCTTTCATTCGATAATTGTAGAAGCTTAACAAACATAACAATCCCTGACAGCGTAACAAGTATAGGCGATTCTGCATTCAATAATTGCGACAGCTTAACAAACATAACAATTCCTGACAGTGTATCATACATGGGAAAAAAAGTATTCTGTGCTTGCGACAACTTGACAAGCGTAACAATCGGAAACAGTGTAACAACCATAGACCATGCTGTATTCTACGGTTGCTACAACTTAACAAGCGTAACAATCGGAAATAGTGTGACAAGTATAGACGATTCTGCATTCTATAATTGTGGCAGCTTAAAAAGCGTAACAATCCCTGACAGCGTAACAAGTATAGGCAGTTCTGCATTCTATAATTGTAGAAGCTTGGCAAGCGTAACAATCGGAAACAGCGTAACAAGTATAGGTAATTCTGTATTCTATAATTGTGACAGCTTAACAAGCGTAACAATCCCTAATAGTGTAACAAGCATAGGCAATGATGCATTCTATAATTGTGACAGCTTAACAAGTATAACAATCAATAATTCAAGTTGCACAATTTACGACAGTGAATATACAATAAGCACCACTGCAACCATCTACGGTTACACAAATTCAACTGCACAAGCATATGCCGAAAAATATAACAGACCGTTTGTTGCACTTGACGCATAAGCCAGTACAGCTATAATGATACACACCCTACCCACACAACAATCCACCCCATGTTGTGTGGGATTTTTGAATTTCTCAGAAAAAAACATTGACAAGGCAGTAAGAATTATGTAAAATTCTTACATGTCAATAAAAACAAACTACAACAAAGGACAGGCACAATTATGAAAACAAAATCTAAAAAAATAGTTACAACCGTTATAATTCTACTTGTATTAATTGCAGTTGTTTTTGCTGTACTGACAGTCGGCAACAAACATAAAGCAAATAATACAAATGAAACAACAACCGAAACCACGGCAGAACAGACAACTGCGAATGTATCAACAGAAGTTCCCGAATACTACAGTGAAATAATTACACAATGCAAAAACGCATTTGAAAATGATTTTTACAAAGATTACATCGACCCCGAACTAGAAAAAATCAAGGGCAAATATATTCCAAGCTACACATTAAATGCACTTGCAAACGGTGATGTAGAACCAAAGATTTATTATGCTTTGCATGACATTGACAAAAACGGCATTCCCGAAATGATTTTAGCAATCAAGGATGATAACGGATATGATTTTCAGGATATATTTACATATGCTGACGGAAAAATTGAACCTATTTTCGGCGAATACTTCGGAATGAATTATCGTGATGTATTTTCAAACGGTATAATTGCAAGTTATGGAAGTGACGGAGAATGTGACTATTATTCTTTCAGGCATTTTGCAAAAGATGGGCATACACTGCTATACTTAGATTCTTTACACCATTTTTACGCAGATGGAAAAAACAAATATACAAGAGAATTGATTAATAACGATGACATATCAGCAGAAACTCCCACAATTGAAATCAGCAAGGAAGAATTTGATTTAATCGGAAAACTTTATACAGGTCAAAAATTAAAAGACGTTGATGAAAGTATGTATACCCGAAGCGATATAAATTTTGAATGGAAAACTATTGAATGATAAGTTGCTCCATATAAACAAAAGAAGTAACCTGTTTATATGGGGCATTAATTATAATATGCAATTATTTTCATATCCTCCTAACCAACCTCATAAAATTTATCGAGGTGGTGAGATATGGACAAACAGATAAATAATTGTCACAAAAATTTCTACAAAGGAAAAAACGACGAAGAAATAAAAGAAAGCTATAACAAAAAATGGATTGAGATTTTGCAAAACTGTTCTTTGAAGAAAATGGAATTATCAGTCAAAAAGGCTTGTCAAAGTTCGTCCTGTAATGATATAATTAACCCGACGGCAAACATAACTTGTTCTGCTTCTAAGGAGTGGAACAAATTATGAGAAGTAAAGTAGCAATATATCCAAGGCTGTCAGAGGAGGACAGATATAAAAAGAACGAAACAGACGAAAGCGAAAGCATACAAAATCAAAAATCAATGCTGATTGAATATGCAATTGAGCATGACTGGGAAATTTACGACATCTATTGTGACGAAGATTGGGGCGGTGCAGACAGAAACCGCCCAGAATTTAACAGGCTTTTGAAAGATGCCGAAGCAAAAAAGTTTGACATTGTGCTTTGTAAAACACAGTCAAGATTTACAAGAGAACTTGAACTTGTTGAAAAATACATACACGGACTTTTTCCGATTTGGGGAATCCGATTTATAAGTATTGTAGACCATGCCGACACAGAAGTTAAAGGCAACAAAAAAGCACGACAAATTAACGGACTTATAAATGAATGGTATTTAGAGGACTTGTCCGAAAATATCAAAAGTGTTTTTGCAAACAAAATGAAAAACGGACATCACATAGGCGCATTTGCTTTGTACGGTTATAAAAAAGACCCTGACAAAAAAGGGCATTTGATAATTGACGAAGAAGCTGCCAAAGTTGTAAGAGAAGTTTTTAATTTGTTTGTTCAAGGATACGGCAAAACAAATATTGCAAGAATACTTAATGAAAGAGGTATACCTAATCCCACAGAATACAAAAGACAACAGGGATTAAGATACAATCAAGCTAAAAGTAACATCAGCACATTATGGAAGTATTTTTCAATATCGAATATGCTTGTAAATCAAATTTACATTGGTAACATGGTACAAGGAAGAACTTCAAGCGTATCATACAAAACACATCAATGTAAGCCGAACCCAAAAGACAAATGGATAATCGTTGAACACACACACGAACCGATTATCGACAGAGAACTTTGGGACAGGGCACAAGCACTTATCAAACAAAGGGCAAAAGCATTCACAAAAGGTGAAATAGGAATTTTTGCAAGAAAAGCTAAATGTATGTATTGCGGTTATACTCTGCGAACATCAAAACACAGGGCTGACGAATATTATTTAACCTGCCCTACCCGATACATATCGAAAGACGCTTGCCAAGGTGCAATGGTTTCCGTCAAAACGCTTGAAAAAGCAGTTTTACAGGAATTGCACGAACTTAACAAAAAGTATCTTGATGAGGAACTGCTTGAAGAAAAAGCAAACTTCAATGACCGAATACTTGAACAGATTGAAAAGTGCAAAGCCGAAATTGCAAGATGTCAAAAAAGAATTGATGATTGTACCGCTAAAGTAAAATCCTTGTATAAAGATAAACTAAATGAAATCATAACCGAAGATGAATTTATAGATTTATCACATGAATTTCACAAGGAAAAAGCACAAATGGCAAAACTAATTGAAGAAGCCGAACAACAATTAGAGGCCATCAATCAAAAAATCAGTCAATCAGACAATTGCAGAGATCTTGTAAAACAATATACCAATACAGAACATTTAACAAGAGAAATAGTTGATATTTTAATTGACCATATCGAAGTTGGAAAAAGAATACCGAAAACAAGAAACAGACCTA
>JAMPAU010000061.1 GCA_023667045.1 Ruminococcus flavefaciens | reverse complement strand
ATTAATTTCTATCGCTTTGAACCGTACATAATTAACCGAAAAACAGGTGTATTTAAAAACTTTTCCACAAAAGAGGTGTTTTCGTTGTATAAAAGTAAAAAGCGAGAAAAAGTTACAGAAATATATTTCAATGAGTACGATCCAACTGTAACCGTAATAACACATAATACAAGTTTAAAAAAGAGACTTGAAAAGTATTCGGCTTGTTACCCTGAGCTTTGTAAACTTGTCCAATCAGATGATGAGGGCAGTGCTGAATATGAAATAATGAAAGACAGAATTTCATTCAGATTGCTGCCGCCTTGTTCTGAAACAAGGAAAGAAAAAGCTCGTAAACTCATTGAGAAAATCAATTCAAAGGGAGGTGCTTCTATGTGACTGATGACAAGATCAAGTATGATGAGATGTCCTTTTACAAAAATGAAAAAGGTGAAATCTGCTGCAATCATATCTGCGAAACCTGTACAAAAGAATGTAAGCAAAGTCACAAAGCAGAAATACTGTGCTGTCCTAAATTGAAACAAAAGGTTTATGTAATAAAAATACCCCTTTAATATATAAGTGTCAAAAAGAGACAAAAAGGTAACGCATATAGTGCATTGTTAACAATTTATTTACAAATCTCTACAAATTTCGCTGTAATTAAACTACTTCATATATATAGTCTGGAAAAATCGAAAATGTAACAAGAAATTTCGCGGTATTTACAGTTTGTTTACAAATTACTGCATATTTCTACTTTTTTCGCAGCAAAAAAATACTCTCTAATATATACAACGCATTAAAACCGATTTAGGGGACAAGTTTTTCGCAACTTTTTAAGAAAAACCATGTTTTAGGTTAAAAGTAAAGGAGGGAATAAGCCCATGCCATACTTTTCAAAAGAGGATATCGCAAAGGCAAGAAAACTTGATCTATTGACTTATCTTAAAACCTATGAACCTGACGAACTTGTCAGAGTATCAACAAATGTTTACTCAACAAGAACGCACGACAGCTTGAAAATTTCAAACGGACTGTGGATGTGGTGGTCAAGAGGTATAGGCGGCAGAAGTGCTCTTGATTACCTAATTAAGGTTCAAAACTTATCCGTGTATGAAGCAGTTGACCGTATACTGGGGAGAAGTTTAAGTGCACCTAATATAAGTAAATCATCGCCGAAAACAGAACCAAAAGTTTTTCAACTTCCCGAAAAAGCCGATAACAATGACAAAATAATTGCATATTTATCTCGTCGTGGTATCAGCAAAACCGTCATTGATTATTGCATTGAAAACGGAATGATTTATCAAAGCACAGAAAGAAACAATGTTGTTTTTGTCGGCTATGATAAAGATAAAAAAGCAAAATATGCAGCGGTCAGAGGTACAAGTAAAATCAGATTTATCGGTGATGTTAGCGGCAGTGATAAGGCATTTTCTTTTCGGTTCGATAACAGCGATTCCGATACGCTTCATGTGTTTGAAGGTGCGATTGATTTACTGTCATATGCAACATTTTTACAACAGCAGGGTTTTGACTTTAAAAGTCAGAGCCTTGTTTCTTTATCAGGAGTTTCAAATGGTGACTTGCAGAAAATCCCTGTTGCAATTAAATCATTTCTTGATACGCACATCGGTATACAAAATATAAATCTGCATCTTGATAACGATAAAGCAGGACGCAGGGCATCGGAAGCTTTGATAAAGTTGCTGTCACCGAAATATGAAGTCAAAAGTTCATTTGTGCCTGTCGGAAAAGATATAAACGATTATCTGTGCTACACATTAAATCTGCCGTTTAAATCTCATAAAGAAGGGAGGGATGCAAGATGAAAAAGTATAATGTTACAATTACCGAAACATTAAAAAAGACTGTAGAAGTTGAAGCGGAAAGTTTGGAAGAAGCTGAGCAGAAAGTTACAGACGCATGGCATAACAGTGAATATATCCTTGACGCAGATAATTTCACAGAGGTCGATTTTGAAGCTGAAGAAAAAGCACCTGATAAAATTAAAGTAGTCCTTATTGAACCTAACAAGGCTGCAAAAATTGCTGAAATCGGAACTAAACTCGAGGATTTGCAAAAGGTTGTCGGCGGATATATCGAACCTGCATATTACCTTGATGACCCTGACTGTTGTATCATTGTTAATGATGAAGGGAAGATTCACGGACTGCCGCTCAACCGAGCTGTTTATGGATATGACGGAAAGATGATTGACATCATTGCCGGCACAGCTTTTATCTGTGATTGTTCAGGTGAAAACTTCGGAAGTCTCAGTGATGAGAAACTCAAAAAGTATACTGAAAAGTTCAAACTACCCGAAAGATTTTACAGAATAGGCGATGAAATCAAGGCTGTACCGTATCAGCCGAAACAAAAAAATCAAGAAAGATAACGGAGGAAGAATTGATGAAAAAGTTTAATGTCAATATATTAGATACAAGAAGTGTATATTTTTCGGTGCTTGCACAATCGAAAAAAGAAGCTATTAAGAAAGTCAGAGATATTATCGAAAATACCGACATTGTTGATAATATGAATGCCGAGTTTTCAACTGCTTTTAAGGTTATTGAAGCAGACAATGTGGACGAGGATATGTGTGACGGTGACTGCGAGGGATGTCTTTACGACTATGAGGACGAATGCCTTTTGGAAGAATTGTACTGACAGAGTTTCTCTGTCTCTAGTCTTAGCAAGCACTGAATTTATGTCCATAAATTCGCTTGTTAGGGATTTTACACCCCTAATACCTCGAAGGAGTTGATTAAAGTAAAAGATAAAAATGTTGAGTTTCATTTCCTTTTAACTGAACAGGACTACGAGCAATTATGTATTCTTGCAGAAAAAACAGGACTATCAAAATCAAAGATTCTTCGATATTTAATCAGAGGTTGTGTTTTGGTTGAAGCACCGCCTGTCGAATTTTCAATGCTCATAAGAGAGATAAGAGCTATAGGTAATAACCTTAATCAGACCCTTGTTATTGCAAAAGCAAACGGTATTTTAAACATTCCTGATTTACGCAAAGAGATACTTGACCTTAGAGAACTTGAAAAAGAAATCGGCAAACAGTTTGAAATACAAAGGGTAAAAAGCTGATGGCTGTTGTTAAAATTTGGAAAGTAAAAAGCCGTTTGGATAGGGTGATTGATTATGTTGCAAATATTGAAAAAACTGAAAATGAAAGCTATGAAGAAACAGATATAGATTTGTTGCATGATGTCATTGAGTATACAACAAATGGGTTGAAGACAGAAGATAAATATTTTGTAAGCGGAATCCATTGTCAGCCTGAATTTGCTTGTGAGCAGATGATTGAAACAAAAAGACAGCATAAAAATACGAAAGGTATTTTAGCTTTTCACGCCTATCAATCTTTTGCACCGGGTGAAGTTACTCCTGCTGTTGCTCATGAAATCGGAACAGAGTTTGCGAAGAAAATGTGTGGTGACAGATTTGAAGTCGTTGTATCAACTCATGTCAATGCTCATTGTGTTCACAATCATTTTCTTTTGAACAGTGTTTCCCGTATGGACGGTAAGAAATATTATGACAACAAAAAGAACTATGCAAAAATGAGAGAAATTTCAGACGATTTATGCCGGCAGTACGGCTTATCCGTAATCAAAAATCCCGAACAAGGCAGGACAAAAAGCTACGATGAATATGAAGCGGAAAAGAATGGTGAACCTACAAAAAACAGCATCATAAAGCACGACATTGACGAATGTATAAAACTTGCCATGACCGAAAAAGACTTCTACTACCGCATGAAAAAACGAGGATATACTTTTAATTTTAACCGTAAATATGTCACCGTATCTCATGCGAAATTTAACAAGCCGAGACGGCTTAAAACGCTCGGTGATGACTACACACCTGAAAGTATTTCAAAAAGAATTGAAGAAGCATGGCGAAACGAAGAAGTAGACATACCGAAGCAGGAATACCCGGCATATGAGATGTGGGGACGGTCAAAACCAAAAGATTATCACACTGTGTATGTTCAGTTCGTTACTGTTGTTTCCGTTGTAAAGAGCCGACCAAACTCAAACAGAAACCTGTACAAATTACTTGGTGATCAAATACGAAAATTCGACAGACTTATCGAACAGCAGAATCTTTTATGCGGTAATGATATTGATACTCCCGAGCAACTGACCGAATACAAAGAGAAATGTAAAGCTGAAATTTCAGAACTGACCGAAGCAAGAAGCAAACTCAGAAGTATGCTCAAAACCGCAGAACGCAAAGGTGATACAATAGAAATAACTGAACTCAAAGATGATATATCCAATCTCTCCAACAGACTGAAAAAACTGCGGAGAGATATTTTTGTTTGCGACAGAATAAAGGAGCAAGAGCCGAAAATCCAAGAAAAAATCGACAAGGCAAAAGAATCCAATATGAAGGAGATTGTGAATCAGAAACATCAAAAGAACAGGTCTTGATTTATGTTTGTTTTTTGTATATAATAATATTGAAAAGGGCGGTGTTCTTATGTGTACTGCGAATCAGCTTGAAAAAGTTCTCGGAAAAGTATCTCAGACTTCAAAAGAACTGTTTGAAGAAAACTTAAATTCCGTAATACTATACGGTTCATATGCTCGTGGCGATTATGATGATGAGTCAGATATTGATATTTTGATTCTCGTTAATATGCCTGCTCGAGAGCTTGTTGAATTCAGAAAGCAAATTAATGAGTTGTGTAGTTCCCTATTGTATGATTACGGTGTTGTTGTATCAATAATTGAAAAAGATGCGGACACATTCAATAAATACGCCCATGTATTGCCGTTTTATCAAAATATTATTCGGGAGGGTATAAAAATTGCTTGATGAAGATTTACAAAATTTATCTTATGCAAGACTTGCCCATGCCAACGATTGTTTAGAAGAAGCCGGGACACTTTTAAAGCAGGAACAATACAAAGGTGCTGCAAACAGATCATATTATGCAGCCTTTCACGCATTAAGAGCGGTTCTGATTCTGAATGGTTTTGATTCAAAAAAGCACTCAGGAATAATTGCAAAATTCAGAGAACTTTATCTAAAATCTGAAATATTTGATAAAAAGATGTCTGATGCCATAACATCGCTTTTCAGAGTAAGACAAGCAAGCAATTATGATGACTTTTATGTTATTATGAAAAATGAAGCAATCGAACAATTTGAAAATGCTGAGAATATTATCAAAACAATTACGGAATATCTAAAAAACAAATAAACTATACAATAAATTTCAAGAGTCGATTAATCGGCTCTTATTTTTATGTCAAAGGAGATGACGAAAGATGAACAATTCAGGCGACGCCGCTGAACAAATTGTCAGAATGAGTCTTGAGGGTGTGCAGGTGGCGGCAAAGATTACAGGCGACGGTGCGGAAAAGCTGGCAAAGATTTTGCTTCTAGCCATCAAAGATACAAGTAAATCTAAAGGTAGAGCGTCACTTTCAAAGCTTTTAAAATCGAATAAGCCGATAAAAGTCTTTGAAATTAAAGACAGAGATTTGAAAAAGTTTTGTCAGGAAGCAAAGAAGTACGGCGTACTTTATCATGTGCTTAAAGATAAAAGTGCAAAGAACGGTAAGTGCGATATTATGGTCAGAGCAGAGGACGCTTCAAAGGTCAACCGCATCTTTGAACGGTTTAATCTCGGTGTTAACAACAAGGCGGTCATACGCAAAGCTGTAGAAAAATCACAACAGCCGAAAGAGCAGGAAAAGACAGCAGAAGATAAGTTTATCGACGAGCTTTTCGGTGAATCGAAACAAAAAGAAAAGAGTCATAACGAGAACCCTTCTGCGGCAAAGACGGAAAACTCCCGTCCGTCCGAGCCTATTTCAGGGAGACAAAAAGACCGTACAGAGTCACAGAATTTTAAAGAGCAGAGCAAAAGACCGTCAGTCAAAGCAGAACTGAAAAAGATAAGGGAAGAACAGCAGAAATCCAAATCAAAAGTCGGTCAAACAAAAGCACCGACCAAAGCAAAAACGAAAGGAGCTAAAGAACATGGCAGAATTTAATAAAGACGAATGGAAACAGCAGAAAGAAGAAAATAGAATAAAAGCCTATGAAATGCTTGAAGACGCAACGCAGGAAATCAGAAATCCCGATATATTTATGAGCTATCTTGATGTGCAAAGCCGCTTCGACAGATACTCGGTAAGCAATGCACTTCTTGTTGCTTATCAGATGCCGGATGCAACAAGACTTTGCGATTCAAAGACTTGGAAAGAGCACGATGTTTTTATCAAAAAAGGTGAAAGCGGTATTATCATTCTTGAACCGAGTGAATACACAAAGTCTGACGGAACTGTTGGGGTTGCATACAATCCGAAGAAAGTTTTTGATGTTTCACAGACAACAGCAAAGCAGTATCCCAAAACGCAAAGACCTTACAATGAAAAAATACTTGTCAAAGCACTTGTAAAGCAGTCCCCCGTTCCTG
>JAMPAU010000060.1 GCA_023667045.1 Ruminococcus flavefaciens | reverse complement strand
TTCCTTTAACAGCAGGAAATTTATAGGAAAAATTCATATTGTCACCTCTTTCTAAATAAAATACTTAAGTATATTCTCCATATACTTAAGTATACATCATTTTTTTAAATTTGTCAAGGGGTTATTGAACATTAAAAAAATTTTCATCAATCGTATAAGCTTTATAAATCTTCACCTCATTAATACCGATTTCATATTTTACTAACAAATTCATTAATTCATCACCGTCAATAAGGCGTATCATTTTTCCACCAACAGGTTTTGAGTATTCCTCCTTTACAGATTTGACAAACCTTGATGTAGTAATAAACACTCCTTTACCAACGCCTCTTTTGTCCATAGCCCCTTGAAATTGATTGACAATCGGCTCACCTATTGTATTATCAATGGCATTTCTCTTGGCTTGAATATATATTTTTCCCAAACCGAGCTTATCCTCTTCAATAATACCGTCAATACCGCCGTCTTTACAATATCTTGTTACCTTGCCTGCACTTTCGTCATAACCATATCCCATTTTCATCAGCAGTTTAAGCACCAATTCTTCAAAGAAAGCAGGCGGAGAATTGAGTATTGCGTTCATCAACTGAATTTTAAGGGCAGCAATATGCTCCTCATAACAATCCCGCATCTTTTCTTCAGGAAGTTTTTCTTTAATAGGGGAATTTATCGCATTTACCTGATAATCATTTTTCTCGTTTGACTGTGTTGAGTCATATATAGCATATTTACTGCTGCCGCGTCCGTTTGTAATTATCTTAAAATACTTCCGCGGACTTGCGGTAGGAAAATTCAAACCAAAACAATGGCATCGTATCGTCCCGTTAACTATACTTTGCGGCTTTATTGCATTAAACTTATACAAATCCTTTTCAATAATTTTTTCATATATTTCTGCACTTGTAAGTCCGTCTGGATAATCTGCAAGAACGGTTTTCACAGCTTCCACAATAGTAGCCATTTTCATTCTCCTTTCTTTTCTTCTTCAATCAATTCCCAAAACGCTTTGTCTTTAATATAGTAGGGACTGGAAGAGTCACCGAATTTTACAAAACTGTGATGTTTTGTCAGCTTTTTTATACCTGAAAACAAATCTTCTTCCTGAGATTTGTTAGTAGTATTAAAAAGATTCTTCACATCTTTCATAGATAAATCAGCAACGTTATGAACTATCCAAGTAAATATATATTTCGCAAAATCGTCATCAGTTGTATCAAAGTGCTTTAAAAATTGTGTAGAAAGGATAGTTCCCACACCAAACTCGCGTCCCTCTTTAAGTATCTTTCTGAGTGACGGGAAACCCTCCTTCAAGAAATTGTCCGCCTCATCAACAAGAATAAATTTGGTAAGCTGGCGCAGATTGCCGTTTATTTGACTGTGACCGTTTACCTGCATTTGCGAATAAAACAAGTCAAGAGTAATAGCTACAACAAGGTTCTGAATAGACCTTGCATATCCGCTGAGATTTATAACAGTTACACCATTTATTAAATCATAAAGCGGAACAGTATTTTCTGCGTTCGGTTCAAATATTTCATATCCCTGCAGTTCCGACAAGGCTGCATACAAACTGTCTTCGCGGGCTCCCTCTCTATCCATATAAACTTTGAAAACGGTATCAAAAGTAGGCGGAATTTTGTTCCAAGTGCTTTTATCGGCTTTGTTGATACCTTTCAATTCGTAAGCCTGCATAATACAGTCTCTTAGTGTAGTTTCCTGCTTTACTCCCAAAAGATAACATTTTGACAGCGTGTCTTTAAAGCCGTTTGCAGTATGCAGCGGCAGCATAGGCTTTGAATTTTCGGTAACAGTCATAGAAAAAGGATTAAACGGCAGATGGAAAAGGTCATATACCTTTGCGTTTGTTGCCTCAATGAAATCAGTTTTGCTTTTGTTGTAATCGCCTTTATAATCGAAAATAAGTATTCCGAGGGGTGAATCTCCGGGATTGTTATGCCGCTCTCTGACAAGCTGTAAAATTAGCGATTTGGTAAACTGTGTCTTACCTGTACCCATAGTTCCTATTATTCCCGTGTTGGGGTGCATAATTTTTTCAGTATTATTCGGATACCAATATAAAGGACTTCCGTCATTAGCGTCATTGCCAAATAAAATACGCATACCATCGGGAGATTTTGCAAAATTGTTTTCTTCCGTGTCAAGCGAAAAATCCGGTTCTGTATTCGTAACTTCTTCATTATAAATATCATTCGACACTTTATCAGCAAGTTCTTTAATTTCATACTTGTCAAAGGATAATAATGGTGAGATTTCGGGTAAATCCAAATCACCTTCATACGTTTTATCGGGTGCAGAAATAACAGCCGTAACATTCGGAACGCAGTCAACCCTGTTCATATTGTTCCGAAATTCTGTAACAGCCTCTACTTTCTGAATATCGCTGTAAATATCATCAACGCTCTTAACAATATAATTTATACCGTCATTATAAAGAAATTTTATTACAGTAACTCCACTTGACGTATAAACATCACGCATAATTGTCCCGTCTTTAAAGGAAATAATAACACCATCGCCGATTTTATCTTCCATAGAATCTGTAATTGTAAAATCATCATTAAGAAGTTTGCCTCGAACATCGGTATTAACTATACGTTCCCAATCCTGCCCTGTCCAGACTTTATAAAGATTAAGCTTTTCCGCACTGATAACCGCAAGCTGTGCGAAGAAATTACGGTAAACCTTTGTCTGTATGTTATCACCGTCCGCATCAATAAGATTTTTGTCAAGGATTTCCCTTGTCCTCTTTATCTGAGCTATCGCATTATCAGTCTCATTGTTATTTTTATATCCGATTTTCACCTCAAGAGGATATAAATGAACAAACACCTCTCCGCCGGATACTTCTACGCCAAAAAGCAAAAGGTCATCACTGGTAGCGCCGTTAATGTATCCAAGATTTTTTGCCGAAAACAATCCATCGTTTTTGGCATACCCTACAGAACCGGAAACCCTGAGTATTTCTTCAAGAGAAATAGGTATCCAGATAATATTATCGCTTTTATAAAACGCAAGAGCTAATTTAACAGCCGACTGTACGCTGATTTTTTCTTTGCTGAAATTGCCCTTCGAGGATATAAGCTTCAACATCCAGTCGCCGTTTATGGCGTTAAACATATCTATTATGCTGCGTATATGACTGCGGTCGCTTGCAATTCCACTGCCCTTTTCAAGATATTCCCTCAAAATATTTTCATACTGTTCCGTTTTTCTTGTAACAGTAATAGCGTTATAACCGCTCGATGTGGTATGCTGGTCGCTGTAATGTATTATCATTACATCATTTTTGTCATTTTTGAAGAAATTAAGGTCGACTTTCGGCTCAACAAATACAACCCAGTTAGACGAGTCGTATGTTCTGTTGATTATATCGGTTTCTTTATCATCAATATAAGTACATATAGCATTTTGGTCATTATAAGGGTCGGATTTGCCATAAACTATCATTGCAGAGTTGTAATATTCTGCAAGGTTTAACAGAAAGTTATCTTTTCCCTCCGGCAAATTGAATTGCGAACCATATCCTGTTCGATATGATTGATTTACGCCATAGTACATAGATGTAACTCCCGAAAGCAGACCGTTAAGCATTGTTCCGGAGCGAATGTCATTTTTATTTGAAAATCCAATCTCTGAATCATTATCCATTTCGATGAATGCAAGATGACAATAATCATACTTGCTGCTGTCAATATTTTTGCGGTAATAATTAACTTTTGTCATAATAAGATTGATAAATTCACTTTCTGAATAATCTTTATTTTCTTCTTTTATTCCCATTTCGGCAAGAATAGCTTTAAGCGCTGATTTTCGTGACAGCACCTCAAATATATTGTAATCACGTTCTTTATTATAAACATTAATGTCAATTGCAAGTGCGTCGGACGGATTTTTCCCGATTTGAGCTTTATAATAATTTATTATACCCTTAAAAAGATTGCGGCAATCTCCCATATTAACAGCATTTATAATAAGTCTGTTTCCGCCCATACCATCAAAAAGGTATGTAAAATGCTCGTAAAAATCACGAATTTTTTCGCAGACGAGGTCAGCAACAAATTTTCCCGTACCCTTATATTTTGTTCTGTCTTCAGGACAGTAATACGTCCAAAAAGGCGTATGAATTTGTTCCTGTACCTTGTAAAGTCTGCCGTTAATGTCATGAATATAAGGAACAAGATTATCTGATGTAAGTTTTTTCAAAATATCCTCGCGTATTTCGCAGCCGCTGCCTTCATTCGTGAGCATAAGCTGATACGCCACATTTATGGGGTGTAGAGATGAATAAACTATCTGTTCGCCGGACGGGTAATTTATCGTACCTACTTTAAATATTTCCGATTGTTCATTTGTAAGTGACTTACCGTTCAGAATTTTACCGAGTTCTTCTGAAACGGACTCCAAGTATTTTATCGCAAGCTCTTTAAGCATATCATCGTAATATGCAATACTTGGCAGAGTGTCGTTTGACTTAAAATAAGATATAAATGCCTCGTATGCCGACCTCAAGGAATCGCTTACATTTACAGGTTCCGATATGAATGTGTTATCGCTGACAGTACAGCAAAGGCAACCGTTTTTTACAATATATTCTTCCGTTTCAAGATTTTCTCTGAAAGCTTCATTTGCGTTATACTCGTTTGTTTCAAATATCAGCTTGTTATTTCCCAGATATTTAAAGCCATGACGGTTAGCCAGCTTTTGCTGAACGATTTTTATTCCCGTAATGCTTGTATTTATGGCAGTTTCAGCTTTGAAAACAACAGGTAATTCCATACTGCCGACAAGAATTTTTCCGTTGGCTTCATTATCATTAAATGAATTATCATCAATGGATAAAATAAGCTTCTCATTATAATCTGCCGTGATTATCATATCAGGTTCAAGGTGTGCATAAACCGTTTCAGAACCGTTATGATTAAACGTAAGTTCCTCGTTTTCGCAGTTAATTACAAGAGCCTTTTGCTTTTTGGTAGATTTTGCACCGCTGATAAGATAGCACGATGTTATGTCCTCAAACCAAGTGCTTTCACAGTTAATAATGCAGAAATTTATCTCAAAGCTTTCTGTGGACTTTATCTTAACGCGGCTTATAGTAATGTCCTTATGTTCAACCTCTATATTAATTTTCTTGCCGGAAACACTTACAGAAACGGAAGAATTTTTTTCGGGTGTCAATTCGGGTTTGCTCCCAAGAAAATCAGACACACCTATAGACATAAGAATTTTTTCACAGGAATTTACATTAAAAATCAATATGTTTCTCTTGCGTCTGCCCGCATCGGTTTCCTTGTTGCTGCGTACAAAGAAATCCTTGTTTTGAACAAGTGCTGTTCCGTCAGCAAAAATTTCGGTTGACGTAAGTTTTTGTTTCTCTTGCTTAAGTTTCTTTTTCTTTGCTGTTTCCGTTTCAACATAGGTAATACCTTTATCCCAACCGTCCAAGCCGTTTATTTTTATATTTTTTTTGATTTTTTCAATATAGGACTCGGTAAATGTGTTTTCTAAATCATCTTCCAAATTACCGTATTTAACACTGTTATTTATTTTCTTAAAAAGGTCATAGTTTTCACTGATACGTTTACTAATCTCCGATTCCTCATTTGTATTGCTCAGAGTAAGCGTATTTAGCTCAATATCTTCAAAAAGCCCAAAATCCCTGAAATTATCGTTTTCTATCTGTCCATTGTGCAGTACTGTTAAAATATTCGCATAATCATTTATGGAATACATATTCATATCATCACTGTTTTGTTTGTTTTCCAAATCAAACAGCAAGACCTGCTTTTCGGAATCAATCATTTTGGAAGTATTTATTTTATCCTTTATCCAATTGCAAAAACTGTTTTTATGAAATGGCATGCCTTCCTTTTGAAGACTTTCAGTACCGCCCGCAATGCTGTCAATTGGATTATAGCATACGATAAAAATAGCCTCATTATTTTTAACGGTATTTCTTATCCTCGTAATGTAAGCGTTTGTTATGTTAATTTCCGGGATAATGATAAGCTGCACCAAATTATCCGTTCCCGTCATAAAAGAAACGGTTTCAAAAATATCATCATCTTCACGTCTGTATGTAATTGCCTTATTATGAACGTTAAGATAATTATTAACCGCATAATAAAAATTTTCTACATCTTCTCTGCTGTCAAGACGCAGTATAAATTTTTCACCGGATTTAACAGCATATGAGCCGAAAAATTCAATTGTTATTTCTGCCAGATAATTATAAAATTCCTTTGACATATTGAGCATCTCCACTATCACTTTTCTTTTCAATTAAATTAAGTTTCATAAAATTCCACAACAGAAACATCCCAACACCGAGATACCCACGAACACGCCGTAACATAGCCATTTTAAGCAGTGGTAAACAGTGTAAAAAAGTGCCGTTATGCATACAAGTCATATATTTTTCCTATACTAAACCTACACCGCAATTCCTACACTCTATTTTATTTTTTCCATTTCGGTGCGCAGCCAGTCAAGT
>JAMPAU010000005.1:82376-119897 GCA_023667045.1 Ruminococcus flavefaciens | reverse complement strand
TAGTCCTAATGTGTTACTAAAATCAGTATGCTCTTGATTGGGCATACTGATTTTATTTCGTTATTAAAGGTATTTTCAACTAATATCAATTAAATATTGAGTATTTTCGATAATAATAGTATGATAATACTAAAAAGTATGGAGGATACTCAAATGAAAAATATGGTAGGCGAACGAATAAAGTATTTTCGTATGTGTAGAGGTTTGAGTCAGGAGAAACTTGCTTTTATGGCAGAAATAAATCCTGCATTTCTCGGACATCTGGAACGTGGTCTGAAAAGTCCGACAATGAATACTGTCGATAAGATTATAAAGGCTCTCGGGGTAAGCTACAGCGAGTTTTTCAGCGAAGAAACAGACATAAGCGATACCAAAAGCAGAAAGTTCTATATCGATATTATAAACAGATGTGTTGCAAGACTTCCCGAAGATAAGCTCAAAACTGTTGCTGATATAATGCTGAAGATTACAGAATTAACAGAAAACTGAATATATAAAGTCCTGTTTCAGCAGGGCTTTAATTTTTTTATTTAAATAATATCTAAACAGAAGCTAATAAGTTTCTATAATGATTTAAGAAAGGAGAATGAGAATTATGTTTGAACTTGAACTTATGACAAATGAAAATGGCATAAATTTAAATGTAGATTCTTGTATGCTAGCATGTTTGCCAACAGATACATGTCCCCCTAAAACATGTGGTCCGTATTTAAAATAAAAATTTATTTATGGATTATGCTTATTGTATTAAGGAAGCACTGGATGAACCTAGTTATATAGGGGTATTTAGGGCTTTCTTACTTGAAAGAAGATGGATTTTAATGAATTTAGAATTATTAAATGAAAATAATGAATTGTATTCTGATGAGTGTATGCCTAAATGCTTACCTGCTGAAGAAAATTTAAATAAAGATTTAAAAAATGCAAAAATAAAAACATCAGAAGAACTTGAAGAACAATGGGCAGAAGAAGATGAAGAAATGCAATTAGAATCAAAGGATTATATAGAATATTCAAAAAATATTAAATCCGATTTATTAAACAATGATTACTATGCTGAAGATGATGAATATTCCTTAGGTGAAGAAATTCCCGACTGTAATCCATGGAGGGATTGATATGTACTACTGTTTAAATGATAATGTTTATCTTGTAAAGGGAAAAGCAAAAGATTGTATATATGATTTAGGTAACAAAAAGTTGTATCATATTCAAAAGGATTTTTCTGCTTTGATTGAGAAGATATGTTCTGAAAATATAGATGAACTTAATTTGACATATGAAGAAGATAAGGCGATAGAAAGTCTCAAAAGTGCTGGATTAGTTGATATTTCTGATGAAATAAAGCCATTTCCTAATATAAGGAGTCTCGGCACAGATTTTGATATTGAATTTGTGTGGATTGAAATCTGTACTTTCTGTAATCTTAAATGTAAGCATTGCTATAATGAATCGTCTGCACAATGTCATGAAACAATGTCTTTTGATGATTTTAAGTCTGTCTGTCAGGAATTACTGGGCATTGGCGTAAAAAGAGTTCAGCTTATTGGCGGAGAACCTTTTTGTCATAAAAATATCAGAGAAATGCTTGAATATACAGCAGAAAGATTTGTTTTTGTGGAAGTATTCACGAATGGTATTTTAATAAATGAACAGTGGTGTGAGTTCTTTAAGGATAATAATATTCATGTAGCTTTGTCGATTTATTCTTATGATGCAGAGGAGCATGACAAAGTTACATTGCTAAAAGGTTCACACAGCAGAACTGTTCATTCTGTTGAACTCCTGAAACAGTATGATATTCCACACAGAATTGCAACAGTCTATATGAAAGATGTTTCTGTCGGAGAGAAAAATACGGATTTATATACACTGAATCCTAAAAAAGATGTTATCCGTATGGCTGGCAGAGGTAATATAGGTCTTTTAACACCTGAATTATTAAAGCGTAAACTGATAACCAAGAAAACCTTTTCCTACGCATTAGACTCAAAAGCAGTTGCCTGTCATGTCAATGGGCATCGCTGTTTTTCTTCAAAACTTTATATTTCTGCAAATTTAGAAGTATATCCTTGTGTTATGGAACGCAGATTTTCTCATGGCAATATGAAAGATGATAATCTTGAAAATCTTATAAAAAGAGAAATTCAAGAGTTCACTAAGGATAAAGTGGAAGGCTGTAAGGATTGCGAATTCAGATATGCCTGCTATGATTGCAGACCTGATTCATTGTCTGATGATATATATGCTAAGCCGTATTATTGTACTTATGATGTCAATAAAGGCGAATTTATGAATGAAGATGATGTTATAAAGAATATTCTTTGTGATAACTTGGAGAATAAAGAGCAGTGAATCCTTTATTGGATTTGCTGCTTTTTTGTCATAAGGTTTAAATATATTTTTAACAGGACAATAGTCAAATAAAAAAATTAATAATTATATCATTGCTTTCTTATTAATTTTGTGATATAATAAAATTAATATACTTAAGGCGGTGTGGATATGGCTGATAATAAACAGAAAACAGCGGCGAAGAATTTCGCTGAATACTGGCATAATAAGGGTGACGAAAAAAGTGATACTCAAAGTTTCTGGATTATGCTTCTGCGTGAAGTTTTTGGAGTTACCGAGCCTGAGAAAATGCTTGAATTTGAAAAGCGTGTGAAAGATGAAAGTACTAATTTTATTGATTGTTATATCTATTCCACCAAAGTTTTGATTGAACAGAAAAGTCTGGACAAAGACCTTGCAAAAAAGCACAAACAGTCTGACGGCAGTGAATTTACACCATTTGAACAAGCTAAACGTTATGCAAATGCGTTGCCTTATTCAGAACATCCACGTTGGATAGTGACTTGCAATTTTTCGGAATTTCTTGTGTATGATATGGAAAATCCGAAAAATAAGCCTGAACAGATTTTCTTAAAAGATTTGCCAAAAGAATATTATCGTCTGCAATTTTTAGTAGATACAAGTCATGATAATATCAAAAAAGAAATAGAAGTCTCACTTAAAGCTGGCGAATTTATTGGTAAACTGTACGATTTGATACTGAATCAGTACAAAAATCCTAAAAGTCCTGAAACACTGAAAAGTCTGAATAAACTTTGTGTACGATTGGTTTTCTGCCTTTACGCTGAAAGTGCAGGGATTTTCGGCAAGCATCAGATGTTTCACGACTATCTGAAAAAATTTCCTGCAAGTGAAATCCGTTCTAAGCTGATTGAGCTTTTCAAAATTCTTGATACAAAGTCAGATGACCGTTACCCTTATCTTGATGAAGATTTGCTTGCATTTCCGTATGTCAACGGCGGACTTTTTGCCGATGAAGATATTGAAATTCCCAGATTTACAGAAGAAATTGTACACCTGCTCCTGCACAATGCAAGTGAGGATTTTGACTGGTCGGATATTTCACCGACTATTTTCGGAGCGATGTTTGAATCAACGCTGAATCCCGAAACTCGGCGTTCAGGCGGTATGCACTATACAAGTATCGAGAATATCCACAAGGTTATTGACCCGCTTTTTCTTGATAACTTAAAGAAAGAATTTGCTGATATTCTTGAAATTAAAGTTAATAAGACACGTCTTACACGCCTGGAGGATTTCCGCAATAAACTTGCATCGCTCACGTTTTTTGACCCTGCGTGTGGCTCTGGTAATTTTCTGACTGAAACATATATATGCCTTAGACGACTGGAAAATGAGATTTTGAGAGCAAAATTTATAGCTGAAAAATATGATGACGGTCAGATGTCATTCAACGTAGACGGCTTAATTAAAGTAGGCATAAACCAATTCTATGGGATTGAAATTAACGATTTTGCGGTTACCGTTGCAAAAACTGCCCTCTGGATTGCTGAAAGTCAGATGATGCAGGAAACAGAAAAAATTGTTGAGCGTACTATTAGTTTTCTGCCGTTAAAGTCCTATGCGAATATCGTTGAGGGAAATTCTTTACGCATTGACTGGGAGAGTGTTGTTGATAAAAACAAGCTAAATTATATTATGGGAAATCCTCCTTTTTCTGCTGGCAGACGAATGGGTGAAAGTCAACGTGATGATATGAATACAGTTGCATATGATTTTGCTAAAAATGGTGATTTAGATTATGTTTCTGCATGGTATATAATAGCAGCAAGATATATGCAGGGAACAAATTTAAAAGCAGGATTTGTTTCAACAAGTTCTATCACACAAGGTGAACAGGTTGTTTTGTTATGGAAAACTTTATTTGAAAAGTATCATCTTAATATAATCCATGCTGTAAGGTCGTTTAAATGGGAAAGTGAAGCTCAATTACAAGCTTGTGTACATTGTGTAATCATAGAATTTGAAATAGGAGATAATACAAAAGAAAAAACAATAATTGATAACGGAAGTAAGAAAAAAGTTTCCCATATAAACGGCTATTTAATGGGAACTTCTGATATTTGGATTGAGGGTGCTAAAAAACCTATTTGTAAAGTTCCAATAATTAATAACGGAAGTAAACCTTTAGATAATGCGATATGTGCTTTTACTCCGGAAGAAAAAATACTTTTTATAAAAAAAGAGCCAAAGTCTGAGCCATATTTTTTCAGATATATGGGAAGTAAAGAATTTATCAACAATATTGAACGTTGGTTTTTGTTTATAAACAGAATCCCACCACATATTTTATCGAAAATGCCTACTGTACTAAAACTGTTAGAAGAAATAAGACAATACAGGCTTAGTTCATCAAGTAAACAAACACAAAAACTCGCTGAAACTCCTGCAAAATTTCATTTTGAAAATATACCCGATAGTGATTATCTTGTGATACCTCAAACATCTTCGGGTAAACGCCGATATGTTCCGATAGGATTTTTAACACCTAATATATTAGTTAATAATAAATTACAGGTTATGAAAAATGGCGGTCTGTATGAATTTGGCGTTTTAAGTTCTAATGTGCATAATGCGTGGCTCAGAACTGTATGTGGATATTTAGGAGAAAGTTATACATATTCTGTCAGCGTTGTATATAATACATTTCCTTGGTGTACTCCGACAAAAGAACAAAAGGAAAGAATTGAAAAAACAGCACAAGCGATACTTGATGCAAGAAATATTTATCCTAAAAGCAGTTTAGCAGATTTGTATAAAGATATATCAATGCCCACTAAGTTAAGAAAAGCTCATCAGGCTAATGACATTGCTGTAATGTCGGCATACGGCTTTAGCAAGACTATAACAGAGAGCGAATGTGTAGCCGAACTTATGAAAATGTATCAGAAGTTAATAAAGTAAATAATAGAAAATCGGACATTCCATATAATTCGGATTGTCCGATTTTAACTTACGGTCTTATTTCTTTATTGATTTAAAAATATCTGTGATATTAGTAAAATCTTTATTGTCAGATAAATATATATAATCGCCATCAACTATTGCATAATAATGAGAAGGATATTCATCTGAATTTTCATATTCTTCAGCAGAAATTCTAGATTCTGCTATAGTTTCGTATACATAATCTTCAAACACATGATATTTTTTTCCGTTTGGAATATCTGTGACATTTTTTTTCTCACAAGGAATATATGCATTTGAAAGTTCATATTTTCCTGTTATGAAAGTATGCAGACAACCACATTCACGGCATTTCCATATAATGATGTAATCTTGAATGCCATCTAAAATATAGCGACATATTGGTTTGTCTGTTGATGAAAAATTACTCCATGTTCTGAAAGATATTGCTGTATACTCTGTTCCGTCAGGTTCATCATTATAATGGATTCCATAACCACAGTTATTACATTTCAATGAAGCCATGCTTTATTCCTCCATTTAATTAAGTTTATAAATTTTACCACGAATCCAAACTTCAAGTTTGCCCGTAATGTAGCCTTTGTGTTTAGCACTCAGATACCCCTTATTCATAGCATCATATATGCGTTCTTCTGAGATACTACTGTCATGTTTAGAAAGAATAACGACTTTTTCTTCTTTGCTTTGCTTGGAATTATTGTCATCATCACCGTGTATTTGTGAAAAGGCGTGTTTTAATTTTCCTTCAACATTGTCAAGATTCAGTGTTGTAAGACCTTTAACTTCAACATACTGTCCCTCTACAGATAAATCAGCACGTCTCTGATTATGTTTTTCTTGAAGAAATGCCACATATTTTCCCTGACTGATATAGTATTCAGCTACTTCAATTGCATTGCTGTCTTTTACCTTATGTCCACCAGTATCATAATAGCATTTCTCCTTCGTTTTGCCATAAGAGCTACCATATCCGCCCATCAGATACTCCTCCTTCTTAAATTCCACATCTGGCTGTAACTTAGTATTGGAATGATTTTTACATCTGGATACTTATTATTAAGCCATTCAGGATAATTTCCACATACAACTATTGCATATGGTTGCAAGGTGCGTACTAATGCATCAACTCCGCCCACAAATAGCCTTCTTGCTTCAGGGTCTGATAACGTACCGTTTGTGGTTATTGCTAATGTAGAATTTTTAGGCAGACCGTCAAAACACCAGTCCCATGTGTTTTCATCGCCAAATCCAGCAGTAGGAATTACATTATGATTGATTTTTTGCATTGCATATGCCATAACTCTGTTGCGATAACAGTTTCTAATCTGTAATTCCATTGGAATATCTCTGTAAATGCTGAAATCAGTAGATATGATTCCATTAATTGCTTTTAAATAGGGAATATACTTGTAAAAGTTTCTCCATAACCTTTCAAATGCAGAGTCATCTACAAAGCAGTGAAACCATTTAGATTCTAAATTACTTTCAGACAACATATAATTTATAGGTAATGGCATAGAGGTAGGGATAATTTGTTGTGGAGCAAGAATAGGAAAATCATACTTCCCAATAAAATTTGCTCCTTCTGTAAGAAAATTCCCTACAAAATCATATTGTACGTTTATAAAGTTATTAATAGCTATTTCCTCCATTTATTAAGTTATAAATTTGTGAATATTGTCAATAGACAAAGAAATCAAAATATGCTATAATAACTTTGGAGAGTTGTGCTTATAGCATAACTGATATTGCATAGGTTTACTGCTACCAACAGTTTATCTATGCATTTTCTTCTTTGTCATTGGTCTTTGTGCATGGGAATCACCTTTCCTTTCTGGATTAATACCAGCTATATCGCTGTCGTTGTCTTTCTTCTTCAGCCTCATAATCAAAATAAGATTTCTGAGGGCGGATTCTGTCAATAAATACAGCATATTTCATCAGAATTATATCATCAAATTCTCTTTCTGCTCGGGAACGCCATTCCATATTGGTTCTGGCTAATGTATTAATACGTTTATCAGCGGCTTCATATGACACGCCGAAATATTGTTGCAGAAAAGAATGATTGATGTAAACCTGTCGTTTTTGAAGTTCTCTAAGTATCTGCTCTGGCATCAGCAACTGAGCAGCAAAGAAATTTGTTTCAATTTCAAAATTTGAATATACATCAGGACGTTTATCATTAAAATTATAACCGAGATATTCATGTCCGAACTCATGCAACAATGAAAATTTTAAATGATTTTCTGATTTATCTTCATTATAAAAAATGATTATTTTGCTACCATTTTTGAATATGGTGGCTGAATCACTACCGAAGTCATGAATATCCACTCCATATTTCAATGCTGTACTGTAACTTTTGCATTTAATTCCTGATTTTTCCTTTATCAAAGACTTAGGAGAAAATGGAAAATTCATAATTGTATTAGAAGAACATAGAATTTCATTTGCTTTTGTGTAAGCTTTTTTAAAATCGGGTGAGTTATCAGACATCAATTATCCTCCTCGTCATCTTCATCTTCAAATATATCATCAAATACTGCTTTTAAGATATTTTCAGCTTTTTTTAATTGATTTGCATCAAGTTTACCAAGATTACGCTGTAAATATTGTAATTGCTCGCTTGACTGGTCTGTTAAATCATTACTGTTTCCAAGTAAGTAATCTGTTGTAGTATCAAGAGCTTTGGCTATTCTTCCCAATACATCACTTCTTGGGGTTCGTTCTCCTTTTACGTAATACGACATAGCCGCTTCAGTAACTTTGGCTTTATCTGCTAATTGTTTTTGTGTTAAATGATACTGATTCATCAGCAGATTTATCCTTTTACTAAACACTGACATATTTTCACTCCTCTCTGAAAATTATTATAGCATATAATTATCACTTTGTTAAGATAAATTATAAAAAAGTTTATAAATAATTTTTGAAATTTGTTAAATAAATATTCAAAACAGAAGTTATTTGAATAATTAACGATTAATAGCTTGGCTCTTTCAAAAGGTAGTGTATCAAGCAAATTTGGTTTTCAGTTATTCACTAAAGCGACCGAAAAGCACAAATTCAAGGGTATTTCAGCAGGTGGAAAAGCAGTTGCAAATATTGAAAGTATCATTAATGCTATGAAAAAATAAGGCAACGTCAATAATAAAGCGTTGCCCTGTTTTTTATTTCTTCAAGTATCGTTTCAGCAAAAAAGCACAGAAATAAGGGAATGTATATATATCGTCGCTGTAGCCTATATTTCCGCCTGTGAACTTTATTCCGTAATCAATATCGGGATAGCGTTCAGAACTTATAAGCGTTCTGAGTGACTTAGCCCTTCCGTTTGTAGCCTTGACTTCAACAGGTATCAGGTTATCAGCAGTGCGTACAAAGAAATCCTGCTCCAGTATAGAATCATCTCTTTTATAATAGTATAAGTCATAACCGCTTTTCATAAGAGCCTCACTTACAATATTTTCATATAATGCTCCTTTGTATACACCAAGATTTTTATTAGCCCTCAAATCGTCCTGTGATTCATCATCAAGCATTGCCACAAGAAGTCCCGTATCGGCAAAGTACAGCTTATACTTATCTTCAATATAGTTGCCTTTCAATGGAAGTTTAGGGAAATTCAGACAGTAGCACACGTTCACCATTCCAGCATCGACGAGCCATTCAATACAGCCACGATAATCCTTGAATCTTGCTCCCGACGCAACTTTTGAAATCTGAAATTTCTTGTTTTCCTTTGCAAGCTGTGGGGCAATATGATTGAAAACGTTCAGAATACGTGTCTGGTCAAGTCCCTCCGCATACTTACGAATATCCTCTTTGTAGTCGGCAATAAGCTGTCGCTGTGTTTCGAGTGAACCCTCAAATGTTCCCTTTTCGATATAGTCACGTACAACGGCAGGCATTCCGCCAAGTACACAATAATCAAGGAATATGGAATGCCCGATACTCAGCTCCAAATCGTTAAACGGGTTCATCTCTTTCATATGAAGTAAAAGATTATCCACAAAAGAATTATCATAGCCCTTTGCCCAAATAAATTCCTCAAAATCCATAGAATACATAGTAAAATCAGTCTTATAGCCTACGCTGTTGCTCTCTATTTTTCGGTAGTTGATACCAAGCATTGAGCCACTGCAAATAACATCAAACCGACCGTCCTCCTTGAAAAATTTCAGGGAAGTTGCAATATCGGGGAATTTCTGAATCTCATCGAAAAATATCAACGTTTCGCCCTCTACAAATCGCTTTGACGGGTCTATAAGCGATATATTTTTGATAATATCAGAAGCCTTGTAGCCATTAGAAATAATCATCTCGTACTTTGGTTCTTCGACAAAATTTATCTCAATCACGCTTGTATAGTTTTTCTCTGCAAACTTGCGTATAGATGCCGTCTTACCGACTTGCCGTGAACCTTTGACAATAAGCGGTTTACGGTCTGTACTCGCTTTCCATTCAGCAAGAAAACTGTCAATCTTACGTTTCAGATACATAAAGCAATCACCTCTTATTCTTATTATACAATAATAGCAACGAAAAATCAATAGCAAATCACATTTTTTACAACGAATTTTCGACATAGATTTACAATTTTTATTATGAATCAGATAAAGCATAATAGATATTTATAATCCGTTCAGAACCTTGTCCAATGCGTTTTGGCTTATCGGTATAGCTGTACTTATTATTTTCGCCATATTTTACAGGCTTGTCCGTTGTTTTTATCACATCAAGAGCAAGTCCGATAAATTCCGATTTACAGCCGTTTTCAGCACTATGGAGCATTACCCTTATGGATATAGGTGTATCGGTATCTATTTTGCTCATTTATTTTTCTGCAAAAAAACTGCTCCATATGAATGTGGAGCAGGTCTGTCTCATATTCAGGAAACGGCTGATTCAATCAGAAGTTCAAACTTAGCTTTGTAGTTTTTGCCTCGCCCTAATGTACTGTAATGCAGTTTTACCGCAGGTACATATTTCAGCTTTATCTCCATTATATTTTCACTGTAAACTATTATTTTCTCCAGAATCTCACCGCAGATATGCTCATTGACAGTTTCAAAGTCAAGATATTTCTTTATATATTCAACACACTTCTCAAATTGTCTTGACTGATATTCAAGTTCTGACTGCATCTGATTATAAGCTTCTATTTTTGATTGGATTACAGAAATCTGTTTGTCATAATAATTATTCTGACTTTTATAGTCCTTGTCACTGACTGTTCCGTTAAGGTGCTTGTCAAGAAGAATATTTTTCTTTCTTTCAATATCAAATATCTTATCCTGAAGTTTTCCTGTATCTATATTTTCAGTAACACTGCATACAGTATGTATTTCTGACATCATTTCGGAAATAAGTTTCTGTTTATTTATTTTTAGAAAATTCAATACATAAGCTGTTCCTTCAAGCAGTACAACTTCATTTACAGAATGATTGTTACATCCTATTATATCGCCAAACTTGTTCAATTTTTCTGCACCATGACTGGCGTTTCTGGCACATCTCCACGACTTATAAACAGAACCGTCTTTGCGCTTTTTTATACAGCTGACAAATCTATCTCCGCACTTTCCATATACTATTTTTCCACTGCACCAGCATCTACAGCTATGCCTTGATTTCTGTTTGGCTGTCAGTGTGCGAGATGCAAGAATTTCCTTTGTCTTATTCCACATATTGCGGTCAATAATTTCTTCATGGTGTTCTGATATGTATATTTTTTCTTTTTCTCCATTATTATATTTTTTACAGTGCGTAAGATAATCAGGAGTGAAAGTTTTCTGCTGACAAAGGTCTCCGACATATTTTTCATTCCGCAGAACCCTTAAAATAACTGTATTGCTCCATTCCTTTACATGCATAGGCTGTATACCAGCTTCAATAAGTTCTCTTGCGATGACATGAGTTCCCTTGTTTTCATTTACATACTTATGAAAAATCAGCCTGACAATTTCAGCGCCCTCTTTATTTATATACAATTTGCCGTTTTTTACATCATACCCCAACATACTTCTGCCGAAAACCACCCCCTCTTTCATTTTGATTCTCTGTCCCCAACTCACACGCTCAGAAGTTTTACGGCTTTCTTCCTGTGCCATACTCGCCATCATTGTCAATTTCCATTCTCCGTCAGGTTCAAGAGTATTAATGTTATCATTAATAAATATTACCCCTATTCCTTGTTCTTTTAGTTTTCTTGTATACCCAAGAGTAATAACAGTATTTCTTGCAAATTTGCTGACTTCCTTTGTAATAATAAGGTCAATTTTTCCGAAATATGCATCATTAATCATACGATTGAATGCGTCACGGTGATTGATTGATGTGCCGCTTACGCCTTCATCAGAGTATACATCTACCAACGTCCATTTTTTGTTCTGATTGATATAATCTGTAAAAAATTTTTTCTGACTTTCAAGAGAATTTATTTGTGCATCACTCTCTGTCGAAACTCTGCAATATGCGGCAACTCTTAAAGGCATATCTTGTCACCTTCTTTTTGATTTTCTATAAGTCTTTTAAGCTGTGCCTAACTTATCAAATTTTCAGAATACATACTTTTGTATAGACCGACTTTGATAAGAGTATTAAATGCAGACTGATTGCTTTCCTTAATAACTGTCGTATTTGTCTTCATTCTATCAACTCCCATGTTATTTACATTATATGTGGTAAGAATTAATATATTCTTTTAGAGTAGGTGCAGTTTTCTTTATTAAAGCTGCGTGCTGATAATTTTATCGCAAAGAGTTATAGTTTTTTTCTATAACTGCATATAAATTTAATATAGTTGACATTTTATAATTTTTGTGATATTATTAATTCATATTAATTCTATATGATTAGGAGAATAAAAGCATGACTGAGATATTATGGCTGGGACGTGGCGGACAGGGAGCTTTCACATCTGCAAAACTGCTCGGAGCTGCATATACGTCAACAGATGAGGAAAAATATGCACTTGCGTTTCCGTCGTTTGGTCCTGAAAGACGTGGCGCACCAGTAAAGGCGTTCACAAAATTAAGTGATAAGCCAGTACTTGACCGAAGTGAAACGGAGCAGGCGGATTACATAGTAATTCTGGACGAAACGCTTTATAATAGTAATTTGAATAATATTCTTAAAGAAAACGGAAAAATTATTGTCAATTCCAAAGCAATTTTAGGAGACGATATAATTTCTTTCGATGCTGACAGCATCGCAAAAGAATTAAGACTGCCTGTTGTAAATACTATCATGATTGGCGTATTATCAGCGATTTCAGGCATTGTAAGCACAGAAAATATCATATCTGCAATTGAAAACTATATGCCCGAAAAACTTCATGAAAAGAATATAAATGCAGTAAAAAGAGCCGTCGGGGAGGTATTGAAATGAAGCCGTATTTAAGAGAAAAGACACAGTTCGGATTTAGCGACGTACCCGAAAATACTTGTTTTGAAGCGGGTTATCTTGTCACGGAAAACAGCGGCTGGAGGAGTATTCGCCCTGTGATTAATCAGGAAAAATGCACAGGCTGTATGCAGTGCTATTTGTATTGTCCCGACGGAGTAATTTCCGTTGAAAATAAAAAAGCAGTAATTGATTATAAGTTCTGCAAAGGCTGTGGAATCTGTTCCAAAATATGCAGAATCGGCGCAATTGAAATGGAGGCGGAAAAATAATGGCAAAGAAATTTTTATTAGGAGACGAAGCATTTGCGGAGGGAATACGTCTTGCAAAGCCCGAAGTTATCTCCGCATACCCCATAACTCCGCAGACGATTGTAGTTGAACGGCTTTCAGAAATGGTAGAGGATAAAAGTCTTGACAGCGAGTTTATTCACGTAGAGAGTGAGCATTCCGCACTTTCGTGTGCAATGGGAGCTTCCGCAGCAGGAGTGCGTGCATTTACGGCAACATCGTCGCAGGGACTTCTGTATATGGCGGAATGTCTGTATTACGCATCGGGCGGAAGATTTCCGATTGTCATGATGAACGCTAACCGCTCCACCGCACTGCCTTGGAATATCTATGGCGACCAACGAGACAGTCTCTCACAGCTTGACAGCGGCTGGATTCAGGCGTATGCAGAGAATGCTCAGGAATCTCTTGACCTTGCTCTGATGAGTTATTACATAGCGGAAAATGAAAAAGTTTCCACGCCGTTTATGGTTAATCTGGACGGATTTATTTTAACTCACACATATGAACAGGTGGATATTCCAACGCAGGAGCAGGCGGACAGATTTCTGCCACAATACGAAACGGACAACAAACTCGACCACGACAGTCCAAAAAATATGGCATTTTCAGCAGGTCCTGAACATAACTATATTTTCAAATACAAAGAGCATATCGGCATGAAAAACGCTGTCTCAGTAATCAAAGAAGCAGAGGAGAAATTCTCGGAAATCTTCGGCAGAAAGTACAGCGGACTGATTGATACATACAAAACAGAAGATGCGGATTATATCATTATAACGCTCGGCAGTATCGCAGGACTTTGCCGTGAAACAGCAGATAAACTCAGAAAAAACGGCATTAAAGCTGGAGTACTGCGCATCAGATATATGAGACCTTTTCCGTCAAAGGAAATCGCAGAAGCTGTGAAAAATGCAAAAGCTGTTGCAGTACTTGAAAAAGATATATCTTTTGGCAATGAGGGTGCAGTGTTCACAAATGTAAATTCAGCACTTTATACAGAAAAAGTTGATATTCCGTCGTATAATTTTATAGGCGGACTCGGCGGAAGAAATATTTCCGCATCGGATATTGAGAACATATATTCGGAAATTAAAGATGGAACAAAAACAGTAAATTTTATCGGAATTGAGGTGGGCGAATAATGGCAGTAACAGCAAAAACACTTTGTAAAGACGAATTTTTTTATGGTCATAAAGCGTGTGCAGGCTGTGGCGGAAGTTTAGCAGTAAGAAACGCATTGAAAGTACTTGGTGAAAATGCGGTTGCAGTTCTTCCAGCAGGCTGTATGTCAGCAGTTGGATTCAATTTTCCACAGCTTTGCTTTGCAAATAATGCGATAATTTCGACTTTTGCAGGAACAGCGTCAATGCTCACGGGAATTGAAGCAGGTTTCCGTCGACGTGGCATAACGGACTTCACGGCGGTAGGTTTTGCAGGTGACGGCGGAACGGCTGACATCGGTATTCAGGCACTTTCGGGAGCAATCGACAGAAACGATAATATCATTTATATCTGCTATGACAACGAAGCCTATATGAATACTGGGATTCAGAAAAGTGGTTTAACACCTTTTGGTGCAAAAACGACTACAACTCCCGCAGGCGAAAATATCAGGGGAAATATCCGCCCGAAGAAAAATATGTTTGAAATTGTCGCAGCCCATGATATTCCTTATGCAGCGACGGCTACAATCGGCTATATGACGGATTTTCTTAACAAAGTTGAAAAGGCATCTAAAATTAAGGGTACTAAATATATCCATGTTATCGCACCTTGTCCGACAGGCTGGGGGATTCCTGTAAGTGATACGGTTGAAATCGCAAGGGAAATTGTTGACTGCGGTTTGTGGTATCTTGCGGAATACGAAAACGGTGAATTTCATATTACTCATCAGCCAAAAGAATTTACAAGCGTTTCGGATTACATCAAGAAGCAGGGCAGATTCAATCATCTGACAGATGAGGACATTGAAATTATTACAAATTCCCGTGATAAAAAGTGGGAAAAAATCAGAAAGGAATGGATTTGATTATGCCGAATTTATCAGACAGAACAGCAGATTTTACGGATTCCGTAATCAGAAGAATGACAAGGATTTCAAATCAATATGGAGCGGTAAATCTTTCGCAGGGATTCCCCGATTTTGAGCCGCCAAAAGAAATATTAAACAGACTTGCGGAAGTCACAAAAGAGGATTTTCACCAGTATTCAATAACATGGGGTGCGCAGAATTTCCGTGAAGCACTTGCAAAAAAATATGAACATTTTTCGGGCAGAGCAGTTGACCCGAACAGTGAAATCGTTGTAACCTGCGGAAGTACGGAAGCGATGATGGCGGCAATGATGAGCGTGACAAATCCAGGAGATAAGGTTATCGTATTTTCGCCGTTTTATGAAAATTACGGCGCAGATACAATACTTTCGGTAGCAGAGCCGATATATGTTCCGCTGATTCCGCCTGAATTTAATTTTGATGTGGACGCACTTGAATCGGCATTTAAGCAGAATCCTAAAGCTATTATCGTCTGCAATCCGTCGAATCCGTGCGGTAAGGTTTTTACACGCAAGGAGCTTGAAATTATCGCAGACCTTGCGAAAAAATATGATACATTTGTAATAACTGACGAGGTTTATGAGCATATTATCTATGCACCGAATGTTCACACATATATTGCGACTCTGCCTGATATGTGGGAGCGCACTATTCAGTGCAGTTCGCTTTCAAAGACATACTCAATAACAGGCTGGCGACTGGGATATGTAATCGCACCGCCCCACATTATTGATACGGTTAAGAAAGTACACGATTTTCTTACAGTTGGTGCGGCGGCTCCGTTGCAGGAAGCAGCAGTAACGGGACTGAATTTCGGTGATGATTATTACAGCGATTTACAGGAAAAATATACTGAAAAACGCAGTCTTTTCCTAAAAGGTCTTGACGATATAAAGTTACCGCATACAGTTCCGCAGGGTGCGTATTATATCCTGCTTGATATTTCTGAATTTGGCTATGAGAGTGATTTGGAGTTCTGCGAAGTGCTTGCAAGGGATGTGGGCGTTGGAGCAGTTCCAGGTTCAAGTTTTTTCAAGGAGAATGAAAACAGGTACATCAGATTTCACTTCGCCAAGAAAAATGATACACTGAACGAGGCACTTGACAGGCTGTCTGAAATCAGAAAGAAGATAAAATCAAGGAAGTGATGTTATGACATTACAGCAGTTGAATTACGCAATTGTTATCAGTGATGTAGGTTCAATGAATAAAGCGGCTGAGCAGTTATATATTGCCCAGCCGTCGCTTACGTCTGCAATAAAGGAGCTTGAAAAGGAAATCGGCATAACTATTTTTAATCGTGGAGCAAGAGGTATCACGCTGACCGCAGACGGCTCGGAATTTATCACTTATGCACGTCAGGTATATCAGCAATATGAAAATTTGCAGGAAAAATACACGGGCGGAGGACTTAAACGCAAATTCGGCGTTTCTGCACAGCATTATTCTTTTGCAGTACAGGCATTTGTGGAAATAGTTAAAGAATTTAATACGCATGAATATGAGTTTGCAATCCGTGAGACCAAAACGGCGGACGTGATAAACGATGTAAGTTCGCTGAAAAGTGAGATAGGGATTATTTATCTCAGCAATTTCAACAGGCACGTTATTACAAAACTGCTTGAATCAAATCACCTTGAATTTCACCACCTGATTGACTGCGATATTTTTGCGTATCTCTGGAAAAATCATACGCTTGCAGGTAAGGAGTCCGTTATCATTGACGAGCTGAAAGAATATCCCTGCCTTACTTTTGAACAGGGCGACAAGAGTTCATTTTATTTTGCGGAGGAAATAATTGATACAGCAAATTTTTCGAGGGTAATCAAAGCTTCCGACAGGTGCACAATGCTGAATCTTATGAAAGGGCTGAACGGCTATACGTTCTGCTCAGGAATTATCTGCAACGAACTTAACGGCTCGGAATATATCGCAGTGCCAATCAAGGACGCTACGGATAATATGGAAATCGGCTATATTACTAAGAAAAACACGGTAACAAGTCACATTGGAAAAATATATATAGAGAAACTGGAGGCGTTTCTTAAGTAGTTATAGTAATTTTCTATAACTCGCTATAATTAATTCATAGTAGACAAATAGGAAAAGTAGTGATATAATAAATTACAGAACAGCAGATATGCTAAGAAATTTACAATGGAGGTAATGATAATGAGTAATGTGATTAAGAAAAATCCGAATGATAAATACTGGGACGAGGTACTTGAAACAATGCCACGTGAGGAGCTTGAGCAGAAACAGCTTGAGGATTTAAAGGAAATCGTGAAATTTGCATACGAAAACGCACCTTATTATAAGCGTTCGTTTGATGAAGCAGGAGTTAAGCCTGAGGATATTAAAACGCTTGCGGATATACAGAAATTTCCGTTTATCACCAAAACTACACAGCGTGATACTCAGGGCGTAGGCTCATTTTTGGGCGAACTTGCGGCAGTCCCTGAAGAAGATGTTGTTTTCGTTTCCACATCATCAGGCTCAACAGGAGTGCCGACGATGAGTCCGTTTACAAAGCAGGACTTCGACGAATTTCAAGATACAGAAAGCCGTTGGTTCTGGCAGATTGGCATGAGACCGAACGACAGATATGTCCACGCACTTAATTTCTCGCTGTATGTCGGCGGTCCTGATGTAATCGGCGCACAGAATCTTGGTGCATTGTGTATCTGGGGCGGAACTCTGCCAAGTGAGAGACTTTTGTTTATCCTAAAAACATATCAGCCGACAATTATCTGGACAAGTCCGTCTTACGCTTGGCAACTCGGTGAAAAGGCAAAAAAAGCAGGTATCGACCCTAAAAAAGACCTGTCCATTAAGAAAATCATAGTTGCTGGCGAACTTGGCGGTTCAATTGATTCCACAAGAAAGGCAATTGAAGACCTTTGGGGTGCTGAAGTCTATGATTTCTACGGTCTCTCGGATATTTTCGGAGCTTGTGCGGCTGCTTGTGAAGCTAAAGACGGTCTGCACATTGCAGAAAATCATATACTTGTTGAGACTGTTGACATTCACACAGGCGAAGTACTTCCTAACGGAGAGGTCGGCGAACTTGTATTTACAACTCTCCACAAGCACGCAAGACCTCTTATCCGTTTCAAGACAGGCGACATCGGACGTATCGATAAAACACCTTGCTCCTGCGGAAGAACTCATGGAAGAATACATATTCTCGGCAGAAAAGACGATATGTTTATCGTTTCTGCGGTTAATGTATTCCCGAGCGATATTGAGGCAGTTATCCGTGAACTTGATGGCGTGACAGGCGAATACCTTATAAGAATTTTTGACAAGGATTTCACCTGCAAATATTCCGTTGAAATTGAAAAGACCGCTGAAAATACAGATACTGACGAAATAATCGCAGAGAAAGTCTCCAATGCACTTAAAGCGAGAATCGGCGTTAAGCCTTACAACGTTGTTGTTCACAAGGACGGCGGACTTGATACACGTTCCGAGCATAAATCAAAGAGAGTTATTGACGAAAGAAAACTTGATTACAGCATATAGGCTTTGAATCGGGAGGAAATTTTATGGGCAGAAAAACCGAAACCAAATGTCTGCATCTTGAGGAAGATGAGGACTGTATAAAGCATTATGGAGCGATAAGCTATCCGATTTATCAGACAGCGACTTATGCACATTCTGGAGTCGGGAAAAGCACAGGATATGATTATTCACGTTTGCAGAATCCAACAAAAGAGCATCTTGAAAAAGTTGTTGCATCGCTGGAAAATGGCATATCAGCGTTTGCATTATCTTCGGGAATAGCTGCAATTTCGCTTCTTATGGAGCTTTTCAAGCCGAACGACCATATTATTGCGGATTCCGATTTGTACGGCGGAAGTATCAGGCTTTTCAGAAATATTTCAGAGAAAAACGGCATAAAGTTCACAAATATTGACCTTTTCAGAGAAAATGCTGAGGATTTTATAACTCCTGAAACAAGGGCGGTTTATATTGAAACACCGACTAATCCGATGATGAATGTGACGGATATTTCTGCACTTGCTGAAATCACGAGAAAGCATAATCTGTTGCTGATAGTCGATAATACGTTTATGTCGCCGTATTTTCAGAATCCTCTTGATTTGGGCGCAGATATTGTGGTACACAGCGGTACGAAATATCTCAGCGGTCATAATGATACTCTTGCGGGCTTTCTTGTCACAAACAGAGAAGATATTGCCGAAAAACTGGCATTTCTGATAAAAACAACGGGAGCAGGTCTTGCGCCGTTTGACAGCTGGCTTATCCTGCGAGGTATCAAAACGCTTGGTATCCGTATGGAAAAATCGCAGGAAAATGCAATAAAAATCGCTCATTGGCTGAAAGAACAGAAAGCAGTTTCAAGGGTAATTTATCCAGGACTTGAAGAACATTCAGGATATGAAATCATGAAAAAACAGGCGGGAGGTTTCGGGGCAATGCTGACTTTTCAGCTTGAAAGCAAAGAATTTGCATTGTCGATACTGGAAAAAGTCCGCATGATAAAGTTTGCGGAAAGTCTCGGCGGAGTGGAAACGCTGATAACTTACCCGACGACTCAGACCCATGCAGACGTTCCCGAAGAAATCCGCCTGAAAAACGGCATTACGGAAAGTACACTGCGTTTGTCAGTCGGAATTGAAAATGCAGACGATTTGATTGACGAACTTGAAAAGGTTTTTCGTGAAACGGAGCGTGAATTTAATGGCGGAAAGAAATCTTGATTTTGATAAAATAATTGACAGAAAAAATACTGACTGCCTTAAATATGACTTTGCCAAAAGGCGTGGTATGCCCGAAAATGTGCTGCCGCTGTGGGTTGCAGATATGGATTTTGAAACGTCGTCGTATATTCAGGACGCTTTGGTTGAGCGTGCAAAGCATGGAATATTCGGCTACAGCGAGGTTCAGACAAGGTATTTTGATACCGTCCGTGACTGGCTGAAAAATCATCATAACTGGGACGTTCAGGAAAAATGGCTCGTGAAAACTCCTGGAGTTGTATTCGCACTGGCAATGGCTGTAAAAGCATATACTGATATTAGCGACAGCGTTTTATTGCAGCTTCCCGTTTATTATCCCTTTTCCGAAGTTATCGAGGATAACGGCAGAAAAGTTGTCAGCAATACGCTTTATCTCGGCGACGATAACCGCTATCATATTGATTTTGAGGATTTTGAACAGAAAATAGTCGACGAAAAAATCAAGCTGTTTTTCCTGTGCAATCCGCATAATCCTGTGGGGCGTGTGTGGACGGAATCTGAACTGATAAAACTTGGCGACATCTGCGTAAAGCACGGCGTTACTGTTGTAAGCGACGAGATACATCATGATTTTGTATTTAAGGGCAAGCACCTTGTATTTGCGAATCTGAAAAAAGAGTTTGAAAATATCAGCGTAACCTGTACATCGCCGAGCAAAACTTTTAATCTTGCAAGCATGATGATGTCGAATATTTTTATCCCTAATTCTGAACTGAGGAGAAAATTCAGAAAAGAACTATACGGGGCAGGTGTCAGTCAGCTTGGCGTTATGGGACTTGTCGCCTGTGAAACGGCTTACAGCAAGGGCGAAGAATGGTATCGGGCAATGCTTGCGTATGTGCATGAGAATATTGAGTTTGTCAGAAAATACGTCAATGAAAATCTTCCCGATGTTACTATGATTGATACAGAGGGAACGTATCTTGTATGGCTTGATTTCAGAAAAACAGGACTCAGTGCCGACGAAATTGATAATGTTATCATTCACAAGGCAGGGCTGTGGCTTGACAGCGGAAAAATTTTCGGTGAATGCGGAGAGGGATTTCAGCGTATCAATGTTGCTTGTCCGAGAAGTATTCTGAAAGAGGCTCTAGACAGAATACGTGACGTACTTTAAATATATTTGATGACTATCACAAGTAATAGGAAAACTGTATAGCTTATTGTATTGACAAATGAGATAATTTGTGTTATAATCTAAACATAGTAAACACACATAGTTAGTATGAATTGAAAACGGAGGTAATTATTATGAGCAGCATAAAGGAAAGCGCACTGGAATTAATCGGCGGAACACCGCTTCTGAAACTGAACGGATATTCCAGGAAATCAGGCATAAAAAATGCGACAATTCTTGCAAAACTGGAATATCTTAATCCAGCAGGTTCGGTCAAGGACAGAATCGCCCTTGCGATGATTGAGGACGCTGAAAAGAAAGGTATTCTTAAAGAGAGTGCGACAATTATTGAGCCAACATCTGGCAATACAGGTATCGGACTGGCAGCAGTCGCGGCAGCAAAGGGCTATCGTGCAATCCTCACGCTTCCCGATACGATGAGCGTTGAGAGAAGAAATCTTCTCAAGGCTTACGGTGCGGAACTCGTTCTGACAGAGGGCGCAAAGGGTATGAAAGGTGCTATTGCAAAGGCTGAGGAACTTACAAAAGAGATTGAAAATTCAGTTATTCTTGGACAGTTTGTTAACCCTGCAAATCCTGCTGTCCACAAGGCAACGACAGGCGTTGAAATATGGGAGCAGACTGGCGGAAAGGTTGATATTTTCGTTGCAGGAGTAGGCACAGGCGGTACGATTACGGGCGTTGGCGAGTATCTGAAAGAGCAGAATCCTGATGTTAAGATAGTAGCTGTTGAACCTGCAACAAGCCCTGTACTTTCAAAGGGTACAGCAGGACCACACAAAATTCAGGGTATCGGCGCAGGATTTGTCCCCGAAGTACTGAATACGGGCGTGTATGATGAGGTAATCACCATTGAGAACGAGGATGCATTTGCAGAGGGCAGAGCATTTGCAGTAAGCGAGGGAATTTTAGTTGGCATTTCGTCGGGTGCGGCACTGAAAGCTGCTAAAATTCTTGCTGAACGCCCCGAAAATGCAGGAAAAAATATTGTTGTACTTCTTCCCGATTCAGGAGACAGATATTTGTCAACACCGCTTTTCAGCAACAACTGATTAATATTTCGCCAGAGGTGGTGAATTGAAATGAGCGAAACTGCCATGAAAAAGCAGATTATTGAAATGCTTGAAAATCTTCTTAATAACATGAAATATGGAAGTATTACCCTTATTGTGCAGGACGGAAAAATTATTCAGATTGATAAAACTGAAAAACATAGATTGAAAGACTGACCGAAAATATCGGAGGTTTTGTTAAGTATTTTATACTGGCAATACCTCCGTTTTTTTATAGATTTAATTGTAAGGGAAGTGAAAGCGTGAGCAATACATATAAGGATTTGCAGAATTCTCACCCTTGTTTTGGTGGTCATAAAAACAATGCGGGGAGAATTCACCTTCCTGTAAGTCCAGGCTGTAATATTGCCTGCCGTTTCTGCGACAGGGTTATCAATGATACAGAAAATCGTCCAGGAGTAACTTCAAAAGTTATTACGCCCGACGAAAGCATAGATATACTTGAAAAAGCATTGAAAATCTGTCCTGAAATCAAAGTTGCAGGAATCGCAGGACCTGGAGATACTCTTGCTTCTGATTATGCACTTGAAACTTTCCGAAAAGTTAAAGAAAAATTCCCCGACCTTATCAAGTGCATGAGTACAAACGGACTTCTGCTTTACGAAAAGGCTGACGAAGTTATAGACATCGGAATAGATTCGCTGACGGTTACAGTAAACGCCATAGACCCTGAAATTGAGGCGAAATTAAATAAATTTATCATATATCACGGCAAAAAATATGAAGGAACAGAGGGTGCAGAAATACTTATCGAAAATCAGTTAAAAGGCATAAAAAAAGTATCTGATGCAGGAATTACGATAAAAGTGAATACCGTGCTTGTTCCTAAAATAAACGGAGAGCATATTGAAGATATAGCAAAAACTGTCAGTGAGGCAGGGGCGAAAATCTACAATATAATTCCGCTGATACCGCAGTATGAACTTGCCGACCAACAAGCCCCGACCTGTCAGCAGATAGAGGAAGCAAGGGCAAAAGCTTCAAAGTATATCGATGTTTTCCGTCACTGTCAGCATTGCCGTGCGGACGCTGTGGGAGTACCTGGAAAGTCAGAATACGGCGACCAGATATATCAGAGAAAATTAAACATAAAGGAAACGTTTTCTCATGGGTAATTTATATAAAATTGCTGTTGCTTCATCGGACGGAATCGTTGTGAATCAGCATTTTGGTCACGCAGAAAAGTTCCTGATTTTTGAAGTAAACGGCTGTGATTTTCATTTTACTGAGATACGCACTGTAGAGCCTGTTTGCAGTTTCAGAAATCATGACGACGAGAGACTTACAGAGAATCTGCAAAAAATTCAGGACTGTAAATATCTTCTTGTCAGCAGAATCGGCGCAGGTGCTTCAATGCGTGCGGAGCAGCTCGGCATAACTCCAATGGAGTTGCCATATATGATAGAAGAAGCTGTACAGAAAGTCATCTCATTTGAGCAGATACAAAACTTATTTGAAAGGAATTGAATACAATGTCAGAAATCAGACAGATTGCAATTTACGGAAAAGGCGGTATCGGTAAATCGACCACAACTCAGAATCTTACAGCAGGTCTCTGCGAACACGGTAAGAAAGTAATGGTTGTGGGCTGTGATCCTAAAGCCGATTCCACGAGACTTCTTCTCGGCGGACTCGCACAGAAAACCGTACTCGATACTATTCGTGATGAGGGCGAGGATATTGAACTCAGCAGAATTATGCGTGAGGGCTATGGCGGTACAAGATGCGTTGAATCGGGCGGACCTGAGCCTGGCGTTGGCTGTGCTGGACGTGGTATCATCACATCTATCAATATGCTTGAAAATCTCGGCGCATATACGGACGACCTCGATTATGTATTCTATGACGTACTCGGAGATGTAGTCTGCGGAGGTTTTGCAATGCCTATACGTGAGGGAAAAGCAAAAGAAATCTATATCGTTGCAAGCGGTGAAATGATGGCTCTTTATGCAGCAAATAACATTGCAAAGGGTATCAGACGTTACGCTAAAACAGGCGGTGTAAGAATGGGCGGTATCATCTGCAACAGCCGTAATGTTGACAGGGAACTTGATTTGCTTCGTGCTTTTGCAAAGGAACTCGGTACACAGCTTCTGTATTTCGTTCCACGTGATAATATCGTACAGCGTGCGGAGATAAACAAGAAGACAGTTATCGAATATAAGCCCGATTCAAATCAGGCACAGGAATACAGAAATCTTGCGGAAGCAGTTATCAATAACACAAAATTTGATATTCCAACTCCGATGACTCAAGAGCGACTTGAAGAAATACTGCTTGAATACGGTCTTATGGATTCGGCAGACGATTATAATATCTGAGGTGAAAAATTATGGCAAAGGTTTATGAATCCATTACGGAACTTGTCGGAAGAACTCCGTTATTGGAACTTACAAATTATGAGAAAAAGCATGGTTTAAAGGCGAAAATTCTTGTAAAACTTGAATATTATAATCCAAATCAGAGCGTAAAGGACAGAATCGCCCTTGCAATGATTGAGGACGCTGAGAAAAAGGGACTTTTAAAGCCTAGCTACACAGTCGTTGAAACAACAAGCGGAAACACAGGTATCGGACTTGCTGCAATTGCAGCTTCTAAGGGATATAAATTCCGTGTGTACGTTCAGGACCAGGTCAGCAGGGAAAGATTTCAGGTAATCAAGGCATTTGGCGGTGAAACGATAAAGCTTTCGGAAGTTCCTGCCATTGCAAAAGTACTTGAAGAAACAGACGGAGATTTTATAGCCGCTATTAAAGCATTAAGGGAAGAAGTTCTGTCAAAAGAGGAAAATATTTTCTTTGTTGACCAGACTTCAAATCCTGCAAATCCAGCAATTCACGAAACAACAACAGGTCCTGAGATATGGGAAGATACAGACGGCAATGTTGATATTCTTGTTGCAAACGTTGGTACTGGCGGTACTGTTTCAGGTACGGGAAAATATCTGAAATCAAAGAATCCCAATATAAAAGTTGTTGCAATTCAGCCAGGAGCAAATTCGCTTCCGAGCGAAGAAAACCCTGAACCTGAAGAAATCACAGGCGTTCATCCGTTTGAGGGAGTTCCGTCTGAAAGAGTTCCATCTACAATGAATCTGAACATATATGACGAAAAATTTGAAGCGGAGACAATTCAGGCTTATCAGGCTGCGAGAGAAATAGCTAAAACGGACGGCATTCTTGTCGGAACTTCTTCGGGCGCTGCTATTTATGCTGCGACTAAACTCGCTGAAAGACCTGAAAATGAGGGCAAAACCATTGTTGCAGTCCTGCCCGATACGGGACTTCGCTATCTTTCAACAAATCTTTTCAATGAAGATTATCAGGGTTAAGGAGGAGTTATATGTCAATAAATTTAGACAGTTCCAACGTAGCGACAAGGGAAAACCGTATAGGCTCTATCACGGGCTATATCGGCACTTTGAGTGACCTTGCTGAACAGAGCGGCTGCGGTACCTTGAAAGGCTGTTCAAGATGCTTTTCACAGTCAAGCACCTGTCTTTCAAGCTGCGCATTAGGACAGCTTTCTGCTATCCGTGACGTTGCAATTATACATCATGGACCTGCTGGCTGTTCAGTTGCAAGTGCGGGCGCATATTATCTTGATAAGGTAATGGCGAAAAAACGTGGCGTTACCAACAATACGGTTTACGTCGGCACAGACATGAATGAAAAAGATACTATTTTCGGTTCGGCGGAAGCACTCAGAAGAATTATTCTTGAGGTGAACAAGAGATATTCTCCGAAAGCAATTTTTGTTACAAGTTCGTGTGCTACTGGAATCATCGGCGAGGACATCGACAGCGTTGTTGATGATTTAAAAGACGAGATAGACGTGCCGATTGTTGC
The DNA here is from genome assembly GCA_023667045.1 of Ruminococcus flavefaciens. Classification (GTDB taxonomy): domain Bacteria; phylum Bacillota; class Clostridia; order Oscillospirales; family Ruminococcaceae; genus Ruminococcus; species Ruminococcus flavefaciens_AC. The sequence continues at coordinate 94,015 of JAMPAU010000005.1, read as the reverse complement.
TGTACACTGCGAGGGTTTTAAGTCGAGAATATGGGCGACAGGTTTTGATATTTCCGACCATGCCGTATTAAGCAGTATTGTTCAGCCGCCGAAGCAGAAAAGAAATACCATAAATTTCAAGAATTTCTATGAGAGTGCAAGACCTGAAATTATAGAAATCTTTAAAAATTTTGACTTAGAACCGATTTTCCTTTACTGTAATTCAACAGTCGAGGAACTCAGTCATATTTCGGAATCACTCGCAACGACTTGTATATGTGGTACTCTCGGAAACTATCTCGGCAATGGTCTTGAAGAAAAGTACGGCGTTCCTTACATCAGGACGATAAATCCGCTCGGTATTGCAGGTTTTGAAACATGGTTACGTGAAATCGGCAGAGTAACAGAACGCAGTGAAGCCGTCGAAAAATACATAGCTGAACAGCGTGCAATATATATTCCGCAGATTGAGGAAATCAAAAAGGAACTGAAAGGACTTAAAGCCGTTCTCGGAATGGGTCCTGGATATACTTTTGAGGTATCACGAGTACTGAACGAGTTGGGTATTGAAGTAGTATGGGCTTTGGCTTGGCATTACGACAGAAAGTACGAAAACGGCGATGTTCCACCGTCAATGGAGTATCTTCTTGAAAACGGTGTTGACTTTGAAGCAAGCGTTGCCGACCAGCAGAATTATGAAGTAATGAACATTCTGAATAAGTATCAGCCTGATTTGTATCTTTCGAGACATCCAGGTTCTACCGTATGGGCTATCAAGAACGGCACTCCTGCGGTTTATGTTGCCGACGAATACATGATTTTCGGCTACAAACATACGCTTGAATTTGCGCAGTCGATTCTTGACAGCATTCACAACCGCAGTTTTGAAAAGAACCTTGCAAGACGTGTTAAACTGCCATACACTGACTGGTGGTATCAGCAGAACGTGGATAAATTCTTAGAGGAGGCGAAAAAGTAATGGCAAAACTTCTTGATAAACAGCGATATAAGTGCGCACTGGGAGCAATGCAGACGGTTCAGGCGATTACAAGAGCAATCCCGATACTTCACTCAGGACCTGGCTGTGCGCAGAAACTTTCCGACTCTATCGGCAGCAGCGGTTATTTTTCGCCGAATATTTTCCCGTGTACCAGTATCAACGAAAAGGACGTTGTTTTCGGCGGTGCAAAGAAACTTGATACAACAATTGCAAACGCTTTGAAGGTCATTGACGCTGATTTATATGTTGTGCTAACTGGCTGTATTCCTGAGATTGTGGGCGACGATACTGCGGACGTTGTAAGTCATTTTGAAGATTCCGAAAAGCCCGTTATTTACGCTTCAACAGCAGGTTTCAAGGGTAATAATTACAGGGGTCATGAACAGATTATTGATGCTATTATCGACCAGTATCTTGAAAAATCCGACGAAAATGAAAAGGGTCTTGTCAATATTTGGGCGGACGTTCCATATCAGGATTTGTTCTGGCTCGGAAATATCCGTGAGCTTGAAAAGCTTATCGCTGAACTCGGTCTGATTCCTAATACAATATTCGGTTATCAGCGTGGAATTGAGAATATAAACCGTATTCCGAAAGCCGAATTTAATCTGCTTGTATCTCCTTGGGTATCTGTCGGCAACATGAAGAAAATGGAGAAAAAACTCGGTATTCCGTATCTGCATTATCCTACCCTTCCTATAGGTGCATTTGAGACAAGCAAATTCCTGCGTGAAGTCGGAAAGTTTGCGGGAGTTGATGAGCAGAAAGTAGAAAATATCATCAACGAACACGAGAATTACTATTACTATCTCATTGAGAGATACGCCGATATGTTCCTTGAAACTCGTGTAATGGCGAAGCAGTTTTCAGTTGTCGGCGACGCTCAGTATGCGTTGGGAATCACCAAATTTCTTGTAAACGATTTGGGACTTGTACCTGCAAAACAGTTCATAACTGACGATACGCCGAAAGCTTTTCAGGAGCAGATAAAGGCTGAATTTGAAAATCTCAACTACGGACTGAAAGCGGAAGCAGTCTTTGAAACGGACGGCTATAAAATTCACCAGCAGATTGAAAATCACGATTATCACGGCTATCCGCTTATTCTTGGAAGCTACTATGAAAAAGAAGTAACCGAAAAGATGTTCGGACATTTTCTTAATATCTCATGGCCTGTACAGGATAAAGTTGTGCTTGATGATTTCTATGTGGGTTACACGGGCGGAATACGTCTGATTGAGGATATATACTCCGTTGCTGTACAGAGGTGGAACTGATATGTCGTACAAAATAGCGATTGCTACTTCTGACGGTGAAAATGTCAATGAAACATTCGGCTCGGCAAGGTACTTTGAAATATATGAAGTGACGGACGGTGTGTATTTCAAATCGGAGCAGAGAGTATTTCAGTCTGAAACATCGGATATTTCATGCAGTCCAAAAGGCTGTGGAAATTCCGAAGGCTGTGGTTCGGGCTGCGGCGGAAATGGTGAGACATCGGCAAAAGTTGAGCTTGTCGCAGATTGCCGTGCAGTTGTATGCAAGAAAATAGGATTCCACATTCAGAAACAGCTTGAGAGAAAAGCTATATCTTCTTTTGACGTGAGCTGTTCAGTTGAGGAAGCTCTCAGCAAAATTTCAGATTATTACAGTCGTATCGACAGACATGAAACTTTAAGAAAATAAAAATTTAACAGACAATCAGAGGGCTTATTAATTAAAATCCTTTGATTGTCTGATTTGTTTGAATATAAAAAAGCAATAGATTTAATATAGAATGAGTTATAGAAAAAATATATTTGACAAATCCTATAGAAATAGTATAATTAGATTATAGATATTTATTGTGTTATGTGAGGTGTTTTATGAAAATTTCAACACGAGGACAGAATGCAGTCAAACTTATGCTTGACCTTGCTACTTATAATAACGGCGAGCCTGTTAAACTAAAAGATATTGCAAGGAGACAGGATATTTCTGAAAAATATCTGGAGCAGATTGTATCTGTTCTGCAAAAAGCCTCATTGGTAAAAAGTTTTAAGGGTTCGCATGGAGGATATATGCTTCAATATCCGCCTGAAAAATATACAGTAGGATATATTCTGAAAACTGTTGAGGGTGATATGTCACCTGTAAGCTGCGTCGGGGAAAACAGTGCTGATTGCGAAAAAAGCGGAATCTGTGTGTGTAATCGCTTATGGCAGAAACTATCCACAGCAATAAATGATGTTCTTGAAGGAATCACTTTGGCGGATATGCTTGAATGGCAGAACGAACTCTGGACAGACCAGTATGTAATATAAATAAAGGAATTTTAGTTATGGGAAAGATTAATCAGGATAGAGTTGACAGCATAGTTAAAAATATATTGCAGGATTATGAGGACGGCAAATATATTAATCATACAGATTTATATAATCAGCCCGACAAAAAGGCAGTTATTGATATTATTGAGAAGTTATTCAAGATTATTTATCCAGGATTTTACAGTGATAAGGTTTATAAAATTTACAGTCTGAGGAACAGTATGTCTGCTGCGGTGGAGGACGTTATTTTTCACCTTAACAAGCAGATTGCTGTTGTGCTGAGATATTGTTTTTCATTTAATGAGATGTCCGATTCTGAACTGGAAGAAAGAGCAGAGAGTATGACATTTGACTTTATGGAGAAACTTCCGCAGATAAGAGAATATCTTGAGACGGATATTCAGGCGGCATACGACGGCGATCCTGCCGCAGCGAGTAAAGCGGAAATCATTCTGTCATATCCAGGATTATATGCTATATCAGTTTACAGAATAGCCCACGAATTATCTTTGCTTGATGTGCCGATGATTCCGAGAATTATGTCGGAATATGCTCACAGCGTTACAGGAATAGATGTTCACCCAGGCGCAGTTATAGGAAAGTATTTTTTTATCGACCATGGAACAGGAGTTGTTATCGGCGAAACAACTGTGATAGGCGAACACGTCAAAATATATCAGGGTGTAACGCTCGGCGGATTGTCCACAAAAGGCGGACAGAATCTCAGAGGAGTAAAACGTCACCCGACAATAAAAGACAATGTAACGATTTATTCCAATTCGTCCATTCTTGGCGGAGATACGATAATAGGCGAAAACGTTGTAATCGGCGGAAATACTTTCATTACAGAATCGGTTGCCGAAAATACAAGAGTAACGGTAAAAGCACAGGAGCTGCAATTCAAATAATATGGAAATTACGATAAATCAAATTCAGAATATGCCTGAAAATTCATACATATATGTTGATGTGCGTAGTGAAATTGCCTATAATCATGGTCATATTACGAATGCTGTCCACTGGAACGGCGATGACGGGATTTCTTTTCCCAAAAACAAGAAAATTATCGTTTACTGTACGCTAGGCGAAAATAGTATTGAATTTGCTGAGAAGCTGAGACAACGTGGCTTTGAAGCGTATAATCTTACAGGTGGTTACAGGGTTTGGCTTGAATATAATTCTGTGGAGCTTGATAATGAAGAACTGGACAGGTACAGCAGACAGATTATTTTGTCTCAGGTTGGAACTGACGGGCAGAGAAAACTTAAAAATGCAAAAGTTTTAATTATAGGCGCAGGCGGACTTGGTTCCCCCGCAGCTATGTATCTTGCAGGAGCAGGTATCGGAACTATCGGAATTATGGATGCTGATATTGTTAGCGTTTCCAATTTGCAAAGGCAGATTATGCACAATACAGAAAATACAGGTCTGAATAAGGCTGAATCTGCAAAGCTGACTCTCCAAAAGCTGAATGACAAGGTTACTGTAAAGGCGTATCCGTATTTTCTTACGGCTGAAAATGCTGAGCAGACTATAAGCGAATATGATTTTATTATTGATGCGGTCGATAATTTTGAGACAAAATTTCTTATCAACGATACTTGTGTATTATTGAAGAAACCGTTTTGTCACGCAGGAATAATAGGTTTTGAAGGACAGGTGATGACATATGTTTCAGGAAATGCGCCTTGTTATAGGTGTATCTTTGAGGAAATCCCCGAACATGGAATGATTCCGAATTGCAGTCAGGCTGGAATTATAGGTGCTGTGGCAGGAATTATCGGCAGTATACAGGCACTTGAAGCGATAAAATATATTCTGAACATCGGAGAATTGCTTACAGGAAAAATGCTCATTATAGACGGTTTGTCTATGAAAACACGTATTGCAAAATTTTCTGTCAGGAATAAAAATTGTAAAGTATGCGGTTAAAATCCGCTGATAAAAAATATAAACTCAGAAGAATATGCAGTAAAATGCAGACTTAAATAATCAGAAAGATGAGGTAAAAAAACAATGGCAAAGGATATTAAGAAATTGCACGATTTTTTAAGCAAAGCAGGAACATATTATCTTGCAACCACAGACGGTGAACAGCCTAGAGTAAGACCATTCGGAACGACACTTTTTTTTGAGGATAAAATCTATATTCTCACAAGCAAGTTAAAAGACGTTTCAAAGCAGATTGACAGCAATCCGAAATTTGAAATTTCCGCAATGATTGAATCAGGTGAATGGATTCGTGTAACAGGCGTGCTGAAGCAGGATAATCGTTTTGAGGTGCATAATGCAATGTTAGAGCAGTATCCGCACCTGAAAAACTCCTATACTGCTGGTGACGAAAATACGAATACGCTGTATCTTGACGAGGTAAAAGCTGTGATTTATTCATTCACTGCTGAACCTGAAGTACTTGATATATGAGTGGGAAAATCATAATCCGTCATGCTGTTTTGCAGGATTTGGAAATGATTTCAGAACTTGAAAATACCTGCTTCCCGAAAAGTGAAGCTGCCTTCAAAAAAGACCTGTATAATCGCATACAGGTCTTTCCTGAAAATTTCTGGCTTATGGAGCAGGACGGCAGAATTATCAGCATGATAAACGGCATGGTTTCAGATATTCCCAATTTGCTGGACGATATGTATGAAAATGCCAATATGCACAATAAAAGCGGTGCATGGCAGATGATATTCAGCGTAGTTACACACCCTGATTTTCAGAATAAGGGATATGCAGGGCATTTAATGAATCAAGTAATTCAGGATTCTGTAAAAGCAAACCGCAAGGGAATTATCCTGACCTGCAAGGAAAAACTCATCAGCTTTTATGAGAAATTCGGATTTGTAAACGAGGGCATTTCTGCTTCTGTACACGGAAATACAGTGTGGTATCAGATGAGAAAAAACTTTTTTTAAGTAATATTAACGGCAATATCTGTTTAGGATTGCCGTTTTTTCTTTTAATTTTACAGGTATAGTTTACATCTATTGCTTATAATCAGTTTCATGTATTGGACAAATTGAAAAATCGGTGATATAATATAATCATACCAAACAGATAGGAGTAATAAGCATGAAAACAATAACATTTTTCAAGAAAACAATTGCAATCGCTTTTACAGCAGTAATCGGTGCGGCATTGCTTACTGGCTGTGGAAAATCAGACAAAACCGACAAAAATCTTATAAGGGTCGGCGTGTGTGCAGGACCTTACGGAGATATGTTCAATGAAGCGATAAAGCCCGCACTTGAGGAAAAGGGCTATGAAATTCAGATGACGGAATTTTCTGATTACGTTCAGCCAAATATGTCGCTTGCGGATAATGAAATTGATGTGAATATGTTTCAGCATTCCACGTATCTGAAAAAATTCTGCGAGGAGCATTCCCTTGAACTTGAATACATATCGGAGATACCGACAGCATCAATGGGTATTTTTTCAGATAAGTATAATTCGATTGATGATGTTTCAGACGGCGGAGAAGTTGCCGTGCCTAATGATGATACAAACTATGCAAGGGCATTGAGAGTGCTTGCGCAGACGGGGCTGATAACTTTAAATCCTAAGATTGACGCTTCAACGGCGACCGTAAATGATATTGTGGAAAATCCGAAAAACCTGACATTTACAGAAGTGAGTGCGGAGATTCTGCCGAGTGTTCTTGACAGCGTTGATTTGGCGGTTATTAACGGTAACTACGCAATCGGAGCAGGTCTGAAACTTGATGAGGCAGTTTACAATGAGGAACTCGGTGAGGGTTATTATAATGTTATCGCAGTAAGAAGTGCCAATGCGGACGAACAGTTTGCAAAGGATATTGTATCAATCGTTCATTCTGATGAGTTCAGGAGCGTTATTGAGGACAGTTCAAAGCAGTATACGGCGTTTGCAAGACCTGCTGATTATAATAATTAAGGGTGATATGAATGATAGATTTTCAGAATGTATGTGTTACATTCAGACAGAACAGAAAAACGGTGGAAGCCGTAAAAAACGTATCTTTTCAGATAAATGACGGAGATATATTCGGAATAGTAGGAGGGAGCGGTGCAGGAAAAAGCACCCTGCTCCGTACTATAAACCAGTTGCAGAAAATTTCGGACGGAAACGTTCTTGTTGACGGTAAAGCGGTGAATAATCTGAAAGGTACAGAACTGAGACTTTTAAGGCAGAATATAGGTATGATTTTCCAGCATTTCAATCTTGCGGAAAATAAAACGGTCTATCAGAATATCGAGTTTGTACTGAAAGTTGCGGGCTGGAAAAAAGATAAGATAAAAAGCCGTATTGCAGAACTTCTTGAATTTGTAAAACTCAGCGATAAGGCGGACGTTTATCCGTCCAAACTTTCGGGCGGACAGAAACAGCGTGTTTCAATTGCAAGAGCATTGGCAAATCATACAAAAATCCTGCTGTGCGACGAGCCTACCTCTGCACTTGATGCGGAGACAACAAGCTCCGTCCTTGAACTACTGAAACAGGTCAACAGGGATTTCGGCGTAACGATAGTGATTATTACGCATGAACTTGACGTTGTAAAGTCTATATGCAATAAGGTTGTTGTTATGTCAGACGGTAAAATCGTCGAAAACGGTGACGTGTATACTGTTTTTACAAATCCGCAGAATGATTTTACAAAACAGCTTATCGACCACACCAATAATTTCGATATTCCGAAAGAAATAACCGATATTATCAAAGGACCTGTCCTAAAACTTACATATTTAGGTGAAAATGCAGTTGATTCTGTACTGTCAGATACGGCGGAGGAGTTTAATGTCAGATATAATATAATTCACGGAAAAATTGAATATATCGACTCAAAACCGCTCGGAATACTCTATGTAAATATCGTTGGTGAGGATAAAAATATTAAACTTGCGGTTACGGCGTTAAAAAATAAAACTTTTTCAACGGAGGTGGTTTATAATGCTTGAAAATATACTTGCACTGCGTGATGATATACTGGAAGCTTTGGCACAGACAGGCTTTATGGTTGCTATATCATTGATTGCAGCAGTTATATTCGGTGGATTACTGGGAATACTTCTTTATACAACATCGTCCCATCATTTTTACAAAAATGAAGCATTAAGAAAAATAATCGGGTTTGTCCTGAACGTAATACGTTCCGTGCCGTTTCTTATATTGATGATTCTGCTTCTGCCCCTGTCAAAAATTATAGTAGGAACAAAAATAGGTCCTGAAGCTGTTATTGTACCGCTTTCGATTGCCTCGATTGCCTTTTTTGCGAGACTTGCGGAAGCTTCTCTTTCAGATGTAAACAACGGCATTATTGAAGCCGCATTTTCGTCAGGTGCATCAAAATCAAGAATTATTTTCGGCATACTTATTCCTGAAGCTCTGCCGTCAATTATAAAAAATATTACGGTTACGGCGATTTCAGTGCTTGGATTTTCTGCAATGGCTGGACTTGTTGGTGGTGGCGGTCTCGGCGACCTCGCCTACAGATACGGCTATCAGCGTTATCAGACTGACATTATGCTTGTGTGTGTTATCCTGCTCGTTGTAATCGTTCAGCTTATTCAGTGGATTGGCGATGCTGTTGCTTTGAAATTCGACAAAAAACATTAGTAAATTATAAGGAGGGAGAGAACATGAAAAATATTTTATGTTTCGGCGATTCAAATACATACGGACTTATTCCGAATACAAACAGAAGATACCCTTTTGAAATACGTTGGACAGGTATACTTGCCCAAAAACTCGGTTTTCAGGATTATCATATTATTGAAGAAGGCTTATGTGGCAGAACTACAATGTTCGACGACCCGCTCCGTGACGGAAGATGCGGAGTAAAAATACTGCCGACAATTCTTGAAACACACTCTCCCTTAGACCTTACAATAATAATGCTCGGCACAAACGACTGCAAAAAAATATATGGTGCGACTGCTGAGATTATAGCAAAAGGCGCAGAAAGATTGATAAATCAAGTTCGTTCCATTGCAAAAGGCAATGAAATTCTTCTTGTTTCTCCGATACATCTTGGAAACAATATCAAGGATTTTGATGCTGAATTTTCAGATATTTCTGTAGGTGTTTCCAAGAATATTGCCGATACATATAGAAAAGTTTCTGAAATTGAAAAAGTGCATTTTCTTGCTGCATCAGAATTTGCAGAACCAAGTATTGATGACGAAGAACATTTAAACGAAAATGGTCATCGGCTTCTTGCTGAGGCTGTAATTAAAAAAGTATTGGAAATATTGTAAAGCAATAACAAAGGCGACTGAAAACCAGGCAATTAAATATATAGATAATTGAATGCTTGCAAGACAAACATTTTGTTCACAGAAAGTTTACAAATAAATTTCGTTGTAACTATTGACATTACAACAAAAAGCGTGATATGCTATAATTGTAACAAGAAGTGTTACATCTAAAACTCAACAAAAATTAATGGAGGTTACAATTATGAGTAAATTTAGTAAAGTAAGCGTTGCACAGGACGCAAGAACAGAACTTCACGACAAACTTTCTTTGACGGGTGCAGAAATCAGCGTAAACAATCTTCCAGCAGGTGCAAGTGTACCTTTTGTGCATTCTCACAAGCAGAATGAGGAAATCTATGTAATTCTTGCAGGAAGCGGAAAAGCTGAAATTGACGGCGAAACTGTGGAGCTGAAAGCAGGGGACTGGCTCAGAATTTCCCCGACAGCTAAAAGACAGTTCTTTGCAGGAAATGATATGGCAATCAGCTACGCCTGCATTTAGGTGAAAGAAAATTCTCTTGAGGCATACACAGCTGACGATGCAGTTATCTGTGAATAATAATACAGAAGGTATTTTTTTATGAAAATTGCAGTAGTTTGTGCAAACGGAAAAGCAGGCAGTCTTTATCTCAATCCTGAACATACAGTTCAGCTTATGGACGGTGCGGATTTTCCTAATATATTCAAGCCTCTTGCTTCTGCGCAGGGTAAGGCGCTTGCAGGGGCGAGAGTATTATCAGCTATGCGGATTACGCAATTGCTATGGTAGATGAAATTATCAGTGGCAGCCATGTTCAGCAGAGAATAAGCGTTGTAAGAAAGTAAGAATATTTATCAGTCTGTGATTGACATTATATTGAATTTGTGATATAATAAAAGAAATCAAAATAAAAAAAGGACTGATAATATGCAGATTTCAAGCAGATTTACAGTAGCGGTTCACGTTTTGACGTATATCAGCACATTTGAAAAAAGTCTGAAAGTTACAAGTGATTTTCTCGCAGGAAGCGTTAACGTTAATCCTGTTGTGATAAGACGGCTTTTATTGCAGTTAAAGGGTGCAGAGCTGATTACTGTTGCAAGAGGAAGCGGTGGAGCTTCTGTTGCAAAATCCCTCAATGAAATTACGCTTCTTGATGTATACCGTGCCGTTGAATGCGTTGACGGCGAGCTGTTCCATTTTCACGAAAATCCCAATCCTAAGTGTCCCGTTGGCAGAAATATTCACAATATTCTTGACAGCCGACTTTTACAGGTACAGAACGTTATGGAAAACGAACTGCAAAAAATTACACTGGAAGATGTTGTAAAAGATGCTGACAGATATATTCAAGCAGAAAATAATTAATCAAAAACCGTGCTTTTTGGAGTACGGTTTTTTGTTGTAACAATATAAATCACATCACTTTTATAGCCAAACACCTCCGCAAATCAGCAGGGGAAACATCATTATCTGTTTCCTCTCATGCTTGTAAAAATGGAGCATTTCCGATGATGATGTAGGTACGGAAGAACTAGCACACGTCGAGATGATTTCGGCGATACTCTATCAGCTTACACGGAATCTCTCTGTGGAGCAGATTAAGGAGAGCGGTTTTGATACGTACTTTGTAGACCATACAACAGGTATATATCCCATAGCTGCTTCTGGTACGCCATTTACAGCCGCTTACTTCCAGTGCAAAGGCGACGTTATAACCGACCTGCATGAAGACATGGCAGCAGAACAAAAAGCCCGCACAACCTACGACAATATTCTCCGCATGGCTGACGACCCCGACGTGCGTGACCCGATTCGTTTTCTGAGACAAAGAGAAGTAGTCCACTACCAGCGTTTCGGCGAGGCACTCCGCATAACTCAAGATAATCTCAATTCCAAGAACTTCTACGCCTGCAACCCTGCATTCGATGCAAACTGTGGCAGAAGAAAATAACCCTCATAGCCGTCCTGCATAGAAAAGTCTCTGAGGGGGGAAAGTCCGTAAACCTGCTCCCGTCGCAACGGAAGAAAAATAATCTCTCAGAACTGCATAGAAAAGTCTCTGAGAGGGAAAGTCCACTAATCTGCACTTGTCGCAACGGCAGAAAAATACCCCTCATAACCGTCCTGCATAG
>JAMPAU010000005.1:0-82276 GCA_023667045.1 Ruminococcus flavefaciens | reverse complement strand
AAAAGTCTCTGAGGTGGAAAGTCCACTAATCTGCACTTATCGCAACGGCAGAAAAATACCCCTCATAACCGTCCTGCATAGAAAAGTCTCTGAGGTGGAAAGTCCACTAATCTGCACTTATCGCAACGGCAGAAAATAACCCTCATAGCCGTCCTGCATAAAAAATTCTCTGAGAGGGAAAGTCCGCTGACCTGTTCGTGTCGCAACGACGGAATAATAAAATAACATCATACGGGGACTTTCTTTATATTGGAAGTCCCTGTATAAGTTTTTAGAATATAACCGGATTTTGTTGACATAAGGTGTTTTTTGATGTATAATTTTATCAGAATACAAATGAAAGGATAATCATATGATTTTAAATAGAAAATGCCTTGCACTGCTTGTTGCCTTTACGGCTATGACATCATGCTCTGAAACTCCGCCGCATACCGTATCTGCTCCGGAAAACGTAACTCTCTCGCCGGACGTACTGCCGGCAACAGAAGAAACAGAAGAAGAAACTACAGAAGAAGTCACCACTCAGCCGGAAACTGAACCTGCTCCGGTGACAAGAGGAAATATATACGATATAAACGGCAATCTGCTTGTAAGTTCAGAATATACCCCGAATAATATTGAGATGAGAGTATACAATGAGGAATATGCCGTGTCTCTTGCGAATATACTAACCGAAATGTCGGACGGCTATGACAGGTGCTTTGAAGATATTCTGCGTACACCGTCGGGAGATTCTGAAATAGGAAACTCAATACAGATTACTATTGATTCAGACGTACAGAATGCCCTCTACAACTATATGGCAGAAAACAATCTTGTCGGCTCTGTGGTCGTCATGCGTACAGACGGCTCTATACTCTCACAGGTGTCATATCCCTCTTACGACCCGACGGAAATACCTATACAGGACTATGATGAAAAACTCGCTTGGGGTGAGTGCGGAAACAAGGCTTTCCAAAATGCCGAACCCGGTTCTTGCTTTAAAATAATGTCAGAGGTGATAGCCGACAAGCACGGCATATACTCACTATGGGACGAGGGCGAATGGACTGACGACGGCGCTACTATAGTAAACTGGGATCATGACACTAACTCATACTACCCTATGGAAAGAAGTCTGTACTCCGCTTTTACTAATTCAAGCAATATCTTCTTTGCTAAGGCTTTCAATGAAATCGGCAAAGACGACGTACTGGAAGACCTCGACAGCATTTTTCATTTTGTTACTGATATAGAATGCGATTTCGGAAAAATTGAAAACAACATAGAAATAAACTGCAATGACGACCTCAGAAGAAGTGCATTCGGGCAGTCTTATATACTAACGTGTCCTATATATCTAGCCACCCTCGCACGCGAGGCGGTATTCGGCGATATGGTAAGACCCTTTGTACTGGAAAATATAGTAAGCACTGGAAATCCCGATACAGTGATTGAAAAAGGCTCTCAGCCAAATGAGGTGATAGCAAGCATTCCGGAAGAATACCGCCAGAATCTCCTTGACGGCATGGCAGGGGTAGCCTCCGGACTAGGTACGTATCTGCCGGAAAACTTCACCCTCTATGCTAAAACAGGTACGGCAGAGACGTGGGTGGGCGACTTCCTGTACATAACCGGCTGTCTGAAAAACTCAGTTGATACAGACGGCTCATACATAGTAGTAATGCAGATACAGAATCCACAAGACCATGGGCTGTCATTTGCGAGTGAATCGGCTTACTTTTATCAAGGGATAATAAACACCCTGCTCAATGCAGAGGCATAAAAAATCCCCTTGAAAGTTATTCAAGGAGATTCAGACTATAAACAGCAATGCAAGCCCCGCGTATGCGGGGAAAAACGATACGGCAGACGGCAGTTACGACTATCTGAACTAGGGTCACCCCCGCGTGTGCGGGGAAAATAAATAAAGCATTGCTGTCTGTATATAGTATAGCATAAAATTTCAGCTTTGTCAAGGGGGCTTTTATGGAAAATAACGAAAAACAAGCTGTCAAAGTTTCGGCGGTAAGTATATCCGGAAATTTTATACTTTCGATTTTTAAGCTTTTTGCAGGTATAACGGCTCACTCCGGTGCAATGGTCAGCGACGCAGTACACTCAGCGTCAGATGTATTCAGCAGTATCATTGTGATAATTGGCGTTAAGCTGTCATCAAAGGCTTCCGACAGAGAACACCCGTACGGTCATGAACGATTTGAGTGTGTATCGGCGATAGTGCTGGCTGTGGTACTGCTTGTGACAGGGCTTTTCATAGGGGCTGGTGCGATACGCAGTATATCTTCCGGCGACTTCTCTCAGCTTGCAGTGCCGGAGTTGCTCGCTCTTGTCTCGGCAGGAATATCAATTGCGGTAAAGGAGGGTATGTTTTGGTATACAAGGCACTATGCAAAGCTCCTCAAATCCGACGCACTAATGGCAGACGCATGGCATCACAGGAGCGACGCACTCTCGTCAGTGGGGGCTTTAATAGGCATAGCAGGGGCAAGAATGGGCTTTCCGGTACTAGACCCAGTGGCAAGCCTTGTGATATGCGTATTCATAATAAAAGCCTCTGTGGATATTTTCCGTGAATCAGTCGGCAAAATGACTGACCGCTCATGCGACGACCAGACAGAAAGCCTTATCCGTGAATGTGTAATGAAACAGGACGGCGTGCAGGACATAGATATGCTCCGTACAAGGCAGTTCGGGAGCAGGATATATGCCGATATTGAAATAGCAGTGCAGAGTGATATGTCGCTCACTAATGCCCATGCCATAGCCGAAAGAGTACACTCTGCCGTCGAAAAAGAGTTTCCCGATATAAAGCATATAATGGTACACGTCAATCCGGCGGAGTGATTTATCCAATGCATAATTATTAATTGCAATCGCTCATTTTTAAGGGGCATAAAAATTTACCCTTGTTGTTTTGGCTTTTTACAGGGAAAAATCAAGGTTTTAAACAGAAACTACAGAGGATAAATTTGTTATCCTCCGTAACTCTCCGTTATATAATCAGACTTATTCCAATATATACCGTATTACCTTTTGAATTTTTTCTCTTATTATAGCGTATGCCCATTTCAAGCCCGAATAATTATAAATTCTGCATTCTTGATTATTAATTCTTAATAAAAAACCCCCTGCTCACTACTGAACAAGGGGTATATTTGTGTTATGATTTAAGGGTTATGCCGTCTGCTCTGAGGTTTTCGATAATGGTATCTGTCACGGCTGAGACTTCCTCACGGGTGAGGGTTTTAGTTTTATCGGCAAAGAGTATTCTCACTGTTATAGCCTTACCGGAATCATCAGTATAAGTACCGGCAACGCTTACTTTCTTAATAAGAGCCGAGTTGACTTTTTCTATGGCTTTACCGATAGGCTCAAACTTATCAGCAATGAAAGTAAGGTCTATTTCCATTTCGGGATATTTAGAGGGTTCGTCATAGGCGATACTGCCGGACTTTACCTTTGCAAAGTCAGCCACGTCGATTTCGGCATAGACAATTGAAGCCTTTTTGTCAATCTTCTTAGATACTGTCGGGTAAACCACACCAATCTCGCCTATTTCCCTGCCGTTGCAGATTACGGCATTGAGATTGCGTGGGTGCTGATATGAATGAACAGCCGAAATTTTTCTGAAAGATATATCGGTATGTTTTATATCGTCTGCCATTACGGCGAGCATATCACGGAGCTGGAGATATATTTCTTCTACTGTTTTGTTACGGCTGAAAAGAGTAATGCAGAGTTTCTTTCTTTCATTGCAGAGGTTAGTTTCCGGATTAACGCCGTCCACTATTCTGCCTATCTCAAAAAGCCCGAACTCCTGCGCATAGTCGGTATTATATTTAAGCTGACAGAGCTGAGTAGGCACTATGGACTTTCTAATAATCTCGATATTGGGATTAGTAGCATTGGCGAGACGTATATTATCCTCTGTCTCAATGCCGAGAGCCTTGTATTCGTCTTTATATACCCACACGTAAGAATGCACCTCATGCAGATTATATTTCTGTACAAGCAAATCCTTTATTCTGTCCTCAACGCTCTTTTCCACAGCTACACGCACCGGATAGAGAGGTGCTGTGGCAGTATTCACATCAAAGTTATCATAGCCGTATATTCTTGTTATCTCCTCGATTATATCGGCTTTCATTGTTATATCCTTAGTGGCACGCCATGAGGGTATTTTTACGGAGAATATCTGGTCGTTTTCGTCCACCTTAAAGCCTAATCTCTTGAATCTCTCAATAAATTCAACAGGCTCTACTGATATATCGAATCCGAGAGAGCGGAGAGTATCAAGAATAGCCGTATTTGAGATTTTAATGCCAGTGTACCTGTCCACAAAGCCCTTAGTAAATTTAAACTCCCTCTGAGGATTTTTATAGGCGTACTCGTCGGTAAGAGAAGAAATAACTCTTGAATCGGGGTCAGCGTCAAGCATGAGCTTAACGAAACGGGCGATAGCGGTAACAGTCATTTCGGGGTCGAGGGACTTTTCATAACGCATGGAAGCGTCGGTGCGGTGCGAGAGACGGACAGTAGACATTCTTATTGATACAGCGTCAAAGGTAGCTGATTCAAGGGTGAGAGCTGTTGTATCGTCAACTATCTCAGAATCAAGACCGCCCATAATTCCTGCTATGGCTACTGGCTTGTCGCCGTTGCAAATCATGAGGGTGTTTTCGTCAATATTTCTTTCAACGTTATCGAGTGTCTTAAAAGTGAAAGGCTTGTCAAAACGTCTTATTCTGATACTGCTGACCTTTCTTGAATCAAATGCGTGCATGGGCTGACCCATTTCAAGCATAAGGTAATTAGTGAGGTCGGCAAGGAAATTGATAGCCCTCATACCGCAGTAGTAGAGGCGTACACGCATATTGACCGGACTGATTTTCCTTGTGATATTATCTACCTGCAAGCATGAATAACGCTGACAGTTATCGTCTAAAATTTTCATGTCAATCTGTGGCAGACTGCTGAAACGGCTCAAATCAGCGGTTTCAATAGGTTTTAATTCTCTGCCGGTAAGTGCGGAAAACTCACGGGCTATGCCGTAATGCCCCCACAAGTCTGGACGGTTTGTAAGTGATTTATTATCCACCTCAAAGACAATATCTTCAATCTGATATGCTTTTTTGAGGTCTTTACCGTTAGGTATATCGTCGGTTATTTCCATAATACCGCTGTTGTCTTCGCTTATACCTATTTCAGCTTCAGAACAGCACATACCGTAAGAAGTATAACCTGCAAGCTTACGTGGGGCAATGGTAATATCGCCTATTTTAGCACCCACCGGAGCAAAGGCAGTCTTCATGCCCACACGCACGTTAGGAGCTCCGCATACCACGTCAATGAGTTCTTCCTTTCCTGCGTCAACTTTCAGAAGGTGCAGTTTCTTTGATTCGGGGTGTTCTTCCACTGACTTTATCTCAGCTACTACTATTCCGGAAATATCAGAGCCTTTCATAAAGATTTCATTTTCAACTTCTGCCGTTGAGAGTGAAAAGCGGTGAATGAGTTCCAGCTTGTCAAAACCAGTTAAATCGACAAATTCAGAAATCCAGTTCATTGATAAAAACATTTTACTATCTCTCCTTTCTTCATTCTGCCGTAAACTGCGACAGTGCTTTAAGATTACCGCTGTTAAGGTCACGGATATCCTTAACGCCGTACTTCATCATAGCAAGGCGTGTCATGCCGAGACCAAAAGCAAAGCCGGTGTACTCTTCGGGGTCTATACCGCCTGCTTTAAGTACTTCAGGGTGAATCATACCGCACGGACAAAGTTCAAGCCAGCCGGAGTGTTTACATGACGGACAGCCCTCACCGCCACAAATGAGACAGCTTATATCCAGCTCAAAACCCGGCTCTACAAACGGGAAAAAGCCCGGTCTAAGCCTTACCTTTATATCTTTCTGAAAGACCTCAGAGAGCATAGTCTTCATGAAGAAGATAAGATTTGAGATTGAAATATTCTTGTCTACCATAACGCCTTCCATTTGAAAGAAAGTATTTTCATGACAAGCGTCTGTAGCCTCATTTCTAAAACAGCGTCCGGGGAAAATAGCCCTTATCGGCTTGCCCTCCTCAATGAGAGACTGGCGGTACTTTTTATAGATAGCATTCTGGGCGGCAGATGTCTGAGACTTAAGGAGCTGACCGTTAGTGAGATAATAGGTATCCTGCATATCTCTTGCGGGGTGGTGCTTAGGGATATTGAGGGATTCAAAACACTCATAGTCGGTTACAATCTCGCTATAGTCCTCAACGGTAAAGCCCATAGACCTAAATATTCTTTCGCACTCTCTCTGCACGAGTGTAATCGGGTGATAAGAACCTCTGTCAAGCACAGGCGGAGCGGAGAGGTCAAACTCCGGCATTGCGTTGATTTCTTCTTCCAGTTCTTTCTGCTTTATCTGCTCTGCTTTCTGAGCGATAGATTCCATGATTTCGTTTTTAAGTATGTTTACCTGCTGACCGAAAGTCTTTTTTTCCTCGCCGGAGAGGTCTTTCATGGTCTTCATCAGACCGGTAACAGAGCCTTTTTTTCCGAGAAACTCAATGCGTATTTCTTCGAGTGCCTGAGCAGTTACGGCACTTCCAAGCTTTTCAGAAAAAGCCTGTTTGATTTCACTAATTTTTTCTGACATATATTTTTTCCTTTCATGATATTTCGGGGACAAAAAAATACCCGTCCCCATAAGTATGGGGCGAGCATGACAGACCCGTGGTACCACCCATATTCAGAGGAGACCTGCTCCCCTGCACTCTTCAGCGTTATGGCGTGAACGCTTACACTCCGCTTAACTCATAAAGATTTTCACGGAATACTCCCATGCTGAAATTCGCCGGTAAAGCTGTTGTCCGCACTTTCAGCCGGTGGTGCGGTACTCTCTGAAAACCTCTCTCTACTGACTACTTACACATCTTCAACGTATGTATTTTATATTGTAGCACAGATTTTCCGGAATGTCAAGAAAAAAATTCTTGTAATTTGCTTTCACGTATGGTATAATGGTTGTATATTATTATATAAAGGAGAGTAAAAATGAAAAAATTTTTATCACTTATGACAGTACCGGTACTTCTTGCCGGTATGACAAGCATTCCTGCAAAGGCAGACACCAGTGAAACCCAAAAAAGAACCATATCCTACACGGAAAAAGTCGGCACTATAGAAAATCCGGCTATGGGCTATACCTCTACCGTATGGGCTAACTGCAAACCTAACTCCACCCCGACGTACAACCCTACAGGCAGTCTTGTCCTTTTCTTTATCGACATAGGGGCTTTTTCTTCCGGTGCTAACGGCACTACCGCCGACGACGGCACGTACACCGACGGCGTTGACTACGACCTCGACGAAACTTTCTTCACCTCTTGGCGTACTACTTTCGAGAACTGCCGTAAAAACGGTTGCACAATTGCCCTGCGTTTCCGCTATGACGCTAACGGCAAAGACAAGCCCGAACCTGCTACCTTTGATAAAGTCCTCGACCACATACGGCAGATAAAGAACAGCGGTATATTAGAGGAATACAAGGATATTATAGCTTACGTCGAAAGCGGTTTTGTAGGAAAGTGGGGCGAACAGCACGGCGGTAAATATACTTCCGTCGAGGAAAAGGCAGAGCTTCTGGACGCTATGCTTGACTGCGTGCCGTCGCCTATTCCGGTAACTGTGCGTACTCCGGATATTTTCGCAAAGTGGGTAGGCATTGAAAGAAAAGACCTTGCTGACTATGAGGCTACCGGAGAGGAACTCCGTGTAGGTCTGTACAATGACGGCTACATGGGCAGTGATTCGGATTTGGGAACTTTCGCAAACCGTCAGATTGAAACAGACTGGCTCTCAAAACAAACTATTACCTCATACTACGGCGGTGAGTTTTCCGGCAATCTCGACTGGGCTAAAAAATACGATACGTATCTTCCGGAAAACGCCATACCCGAAATGTACAAGACCCACCTCAGCTACATAAACGGTAATATATTCCAGTTATATAAGGATTATACTTACGGCGAACAGTACGATATGGGCGAAATTGACAACTCTGCATACTACGGTCAGAATGTCTTCCAGTTTATCAGAGACCACTTAGGCTACAGGTTTGTACTTAGGCATTCGGGATTCGGGGATTCTGAAAATATAAAGCAGGGCGATACAGTAGAAGTGCATTTCAGCGTGGACAATACCGGCTTTGCTAATCCCATTCCGGAAACAAAAGCCGAAATAATCCTTGAACAGAACGGAAGTTTTATACGCACCCCCATTGACGTTAACCCTAACGAATGGTACTCATGCACCTCAAACGGCGAAATCGTAAGCCTTAAACTCCCCGACAGCATACCTACAGGCGACTGGAACGCTTACCTCAAAATCTCTATGGGCGACAATACAGTAGACCAGCTTAATTTACGCTCAGTGCAGTTTGCCAATGAGGATATATGGGACGCTTCATTAGGTGCTAACTACATAGGAAGTTTCACGGTTGAGGAAAACGATACAAAAGGCTCTGACAATGCTTTCTATCAGACAGGCACTCAGCCCGACGAAAACTCCGGCAGAATGTATACCATAAACGGTCACACCACAGCAGACGGTCTCATCACCTCGCCTTACGAATGGACAGACGATATGCTCATTGCTGAAAACGGCGGAAACAAAATATACCTCAATGCCGATGACAAGTATCTCTACATCATGGCGGACTTCCAGCACAATGCCGAAAAGCCGGTATGGAATATCCGTGTTGAAAATGCTGACAACGGCGAATCATACTGGTATTACAGGCAGTCGGCAGGTTGGATTTACTATAATCACGGCGACTATAAAGACATAACCCTCAAAGTCAACGGCAATATAGCAGAATGGAAAATAGCATTCGGCGACGTTATGGGTGTACAGGCAGGCACTAATCTGAAATCAGTGCGTATATTCGTACAGGACGAGGCTGATGGTTGGTCTAACTGCGGTGAGGCAAAAAGCGGTGAATATACTGTGTTGTCAAAGTTCCCTGTATATTCAGCCCCGTATGAGATAAGGCTTACAGAGGGCGAAACATACACAGCTAAACCGGAAGTCTTCGCTGACAATGCCTCATATCAGTGGTATCTTGACAGAAAAGCCATAGACGGTGCAACCTCTCCGGAATATGAAGTATCTGAAAAAGGAAGTTATTTTGTAACCGTGACAGCAAACGATGTGACCGCTGTAATCCCTGTGCTTACTGTGGCGGAAGTTCTCGGCTCGGCTCTCAAGGGCGATATTAACAGCGACGGCAAAGTAAACGTTGCTGATATGGTACTCCTCGAAAAATATATACTTGGTTCGGGCAGTCTCACAGAAAAGCAGTATTCCATAGCAGACCTTACCGGCGATAATTCTGTTGATTCTTTCGATATGGTACTTATGAGACAGGCTATTATATAAAGTAAAATCTTTTGAAAACCTTGACAAACACATGGCTTTGTGCTATACTCGTATGGGGCAGAAACGCAGAAGTATTTCCCCGCACACGCGGGGGTGACCCTGAGACAGGCGGTTATAATTAAAAATTTTTCCTGCATATGCAGGGCTGGCTCTCTGCTTCTTAATCTGCCCCTTGTAAATTTTATATATCACCCTAACTGAAAAAGCATGGCAATTAAGAATTACATCGGGATTTCCTTTGCAACAGGCAATTAAAATTTACTGAAAGGAGCGACTGCATGAAAAATAAATCCCCCGACCTGCTCCGCTCTGACTATGATGAGTTATCAGAAAACAAAGACATACTTGAAAGTTCACAGCTTTACAGGGGGATTTTCTGGATAAAAGACATTGACAGAATATATGATTCGGGTCTGTACTTCCGCATACCTTGCGACAAAAACGGTCTGACAGAATATGAAATTCCCTCTGAGGTGTCTGCAAAGAACGCCCCCGACTACAACCACAAAAAGCTATGGGAAAGTCTCCCGAAAAAAATAACAGCCGGAAAGCCTTTTGACTTCTACCCGAGAGGTCGCATTGAAATCAGAAACACAAAGGCTTTTGTATATCATTCTCCGCACATACCGCAGGACGTACTGAAAAAATGGGTGGCTGAAAAATTCAATCTTACTGAATCAAACGGCATACGCAAAATCAGACTCATCGCCGACGGCTCAAATCACTATAGGTGCTGGCTTGATTAATCAAGAATGAATCAAAAAAAGTGCTTTACAAATTCCGGATTCTGTAGTATAATTATTTATGGGAAATTTTCCCCGATAAAATAAAACGGAGGTTTTACTATGTACATCACTTGTTTAGACCTTGAGGGCGTACTCGTGCCGGAAATCTGGATTGCTTTTGCAGAAGCAAGCGGTATCCCCGAACTTAAAAAAACTACCCGTGATGAACCCGATTACGATAAACTCATGACGTGGCGTTTAGGCGTTCTCAAAGAACATAGTCTTGGACTGAAAGAAATTCAAGAAACTATCGCAAAAATTGACCCTATGCCCGGTGCTAAAGAGTTCCTTGACGAACTCCGCTCACTCTGTCAAGTTATCATCATCAGCGATACATTCACACAGTTTGCCGCTCCCCTCATGAAAAAACTCGGTATGCCTACTATCTTCTGCAACTCTCTTGAAGTGGCTGAAAACGGCGAGATTACCGGATTCAAGATGCGTTGTGAGCAGTCCAAGCTGACTACCGTCAAGGCTCTCCAGTCTATCGGCTACGAGACTATCGCAAGCGGTGACAGCTACAATGATTTGGGCATGATTCTTAACAGCAAGGCTGGTTTCCTTTTCAGAAGCACCGACAAGATAAAAGCTGACTACCCTCAGCTCCCTGCTTTTGAAACTTATGACGAACTCCTTGAAGCTATCAAAAAAGAACTCAAATAAAAAACGTCCGGCAGATTTAAAAAGTCTGCCGGATTTTTTTGTTTATTTATTATTCATAAAGCTTACAAGCCTGTCAAGGCACTCGTTTGCGGTATTCCTGCCTATGCGGTAAACCTCACGGAGTACGTCCGGATTATGCTCTATATGACCGACGGGCAGTTTTTCGGGCGGTGCTACGACAAAAGCCTTTCCTGTCTGCTCGGACTTTCGGATATAGTTAAGTTCAGCATTGTACATCTTGTGACGGTTGTTCATGGCGTTGATGAGATTAGGGTATTTTCTCAGCATAAACTTAAAATTTTTCGCCATACTGCTTGGCTTTTTAACGTAATCCCTCGGCTGTGTGAGTATAACTATATTCTTATTATAGCCGGATTTTTCCATGAACTTCAGCGGTATTGAATCGGATATACCGCCGTCGAGGAGTTTTCTTCCGCCTACTTCCACCACTCTTGAGACCAAAGGCATAGAGGCTGACCCTCTGAGCCATTCCATTTCGGTATAGTCTGCCTTTGCCATTCTGTGATATATGGGCTTGCCTGTTTCAGCGTCGGTGCAGACAATGTAAAACTCCATAGGCGACCTGCTGAAAGTCTCACGGTCGAAAACATCGAGCTTGTCGGGAATCTCATGATAGCAGAAATCAGCCCCGAAAATATCACCTGTGCGGATAAGAGACCATACACTGCAAAAACGCTTGTCGTTGCAGAATCTTGAATTATAGCGTATCACACGTCCGGGTTGATTTGATTTATAGTTACAGCCAAATGCCGCCCCTGCCGAAACTCCGACAGCACCGTCAAACTCTATGCCAGCTTCCATAAAAACATCGGTAACTCCTGCGGTAAACATACCACGCATAGCACCGCCTTCCATAACAAGTCCGAATTTCATAAATTATCCTCCGTTTCAGTAATCTGTATCAGTAAATCCTATTATAGTATTTTTCACAGAATTTGTCAATATACAAAAAATTCCCCACACTTGTGCAGGGAATTTTTCATTTATCAGATTATCTTACACCAAAAAGGAGCTTGTCATAAGTCGGGAAAGGCCAGTACTCTTCGCCGGTAAGCTGTTCAGCCTCGTCGGCAGGTTTACGGAGAGCGTCCATTTTCGGAAGAATTTCATCACGCACAAAAGCTGATGCCTCAATAGCTGTCTCAATGCCTTTAAGTTCCTCGACTGCCTTTTCAAGAGCCTGTACAGCTTCGCATATATCGTCCATAAGACCGCATACAGTGCTTACAACGCACTTCTCATACTTTGATACGCCGAACTCTGACTTTGACATGAGGTTAGCGGAAAGGTCTCCGGTAAACTTAGAAAGAGCAGGGAGTATCTGTTTTCTTGCCATGTCAATCATAGTCATAGCCTCTATGTTTACGGTCTTAGTGTAGTTTTCAAGCATGATGTCACATCTTGAATGCAGTTCGCTTTCAGTGAAAATACCGTGAGAAGTAAGCATTTCAACGTTTTTCTCGTCAAGGAGCTTAGGCATAGCGTCTGCTGTAGTCTTGAGATTTGAGAGACCTCTCTTTTCAGCCTCTGCAATCCAGCTGTCGTCATAGCCGTTGCCGTTGAAGACGATTCTCTTGTGAGCTTTTATAGTATCTCTGATGAGGTCGTGGAGAGTAGCGTTGAAGTCGTCAGCCTTTTCGAGAATATCCGCAAACTGCTTTAATACTTCTGCCACTGCACCGTTGAGATGAATATTAGCACACGAAATACTGTTTGAAGAACCAAGCATACGGAATTCAAATTTATTACCAGTAAATGCAAAAGGTGAAGTTCTGTTGCGGTCGGTAGTATCCTTATTGAACTCCGGAAGAACGCCAACGCCTAACTGCATAGTCTGCTTCTGTCCTGCATCGTACGGTACGTCTTTTTCGATAGCTTCAAGAACGCCGGAGAGTTCATCGCCCAAGAAGATAGAAATGATAGCCGGAGGTGCTTCATTTGCTCCAAGTCTGTGGTCGTTTCCTGCTGTTGCAACGGAGAGACGGAGCAAATCCTGATAGTCATCAACAGCCTTGATTACTGCTGAAAGGAATAAAAGAAACTGTGCGTTTTCATAAGGAGTTTCACCGGGAGTGAGGAGATTAACGCCTGTATCGGTAGCAATAGACCAGTTATTGTGCTTGCCAGAACCATTAACGCCTGCAAAGGGCTTTTCATGGAGCAGACAAACAAGACCATGCTTCTGAGCCACTTTCTGCATAACTTCCATAGTGAGCTGGTTGTTGTCGGCAGCTATATTTGTAGTTCTGTAGATAGGAGCAAGCTCATGCTGTGCCGGAGCAACCTCATTGTGTTTAGTCTTAGCGAGAATACCGAGTTTCCAGAGTTCTTTGTCAAGGTCTGCCATGTATTCGGCAACTCTCGGCTTGATAGAGCCAAAGTAATGGTCTTCCATTTCCTGTCCCTTAGGTGGCATAGCCCCGAAAAGAGTACGTCCTGTCATGATGAGGTCTTTTCTCTGCTCATAGAGTTCTTTCGGGATAAGGAAATATTCCTGCTCCGGACCTACAGAGGTCTTTACACAGCGTACGTCATCTTTGCCGAAAAGCTTTAAGATTCTGAGAGCCTGAACGTTGAGAGCGTCCATTGAACGAAGCAGAGGTACTTTCTTGTCGAGAGCCTCGCCGGTATATGAACAGAAAGCAGTCGGGATATACAGTGTGCCGTCCTTGATGAATGCATAGGAAGTAGGGTCCCAAGCGGTATAGCCTCTTGCCTCAAAGGTAGCACGCAGACCGCCGGACGGGAATGAAGAAGCGTCGGGCTCGCCCTTAACGAGTTCCTTGCCGGAAAACTCCATGATTACACGACCGTCCGGAGCGGGATTTATAAAGCTGTCGTGCTTTTCAGCGGTTACGCCTGTTTCCGGCTGAAACCAGTGTGTATAGTGAGTAGCACCCTTTTCAACTGCCCAGTCTTTCATAGCTGAAGCTACTGCATTAGCAACCGTAATATCGAGCGGTACTCCCCTGTCGATAGTTCTTTTGAGCGACTTGTAAACCTTTTCTGAAAGAACACCTTTCATTACTCTTTCGTCAAATACCATACTGCCGAAATAATCCTGTACCTTTTCCATAATAATAACCTCCTTAATTAATTGACGCTTTTATGAAATCCGCAAAAAGCTTATGCGGTTTATTTGGTCTTGATTTAAACTCTGGGTGAAACTGCACACCCACAAACCATTTATGCTGAGGAAGCTCAACTATCTCAACAAGTCTTTCGTCCGGTGAAACTCCTGCTATCTTCAGACCACTCTCAACAGCAGACGTACGGTATGCATTATTGAACTCCCAGCGGTGACGGTGTCTTTCATAGATTAATTCGTCGCCGTAAATCTTTCTGCTTGCCGAATCCTCCGCAAGTCTGCAAGGATAAAGTCCCAAACGCATTGTACCGCCTTTCTGAGAGACGTTTTTCTGATTTTCCATGATGTCTATAACGGGGTTTGCAGTGTCGGAAAACTCCGAAGAATCAGCGTCTGCAATGCCCATGACGTTTCTTGCAAACTCAACTACTGCCATCTGCATTCCAAGACATATTCCGAAGAACGCTATATTATTCTCACGGGCATAGCGTATAGATTCTATCATGCCTTCAATACCTCTGTGTCCGAATCCGCCCGGAACTATTATACCTCCGCACCCTGCAAAGATTTCCGGTGCATTTTCACGGGTTACTTCCTCCGAATTGACCCACTTTATCTCAACAGTAGCATCGTTTACTATACCGCTGTGCCGTAAAGCCTCAGCCACTGACAAGTATGCGTCGTGGAGCATGACATACTTTCCGACAAGTGCAATAGTTACTTTCCTGTGGGCGTTTTCTGCACGGCGAACCATTTCGGTCCATTCGGTGAGGTCGGGTTTTCTGTCCTCAATGCCGAGATGATGACATACAGATTCAGCCAAGCCCTCTTCTTCCAGCCACAGCGGAACTTCATACAGAGACGGAGCAGTTAAATTCTGAATAACGTCCTCTTTGCGTATATTGCAGAAGAGTGCTATCTTGTCACGCATATCTTCTGGCACACGTCTTTCACTGCGGAGTACTATTATATCCGGCTGTATGCCTATTGATAATAACTCTTTCGTGGAGTGCTGTGTGGGTTTTGATTTGAGTTCTTCCGAACCTGCTATATAAGGCACGAGTGTAACGTGTATGTATGCGACGTTGTTTCTGCCCTGCTCAGTGCCTACCTGTCTTATTGCTTCAAGGAAAGGCGTTGACTCTATGTCGCCGACAGTACCGCCTATTTCGGTAATGACAATATCGGCGTTAGCGTCTCTGCCTGCACTGTAAACTTTGTCCTTTATTTCGTTGGTGATGTGGGGAATCACCTGTACAGTACCGCCGAGGTAATCCCCATGTCTTTCTTTCTGTATTACATTCCAGTAGATTTTACCGGTTGTTACGTTTGAGTTTACCGAAAGATTCTCGTCAACGAATCTTTCATAGTGACCTAAGTCAAGGTCTGCCTCTGCACCGTCGTCCGTCACGAAAACCTCACCGTGCTGATACGGCGACATAGTGCCGGGGTCTACATTTATATACGGGTCGAATTTCTGTATAGTGACCTTATAGCCACGCTGTTTGAGAAGTCTTCCGAGTGAGGCAGCCGTTATGCCCTTGCCGAGACCGGAAACCACACCGCCTGTTACAAATATATACTTCATGTCTCTTATTCCTCTTCGTCTCTGAGTGCTTCAAGACCTGTAGCACCTGTACGCACTTTGATAACGTTTTCGATGTCATAGATAAAGAGTTTGCCGTCTCCGATATGTCCGGTATAGAGTGCAGAACGTGCTGAATCAATAACTTTGTTTACAGGCACTGCACATACAGCGATTTCTGCTTTTACTTTCGGGAGCAGGTTAACTTCAATTTTAGCACCACGGTAGTACTCTGTCTGACCTTTCTGTGTGCCACAGCCGAGAACGTGCGTTACTGTTATACCGGTTACGCCGATTTTTTCCATAGCTGAAATGAAGTCCTGTAATTTCTGCTGTTTGAATACTGCCACAATTTTTGTCATCTTTGGGTGTTCGCCGTCCAGAGAAGGTGCTACATAGCTCTCAACCTCTACGGCTTTTTCTACTGATACCTGTGTAACGCTCTTTGCGTCGCTCTCAGTGTAGCCGAGCATTGCCTCACTCATAGCCGGTGCAAAGTCTGCATAGGAAGATACGAGACCATGTTCTGTAATGTCAAGACCGAGTATTTCTTCCTGTTTTGTAGCCCTAAGACCAATTGTGTGTTTGATTATCTGGAATACACAGAACATTGTAACTGCTGTCCATGCACCTACTGCAAGAATACCGAGTAACTGTTTACCGAGGAGTTCAAAGCCACCGCCGTAGAAAAGACCTGTGTTACAGATACCGCTTGCACCGCCGTCCTGTGCGATTGCAAAACCGGGGGCTTTGTCTGTTGCGAAAAGTCCTACTGCTATAGTACCCCAAAGACCATTCATCATATGTACGGCTACCGCACCTACAGGGTCGTCAACGTGGAGTACGTAATCACAGAACCATACGCCGAAGCATACAAGGAATCCGGAAACAATGCCCACGCATATAGCACCGAAAGCGTCGAGTACGTCACAGCCTGCTGTAATGCCTACCAGTCCGGCAAGTGAGGCGTTAAGACACATTGAAACGTCGGGTTTGCCGTATTTCAGCCATGTGAATACCATACAGGTAACTGTTGCGATTGCCGGAGCGATTGTTGTTGTAAGGAAGATAGAGCCTAACATCTCTACTGACTGTGATGCGGCAGGGTTGAATCCGTACCAGCCAAACCAAAGAATAAATACGCCCAATGCACCGATTGTGAGGTTATGTCCAGGTATAGCGTTTACTTTTATTTTGCCGTCTTCTGTCTTTGTGAATTTGCCGATACGTGGACCGAGAATACTTGCACCAACAAGTGCTGAGATACCGCCTACCATATGGATTGCACATGAACCGGAAATATCGTGGAATCCGAGCTGATAAAGCCAGCCGTCGCTGTTCCAAATCCAGTGTGCCTCTATCGGATAAACCAAAGCACTTATAATGCCGGAGTAGATACAGTATGAAATGAATTTTGTTCTCTCTGCCATAGCTCCGGAAACGATTGTAGCTGTGGTTGCACAGAATACAAGGTTAAATACGAAGTTGGAGAAGTCAAAGTTGTCGTATGATGTGAAGATGTCAAATCCGGGTTTGCCGATAAGACCGCATACGTCCTCACCAAGAAGCAATCCGAAACCGATAAGTATAAATACAACCGTACCTATACAGAAGTCCATAAGGTTCTTCATGATGATATTTCCGGCGTTCTTTGCCCTTGTGAATCCTGTTTCTACCATTGCGAATCCCGCCTGCATGAAGAATACGAGCGAGACAGCAATCAGAAACCACACGCCGAATACACTGCCGTTGGTTTTTTCTGTCACTTGTTCGATAATTTTTTCAACTGATTCTGTCATTGTTACTACCTCCAGTTAGAATTACAAAAGGGTGTACGATACCCCGATATACAGGACATCATACACCCCATTGTGTATGGAAATTATACAAACAACAAAAAAGAAAGCTAAAGACAGTTATCCACGTCTTCAGCCCCTTTGCTGTTCACAATGACAGTATATACCCAAAATTGCTTTTTGTCAATAGGTTTTTGTCACTTTCAGCAGTTTAAACATATTTGCACGTACTAACCCAAAAATAAAAAGCCTTTTTTCACAAAACTTTCATATTTTCTGAAATCCCTCTTGACTTTCTGCACTGTTCGTGCTACTATATTATTAAGGACAAGGACGTTCATTACAGGTTAACTATGCCTGTACGGACGTTCTTTTTTATTTTGAGGTCGGTTCAATGGCGAACCCTCCGGAAAGGCGTGAAACATTATGGATAACTTCAGAACAGAATCTCCGTTCTCTCAGCAGGGACTTTACAGCCCGAAGTTTGAACACGACAACTGCGGTATAGGTGCAGTAGTAAATATAAAGGGTATAAAATCCCGTATTGTCGTTGAAAACGCTCTTGAAATCGTCGAAAAGCTCGAACACCGTGCAGGCAAGGACGCAGAGGGAAAAACAGGCGACGGCGTGGGCATTCTCGTGCAGATACCACATGACTTCTTTAAGTCTGAAATCAGCTTTGATATAGGCGAGGCAGGAGATTACGGCGTGGGAATGTTCTTCTTCCCTCAGAACGAACTCAAACGCAATCAGGCAAAGAAAATGTTTGAGATTATCATCAAAAGAAACGGCATGGATTTCCTCGGCTGGCGTGATGTGCCGTCAGTGCCGTCTGTTCTCGGACAGAAAGCCGTTGACAGTATGCCGTATATCATGCAGGGCTTTGTAAAGAAACCGCAGGACTGTGCAAAGGGTCTTGACTTTGACAGGAAACTTTTTGTTGCAAGACGTATCTTTGAGCAGTCCAATGAGAATACGTATGTAGTATCTCTTTCAAGCCGTACTATTGTATATAAAGGTATGTTCCTTGTTGACGAGTTAAGAAAGTTCTACTGTGATTTGCAGGACGATAAATTCACATCAGCTATAGCAATGGTACACTCACGTTTTTCCACCAATACAAATCCGTCATGGCAGAAAGCCCACCCAAACCGCTTTATCGTCCATAACGGCGAAATAAATACTATCACCGGCAACGCCGACAAAATGCTTGCACGTGAGGAAACTATGTCATGCGAGGCACTCAGAGAAGATATGCACAAGATACTTCCGGCTATCAATATTGAGGGTTCGGATTCAGCAAGGCTTGACAATGCCCTTGAATTTATGGTAATGTCCGGTATGCCCTTACCGCTTGCTGTGATGATAACAATTCCAGAGCCTTGGAAAAACAACCGCACTATCTCAAAGGAAAAGTATGATTTTTACCAGTACTATGCCACCATGATGGAACCATGGGACGGTCCTGCCTCTATACTCTTTTCAGACGGCGATATTATGGGTGCTGTACTCGACAGAAACGGTCTCCGTCCGTCAAGATATGTCATCACAAACGACGGATTCCTTATTCTCTCATCTGAAACAGGCTGTATAGACATTCCGCCGGAAAAAATCATAAAGAAAGACCGTCTTCGTCCCGGAAAAATGCTCCTCGCCGACACAAAACAGGGCAGACTTATTGATGACAACGAGATAAAGAGTTTCTATGCTTCCAAACAGCCCTACGGCGAATGGCTCGATTCAAATCTTGTACGTCTTCACGATTTACATATACCTAACAAGAACGTCCGCACATACACCCACGACGAACTTATAAAGCTCCAGAAGGCTTTCGGCTACTCATACGAGAATATCAGAACAAGCATTCTGCCTATGGCTGAGACAGGTTCAGAGCCTATCGCCTCTATGGGTTCAGACGTGCCGTTACCGCCTCTTGACAGCGAAAACATACCCCTCTTTAATTATTTCAGACAGCTTTTCGCACAGGTAACAAACCCGCCTTTTGACGCTATCCGTGAGGAAATCGTAACCGATACAAGCGTTTATATAGGCGAGGACGGAAATATTCTCGAAGAAAAACCCGAAAACTGCCACGTTCTGAAAATAGAAAATCCAATACTCACAAGCACTGATATGCTCAAAATCAAAAACATGAAAGTAAAGGGTCTGAAGACAGCAGTCATACCGATTACTTACTATATGGGTACTCCCCTTGAACGTGCTATAGAAAGGCTTTTCATTGAGGCAGACAAGGCTTACCGTGACGGCGCTAATATACTCATTCTTTCGGACAGAGACGTTGACGAATATCACACTCCTATACCGTCACTGCTCGCCGTATCGGCATTACAGCAACACCTTGTATCAACCAAAAAGCGTACTGCTGTGGCTATGATTCTTGAAAGTGCAGAGCCAAGAGAAGTACATCACTTTGCTACACTGCTCGGTTATGGTGCTTGTGCCGTCAATCCTTATCTTGCACAGGAAACTATCCGTGACCTCATAAACACCAATATGCTTGACAAGGACTTCTATGCGGCAGAAACAGACTACAACAACGCTGTACTTCACGGCATAGTAAAAATTGCCTCAAAAATGGGCATATCTACTATACA
The DNA here is from genome assembly GCA_023667045.1 of Ruminococcus flavefaciens. Taxonomy (GTDB): domain Bacteria; phylum Bacillota; class Clostridia; order Oscillospirales; family Ruminococcaceae; genus Ruminococcus; species Ruminococcus flavefaciens_AC. The sequence goes on along the minus strand of JAMPAU010000005.1, from coordinate 62,293 downwards.
GTCCTATCAGGGTTCAAAGCTCTTTGAGGCTGTCGGCATATCCCATGAGGTAACTGAAAAATATTTCAAGGGTACTGTCAGCCGTATAGGCGGTATCACACTTGATGATATAAGCAGTCAGACTGAATCGCTCCATAATAAAGCATTCGACCCGCTCGGACTTTCTGTTAACAGCAGTCTTGAAAGTGCCGGCAGTCACAAGCTCCGCAGCGGTAAGAGCGACCACCTCTATACTCCGGAAACTATCCACCTGCTCCAAGAGGCTACACGCACAGGAAACTATCAGACTTTCAAGGAATATTCCGACTGCATAAACCGTGAAGACAATAACCTCACTTTACGCAGTCTGCTTGATTTCAATTTCGACGAAAACGGCGGTATTCCGATTGACGAGGTAGAGAGCGTTGAGAGTATATGTCATCGTTTCAAGACCGGTGCTATGTCGTATGGCTCTATCTCACAGGAAGCTCACGAATGCATGGCAGTGGCTATGAACCGCATAGGCGGTAAGTCAAATTCCGGCGAGGGCGGTGAAAGTCCGGAACGTCTCAAATCCGACAGATGTTCAGCTATAAAACAGGTGGCTTCCGGACGTTTCGGAGTAACAAGCGAGTATCTTGTTTCAGCAAAGGAAATACAGATAAAAATGGCACAGGGTGCTAAACCCGGTGAGGGCGGACATCTGCCGTCCGGCAAGGTATACCCGTGGATTGCCAAGACACGTCATTCTACCGCAGGCGTGGGACTTATTTCACCACCTCCGCACCACGATATATACTCAATTGAAGACCTCGCACAGCTTATTTATGACCTCAAAAATGCCAACGAAAATGCCCGTATCTCAGTAAAGCTTGTTTCGGAAGCTGGTGTGGGAACTGTAGCCGCTGGTGTTGCAAAAGCAGGCGCACAGGTAATACTTATTTCCGGTTATGACGGCGGTACAGGTGCAGCTCCGAAAAGCTCAATCTACAACGCCGGTCTGCCGTGGGAACTCGGTTTAGCAGAGGCTCACCAGACTTTAATAATGAATGGTCTCCGCTCACGTGTAGTTATCGAGACCGATGGCAAGCTTATGACAGGTCGTGACGTGCTTGTTGCCTGTCTGCTTGGTGCTGAGGAGTTTGGTTTTGCTACCGCTCCGCTTGTAACTATGGGTTGCGTAATGATGAGGGTCTGCAACCTCGATACCTGCCCTATGGGTATTGCCACACAGAATCCCGAACTCAGAAAGCGTTTTCAGGGCAAGCCGGAGTATATAGTCAACTTCATGCACTTTGTCGCTCAGGAACTCCGTGAGTATATGGCTAAACTCGGCATACGCACTGTTGACGAACTCGTGGGACGCACCGACCTGCTCCGTCAGAAAGATATTCCCGACGGTCAGAAGATTGATTTCTCCAATATTCTCTGCAATGTACACAACGGCGAAAAACAGTCTTTCAGTCCGTCTGATATATACGACTTCAAACTTAACGAGACAGTAGACAAGAAAGTTATCATGAAAAAACTCGGCTCTGCTCTCAAGAACAAAACTAAGAAATCCATTGACATTGATGTAATAAATACCGACCGTGCATTAGGTACGCTTTTCGGTGCTGAAATAACAAGACGTTACGGCGACAATGCCCTTGATGACGATACTTTCACAATAAAATGTCACGGCAGTGGCGGACAGAGTTTCGGTGCTTTCATTCCGAAAGGTCTCACGCTTGAACTCCACGGCGACAGCAACGACTATTTCGGCAAGGGTCTTTCCGGCGGTAAGCTGATACTCTGTCCACCCGAAAAAGCAGGATTTAAGGCAGAGGAAAATATCATAGCAGGAAACGTTGCACTGTATGGTGCTACTTCCGGCAAGGCATTTATAAACGGCATAGCAGGAGAGCGTTTCTGTGTGCGTAACTCCGGAGCTGTGGCAGTGTGCGAGGGTGTAGGCGACCACGGCTGTGAATACATGACAGGCGGTCGGGCTGTTATTCTCGGAAAGACCGGAAAAAATTTCGGTGCTGGTATGTCGGGCGGTATTGCCTATGTACTCGATGAGGACAGGGATTTATATATGAAACTCAACAAGTCACTTGTCTCTCTCGAAACAGTAACCGAAAAATACGATATTATTGAACTCAGAAACATGATAGAAGAACATTTCAAGGCTACCGGCTCTGAAAAGGCAAAGCGTATTCTTGAAAACTTCAGTGAATATATTCCGAGTTTCAAAAAGATTATTCCGCACGATTACGCTAAAATCAAAAGTGCCACTATCGCTCTTGAAGAAAAGGGCATGAGCAGTGAACAGGCTGAGATTGAAGCATTCTATCTTATTACCAACAAGGAGGCATAAGCTATGGGAAAGCCTACCGGATTTCTTGAATACAATAGGGTGGACAGCACTGCTGTCTCCCCTCTCGAAAGAATAAAAAACTATAATGAATTTCATACTCCGCTGAATGAGGAGCAGAGACGTTTACAGTCGGCAAGATGTATGGACTGCGGTGTGCCTTTCTGTCAGAATGGAAAAATGCTGAGGGGCATGATTTCGGGCTGTCCGCTGAATAATCTGATTCCGGAATGGAATGATATGCTTTATCACGGACAGAAAGAACAGGCTCTCGAACGTCTGCTTATGACAAATAACTTTCCGGAATTTACCTCACGTGTATGTCCGGCACTCTGTGAAAAAGCCTGTACGTGCGGTCTCAACGGCGACCCCGTTTCAGTAAGAGACAACGAAAACGCAATAATCGAAAAGGGCTTTGCAGACGGTCTTATAAAGCCTCAGATTCCGAAACTCCGGAGCGGTAAGAAAATAGCCGTAATAGGCTCTGGTCCGTCCGGACTTGCTACTGCCGATACTCTCAACAAGAGAGGGCATTTCGTAACTGTATTTGAACGCTCCGACAGAATAGGCGGTCTGCTGATGTACGGCATTCCGAATATGAAACTTGAAAAGAATGTCATTGAAAGACGTGTGGAACTCATGAAGGCTGAGGGCGTGCAGTTCGTGACAAACGCCGATGTCGGAAACAATATCCCTGCAAAAGATATTACTGAAAGTTTTGACGCTGTAGTGCTGGCGTGCGGTTCGTCAAATCCCCGAAACATAAAAGCCGACGGTCGTGACGCTGACGGAATTTACTTCGCTGTGGACTTCCTCAAAGCTACAACCAAAAGTCTCCTCGACAGCGGACTTTCAGACGGAAATTACATCTCCGCAAAGGACAAGAACGTTGTTATAATAGGCGGCGGCGATACCGGAAACGACTGTGTAGGCACTTCCGTAAGACATGGCTGTAAGTCCGTGACACAGCTCGAAATGATGCCGAAACTTCCGGACAGCCGTGCTGAAAATAATCCATGGCCCGAATACCCCAGAGTGTGCAAGACAGACTACGGTCAGGAAGAAGCTATAGCCGTTTTCGGTCACGACCCACGAGTATATGAGACTACCGTAAAGGAATTTATAAAGGGCGAAAACAATAAGCTTACCGCTATAAAGACAGTCAAGCTGAAGTCAGTAACCGACCCCGAAACTAAAAGACGTTCCATGCAGGAAGTAGCAGGCAGTGAACAGATTATACCGTGCGAACTCTGCCTTATTGCAGCCGGATTCTTGGGCTGTCAGAGTTATGTCGCTGAAGCTTTCGGCGTTGAACTCAATGAACGCACAAACGTAAAGACAGCAGTCGGCAGTCACATGACAAACGTCGAAAAGATATTCACTGCCGGAGATATGCATATAGGACAGTCTCTTGTTGTGCGTGCAATCCGTGAGGGTCGTGACGTTGCCTCAGAGGTAGATGAGTGGCTCATGGGCTATACCAATCTTTAAAGGGAGGATTTGCCATGATTTACAATCAGAATGAAATTCTCCGGTATATCGACGAAAATGATGTAAAATTCGTCAAGCTTACATTCTGCGACATAAACGGTCAGATGAAGAATATATCAATTCTTTCTTCTGAACTCTCAGCCGTCTTTGAACATGGTGCAAGAATCACGGCAAAGAAGATACAGGGTTTTTCTGTTGCAGGCGGTAAGGACTTGTTTCTTTTCCCCGACCCTCAGACAATGACCGTACTTCCTTGGCGACCACAGCAGGGACGTGTAATAAGAATGTTCTGCTATATAAAATACGCCGACGGCACGCACTTTGAGGGGGACGGAAGATACTTCCTCAAGACCGCCATGAAAAAAGCCGTCTCACTGGGTTATTGTTTCCGGTTCGGCACATCGTGCGAGTTCTGTCTTTTCAGAACAGACGAAAACGGCAAGCCTACCAAAAATCCCCACGACTATGCAGGTTACTGCGATATAGCACCGGACGACAAGGGCGAAAATATCCGCCGTGATGTATGCATAACTCTTGAACAAATGGGCATACACCCTGTCTCCTCACGCCATGAAAGCGGTAACGGTCAGCATGAAATAGACTTCAATTCAGCATCTGCATTGCAGTCAGCAGATAATTTTCTGAGTTTCAAGTCTGCCGTAAAATCCGTTGCACAACAGCACGGAGTACACGCAAGCTTTATGCCTAAACCCGTACGCAATGACTGCGGAAACGGTATGCACATAAGCATAAATATATTCAAGGATAATGATTTATTTGACAGCGGTATTCAGCAGAATAACAAGGAACTGCACGAAAAAGCCTCTGCCGGAATAATGAAATATATACGTGAGTTTACAATCTTTACAAATTCAACTGTAAATTCATACAGCCGTCTCGGTGAGTTTTCCGCACCAAGAAATATAGTATGGTCAAGGTATGAAAACAATCAGCTAATACGCATGGACGACAGCGAGTCGCCTGTTGTACTCCGTGTATCAGACTGTGCCTGCAATCCGTACTATGTTTTCGGTCTTATGATTTATTCGGCTCTTGACGGAATAGAAAATAATCTTTCACTTCCTGCTGAAAATTCCTGCTCCGGCGAAAAACTTCCGACAGACATTTCAGAGGCTTCCGAACTGGCTGAAAAATCTGACTTTCTGAAAAAATACATTCCGGAAAATATTCTTTCACTGATACTTTCAGAACGCCGTGCCGAGTGGAAAGAATACTCATCTGCTTACGACAAAGAGGCTTTTGAGGATAAGAAATATTTTTACAGTCTGTAACGGGGGTCTGCTTTGGAAAACGTTCTTATAATTTCAAGCAATAAAAGTGCCGGCGATACTCTCTCAGATTTTATTCGTGAAGCTTTCGGCTGTAATATCAGAACCGCTGAAACTGCACAGCAGGCAAAAAGCATATTTGACGCTAACGCCCCGTGCGACCTCGCTGTAATATATTCTCCGCTGTCCGACGAATACGGCACATCTCTTGCAGAATACATCATAGAAAATACCGCCTCAAACTGCATTTTAATAGCTAAATCCGAAAACGCTGAAAAATTCAGGGAACGTGCCGAAAAAATCGGTATCATAACAATAGGCAGACCTTTCAATAAGAGTTTCCTGTATCAGACAGTAAAAATTATCGACATAGCTATGCACCGTTCATACAAGCTGTATGAGGAAACTGTAAGGCTTGAACGCAGAATAGACGAAATCCGTACAATAGACAAGGCTAAATTCATGCTCATGCAGTACCGTGATATGACGGAAGATGAGGCTCATGTCTATATCGAACAGTACGCTATGAACAGGCGAAAAAAGAAAGTTATATCTGCATTGGAAATAATTGATAAAATAAATGAACAATATCTATAAAGGCGGTAATATTTATGTTTGACGAAATGCACGAGGAATGCGGTGTATTTGGAATATATGAAAAGAAAACAACAGACGTTGCCTCATCTGTCTACTTTGGGCTTTACTCACTTCAGCACAGAGGACAGGAAAGTTGCGGTATAGCCGTGTGCGATGACGGAGTTTTCAGCCACAAAAAAGCCGACGGTCTTGTTTCGGAAGTATTCACCCGTGAAGAACTCGACAAGCTCGGCAAGGGCAATATGGCGGTAGGTCATGTGAGGTATTCCACAACAGGTGGTAAAAATCACAACAATATCCAGCCCCTTGTAATACGCCACGTAAAAGGCAATCTCGCACTTGCACACAACGGCAATCTGATAAACGCCTCTGAAATACGCCGTGACTTTGAAATGTCCGGTGCTATATTTCATGGCACTTCCGATACTGAGGCTATAGCTTACTCAATAGTAAGGGAAAGACTTTCATGCAGTTCGACGGAAGAAGCAGTAGAACGTGCTATACCTCATATAAAAGGTGCATACTCGTGCATACTTATGACCGCCACAAAGCTGATAGCATTCCGTGACCCTAATGGTTTCAGACCGCTGTGTATAGGCGAAACTCCCGACGGTGCTTACGTTGTAGCATCTGAATCATGTGCATTGGATTCTGTGGGGGCTAAGTTCATGCGTGACATAGATGCCGGCGAAATAGTAGTAATCAGTGAGGACGGTATACGCTCCGTAACCACGCACTGCCGTAAATCCAAAAACATATGCATATTTGAGTATATATATTTTGCACGTCCGGATTCAGTGATTGACGGAAAATCAGTACACCGTGCAAGAATGAGAGCCGGAGAGATTCTCGCTGAAAGCAGTCCTGTTGAGGCAGATATAGTAATAGGCGTACCCGATTCGGGACTTGATTCAGCTCTGGGATATTCTCGCAGAAGCGGTATACCTTACGGAACAGGTTTTATAAAAAACAAGTATATCGGCAGAAGTTTTATTCAGCCGTCACAGAATCAGCGTGAAAGTGCAGTCCGGATAAAGCTCAATGCAATACGTGAGACAGTACAAGGGAAACGTGTGATAATGATTGACGATTCAATAGTAAGAGGTACTACCTGTGCAAGAATCGTACATCTTTTGCGTGAAGCCGGTGCAAAGGAAGTACACGTGCGTATATCTTCACCGCCTTTCGTGCATAGCTGTTATTTCGGCACAGATATTGATTCAGAAGAAAACCTTATCGCCTGTAAATACGATAACATCAGCGATATAGCCGAATACATAGGTGCTGACAGTCTGGCATATCTTCCGGCTGAAAAACTCGGCAGACTGATTGACAGCGATAATTTCTGTCACGGGTGTTTTACCGGAAACTATCCGCTTGACGTTTCGGGTGCGGGCGGAAAAAATAAATTTGACGAAAAAATTCATGGATAATATAAAAAGAAACAGAGGGATATTTTATGTGTACAATTATGGGTTACTGCGGTCAGAAAGACGGCATGGCAAAGGTAACAAAAGGTCTTGAAGCTACCGTTTCAAGAGGTCCGGACGACTGCCGTATTATTGATTTGAAAGACGGCGTACTGGGATTTCAGAGACTTTCTATTATGGGTCTTACTCCGGAGGGTATGCAACCCTTTGAACTCGACGGAAACTATGCAGTCTGCAACGGCGAAATATACGGTTTTCTGCCGGTAAGGGAAAAGCTCATCGAAAAAGGCTATACTTTCAAGAGTGACAGCGACTGTGAAATACTCCTGCCTTTATACAAGGAAATGGGCGTTGATATGTTCGCAACCCTCGACGCTGAGTTTGCCTGCATAATATATGACAGCACATCACACGAGTTCATTGTGGCAAGAGACCCAATCGGAATACGTCCGCTTTACTACGGCTACGACAACGGAAACATAGTCTTTGCAAGCGAACCAAAAAACCTCATGGGAATAGTTGACGAGATAAAGCCTTTCCCGACAGGTCACTACTATAAAAACGGCGAGTTTGTCTGCTACTGCGACATCACGGAAGTAAAGAAAACAGTCCGTGACGACCTCGAAACAGTATGCAGTAACATTCACGATAAACTAATTGCCGGAGTTGAAAAGAGACTTTCCGCCGACGCTAAAGTAGGTTTTCTGCTTTCCGGCGGTCTTGATTCGTCGCTTGTATGTGCTATAGCACAGCAGAAATCCGATAAGCCTATAAAGACTTTCGCTATCGGCATGAACACTGACGCTATAGATTTACGCTATGCAAAACAGGTTGCCGACTACATACACAGCGACCACACTGAAGTTATCATCACTAAGGACGATGTTCTCAGTTCACTTGATACTGTAATCAAGATACTTGCAACATATGATATTACGACTATCCGTGCAAGCATGGGTATGTATCTGCTCTGTAAGGCTATCCACGAACAGACAGACATTCGTGTACTCCTCACCGGCGAAATATCAGATGAACTTTTCGGCTATAAGTATACCGATTTTGCACCGTCTGCTGAGGAATTTCAGAAAGAATCGGTAAAAAGAGTAAAAGAGTTGCATATGTATGACGTACTCCGTGCGGACAGGTGTATTTCTGTGAACTCTCTGGAAGCCCGTGTGCCTTTCGGGGATTTGGACTTTGTAAAGTATGTAATGTCAGTTGACCCCGAAATGAAACTTAACAAGTACAACAAAGGCAAATACCTGCTCCGTCATGCCTTTGAGGGCGACTATCTGCCACATGATATTCTTTACCGTGAAAAAGCCGCATTTTCCGACGCTGTAGGACACTCTATGGTTGACTACCTCAAGGAATATGCCGAAAACTTCTATACAGACGAGGAATTTTCTGCCCTCTCTGAAAAATACACCCATGCAAAGCCCTTTACGAAAGAATCGCTACTCTACCGTGAAATCTTTGAAAAGTACTATCCGGAACAGAGCGGTATGGTCGTTGACTTCTGGATGCCCAACAAGGAATGGGACGGCTGTAATGTAAATGACCCCTCTGCACGAGTTCTCTCTAACTACGGCGACAGCGGAGTTTAATAAATATTTTCAAAACCCCTTGACAAGTACATTGCATATATGATATAATCTGAATCTGAGAATGATTTTCATTTTCATTTTTGATTACATCATGCAATGTGCTTTTTTTATCATAAGGAGGTTTTTTATGCGTAAAGTTCTTGCAATACTGTGCTGTATGGTTCTGCTGTGCGGGTGCGGTGAAGTCCCCGAAAAAAACGACAAGATAAATATAGTATGTACTGTCTTTTCAGAATACGACTGGGTGCGTGAAATCACTGACGGCTCTGAAAGCTTTGAAGTGACCTATCTGCTCTCAAACGGCTCTGATATGCACAGCTATCAGCCCACTATGGACGACATTCTTAAAATATCATCTTGCGATTTATTCATATATATCGGCGGTGAGTCGGACAAATGGGCAGAAGACGCTGTGAAACAGGCTCAGAACAAAAACATAAAAGCAATCAGTCTGCTTGAAAGTCTCGGCGATTCTGCAAAGGAAGAAGAAATAAAAGAGGGTATGCAGTCCGGCGAGGAAGAAGACCATGACCACGAAAATGAAGCAGAATATGATGAACATATATGGTTATCTCTCGGCAACGCTGAAATCCTCTGCAATGTCATAGCTGAACAGATATACTCTCTTGACCCCGAAAACAAAGACCTTTACAGCAAAAACCTGTCCGATTACTGCCGGAAGCTTGACAGTCTCAACAGCGAATACGCCGATACACTCTCTGCTGTGGAAAATAAAACCCTTATTTTCGGCGACAGATTCCCTTTCCGCTATCTCGTTGACGATTACGGTTTTGACTACTATGCGGTATTCTCCGGTTGTAGTGCCGAAACTGAAGCAAGTTTTGAGACTATAACTTTCCTTGCCGACAAAATAAACGAACTGAATACAGATACTGTTTTCACTATAGAGGGTTCGGACGATTCTATAGCAAAGGCTATTATCTCCGGCACTGAAAGCAAAAATCAGAAAATCGTCCGCCTTGATTCGATACAGTCTGTGACAAGCCAGCAGATAAAAGACGGCAAAACATACCTTTCTATAATGAAATCAAATCTTGACATTCTGAAAGAGGCTTTATCATGAGTAAAAGAATTATATGCAAAAATGCGTCTCTCGGCTATGAGGATGGCGTAGTAACTGAAAACCTCAATTTTACGGTAAACTCCGGCGACTATCTCTGTATTCTTGGTGAAAACGGTTCGGGAAAAAGCACACTGATAAAAGCACTTCTTGGACTTCAGCCTGCCATAAGCGGTGAAATAAAATGGGAGGGCTTTTCTGCACGTGAAATAGGCTATCTACCACAGCAAACTCCGGTGCAGAGAGACTTTCCGGCATCAGTACGTGAGATTGTACTTTCCGGCTGTCTCGCAAAGTGCGGTCTAAGACCTTTCTATAACAAGGCAGAAAAAAAACTGGCGGAAGACAATATGAAACTGCTCCGCATTGACAGTCTCGCCGACCGGTGCTACAGGGAACTCTCCGGCGGTCAGCAACAGAGAGTGCTTCTCGCACGTGCCTTATGTGCGACAAGTGAAATGCTCCTGCTCGACGAACCTGTAACCGCTCTTGACCCAAAGGCACAAAACGACTTATATGAACTTATCGCAGAACTTAACCGCTCCGGAATAACTGTGATAATGGTCTCACATGATATATCATCAGCACTGAAATACGCCTCGCATATACTGCATATAGGCAAAAAACAACTCTTTTTCGGCACTGTACAAAACTATGTCAGCAGTAAAGCCGGAATGGATTTCATTGAAACGGAGGGCGAATGAATGATTGAAAAAATACAATACTATTTTCAGTTCCCTATAGTGAGATACGCATTTATAGTGGGACTGCTTGTGTCGCTGTGTTCGTCACTGCTGGGGGTTACGCTTGTGCTGAAAAGATTCTCGTTTATCGGCGACGGACTTTCACACGTGGCATTCGGAGCAATGGCAGTGGCTACAGTTACCGGAATAACCAACCAGATGATTATTATTCTGCCCTTAACGGTAATATCGGCTGTGCTTATACTGAGAACAGGCAGAAACACCAAGATACGTGGCGATGCGTCAACGGCTATGATTTCGGTAGGTGCTTTGGCGGTAGGATATATGCTGATAAATCTATTTTCAAAGTCCGCAAATGTAGCCGGAGATGTATGCAGTACGCTTTTCGGGTCAACTTCAATACTCACCCTCGACAAAAAAGAAGTATGGCTGTGTATAGGACTTTCGGCGGTAGTGCTGTGTGTGTTTGTGCTTTTCTATAATAAGATTTTCGCCGTTACATTTGACGAGAGTTTTTCAAAGGCTACTGGCATAAACTCCGACCTCTACAATCTTATTATAGCGGTAATCACTGCTATGATAATAGTGCTTGCCATGAGCCTTGTCGGTTCACTGCTTATATCGGCACTGATTATTTTTCCGTCGATAACTGCAATGAGGCTTTTCAGAAGTTTCAAGAGCGTTATAATCTGTTCGGCTTTAATATCTGTATTCTGTGCAGGAACAGGCTTTATAGTATCACTGCTGTGCGGTACGCCTGTGGGTGCAACGATAGTATCGGCAAATATTGCTGTCTTCTTTGTGTTCAGCATTATATCGGGATTTTCCGGAACAAAAAAATGACCCCGAAAGGTCATTTTCTTTAATCAGCCAAGGTCGTTTATTTCAAGAAAGATTCTCTGCATTTGCAAATCAGTTTCGGCTATTCTCTCTGCACACTCTCTGAGTTCTTCGGAAATCTCCGGAGTTATCGCACTTGACGGCTTGTATTTAAGCTGATGTTCAAGGCTTGCCCAGAAGTCCATAGCAATGGTTCTTATCTGAATTTCAACAGGGGCGTATTTTTTGCAGGCAGAAAGGTACACAGGTACGTTGACTATAAGGTGGTAGCTCCTGTAACCGCTCGGCTTGGGGCTTTTTATGTAGTCTTTCTGCTTTATAATCGTGAAGTCGTCACGTCTGCACAGCATTTCAACTATCGCATATATATCACTGATATAACAGCAGGTAACTCTTATTCCGGCAATGTCAAGCAGATTTTTACGTGCAGAATCCGGAGTAAGCGGAAGGTCTTTTTTCTGAAGTTTTCCTATTATGGACTGCGGTGACTTCAAACGGCTCTCTATGTTGTGAATGGGATTTCGCTGAAATTTTACGCTGAACTCGCTGTCAAGAATATTCAGATATGTCTTTACAACCTCTATCGCTGAATCGTAAAGGTGAGACAGCTCAAGAAAATCAAGAAAAAGCTCGGAGACCTTTTCTTTCATGGAATCGGGATTCTGCTTTGCAAGCACGGGGAGATTGTCAAATACATCATCGAGTATTTCTATTTCACTCATATTTATTATCCTTCCTTTCGCAAATATAATAATAATATTTTAGTATAATCTTACAGAAAAATCAAGCCTTTTCTGTACATTTTCACATAAATTTCATAAAGGAGAATATATTATGGACTACTCTGTAAAAAACAATAATATCATCGTATCTGAAAAAGATTTCGGACTTGACGATACTCTCGACTGCGGACAGGCTTTCCGCTGGAAAAAAATACAGTCGGACTTTCCGTGTACGTATGAGGGATATTTTCTTAACACTTACTTGAAAATATCTCAGACCGAAAAAAACGAGTTTATCTTTCATGACACCACTGAAAAGGATTTCCTTGATATATGGTATGACTATTTCGATTTCGGCACGGACTACTCCGAACTTAAAAGACAGTTTTCAGAAGACGAAACCCTCAGAAAAGCCTGTGAGTTTGCCGGAGGAATAAGGCTCTTGAAGCAGGACGCATGGGAATGTCTTATATCTTTCATTATTTCACAGAATAACAATATTCCACGAATAAAGGGCATTATAAACAGGCTATGCGAACATTACGGAAGTTTCCCGACTGCTGAAATGCTCCTTTCTGAAACTCCGGAGAGCCTTGAATATCTGAGGAGCGGTTTCCGTGCAAAGTATATATGCGACGCTGTAAAGAAAGTTTCCGACGGCACGGCAGACCTCGAAAAAATAAAGTCACTTCCGCTTGACGAGGCAAGAAAGGCTCTGCAACAGATAAAGGGCGTGGGTGCTAAGGTAAGCGAATGCGTTCTGCTTTTCGGTATGCACAGGACGGAAGCCTTTCCGGTAGACGTATGGATAAAAAGAGTTCTCGAAGAATACTATCCGCAGGGTTTTCCGGATTTTGCCGAAAAAGGCATAGCACAGCAGTATCTTTTTCACTATATGAGGAATCTATGAATAAACTGCTGATATTCTCCCATAATATCCCATGAAGACTTAAACAGGGGGAATATCAATGATTAAAGGCGTAAACAGAAAAATAATAGAGGTAAACCGCACTGACAGTATTTACTTTGAAAAGGCAGTTTTTTATCTCCGTCCGGAAGTACGTGAACTGCCGACAGAAATCTCACGGGCTGAGGCTGAAAAATATATCGCACAGCTTATGCCGGAAGTACAAAGGAAGAAGAAGTTTCCAGTAAAAATAGTAATTCCGCTGACTTTGGTTGCGGTCGGATTTATCATTCTGCAATTTATAATTATCAATTGATTTTATATTTTATTTCGGGTGACGGATTTATATTTATCCGTCGCCTTGATTTTTCCCGAAATACAGTGAAAAATTAAGTTTCCAACCAAAAACATGGGGATTTTTGCCGTTTTATAAAAACATTTTATATTTTTTTAGAAAAGGTTTGAAAAATAGCAAAAAAGTGGCACTTATCGGCACTGATTAAAAATTCTTAATTATGCATTCTAAATTATTAATTGTAATGTTCTTTCAGGTGACGGATTTATATTTATCCGTCACCTTGATTTTTCCTGAAATACAGCCTTAAATCAAACTTTCCAGTCTTTAGGGTGACGGATATGACGCATTTTCCAAAACTATTTTTATTTTATTATTTTATATATATATTATATATTCTTTTGTAAAGGGTTTATAAAAATAGTAAATATCCGTCACCTTTTGTTGATAAAAGCTCTGTTTTTGCCGATATATAGCCAAAAATATGGGGTGACGGATAATTTTTCAATCTGTCACCTTTTCAGAGGGGCAGAATAATTTATAATTCTTAATTGATTTTACCGCTTCTTTCAGTGCCTATAAAATATTTATCTGCACTTTAAGCACTTATCGGCACTGCAAAAATAAAATCAAATACTTATCAGAAGTGAAATTCCGGCAGAGTGATTTATTCAATGCATAATTATTAATTATTTTTCATGTCATTGCTCCTTTCTTACGGACAGATAAAGCTTTATGTATCTGTATTATTTTTGGCTATATTTCGGCAAAAATCGAGTTTAAAAATCTTTTGAACGGACAGATAATTTACTATTATAAATTCCTTTCGTGTAGAATCAGAAAAAGTATATAAGGTTTTAAAAAATGGCATTTATCTGTCCGTTAATTGCTCATGACAAGCGAAATTCCAATATACCAGCTTCCATTATTTCTTTTTATTTGGTAGCGTTTGGCTATTTCTAAGCCGAATTTTCGGGACGGCATCTTATACTCGTTGCATTCGTCCGCCCACTTGCAGTACACCGCATAAAGCTGATTCGCCTTACATTCTCCGCCCTGTACGACTTAATCAGAAGCCAAGAGTGATTTATTCAATGCATTATAAATTCTTAATTATTTTTTCATGCAATCGCTCCTTTTCAGTGCCTATAAAATATTCATCTGCACTGCTGATTTACGGCTATATATAGCCGTAAACGAAGTTTTTTTAATTAAAAATTCTTAATTGTAAATAAAAAAACTTCCGTAACCGAAGTTACAGAAGTAATGTGACCAGACCGATAAGCCGGGTTCTGTCGAGTACAGCAATTTATCTAGACCTGCCGTTGCCGACAGGCTCAAGCCGTCATAATTTCATATCCGTCGGGCAGACGTTAAGACATGAAATTCCAAATAGACGTTGCATCGGGTAAAGTTTGCATAGCAGTACAGTCACCTGCACTCTGGTACGCTCTTACCGCACCTTTCCACCATCACCTCACGGGGAGGCAGTTTAGGGTCACCCCCACGTATGCGGGGAAAGTAACCGTACCACCTCAAAAGAGGCAGTTTATTTCTGTTGCACTGTTTCGGGAGTCGCCTCCGGCTGTCGTTAACAGCTACCCTGCCCTATGATGCCCGGACTTTCCTCATAAACTAAAAACGTTTCCGCTGCTGTATAGCCTGCTCACAGTATTATTGTAGCATATTTTTCCGGCAATGTCAAGAGGGAATTTTACACAAAAACTGCTAATAGCGTTGTTAAAAAATCAACAGCAAAGACCGTCAGCATGCCAAACAGTCATAGACATCAAACACTGTGGGTGTTCTAGGTGCGGACAACGGTATTGTTAAAAACGCATTTAGTCTGTTCATTTTACATAAAGGCATAAATTAAAATTATGACAAGAAAACCAATCAGTTCAAAAGTACCTAAGCCCAAGCCAACCCACAGCTTTTTAGTGTGTGGTTCGTCGTATTTCAAGGCACGCACCGCAAACATTATGGCAAGCATTCCGAAAAGCCAGCCCATCATACAGCCGGACATAAATATTCCTGTAACCGCAAAGATAACAGACGTAAAGGCATAGTTTGTTTTTACTTCCGGACTTTCTGAACTTTTTTTCTTTTCGTCCAGAGATATATTATACTGGTTGCTGACATCTGCACCGCATTCAGTGCAGTATTTAGCTGTATCGGGCAACTGAGTACCACATTTTTCACAAACCATAAACTCACCTCATTTTTCTTTAAAACAGCGAGCTTGATTTTCTGTACATGAAATCAGTCACCTGTTTAGAAATGAACTCATCTTCAATGGGTGCAGGCTGGAAATTATTTGTACTGCCTGTAAAGACATAAAATGGAATAATATTTTCCTGTCTGCCTACAATTCTTTTGGTATCCTTATTGAATGAAAAAGTCTCTTGATAAACAATAGTTCTGTTTTCCGGATATGTATTACCGCCGAAACAGAAATTTCCTATTGAATAAACAATATGAACCCCCCTGTACGTTTCCATTGGCTGTAATACATGAGGGTGAGCACCTACAATAAGGTCTGCACCTGCTTTGGCGAGTTCATGACAAGCCTGTACTTTCCAGTATTCTTCAGTGTGATAGGCTTCTTCACCGCCGTGAAAATAAACCACCTGTATATCGGTAGATTCTTCAAGCCTTTCGATTCTTTCGATTATCTTGTCAACTTCCCAGTCGCCCCACATCGTATCACATATGAGACCGATTTTCACGCCGTCTTTTTCAAGTATAACGTCCTTGTCTGCTCCACCCCATTCAAGACCGTCCACTGCTTCGATAGCCTTGACAGTATCGTTCATGCCTTCTTCATTGTAATCGTAAGTATGATTGTTTGCGACCGTTACTACCTCAATATTTCCGGCAGAAAATATTTCGGCGTTCTTGGCTGGAGACCGAAACCAGAAAGCAGGATAATAGCCCTTATATGCCTCCGGAAGTGCATAATCAGTAAAGACGTTTTCACAGTTGGCAATTGTAAAGTCATCTGTTGAAGTATACGGATAAACTTTTTCAAAGAAATATTCCTTGTCATAGTTTTCGGCATACCAGTTGAAAGTACCAACAGAGTTATCGCCAAGCTGAGTAGCAAGAGTGCAGTCGCCTAAAAAAGTCAGTTTTATTTCAGTGACAGGGTTGTAGGGTTCTAACTCTTTAGCTTTCAGAAATATGGGCGGTCTTTCCGGAAAATCCCATTCATTTTTGTCATTATCATTTTTGTCTGTACAGCCGAAAAAAATAAAGGCTGAAAACACAAGCATGACTGCTTTAGATAAATTATTCATAAAATCACCCGAAATATGTAAAATATTACATAAATGATTATATTACATAATTTACCAAAAGTCAAGATAAAATAATTAAATTCTCATATCCGTCTTGTAACCGAGCATGGCAGAAATCTTTTTCACGTCCTCAACACGCATAGCCTTTACCTTAAAATGCGACCTTTCCTCACCGCCAAACCACAGCACCACACTGCACTTACCGCTTATCTTCTGAAAAACTGTCTGCTGAATCTCAAATTTCACAAGCTTACAACGTTCTGCAACCACAGTATGAAATCCGGTCATGCGTGAACATCTCACCATAATCTTATCATCATAAACCGATATACCGCTTGTAAAAAAAGCAGTAATCTTTACGGCAGTCAGCCACAAAAGAGGTATTTCAAGCATGACGGCAAGAAAGAATGTAAGCTCTGAAATCTCCGGAATGAATTTTCTTATAAGTATATGTGCAGGAAAAATAAGCAGTGAAGCTATAACGGGTTGCCACACGTACTGCCACCAGCCATTTGACTTTGGTCGGAAATCATTCTTTATACCGCTGAAAACTCCTATCTTTTCAAGGGTGTTTCCTAAGCTCTTTTCCCTCTTTACCGGAAAAAGCACAGGAAGATGATTTTTTGCTGAACCATATCCGGCACAGCTTACATTTACGGCGACAGCTCCGGCAAACTTCATAATCAGATTCTGTCGCAGGTCGGTATAGTTTATATGTGCAGGAGTGATTCTGTACTCACGGCGATTAAGAAGTCCGCAGAAGATTTTCAGACAGTATTCGTCGCCGTCCACCTCAAAACCGGCATACCTCAGAAAATTAACCACAAAGGACAAAAGCCATGCCACTATAAAAAACACTCCCACCAGTACGGCAACCGACGGTATGTGTATGAGAAGTTTGTCTGTGAGCTTTTCGGTGGTCTGAGTGATTCGCTCAAGAGAGACATTTATTATATCACGTGCAATGTCTCCGCCTTTCATGAAGAAAGTCGCTATATATACTGTGCCGGACAGTCCGCTTGAAAAGAACACCGAAAAGAGCAGTACAGACAAAGGCGTTGTTTCGGGAATATCCTGTAGCTTGTTTTTCTGGTTAACGTCCGGCACTCTTGAAAGAAAGTCCTCACAGCATTTTCCTGTCACCATAATCTGCATATCAGCCGAGCGATACATACCTGCACTCGTATCACAGCTTAACCTTACCGCCCTCAACGGCATGAGATAAAAGGGCTTTTCTACCGTCACTGAACTTACACTCGAATATGGTATAGCGGTTTTTACTTTGGCGGTAATGCCTTCCCAGCGGACTATCTCAGTGTCGGTCAGTTCTATGCCGGAAAAATGCCACCTTATATATCCGAAAAGAATAATTATTCCGATTACTGCTATGTCAAACCATGCACCCCTCACCCACTCATAGAAACGGTCAGCGTCGAGACGGATAGTCCATACGCCACGCAGGAGCGGAAATATCAGAAGCCATATATTCTTAGCGGAATATCTTAAAATTCTCAGTGGGTGTTCGTGGTACAATTTTCTGATTCTCCTTTCCTTTTTACCTTTTCGAGTATTTCCTTTGCGTCGGAGTGGTTCAGAAAAAGAAGTCTGAGCTGACCGCCATATACAAAGAATATTATGAAGTTAAGTCCGGTATACTGTGAAAAGGGCGTTGTTATGACGTTCACGTACTGCACAGAAGAATAATGCACGGACTGGTGCATTCTCATTATGACACCGCTTGACTTGATTATTTCGGTATCTGTTACAGTGTAATGTATAGATTTAAGGAACAGCGGAAAATACGCAAACATAAGAAAAAAAGCCCCTGCTCCTATTATGGTACTTATAAGTATAATAAGTATTTTAACAGTAATGAAATAGTTTACTGCCAGAATAAGTATCAGTGATATTAAGGTTATCAGTATTCTTAAAGTAATCAGACAGCTTTTGTCCGGTGAATAATTTTTCATATACCCTCCCTTAAAAAAAGTTATATTTTTATTATACCATAAATATCCTTTACTGTATACCGTTTTTTATAAAATTATATGGTGAATATTTTCGGGAGGTACAATATTATGACGGATTTTCTTGAAAAAATCAACTCTCATGTATGGGGTGCAGGACTTATCTTTCTGCTGACAGCCACAGGGGTTATATACACTGTAAGGCTGAAATTTATACAGTTCCGGATTGTTCCTTTTTTCATAAAGAATCCGCCGGATAAAAAACAGTTCCGGACAGTGTGTATGTCGCTCGGCACGGCTATGGGAACAGGCAATATAACAGGGGTTGCCTCTGCTGTGGCGGTCGGCGGAGCAGGTGCTGTATTCTGGATGTGGGTATCTGCTTTTTTCGGAATGGCTCTTGTATATGCCGAAAACAGTCTTTCAGCGATATACAGCACAAAGGAAGTAAAAGGCTCTATGGCATACCTCGCCAAAGGGCTAGGCAGTCCGGTGCTTGCTGGAGTGCTTGCGGTATTCTGCATAACGGCTTGCATAGGTATGGGCGGTATGGTACAGGTTAATACTTTCGCTGAAAGTCTCGAATCTTGCGGACATATAAACAGGTTTGTGGTTGCCGTAAGTGTATTTGTGCTGATTTTCCTTGTGACAAGCGGTGGTGCAGACAGAATCGGCAAAACCGCACAGCTTTTGCTTCCGGCAGTTTCTTTGGCGTATATGACAGGTTGTATAGTGGTACTTTTTGTCTTCCGTAAAAATATCCCCCATGCATTCGCCGAAATATTCGGGCAAGCACTCGGAATAAGACAGTTTGCAGGGGGGATTTCCGGATATACTGTATCAAGGGCAGTATCAACGGGAATAAGGCGTGGGATATTTTCAAATGAAGCAGGTCTGGGAAGTTCTCCCATACTGCACAGTTCAGCAGAAAACGGCAATCCCGAAATACAGGGTATGTGGAGCATGGCGGAGGTCTTTTTTGATACGGTAATATGCTGTACGCTTACCGCCCTTACTGTGCTGTGTGCAACGGAAGATTTCACGGTGCAGACTGCTTTTACTGCCGTCATGGGAAAGTCCGCACTGCCTTTTCTTGCACTGTCAATGGCTGTGTTTGCATTCTGTACTATTATAGGGTGGTATTACTGCGGTGAAACGGCTTTCCGGTATCTTTCGGGCGGAAAAGGCTGTAGAATATTCTGTATAGTATTTTCATTTCTTGCCTCTATGGGTGCTGTCATGACCATGAAAACCGTATGGACTTTATCGGATATTTTCAACGGTCTTATGGCTTTTCCGAACCTCGTCGGGCTTATCCTGCTCATGAATAAAGTAAAAAAAGAATAATCCGGATATTTTACGTCAATAAATAATATTGACCCTTGACTTAAAGGAAAAATCAAAGGAGTGATATATTTATGGGTTATACAGGTGAAAACAAATATTTCAGTTTTCGGGACGGCTACTGCGAGTCTCTCCCGAATAAAAACATAGGTTCTGCCGAAACCGCTGAACTCGGCAGAGCTGTCTCACGCTTTTTCAGAAGATTCAGCATAGGCTGTGACGGATTTAGGAATATGCATATTCTCTATGCCATGTGCTGTGGACTTTCAGAATGCGGTCGTGATGTATACGTCTGCGAAAATACCGACCTGCCCTCTTTTCTGTTCGGGCTTCCTCTGCTGTCGGCGGACTGCGGTATCTTCATAAGCGGTGACGGCTGTATTAAAATATCCTTTTTCAATGCATACGGTTTTCCAGTATCTTCAGATATTCTTACGGACATCATGAAAGCCACGCCAGCGGAGATTTCCGGAAAGTGCGGAAAAATCACGTCTTCAACGTCTTTCAAGGAAATATATATAAATAATCTTGCCGACACTTTCAGCGGTACTGGTTCTTCCATTCCTGCCGGAATAAGCTGTGGCAACCGCTCTGTACGTTCGCTGTGGCTTGAGTTTTTTTCCGGAGAGGACGATTCACTTGTATTTCAGATTTCCGACGACGGCAGACGTGTGAATGCCTATTCCTCACAGGCTGGCTTTATCTCCTATGAAAAACTCATGCTTGCATATGCACTCAAACTCTCAGTAAGGGGACAGGCTGTATATCTGCCCGAAAACTTCCACTATGCAGTTGACTTTCTCGGCAAAGACAGCCCCCTCAAACTCATACGCTTTTCACCGGAAAGACAGATTCCGGCAGAAGTCCCGAAACAGCGTTTTCTTACCGATCCCCTGTATATGTGCATACATCTTGCCGACAACAGAGAGGAATTTATAAAAAACGTAAAGTCACTGCCACACCTCGCCGTCGCCAAGCGTGAAATCTCAATAGACAGCATTGAAAATATTCCCTGCGGAAAAACCATACTCGAAAACGACGGAAGAATAATAATCTCGCAAAGCGGAAAAAACCGTATAACTCTGCTTGCACAGGCTTATTCCTCTGAAACTGCCTCTGAAATATGTTCAGACTGGAGCGAAAAAATCCGCCGTATAGGCTCTCACCGCAACGCATGATAGTTTTTTCTGTCAGCTGGAAAAAATATTAGTCAATCTGCAAAAGTTTATTGTTTGCTATTGACACGGGTCGTATATTTTTGTATAATTATAAGTATATTGATACCGCTTCCGGCTGTCTGCCGGAAGTCTTTACTTAACGTCTTTACCGGCAGATTCTATGCCGTTAAATATCTTAAATTCCGGAATATAAGTCACTGTAAGCGTTCAGACCTGCTGAAAATTCAGAACTATTTATTAAATGAAATTTTTAAATTGCCTGATACTTTCGGGTATCCGTCTTATCATCTTTCCGGAAAACATACACCCCAACCCCCATTTACCAGAAAGCGAGGTAATATAGTGAACGAAAAAGAAAAATCACCAAAGCCAAGACAGCCGTATGCAAAAGGAACGTATCAGAAACGCTACTACAAAAAAAGAACTCCGGCACAGGAATACTCTGAAACTCCGGCAGAAAAAAGACACAGAACTTACAGCAGTCAGCCAAAGGAAAACAAAAGAGCTGCTGTGAAAATTATTCCATTGGGCGGTCTCAATGAAATCGGAAAAAATATGACCGTCTTTGAATGCTCCAATGATATGTTTATCCTTGACTGCGGTCTGTCGTTTCCGGATTCCGATATGCCCGGCGTTGATATTGTTATTCCGGATTTCGCATACGTTGAAAGAAACAGAGACAAGATAAGAGGAGTTGTTATCACTCACGGTCATGAAGACCACATCGGCGGTCTTGCATACCTGCTCAAAAAAGTAAACGTGCCTGTCTATGCTACACGCCTTACAATAGGTCTTATAGAGGGAAAGCTAAAGGAGCAGGGACTTTACGGAAAAGTAAAGCTGAATGTGGTAGAGCCACGCAAGACCGTAAAAATGGGCTGTATGGCTGTTGAGTTCATAAAGGTTAATCACTCTATTCCGGATTCTGTCGGAATGGCTATTCATACTCCTGCCGGCGTAATAGTTCATACCGGAGACTTTAAGGTAGACTACACCCCAATAGACGGAAAAATCATAGACCTTGCACGTTTCGGCGAACTCGGCAACAAGGGCGTGCTTGCTCTCATGTCGGAATCCACCAACGCTGAAAGACCCGGATATACGCACTCTGAAAAAACTGTCGGCGAATCTTTCGACAAGCTTTTCCGCAAGGCTGAGGGCAAGAGAATTATAATAGCTACATTCTCGTCTAATATACAC
Source organism: Ruminococcus flavefaciens (assembly GCA_023667045.1). GTDB lineage: Bacteria > Bacillota > Clostridia > Oscillospirales > Ruminococcaceae > Ruminococcus > Ruminococcus flavefaciens_AC. The sequence continues at coordinate 40,004 of JAMPAU010000005.1, read as the reverse complement.
AGAGTTCAGCAGATTATAAACTGTGCCGTGAAGTACGGTCGTAAGGTGGCGGTGTTCGGCAGAAGCATGGTAAACGTTATAGCCACTGCCACAGAACTTGGCTACCTTGATGTCCCGAATGGCATAATAATTGATATAGAACTTATGGACGATTACAACAGCGAGGATATAGTTCTTATCACAACAGGCAGTCAAGGCGAGCCTATGTCAGCACTTACCCGAATGGCTATGAACGACCACAAAAAAGTTGTTATCACGCCTATGGACTTCATTATTATTTCTGCTACTCCCATTCCAGGCAATGAAAAATACGTGACAAAGGTAGTCAACGAACTCATGAAATCCGGTGCTGAGGTAGTATATGAGGCTATGTATGAAGTACACGTTTCCGGTCACGCCTGTCAAGAAGAACTCAAGCTTATGCTTGCACTCACAAAGCCGAAGTTCTTCATTCCCATACACGGCGAATACAAGCACCTCAAAAAACACAGCGACCTTGCTTTGCAGATGGGCGTGCCGAAAGAAAATATATTCATAGCAAGCATAGGAAACGTTATCGAGACGGACGGCAACAGAATGAGCATAGTATCACAAGTTCCGGCTGGACGCACTCTTGTGGACGGTCTCGGCGTGGGCGATGTAGGCTCTATAGTACTCCGTGACAGAAAACATCTCGCTCAGGACGGCATAATTATTGTAGTAATAGGTCTTGAACGCAGTACAAATAAAATTTCCGCAGGACCGGATATAATTTCAAGGGGATTCGTTTATGTGAGAGAATCGGAAGAACTGATGACAGAAGCTAAAAAATGTCTCACCAATACTCTTAAAAACTGCTCTTATGCAGAGCTGAGAGAATGGAATTTCCTTAAAAATAAAATGCGTGACAATCTTTCAGACTTCATTTACGAAAAAACCAAACGCAGTCCCATGATACTACCGATTATTATGGAAATCTGATTTGTTTCCGAAAGGAGCTGTAATTTTGAAAAAGAAATTTCCGGCAGTTTCATTGATTCTGCTTGTCCTGCTTGTTGCAGATGCGATAGTTTCTGCACTGCTTTTAAGCAGTCATGATTCTGCTATGGGAATAGTCTGCCTTATACTTTCTGCCCTTACTGCATTGCTGTGTATAACTGAAATGCTTTTCTTTGCCGGAAATACTGTCCGGCACATCTCAAAGATGAATAAGCACCTCGAAAATTCAGTAGCTGAATATGTAAACTCAGTGACAGAGCCTGTCGCCGTTGTAGACAGCGAAAAAAAGCTTATATGGTGCAATACATCATTTACTGAAAAAATAAGCGACGGCAATAAGCTTTACGGCACTGATACCGGAAGTCTGGCAGACATAAACCTCGACAGCATTATTTCAGCCGGTATGGGTGTGTGCATACTCAACGGCAGTACATACCGTGTAACGTCAGATAAATATGCAGGGAGCGACGTTTCTCTTTATATACTCTGCTTTCATGACGAAACAGACTATACCTCACTTAAAAGAAAATTTGACGAAACACACCCGAATGTAGTAGTTATAACAGTTGACAATTATGATGAAATTCTACAGAATGCCAAAGAAAGCGAAAAGTCGCAGGCTTCTGTTGAGGTGGAAAAGCTGATTGAAAACTTCATGAGCAGTACTAACGGATTTGTGCGTAAAAGCGGTTCAAATACTTTCTATGCGGTAATAGAAAACAGACATCTCGATGAGATAATATCCGGAAAATTCAGCATACTTGATTCGGCAAGAAATATAAAAATCGCCGGAAAATACCCCCTTACCTTTTCAATAGGCGTGGGACAAGGTGCTGAATCTCTCGCCGAAAGTGAAAAAATCGCCAAGCAGTGTCTTGATATGGCTCTCGGACGTGGCGGTGACCAAGCTGTACTAAAAACAGAAAACGGCTACAAGTTTTTCGGCGGTGTTTCGCAGGGCATGGAAAAAAAATCACGTGCTAAAACACGTATTCTCGCCAATGCCCTACAGGATATTATAATAAATTCGGACAAGGTATTTCTTATGGGTCACAGGTTCGGCGACCTCGATTCAGTGGGGGCTTCATGCGGTATGGCAGGGGCAGTGAGACTTCTCGGAAAGGAAGTTCACATTGCCGTTGACCGCAACAAGAATCTCGCCTCTAATCTTATCGACCTCACCGAAGAACGCACCGACAATGAACTTTTTATATCTCCGGAAAATGCCCTCGCTCTGATAACTGACCGTGACCTGCTCATAATAGTAGACACCCACAACAAAGACGTGCTGGAGTCTCCGGAACTATATGCACAGGCTAAGTCAGTAGTGGTTATTGACCACCACCGCAAAAGTGCCAACTTTATTGACGACGCTGTTATTTTTCATCATGAACCGTATGCTTCGTCAGCCTCAGAAATGGTCACGGAAGTTATACAGTATTTCAATTTTCCGACAGATGAAAAACTTCCGAGCTGTCATGCAGACGCTCTGCTCTCCGGAATAATGCTTGATACTAAAAACTTTGTCATGAGAACAGGTGCAAGAACCTTTGAGGCGGCGGCATTTCTGAAAAAACTCGGTGCAGATACAGTAGCAGTAAAACTTCTTTTTTCCGGCACGATAGACCTCTACAAAAGAAAGGCACAGATTGTCTCATCTGCCGAAATATACGGAAGATTTGCCATAGCTGTGGCAGACTTTGAATCAGACGACATAAGAATTGCATCTCCTCAAGCAGCAGACGAACTCCTCAGCATTGCCGGAGTTGACGCTTCATTTGTAATATACAAAACAGGCAATACTATGAATATTTCCGCACGCTCATACGGAGCGGTAAATGTTCAGGTGATAATGGAAAAACTCGGGGGTGGCGGTCATCAGACTATGGCGGCTACCCAGATAAAGAATATTTCAGCCGACGAGGCTAAGGAAAGACTTAGGTCGGCTATAGACGAAACTGATTATTCCGGAAACAATACATAAATATTCTTTCCGGTGTATATATTTTTTTCACATACGAAAGGCGGTATTTTTAATGAAAGTTATTTTTTTACAGGACGTAAAAGGCTCAGGAAAAAAAGGCGAGGTGAAAAACGTCGCTGACGGATATGCAAGAAATATGCTTATCCCGAAAGGTCTAGCTGTTGAGGCAAACACAAAGAATATGTCCGAACTCGCAGGACAGAAAGCCTCTGCACAGCACAAGATTGACGTTGAAATACAGACAGCTAAAGAATCAGCAGAAAAACTCAGAGGACAGAAAATCACTGTTACTGCAAAAGCCGGCTCTAACGGTAAACTTTTCGGCTCTGTTACATCGGGCAACGTTGCAGAGGCTATAAAAAAACAGCTCGGCGTTGAAGTAGACAAAAAGAAGATAACATTAAGCACAGATATTAAGAATTTCGGCTCTTACAGTGCAGTAATAAAGCTGTATAACGGTATTTCCGAAAAAATTGATATTGAAGTTGACGAAGGCTGACAGCGGTGATACTTCATGGACGAAAACAACCTGCTTTTCTCCTCCCGTGACCTTCCGCACAGTATAGAGGCAGAGCAGTCGGTAATAGGTGCTGTTATTGCTAATCCGTCTGTTATTCCGGAAGTGATAGAAACTGTAAAGCCGGATTACTTTTACAGCGAACAACACAAGGCGATATTTTCGGTGATTATAAGAATGTACACGGGCGGACACCCTCCCGATATTGTAACTATTCTGAATGAAATCGAAAAGCTGAATATATTTGAGTCATCAGCAGAGGGACGGCGTTATCTTGCGGAAATAGCAAATACTCTGCCCTCTACTGCCAATGTCTCCAGCTACTGCCGGATAGTCGCTGAAAAGTACCTTATACGGAATCTTGCAAAAGTCGCCGGAAATATAATTGAAAGTATACGCTCCGGCGAAAATGATTCACAGGTTCTTCTTGATTCGGCTGAACAGCAGATTTATGACATACGTCAAGGTCGTGAAATAAAGGGGCTTACTCCTATTTCAGAGGCAGTTACAGAGGCTTATGACCGTCTCGGCAAAATATCCGGTCCGGACAAGGAAAAATATATAGGCGCACGCACAGGCTATTCACTGCTTGATAATATTATATCGGGTCTTAATAAATCAGACCTAATTATAATTGCCGCACGTCCGGCTATGGGTAAAACTGCATTCGCAATGAATATAGCCGTAAACGTCGCCAAACGCACAGAAAAAGATGTGGTTACATTCAATCTGGAAATGTCAAGCGAACAGCTCGCCCTGCGTATGCTCTCTACTGAATCGTGCGTTGATTCAAACCGTCTGCGTAACGGTCGCATAAGCGGTGAAGAATGGGTAAACCTTGCGACAGGTGCGGGATATTTAAGCACACTGCCCATGTATATAGACGACACAGCGAGCATATCCGTTCAGCAGATAAAGGCAAAGCTCAGGCGTGTCAAAAATCTCGGACTTGTAATTATCGACTATCTACAGCTTATCACATCGTCTTCACGCTACGACAACAGAGCGATAGAAGTTTCAGAAATCACACGTCAGCTGAAAATAATGGCTAAGGAACTAAATGTACCGGTGATTCTCCTTTCACAGCTTTCAAGAAGCGTTGAAAGCCGTACCGACAAAAGACCCATGCTCTCAGACCTGCGTGAATCCGGCTCTATAGAACAAGATGCAGATATAGTGCTTTTCCTCTACCGTGACGCATACTACAACAAGGAAAGCACCAAACAGAATATTTCCGAATGCATTGTAGCTAAAAACCGTCACGGCGAAACCGGAACTGTCGAGCTGATATGGGACGGAAGATACACAAGATTTTCAAATCCGGATTACAGCAATCCGGCGGAGAGATAATATGACAAATAAAATTTTTTCTTTTATTAAAAAACATAATATGATAAATAAAGGCGATACTGTTATATGCGGTCTTTCGGGCGGTGCGGACAGTGTCTGCCTTCTTCTTGTACTGCAAAGCATAAGCAGTAAACTTGATTTTACAGTAAAAGCACTCCACGTAAACCACTGTATCAGAGGTGAGGAAAGCGACCGTGATGAAAATTTCTGCCGTGAACTGTGCAGAAAAATCAATGTGCCTTTTACTGCCGTATCGTGCAATGTAAAAGCCTTTGCGGAAGAAAACCAGCTTTCCATTGAAGAATCGGCAAGAAAACTGAGATACGGAATATTTGCGGAAAATTCAAAAAGTGCAAAAATAGCCACTGCTCACAATGCAAACGACAATCTTGAAACAATGATTTTTAATCTTACAAGAGGGTCGGCATTAAAAGGTCTCGCCGGAATACCTCCGGTAAGAGACAATATAATACGCCCTCTGCTTGCTGTAAGCCGTGCCGAGATTGAAGAATACCTCAGCAGTATCGGACAGGACTATGTAACAGACAGCACCAATCTTTCTGACGACTACACAAGAAACAAAATCCGTCATCTTGTACTGCCTGTCCTGTGCGGAATAAATCCGGCAGTCATTGAAACTTCAGTAAACTCATCAGAGGCTTTACGCTCTGAAAACTCTCTGATAGAAGAACAGACCGAAAAGGCTCTTTCTGTTTGCAGACACGGCAATAAACTATGCGGTCTGAATGAATTTCACGAGGTGGTACGCCGTAGGTGCATAGCAAGGCTCTTATCTGATAATTCACTCCCCTATTCATATGACAGGCTCTCCGAAATGGACAGCATTCTTATGAACGGCGGAAAAATAAACATTTCAGGGGATATTTTTTTTGTTTCGGACGGCAAAAACGCTGAACTGAAAAAAATTCTCCCTGTCTCTGAACTGGAGCTTATTTCGGCAGAACTTAAAACCGGCGAAAATATGATTTTTCCCGACAGGATTTTTTCATGCGAAATTATTTTATGTGATGATTTACAGAAAATTTATGATGTTCATAAAAAATTAACATTTTACCTGTTAGATTATGATAAAATAATAGGAAGGGTTATTCTGCGTAACCGCCGTTTCGGTGACAGAATCAGACTAAGCGGAAAGAATTTCACATCGTCGGTAAAAAAACTCATCAATGAAAAAGTTCCGTCCGGTGAGCGTGAAAGACTTCATTTTCTTGAAGATGATGCTGGAACTATCTTCGCAGAAAAACTCGGAATTGCAGAGCGTGTTGTACCCGATAGCAACACCGTGAGATTCCTTAAAATTTCCGTAAAAAACAAATAACAAGATTGGAGTGGATATTTTGACACCAAAAAAGAACAGAGGCATTTTCACCTATCTTTTGGTCGTTCTGATTGCTATTGTCTGTCTCTACTTTGTGAGTTCAAAGCTTACAAGTACGGCAAATAAAAACGACTACACAAGCATAATAAACCATTTTGACAACTATGAGGTCTCATATTATGAGCTTGATTTGGGTACGGGTGAACTTACTTATCAGCTTAGAGGAGAGGAAATAAAGAAAAAATATGAAGTACCAAACGTGAGCATATTCCTTGACGATACAGAAAATTACCGTAAGGAATACAATGAAAAATATCCTGATACACCTCTTAAACAGGACTATATAAAAATCACTGACAGAACTTGGCTCTACTCGCTTATACCAGTAATTCTCACTGTTATTCTCGGCGTGGCTATACTTTTCTTCATGATGAAACAAAGCGGAGGCGGCAGCAAATACTCGTCTTTCGGCAAGGCTAACCTCAAAAATCAAGCAAGTGCAAGAAAAGCGACTTTCGCTGATGTGGCAGGTGCTGACGAGGAAAAACAGGAACTTGAAGAAATCGTTGACTACCTTAAAAACCCTAAAAAATACAGTGAAATCGGTGCTAAAGTTCCGAAAGGCGTACTGCTTTTAGGACCTCCCGGTACGGGAAAAACTCTCCTTGCAAGAGCGGTTGCCGGCGAGGCTGGCTGTCCTTTCTTCCCCATATCCGGCTCGGATTTCGTTGAAATGTTCGTGGGCGTGGGTGCTTCACGTGTGCGTGACCTCTTTGAACAGGCTAAAAAACACGCTCCAGCTATTATCTTCATAGACGAAATAGACGCTGTAGGTCGCCACAGAGGTGCAGGTCTCGGAGGCGGTCACGATGAAAGAGAACAGACCCTCAACCAGTTGCTTGTTGAAATGGACGGCTTTACAGGAAACGAAAGCGTTATTGTTATAGCTGCCACAAACAGACGTGATATTCTTGACCCTGCACTGCTCCGCCCCGGACGTTTCGACAGACAGATAGTTGTCGGCTATCCGGACGTAAAAGGTCGTGAGGAAATATTAAAAGTCCATGCCCAGAACAAGCCTCTTGCTCCGGACGTTGACCTAAAAGTAATCGCACAGACTACACAGGGCTTTACAGGTGCAGACCTCGAAAACCTACTTAATGAGTCCGCACTTCTCGCTGCACGTGCTGAACGTCTCGCAATAACTGAAAAGGACATTGAAGACGCTACAATGAAAGTAATAGCAGGTCCTGAAAAGAAGTCAAGGATAGTTTCCGAACATGACAGACGTGTTACCGCCTATCATGAATCCGGTCACGCAATAGCCGCATATAATCTTCCCACACAGGACAAAGTACATCAGGTTACTATAATTCAGCGTGGCATGGCGGCAGGTCTCACAGTGACACGCCCCGACAACGACGACCAGCATGTTTCACGCAATCAGATGCGTGAGAGCATTATAATGCTTCTGGGCGGTCGTGTCGCTGAGGAGCTTGTACTTGACGATATATGCACAGGTGCTTCAAACGATATAGAGCGTGCCACAAATACCGCAAGAAATATGGTAACAAAATACGGCTTCTCTAAGAAACTCGGCACTGTCGTATACGGTTCTGACAATGACGAGGTATTTCTTGGTAAAGACTACGGTCACACAAGAAACTACAGCGAAGCTGTGGCAGGTCAGATAGACAGCGAGGTTTCTTCTATCATTCATAAGGCTTACAGCGACTGTGCAGAAATCCTCACCGCTAACATGGACAAATTACATCTGCTTGCAAGGTATCTCCTTAAATTTGAAAAAATCGACGGAGAAGACTTTGAAAAGCTCATGAGAGGCGAAATTACTGAGGACGTTCTCATTGAAACTTCCGGCAGTGACGATAATAAGGAAATAATTCTATAATATTTTCCGGACTGCTGTAAAATAACCGGCAGTCCGTTTTTTTAAATAAAGATACAGGAGATAATAAAAATGGACAAAAACTATTATTCAAAACAGATAAACAACATTCTCGGAGAAGTCAAAAAAGCCGTAATCGGCAAAGACCAGATTATTATAAAGGTTCTGCTTGCTATTCTCTGTAAAGGTCACGTACTTATTGAAGATATTCCCGGTGTGGGAAAAACTACCCTCGCACTCGCATTCTCAAAGGCTCTTTCCCTTGAACACAACCGTATGCAGTTCACTCCGGACGTTCTACCGTCTGACGTAACAGGCTTTTCAATATATAACAAGGGTACTAATACTTTTGAGTTCCGCAAGGGCGTGGCTTTCTGCAATCTTTTTCTTGCCGACGAAATAAACCGTACATCAAGCAAAACACAGTCCGCACTCCTTGAACTCATGGAAGAAAAAAGCATTACAGTTGACGGCGTAACATACCGTCTGCCCGAACCCTACACGGTAATAGCCACCCAGAACCCCATAGGCTCGGCTGGTACGCATAATCTTCCGGATTCTCAGCTTGACAGATTCATGATAAAGCTAAGCATGGGCTATCCAGACTTCGACGGAGAAGTTTCTATTTTAAAGTCAAAAGCCAATGACAATCCCCTTGCCAACGTCAATCCGGTAGCCGACGCTGACACAATACTTGAACTTCAGGAATATATCTCAAACATATACATTGATGACAGAATATATGAATATATCGTATCTCTTTCTTCGGCTACAAGAAATCACCCCATGCTGAAACTCGGCATAAGCCCACGTGGCACTCTTGCACTGACTAACATTTCAAGGGGCATAGCCGTTGCTATGGGTCGTGACTATGTTATTCCGGACGATATTTCATATATCTGCAAAGACGTTTTTGAACACCGTGTTATGCTTAATTCAAAAGCCAAACTTTCAGAAGTAACCGCCGGAGACGTAATCAACGAAATTATAAAGTCCGTATCTGTGCCGAGAATAGCCAAAGGGTAAAAAGCTATGTTGATGACAAAAATTCTTTTTCTGATTCTCATAATAGTATGTGTTTTTTTCTACATACTCTATGTATGGAATTTTTCGCTGATACTTCTTGTAATATTCATAGCACTGCCGGTTGTGATGTTTGTCACAACGCTGATAACAAAACATCTCACAAAAGCAGAGTTTGCAGTACCGACAAAGACTACCCCTAAAAATACTTCATTTCCGGTACAGCTATGTGTTACAAACAGAAGTATATTCCCGATAGGCAAGGCAGAGGCACACATCGAGTACTACAATATATTCAACAACCAGATTAACGAATTTGAACTGCTTTTTCCTTTGCAGGCACGCAATACCCAGCGTGTCACATTTCAGCTCAGTTCAAAATACTGCGGTATACTGAAAATCCGTTCGGCTTATATCAATATATACGACCCCCTAAGAATCTTCCGTTTCAGAACCGGAAAAAACATAACCGCCGAAATAGCTGTTATGCCCGAAATACACGAGGTGAACGGCTCAATAAGCTATACCGACCGTGAAAGCGAGGAGAGTTCAGTATTTTCCGAAAATACAGCCGGAGACGACCCCTCAGAAGTATTCGACCTGCGTGATTATATTATCGGCGACAAGCTGAACCGCATTCACTGGAAACTAAGTTCAAAAAAAGACGATTTGATTGTCAAGGACTACAGTATGCCGGTTGATGTCCCCTGTATGCTTTTTCTGAATCTCAAATGCTATGAAGATTCAGAGTATACGCTTCCGGTCTTTGATACGCTCGTTGAAACGCTCATATCGGTGTCACAGTTTCTGATAGAAAATGAACGTATTCATACGGTAGTTTATTACAATGCAAAAGCAAGGGATTTCTGTGAGGTAAGCATAACCAGTCTGGAAGTACTCGCTGAGACTATCAGAAATATGATACTCTCAATAAGCGACAGCCTAAGATGTGAACCGCCGGAGAAGTATTTTCAGATAAATACAAATATCTCACTTTCTTCTTTTACCTTTATAACGTCCGTGCCGGATACGCCCGTACTGCACTATATTGAAGAAAATATTGATGCTGATATAAGAAATGCAATCGTGATAGTGAAGTCTCCGGAAAGTGCCTCTGATGCCTGTGCAGGACTTGCGGAACTAAATACAGTGCCTGTGGTTATCGGCAGAATAACATCGTCTGTCAGAGACATAGAACTCTGAGGAGGCATGAATATGAAAAAAAAGGTTACACCAAATAACAACGGCGTTATAATATGCGATAGTATTGTAATGTCCGTCAAGAAAAAACGCCCCGATATACGCAAGCCGGAAGCAATACTGATTGCCGTTATGGGTTTTGTATCTGTTATAATGTCTTTTCTTGGAATGTTTCATTTCAACTATAATCATAGTATGTTTATGTTTACGGCGGTCGCATTGTCAATATTCTATATAATTATTTCAGCTATAGGCAAGCGTGCCTTGTGGGTAATGCTTGTATCGGTGATTGCATTTGTCGGCATAGCTTACCAGAAAATAAACACCATAGCAGAGGGATTCAAATTTATATACAATATCATTTACAGCGATTCATACCACACAGAAATACACTACTATAAATCGCTTAATCCCCTCTCAGAAGAACAGTCGGTTACAGTATTCTTTCTTTTCTGCCTGTGGCTGTTAGCAATGATTATATATTTCTTCACGATATATCACCCTAATCCAGTACTGCCACTGCTTGCTACTTTTCCGATTCTTGAAACAGGTCTGTACAACGGCATAGAAATCCCGATTTTTTGGGGAGTTATGACCGTTGCTTACTGGCTCGCACTGCTTTCCATGTCAACTATAGACATAGGCGAAATAAACGGCGGTAACAGCGGTTTTGTCCGGAAAGACAATACCTTTTTCCCGAAAAGGCAGATGAGACTGAAAGTCACCGAAAAGTGCGGAATGTTTATAATTATAACTATCCTTATAATCACTGCCGTTTCTGCCTGTATGATAAATTTTTCCGGCTACAAGAGGAGCGACGAACTCAACCGCAAGCGTGTTGAAATCCGTGACGCTGTAAACTCCTTTTCATTCGAGAATATCGCCGAAAGTGTTTCAAGGCTGACAAGTGCATTCGGTTTTGAGTTCAATTACGAAAACCACAAGCTCGGCACTACCGACAGGCTTAAATTCAAGAACACTACCGACCTAATTGTTACTTTCGACCAGCCACAGAATCATACTATCTATTTAAAGGATTATATCGGTTCTTCATACTCCAACAATGAATGGTCAGACCTAAGTGACAGCAAGTATAAAGACACTATTTTTACAGACTTCGACAAATTCGGCGTATATCCGCAAGACTTCGCCTCGCTCTTTTCAAGAAATATCATTCCCGATATTCCTACAAATACAGTATGGATAAAGTCAAAACTCCGTGACGATAAGAGCTTTGCACCATACGGTACGGATAATTTCGGAAATCTTACCTACGACGAGGACAGAAGCGTTTCCTCAAAAAGAAAAAACGAAAGCGAGTTCTCATATAAATTCGTATCTCCCGACAACGAGAGTATAGCGTCTTTTCTTGGCGACCCTATGGAAAATATCTACTCTGCAAGCCTTGTGTACAATGACGACATAAAAGAAAAATTAGTCCAGTACTGCACCGAAAACGGCGTTTTTGCATATGATGATGTTTTCTATACGGAAAGCGAAATGCCTTTCTACAACGACAATTATGCCTACTCAAACGGCAACGTCCTTATCGCACAGCTTTTGCAGAGCAGATACAGGGACTTTGTATACGAAAACTATCTTGATGTCCCCGACAATGAAAATATGCAGGAAGTCCGTGAAGCTTATGCGGATATTCTCAGCTATGATACAACTTACGCCTCAGACAAGATTGAAGTTTTAAAGGCTATCCGTGAAAGAATAGATGAACAGAATACCTATTCGCTAAGTCCCGGAAAAACCCCCTCAAACCGTGATTTCATTAACTACTTTCTGCTCGAAAATCACAAGGGCTACTGCATACACTATGCGACTTCCGGCGTTATGCTTGCGAGAATGGCAGGTATACCGGCAAGATATGCAACGGGATATGTTATAGTCGGCGAGGATTTCAGCAATCAGAATCACAATGCTGACGGCTCTTACACAATATCGGTCAAGGACAACAGAAGTCACGCATGGGCGGAAGTATACCTTGACGGCTACGGCTGGGTGCCTTTTGAGTTTACGGCAGGCTATTCAGATAATTCTCTCCCTGTGGAAACAACCGCTCCGCATACGTCCGCTGAAACAAATACCGAAACTACAGCTTCAACTTCTTCACAGGAACGCCCGACCACATCACGCCGTCAGACAGTTCAGCAGACTACAACCGTACAAACTACAACAGTCACATCAAAAGCTGTAGGAATAGCTCCGGATAATCACGGCAGTAACGGCACAGGCGGTACTTTCCCGAAAGTCCTGAAAACTATACTGATTGTGGTTGCCTCAGCAGGAACGATTGTATTTATTGTCTGGGCAAGAAGAAAAATTATCCTTAACTCACGTACAAGAAAATTCACTACCGGCGGAAACTCCGCACGCACAACCGCTATGTACAATTACGCTGAAAAATTACTCGCAACTCAGAAACTTAAACAGGAAGACCTTAATTTTAAAGACTTCGCTGAAACGGCTGAAAAAAATTTCGGCGGTAAGATTTTTGAAAACGGCTCTTTCAGTCAGTTCATGGATATTTCACTGAGGGCAGGTTTCAGCAACAGCACCCCAGACAGCAGTGAAGTGGATTTCTGCAACGGTTTAGTTAATGATATGTCAGCTAAAATTTATGAACAGTCCAACTTTATTCATAGGTTTATAATGAAGTTCGTGACGGTTCTGATAAAATAACGGAGGTAATTTTTTATGAAACCTACTACAGCAAAAGGAATAATTATGTTAGTTTCCGGAATAATCGTCGCATTTTTTCCGGGTATAATCTCGTCTCTTTTCTATCTAATAGGCACGGCTATAATAATCTTCTGTGTGATAAATATTATAAAGTCGCTTATTGCCGGAAATCCTGTGTCTGTTCTCCCGAACGTTCTTGGGATAATCGCTGGAAGTGCTGTCACCTCGCTCCCGCATTTCGTACAGACAATCATTCCGCTTACTATCGGACTTATTCTTGCTTTCAACGGTATTGACTACGCCGGAAAAGCTATAGCAAACGTCGGCTCACGTGTGCTGAATATCGTTCTTGCGGTTATAGCTCTCGGACTGGGCTGTACGCTTCTTTTCCACCTCGTAAAAGCCGGAAATGCAACACGTATAATTGCAGGTCTTGTAATGATTGGTGCAGGTGCTTACGACTGTCTGACAAACCGTAATTCCGGCGGTGGCAACGGCACTATCATAGACATATGAACGACCGGAAACTGCTTGAAAAAAAGAAAAAGCTACAGCGTGTCCGCAATATGCTTAAATCCACAGACGGTATTGAAGTTATAGAAATATGCGACGGTCTGAACATACGTATAGCTGAATATTATTCATGCGAAAAAGTGCCGGATTCAAGAATATCTGAAGATTCTGATAATATCTATGAATGGATTACAGACTGCATGAAGTTCCGGAATAATATGATTGTCTATCTTCTGTGCGAGGGCGTGCCAGTAAAAATCCGGATAACTGACGTTCAGACCGCTGTAAAAAGTCTGTGGGACGCTCACGGCACAATAACAACAGCCGTCGAAAATCTTGAAAAAGTCTATGAAGTCGGTAACGATTCACGTGACGAATGCAATTATCTTTTTGATGTATATTATATAACAAAAGCCTGAGCGATTCGGGCTTTTTTTCTTGACTTTTTTGTGTTGTCACTGTATAATTATTTATAATATTATAATCTGAAAGTTTGGTGGCTATATCATGGATATATGGACTTATAAGCATTTCAAGGAAATAACAGTACAACTGGAAGACGGACAGTATATGTACGCTCTGATAAACGGCGGTTACGGCTGGCTGATGTATCTGCGTGAAGAAAGCGACTCCGGACTGAGTTCACGAAACCCCGATTACAGCGGTTCGGACGACGAAACAATAGAGTTTACCCTTAGCAACGGACAAGTTGACCGCTACCCTATGTCGTGGGTTATTCCTGCCGAAATTGTACATAAGGCTCTCCGGTACTTTGAGGAAAACCACAGAATCCCCGACTTTATCACATGGCACGACGACTATTAATAATGACAGGTGAAAAAATTAGAAAATATAAAGTTAAAATTATTCTGAAATCAAATATTGACGACAATGAAATTTGTACGGAAGATTATAATTATCTGTCCGCATATCAGAAATTACGTGATAAACTGCTTGATATGAACTACGGAATAAAATGCAAAGGTTCTCAGTTAAACGCCGTACCGCCGGAAATGCTAGGAGCTTGCGATAAAATTTACCTTGTGCATATGGGACATCAGAAAATATTGTCAGTATCTTTGAATATTCCGATATAAAGGTTTTCCCCGACACCAACGCACAGAATGATTTTTCAGAAAAATGGTTTGCGTCTATAGAAAGAAGTGAAAGAGTATGAACGAACAGGACAGAGAACTATTAAAACGAAAACTTGACGAAAACAAACGCCGTCTGAAAGAAATCCGCATAAATGAAGAAAAATCCCGAATTATGCAGGAAGTTGAAAATTTTCCGGAAAAATACCATTTTGCTGACGACGACGAAAAAGAACGAATTGAAAATTTTATGGAAAGAATCCCTTCAAAATTTCCTAAAAATCCCGTTACTGCACACGGAAAATGTTATCTGTGTTTCCTTTGTGGCAGTCTGGAACTTTTCGACATATACATTTATGGGAATTTCAGTGATTTTCTGCATGATTACGACGATTTTTTCTTTTTCAGTCCATATCTGCTTGTCATTGACGAGGACTTCCGGCGGTTCGTGCATATCGACGACGAGTTTAATATTACAGAATCTTACATAGGAGAATAAATGAAATCAATTTTCACACGAGGAAATACGGCTTTTGACAGGGCAGAAAATAGGTCTGAAATACATTCTGCCCATTGCTGTTTCCATACTTGAAAAAAATCCGCTTATTGAGGTTACATTTTTTAAGGGAGATTTATTAAAGGTGTTGCTCCGTCTGAAAATCGCCGACTGGAAAGACAACAAAACGGATTTAGACAGGTTCAGAACAATAATACTTGAAAACTATTCATTAATAGAATCCTGTGAGGAAATCCCCATAAAAATGACTGAAAAATATTTATCTTTATAATATATATTAAGGAATAACAAATAAATTATGAAAAAACTGATTGAAAAATACTGTACCGAAAGACACACAATCAACGGAGTGAAAACGTACATAGTTCCCTCAGAACACTATAAAAATATCTATCATGATATTGAAGTTTCGGATATTCCTGTCAAAGAGCATTGTCTGTCTTTTATAAGATATATTGAAAATTCAGATATTCCGGAGCTATTACTATCAATCGTGTCTTTATACAGGGACAATGTGCAGTATTTCGTATACTGTTACAGATATGACGGAAAACTATATCACGTCGCACTGACAAACGGATGGTTATGTCTTGAATGCCGTCAGCCGAACGCTTTTGACGGTGTATACGCCATGCCCATGCATGAAGATGACCCTACTTTTCTTCCGCATGACGTAACCCCCGAAATACCGCCGGTTTTTAAGAAAATACCGTGTCAGAAGTGCGGAAAACTACTAAACAGAAGATTTCTGAAGATAAAGGAGGAAAACATATGAGCCGTTCTTTTCAAGTGCATACAGAAAAAAATCCGGATTTCACGACGGAAGACATAATCAGCACCATGAAAACCCTGAAAAACGTCAACAGAAAAATTGATTTCAGCAAGATAAAAATTGTAAATCATTCGGGCTATGATACTCTTGTAATAAAAAACAATTCAGTACATATAACTTTCTATGATAATGAATGGACTGGAAAATTCTGGGATATTGACAGCCGTGCATTGCGTGGTATGGGGAAAAATCTTTTTGTAGCTTGTGCCTGTGCGGTCGGTATACTGTCGGACGGATATGTAGTTACCGGTGACGGTGCATGGGTTGCGGACTATCATTTCAGCGGTCACGAACTATGGGACGATTATATAAGTCCGACACCTGTAATGACCGTCAGCACAAATAACGGCGATAAAATATGTCAACGAAAAAGCGAGATTAAAAGAATTATCCTCAACAGCACGGACAACGACATATGGATAAGTGAAAATAAATACCCGTGTCTTGTAGTACTTGTCAGCGGAAAATATGCCTGTATTCACTGGTTTGAGGACGAAAACGGAAAAATGTTTCAGTCTGCCGAAGGTATCGGGAAAGAAGTGACTTTCATTGCCGGTGGTACGGAATGGACTGCACCGCCCGAATCCGTCGTAACTATTGAAACTGCCCTGAAATGCGTTGACGAATTTTGCGATACACTTAACCGTCCGGAGTGCATAGAGTGGGAGGAACTTTAAAAATAAACAATTATTATGTCTGCACAAATATCATGAAAAAAGGTAAAAATATGATTTTATACAGACCAGTCGGCACAGCAGAGCTTGACCTAATAGCCGGAAGCGACTATGAAGAATTTCCACCGAGACTTCCCGAACAGCCTATTTTTTATCCTGTTCTAAACCATGAGTACGCCCGTGAAATCGCTGAAAAATGGAACACAAAAACCGCCGACCGCAAAGGTTATGTCACGGAGTTTGAGGTTGACGACGAATATATTAAAAGTTTCGTCGTGCATACGGTAGGTGCAAAACATCATCAGGAGTTATGGATTCCGGCGGAGGAACTCGAAAACTTTAACCGTCACATTACCGGAAAAATAAAGATAACTGACAGTTTTTCCGACAATAAATAATAACAGCAAGAAAAATTATTAAACGGGGTAAATGACATGGTATCGAAAAAAGGAAAAAGAAAATTTGAATACAAAGAAAAAATTTTTTACTGGTTTGTAAAGAAAAATACTGACGGAGTACCCAGAATACACATTTTGTCTGAGGACAAAAAAATTAATCTTGAATATCCGCTTTTTGACAGCGAAGTGCCTGTTGTTCCCTCATTTATAAAACAGCTTCTTACAGACTATTTTAACAAAACAAAAGCCTGAGACCTTTTAATCTCAGGCTGTATTTATTTAGTCGTTTATGAAAACTGAAAATGCCTTATAAGCCATATAAGTATCAATCTTTGAAACGATTTCAAAGGGTGCGTGCATTGAAAGTACCGGTACACCCATATCAATAGTATCAACATTGAGGTTAGCTATATATGCGGCTACAGTACCGCCACCGCCTTCGTCCACCTTGCCGAGTTCTCCGGTCTGCCATATAACATTATGGCTGTCCATAAGTCTGCGGATTCTTCCGGTAAACTCTGCCGATGCGTCAGAAGTGCCGGATTTTCCTCTTGCTCCGGTATACTTTGTAATGCAAACGCCCTTGTTGATGTAAGCACAGTTATTGCGTTCGTTTACTTCTGGGAAAGTCGGGTCGAATGCGGCGTTAACGTCAGCGGAAAGGCACTCAGAGGCTGAGAGTACTGTCCTGCCGTCAGAGCCGAGAGTTTCAGCGATGTCAGCGATAAAGTATTCAAAGTAAGCAGAGCACAGTCCAGTGTTGCCGTCAGAGCCTGTTTCTTCCTTGTCGGTGAGAACGGTAACAACAGTGTGAACAGGGTTGTTGCAGTCAACTGTTGCCATTAAGGCGGTATATGCACAAACCTTATCATCGTGACCGTATGCACCAATCATGCTTCTGTCAAAGCCAACGTCCTTAGTCTTGAAAGCCGGTACTGCTTCAAGTTCGGAAGAAATGAAATCTGCTTCAGTAATGCCATACTTTTCAAAAAGGATATTCATGATGTTGAGTTTTACGGCTTCGCTTGCCTCGTCGTCACGGAAAGGACGAGAACCGATAATAAGGTTAAGCTGTTCGCCGGAGATAGCCTTTGAAAGAGTCTGTGTCATCTGGTTGTTTGCGAGGTGCGGGAGCAGGTCGGTAACACAGAAAACAGGGTCGTTTTCGTCTTCGCCTATGTTTACGGTAACTTTTTCGCCGTCAGCTTTTATGATAACGCCGTGAAGTGCAAGCGGAATTGTAGTCCACTGGTATTTTTTTATACCGCCGTAATAGTGGGTCTTAAAAAGAGCTATTTCGTTGTCTTCATAGAGAGGGTTTTGTTTGAGGTCAAGTCTCGGCGAATCAATATGAGCGGCACAAAGTCTAACGCCGTCTTCAATGGGAGCAGAGCCAATTACAGCCATAATAACAGCCTTGTCTCTGTTGTTGCGGTAAATCTTATCACCGACATTAAGAGGCATACCTGTTTTGTACTCAACATAGCCATTGTTTTTAAGAAGTTCGATAGTATAGGCAACCGCCTCACGCTCGATTTTTGCGGTATCCATGAAATCCTTGTAACCCTCACAGAAACTGTCACACTCTGCAATTTCTGTCTCGCTCATTCTGAGAACGGCATTCTTGCGTTTCATGAAAAGCTTTTCTTTAAGCACCTTAGATGTTTCCATAAAAAAACACTCCTTTTATAAAATTATTTATTTTTATAACAACATCTGATTTTATCGGCGATTTCCTGTGCCATTTCGCTGACAGTTTCCAGACTGCCGTTATTATGTATTATATAGTCAGAACGTGTCTCAAAGAACTCATCATTAAACTGTGAGTTTATGC
Organism: Ruminococcus flavefaciens; assembly: GCA_023667045.1. GTDB lineage: Bacteria > Bacillota > Clostridia > Oscillospirales > Ruminococcaceae > Ruminococcus > Ruminococcus flavefaciens_AC. The sequence continues at coordinate 21,154 of JAMPAU010000005.1, read as the reverse complement.
GGTTCTGAGCCTGCTCCGGCGTGAGACCGTCACGTCTGATAATCCGCTGTTTTCTTATTTCCGAATCGGCAAGCACGGAAATAATAATTTCACAGAAATCGTCTGCCCTGCTCTCAAAGAGCGTGGGAGCGTCAAGAAGTATAAAATTTTTTCCGGAATCAGAAAAAGCGTTTATCTGCCGGAGTATTTCCTGTGTAATATACGGATATGTTATAGTATTGAGAGTTTCGAGCTTTGTCCTGTCAGTAAAAACTATACCGCCTAATTTTCTGCGGTCAAGATTGCCGGAGCTGTCAATAACCTCACTGCCAAAAATTTCCTCTATCTCTGCAAGGCACGGTTTTCCCTTTTCCACTACCTGACGTGCTACAATATCTGCATTGATAACCTCAAAGCCGTTTGCATGAAAAACCTTTGAGATAGTGCTTTTTCCTGCACCTGTCTGCCCTGTAAGTCCAACAACAGTAACACCACTCATAGCCTTACCACCTCAAATCCGGCAGCCCTTATGAGCCTGTTGTATACGGCAAGCCCCACGCCGTCAGTATCGGGAGAACGCACGTATACCTTTACAGCATTTATATCGTCAATCTCTCTGAGTTTCTGAAAAATCTGGTGTGCCTGCTGGAGACTGTCCGCACCGTATGTCATGTATCTGTACGGAAAATTCTTCTCGTCGCCGTCAAAAATAAGCGAATAGACACCTTCGCCGTAATGTTCGCCGACATATGCCGTAAACTTTTCAAGGTCGGATTCAACCATTATTATATCGGCTTTCGGGGAATAGTGCTTGTATTTCATACCAGGAGACGAGGCTTTTTCACCCTTTTCAAGTCCGCTGAGTACCGCCTTGTCGATTATGACATTACCGCATACAGTAAGCAACATCTTTTCAGTGATACAACCCGGTCGTAAAATCCTGACTGTGTTTTCGTCTTCAAAGGAAATAACAGTTGACTCCACACCAAATTCAGACTGTCCGCCGTCAAGTACCGCAGAAATCCTGCCTCTCATATCTCTCATTACGTGCTGTGCAGAAGTTGCACTGGGATAGCCCGATATATTAGCGGATGGTGCTGAAATAGGTCTGCCGGACATCTCTATAAGTCTGTGCATGACAGGGTGCGAGGGTACTCTTATACCGACAGTATCAAGTCCACCGGAAGTAACAAGCGGTATTCTGTCATTTTTCGGCATAACCATAGTCAATGCCCCCGGACAGAATTTTTCTGCCAGTCTGTATGCGAGTTCCGGAATATATGAAGTATAGTTTACAGCGTCAGCAAAGTCCGCAAGGTGTACTATAAGGGGATTATCGGCTGGTCTGCCCTTTGCAGAAAAGATTTTCCGGACAGCGTTTTCATTTGATGCGTCAGCACCCAGTCCGTATACTGTTTCAGTGGGAATGCCTACAACCTCTCCTTGTCTGATTAACTGTACGGCAATATCAAGCTGATTTTCGTCAAGCAATAAAGTTTCCATAAATATTACTCCTGTCCGGCGAGTTTTGCGGCTTGGTCTGCCGTTGCGAGAGCGTCAATGACCTCATCGAGATTACCATTGAGAATATCTTCAAGCCGGTAGATTGTGAGATTTATTCTGTGGTCGGTAAGTCTGCCCTGCGGATAATTGTAAGTTCTTATACGTTCGGAGCGGTCGCCCGTGCCTACCTGCATTTTTCTTTCAGATGCAATTTTTTTGTTCTGTTCCTGTTGCATAGTCTCATAGATTCTTGAGCGGAGAATTTTCATAGCCTTGTCCTTGTTTTTGTACTGGCTTCTCTCGTCCTGACATTCTACTACTACGTTGGTCGGCAGATAGGTTATACGGACAGCGGATTCAGTCTTGTTTACTTTCTGACCGCCAGCACCGCTTGACCGGAAAACATCTATTTTCAAGTCGGTCGGATTTATTTCAAGCTCCACCTCATCAGCCTCGACCAGTACGGCGACAGTTACGGTACTTGTGTGAATACGTCCCTGCGATTCAGTTTCCGGCACTCTCTGCACACGATGAACACCACTCTCATATTTGAGACGAGAATATGCCCCCTCGCCCTCAATAGAAAAGCTTATTTCCTTGTAACCGCCAAGTTCAGTAGGATTTGAGTTTAAAATTTCCTGTTTCCAACCCTTTGTCTCAGCGTACATAGTGTACATTCTGTAGAGGGAGTTAGCAAACAATGATGCTTCCTCACCGCCTGCACCGCCACGAATTTCAATGATAACATTTTTATCGTCGTCGGGGTCTTTCGGGAGCAGTAAGACTTTAAGTTCCTGCGTAATATTTTCAATAGATATTTTAGCTTCCTCATACTGCAACTGTGCCATATCTCTGAAGTCCTTTTCAAGACCGTTTTCGCTTAGTAATTCCTGTGCCTCATCAAAAGCCTCACGAGCCTTTTTGTATTCACGGTATTTTTCAATAACCGGAGTCATATTTTTGAAATCTTTCATAAGCTGAGTATAGAGTTTGTTGTCGCTTACAATATCCGGCTGTGAAAGTCTTTCGCTTATATCGTTGTATTTTTGTTCCATTGCTTCGAGCTTTTCAAACATTTTTCTATTCCTCCCTGCTTACCCTTTTAATATGTTTTTCTATTTTGTTGCGTTTCACCATAAATTCCCTGTTGCAATTAACGCATCTAAGCCTAAAATCCATACCCGCACGTATGACGTACATTTCATTAGCACCGCACGGGTGATTTTTTTTCATAGTAAGAATATCTCCTGCTCTTATGTCCATAATACGCACCGCCTTTTTTAAAAAAATCGTACACCTTTTATTATAACTCAAAATCTTTTCCAAATCAATATCCATAGGAATATTTTTTGTTTTTTGTGTAAAAATAATAAAAAGTTGACAAACAGAAAGGAAAATGTTATTATGATTACAAGGATTTCTGCTGAATTTGAAACGCCCGAACTCGCCGAGAATGCCATTCACAGAGTACGTGAAAGTGTGCCGGTACGGTCGGCGAATATGGTATATAATAAATCGTCTGATGAGGCGGTAAAACTCAGAAACGGCACTGTCTGGACGCTCCTGCCTACAGCCGTCACAAGCTACAACTATTATACTGCCTCAATGGAATCTCCGGCTTCGGAAGACGTTATCCCCGAACCCGAACGCCGTCGCAATACCACCGCATATATCATCTGTAATGACGAACAGACCGAAAATGTAAAGTCTGTTCTCAATTCTATGGGCGGTCTCAATATAAAAGCACGCTGACAGTTGCAATGCCCGTGAGGTAAACTTTCGGGCATTTTTTATCATCTTATATGTCATAATATTTAAATTACGGGCATAAATATTATTATTCATCTACGAATTTACGGAGGTAAAAACATGAATTACAAACCAGAAGGTTGCCTTTTTAGGACAGCCGAAAATCAAAGGTATATTTCGTCCGCTGAGGGACTGGCAGAGGCTATGGAAAAAGAAGTTATACTTGAAGCGAGAGTTTCCGTATGCGACAGCTTGCACAACCTTATAATCGACCTGCCGTGCGGTAAAGCCATAATACCACGCACAGAGGGAGCTTTAGGCATTGAAGACGGCTCAACCCGTGACATCGCACTTATATCAAGAGTAAACAAGATAGTCTGCTTTAAGGTCTCCGGAAAAGACAATAATGGTACTTTTATACTTTCAAGAAAATCCGCACAGGAAGAATGCATGGCAAACTACATAGATAATCTTTCTTCCGGCGACATCATAGACGCACGTATAACTCACCTTGAACAGTTCGGGTGTTTCGTTGATATAGGTTGCGGTATACCGTCGCTTATCCCGATTGACGCTATTTCCGTTTCAAGAATCTCCCACCCCTCTGACCGTTTCCGGAACGGCGACTTTATTCATGCCGTCGTGAAGTCCAGAGAGAACGGAAGAATTTTCCTCACACACAAGGAACTGCTCGGCACATGGCAGGAAAACGCCTCTCTGTTTGAGGCTGGCGAGACAGTTTCCGGCATAGTACGCTCCGTTGAGGACTACGGCATTTTCGTGGAGCTTGCACCTAACCTCGCCGGACTGGCAGAACCTCGTGACGACATTCAAGCCGGTCAGCACGTAAGCGTATACATCAAGGCACTTATCCCCGAAAAAATGAAAGTCAAGCTGATTATAGTTGATACCTGCGAGGACTGCGGAACAGACAGAAAAATAAAATACTATCAAGATTCCGGCAAGATTGAACACTGGTGCTATTCTACAGAGAGTTCGCCGAAAAAAATAGAAACAGACTTCACATAACAAAAAAAGCTCCCACTGCCTGTACACAGTGGGAGTATTTAATTGATTTTACTTTTTACGTCCTATGTCAATTATTTCTTTGAGTTCGGGAAAGGCGTTGACAACAGAGCTGAGAGCAACAGGCATAATATGCCCTACTTCCTCTGATTCGCTGTCAATTATCTCCATGCCGTCAGCAATAACCCTGCTTTCCGATTCCGTGCTGATTTGCCATATACGGCTTTTATCGTCGGTAAAAAAGTAACTTTCTATTCCGCATACTCTTGCAAAGTTATTCATTGTATGCAGAAAACGCTCCTCGTCGCCGTACGGGTCGTAAACACGGTATGCCCCGTCAAACCAGTATCTATCCGGTATTTTCAGTTTAATATTGCTGAAAATGGAAAAGTACGGATTAACTGCTCTGAGCTTGTATTTCAGTTCAGACTTTTCATTGGCAGGGACAGTAAAAATCACGCTTATTCTTTCCAAAATTTCAGAATGCGATTGTTTCAGCCATGCGGTGAAGCTGTTCGTCGTAAGGCTTTTTCATTGAGAGAGCTTCCTGAATATCATAGTCAACGAGCTTGTTGTCCTTGAGAGCAACAACACGGTTTCCGATATCCTGTGCGAGAAGTTCAACGGCATAGTTGCCCATTCTTGTAGCCTCTACTCTGTCTCTGAGTGTAGGATTACCGCCACGCTGAACATGACCGAGAATAGTAGCACGTGCTTCAATGCCGGTTTTTTCCTGAAGAACAGTAGCGATTTCCTGTGAATGTCCGATACCCTCAGCAACGATTACAACGAAATTCTTCTTGCCCTTAGACTGCTTTTCGAGCATAACCTTAGCGATAGTATCGAGATTGTAAGGTACTTCCTGTGTGATAATATCAGTAGCACCGCAGGCGATACCTGTATTTACGGCAATATGACCAGCACCTCTGCCCATTACCTCAACAACTGAGATTCTGTCGTGAGACTGTGAAGTATCACGGAGCTTGTCAACGAGTTCCATAGCTGTATTCATAGCAGTATCAAAGCCTATAGTGTAGTCGGTGCAGGAAATATCATTGTCGATAGTTCCGGGAATACCAATACAGAGCATACCCTTTGCGGAGAGGTCAGCAGCACCTCTGAAAGAACCGTCACCGCCAATAACAACGAGACCCTCTATGCCGAGTTCCTCACACTTAGCTCTTGCTTTTGCAACGCCTTCTTCTGTTCTGAACTCAGGGCATCTTGCGGTATAAAGAATAGTACCGCCTCTGTGGATAATGTCTGTAACGCTTCTTTCGTCCATCTGGAAGATGTCGCCTGTAAGAAGACCAACATAGCCTCTGCGTACACCATAAACGTCCATACCCTTGCTGAGAGCGGTTCTTACTACAGCTCTTACAGCGGCATTCATGCCGGGAGCGTCACCGCCACTGGTCAGTACAGCAATTTTTTTAATCATAGTAAATTTCTCCTTCTGCACTTGGCAATTTTTTTATAAATTCCATACATCTATATTTTACTACTTTATACAGGAATTGTCAAGAGTATCTGAATTTTTTTCATTATTTTTTTACCGGATAAGTCCTAAAGATGATTCGCCATAGTTTTTTCTGATTTCCTTAACGCTCTCACTGCATATATTCATGAACATTTTCTTTTTAGGCGAAATCATTTTTTTAACGTCAGTAAGATAAAAGACTATCTGAGTTTTTCCGGAAAATCTTTCGCACAGGTGTGCTAAGGCGTTGTCTTTTCCGAGTTCGCCGGAATTTATCTTTATGCAGAGTTTCATTTTTTCAGCCATTGCAGAAAAATTTCTTTCGCAGGTCAAACCGTTGCATATCAGCGAAACTCCGCTTTCCTTTGCTGAGACTGTGCCGTTTACAAGGATTATACTGCCCTCGTCAAGACTGCCGGAGACACTTTTATATAGTTCCGGAAAAATCACCCCATCAATAGTGCCTGTACCGTCTGAGAATTCAATAAAGCACATTCTGTCGCCCTTTTTGGTTACATGAGGCTTTATGCTCTGTACCATGCAGAAAACATTAACATTACAGCCGTCATCTTTTCCGGAACATTCCTTTATTTTTGCCGTATGGAGAAGCTCCGGCAGATACCAGTATTCAGACAGAGGATTACCGCTGAAATATATCCCTGCCGATTCTTTTTCCATTGAAAGAATTTTCCGGAGAGGGTATTCTGCAATATACGGAATTTTAATATTCATTTCATGAGTGTCCATGCTGTCAAGGAAATTAAGCTGTCCCTCAATAACTCCGCTGTCCGAGCCGGATTTTTCAAGAATCATTGAATAGTTTTCAATCATCTGCCGGCGGTTGAGACCGAGACCGTCAAAAGCTCCAGACATTATAAGGTACTCGACGGCTTTTTTAATAAGGTCACGCCTGTCCATTCTTTCAATGAAATCCTGTAAACTTCTGAAACTGCCACCCATAGTCCTTTCAGCAACTATTCTTTCAGCCAGTCCCTCGCCGACGTTCTTCACTGCCATAAGCCCGAAATATATTTTTCCGTCACGGTATGAAAACTTCTTCATGCTCATATTTATATCCGGTCTGACAACCTCAATGTTTACAGTTCTGCACATACCGATATACTCGGAAAGTTTTTCGGCGTTTGCAGTCACGCTTGACATCAGTGCGGACATATATATACCTCTGTAATGATATTTAAGATAAGCTGTCTGATACGATATAAAGGCATACGCTCCGGCATGGGACTTATTGAATGCATACGAAGCAAAGCTAATCATCTCGTCGAATATCTCGTTGGCAGTCTTTTCCGGAACTCCGTTTTTTTCTGCCCCTGCAACAAAACTCTCACGCTCTTTCAGCATAACGTCGTGTTTTTTCTTAGCCATAGCACGCCTTACAACGTCGGCATGACCATATGAATATCCGGCAAGCTTACGGCATATCTCCATAACCTGCTCCTGATATATGATACAGCCGTAAGTCTCAGACAGTATACTTTCAAGCAAGGGGTGCTTGTAACGTACCATTTCGGGATTGTTTTTGTTTCTGATATATTCCGGAATAGACTTCATAGGTCCGGGACGGTAAAGCGACAGCATAACTATAAGGTCTTCAATACGCTCCGGTTGCAGTTCAGTAAGACACTTTGTTATGCCCTCGCTCTCAAACTGAAATACCCCTCCGGTATCTCCTGCCGAAAGCATCGCATACACGTCCTTGTCGTCAACTGATATTTTTTCTATATCGAAATCCGGTTCAGTGCGTTTTATGGCGTTTACAGTGTCACGGATTATTGTGAGGTTGCGGAGACCGAGAAAGTCCATTTTAAGCAGTCCGAGAGATTCAAGGACAGTCATTGTATACTGTGTGACTATGGTATTGTCGTTTTTCTGCAAAGGCACAAGGTCGCTGAGAGGTACAGCCGAAATAACCACTCCGGCGGCGTGAGTTGAGGCATGGCGAGGCATTCCCTCTATTTTAAAGGCAAGGTCTATGATTCTTTTCACATTGCTGTCTGTATTGTACATTGTTCTGAGTTCGGGGGAGTTCTCAACCGCCTCACCAAGAGTACTGCCCATGTCGATTTTTTTAGCGACGGTATCACACAGCTTGTTAGGCATACCGAGTACACGCCCGACATCACGGACAGCCCCACGAGCCTTGAAAGTATCAAAGGCTATTATCTCTGAAACTTTGTCCCTGCCATACTTATTGAAGACATATTCCTTTACTTTAGGTCTGCCCTCAATGCAGAAATCTATATCAAAGTCCGGCATACTGACACGCTCCGGATTAAGAAAACGCTCAAAGAGAAGACCGTATTTTATGGGGTCTATAGAGGTTATCCCCATGCAGTAGGCACAGAGACTTCCTGCTCCCGAACCTCGTCCCACGCCGACAGGGATTTTATTTTCACGGGCATACCGCACAAAGTCCCATACTATCAGAAAATAATCAGTATATCCCATTTTTATTATCACGGATAACTCATACTCCATGCGGTCGGCAACTTCTTCCGGCGGACTGTCTCCGTAACGCCTTTTCAGTCCGCTGTAGCAGAGTTCACGGAGATATGATTTATTGTCGGTTATTCCGTCTGCTCTGAACTCCGGCAGTTTTATATTTCCGAACTCAAATTCAACATTGCACCTCTCTGCAATGCGGACGGTATTTGTGACGGCTTCTTCATGTCCCTTAAAAAGCTGTGTCATTTCGTCAGCCGACTTGACATATGATTCACCGCCGATATTTTCAGTTTCGTCAAAACGCTGGTTTGTCTGTATGCACCACAGAACTTTATGCATCTCCGAATCCTCACGGCGTACATAGTGACAGTCATTGGTTGCGACAAGAGGTATGCCTGTTTCCTCTGAAAGCCTGTACAGCATGGGCAGTACTCTTAGTTCATCGAGTGTGCCGTGATTCTGCACTTCAATATAATAGTTTCCCTCACCGAAAATATCACGGTATTCAAGAGCTTTAGACTTTGCACCAGTGTAGTTTCCGGAAACAATCAGCCGTGAGATTTCGCCGTACAGACACCCCGAAAGGCATATAAGTCCGGCATGGTATTTTCTGAGCAGGTCAGCGTCAACACGTGGTCTGTTATAAAAGCCGTCAATACTGGCAATGGATACAAGCTTTACAAGATTGCGGTAGCCCTCGTTGTTCTCGCACAGCAAGACAAGATGATACGGCGACAAGTCTATTCTGCCCTCTTTGTCGGTGTGTTTTCGGGGAGCAACGTATACTTCGCACCCGATAACCGCTTTTACTCCGGCTTTTTTCGCCTCGCTCCAGAACTCCACAGCACCATACATAGTGCCATGATCTGTTATCGCAACCGCCGGCTGTCCGAGTTCCTTGACACGCTCTATAAGTTTCTTTATACGGCAAGCACCGTCAAGCAGACTGTATTCTGTGTGGACGTGCAGATTAACGAAAGAATCATTTTTCAATGCCGTCACCCCTGTTTCTTATGCCGTCGGCAATCATGCCAATCTTACGGAAACGGTGATTTACTCCCGACCTGCTTATAGGCACAGCGAGACTTTCGCCTATCTCCTGCAAACTCATATCCGTATTTTCAAGGCGTATTTCGGCAACTTCACGCAATTCAGCATTAAGGCTCTCCAGACCGTCGGTTTTTTCAATAAGCCTTATGTTCTCAATCTGTTTCATAGAGGCTTTCACAACCTTGTCTATGTTTGCTGAATCACAGTTAGCAATACGGTTAGCCTTGTTGCGAACATCTTTGTATATCTTTACGTTCATCAGTTCAAGGGTGCAGTTCTGAGCTCCCATAAAAGTAAGCGTATCTTCTATTGATTCGCTGTCCTTAATGTATACAATATGCTGTCCACGACGGATAGCGGTTTTAGCGGTAACGCCTATATCGTTGAGGAGTACGGTCAGTTCTTCAGCGAGTACTTCACCCTGTACTGAAAATTCAAGGTGATATTCTTTCGAGGGGTCATTGACACTGCCACAGGCTAAAAAAATACCTGCCGTAAAACCGCCGATACTATTTGTCACAATAATCTCAGAATTGATAGTCCTCACGTTTATAAACCTGTACGTACGGTAGACTTCTTCTATGAGCTTTTTGTCGCATATATCATAGCTGTAAAGTATAGTGCCGTCCTTGCGTGCATTTTCACGGCATTTGGGATTTGAGCGGAAGACATTCCGGAAAAGCACCCCGAAGAAATCCGCCGAGACCTTGCTTTCCGTCTGAAAACATATCTGTTCCGGCGAGAGAGTACGGCAGAAAAGCAACATTCCGTAAAGACACGCAAACCTCTTGTCATTGTCGCTTACCGCCGAGCAGATTTCACGCCGTACTTCATTTGAGAAAGACATAAAAAAACCAGTCCTTTTCTGAAAATTTGTCCGCACACACAACATATTATGCGGTATGTACGGACTTCTGCATTAGAGTTTTTTATCTTTTGTTATGTCACGGTGATACTTCTGAACCTTATAATTATTTTCCGATAAATGCCGTGCCATAAGTTCGGCGAATGTAATAGAACGGTGCTTACCGCCTGTACAGCCAAAAGCTATGACAAGCTGGCTCTTTCCCTCATGAACATACAGAGGTATGAGGTAGTCAATAAGGTCTTTCAGCTTGTTGAAAACTTCCCTTGACTGCTCAAAGCTCATGACGTAATCCCTCACACACTCGTCACAGCCTGTATGACTGCGGAGACTTTCCACGTAATACGGATTCGGCAGACATCTTACGTCAAAAACAAGGTCTGATTCGGTAGATACGCCGTACTTGAATCCAAAAGACATTACCTTTATATTGAGAGAATCAGAACTCCTGTTCAGAAAAATTTCCTTTACCTGCTCCTTAAGCTGACTGGAAGAAAGCTCTGAAGTCTCAATATAGTAATCGGCAATCTCTCTGAGCTGTGACAACTGCATACGCTCATACTTGATAGCGTCGTGAAGATTTCCGCTGAATTTTTCGTCGAGAGGGTGGCGACGGCGTGTTTCCTTGTAACGCTTTATAAGTACCTCGTCGCTTGCCTCTATGAAAAGCACCTTAATGTCAAGATTATCGTTTTCTTTCAGCAACTGCCATGAGCGGAATATCTCCGCAAACATATCGCCTGTACGTATATCGACGGCAACGGCAATTTTACTTATACCGCTGTCGGACTTACGGCATATATCCACAAAGCGTGAGATAAGCTTAGGCGGGATATTATCAATACAGTAATATCCTATATCTTCCATAACGTCCATAACACATGACTTTCCTGAGCCGGACATTCCCGTAACAATTAAAAGTTGCATAAAATACCTCCCATAAGAAATTTTTTCATCTGTTTATTTTAATATAACCGGTTCGAGTTCAAGGAAATAACCGGTTTTTTCCTTGACAATCTGCTGTACCTTTCCGCATAGTTCAAGCACGTCGGCACAGGTGGCGTAACCTTTATTTATCACAAAACCGCTGTGCTTTTCGCTTACCATAGCCCCACCGCACGAAAAACCTTTCAGTCCGCACTGTTCGATAAGGAGAGAGGCATAACTGCCCTCCGGTCTCTTGAAAGTACTTCCGGCACTGGGAAACTCCAAAGGCTGTTTTGAGCTTCTTTTATTCATGCAGGCGGTCATATTTTCCCTTATAGTATCGGCATTTCCGTCCGGCAGTTTTATAGTAACCGACGTGATAATGTGAGACTTTCCAAAAAAAATACTGTGCCTGTAGGAGAGGTCCATATTTTCACGGACAATAAAACGCTTTTCGCAGTTTTCGTCGATATATTCAGCGGAAACTACAACGTCAGCCATTTCACTGCCATATGCTCCGGCGTTCATGTACAAAGCACCGCCGACAGTACCCGGAATGCCGAAAAGATTTTCCATGCCGGAAAGTCCGGACTGCTGTGCGTGTACACAGGCAGAGGCAAGCAAAGCTCCGGCATCGCATTTCATGGTATTTCCGTTGACCTCAATGTGTGCGAAATCACTTCCGAAAAGAAGCACTACACCGTCAAAGCCCTCGTCGGCAACTATAATGTTGCTACCTCTGCCCAGAACGAAATACTTGATACTTTCCTTTCTGAGATAGCGGAGAATCTCAACGGCAGAATCAGCGGAATTTATACTTATCAAAGCACGGCACTTTCCGCCTATACGGAATGTAACATACTCGCTTAGAGAGCATTCGGGAGTTATACGACAGCCGAGTTTTCCGCAGATGTCAGTAAGTTCATTTATATTTATCATATTGTCCCCCTGAGTTTATATTTATTTAAAAGGCTTCATAGTCACGGACAACTTCCTTAGCGTCAGACTCCATGCCGAGTTTATGCAGAAGTTCAGTAGCGGCATTGTAGCCCATTTTCTTCTGCCTGTTGTTCATGGCGGCAACTTCGAGGATAACGGCGAGATTACGACCCGGCTTTACCGGAATAGTCAGTGCAGGAACTTTCACTCCCAAAAGTGAAACGTATTCAGTATCAACACCCATTCTGTCATACAGCTTTTCGGAGTTCCACTGTTCCAGCTCTACAACAAGGTCGAGTTTTTCGGTCATCTTTACCGCACCAATACCGAAAAGACGGCGTGCGTTTATAATGCCTATACCTCTTAGTTCAAGGAAGTGACGGATATTGTCGGGCGAACTTCCGACAAGGCTGATATTTGAGACTTTACGTATTTCAACAGCGTCGTCTGCAACAAGCCTGTGTCCACGTTTTACAAGCTCTATAGCAGTTTCGCTCTTGCCTACACCGCTTTCACCTGTGATGAAAACACCCTCGCCGTAAATTTCAATGAGTACGCCGTGACGGGTTATTCTCGGTGCAAGGTTGAGGTTGAGGAAAGCAATAAGTCCCGACATAAAGTTAGAGGTGCTTTCCTTGCTCCTCAGCAGAGGTACTTCATATTCCTTTGCGAGTTCAAGCATTTCCGCAAAGTATGGCAGTTCTCTTGTTATGATGAGTGCGGGAATCCTCTGTGCGAAAAGTAACTGCAATCTTTCACGCCTTGTTTTTTCGTCGATAGTGGAGAGGTACGCAAACTCCATTTTACCGATAATCTGTATTCTTTCGGGATTGAAGTATTCATAGAATCCCATAAGCTGTAAGCCCGGACGGTTTACGTCGTTTTCGTCAATCATGACTTCATTAGCGTCCTTGTGGATATAGATTGTTTCAAGCTTAAATTCGTCTATCACTTTCTGAAGTGACACTTTAAAATTTTCAGACATTTTATTCTCCGTTCTTCCGGAAAAACTCCGGATTTTTATTTTTTTATCCAAGTATAAAAGATTTATAACCCATTTCGGCTATATCGTCCTTAGCTCTGAGCATATCGGGAATATTATGCGAAACAGCCGATATACGCACTACTACATTAAAGTCCGAAAGTGTTTCTTTTACAAGGTCAAGCATTTTGATTATGTTTTCTGAGACAGTACCGCTGAACTCATACACAGTACTGCCGGTGTTTACGCCCTTGCTTATGTCGTCAAGGTCTATGTCAAGCACGACAGTATCAGCTTTAAGGAAAAGAGGCTTTAGTATTTCGACCTTTCCGCTGAGTACGTTTGAGGCACTCACCTCAATGAACATATCAGAACCGTTTGCCGTTATAGTATCGTAAAGACTGTCTGCCGTATCGGTAAGGGCGGTATATCTGCCGGAACTTTCAAGACGGCTGTCATTAAGGAGCGTAAGGTCTCTGTCGCTGAAATCCGGAAAACTTATATCCGCACATACTATTTTTTCAAAGCCTGCTGAGGAAATCTCATCAGCTATGAAATTAATGTAGTTGTTGTAGTTTTCCGAAAAAGGAGAACCCCAAGTTCCAGAATCAGCGTCACGCCATGCCGAGACAGTTTCCGGATTCATGTAGCTGTACTGAGGGTAAAATTCCGGAATAACTCCGTCCGCCAGTACGCTTATATACGCTGTTGGAATATAGCCCTCTTTTTTGATAGTGCGTGTAATTTCTTTGAGGGTAAGTTCTGCACAGTCCAGCTCCGAAAAATTTTCATATTCAGTGGCATACATGAGACGACCGTCAGCGAGTTTCAGCGGTACTTCAATGTATTCAATGCCCTGCTCCTGCGGTATTCTGCCGATAGCGGTTTTTATCGCCTCTGCGTTCATCACTTCATATTCATTGAGCTGAACCGCCCTATACGTATCAACCTGAGTTTCCATAACCGGCGACGCATCGTTTTCTGCTGTAGCTTCTTCTGAAATGGATTCTTCTGTCTGTGATTCAGATTCAGAGGGGTCTTCATCGCCTTGTTTCCTTGAATAGTTAATCATAGGTCCTGCCACGCTGTAGCCGATAAAACCTATACCACCTATCAGCACGACAGTAAGAAGTGCAGAAAAAAACTTCCCTGCCGGACTTTTGCCGTAATAGTTTTTTTCTTTTGTCTTGTATATTTTCCTTCCCTTGTTCTTGATTTTCATTGAAATCTTCCTTTATAAATTTATTTATCTATTTAAGTGTGTAAACTGCCATTGATATTATGCCCAGATATATGAGCATTGCCGGAAATCCTCTGAAAGATTCGGGGACTTTCGCTGAATTAAGTCTGCCGTAAACCGCCGTAAGTATAAGCGAGGCAGTGACAAAACCCAGTCCGGAAGTAACCCCCGATAAAAGATATTCGCCGAGTGTATCGGCTTTTTCACCTGTGGCGAGGAGAGTTCCCATTACCGCACAGTTGAAAGCCGATATGTGAATATATTTCTTGTATTCGGAAAATCTTTCTTTTCCGGCAAGGCTGAGTATTTTAAGCGAACCGATATACAACACTCCCACCGCAAGCACATAAAATAAAAGTCTCATGTCTGAAAACTTTTCGGGCAGAAAACTGTCTGCACAATACGTCATCACAGAGCCAGCCGAAGTGAAAAGCGTAATGAAAAGCGATGTGCAGATTAGCTTTTTACGGCTGTCACCTGCTATAAAGAGCGTGCTTATTCCGAGTGCCTGTGTAAGTATCAGATTAGAGGCAAGAAATGCCATGATTTCATTTATCAGAAACATTCTCTTTACCTCCTCTTATTTTCCGGTAAACTCCGCACAGCAGTCCGAGAAGTATAAAACCGCCGGAAGTCTGTGCAAAACCGCTCACTATCAATGGAATTTCTGCTATCATGCCGTTTACAGTGCCATATGAAATAACCTCACGTATGAGTGCAGTTATAAGCATGACTATATCGAATCCGGCTATATATGACAAAAGCGATACTGTCATCTGAGTTTTTTTCAGACGGAAAAATTTCACCTCTGTCTGCAAGACTATGAGAGAGTTCACAGCGATAAGCGGATAATATATCCCGACCGCCGTGACGGATTCCTGCCACAGCATACCTGCGGTCATCTTTACTGGAATGTACACCAGTGAGGATATAAGTGCATACGATATAATACGGAGTGCATACGGGATTTTCTTCGGCACAAATGATGACAGAATAACCGACACAAATGTAATAACCGAAAATGCATATATCAAGGCAAGGGATTTTTTCAGCGTGTTGGTACATACTATTACCGGAGACAGCACCATAAATGCCGAAAGCACAGTATTGTCACGGAAAAGACCGCCGTTATTCCTGCTGTCCAATTCTCTCGCCCTCCTCGCTTATTTTTTCTATTCTGCGTTCAAGGTTTCTGAATGCGACCGCAACCGGCGTGAAAAGTACCGATACCATGACTATGGCGTTTTCCTTTGCTGTAGTGACAACAAGTATATATGCAAACATAGCTATAAAGAATCCATAGAAAAATGCATAGAAACTGTTAGCCGGAGCTATACGCCTGTCAGATATTATATAGACCGCCGAAAACAATACCATATTTGTGACAAGGGAATATTTCACGGACATTGAAGTTATCACTGCAAAAACAGCCGTACCGGAAACCGTCCCGATAAAAGCCCCTGCCGAGATGTCACGGCGTAAAATAAGTATGACAGCCGATACTATAAGCAGTAATATGCTGACTGCTCCGGAAGCCCCTGTGAAGTTTCCGAGAAGTATTTCAAAGTCGGTACTGCTGACTTTTCCGGTAATATTATAGACGTGCGAAAAAGAATCAACAAGCTTTTCGGGAGTTTCAAGAAGTCCCGTCTTAACGTGGGGTTCGGTAAACTGCAAAAGGTCGTTTTTCCATGAAGCCAGCATGAAGACATACGCAACGGCAGGCGGTGAAAAAATCATATTGAAACGTCCGCCGAAAACGTTCTTAGCTACCACTACCGCAAATACTCCGGCAAGTCCGGCAATCTTAAAGTCGGCGACGGCAGGCATCATGAGCGATATTATAAGTGCGTCGGAAATACAGTTGAAGTCCTGTACTCTGAAACTTCTGCCCATAAGCCTTACGGAAATTATCTCGGCTATCAGCGAACTCCCCACGCACGCTCCGGCAAGCACAAGCGACCGCACGCCGTAATAGAAATACGCCATGAGTTCGAGGACAAGCAGTGTAAGCATTATATCGGGAAGTACAGATTTTTCCGGTCTTGATTTTTTCAGCATATTTCCGCCCTAAGCATATCAGCGGACTTTTTCATATCTTCCGACTTGAAAAGATAACTGCCGGAAACAAGAATATTAGCACCGGCTTTTTTTACGATTTCAGCGGTCTTGTCGTTAATACCACCGTCAACCTGTATGCCAAGGTCGTAACAGCCTATGCTGTCGGCATACTCACGGATTTTTCTTATTTTTTCGGACATATCCATAAATGCCTGACCGCCAAAACCTGGCTCTACTGTCATGACAAGCACCATAGTTAATCTTTCGTCTATGTACGGAAATACCTCCTCAGCAGGAGTATTCGGCTTTATAGCGATTCCGGCGTAGCATTCTGTTGCGTATATAGCTTCTAAGGTCTCTGCCGTATCGCTGTCGCTTTCAAGGTGGAAAGTGATAATATCTGCTCCGGCTTTATCGAAAGCCTTTATATATCTGAGCGGGTCGGAAATCATCAGATGTACATCAAGCTCCATGTATCTGCCGCTTATTCTGTTTATCTGTTCGAGAACAGGCAGACCAAAAGTTATATTAGGCACAAAAACACCGTCCATAACATCAAAATGGAGCATATCAATGCCCGATTCCTTAAGTTTCTTTACTTCTCTTTCAAGGTTCAGCATATCAGCACTCAGTATAGAGGCTGACACCAAATTATTTCTCATTGCTTATACACTTCTTTCAGATTTTTTATTTCTTTTTTAATTATATAATATTTATTGTCTGCCGTCAATATACCAGAATTGTTTTTTTCTTTTACCTAAATAAAAATATTTTTTTCTGAAAAAAATTTCCGCAAAACTATTTACAAATCAGAAAATATATGCTATAATAATAATCACCGTGTTCTTGGATAGGGGCTTGTCCTCGATGTCACCCTTATCTCAGACACTGGAATATATTTTAGAGGAGTTTTTTTCAATGTTACTGAAAGAAGAAAAGACAGCCGTTATTGAGGCTAACAGAACACACGCAACCGATACAGGTTCACCGGAAGTACAGATTGCTATTCTCACAAAGAGAATCAACGACCTTACTGCTCACCTCAAAGAACACAAGAACGACCACCACTCAAGAAGAGGTCTTCTCAAAATGGTAGGTCACAGACGTAACCTTCTTGCTTATCTCAAGAAGAAGGACATCAACAGATACCGTGCTGTAATCGAAAAGCTCGGTCTCCGTAAGTAATCCGCTTTTTAAGGCAGACGGGTCTTTGTACCTCTCTGCCTTTACGTCTTTAAATTAATAATTAAAGGATTTCTTGATGAAAAAAATAATAGTATTAATCGTCATTGCCGTACTTGCAACAGGCGGCTATTTCGGCTATGATTACATTATGGACAAATCAATAAACAACGCTTCTGAATGGTCTGAAACCGGAACTGCTGAATTTACTGTCACACTTCCGGAAAACATGAAGTCAAGTTCAAATCTTTACTATACTTCTGACGGACAGGAGCAGATAGCGTATTATTATAACTCAAAAGCCGGATTCAGCGTCTCAAAAATTCCCTATTCCGTCAACGAGAATTTAAAGAATATAGACATAAAAAGCTATATGAGCAACCTTACAATAAACGGCGAAAGCCTCGACGTAAAGCCCATAAACGACGGCTATTATTATACTATTCAGACAAACTCCTCAAGTTATTTTAAAGATACTAAAAACGTATTTAAAATGGAAGGTGCTTTTAAGGGCGAAGATGCTTTTTACAGCATGGTTATACAGTGCAGAGAACGTGACAGAAAAGACTATGAAGATTCAATGACTGAATGGCTTAACAACTTTAAGCTGAAATAATCAGTAACAAACGGCTTTTAGCATTAAACTGTAATACTCAGTTAAATTCATAATGCATAATTTGTAATTCATAATTATTTTTTTAATTCTTAATTGTAATCATTCCTTTTGTGGACGAGGTGAGTACAAAATCGTCCGTTCAGATATTAGTTAAAGAATTTTGATATATTTTGCACCATTGCTTTTCTCCCTTGTGTAGCGTCCTGCTATTTCAAGCCCAAATAATTTATAATTCTTAATTATGCATTCTTAATTTTTAATTTATAGCTGTGTGTCAGAGTTTATTGCTAAAGCCGATAGAAATATTTTTTAATGGAGGCATTTTTTATGTTTGAAAATTACAGAAAATTTGAAACAACATACGCCGGCAGACCGCTTGTTGTTGAAACAGGCAAAACCTGTGGTCTCTCCAACGGCTCATGCTGGGTGAGATACGGCGAAACAGTAGTTATGGCTAACGTAACAGCCAGTGCAAAGCAACGTGAGGGTATCGACTTTTTCCCGCTCTCTGTAGACTATGAGGAAAGACTTTACTCTGTCGGCAAAATACCCGGTTCTTTCACAAAGAGAGAGGGCAAGCCCTCTGAAAAGGCTATCCTTACTTCCCGTTGCGTTGACAGACCTATCAGACCGCTTTTCCCTAAGGATATGCGTAACGACGTTTCTGTTGTTATGACAGTACTCGCTGTAGAACCCGACAACTCCCCCGAAATCGCCGGAATGATTGCTACTTCTATTGCTATTTCGATTTCTGATATTCCATGGAATGGTCCGATAGCCGGCATAAACGTTGGTCTCGTGGACGGCGAAATAGTCCTTAATCCTACTCTTGAACAGAGAGCAAAGACAGACCTTACTCTTACAGTTGCCGGTACTGCCGAAAAAATCGTTATGATTGAAGCCGGTGCTAATGAAGTTCCGGAAGATACTATGCTTGAAGCTATCCTCAAAGGTCACGAGGAAATCAAGAAAATGGTAGCCTTTATCTCCGGTATAAGAGAAGAAATCGGCAAGCCTAAGTTTACTTTTGAATCACAGGAAGTAGACCACGATATGTTTGACGCTATTGAGGAATTTGCCTCTGAGCGTGTTAAATCTGCCCTTGATACTAATGATAAGAATATCCGTGACGCAAGACTTGCTCCTATCATTGATGATATTCATGCTAAATTCGATGAAGTATATCCGGAACAGATTCCGATGATTGACGAATGCATATATAAGCTACAGAAGAAAATCGTCCGTGAATGGCTCTACAACGGCAAGCGCGTGGACGGCAGAGGCATAGACGAAATCAGACCACTCGCTGCTGAAGTAGGTTTATTGCCGAGAGTACACGGTTCTGGACTTTTCACAAGAGGTCAGACACAGGTGCTTACCATTGCTACTTTAGGTCCTGTAAGCGATTCACAGAAAATTGACGGTCTTGATGAAGAAGAATCAAAGAGATATATGCACCAGTATAATTTCCCGTCATACTCGGTAGGCGAAACAAAGCCAAGCCGTGGACCCGGAAGACGTGAAATCGGTCACGGTGCTTTAGCTGAAAGGGCTTTAGCTCCTGTAATTCCGCCTGTTGAGGAGTTCCCGTATGCATTCAGACTTGTTTCAGAGGTTCTTTCCTCAAACGGCTCTACCTCACAGGGTTCTATATGCGGTTCTACTCTCGCACTCATGGACGCTGGCGTGCCGATTAAAGCCCCTGTAGCCGGTATCTCATGCGGACTTATCACCCTCCCCGACAGCGACGACTTCATGACTATGGTTGATATTCAAGGTCTTGAGGATTTCTTCGGCGATATGGATTTCAAGGTGGGCGGTACTCATAAGGGTATCACTGCTATACAGGTGGATATTAAGGTTGACGGTCTCACTCCTGCTATCATCAAAGAGGCTTTCGAGAAGACAAGAAAAGCCCGTCTGTATATCCTAGACGAAATCATGCTTAAAGCTATCCCCGAATCGAGAAAATCAGTTAACAAGTACGCTCCCAAAATGCTTCAGACTAAGATTCCGGTTGACAAAATCCGTGAGGTTATCGGACAGGGCGGTAAGGTTATTCAGAAGATTTCTGCTGACTGCAACGTTAAAATCGACATAAGCGACGACGGCAACGTATTTATCAGCGGTATCGACGGCGATATGACCAACAAGGCTTTACAGATTGTCAATACTATTGCTAACGACCCAGAAGTAGGTGCTATCTACAAGGGCAAAGTCGTAAGAATTATGGATTTCGGTGCATTCGTTGAAATCGCTCCCGGTAAGGACGGTCTTGTGCATATCTCCAAACTTGACAAGCACAGAGTAGAAAAGGTAGAGGATATTGTATCAGTCGGCGACGAGATAGTTGTTAAGGTTCTCGAAATCGACAGACAGGGCAGAATCAACCTCTCACGCAAGGACGCTCTCGCTGAAATAGAAGCTAAGAAAAACAAAAAGTAATATATCAAAAGCCATTCCGCAAAGGAGTGGCTTTTTTTAAGAGGTACTTATGGCTGAAAAAATATTATTGATTATATTTAGTCTGTTGATGATATGGTTAAGTTGTGCCTATATGAGCCGTATTGCAGATATGTCTTCAGACGACAGATATTTAAGAGTTCCGAAAATACTTTACCGTATTATTCACCCTCTCAGAAAATCTGAATGCCGTATTTCACGGAGAGAACTTCTGTACTTTATCTTTATATATCTGCCAAGTATAATACTATGCACTGCAATAATTATTGTTGCTGTCACAGATTGAACATCACATATAAACCGTCGATATTGACGACATTAATCTATGATAATAAAAATTCTGAATATATCGGCTACTGTTACTTTTGGCTGTGTGTAGCCTAAAATAAGCACGTCGGTATATTGTCGTCACAGCTTGACAGCATGACCATATAAAAGGTTACGTATAATAAAAATCTGTCACCCGAAAAAAGAGCGGTTGCAATTAATAATTAAGAATTAATTTCTGAGAATATATATATATATATATATCTGTAAGATATTTATGAATTATTCTGAGTGTCTGAAATGGTGACGGATTGAAAAATTATCCGTCACCCATATTTTTGGCTATATATCGGTAAAAA
>JAMPAU010000059.1:2807-6563 GCA_023667045.1 Ruminococcus flavefaciens | reverse complement strand
AAATGTTCGTGTAACTCTGGACATACATGGAAATATGCGAGGAGTATTCGAGAGGAAGTACAAATTTTGAAACGCAAAACGCCGCAAGTCCTCCGCACAGAGTTACCGCAATGATGAGCCAAATTTTTCTTAAAAGCAAAGTGATAAGATTTTTTACCGAGTATGTGTTATCCATTATTCAACATCCTTCTTAGACTGTATTTCAACGTCATGCTTATTGCATTGAATCAAAAAATTTACTATTATAAAATAGAACTCACCTTCCTGAAATGGTATTAAGGGCACTGCTTTTGAAATTTCGCAAAATTCGGTATTTAACGAATGTAGTATAATTAAGGTAAGTGTTGGAACACTTACGCACTTACTATTATAACAAAAAAACGAAAAAAATCAATGTTTTCGGAACAAAAAAATTGAAACAAGGAGAAAATTCGTCTGTTTAGACAAAAATCAAAAGAACAAAAGAATGCGAGGTATCGTAAATGAACAAAGGGAACATTTACCAGAGAAAAGATGGTCGTTGGGAAAGCCGTATGCCTGTAGGAAAGGACGAAAACGGTAAAAGAAAATACCGCTCCTTCTACGGAAAAAGCCGAGAAGAAGCGGAATATAAGCTGTTGATCGCCTGTCAGAACGTTGCGGAGGAGTACGCTTTAACGGAAATGACGGTCACGCAGCTTGTGACCGAATGGCTGCATATTATGGCTTCACGACTGAAAGAGTCCACAGCCGCAAACTACCGTATGAAGGCGGAAAAGCACATTATTCCCGCATTTGGCGGCGTGCAGTGCTGTCTGCTGAAAGCAAAGGAGATCTATGCTTTCATTGAGCGTAAAATGAAAGAGGGACTGTCCGTTCGCTATATATCGGACATTCTTGTGCTGATGAAGTCGATCTTCCGCTATGCCAACAGGGAATACCATATCAGAAATGTCCTTGAAAATATCGTAATGCCGAAGAAAACAAATCCCGATATTACGATACTTTCAAAGGAACAGCAGGCGGTTCTGGAACGGTATATCGCCGTAAGCTCCTCTTTAACCATGCTCGGCATTTCATTGTCAATGTATATGGGGCTTCGCATCGGAGAGCTTTGTGCTTTGCAGTGGGATGATGTTGACTTAGAAAAACGGATTGTTACCGTCAGAAAAACCATTCAGCGCGTGCAGACCAACAACGGAAAATCTAAGACGAAACTGATTATCACAGAGCCGAAAAGTGCCAATTCTCAGCGTGAAATTCCCATTCCCGAATGTCTGATGCCTATGCTTGCTAAATTCAGGAGTGCATCTAAAATCTATGTATTATCGGGAAAGATCAAGCCTGTTGAGCCGAGAACAATGCAGTACCGATTTTCAAAAATCCTGAAAAACGCAAATCTGCCGTCAGTCCATTATCACTCTCTGCGGCATCTGTTTGCAACCAACTGTATTGCGCTTGGATTCGATGTAAAGACCTTATCCGAAATTCTGGGACACAGTTCCATTGAGCTGACTCTGAGCCGCTATGTCCATTCCTCTATGGAAAGAAAACGCTCGTGCATGAGACTGATGACAGCCGTTGCTTAACCGTCAATCGTTTGTCAGATTACCGTAAAACAGAATCTTGAAAATTGAATAGAATCGACAAAATCTCAGCTTTTCTCGTTAAATACCGAATTTTGCGAAAAGCCGAGATCAAGCATTCACTTGAAATCGGCTTTTGTTATTTTCAAAATTCCGCAGAAACTTAAACTTTGACTCCGGTGGGGTCAAAGTTGACTACTCGATTTCTGGATTCTTTTTTCCTTTATTTTTAGGTTTATTTTTAGACTTCTGCTTTGCAATACGCATAGCATCACGCTTCATTTTTGCCCGTTCAAAGTAACAGGTCTGTTCATGCTTGGGAGCGTTCTTTTTGGCTTCAATAGCAGCTTTGTTCAACTCGTCTGTCAAGGTTTTCAGCCTTTCTTCCTTTGTTTCAAGCTCTGCCTGCTGAGGGAACGGTTCTGCTACGATTTTCTGAGCTTCTTGTGGTCAATTCTTAGCTTTGCAAGGGTTTCTCGTGTATGCTCGATCCTGCCGTCAATGTTGTAAAGAGCCGATTTTGACAGGAGTATCGGCATATTTAATGCTGAGTGCAGCCGTTTCAAATGCCTTGGCAGCTTCTTTTCTATCGGTGTATTCCGTGCCGTTAATTGTGATTTTGAATACAGGCAATTTTCGTTCAGGATCAATGGGGAGTTTGCGGAGTACTGCACGGTCAGTATGCAGATCATCGAGAATTGCAATTAAACGCTGCTCCTTTTCTGGGAATGCCTTGATTTTATCCTGCATTTCGTAAACCGTATTTTTATGCTCAGCCGCCAACATACGCAGCTCTTTCACATCGTTGTCAAGCATCAGCTTTTCCTTGATACGCTCATCACCCGTACAAAGAGCCTTGATCTCCGAGTAAGTCAGAGCTTGCTGGTCAACATCTTCACAGCGTCTTGCAGGCTCTTTTGAGGTCATGATCTAAGAAATAAATTTCTGCTTGTTCTCCAAAGTCTGATAACTGTACGCATCGAACGTACCCTTTGTAACATAGCGATATATAGCCACATTCGGGTTTTCATTGCCCTGTCTAATGATACGTCCGGCGCGCTGTTCCAGATCCGCCGGACGCCATGGAATATCTAAATCATGGACGGCAATTAGCTTTTTCTGTACGTTAGTACCTGTGCCCATTTTTGCTGTTGAACCCAACAGCACGCGCACCTCTCCTGAACGTACTTTGTCAAAAAGCTCGGATTTCTGCTTCTCCGTTTTGGCATCGTGGATATATGCGATTTCGCTTGCAGGAATACCCTTGGCGATCAACTTGTCACGAATATCGTCATACACGCAGAAGTCGCATTCTTCTTCGAGAGATTCACGCTCCGCTGCCGACTTGCTGTCATAGTCCTGTTCAGGATCATCATTTTCCGCTTCTGCTGAATTTTTGTGAGGTACACCGAGGTCGCAGAAAATGATCTGCGTGAGCTTGTCCTCGGCGGTTTCAGCGTGAATACGGGCAACATTTTCAACGCATTGATTCAGCTTTGTATCAGGGTTGTCCTCAAATGACGGATCAATCAATCGTGGATCAAGACCGAGCTTTCGTCCATCCGAGGTTATCTTCAACATATTGTCGATACTCGGATCAACATTGCCTGCATTGATCACATCAGCTCTGTCAGCCAATTCCTGCACAAGCTCCTGCTGAAAAGATGTAGCCTCAACCTGAACGACATGGTATTCACAGTCGGGAACATCGAGTTTCAACGTATCCGCTGTACGAATGTCAGCAACCTGTTTGAACATACTCATCAGCTCAGGCAAGCCAGTATAATTGGCAATTCTGGTGCGTTCTTTGAATTTTGTGACTGACAAATATGGGCAAATCCGAAGTGACCTTATACCGACAAATAAAAAAGGCGATACCTCACGTTTATACGCAAGGTATCGCCTATACTCTTTTCTTTTTCAAATTGAATATGTTTTTTCTTTTATATATAAAAATAGCACCGCAGGAATGTTTTTTCCTGCGATGCTTTCTGTTTGTCCCATATTATAGAAATTACCCTTATTCTCTCTTGTGCAGACAGAGAGTTATTTGTTTACAATAAGTTTACGCATCTCAATCATATCGAACACATCGATTCGGTTGTCCTTGCATAAATCGGCGGCTTTCCAATTGACAAGTTCAGCATCAGGTTCAGCTAAAAGCCATTTTTGTAGAATAACTGCATCGGCT
>JAMPAU010000059.1:0-2707 GCA_023667045.1 Ruminococcus flavefaciens | reverse complement strand
TGTTTACATATACCTTTGCCCATCCTGGTTTTGCATCATAAATTGAAAAATAAATTCTTTCACTATCAGCGAGTCCTATGTCGTTATAAGTTGTAACATAACAAGAATACTGTCCTGGTTTATCAAATATATGAGTATAGTATTGTGTTGTGGAATCAAGATTCACTGTAGTGTTGTAAGTATATATTCTGTTTCCGCTTTCATCATCAATACCAACTGTATACGAATTTCCTCTATCGCTTGTCAAGGTGAATACTACTTCTTCTCCCGCTTTAAAGTGTTGTTTTGGTATTGATACACTTGCCCAACCCGGAGGTTCAGGAATTGAACCATTTATCAGTTTTCCAGTATCATAATCGTAGTATGCTTCGCCAATCTGACTTCTTTTTGTTTCACTGATATATCCGAAAGGGTCGCTTGAACTTGTCGGAAAACAATAAAAAGTATACTTTGAACCATATACATTGTTTATAATTGTTACATATTGCCTGTACTGACTTCTGTCTTTAATCGTTATACCGACTCCATTATTGGTACAGCTTTTCAAATCACTGAAACAATCGTGTTCATCAATATATCCGGGAAGGGTTCTTTTGCCATATATAAGAACATTTCTGACTGCTTCAACTACAGCATCAGTTGCATTCATTTTGTCCATATATGTACCTGCCTTGGCAAACCAACCACTGTTTCTTGCATAGTCATAAACTGAGCTGTATTTTGAACCATACATTTCAAACCTGTTTGCCATAAGAGAAGCCTCTGCCGCTGCTCCTTTTGCAGTTCCCTGTTCCTGCTGGCATAAACTTGCAATTTTTTTCAGTTCTGTTTCTGTCAGATTATATGTATTGAATACATCGGCAGCCTGCACATTAAGTTGAATGTTTGGAATATAAGGTATTTTGATACCAACAAACATAATAACAACAGCTACAAGTACAGGAAATAATCTTCTCATCTTTTTACTGAAACTTCTGTTTTTCATAAATGACCTCCTGTATTTAATTTTTTTGAAATGAACTAAATCAACTTATCAACCTCCAGTCTTGTGATATAATATAAGTAGGAACATCATATCATTTTTTCTCAAAACTAAAAATTTTACGAAAACCTCTCAAAACAGCGTAAATTCACACATATTCAATTTTCAAGATACAGAATTGACAACAATTTACAACTTAATCCGCATACACATACTGTTCATCAGTTTTCGCTCATGGGAACGGTCAGGATGGATATATCGGTTAAGCGTAAGATTTGCACTGCTGTGACCAAGAATTACAGACAGTGTTTTCACATCAAAGCCGTTTTCAGCACAATTCGTAGCGAATGTATGGCGGAGTTTGTGATAGTTATGATTTTCTGTTTTTGCATTTTGCAGTATTTTCTTGTAACGATACTGCATTGTGCGAGATTCAACAACTTTATCCGAACCTGACAGAATGAAAAAATTATTTTGGCTTTTGAACATTCTGAAATATTCCATAAGAAAATCAGGTATAACCACGCTTCTGAATGATGTTTCAGACTTCGGAGTTGAAATAATTATTTTTGTTTTTCTGTCGCCATTTACAGAACTGATGCGCTGAACTGTCCGTCTGATATGTAAAATTTTGCGCTTAAAGTCTACATCTTCCCATTTCAGACCGCAGAGTTCACCGATACGCAGTCCCATGAAAAGAGAAATCAGGATACCAAAAGATGTAAGTGACATATTTTCTTTCAGATAGGAAACAAGTTTTTTCTGCTCTGTATTGCTTATTTTTTCAATATGTTTCTTTTCAGATTTCGGAAGTACAACGTTTTTCAGCGACAGTCTGAACCCGTATTCCTCCTGAGCATATTTCAGCATCGACTTGAAAACCGTAAAAATATCTCTCACATAACTTGCAGAAAATCCATCTGCAAGTTTTTTGTTTATGAACTCATTTATTCTGCCTGCTGATAGGTCTGCACACGGAATATCTTTAAATTCGTGAAGTATATGCTTTTCAAATTTCACTTTGTAATTTGCAAAAGTTGACTCTTTCACACGGTTCACAACAGCATTGAGCCACTCTGAATAAGCCTTGCCAACGCTGATATATCTGCCCGAAAGATAGCGTGATACCACTTCACGACCAATCAAAACTTTTCGTTCAGTTTCATCATATGTATTACCATAAACGTACTGATACTGAGCCTTGCCGTTATCGCCGTACCCGACAATGAATTTCCCCATATATCGTCCGTCTTTACGTTTTGTTATATTCACAACTGCTTTTTCCATTCTGTAATCCTCCGCACCACTTAAAACTGGCAATTTGCACATTTAAGTTTTCATATTTATATACAATTTGCTGATTTTATATATTTTACTTGCAATTTCAGAAAAAATAATGTATAATTTTAACATGGAAAGTATATTGCTCAGGCATACTTTTCAGGTTTTCGTAAAATTTTTAGTTTTGAGAAATCAGCTTGATTATAATTATATCAGTTCAATGCGCTGATACTGCGCTTTAAGTGCGCTGAATATGTAAAAAATAAAAATCTCCTTACGGTTATTATTCGTAAGGAGATTTTTTATTTTATGGTTACATTAAAAATATGTATATTCACGAGGCGTATTGCTCAATGTTTCAACTTCAAAATCTTGGCATTCAGAAAGTGAAGCTGTTGCCAAATCATATTTAATCTGGATTGTATATCTTCAATATCCTTGTCA
>JAMPAU010000058.1 GCA_023667045.1 Ruminococcus flavefaciens | reverse complement strand
GTATAATATAGTCAGTTAGTAATGTACTTTTTTTTCGCAAAATACGACCATTTGCGAAAGAATACATCAAATTCGCTTAAATCCATTAATAATCAGTACTGTTGACGATATTTTTGACGTTATAAAATCTTTTTACGCTACTGATAAACTGTCAGAAAACATTTTCATACAATGCTTTTTACGTTCAATGGAGGAATGAACATAACGATTCAAGGTAATTTCTACAGAGCTGTGACCGAGTATCTCCGAAAGAGTCTTCACATCAACACCTATTGCTACGCATTTTGTGGCAAATGCGTGACGAAGCGAATGAAATTTTACAATTGTAAGATTTGCGGATTTAAGCAATTTTTTAAATCTGTTCTGCAAGGTGCGAGGCTCTGTGACATCATTGCTGCCGGATAAAAGATAATTGCTGTCGGCTGTAATTATGTTCTTTATGATTGGAACTAAGAATTCGGGTATGGGTATATCTCTGACAGAGGTTCTGCTTTTGGGTGACGTCACTATAATTTTTGTACCGCCATCAGATGTGTCCATAATTCGCTGAACGGTATGTCTGACGGTGATAATACTTTTTTTCAAATCTACATCCTCGCATTTTAAGCCACACACCTCACCTATTCTCATACCAGTAGATAACGCAAGCAATACACATACATTTGAAGCTGTCTGATGTTCAAAAATATAATTTTTCAGTATGAGTTGCTCATCGTCTGAAAGCATTACCGATTCCTTTGGCATATTTGTTTTAGGCAGAGCAACACTATCAATTCTGTTCACACAGCCAAAACATTTCGCTGCATATTTTGCAGCGGTCTTAAGAAGAACAACCATATCTGCAACATATTTGGGAGAAAGTCCGCTGTTAATTTTCTCGTCAATAAATGCATTAATTTTTTCAGCCGTCAATTTTTCATATTTTATACCCGAAAAATATGGGAGAATATGCTTGTTAAGCTTCATATTGTAGTTGGCGAGGGTGGATTCCTTGACTTTACTTTTAATATCCGAAAGCATTTTATCAAACAGCTCACCAACTGTAAAATGAACATGACATTCTGTATTGTTGCGTAATGCAGCTTTTTTTCTTCAAGCAGTTCCTTGACGGCAGAATAACTTTTTCCGTAGACCGAGACATATTTAACAGAGCCATCGGGCTTAAAGCCGCATTTATATCGCCCTTCCCAACGACCGTGACCATCCTTACGCCGGTAAATATTAAAACCTTTTTTAGCCATAAATTGATACCTCCATTTTGACGTTGATTTTGACGGTTTGTAAACCGAATTTAAGAAAAACATTTAAACAAAATGCCAATTTTGATAATAATGAATAGTTTTTTGTTGTAAAAACTGTCGATTTTGCTCTTGACAATTTACTCCAACTATGATAAAATTAATTAAATAGTTGAAAAATGTTGAATAATACTATTTCGCAAATGGTCGTATTTTGCGAAAAAATCAATAAAAATTCATTTTTAAGAGTGCTGTGTGATGCAGTACTCTTTTTCTTTTGTCAAAAAACATCATAAAGGTTATACATTGTAAAATTAATCCATTTCATTTTCCTACCTCCATCTGCAATACTGTCTTACATTTTACCACATAATAATCCTAAAATCAACCGCATTATTTATATTAAATATTATTGTGAAATGTATTATAATATTAATAAAGTTGGATACAAGGAGTGGTTTTATGGAAATAGGAGAGCGTTTGCGCAGCATCAGAGAATCAAAGAAAATGACTATATACAAAGTAGCACAGGAAACAGGAATCTCCCATAACCATATAAGCGATCTTGAGCGTGGTGCAAGAAAACCGTCCGTTGAGACGCTACGCAGATTGGTTGTTCCATTGGGTATTACTCTTTCCGAACTGTTCAGTGAGAATGAGGAAAATATCTATCTTTCCGAAAAAGAACGGGAACTTATAAAAAATTTCAGAACCCTGCCAAATCATCAGGCAGATAAGATACTCGAATTGATTATTTCAATGAATGAGTAAAAATAGCTGTCAGAGTTTGCGCCCTGACAGCTTTGCATTATACTAATCCCCATTAGAATTATGGAGAAGAAGCCGCCGCAAAAAATTCGTATATGATTTTTGCGGCGGGAGATTCCCATAATTCAATGAGGGATTTGTATAAATTCCCTTTTTGAAAGTCTGCCGACTTAGATTTTGGGCATTTTTGTCAGTTTCTTGTCAAGTGCCTTTGACTTTTGTTCCTTTGCAATATCCTCCGCTATATCCATTAGCTTCTTGAGAATTTCAACAAACGCAGTGCAAGCGTCATCTCCTATCATTTACTCTCCCTCGCTTTCGGAATGTTACGCCGGAACATTCGATATTTCTTTAGAAAACAGCTTATTTTTATACTCAACGGCGCAGCCTGCGAAAACAACAGCCGCAGACAAAATTATACTCATAATTTTTATCGGTTCTATTCTCAACTTCCTTGCCCGTTTTATACGCTTTCGCCGCTTCTGTTATTATTATATCAAATTGAGAATTACAGAGAATATGAACAGGACAGCCCCTCCCTGCGGCGAATGAGGTTTAACGAGGTTCAAGCAGGGGCAATCACCGAGAGCACATTTACATTTCATTTACACATTATCCAAATACGGGCGTTCTTAAACATTGCATAAACTTTATATGAAACGTTCGGGAGCAAAAAAAAGCCCCGGCAGATTATTAGTCCTGTCGGGGCAGCATAACATTACTTTTATTATCGTCAAAACAATAAAATATATTTTTTTATAACTTTATGTTTTTAATTGACTTTTACAAGTAAATATAGTATAATATAATAAAGGAAAAAAGTATAGGAGTGTTCGTATGCAGGAATCGAGCAAAATCGAATTAAAAGCAGAACTCAACGACAAATTTGAAAAAAGTGTATCTGCATTTTTGAATTATCATAGCGGCGGTGATATTTTCATTGGAATTGACGATACCGGAACGGTTATCGGAGTAAATGATCCCGATGATATTCAGAAAAAAATTGCCGACAGAATAAAAAACAATATTCTCCCTGCAACTCTCGGTCTGTTTGATATTGTTGCCGAAAAAACTGAGAGTAAAGACGTTGTGCATATAATTATTTCAAGCGGACCGGAAAAGCCCTATTATATCCGAAAATATGGTATGTCCCCTAACGGTTGCTTTATACGTACAGGAAGCTCCTCACAACCTATGGAACAGTCTATGATAGATGAGCTTTATTCATCGAGAACAAGAAATTCTCTGAACAGAATAAAATCCCCTCGGCAAAGGCTTACATTTGAACAGCTTCATATATATTATCAAGCGCACGGAAAAACGCTTAATGATAAATTTGCGGAAAACCTTGATTTACTCACCGAGGACGATAAATTTAATTACATCGCATATCTTCTTGCCGATAGTAACGGAACATCGATTAAAGTGGCAAAATATGCAGGAACAGATAAGGTTGACCTTATTGAAAATGAGGAATACGGTTATTGCTCACTTATAAAGGCAACAAAAAGCGTTCTTGACAAGTTTGAAATAGAAAACCGCACCTTTGCAAAAATAACAAGCAAAGAACGGATCGAAAAGAAACTTGTTGATCCTATCGCTCTCCGTGAAGCTATTATAAACGCTTTCGTTCATAACGACTATACAAGAGAAGTCCCGCCCGTGTTTGAAATTTTTTCCGACAGAATTGAGATAACATCATACGGTGGTCTGCCTGAAGGTCTTTCCGAGGAAGATTTTTTCGGATGCCGTTCAATGTCGCGCAATCGTGAGCTTATGCGTATTTATAAAGACGTTGAACTTGTTGAACAGTTGGGTTCGGGAATGAGCCGAATACTGCGAGTCTATGACAGAAGCTCATTCAAGATTTCCGATAATTTCCTGACGGTAGTATTTATGTTTGATGAGGCATCGGCGAATTATATCGGCGAATCGGCGAATAAAATCGGCGAATTAAATGAAACCGGCAAATACGAACAAATAATTCTTGACTATCTCAAAAAAAATAACCTCATAACTTCAAAAGATGCAAAAACGCTCCTGAACCTCAGTGACAGTCGAACCCGTGATGTTTTATCAAAACTTGTAAAAGAAAACAAAATTTGCAAGACAGGAAAAACAAAGGGATCATACT
Source organism: Ruminococcus flavefaciens (assembly GCA_023667045.1). Classification (GTDB taxonomy): domain Bacteria; phylum Bacillota; class Clostridia; order Oscillospirales; family Ruminococcaceae; genus Ruminococcus; species Ruminococcus flavefaciens_AC. The sequence continues at coordinate 2,462 of JAMPAU010000058.1, read as the reverse complement.
ATACTCTCTAAAAATACCTCTGCCGCTCAAAAGTCCGAACAGCAGAGGTTTTCCTTATTCTTCATCTTCCCCCGTGTTGGTTTCAATACAGATCATATTCCTATACACCATATAATCGGTGATACAATCCCCGCAGCAGAACACCCCGTCAATGCTGCCGTGCTTAAAATACGTCTCCCCCACGGGTATCTCCTTATCGCAGTTCACACAATACATCATAAGCATAAACCTCAATAGTTAAGAGTTTTTACGATGATCTTATCGCAAGGCTTTCCGTCTGTTTCCTCGGTAACACGGTACGCCAGACTTACCACTTTCATTCCGGAGCGTAACCTGTCATCAAGACCTTCCGCCGCTTCGCAAAGAACCGTGACGGTCTCTCCGCTGTCCCGTTTTACGTCCATGCCGTAAATATCAAGCATACGCCCCGTCTTTTCGGCAATATAGACCTTATCCACAATGCCCTGAACTATAACCTTGTTTTCCATAATTATTTTTCCAACCTTTCTTCATTTTCAAAATAAGCCGCAAGAGCCTTTTCAATTATATCATTCTGCTCTTTCTTAGAATATTTGCTGAGATAGCGATTGTACGTTGCCGTGCGGATCGTTATATTCGCCGCCTTTTCCTTTTTGGGAGTATCGGCATAAGTACCGTTAAGAACCTGCTCAAAATGCTCTTTCGTAACGCTTGCGCAGGTGTTCACTATCTCTTTAAGCTGCTTCGCCATAGCCATATCAATAACCGTCACACCCATTTCTCTCATAACCCCGCAAAGCATTTTCTGCTGTTTCTCCGACAGATAAGATAAATCAACGGCAGAGCGTATCTTTATGTTATTGCTGTCCACAAGCTCCTTTATTTCGGGAATAAGCGTGTTTATACGGAGCAGTCTTGCAACCGTAGCCTGACTTATGCCGTACTCCTCTGCGGTCTTTCCCCTTGTGTTTGTACCTGCCGAGCCTCCGTCGGGTTTCCTGCCGCCGTTTTCAAGATAATAAAGCTCCTCCTCAATGGCTTTCAGCCTGCGTTCATCAAACAGCTTGCTGTACCTGACAGAAATGGCATAAGCCCGTTCCGAGACCCTCAATTCGGAAAACGACCTTTGACAGATGTTGGACTCAATAACGTATAACAATGCATCCTCATCCGATAAATTGTACTTTATGTATGCGGGAACTTTGGTAAGCCCCGCCGACCCTGCCGCATACACACGGTTGTGTCCCGAAAGTATCTCATACTTGCCGCCCTCGGTGTTCCTTACAATTATAGGATTGAAAACGCCATTCTTCTCAATGCTCGATACCATACCGGCAAGGCGTTCACCCTCGTAAAGCCTGAAACAATGATTTTTGTAAGGTATCAGCATATCAAGAGCGATCTCACTCACGCTTGGAGTTGAATCCAGTCCCTTGGCAACACCGACTTTGCTTGAATTACTCTTTGCCATAGTCATTCTCCTTTCCGTTCCATCGGAATTTTTCTGCATAACATTTCATCATCTGAAACCTTACACCAATTCAAGTTTCCCAATATTTTCGATCCACTTATCAACAACATCGGTGTAAGCCTTATTCTCATTGAACCTCTGTTGAACGTATTTCACGGTATATAGCACGGGCAACCGAATGATTGACAACAAAAACGGCATCGCTTTGAAAGGCGATACCGTTTTTTGCTATTCGGTTTGATGATGTGAATAATCCGATAAATCAGAATTTGTACTATTCTATATCGAAACTTTCTGTTTTCAAATCTTGATAATATCTTCCATGAGAAGCAGTAAATCTTAATACACAATAATCTGGGTCAGTGACCCCCTTTTTATAAAAAAGAGTATCACCTTTTTTCCAAATCATGTTTTTGGTTTCTTGGTCAGTTAATACTTCCATTTTTCCTATCAACATAACACCCACATACTTAAATAAGCCTTTATGATAAAAGTAAATGCCGGCATTAGGATTTTCTTGATATTGCTTTACCCTCATAGATGAAGTATTAGTAGAAAAATAGAAAGTTTTTAATCCAATGTGTTTCCTTGGTTTCAACATTGCTTTCATATTAGGATAATTTTCATCATCAATAGAGCATATAAAACTAACACTTTGTCTGCAAATAAATTTTTCAATTTTATTCAAATCCATTGTTTGTCCTCACTAAATTTCGATTTAACGGGCAACCCCGATAATATAATTATACTATAATTCAATCTAAATGTCAACATATAATTTCAACATCAAACATCACTCTCATCATAGTAATCACCCCGAAAGAGTGCGTCCGCCGATTTATCGGAGCAAACAAGGCTTGGTGCGCAAGGAACAATATCTCCTGCACCGCCGCCATAAAAAATTTCATTACGGCGGAACTGGAGAAATACTACAAGGTGCTGGACGAGGAACACGCAAGAGAACATAACAATAAATGAACATCATCGCACATCTCCTCCCCTTAGCGGATAT
>JAMPAU010000057.1 GCA_023667045.1 Ruminococcus flavefaciens | reverse complement strand
TGTCACACAAAGAAACACGAAACTGAAGGAAAGGCTGCAAGAGAAATAGTGATATAGAATTTGAAAAATCCCTTGCATTTCCGTTGAAAAAGTGCTATAATAAAATCAGTAGAAGGAGCGTGATTCCGATGGCAGAGATTATTGCAGCGTCGCATGATGTGATGTTTAAGGCATTATTTGTAAGCAACAAAGATATTCTGCGTGCGTTCCTGCGTGATGTGCTGGATTTGCCGCTAACAGAAAAGGATAAGGTTGATATTCTGAATCCCGAATTGATTCCGGAATCCTCTGACGGAAAACTGAGCCGGCTGGATATCCATGTGGAAATGGCTGACCGCAGATTCAACATTGAGATGCAGGCTCGCAAGAGCGGTTTTTCTGCGGAACGAGTTCTATACTATTGGGCAAAGATGTTCGATGATAAGGTAGAATCAGGAAGCAAATATGAGCAGTTGGAGCAGACTTTTTCAGTAAATATTCTGGGATTTCGCTATCTTGACTGCAAAGAATATCATTCTTCCTATTCGATTCTGGAAGATAAGCGATACGAAAAACTTACAGATAAGTTATCGATCTACATTTTTGAACTGCCGAAAGTACCAAAAGAGATCATTTCGGGAGATACCAAACAGCAGTGGATGGAGCTTATCAGAGCCGACAGTGAGGAGGCACTGGAAATGGTAAGAACAACATCAACAAGTCCTGAAATCCAGAAGGGCATTGAGAAAATCTATGAACTTAACGCCGATACGATTCTCCGTGAACAGATTCGCCAGCGTGATAAGGCGATTCGGGATTATGAGAATGATATAGCGGTGGCTGAAGAACGGGGAATTGCTAAAGGTAGAGCGGAAGGTGAAGCGAAGGGCAGAGTGGAAGAGCGAGCTGATGCAATCAAAAATCTTATGCTCTCCTTAAAGATCGATGAAATAAAAGCTAAGGAACTTCTCGGTTTAGCATAACACACGACGCTCCGGCAGATATAATCTGTCGGAGCAATTTTTTTGACGGTAAAAACACAGTTTTCATAATGTGTACAGGTTATTACCCGATGGAATGTTTGCTTCATTGTCAGCTGACGTCTTAGCACTCCTCGCAATATACGCTGCCGCTAAGACCCTCTGAAAAAAATCAGCAAACTGTGATATAATAGATATAACACAGGAGGCAGATTTATTATGGGAAGACGAAAAAGAGAACCGATGAGCGAAGGAAAGAAAAACATAATAGGAATGCTGCTTGGGGAGTATGACATCAAGTCGGCAAAGGGTATTGAGGACGCACTGAAGGATCTTCTTGGCGGAACGATACAGGAAATGTTGGAGTCCGAAATGGATGAGCATCTCGAATATCACGAGTACGAACGCTTAGACAATCCCGACTACCGCAACGAAAAGAAAATACGCGATAACTTCGCCGAAACCGAAATAGAAGTACCGCAGGATCGTGACGGGACATTCGAGCCAAAGGTTGTAAAGAAGTGTCAAAAGGATATTTCAGGCATTGAGCAGAAGATACTATCGCTGTACGCAAAAGGCATGACAACACGCCAAATAAGCGAAACTATCGAGGATATTTATGGCTTTGAAGTCAGCGACGGAATTGTTTCGTAAATCACAGACCGTCTCTTCCGTAGATAGAGGTCTGGCAGAAGCATCCGCTTGACGAGGTGTATTCCATAGTTTTCATAGACGCTGTGCATTTTTTTGTACGAAATAACGGACAGATACAAAAGCTGGCGGCGTGTGTGATCCTTGCAGTAAGCTTGACTGGTCACAAAGAAGTGCTGTCGATACATATCGGTGAAAACGAGAGCGCAAAGTACTGGCTTGGCATTCTTAACGAGTTTAAAAATCGTGGAGTCAATATGTGAAGACGGACTTACAGGCATTAAAGAAGCCGTAACAGCGGCATTTCCGCGGACAGAGCTTCAGCGCTGTATACTTCGTTAGGTAAGAAATATCCTCAAATACGTCGGCGAAAAAGAACAAGAAGGAGTTCGCCAACGAAATGAAAACAATTTACCATGCATCCCCTGAGGACGCCGAGCTTGAACAGCTGGCGCGTGTGACTGAGAAGCGGGAGAAAGATTATCCAATGCAATGAAGAGCCGGTACAAGAATTGGGACGTAATATCGGTGATTTTCAAGTTCTCGTCTAATGTCAGAAAGGTCATTTACACCACTAACGCCATTGAGAGCCTTAACAGCAGATATCGTCGCCTGAATAAACAAAGAAGCGTATTTCCAAGTGATACGTAGCTATTGATCTGTATCTGGCAACGCATGAGATAGCTAAAAAATTGACTATTCCACTGAGAAACTGGGGAAGGGCATGTGCCCCGACAGGCTCGGATGAGCTGTATGCTATCAGCCTGTTTCCATTCCGTTGCGTTCCATTCCAACAGGCTGATAGCAGAAGTAACTTGACATATTGCAGCATCAATTGCACACTGAAAAAATCGAGGCGACTTTTTTCAGTCGTTTCAATAATAACGTTTTTATCACAGTTTATGATTTTACAGAGATTTTTTCACAGAGCCTGTAAAAGCATATCTTCAGCTTGCAAATGATTGAAGATCTCAACGTATTCAAATACCATCGGTAGAGCATTTTAACGGTGAATACAATATTCAGAGAGTCCAACAGTTTCCATTCATCATTTATTACGTTGATAAACTACATACACAGAGACGTTTAATCTAAACACATCAACGGATATACTGCTTGGTGTGCCTTTAACTTTAAAGCTGCCGCTGCGAACTTGAAAAATAAAATCCTTCGTATCTTTGGTTTTTCCTTTTCTATTACCACTAATGATATTTATCGTTTTGATTCCTTTCCTGTTTTGGTATAGTTGATTATCAGTCTTTTTGCATGATTGAATCGAATATTATGTTAAAATTCAATAATTAGAAACATTTTCTTTAAAATTTATTAATATATTTTACACATCGACAAAAATGTAAAATTATGGTATGATGATAAAGTCAATTGACATATTAAAGACACAAGGAGGTTTAAAAATGAAAACATTAAGTGCCAATGAACAGCGCCAGGTTATCGGTGGTAAATCTGCAACAGTTTATTCTCCAGCTTACAGCAGTGGCTGTCTCAAAACCTACAAGAACACTTCATATTCTTTCAAGAATGGCAAGTGCACATTCTCTTACTGGACAGGCATCGACTACACTGTAAAGTGGTATAGTCGATACTACAACGCTGCTCTTAAGTGCTACAGTTACGATGCTAATAACATCTAAGGGTGCTGAACAAGTGCTAACTTTTCAAAAGTTGTGTTCTTAAATTGGTGAAACACATTTTACAATATTGAAAAAACAATAAAATCAGTGTTGCACTAAATTAAGAGTAGATAAGCAGTTGGAACATGCGTTGTTAATTTGCTATCTTAAAACTGTATATGATTATAGGAGGTAAACGATGAGTAAGCCGGTTAATTATGAGAAACTTGATATGGAGCCTATAGAAGCCAAAAAGAAATGGAACTTATTCCTATTAATCGCATCTCTTTTTATCGCTGCGGTTAACCTTATATTCGTATCGGAGCAAATATGGCTGTTAGCTATACAGATAGTTATTCCGGTAGTTTTAATGGTTGTATGTATAGTTACAAGAAAAAAATACAAGATCGCTATTCCAATCATACTTAATATTATTGCTTTATTAATTCAACTTCTGGTCGCATTATCATATTACCTTAACTATGTTAATATGACGGCGCACGAAGGGATTGTACACTAATCCGAAGGGGGAACTCACAATAAAAAAGAAATTTTTTTTATCGCTACGTTTCTGATTCTAATTTTCGGGTTATATAAATTTTCTGATGGACTTTCATCTTATCGAGAGGTAGATGAAGCGGCAAATGAAACGTATTACGAATATGTTTCACATCCTGATAATTTTGTGAAAACACAGGCGAAGATTGTTTCCTATACGGAGTTCGACTCAGAAGAAGGTATCGAATTTCTGTTAACCGATGAAAGCTATGTCACTGTTGAACTTGCCATTTCGGACGGTTCATTAGTACAGACGGATATACTCCGTGACAAGGAAGATAAGATTGGTAATACTATTTCTATCGCATACAGAAAAGATGACGATGAAGTGCTTAGATCTTATATGGATGCAACTAAACTTCATTTTGTAGAAAATTACAAAATGATATTCAAAATGAAATGCCTGATAGCCGGAGATATCATCTGCCTTATCGTACTGCTAGGCTACATTATCTACGATGTAGTAAATAAAAAGCGTAGCGACTCTTTTTGACGAGTGACAACAATTTTAATAATAAGATATGAGCTATTATTTTGTAAAACAACATGACCAATCAGATTGCGGAGCAGCGTGTCTTTCCATGGTTTTAGGAAATTTAGGATGTAAACTTTCCCTTTCCAAATTAAGACAAGAAGTTAAAACCGACATAAATGGAACTACTATATATGGTATCGTTAAGACTGCAAAATCCTATGGCTTATCTTCAGAAGCATTATGCGGTACTTTTGAAGAATTCTGTGACGAACTCAATCAAAACAAATGTACATTTCCGATGATCGTAAACGTGATGTCATCGGAAGGATTTTCACATTTTATCATTATTTATAAATATAAAAACGGAAAATTATATATAGCTGACCCAGCTTCCCGATGCTACAAGAAACCGTTGCAGGAGTTAGCGGCAATATGGGTTGGCAATATTATTTGTTTTTCGGACTTGGATAAAGTTGATAAATGCGATGAAACTAAGCACAAAATGGACAAATATGTTAAGATTTGTTTGAAACATAAAAAGTTTATTTTTGCTGCTGTATTTATTTCATTGCTGATTGCCTTTGTAAGCATGATAGGCACATTGATATTTGAATATGTTGTTGATGGAATTTATCAAAACAGCTTTGGTTCAGAAGAATATATCATACATGCAGATGACATCTCTGATTCGTTGGATATGCGTATTTTAAGTGTGGTGACATCGTTGTTTCCAACCTTTAGAAAGCTGTGCACATCAGTGATCATTCTCTTTGTTTTCCAGAACGCTATAGCATATCTTCAGAGTTATCTGCTTGCAGTAATGTCAAAAAAAGATAAATGTTCCTGTTATGATGAGCTTTTTTGAACACGTTGTGAATGTTCCTATTGAATTTTACAGCTGCAGACGTACCGGTGATGTGCTTTCAAGATTCAATGACGCATCAGGTATTTGTCAGAGCATTTCTAATATAATTTTAGAGGTTTTGATAAATTGTACTCTTATGTTCTTTTATGGCATTTTCCTTTTCGGGATAAGTCCACAGCTGTTTTGCATCGTATTAGCGAGTTGTGTAATGTGTTTTCTTATTGTTTGTATTTTCAAGGAAAAACTCAGGAATAATCAGATGGATCTGCTCGCACATAATGCAGATGTTAATTCAAATCTTAAAGAAAATGTCGAAGGTATCAAAACGATAAAAGTGTATCGTCTAGAAAACAATGCAGCAAATAAGTTTTTTAAGAGTTTTCATAAATTAGTTCAAAAAGGCTTTCATAACACAATGCTCGAATCATTGCAGTCCATATTGGTAACGCTTTTGTCTTCTGTGAGCGTAATTGTCGTTCTTTGGATCGGTGTAGATCTTTGTTTAAATGGAGTTATTCAGGTGGGCGCACTGATATCCTTCTATGTAATGATGAGTTCATTCATCAGTCCGGTACAGTCACTGATTGCATTGCAGCCTGAATTTCAGTCTGTAATTGTAAGTGCTGAACGTTTGAACGATGTATTTGATATTGAAAGAGAAAACGCCCTGACTGGTAATTCAGAAGGAACAGAAAAAATCGAAACTTTAGAAATCAGAAATATGACGTTTTCTTACGGCTACGCACTGCCTATTTTAAAGGACACATCGTTTCAAATAAAACAGGGTGAGCATATCGCTGTTCTTGGCAAAAACGGCTGCGGAAAAACAACTCTTGCCAATATTCTAATGGGATTATATCAAGTTGATGACGCAGAATTTCTTATCAACAATGAAGCAGTTTCGGCAAATATATATAAGAGTTTTGCTGCAAAAATTGCGTATATCCCACAGGAAAGCTTTTTCTTTTCCGACAGTATCTACGAAAATCTTATATGCGGTAATGAAAATATTTCAGAACGGGAGATTATGGAGGTTCTGGATTTGTGCTGTCTGATTGATTTCGTTAAGGAACTGCCACAGTGTATTTACACCCGCTTAGAGGAAGGAGCTACAAACTTATCTGCTGGAACTAAACGGAAACTGGCTATAGCACGTGCTATTCTGAATAAGCCGGAAATCATTATTCTGGACGAATCTACCAGTAACATTGACCTTGAAACAGAAAAGGAGATTATTCAGCTCTTCCATGATCTCGGAGATACAGTTTCTATTATTGACATATCTCATAGAATAAGAGATTACAGCAAATATGACAAAGTTTATTATCTGGCTGAAAATAAACTTTCGCTCAAAGCAGAACGGCGTTAAGATCACCTTGCAGTTGCACAATAACCCCCATACTATCCATAGCTAGAGCGTTGGCAAATTCCCCTTCTTTATTATTGGCTGATGAACCAACAGGTGTTCTTGATTATGAAAATGGGCGAAGGATCATGGGCTTGATGCATGATCTTCATTCTTTGGGTAAGACCATAATTCTTATCACCCATGATCGCGAGCTTGCTGCGGAAGCGTAATGTCATTAATCTAAACAGAAACAAATAAAAGCAACAGAAAAAGGTTAAAAA
>JAMPAU010000056.1 GCA_023667045.1 Ruminococcus flavefaciens | reverse complement strand
TCTGTTTCACTCATCGTATACGCTCCTATGTAACAGTGTTATATAACACTGTTATTATAGCATGGATTTTTTCATTTGTCAATAGCTTTTGAAAAAAATTACTGATTTAAGTCTGTTGGATTTCAATATGCTATGATTTATTTATAAAAATTCAAAGGCAGGAAAAATAAATTTTTTCAAAAAGTATTGCAAATTCCAGCCGTCTGCACTATAATAAAAATATATAAAATTTGATGTAATAATGACAGAAATTTATGGAGATGTTTTTACATGGTTGATTTGATATTATTTCCGTCAAGCTATTTTTCGGTAAATCGGGTTGATGAAGATTTACAACAGGAGTTTGACGCAGTAAAAGCAACAGGTTTATTTGATGTTGTTTTGTTCGGCTATGATAAGTGGTTTAACGAGGGAAAATTAATTTTAAATAAAACTTTTTCCACTCCGCATAATGCTGTTATGCGTGGCTGGATGATGAAACCTAAACAGTACAAAATTTTTTATGAGGAATTGTGCAATAAAAATATTCACCTAATAACAGAACCAAAAGAGTATTTACTTATGCATGTTTTCCCGAATGTATATGAATTTTTTGGCGATGATACTGCAAAAATGAAAATATATCCTCTTTATGAGCAAATTAACGTTGAGGAAGTCAAGAAATTATTCAACAGATTTATGATTAAGGATTTTGTCAAGTCCGTAAAAGGTAAGGAATTTCCAAAATTTTTTGATAATTCTGTCACACAGGAAGAATTTGATAAATATATGGAAATTTTCTATAAGTATCGAGGCAGTTTATTATTAGGAGGAATTTGTGTAAAAGAATTTCTGAATCTGAAATTTTATAACGGAAAGTCAAATGAGTACAGAGTTTTTTATATTAATAATGAAATCGCCACTGTCAGCAGAAATTCCGGTCAAGAAAACTACACAAAAGAACCTCCGGCAGAATTACTTGAAAAATATAAAAATCTGTCCAGTCATTATTATACCGTTGATTATGCGGAACTGACAGACACAACATGGAAAGTAATAGAAGCAGGTGACGGTAGTGTTTCTGGTTTACCCACGAATCAAAATGCTGAACGGTATTTTAAAATATTATATAATATTTTAAATAAATAATTGAATATTAAAGTGTAAAATTTTTTTGAGTTATTGCAGATATACAACGAAAGACTATAATTTATATTTCAAAAGTCGAAATCTGCAAGCCTATGGACAAGCTCGCTGATGTCGATAATGATATGTCTATAATGATTAAATTTATGAAAATACAGTCAGAAATATCTCATATGCATTTGCAGTCTTTTCTTGAGCATATGGACAGGACTATTTCACAGAATAATCTGTCTGAAAAAATTTCATTTAGTCAGGATAAAAAATAAAATTTTTCTCCGAATATGCACTCTGCGGTTTTATGTTTGAAATGCTCTCCATTTGTCAGACAATGAAAAATAAAGTCTAACAAAAGGGGGCATTTTTATGCCAATATACAGACAAAATGAAACAGCAAATCATAGAAAATATGATTTGTATTGTAAATTTAAGGTATTGTGTAATCCGTACCCTTGAATAAAAAAATCTATGAGTTGAAAATAATTCCGGTCATAATTATGACTGGGATTATTTTTTTGTTGACAGAATTTAAAAATTAAGAAATTTTCAGAAATACACTGACCTTATTTTCAGATTCGGCTGATAAAATATAATCATACAATTTTTCAGCAAAGGAAAAGAGGTCGAATGCATGAAAGGTATCAGAATTGGCAGGAAACAGTCCCATCTGCCGATTATTCAGGGCGGAATGGGCGTGGGCGTTTCACTTCATAGACTTGCCGGAACAGTCGCATCAGAGGGCGGAATAGGAATTATTTCTACCGCTGACATAGGATTCAAAGAACCGGATTTTAAACAGTCTCCAAAACAGGCTAATTTTAGGGCTTTGCAAAAGGAAATTGAAATGGCAAGAAAAATCTCAGGAAACGGCATTCTTGGGGTAAATATTATGTGTGCGTGTGCGGATTATAATGAAACCGTAAAGGAAGCCGTACGTAATGATATTGACCTTATAATTTCCGGTGCAGGACTGCCTTTGAATCTGCCGGAACTTGTAAACGAAAAAACCGCAATAGCTCCTATAGTATCTTCAGCGAGGGCTTTAAAGCTGTTATGTAAAAGGTGGAAAAAACATTACAATCGACTTCCCGACCTTATAATTGTTGAAGGTACAGAGGCAGGCGGACATCTCGGTTTTTCATTTGAAGAACTCACAGACGGAAATAAAACCCTTGATAAAATATCAGCAGAAGTTATTTCGCTTGCAAGAGAAATAAGTTCAGAAAATAATACTGAAATTCCTGTAATTGTTGCAGGCGGTATTTATGACAAAAATGACATTGAGCATTATATTTCACTTGGTGCGGACGGCGTACAAATGGCAACAAGGTTTGTAGCAACCGAAGAATGTGATGCAAGTTCTGAATTTAAAAATGCCTATATCAACGCCGAAAAAGACGATATTGAAATCATACATAGTCCTGTTGGTATGCCCGGCAGAGCGATAAGCAACGCTTTTTTAGAAAAAGTAAGAAATGTAAGGGAAAAAATCACACATTGTACTGGTTGTCTGAAAGCCTGTCATGTCAAGGAAGCACCCTACTGCATTACAGAAGCACTTATCCGCTCGGTAAAAGGCGATACTGAAAACGGTCTTGTTTTCTGCGGTGCTAATGTATCAAGGATTCACGAAATCACAACAGTTAAAAAACTTTTACAGGAACTTTTCCCTAATGAAATGCCTGTTTTAGCATAAGGAGGATTTTATTATGAAACAGAAAATGTACATCATCACAGGTGCTAACGGTCACCTTGCAAGCACGATTATCCGCTATCTTGTAAAGCAGGACTGCTTAATCAGAGGGCTTATTCTGCCGTCAGAAGAAAACCGTGACAGAAAAAATATTACATACTACAAAGGCGATATTACAAAGCCCGAATCTATGGACGAAATTTTTTCAGGCACGGAAGACTATGACGTTTATGTCATTCATACCGCCGGAATTATAAGCGTTGAAAATGAAGTCACACCGCTTATGTATAACGTAAATGTCAACGGTACGAAGAATATAATAGAAGTCTGCAAAAAATATGCAGTAAAAAGACTTTTATATGTAAGCTCCGTCCATGCAATTCAGGAGGGCGAATACATGAGTACAATAACGGAACTGTATGAATTTCCGAAAGACAAGGTACAGGGCGGTTATGCCTCAACAAAAGCGGAGGCAACACAGGCTGTAATGGATTCTGTCGCCGACGGACTGGACGCTGTTGTTGTTCACCCGTCCGGCATTTTAGGACCTTTTGACAAGGGAAACAACCATATCACACAGTTGATACAGATGTATCTTTCCGGAAAATTACCAGCCGGAGTAACAGGCGGTTATGATTTCGTTGACGTGCGTGATGTTGCACAGGGCTGTATTTCAGCAGTAAACAACGGACGTAAAGGCGAGTGTTATATTCTCTCAAACCGCTATTATAGCGTAAAGGATTTGCTTGAATATATGCGTATAGCCGTACACGGTAAGCATAAAAAAGTATGCGTACCGCTCGGACTTGCAAAAATGGCTGCACCGATATTTGAAAAAGTGGCAGAAATAACAAAAACACGTCCGCTTTTCACAAAATATTCCCTTTACATAATGGACTCAAACGGAAGATTCTGTCACGACAAGGCGACCAAAGAACTTGGCTATATGCCACGAGATATGAAAGATACTATAAGAGATACAATTGTTTATCTGAAATCCGGAAAAGCTAAACTTTAATAAAAATATTGATTTGTATTTAATTATGTGATATAATTATTAAAAAGGGGGGAGTATTATGGAAAAGTCAAAAATACTGATAGTAGACGACGATTCAGAAATAAGGGAATTAATCGACGCACTTCTTACCGGAGAGGGTTATTCAATCAGACAGGCTTCAGACGGAAAACAGGCACTCAGCATAATTGACAGTTCTTTTGATTTGGTAATTCTTGATATTATGATGCCTGAAATGTCGGGCTATAAAGTATGTTCGGAAATACGTGAAAATTATAATACTCCCATTTTGTTTCTGACTGCCAAAAGTATGGATTCCGATTTGACTATGGGCTTCTCCGTTGGCGGTGATGATTATCTTACAAAGCCTTTTTCATTTTCGGAACTTCTCGCAAGAGTAAAAGGACTTCTTCGGCGTTATCACACATATAACGGCAAATCCTCCGATATGCAGGACGAGTATTATATTTATGGCACGCTTAATGTACATAGTCAGTTTAATCAGGTGCTGAAAGACGGCACAGAGCTCAATCTGACAGAAATAGAATATCAGATACTAAAAAAACTGATTGCCCACAGAGGACGGATTTTCACAATGCAGAATCTATATGAAAACGTATGGAATGAGCCTTATTTTTCCACCAGTGCGAATACAGTTATGGCACACATAAGAAAATTACGTGTGAAAATTGAAAATAATCCGCAGAAACCCGAAATCATAAAAACCGTATGGGGAAAGGGTTATCGGATTGAATAAAAATAAAGATAAAAATGAAAATGAACGTATTCCATTGCATGAATCAAAATTAGGCTTTAAACTTATGGGGGTAACTATCTTGACATTTATGATTACTCTAGGAGTCTATTTTGGTCTTGTCAAACTGGGAAATTATCTTGCTGAAACTTATTCCACAATCGAAAAATATAATCCTTTGATTCAGACCGTATCAATTTTTCTTGCATTTGTCTGCTTTTTCTGGATTTTTCTTGCATTTCTGCGGTCTACAGTCAGCGATATAAAGCACCTGTCATCTGATTTGAAAAGAATTACAGACGGAGAACTTGAAAGGCAGATAAGTCTTTCACGAAAGGACGAACTCGGAGATTTGGCGAGAGATATAAGCATAATGCAACATTCCCTTATTGAGCGTATGGAAAAGGAACGTGAGGCTATAAAGTCAAATAGAAATCTTATTACATCGCTTTCTCATGACCTGAGAACTCCTCTCACCAAACAGATGTGTGCGATAGAACTTGCACTTAAAGGCGACTGCGGTAAAAATGAAACACTGAAAAAATCTCTTTTGCAGATTTATCATCATTCAGAACAGATAAAAGAAATTTCAGACGAATTATTTTCATATTTCCTCATTGAAGACAACAGCGGTCAGAATCATATAAATATTGAAACTTTCGACGGAAACACGCTTTTTGCACAGCTTTTGTCTGAATATGCTGATTTTCTTGAAAGCAGTGGCTTTTCAGTTGAATTTGACATAATACCAATTGAATCATTTGAAATAAAAGTTGATGCGTCGTACCTTGCAAGGATTCTGGATAATTTAGCTTCCAATATACGCAAATATGCAGACAGAAAATATCCCATTGATATTAAATTATCATTGGAGAATAATTTTATCTGTATTTGTTTTTCTAATATAATACGTTCTGACGACGGAAAAATGCTTGACAGTAGCAATATCGGAATCTATTCTGCAAAAAATATGGCAGGAATGCTTGGCGGAAGTCTAAATATTTCAACTGATAATGATTCTTACAGTGCGGAACTCAGACTTAAAATATTATAAAAACAAATTATAGATATATAACAAAATAGAGTGAGGCTAAATGCTTTACTCTTTTTTTATTTTTATGAATGAAAAATTTGTATTAAATCCATACTTCATAGGCATTAATAAGGCATAAAAATTAAGTATTTGATATATTATGAAATGTATTTTATAATAAATTTTTTATATAATTATTATCAGAAAATCTTGGTATTACATATCACAAAAATTATTATATGCTCCTCGATGACAATCTTTAAATGGTATTTAGGTGCTTCGTGGAAAATCAGAAATTTGATTGAACATTTTTACAAGGCGACCGTTAAATATATTATTTATTGCTATCACCTCTATAATTTTTTAGTTGAAAATCTCGTAATTCTGTGCTATAATTATTATAACAAATTACAGGAGGTATTTTATGTCAGATATATTTTCCGATTTTATTCAAGAAATTGAAAAAAATAATCTCAATTTACATGGTATTGAAATTTTTAAAGATTCCGATATTATTTTCCGTCATATGTGGAATGATGACATCCGTTATCCGATTTATTCCGCCACAAAATCATTTACTTCAACACCACATATAACAATGTTGACGGAGGTTACGGATATTTTATTTCAGTATCAGATTTAAAAAATTATTAAATAAATATTGTTATTTTTGTTTCATTATGATAGAGTAATTTACAAATGAAAATTTCAAAAAATTCTTGATAAAGTATATATTATAGTACATACTTGTTGCAGGAGGTGTTATTTATGTTGACAGCAAAATTATTTGCAAACATCAATAGTCAAGCAGTACAGCTTCCAGAAGAAAATACATGGGAAACGTTCTTAGAAGGTATCAGCGGTTTTACCGACGATTATATTCAAATAATGGATAAACGTTCTGATGATGTGCCAAACGAAAGGGAAATGTTATGAAATATATGCTTGATATAATTTTTTATTCATTATAAAAATACTTGACTTTGACAATAATGGTAATACAAAATATGAAATTTTTTATAGACTTAAAGAAAAAAGGTACACCAATTGAAATTTTAAACGTGTTAAGGGATTAAAGCTTGAAGATTAGTTTGAATAAAAAAATTTAATATATAAAAAATAAAAGCCTCAGTTTTGGAATTTAAATCCGATT
>JAMPAU010000055.1 GCA_023667045.1 Ruminococcus flavefaciens | reverse complement strand
CATGGGACAATGGAGATTATATATTTGATGTTACAGGAAATATTGGTAAAACCGCACTAATTGAGATAGCAAATTCTGTGCAAAAGGTAGAATAATGATTTTTTAGGTAAAAAAGTGTCCCCAAAACGCTCCTTAAAGGATTATATGTTGTAGATGAGCAAAATCATCAAAAATCTAAAAGGAGGACAAGTCAATGAAAAAGCGTTTATTTGCATTGTTGACTATTTCCATGGCGTTGTTAATGTTTTTGGGTGTTACAGTTTGCGCGGTCGAGGCGAGGTACGCTCATACCACGTCTGTTACAAGTAATCTTACTATTTCAAATGGTACTGCGTATTGTAAAAGCTCCGCACAAGGAGATAGTACGGTTACTCAAATCGACGGAATACAGTACCTTGAAAAGAAAAATGGCGATGACTGGAATATTGTTGACAGCTGGAGCGATTCCGCCAAAGGAAATTATCTCACAATGAGTAACAGCAAAGACAATATTGGTAGCGGAACTTTCCGTGTAAGAACTGTATTTACAGTTTATAGCGGAAGTTCATCGGAAGTAGTCGAAAAAATCAGCAAAGAAAAGACGGTTTAATAAATTGAAGGAGGACGAGCAAATGAAAAATACATTTTGTAAGAGATTGAAGAAATCCGTATCAGCGATTTTAGCGGCAGCAATGTCGCTGTCGCTGTTTACGGCAATTCCCGTATCAGCCGATATTGGCAGGACAACATACAATTATGACGGTTATTCCGTTGATTACAATGTTACCAATGAGTGGGACGGAGCGCAAACCGTTGAGCTTACTGTTTCAAACACGGGAACGGATTCCATTCTCAATTGGGCGTTAAAATATGACACAGAGGGCGAGATCAGCAATATTTGGAACGCTGATTTGTATGAACAGAACGGCGATGAGTATGTCATTAAAAATGTTGGCTGGAACTTTGAAATTGCTCCGAGCCAAAGCGTTACATACGGATACACTTTAAGCGGTAACGACCTTACTTTGCCCGACAGCTTTGAAATTTATTCCAAAAGGGTTGACAAAACCGAGGGCTATGATGTACAATATAATATAACAAAGTCTTGGGACGTTGGCGTTGAGGGCAATATTGTTATTACCAACACTTCGTCTGCGCCTATTGAAGCTTGGACTTTGTCCTTTGACAGCAATTTTACTATTGACAATCTTTGGAACGGTCGTGTGCTTGAAAATAACGGCACGTCCTATACTGTTGCCGCCGAAATGTGGACTAATCCCGTTCAGCCAAACAATTCTATGACAATAGGTTTTGTCGGTTCAAAGGCGGCTGACGTTGAGGCTTTGCTTAGCAATTTCAGACTTACAGAGGTTGTTATCGGTGAGGGTATGCCTGTTATCCCGATTGACCCGCCTATGGAAGAAATTGAAATTACCGCAAATGCGGTCTATGACGAGGAAAGCGGGAATATATCTGTATTATGGAATTCTGACAAACAGGACGGCACATTTGATATTCTTATGTCCGAGGACGGGGAGAATTTTGTTTCTGTCGGAACTGTTGAGGGTGTTTCCGAATTTGTTTATACTCCCGAAAATGATTTTGAAACATTGTATTTCAAGGTTGTTCAGACCGTTGGTGAGCAAGCGGCGGAGAGTAATGTTGTTGCAGTTGCAAAATCTGCGGAAGATATTGCTATATCCGCAGAAGCGAACTATGATAAAGAAAGCGGAAAAATAACTGTTTCTTGGACTTCAAGTAAAGAAAATGGTACGTTTGAAGTTTTTGTGTCCGAAGACGGAGAAAATTTCACTTCTGTTGATATTGTTGAAGATGTTACTGAGTTTGTTTATTCTCCTAATGGTGAGTTTGAGGTTTTGCACTTTAAGGTTAAACAAACTATTGGAGAATTGTCTGCGGAAAGCAATGTTGTTACGGTTTTGGAAGACGAGGAAGATGATTATATTGATGATGTTATGAGTTGGGACGAAATGGTTGATACTGACGGAGATGGTCTGCCTGATTATATTGAGTATGAATATGGTACTGACATTAACAATACTGATACAGATGGTGACGGGCTTCCTGACGGATATGAGGTATTGGAATGTGGTACTAATCCTGCATTGTTTGATAGTGACGGAAACGGCATAAGCGACGCTGATGAAGATTTGGACGGCGATGGTTTGTCAAATATCGAAGAATACAGACTTGGAACTGTTCCTATTGTTAAAGATAGTGATAGTGACGGTTTAAGTGACGGTGAAGAAGTCAATATTCACAATACTGACCCGTTAGTTTACGATAACGATTCCGATGGCATATGTGACGGAGATGAAATTATTAAGGGTTTAAATCCCAACAATCCCGCAACATTTGGTGTACCCGATTCCGAATATACATTTGAACAGGCGTTAAATGCCGATAATGAAGTATTTAATTTGATAAACTATGATGAAAATCCTTTTGAATTATCATTGAAGCTTAATGCAGCAGGAAATGCAGAAAACAGCATTGTTGTAAGCAAAAGCGGATATTCGATTATTATGGATAATGAAGCAATTTTAGGCTGTGTTCCCGAAATTTATTATAATAAAAATCTGAAGGTTGATAATATTGAAATATCATTTGATATTTCACAAGAATATCTTATTGAACCTTATTCCGCTTCCGATAACGAATTGACAGGACTTCATAAGTACAATATCTTTACATATAATGAAGATTTAAATATGCTTATGCCTGTTGCAACCGAATATGATGAAGCAAATAGCCGCATTTATACCAACGTTGAAAGTATTGGAACATATTTTATTGTTAATATGAATACTTGGATTTCACAGCTTGGTATTAAATCAAATTCTGAATCTGCACTTATGTCAGCATATTCGTTGTCTGAAAATTTAGATGAAGAATCCGAATATATTGATGTGGCTTTCTTGTTATACCATAATCAAGCGTATTCAAATGTTATAAAATCAGAACTAAAAAAGACTGTTGAACAGATGTACTCAAATTACGATAATATAAGAGTATTTTTTGTAGTATATAGCGGCAGTGCGTATACTTGTAGTTTGACAGGAAATAAATATGCCGAATCGGTAGAGGAGGCAAATAATATTATTAACAGAATTTACTATACGCCGGATATAAATAATTTGACAATGGTTAATGGTTTTAAGGGTGTAAATAACCTCGAGTGGAGAGAAAATTCACAGCGTCATTGTTTTGTAATAGACGTATTGGTTGAACCTATGTGTAAATATGATATGCCCGCTTTCACTGCTCTTGCAGAAAATAATATAAGCACGGCAATTTGCTATGGTTCAGCAAACTCAAATGCTACAATTTATAAGGCTATGACTCCAAATACATATGCTAATGTTGTTGTTATTGACCGTTTTCTTATACCCCTTATCAAATTCCCAGAAAAAGATGATACAATGTTTTTATCAACAAATCTCTTGCCTGTGGAACTTAATAAAGAAATAAAGAAAAATTATGTTGACGCAGCCGCTGATTTGTATTATAATGAAGATAAGCGAGAAAGCTATTCTGATTTTTCAGACACCGATAATGACGGTTTGTACGATTTTGAAGAAATAAACTTCAGTACAGACTTGATTTCTTTCAGCGATAATGACAAGGTTAAATTGCCTACTTTTGCAGAATGCTTGGCTTCAACTAATAACGCAAAAATTATGACAGCAATGGATATTTATGCCGATAAATCATTCTATGAGGAGGCAATGGATAAGAACATTCTTCTTGTTAATTCCGACCCTACATCAGAGGACGGAGATGAAGATGGTATTCTTGACTTTGATGAGGTTGCAATTATTAAGGAGGAGCTTAGAAACAGCACTTCTTCAATAGGCACATTTTCAGCAACTACTATTAAAGATACTGACGGTGATGGCATTCCTGATGATGTGGAAAGCGCTGAAACCGTGCTTGATCCTAATAGAATTGATACTGTTGTTAATTTATATGCCGAAACAATAGATAAGGTCGTTATTAATAATTATATAAAAAATTATGATTCATCACTTAATGAAATTGATTATTATAAAACGGGTTCTATTGGTTCGAATACCGACAAATCGTGGATTGAAATGCTTGTGACTAAAAATTCTAAAGGAGAATTTACAAATAATATTATTTTTCATGTAAACGTAAAATATTCTGAATATGAAAATAATAAACTTGTATCTAAACCTTTAACGTTTGAAAAGGTAATGAAAGATAAGAGTGGTGATACAACCGTTTTAAAAAACAAAATCGAAGAAATGATTAATACCCGCTGGGAAACATCTAATGTTGCTGGTGATTATGATTTTTATAAAGGAATGAAAATAAAAACAGAATTAAAATTGCATTTTGATATACAAAATAAAAAATATTTTACTCTTGAAATTCATACTAATGAATGCGGTGTGTCAAATGTAAAAGAAGGTAAAATGGCAACTATATATAACAGTCAATGTAAAGTACGACCAAGTGTTAAAGCAACTGTAACAAAAAAAGACCATTCGGGTAATACATACACTGTTAATACATATGATGGACAAGAGTTAAATTCAGATACGAAGGCAACTGAAGTTGATAACATAATTAAAATTTTTCATTCTGATATAAAAAATGGATCTGGTAAAACTACAAAATATTGGATGGAATCTGACGGTATCAACTTTAAAAAAGACAGTAATGGCAACAAAATTAATAATTATAATTATTGCAAATATAACGATAATCAAAAAACATATGACAAGATGTGCGGAACATTAGCACATGAATTTGGACACGTTTTAGGTCTTGCAGATAATTACGCCGATTCTAATCATAATAAAAAATACCATCAAACTAATAATTGTAAGAGATTGGCAGCTGATGAAAGTAATCCAGATAATGCTACCAAAAACAAGTATGCAGATATGTATAAAGAGTTTGGTACAACAGATATGTTAATGCATAATAACGGTTATGTATCGCTTAATGACATAGAAATGGTAATATATGCATTTAAACAGGGTAAATGGCAATATTACACCCCATATGGTTGTAGAAAAGCTGGACATGATAATATTTCTATAGCCATTAGATCACGTCCATTAAGATACGCAAATAATGACGAAAGTGGTTCAATAACGCATTATTCTTATCCATAATAACATTAATAATTGTAACAGTATCAATGGTAATACATTGGTACTGTTACAAATTTGATACGAGGTGCTAACTATGAAATATTTAGTTTTATTTGTGCTTGTTATATTTTTGTTAACTGCGTGTAATGCAAGCTCAAATCTTAATAATTATAATAACAAAAATGAAAGTTCTGTATCTACTTTAATAAATGAAACAAATAAATTTATTAACTCGGATTCATTTGTCAACACAGTTGAAAACGATAATAACATTACATCAGTTACCGAAACAAGTACGTATGTGCAAACATCAAAATCTATTGAAAACATAGAAACTGTTTCTGAAACGACTATGACATCACAACAATTAACTGAAATAAACAAGTCAAATGCAAATAAAGATGCGCCCGTTCTTAAAGTCTCAAATGTAGATAGTGAAACAAATTTACTTTCGTGGACAGTTGTTGATAATGCAATGTCATATATTCTGTATATTTTGAATGAAGATACAGGTGAATTTGAGAAATACGGAGAAATAAAAGGGAATACTTGTAAGGACAAGAAACTTGAATCAGATAAAAAATATACTTATAGGGTTGCTGCAAGGTTTTCAGATGAAACTTTAGGGGAATTGTCAGAGCCTGTCAGCATTTATACATACAGCAAATCAGGAGGTGCTGTGCAAGGAAATTATATTTATTTTACCATTGATAATGACGATGGGACGTCATCCTTGATGAGATTTGACCGCATTAATGAGAAATCTCAGAAAATCATAACATCTTCTTCTGATTATTATTTTGGATTTGTGCTTGCAAGCGAAAAACATTTATTTTATTCCGTACATTTTGAAAATGATTATGCAATTGCATGTTCCGATTTTAATGGTAAAAATGAAAAAATATTATGTAGATTTGATGATGACCATATACTTGAGAAAAAAGCGGTCATTAACGACATTCTTTTTTACAGCTATCGCAGCACAAGTTCAGAAACAGACGAATACTGCTATAAACTTTGTGCTTTGGATACAGAGGGTAATCCCGTGAAAGAATTTAATAACATATACAATGGCTTTTATAACGGAATTAGCTTTGTATATGATGAAAATGATGTGCTTTATTGTGTATGGCAATGTGAAGAAATTGACAGGGAAGCCACAGAAAATTCAGAGTCCAATGAAATAATAACAAAGCCTATCAGCAATATATGCTTGTTCAATACAGGGACAACAGAACGGATATATATACCATGCACTGATTTTGAAAATAATAGAATTATGGAAATCTGTGGCTATGTTAACGACACAGTTTATGTGCAAATTTATGATGGTAGATTCGGATTTATCTCGGAAGAGGGCAAATTTGTTGAAATTGAACTTCCCACAAATTCAAATAATGTATCAGTTAATCCGAAAAATGGCGATGTTTTTTATGAATATACGGAATATATAGATACTAATACTGCCCAAAAAAAGATTTTTTATTTATCTAACGGAAAGACATATAAAATTGCAGATTTGTACTGTGATTCAAATATAAACCTAAAGCGATATAAATTTTATGGACACTATATTATATATACATCTCAAAGCAAAGAAGATACTCTTTATGATTT
Organism: Ruminococcus flavefaciens; assembly: GCA_023667045.1. Lineage (GTDB taxonomy): Bacteria > Bacillota > Clostridia > Oscillospirales > Ruminococcaceae > Ruminococcus > Ruminococcus flavefaciens_AC. The sequence continues at coordinate 150 of JAMPAU010000055.1, read as the reverse complement.
ATCAACTGGATATAGTATTATATTAAACTAAATGCAAAACAGCCTAAAAATTATCAATGGATTTATAGTTTTTCGCAAGCCTAAAAACGCGATAAAATCACATAAAACAACCTATATAGCAAGGTATACAACTGATTTGAAAAGTTGTAT
>JAMPAU010000054.1 GCA_023667045.1 Ruminococcus flavefaciens | reverse complement strand
GCCCAACCCGTGGGGCAACATCAGCGCCTGCTTCCGCAAGGACGATGATAATGCACAGTATCTCGGACCGTATACAGGCAATTTTTCGGTTACACAATCGGTTGAGCAGGCAAAAGAGATTTTCAAACTTCCCACCTGCGCAAAAAAGTTTCCGCAGGACATCAAAAAAAGCAGACCATGCCTAAACTTTTTCATTTCACGATGCAGTGCTCCCTGTGCAGGCAAAATTTCACAGCGTGAATATGAAGAAAATTTGGCTTCTGCGGTTGAATTTATCAAGGGAGGCAGCCGTGAAACAATTGCAAAGCTTCAGCGTGAAATGGAGCAGGCGGCGGAAAACCTTGAATTTGAAAAGGCGGCAAAGTTGAGGGACAGAATAAAGGCAATTGAAAAAATCGGCAGCAAGCAAAAGGTGGTTTGCCAAAATGCAAAGCAGCAGGACGTTTTCGCAATTGTGCAAAGCAGCGAAAAAGCCTGCCTTGCCGTGCTCAACTTCAATGACGGCTTGCTTTCGGGCACAGACCATTTCATTTTTGATGCGTCCGAAAATCTGCCCGATGCCAGACGCCAGCTTTTGATGTCTTATTATTCCATGAACAGGGAAATACCGCCGAAAATTGTTGTTGACGGTGAGGTTTCGGATGCACAGCTTCTTGTGCGGTACCTTGAAGAAAAACGAGGCAAAAAGGTTGAGATTACTGTTCCTCAAAGGGGTGAAACCGCACGCCTTTCTGAAATGTGCCTGAGCAATGCCTCGCAAAAATTAGGCGAATATCTTGGACGAAAAGGTAATGAAACTGCTGCGCTTGATGAGCTTGCAAAACTGTTGGGGCTGAAAAAAGCACCTGAATTCATTGAATCATATGATATTTCGCACACTGCCGGAGCGGACAATGTTGCCGGCATGGTGGTGTTCAAAAATGCCAGACCATATAAGGCAGGCTATCGCCGTTTTGCAATCAAAGGCTTTGACGGTCAGGATGACTATGGCTCAATGCGTGAAGTCATCAGCCGCCGCCTTAATCGTTATGTTGAAGAAAAGGAAAGCGGTGAGGGCTTCGGAAGGCTGCCTGATTTAATTTTGCTTGACGGCGGTCAGGGTCAGGTGAATGCAGTTTTGCCTGTTGTTGAAGCGTTCGGTTTGGACATTCCTGTGTTCGGTATGGTCAAGGATAACAAACACAGAACCAGAGCCATTGCCGCCGAAGGACGTGAAATTGCAATCAATGACGGTCGCCGGGTATTCACGCTTGTTTCATCAATTCAAGAGGAGGTTCACCGCTTTGCAATCACATATCACAAGAAAAAGCACAGCAAATCTTCAATTTATTCCAAACTCACCGAAATTGAGGGTATCGGCGAAAAAAAGGCAAAGCTGCTTCTTAAAGAGATGAGAACCATGACAAAAATTAAAACTGCAACAGAAAGTGAGCTTTCTGCCATTAAGGGTATCTCAGAAAAGGATGCAAAAAATATAGTTAACCATTTCAACGGATAGATTTTTTGAGAAAGATTAAAAAAAGTCTCAAAAAAATTTTCAAATGCCTATTGATTAACGCAAAAAAATGTGATATTATATCTACGAAAGGTGGAAATAACCCACCTATATAGTTTTAAAATGAAAGGAATGAACATCATGTTAGGCGAACGTTTAAGAAAAATCAGATTGGAACACAAATTGACTCAGCAGAATGTTGCAGAAATTTTGGGAGTTGACAGAACCACTTACACCGTTTATGAAATTGGTTCGTCTTCCCCCTCACTTGAAAGCTTGTGCAAGCTTTCGCAAATTTACAATGTGACAGTTGACTATTTGATTGGTGCAGAGGAAAAGCGAACAACAAAGTCAAAACCGTCAAGCAATGTTACAGTTTCTTCTTATGTTGATCCAATTGCTTATCTCAGCAAGGATGAGAAAACTCTTTTGATGTGCTACAGAATTGTTGACGACAATAAAAAGGACGATCTGATGGAGTACATCAAAAATTATGCAAAAGAAAACAGAGAAGAAATCGTGTAATTTGTGAACTGAATGTGGATGGTTTGCAGTCAAGGAAATAATTATTATAATAAAAATTAATTTTATCTTAATTTTTTCACAATATTTCTTGACAATTCTTAATTTTCGTACTATTATTTAATCAGGGACAGAGTAATCTGTACTGATTAATTTTCAGAAAGGAGAACACTGACATGACAACAACAGTAACAGCAGTTGATGCAACTCCGCTTGAGCCGGCAGAATCAAATAGCTGGTTTGCAAAACTTATCAGCAAGATTATGAAAGTAATCGCAAAGCTCCTTGTTAAGTTTGGCATCAAAATCGGTATGTAATTTTAAAGTACCTACATAAAGAGCTCGTATTTATTGCGAGCTTTTTATTTTTTGTGAACCTGCTTAATAAGTTTTAATAATTTCTAAATTTCTTTTAATTTGACTTAATAGGTGCATAAGCGTTATACTAAAATTACCAAATTAAAGAAAGGAGATTATCACGATGAACGAAACAACTGTAACAAACGCAGTAGTAGAGGAACCGGGTTTCCAGGGTCCGAAGTGGCTCGTTGAACTTATCGCAAGAATCAAGGTTGTTATTTCAAAGCTTCTTCTCAAGTTCGGCATCAAATGGGGCCTTATCTAATCCATTTGTTAATAACGAAAAAAGGCGGTTGCTTCGGCAGCCGCTTTTTTTGTTGCAATAAAGGCGCATGAAAGAGTGCGGGCAACACGCAACAAGTAAAAATGAATTCTGAAAAAGTATTCGAGAGAAGCGTTGCCCGTCTTAATAAGTGTTAATACTGCTTAATAGAATCATAACCTATTTTAATTGACATTTGTATACAAAACAGAGTATCATTTTGATATAAAATTCAACGAAGGAGGTTTTGTTATGAACGTCACAACAACAGATGTAATCATCGACGAAGGCTTCAATCAGGAGCCGGTTGATGACGGAGTAGTTAGTTGGTTTAAGAAAATGATTTCAAAGCTCGTTTTCCACATCGGCAAGCTTCTTCTTAAATTCGGAATCAAAATCGGTATTGTGTGATTAAAAAAACAGCGCATGAGTTTTTGCTAACGCCACATAAGGAAGTAATTTAAAAACAGCAATCAAATATTGAATTATGGGCGTTGCAAAGGCAAAGGCAGTGCGAAAGGCAAAAATACCTTTTGCGCTGCCTTTTCTATGCAGAAATTCAAATCGCACATTCGCAAAGAAGAATCCTCTTTGCTACAATGTAGGCAAAGGAGGTCAAGCAATATGAAAAATCAAAAATACTACATAGCGATTGACGAATACGAACGGAGGATTATCATCAACAGTCTAAACAATCTGAGAAACAAGCTGATTGCAAAGGGCAGATATACCAATGCAGTTGATGATATCCTTATAAAAGTCGCAAATGCGCCAATCAAAAAATTTAAAGTCAGGATCACGGAGGTTTAGATTATGGGAAAAACAATATTTGAAGAATTGGGCGGAACTTATCACGAGGAAAACGTGTATCTCATTCCCAACCTTACCTTACCACCCGAAGAAGAAAAGCCTATCGGTATATGGGGGCAGAGACATATACGGTATATCAAAAAATATAAGCGACTGTTCTATGCCAATCTGCTGACGAGCGGCAAACTGAACAGCTACCTTTCTGACATTGACCGGCAAGCAGAAGAAATGTTTTCTCGGTTGGTAAAACAGATGGCAGAGCGTGAAGATATAACCGAACAAATGAAAGCAAATAATCAGCTTATGTGGGTACAGAGGATGAATAACATTAAGAACAGAGCAACAGAAATTGTAAATGCAGATATTATCTATACTGTATAGCATAGAAGCGGCAGGGGGAAATGATTCTCCCCGCCGCCAATAGTTATTTTTTATCTGCCCAAAAAGTGAGATACATTTGAGCGACCGATTCCAGTAGTACCAGCAGTATATGTAAAATGATAAAAATGCAAATCGCTGTAAGGTATTTTAACAATACAATCGGAAGAAGATTCTCTATAAGGGATATAGTTATAAGTCCAACTAAATATATAATTTCAATGATAACATTATAAGCTATGTTTGAAAGCAAAATCTGAAATAAAGATAATTGCCGACCATTAACAGGCTTATATTGCTTTTTGTTCGATTCGGTTTCTTTTAAACACTGTATATTCCTGTTATCCGCAGACACTAAAATTGTAATAATCGCTACTGAAAAGGAAATCAAAATCGCAACAATATTTATTTGCGTAGCTATAAATCCTGAAAAAGTCAATACAACTTTCTCCGAATTGCCAATATTGAAAAATATCGCTAATAATAATGCAGTTACGGCAATGAGCATAGGAATAAGAAATTTTATAAAGACTCTTTTTCTGGACTTAAAGTAGTCCTTAATTGGAACAAAAATTATACTTTTCATGTCTTATTCCTCGTTTCTTCTATGAATTCTTGTGCCTTACCGAAAAAATCAGAGCTGTTCACTTCATTGGTTATGGCTTCGGCTGTGACTGATAAGTAATGCTTCATTTTCATCAATTCAGTATCAACTTCAAATTGGCCGGATGCATTTGTCCCTTTGATAGTAATTTTCTTAATCTTTCCACTTGTTTTATTTTGAGAATCGTCAAAATAGGCTTGAATCAGATTATCAGGAAATCTTTTTACACCTTTAGGACGCTTAAGACATATTTCAACATCATCGTCAATATCATTTCTACCGGCAAACATCATAAAATCATCTTTGATATCTTCTTTACTTACTACCAGTTTCAATACGGACATAGTTTTTGCTTTCTTTATTGATGAAAGAAAATCCTCTCCCGGCATAATTTCATACGATATTGTATAATGGTATTCGTCGTCACTATCTTCGTTATAGCTATTGAATTGAGTATTTAAATAGTCAACAATGCAGTTCAATGTTATGCCGTAATGATTACTTTCATGCACAGCAAGAAAACGATATTCGCCTGCGTTATAACGAATACATAAATGTGTTTTTTCTTCATCACCGTCTTGTTGTCGCTTGCGAGTGCCAAGTTCTGTCATTGTTTCGGTATCAATTTCGTTTCGGACATGGTTGTATTTAGCGGATTTAAAAATAATATTGTAGTTTCCGCTTTTTAAATCCTCATATGAATCAAGCCATACAACCTTTTCAGAACTTGTGATATCTTTCTTCCTATCGGTCAAATCCTTTTCTGTAATGTATGATAGTAATTTTGAAAAGGAATCTATGATTTGCTGCATATCATAGGTAGAAAAGTCGTTACTATCTTTTTGCTTTGAAATTGTAAGGTAGTAAAAGTAAATCGGAACATTTTTCTTTGGCTCTTGGCTACTCATTTTCATCCTCCATATTACAATACATCGGACAGAAGTTTCCAGCTATCACTCTTGATATCATCAGAATAAGTTTCCGTACAAATGCAAAGTTCGCTGCTTTGCTTATCCTGACGAACAATTCCGCCGAGCAGATTATATTTGCTCATATAAGATTTCAATACTCCAAATTTCTTTGCAGTGTACTTGTCAATATCCTCGCTGTCACCGGTCTTAGTAAATCCGCCTTTCGTTTCGATTATCCATACTTTGCCGTCTGTTGTTCCAACAATATAGTCGGGATAAAATGATTTTTGTTTTCCAAAATTATCAGTATAAACGATAGAGAAATACTCAATGCCCTTATCTCCGTTTTTATAAAACCACTGAATACTCTGGCTATTCTCACAATAGCGTTCAAAAAGTTTTTCGGGCAGGGATCGCTTTTCAGCAGAAGAAAGATAACCCTTATAGACATTTTTTGAAAATTCCACCTGCGATTTTGCCGTTCCGTCATAGGTAAAAATGGTTTCTAACGGAAAACCAATCGGCTTTTCTGTTGTTCTCGGTATTGCTAATGTTAATTGCAACGATTCATCCGCCATAGCGTCACGGACATCTTCAACCAGTAAATGCTTATTATTGATTATAAAGGCATATAGTTCTCTTGTTTCAATTTTAAGAATTTTGCTCTCACAACGCAATCCATTGAGAAACAGCTTCCGAACAATGGTATTCGTGTTGTTATAGTCCAAATTTACCTTATAGCCAATCTCAGCAACACAGTGATGATATTCTTTGCCGTGTTTATGCGTACTCAGCGCTTCATGAATTGAGATATCGTTCAATTCAGCGATATTCTCTTTTGATAAGGTGCTTACAGAGCCTGACTTAGTATAATCAATAATATCCTCGGAGAATGAATAACCGTGTGCCTCAAGCAATACCTTGTTCTTAGCCGTATCATTTGTAATGTGATACTTTTTCTCGAAGTATTTATAAATCACCTTGAGAGATAATTTAGCGTCACGAGGGAACGGAACATCAGTTTTATATTCGCTGATGATTGTGAAAGAACGGTACTCCGGCTTCAAGAATACATTGTATGCGTCAAGCGCACCCTTTCCCAAACTCAGCTTCACGCTTTCTGTGAATTTTTCATCCAGCGTATACAGATAACAGCTATCCAGCAGATCGCTCTCGTAATGCTTTGCTTCCGGCATACGGCGAATCCGTCCGATTGTCTGAATCTCAAACACTTCGCTCATATTATCACGCAGTTTAACAAGTATCTGCGCCCGTGGGCAATCCCAGCCTGTAGCTACTGCCTGCTTGATAATAACTGCAACAGGGTCTGCATTCGATTCTTCGATATCTTCAAGATTCTGCTTTTTGTCTGAAAGCCAAACAGCAAGCGAATTGTTCTCATAAGTAATTCCCTTGCTTTCAAAATATTCTTCAACTCTGTCAAGTAAAGCTTCAGACTTATTCGGAATCTGTACGATAATAAGAGGATTGATTTCTGATTTTCGATTCAGATATTCGGAATGCAACTCTCTCTGCTTATCTATCGCTTTATCAAGCAAATATGTAATCTGGTCATCAACGCTGATATGCTGCTCAAAGTTTTCGTTGATAATAAGCAGCTTTTTAATCAAACCCTCTGCAATGACATCTTCTTCTGGAATATCAATCAAAACAGCGTCTTTATAATTTTTCGGGGTGGCAGAACAACGGATTATCTTATCCGAACGGAAAAGTTCGATAATATCATCCGCCTTTATCGTGTCGTTCTGATGAGATTCATCAACAATGATTTTGAAATTCAGACCGTTATCAAGTGCATTTCGTATATGCTCAATAAAATTAGTACGCTCGCTGTCTTTAAGGGCATTGTTGCCTTTCTTTGTCAGCTTTTCCCAATTGATAAAGCAAGCGTCATTTTCCTCGAAACCGGCAGTCATAATGTCGGAAAGCAATTTTGTTTGACTTCCGTGGATATAACGATCCATTTTTCCTTTGCTTTGCTCTTCAAGGCTGCCTTTGCCGGGCGTGAGCCAAACAAACACTGTTTTATGATTGCTTTTGAAATACTCATCCATAAAATGAGTAAGTATAATGGTTTTTCCGCTTCCCGTACAGCTTTTAAGAATAATATCACGGTTCGGCTTTTCCATTGCTT
>JAMPAU010000053.1 GCA_023667045.1 Ruminococcus flavefaciens | reverse complement strand
CTTTATAGAATTTTGCAAAACTGCCATATAATGACTGCGGATTCTTTGCCTCTTTGGTAAAATCTATCAAAGGAATTGCATTATCGTTTTCATATGTACATTCAAGCATAGAAAGCAATACTGTGATATAGTAGCCCTTTGCCTCTATCGGTTTGTTCGCTACGTCACTAGGTGAACATATCAGATTAACAGTTTCCCACGCTTTTACACCATTAAGAAAATCATCGGATACGCTATCTACCCATATCTGTGATAAATTTTTATAGTCGTTAAGGTAGTAATTTAACTGCCTTCCCGCCACTGTATCGCTTGACAGCATATTGTCTGCCATATAAATATATACATCAAAGTCTACCGTTGCTGCTTCTGCAATTGCCGAGGCAGTAACAGATATAACAATAAGTATCGCAATAACGAATGAACAAAGCCGAACTGCTACTGCTGAAAAAATACTTTTTTTATCGCTCATATACATTTCCTTTCTTATTTGAAGTGCCGAGAAGAAATTGTATTCTATCCCGGCACTCCGAATCAACGGTCGAATATTACAAAATTGTAGGCATAATTATTTTGTCTTGACAACAACAACGTCAGACTCCAACATAGTTGTCCACTTGCCATCAACATAAGCGCGAACAACATAGCTGTACTCCGTATTAGAAGAAAGCCCCTTTATTTTTGCTGATGTCTTTTTTGTTTCACCAATCTTAACTGCCTTTCCGTTCGCATACTTATATATAGCATACTTTTCAGCACCGTCAACAGAGTTCCATGAAAGCGATATGCTTGATTCCGTAGCCGTTGCTTTAACTATAGGCTTGAATTTCACAGTTACCGATATCTTACCGGAGTTTTCAACGGCGGACATTCTACCGCCCACGGTATATCTTACAAGGAAAGAATATTTTCTTCCGTTTTTCAGATTTTTAAAAGTAGCCTTGGTGTCAGAAGTCGTTTTGATCTTAACGTACTTTCCATTACTGTACTGATAAACGGTATAATTTTTTGCATTTTTAATGCTGTTCCATGTAAGTGTAACCGAATTTCCTGATGTTGATGTTTTAACGGTTAGTTTGGGATAAGAAGTTGCTGTAACCGTAGAGGGAATAAATGCAGGATAATCGTATGTAGGATAGGACGGATACGAAGGATAAGATGGATATGATGGTGTAAGAGCAGTTATCGTTTCTGTTCTCATAACATAACCACAGATAGTGCAGCTATAAACTCTAAGACCTGTCGAGGTTGCTGTAGGCTGAACTGTAACAACTCCGCCGTTGGATGTATGAGCAGAATAATCAGCTTTTTCTCCGCAGTCACAAACGTGCCAATGTCCGTTTGCATCACTTACCCAATTTGTCCCGAAATTATGATTATGAGATGGCGGAAGTTTTTCAATGATTTCCGTTCTCATAACATAGCCACAATCTACACAAGAAAATGTTTTTTCGCCCTCATTTGTCTCTGTTGCAGGGATTGTTACCACACCCTCATTTTCAATATGAGTGTTTACACCCAGCTTTATTCCGCATACGAAGCAATTATGCCAATGCCCGTTTGCGTCCTTTTCCCAAGCTGTTGAATCGGTATGACCTGTTGCAGGAATAATTGTTGTAGTCAGAATTTCACCGCAAACAGTACAAGACGTAGTATTTGAACCATCATCGATACAAGTTGGGTTTACAACAACAGGAGTACCTGAAGTATGAGAAATTTTGTTTATGCTTTCAATAACAAATTCCGGACAACTTTCAACAGAACACCAAACCTTCTGCGAACCTTCAGCACTGCAGGTTGCGGGAGTGATTATTTCGGTTTTTCCGTCAAAAATATGTGTATGAGAAATATCAGATGCCGTTTTGGTTTCAATACTATGGCAAACAGAGCATTCACGAGTGTAATTTTCTGTATCACCCACCTGAGTCCAGAAACCCCACTTGTGACCTAAAGCTGTTATAACAGTTACTTCATTCTTCCCTGTGCAGGCTGCACGTTTGCAATGGTGCGATTTTGAACCGTCAGCTGTACATGTAGCTACAGCATCAATAGTCCATTCGCTGTCCCAATCGTGTCCCAACTTTGCCAATGTCTGAGCAGGAAACACCTTATCGCATACATTACACTTTTCAATAAGACTTCCATCATTTTCGCAATCAGCAGGAACACGTGTAACATCTGATTTTGAAGTATGACCGCAAGGAAGCACCTTGAAAGTTACAGTATATGTACTTGTCTCACCGTTTTCAGTATCATCAACACTTACCGTTACGCTCTTGGTAGCCCCAGAATCCGGGTCTGTGCAGTTCAGTACAAATGCTGTGCTGTCACTTATCGTAACTGTTGCAGAAGATTTCACTGCCGTAGCTGTAACCTGGTAAGTTGCTGCGGAATCTACTTTCCAATCGGCATAGGAAATTTCCTTAGTATATGACATAATATCGGCACTGAATCCGCTCACGGAAACACCATTTATCATTAATGACGAAAGAGTAGAATTAGCTTCCTCTTTCGTTGTAACGATTGCTGCTTCGGATACAGAAGACGCAGCCGTAGTATCTGTTTCTGCTACACGCTGATAAACATAGTATTGGGTATTGGGTGTAAGTCCGTTAACAGAGCCATCTATGTACCATGTACAGCCGGTAAAAGAAGTCAACGCTGTTGTTGAGTAAGTAAATTCAAGTCCTGCTGATACAGCTACATCAAAAGATGTGGCTTTTAGGTTACTTACTGTCGGTGCATTAGGAACAGCTCCCGAATATGGATCCTTATTGGAACTTCCTGTTACAGTAATCCCGCCATTTGTGAAATCAATGTTATAATCATCGAAATCGTAATTATAAGTATCTCCAAAATTAGTGCTAAGTGAAATGATTCCTGTTCCGTTTTTGGCGTCATCCTTGATTTTAAAAGACAGCGTAGCAAGGACGCCGTTGTCACTATGGTCTGCCATACCATCGTTCCAATTCAGATTAAACGGATTATTTGTAAGCGCAGGATCAATGTAATTACCGGCACCGAATAACCCCTTTTCGTCAATTGAGGTAAGCTCCATAACATTTGAATCGTATGCCACAATAACGAGCATAGCAGTAAGCCCCGGATTATTGGATAAAGTAACATCGACCGTTACAATATCCCCCGGTTTACCGTTAGCGTTGCCGACAGATATTTTGGGATTTCCTGTTGCATATACGGTCGAAAAACAGGGAATAATCTGCATAACGCATATTACCGCTGTCAATAACCATGCAAGTATTTTTTTCTTCATAGTTGTTGCCTCCTAAATAAAATTTTTATTTTCATTCCTATATAGGAACGGAAATCAATCTTAAGCACCTGCAAGAATCCTTCTGAGCAAAGTCAAATCCTTATTATTAATTACACTGTCACTATTCATATCACCGTTTACAATATACTCTGACGTATTCCCGTTGGCAAGTGCCCTGCGCAATAACGTTAGGTCTTTATTATTTACCAGTCCGTCACCATTCAAATCTCCTTTCTTTACACTTGAACTTGCAACAATATATGTCCCCAACGTGTTTGTCTCAAAGTCAAGAGTGTCTGTTTTAATCTTATACACAGCTTTCATATCTGTAAGCGAGCCATTTGATTCTTTACGATACACTTTAAGACTTGTGCCATTGTAACCACTTGGAACAGGAATTGAAACAGTCATTATTCCCTGTGTATTGATTGTGGCATTATCATTAGTCAATGTCATTTCATATGATTCAACGGATGTCATTCCTGCGACAACCGATGTATTGCCTACCAATTCTGCTCCAAAAAGCGAACTATAACCAAATCCAGATGCAGCAGCTATTGATACATTCGTCGAATAGTCGGTGAGTTGAGTCAGACTACAATACAAAGAAAACCTAACAGTAACACCATTTCCGCAATCGTAATCATACTTGATTTCAGAGGAAGTGAGATTGACAATAGTTCCTGCTCTCTTGTCATAACTTGCATTTTGCCAATTTGAAGCCCTTCCAAGTTTGAAACCATATTTTGAAAGGTTAGACAAGGCATATTCGGAAACTGCCCCTATATCAAATTTGTTTCCTGTTGCAATTACACTCTTTACCTGAGTATTGCTCAAATCCAAACTCGTAAGCTGGTTTGAATGTATATTCAAATCTTTCAGCTTCGTGTTATATGTTAAATCAATTTCTTTCAAATTATTCCTATAACAGTACAATGTTTCAAGTTCACTGTTCAAAGATAAATCAAGTGCCTGAATCTGATTATAGTCACAGTCAAACTCTACAAGTTTCCTATTACTTGAAACATCAACATATTTAAGCTGATTTTCCATACAGTTCAGATAAGTAAGCTCTCTGTTGCTGCTAACATCAAGCTCTGTCAGCCTGTTGGAACCACAGGACAATCTCTGCAGCTTTGTGTTTTTGCTCAAATCAAGAGCAGTAATTGAGTTAAATGAACAGTCAAGATCAGCTAATTCAGTAAAATACTGAATACCGGTTAAGTTTTCAGCACCGCCTGAAATTTTCTTATCAAGTATTATACTTGTTGTATTCTCAATTTCTGTTTTAGAAAGTTTCTTATCCCCGTCCCTATCAATTTCATTTAATACGTAGTTTCTGAATACACTGTCGGGGAAATTAACAGTGTTTACATCTATCTTTTTATTTTCGGGTATGCGTTCAGCAGTGAGTGAAAACTCAACAGACTTTACATTACTTCCACCGCAGACATACGTATATGTTATACTTGTGCTTGTAAAATCCTTTAAGGAATTAGTTGCACTGTCATACGTTGCCCCGTTCCAATTTGATGCTTTTGACGAATCAAAACCATACTGTATTAAATTGGATAGAGAGTATGTATCGGTAATTACCCCTAAATTAAATTCGCTCCATATCGGTGAAACGCTGCCTAACTGCGTATTATTTCTCAAATCCAAACTTGTAAGCTGATTCCAATGGCAAATCAAGTTTTTGAGCTTTGTATTTTTGCTTACATCAAGACTTCTGAGCTGATTTTTATGACACCAAAGATTTTCCAATTTGGTGTTGCATGACAAATCAATGCCAGTCAGATTATTTGAATGACAATCAAGAAATGTCAGCTCACCAAAATACTCGATACCTTGTAAACTGTAAATATTTTTGCTGCCAACACTTATATCTGCAACAGCCCTTATTTCGCTTTCCGACAAATACCCGTTTCCGTCCTTATCAAAACTATCTGATACATAGGTGCGGAAAGTTGCATCGGGAAATGTTGCTGAAGTAATTTTTACAACATTTGTGTCAATTGTTGACCAATGAGCATAAAGTCTGCTTGCAGAATAGGTACTGCTGCCTATTACCTTTGTTCCGCCTGCAGCAGAAGTGTACCAACCGTCAAAGCTGTACCCCGAACGAGTAGGTGTAGGCATACTTCCGTAAGCCGTCCCGCTTTTAACATACTTGTGGTTTGCGAGATAGCCGTCAATACTTGTATATACAGACACCTTTCGGGTCGAATAATCAATGCCTACATAGTACCCAGATCTTATTTTATCCACAAATGACGCACCGTCAGTGACGCCGTTCAAATGTCCCGAAATGACATACCCTCCCCACGGCACAGTAAGGTGTGATAAATTACCGTAACTGCGATAACCGGTAACCAAACCTGTGTTGCTCACAACAGCTTCATTACCGTATTCATTAGTATTCAAGAGCAGATTAGGTACATTATATATAATAAGTTCTCCCAAACCTCTGACTTTGTTTACGCCGTTTGCTGTATATGTGGCATATGCAGCAGGCAGTGTTCCCCCGTTTGCATCAAATATAATCTTATTTCCGTCTGTGAAATTACAATTTGTTTGCGTAAATACAAAACGTTGATTTCCTCCCATATGAGGAGCATATATTGCCAAATTTACTCCGTCAGAAGCTGTACCGCCAACTGCGTCTATACAACGATCAGCTGCACATTGAGGTATCAAACAGTAAGATCCACCGCCTGCAGGAAGTATTTGCCAATACTGAGCAGTAGAGTTATTCCCCTCGTGTTGCCATACGTTTGTACCCTCAGAACTTCCGGCATTATATACATCAAGATACAATCCTGTATAATAATTTCTTATTGTATAGTACCCATCACGAACATATGAGATATACCACGTTTGTTCTTGTTTATATGAGTCCCGGTTAAGCTGTGCATTTCCTCCCGCTGCCGTTATTAAATATGCAGTGTTCTGTGCACAACCTATAGTGTATGTCCCGTCCGCTATTGTTTCACTATTTCCCAAAACGATAAAACTTTTTTCTATCAATGTTTCAGTTCTATCAGAATTAGAAGCTGTAACTTTATATTTGTACACTCCTGCAGAAAGCATATTAAAAGTCACATAACTATCCAAATTACGAATATTATAGCTTTTACTGTTAGGGTTTACACTTTTACCGGTAACAAGAGAGCCGCTTGCATTGTAACAGCCTACAGTAACATTGGTCAGTGACAATCCTGATGCTATCTGTCCCGTTACTGTAAATGAATCCCCCGTCACCATTGTATATGGCTTACTTGCTCCCGATATTGTTATTTCAGGGGAGCTTGATGAGGATTGATATTCTGGCCAATAAGTATTTTTTGCTAAATTCCCTCGTGTTTCATATTGATTTACACCATTATAATACTGAGCGCATCTTTCAAAATATTGCGCCCATTTATATCCAGCAGTATATGCACCTGTTGCCGTATTCGCAATTCCCTGCATTTTATTCCAAGCATTTTTCTCACCATTGGAAAGCTCATACTGTAAATATTTAAGTTGACCGGTAACAGATGTATAATCGTAACCATTCCGAGAACAATAATTTCTTAAAGCATCAAATCTTCCACCGTTCCACTGACATATCCCGTAACTGGTTTTTCCATTTGTATCAATGCATTGAGAACGTGGATTGAAAGAAGATTCTTTTTGAATATTTGCCATAATACCCACTGCGGTAGCAGTATTCAAGCCAAGTGTTTCCGTAAGAAAATTATATACTTGCGTTTCATTAGAATTACCCGTTACAGAATATACAGTTTCCTCACTTGAAACCAAAAACACTCCAATATAAGGTATTTCCAAACCATCTATACTGAGATATTCTTTTTTATTCCATTGAGGATTAAACTGGTAATAATAATAATTAGAGTTTTCATAATCATCTCCTGCACAGTACCACGATACAGGAACATCTATTAATTCACTGTTATTTGTAAGTACAGTAAGTTTATCTGGCATCTCATCCAAAAGCTCATCAAGAGCAGGCTTATTTTGGTAAAAATAATATAAAGAATCCAATGGCTGATATTCGTTTTGGAATGACAAAATCATCTTCTTATCGATTTCAGATGCACTAACAGAATTGCAATTATTACATTCATTAGCGTATACATTGATAAAAATATATGTAAATAATATACATAAAACAGAAATTATCTGTTTTAATATAATGCTTTTTCTCATAAGTATTACCTCTTTTAAAATGAAATAAAATATCGTATAATATAGTCAG
>JAMPAU010000052.1 GCA_023667045.1 Ruminococcus flavefaciens | reverse complement strand
ACCATGGCTGGTTTGTCATGGATTTACCGACTAAATTTATTATAACAGGAGTGATATATCGTCAGCTATCCGGCACTTCATCTTCTCAGCACTACAGTAAGATTATAACTTGTCAAGATTCGTGCAAGTTCATTTTCTGTCAGTAATATTTTCTTACAAGTATATTTGATTTTAATATATTATATTTTTTTAAATTATCTCAATCATGAAAGGAGGAAGCGACATTCATTCCCGATTTATAGAGGTCGGGGGTGTCGCAACTCAGATGAAAAAAAGCCCTTATATATATTCGTCCGATAATAAGCGTTATCATACTCTTAATTACCACAACAGAACGGTACACGGCGGTAAAATATACAAGGCTGTGCTTGACTGCGGTATGACCTGTCCGAATATCGACGGAAGCAAAGGCACTGGCGGTTGTATCTTCTGCGACGGCGGAAGCGGTTACTTCACCGACGGAAAACTTTCAGTCTCCGGTCAGCTCGAAAAGGAAATAAAACGCATACGTCAGAAACACGGCAGTGTACCCGTGACGGCTTATTTTCAAGCAAACACCAACACCTATGCACCCGCCGGAAAACTCAGAGAGATATATTTTTCCGTACTGGAATTTCCGGAAGTATGCGGTATATCCATAGGCACAAGAGCCGACTGTCTGCCAGAAGATATTCTTGACCTGCTCGACGAACTCAACCGCCGGACGTGCCTTACTGTAGAACTGGGCTTACAGACTGTCCATGAAAATACCATAAAAAAAATAAACCGCTGTTACGGTCATGATGAATTTCTCAGGGGATATTATAAACTCAAAGAAAAAAACATACGTACGTGTCTGCACATAATAAACGGTCTGCCCGAAGAAACTCCCGAAATGATGACGGAAACTGCTCGCCACGTCGCCGATATGCACCCCGAAGCTGTAAAGATACAAATGCTCCACGTGATAAAAGATACGCCCCTCGAAAAGCTATACTGTGCAGGGGGATTCAGTCTGCTGTCAAGGGACGAATATATAGATATTGTTGTAAAACAGCTTGAATTATTACCGCCCGAAACCGTAATAGAAAGAATAACCGGAGACGGCGACAAATCAAAGCTTACCGCTCCCATGTGGAGTGCCGACAAAATAGCGGTACTCGGCGGTATAGACAAAAGGCTTGCGGAGCTTGATACATGGCAAGGTAAAAAATATAATCATTCAGTGCAGTCAAATCTTGTCAAGTCGTATGATTCTATAATATCTATGAGACACTCGGAATAGTTGCTTGCTGTAGCCCAGCCGTCTTCTTTAATCTTGTAACAGGCGGTGCGGTAGTCGGTTTCCCATATGAGATTTGAGTATCTCTCATAGCCTGTTATGAACTGATAATAGCCCTCTATGCCCTCATCAAAGGAATGATAAGCCCGAAAGTCGCCGTCCATTTTAATCATAACGCCGTCTATCTCCTCGCCTGTTCTGAGAGTGACATATTCGCCTGTGTATGTACTGTCTGCCCTCATGCCGAAAAAATTATAGTACAGTGCTGAAAGTTCGCTCTCGCCCCAGCCAGATTCAAGGATAGCCTGTGCTATTGTCATACTCGGAAGAATGCCGTACTTGCTGTAATTCTTTTGTGCCGAACTGCCGAGCTTCTCAATAAAGTCAAGCTGTTTTCTGCTGAGACCGTAAGTCTGCTCATACGTGGCAGGCGTTTTTTTATGACGCATACAGGCTGATACTCCGCATATCAGAATAACAATTACCGTAAGAATCAGCAGTATTATTTTCGGCAGAGGACGGAGTTTCAGTTTCTTTCTTTTACGCATATCAGATATAGCTTACAGTTTCGGAAAGGTTCTTGCATTCGCTGTGGAGTTTCAGCGGTTCGGAATCGTCAGCAGGATAGCCCATAGGCATGAGGAGTACCGCCTTTTCGTTTTCGGGGAGATTAAAAGCCTTTTCCAGTGCAGACGGCGAAAAATAATTAACCCAGCACGACCCTACACCAAGCTCCCAAGCCTGTAGCATAATGTGGGTCGCAACTATGCTTACGTCCTGTACTCCGGAATGTACTCCTTTTTCGAGGGGGTTTTTCCATTCCTCATCAGTATTGAGAGTAAAGAGGAGTACTGTTTTTGCTCCGAAAATACACTTGCTGAGACTGTTAAGCAGTTCGATTTTTTCGGGGCTTTCAATAACGTATATCCTCTGTGGCTGATAGTTACAGCCTGTGGGAGCGATATTGCCGATTTTAAGAATGGCATTCATAGTATCGGGTTCGATTGTTCTGCCGTCAAACTTTCTTACTGAATAACGGCTCTGTGCGAGTTCTGAAAAATTCATAAGTTATTCCTCCGTAATTAGATTATTTTTTATAGCAAAGACAGCTAACTGTGTTCTGTCTTTTAGGTTAAGTTTTTCAAGGAGACGTGAAATATTATTGCGTACTGTACCCTCAGCAAGAAAAAGCCGTGCGGAAATCTCCCTGTTGTCGCAACCTTCGCATATAAGCCGGAGAATATCGCTCTCACGGTCGGTGAGGCTGAAATTTCCGGCAGAGAGTGGGGCAGTGGTACGCATGACAGACCGGAAAATATTATCGCAGAATACAGCAACACCGCCGGCAACAGCACGTATTGAATTTATAATCCTTTCGCCGTCCATTTCCTTGAGAATATAGCCGTCCGCACCGCTTGCTATAGCCTTTTCGACCGTTTCCCTGTCATCAAAAGTAGTAAGCACGAGTACTCTTATATCGCCGAAAGACTGTTTTATTTTCTGAATGCCGTAACCGCCGTCAAAATCGGGCATACGCATATCCATGAGTACAACGTCGGGGCGGAGCTTTACGCACATCTCGTATGCTTCTTTGCCGTTCTGAGCCTCGCCGACCACTTCAATATCCGGCACTTGCGACAGCACTGCTTTCAGTCCGGTTCTTATTATCTGAATATCATCTGCTATTATGAGTTTTATAATTTGTCATCACTCCTTTTTTTGTACTTTTTTCTTTTTTCTGAACTTCCGCTTAAAAAAAAGAACCAAAAATTCTATTTTCTGTAAAAAAGTTCAGTTTAAAGAACTTCAATATAACTGCTGTTTTTATGACAGGTTTACAGAAAGTCGTCATATTCGATATTTCCCGAAATACAGCCTTAAACTTGACTTTTACAGTCTTTCATATGACAGGTTTTTACTATTTTTATAACTCTTTAATAAAAGAATATATAATATATATATAAAATAATAAAAAAGAAAAATGTTAAGAAAATGCTGTCAACCCGTCATGCAAGCAGTAAAAAATCTCTGTTTTCGCCTGTAAATAGCCAAATTTTGCATATGACAGGTTTATACCAACTCGTCATATCTGATTTTCCACTATAATACCAGTCGGTCTTTTTATGGATTTTTATTGAAACATTTGGCAGTTTCACGCCCAAATAATTTATAATTCTTAATTATGCATTCTTAATTACCAATTGTACAGTACGCAGTATTATCCGTTTATTTTCCGCTGTGGTATCTTGATTATGACGGAAAAGCCCTCGCCGTACACTGAAGAAAACTTTACACTACCGCCGAGCCTTTCAGTACGCTGACGAATGCCGGAAAGTCCGCTGTGTTCGCATATGCAGTCACAGCCTTTGCCGTTATCGAGTATGTATATTTCAAGGTACTCTTTACAGAACCTAACAATAAAGTCTGCCCTGTCTGCTCCGGAGTACCTCATAATATTGGTAGCAGATTCACGGCAGTTGTCATAGACTTCACGTATACAGAAATCATATGCTCCGCTGTCTTCTCCTTGAATGCACAAATCAACGTCAATGCCTCTGAGGGAATCGGTCACTGTTTTTACGGCATGAGTAACGGACTTCATGAAATTTTCCTCACGGAGATTATTTATAGAACACCTCAGTTGAGTTATACCGCCCCTTGCCAAGCCGTCAATCTGTCTGATATATTCAAGCAGACCGGACACATCGGGCTTATCACTGCACATTTCGGCATTGAGTATTCTCGAAAGAGAACTAATCATAGTAAAGGTATGTCCGGCAGAATCGTGTATTTCCTGTGCTATACGGCTTCTTTCCTTTTCAATGCTCAGACGGTGGTATTCAGTAATGTCGCTTACTGTTACGGTCTCAGCAATGCGTTTGCCGTTGGTTTTGCATGAAGACTTCCGGAAACTGAAATATCTGCCGTTGAATAGTATTTCCGGCTGGCATTCGTCAAAATTCATATCTGAGGGGAGATTTTCCACAGCGAAGCGGTTTTTATATGATACTCTGCCGTCCGGAGTATAAATAATAACGCCCACCCGTATATTGTCGATAACGTCTTTCATGGCTATGGGGTTTATATCGAGAAGACCGTATCTGCCGAGTGCAAGCAGTATCATTATACTGGAAAAGGCAAAAAAAAGCGGAGTGAGTTCTATTCCAGCGTCGAGGACTTTCGTTACCGTGAGGGTATTGACGGCGAGAGGTACGGCGGTTGAAAGGATAAGAAGTACAGCCTGTTTGGTAATATGACCGTAAAGCCTAAGCTGTCTGACAAATATAAATATCACGGAAGATATTATGCATAGATAATATATTATCTGAAATATATAGAATCCAACAGCATATTCAATCCTGTCAATATCAAATGCTGAATAATACAGATGATATATGGGGTCTGTCACGACCAGCACCACCGAAGACAGTGAGACAAAAGGCATTATCCGGAAAATCTTCCGTGAGGGTATCTCTGTATATTCTGCCGAAAACATCAACCAGAATGGTGCGAAAAAGCTTATCCCGAAGTTTCCTATAGTATAGCTGAGACGTTTCTGTTCGGGAGTAGCCGAAAATATTATAAGCAGTTGAGAGACAAGCCACAATATTATTGATACTTGACATACCCCAAAAAGTCTCGTAAGGCGGTTGTTATTGCCCTTGCGGATAATCCAGCCGAGCGAGAGAAGCATACCGGAAAGTCCGGCGAGCAGAAGCGTAACTGATATAATCTTTCCGAACACAAAAACCACCTCCCATTATAAAATAATGCATAATTTATAATGCTGAATTAATAATTAAAATAATTATACATTCTTAATTATGAATTACACTCGCCCACTGACAATAGACCGCATAGAACTGATTAGCCTTAACCCTCAGCTTTCCAAAGTTTATACCCCTCAATAATCCACGAGAGAATAATTCTTAATTCATAATTATGCATTCTTAATTATCAATTGTACAGCGTTCAGTCATTTCCAGTCAGAGAAGAAATCTAAAATCTTCCGGTCACGGCTCTTGAGGTACTCGCTGACAGAGGCTACAGCTATAAATAATACTCCTGCTATGAAAAGATACACCCACCAGTCGAGCTTGCCGAGATAGCGTATACTTGCCCATACAGTTATCGTAACCACTGCAACCGAAGATACGCCAAACCACTTGCGGTTTTTAGCAGTAAATGATATAACCAGTATAACCGCTGTCACTGCAAGTCCGAAAATAGTATTTCCCAGCCTGTGAAAGTTCATTACATCAATAATCAGTCCGGCGAAAGACAATATGAATATCACGTCAGACATCGACCTTGAAACCCTAGGGTAGTTCTTCCATACGCTCCGGTACACCAAACCCATGAGTGCGATAATGCCAAGAAAAATCTTATTCTCTATGATTTCCGATTCCGGCACAAGAAAAGGTCTCTGGTTTACTGCAAGCATAGTCATGAACGCTGACACAGAAAGCAGTATACTTCCGGTAAGACTATTGGTTTTCCGGCGGACGAGACAAGCCGTAAAGACTGCAATTATCATGAGCCTTATAAATCCGCTGTCTGCCATGAAGAAAACAATCCATACCGAAAAAGCTATAATATCGTATTTTTTGCCGTCTGTACTGCGGATAAGTATTTTGTCACTATAAAATATCCTCGACAGTATCATGAGACAGCAAAATAATATCAGCAACACATACTCCGGCATATCAAACTGTTCTGCTGTACAAATCAATGCCAGTGCTGAAAGTATTCCGGTAAAGTTGTTTTTCAGCATACAAGATACTGCTATATGAACTCCGCACGCAAACGGTATAAGGAATAGCTCCGGACTGTCCATAGCCCACATGAATATAGTCACGCCCGATACAGCTATATTAGCATAAAGCACGGTGTCGGTTTTTCTTTCGGTATACTTCATAACCGCAAACGTCACAAGCGACATGACTATTACAAACCACTCATATTCATACGTCGAAAAGGCTATTATGACAGGCAGTACCGGAGAAAACAATCCTGCTACAGTCTGGACGGCTTTGTTTCCTGTGAAAGTATAAGTCATAATAAGTCCCGATACTATAAATGGTATTATAAGGGCATAGCCGTTATCGAGGGTAGCCGAAGCTATCGAAGTATACACCGCAAAACCGAGCGTAAGGACTTCCGAGAACTTATTATTAAGGCACGGAATAAATCTGTTTGCCATGTATATGAGCGTAAATATAACTGAGGCGGTAATAATCTGTCTGTCGTCGTAAGCTGTCATGTTGTCGACGAATACGAAAGTTATAAATATACTTAAAATACTCTGCAATGCCTTGAGGTCTGATTTTTTCAGATATATGCCGTAAAATACAAGCTCCAGCCATATAGCAAGCATTACGGTATATGCAGTACAGTCCGGCATAAATATCTTATCAACAGCATAATACAGCGAACACAAGGCAAATGCAATGCCGGATATTTTCACGGACTTCTTTATTACGTCGTCGTTTATCTCAGCAAAAACATATATAGCAGTTGTAAGTATCTGCATAAAAAGCATTATCATTGCAAAGAGATAACCGTATACTTCCGATGAAAGAAATATAACAGTCAAGCTCACTGAGAGACAAGCCGAATACTTGAATACCTTACTGCCGGAAAGTTTCCAATGCACAAGAGCTACAAGACCTGTAACCGCTGAACTCACAGCAAAGAGCATATTTACTCCCTCACCGGCAAGCCAACCGCCTAATAGCTCATAGAATCCTGCCGTAATAACAGTAATGGCAGTAAGCACCGTGCTGATTATCTCAAAAGCCACAGCAGTGCGGTCGAGCTTTAAAATTCTCCGGAAAACCTCTCCGGCAACCGACATCATCACTACCGCCATAAGCATTATCATTACTCTGCCGGACGGCGATGTATTAACCCACCCTGCACACCCAAATGCTATGCCGGAAAGCACTATAAAAAGCGTACCTATTATCAACATTATCTCTGAACCGCTGAAATGCCGGACAGTCTTTTCGCACACCTGCTCCACCGGATTCTTTCGGCTCTGGTATTTCCTCACAAGCCATATTATAAGCTTTATTATCCCTGCCAGTACGGCTACAGGAATCACCACAATAACCAGTAAAATCAGCAGAATTATTTCTTTCATATAATCACGACCTTTCCTATGGCATATTATACCACAGGAAAGACGCTTTTTTTAAGTGCCGTACGTCATTTGATGAGTGACATTTGTCACTTTTTTTTACGGCTTTGCCACTCAATCGTCCGAAATCTGCTCA
>JAMPAU010000051.1 GCA_023667045.1 Ruminococcus flavefaciens | reverse complement strand
ATAAAAAACTCCTGAGAATCAGTGAAATACTGATTGTTTTCAGGAGTTTTTTTATGGATGAAAGGAGTGAAAATTTTGTTATGTCAATTTGAAAAAATAGTATATCCCAATAACACTGAAAATTTAGATGCAAGCACCTTTATGATTGCAATGTATAGCCCTTGCGAAAGAATCAAGGACAGTACCGGAAATATACTTTCACAAGTTAAAGCTGTTGGTTATGGGTTGCCTATATCTAAAAAAATACAATATGAATTGCAAGGCCATTGGAGTAAAAATTCAAAACATGGGCTTCAATTTGATGTGGAAAGTTATGAAGAGGTTATTCCTCCTACAAAAGAAGGAATTATAGCTTATTTATCCTCTGGTCAGATAAAATGTATAGGTCCAAAACTGGCAGAGAAAATTTATGATGCATTCGGTCTTGAAACTTTAAAGGTATTAGATAATGAACCAGAAAAACTGCTTTCAATACCTGGTATCAGTGAAGGGAAACTAAAGAAGATTTGTGATTCCTATCTTGAGAATCGTGCTGCACGTTATGTTGTGGCTTTTCTTTCTCCACGTGGAATTACACCAAATCAAGCGGTTAAGCTTTATAAGGAATATCAAGAGAAAACTTTGGAAATTGTCAAGAATCATCCGTATCAACTTTGCGAAATTTCTGGTATAGGTTTTAAAAAAGCAGATGATATTGCACTAAGTATGGGCTTTGATCTGTTGTCTACAGAGCGTGTAGATGCAGGAATTCTTTATACTATGATGGATGCAGAAAGTAATGGAAATCTGTGTATGGAAAAACACGCTTTTGTGAAGGCTTGTGTAAAGACTTTGGATACACCTCAATTAACTGAAGAAATGGTAGCTAACCGTGCCGCAAGATTAGTTGGAAATGGTAAATTGGTTTCCTATCAGGGAAATGCTTATTATGCAAAGACAGCATATGTAGAAGAACGATTAGCACAAACTATTAAACAACAAATCAGTGGTTATAAATCCGGCAGTTATATAGATTTGGATGCAGAACTTGATGCTGAAGAACGAAATCTTAATATGAAATTTGCACCTGAGCAGAGGGCAGCAGTAAAGATGGCACTAACACATGGATTATCAGTTATAACCGGAGGCCCCGGAACTGGAAAGACACTGATTCAACGTGCACTCTTAAATATTTATTGCCGACAAAATCCGAAAAGCGAAATATGTTGTTGTGCACCAACCGGACGTGCAGCTAGACGAATGGAACAGTCAACTGGTTATCCTGCCTCTACAGTACATAAAGCACTTGGTCTGATAGCTGGTGATGATGGTGATTATAATACACCTGTTGCGTTGGATGCTGATTTCATTCTGGTTGATGAGGTTTCTATGCTGGATATCTATTTGGCTGGTCATCTTTTTGATGCTGTTAAGTATGGAGCACAGATTGTTTTTGTTGGTGATTCAGATCAGCTTCCGTCAGTCGGACCAGGTGCAGTACTCAGTGAGATGATTGCAAGCGGTGGTATTCCGATTGTCAGACTGGATAAAGTGTTTCGACAGAATGCAGGAAGCAGAATTGCAATGAATGCCAAACTTATTCGACATGGTAATGTCGGTCTGGAGTATGGTGACGACTTCCAGTTTTTTAATTCTCCTAATATTTCAGATTCGGCTGAACTAATAGCAGACCTTTATATGCAGGAAATTGAAAAATATGGCATAGATAATGTTGCACTATTGACACCTTATCGTCAGAAAACGGAAACAGGTGTTAACGCATTGAATAAGTTGTTGCAGGACAAAGTTAATCCTTCAGATAGCAGCAAGCCTGAAATTTCTTTTGGCAGTAGAAAATTCAAATGCGGAGATAAGGTAATGCAAATTCGT
Source organism: Ruminococcus flavefaciens (assembly GCA_023667045.1). Classification (GTDB taxonomy): domain Bacteria; phylum Bacillota; class Clostridia; order Oscillospirales; family Ruminococcaceae; genus Ruminococcus; species Ruminococcus flavefaciens_AC. The sequence goes on along the minus strand of JAMPAU010000051.1, from coordinate 6,433 downwards.
AACTTTGAGGATATTAGTAATGGTGATATTGGTTATATCAAAAATATTACTGGTGATGGTAGTGATAAGACGATTTGTGTAGACTTTGGCGATGGTCGTATGAAAGAATATGATTTTACCGAACTTGGAATGCTGGATTTGGGCTATGCTTCAACGATTCATAAATCTCAAGGATCAGAATACAAATCTGTTATTTTAAATTTACAATGTGCACATTTCATTATGTTAACAAGACCACTGATTTATACTGCAATTACTCGTGGTAAGGACAGGGTTATTATTGTTGGTGAAAAGCGTGCACTTTGTATTGCAATAAAGAAAACAGACACAGAAAAACGAGGCACCTGCCTTGCTAAAAGATTGCAGGAACTTGATAAATAGAAAGGAATAATTATGGCTACAGTTTTAAGTCAATATTGTGAAAAACAAAATATAATACGCTCTCAAATTGCAGAAAATAGTCTTCCGCTTGAAGGATTACTGCAGATGCAGGAGTTGAATTATCGTATTTGTGTATTGGAAACTTTTCAGGCATTTTGTATTTCAGCACCAATAACATTAGATACAAAAGTAATGGGTTATCATTTTCAAATGGTTGATGCCTATGTACGTTTTGTTTTGAATGAACGACGATTTGGTCCGAAAACGGATGCTGAAGGAAAGAAAAAGCAAGAAACTGCACTGATTTCTTTTGAACGTGTTGCACAGGATGGGAAAAAGCGATTTAGCAATTTTACAGCCACCACAAAAGAACAGTATAAAAAAGCAATTAGTGCTTACATCAATACGATATTGCCAGTTTGGATGCAATATCGTAATACCTATATTAATGTATAAGGAGGATTCATTATGAGTCAGAATTACTCGAATGATAAGGCGGCAATGCTCGCTAAAATTGAAACTATAAATCAGGTAGAGGGATTTGATCCGACGCCATTTGCTGTAGACTATACTGATTTAGGAACAGGAGAAACGCATAAACGTCTTCCGGTTATGATTCAATTGGCATGGTTTCGCTTGAAATATCCTGAAGGGCGTATTTCTGTTCAGGTAAGTGCTGCCAAAGATTGTTTTATAGCAACAGCTCGCGTTTATCCTAATTTCAAAGATCCTGTTGATTGCTATCTGGCAGAGGCAACAGCTTCCAGAGGACGTTGCGAAGAGAAACCATCTGTTTCTCCTCGTGAATGGGCGCAGACTGCAGCAGTTGGAATTGCACTGCGAAATGCCGGATTTGGACTTCAGTTTTCTATGGCTGGCGAAGAATTTGAAGGTTATGCAATAGATGAGTTGGGTATGTCAAATCCAGATAAAATGGAAAATAAGATTACAGGTCTGGCAAAACCTTTAGAAGAGGAATACACAGTTGAAGAAGTTAGTCATCGTGAATTAACATTGGAAGAAAAATTAGAACAGGCATATCAGGTGCCCTGCCCAATTGTAAAATACAATGGTAAGACTCTTGGTGATGTTCTTCAGATGGATCCAGGAGCAATAAAATGGATTGCTACAAAATTCGAAAGAGGAGCCGAAATTAAAGCGGCGGCAGAATTGATATGCGAATACGCATTGCAGCAGGCAACAGCATAATAGATAATAAAAATTATGAGGATGGCTTTTTGCCATCCTCGGAAGGGAGACAGGCAGTATGGAAATATTTCATATGTGGGATGTTATCTCAATTTTGGGATTGCCAATGCCGCCATCTGGTCAAAGTTCATATTATGTGCAATGTCCTTGCTGTGATGAAAATCCTCGAAAAAAACATCTGAATATTAATCTGAAAAAAGAAGTATTTCGCTGTCCGAGGTGTGGAGTGTCAGGGGGTATATTTGATTTGTATTCCTTGTATACTGGTGTATCAAGAAACAAAGTGAGAAAGGCTTTAGTTGATAGACTGGGGATTCCTGAAAACCTGCATAGAACTAAAAAAGTTGTAAAACCACAAATGGAGGAAGAATGTCCTATAACAGATATAGATACACGTCATGCTACATATACTGCATTCCTTTCCAAATTGACTTTGGCTGCAGATCACAAAGAAAATTTGATTAATCGTGGTTTAACAGAAAATGATATTTCCAGTTTGGGTTATAAAACAACACCAGTAGTTGGTATGACAGCGATTGCAACACAACTTCAGTCTGAAGGATTTTATCTTGCAGGTGTTCCCGGGTTTTATCGCAATGATAGCGGTGCATGGACTTTTATTAATGAAAAACGAGGCATCCTAATTCCTGTTAGAGACAGATATGGAAGAATTCAGGGATTACAGATACGACGAGATAATGCAACACGACGAAAATTTCGTTGGGTATCAAGTGCTGGCAAAAAGGATGGATGCCATGCTGAAAGCTGGACGCATTTGGCTGGACCGATTCGTTCTGTGTTGATTCTTACAGAAGGACCAATGAAAGCAGATGTAATACATGCGTTAACTGGTTTAACAGTTTTAGCAGTTCCGGGAGTAAATGCCTTAGCACAATTAAAAAAGGTGTTATCTGATTTAAAGCAAGATGGTCTTGTTGAAATTAAAGCTACATTTGATATGGATTTTTGTATTAACCATCATGTACAGAATGGATATAATAATCTGCTTCAGTTACTTGATATTATGGATTTTCGATTCGGAATTTATTTATGGGATCCGCGTTACAAAGGACTTGACGATTATATCTGGGAGTATTGTTTTCAAAAGTTATATAATGATTAAAAGGTGGAAGAGACACTTTACATAAGTAAGTGTCTCTTTAAAAGTTTACAAGGAAATTTTTATTTGATCAATTTGGCGTTTTCAAACAATTTTATTGTAATTAAATTGAAGGATTATAAATTGTATGGTAGAATTATGTGTATAGTGAGTCTTGTTATTTGCATGATAAGTTCTTAATTATTTTGGAAAGGATAAATGCTATATGTATAATGGAATTGTTTTCGACAAGGTGCAGAGAGATGCTTTTTTGTCAATGGCGGCACAAGAGGGGTTAATTTGTGAAAAGGGTATGAGTGATAGTGTTTTTGATATGGTGACACGATCTTCACCATCGTACGGTTATACAAGAATGATTCTTGAACAATTTACTGTTGCTGGTTCAGTTTATGTAGATCCTTATATATATAAATGTTTAGATGGTGAGTTGATTGAAAAAGGAATTATTATACCGTATAAAAAATGTGAGAATGATGTAAAAGGACTTTTCACTTTTGACATAGATACAGTCCAGTGGATGCTAGCAGAGAAAGGATTTGATATCAAGTATTATACAATAGATAGAATCGAAGAGATATTCGATGAGTGGAAGAATAAAGTTAAAGAATTTTTAGAATTTGAAAATAGGTACAATCTTGATTACACTGAGGTTAAAATTCGAAGCACTTTACATTTAGAGTATAAAAAAACTTAATATAATATAAAAATTACAAACTAAAAGCTATATAAAACTTTTCAATTCTTGATGTAATTGCTGCATATCTTCGGGAAGTTCTGCTTTAAATTGCATATATTCTTTTGTTCGGGGATGAACAAATCCCAGAGATGCAGCATGCAGAGCCTGTCTTGGAAAAGAATTAACAAAATTTTTGAGTGGTTCAGGTAGGTTAAGAGAGCTTTTTCGCCCTTTGTAAACATCATCTCCAATCAAATGACATCCGATACTTGAAAGATGAACGCGAATTTGATGTGTTCTACCTGTTTCCAAATTACATTGAACCAACGATGCTGTATTTCTATAATTTTCTACCGTTTTATAATGAGTAATAGCAGATTTACCACCAATTTGAACGAGTGCCATTTTTTTTCTATCAAAAGAACTTCTGGAAATATTTCCTTCAATGGTTCCATCCAAAGGAGTAGGAACACCATAAACAAAAGCAAAATAAGTACGTTCAATGGTATGTTTGAAAAATTGTTCAGCCAAATGTCTGTGTGCGGAATCATTTTTAGCTACAACAAGAATACCGCTGGTATTACGATCAATCCGATGTACGATTCCCGGACGAGCGACACCACCGATTCCGGACAGAGAATCTTTACAGTGATAAAGAAGAGCATTAACTAATGTTCCATGATACGCACCGGCAGCAGGGTGAACAGTCATCCCCGCACATTTATTAACAACAATTAAATCATCATCTTCATAAAGAATATTTAATGGAATGTTTTCAGGCAGAGGGGTAGCCTGTTGCGGCTCTGGTGGAGTAATTTGGTAAATATCTCCATAACGTGTTTTGAAGTCTTTGTCGGCAATAATTTCATCATCAGCATAGACGGCACCTGTTGCAATTAATCGTTGAACCTGTGCACGGGAAAATTCCGCAATTTCCTCAGCAATAAATTTATCAATACGCATTCCGGTATTGTTTTCATCTACGGGGGTGGTATAAAAAATTTTATTAATGTCTTCGTTCATTGTTTTCATGTTAAATATATTTTCACCAATTTATTCTAGACTACACCAAAGATAGATATAAAATCAAGACCATAGTCATAGGTTTGAATAAAGGAGAATACTGATGGCTGAAAATGAAACCTCTCTGGATGTATTTTTAACGCCGGATAATGCAGAAAAAGCACCGCAAGAAACATCAGATGTTGTAAATTTAGAAGATGAATTTGCAAAATTACTCAATAATTTTATTAGTCAGCCTGCGCAACCGGTACAATCGCAAAACAATACAAAACAAGATGAAAGTAAAGGTCTGGATAGTTTTGTAACTCCGACAACACAGGCACAAACCACAGTCGGTTTGGATAGTTTTATTTCTCCGGCACCTCAGTCCTCACAAGGGCTTGATAGCTTTGTTACATCAAATAATGCGGCGCCGGCAGGTGGACTGGATTCTTTGGTTAGTTCCACGGAAACTGCGTCAGATAAAAAAGAAGAAGATGTAAATGGCTTGAAGACGGAAGAACGTGAATTAGCAAGAGCTGTTTCTAATTTTCAAGATGGAGTATATGCTCTGGCGGATAAAAAAAGCTTTAAGGTACCGACAACTGACTATAATGAGGAAATGTTAAAGCCCAATTATAAACCAAGTACCGGTAAAAAAATTGCTCAATATATGCTGGCTTGCTGGGATATTATCAATAAATATGATCCTGAAAATATGAAACGTTTATCAAAAGATGCGAGCGATGAAGATTATTTAGCGTTTGCAGAAACACTAAGCGATACGGATATGCAGCTTTCCATTATTTCGTATGTTGAAATTTTAATTAATCTTGAATTATGCGAAGTGAGTTACGAGCAACGGAAAGAAATTATTCAAAAAAATAGAATAAAACGAGAGCTTTATGAAGAATATATGGAGCTCCAAGAGCGAAAAGCAACCTTTATTCGCAAATTAAAGGAAAAGAATTTCCCGATAGATGTTGATAAGCTTATAAATAATTATTTTAGAACGGCTCAAAAAGATCCTGATGGTTCTTTTGAGGCATTAACAAAGAATCCGGCTATGTTCTCACCAATAGAATTTGATAAAATTAAACCAAAATTCTTTGGGTTGATAAAAGTAACACCGGAAGATGGTATCAAAGCGAACCAAAAAATTGGTGCATTTATTAAAAAACTTAAAGTCTGATGTTCCAAAAGAGCTAATAGTTTAAAGTAGACAAACATTGGTTTTTATGTTATTATTGCATATAAAGCTAAGTGTAATGGAGTAAAACAATGGTTGATGAGCCAAATCCAAACCGTAATGCCACTGATCTTGATGATGCATTAAATCGCTCTTTAAATGATTTAGATAATCAAATAGATGCAAATTTAAATAATCGCCGAAGAGATGGTGCGCCACATCAACCGGAAAATCCTTCTGCACAAGGTGATGTAAATCCTCAAATTCCCAGAGACGCAGGCTCTAATGGAGAAAATCCACCGGCAGGTGGCGGTAGTGAACCCCCGGTTGACAATGGAAATGGGGAAAATAATCAGGTACAAACAGTTTTTGACGGAATGTCACACGCTTATGCAGGGTCAGCTAATCCTTTTCAAAATAAAAAAACTCAAAGTAAACCAAAAACTGATTGGCCAAAGCCTGGCAAAAAGCCGGATACAAAAGTATCTGCTCCCAAAGGTAGTACATTACATGAAATGCTTTGGAATGAACTCTTAACTTTTTATGAGTGGGTGATTGATAAAAGTGTGGATTTAGTGCTTGATTTTGCAACCTTTATTGTGTATCCGCAATGTAACTCTTCTTCTGAAAAAGCCGAAGAAAATAATGATGTTTTTGCCATAGGTAATCTTCAATATGAGAATTGGCAAAAAGAGCAGCTAAAAAACAAAGATGAAGTAGTCGCATTACATGAGGAAATTATTAAAAATCTTGAACGACAAAAAATAGGCGCTCCATTAGTTTGGGAACATTTAGGAGAAAAGCCGGCATTTTTTGATAATTTATTTATATTATATACGGAAGTAGAGCGTAATCC
>JAMPAU010000050.1:3798-8384 GCA_023667045.1 Ruminococcus flavefaciens | reverse complement strand
ATGTTTTCCGCAGGACGTAGCCGAAAAATCAGCATTGTGGCAATAATTCAGTCGTTCGCACAGCTTGAGCAGAAGTACGGAAAAGAGGGTATGGAGATTATCACGGACAACACACAATTGACGATTTTCGGCGGTTTTGCGCCTAATTCTCAGTCCGCTGAAATTCTGTCTAAGGCGTTGGGCGAACAGACCGTTCAGTCAGGTTCGGTGTCGCACGGCAAGGAAAAAAGCCGTTCAGTGCAGATGATTGGCAGACCGCTGATGACCGTTGACGAGCTGAAATCAATGCCGAAAGGTCAGTTTATCGTCATGAAAACCGGCACAAATCCCATGATTTCGCCGTTAAAGCTGTATTTCAAGTGGGGCATAAAGTTTGAAAAGGCATATATCTTGTCTGACAAGGGTTCACGTCCGGTGGCGTACATGGAACGTGATACGCTTTTTCGTGAGGTCGAACTGAAATATCCGCCGAAAAACAGCGTAAATCCGGACTTTGAGTTTCCGGAAAAATCGAAAATAAACGTCAGAACGGGGTGAAAAAATGATTGTTCCAAAAATAATTTACGACATGGACATACCGCATCGGGCGGTGAGCGTGTACTGCTACCTGTGCGGACGTGCAAACAAAAAAGGCGAATGTTTTCCGTCGGCAAACACGATTGCAAAGGACTTGCACATCAGCAAAAGGACGGTATTTCGGGCAATTTCCGACCTTGAAGAAAAGAAACTTGTCGTCCGTAAGGCAAGAAAGCGAATCCACGGAGGTACGAGTTCAAATCTGTATACATTGGAGGTGACAAATATTGTTTGACTGGATAGGTGACGCTATTGATTATATCGGTGACGGTATTTCTTCGCTGTGGAATAATACGGTTGCAAGTGCGGCGGAGTCGATAAGCGACGCAATATGGGACAAAATGTTCACATGGATTTTTAATCTGATTTACGGTGCAATCGCCGATTTATTCAAGTTTATCAACGAAAGTACAGCGGATATTTTCAGTCTTGCGTGGGTAAATTCGTTCATCAGTCTGTTTCACCACATGGGCTGGATTCTGTTCGCCTGCGGACTGGTTGTGGCGGTTTTTGACTGTGCCGTTGCGAGTGAATCGGGGCAGAACAACATCAAAACGACCTGTCTGAACGTGCTGAAAGGCTTTTTTGCGGCGAGTCTTGTGACGGTCGTTCCGCAAAGGCTGTACACGTTCTGCACGTCGCTTCAGGGGACTTTTGCATCGGATTTGATGGCGAGTTTTGTGGGTGCAACGTCGGATACGGTCGCCGGAACGGGACTTCAGGTCATCATTGCACTTGCCGAAGATATTTCGCTTTTCAGCCTGTTTTTTATCGTACTTTTTGGCTATTGTACGGTAAAAGTCGTGTTTGCAAATATCAAACGTGGCGGAATTCTGCTGTGTCAGATTGCAATCGGAAGTCTGTATATGTTTTCAGTTCCGAGAGGATATACTGACGGATTCAATAATTGGTCTAAGCAAGTTATTGCGACCTGTCTGACGGCGTTTTTGCAGACGACAATTCTGTACATCGGGCTTCTGACCTACACTCAGCACGCACTTCTGGCGGTCGGAATATGCCTGTCGGCTAACGAAGTTCCGAGAATAGCACAGATGTTCGGACTTGAAACAAGCGTTCGTGTGAACATGGCAAGCGTGAGCAGTACGGTTTCGCTCGGTGCGAAGGCGGCGAAAATAATGGCAAAAAAGTGAGGAGGGAAAAATTTGAAAACCTATATTTACCCCGAAAATCTGCGTGCTACGGTGAAATTATGGTTCTGGAACGTGCGTGATTTTCTGATAATCTGTGCCGGAATAATTCTGTCGGTGGCACTTTTTGCAAAGTTTTGGACGGTGATTCCGCTGGCGGTGACAGCCTGTTATGCGTTCCTGACGCTGAGGGCGGACAACAGTGCAATCAGCGATTATATGATAAATGCAGTGAAATATTTCTGTCTGACACAGCAGGAATACCGCTGGAAAAATGGAGGAAAAAGCTGATGTCAAAAAAGAAAAACAGCGTTCAGAAACTCATCGGATTCGAGATTTTCACGAAGTACGGCGTGAAAACTGACCGCAGTGAATTTGTGTTTTACCACGTCGAACCGACCAATATTTCGGTGCTTTCGCCGGAGAGTATCGACTCGAAAATCCACCACCTCATGATGTTGCTGAGCATGATTCCGGAGCTTGAAATCATTGCGACAGACAGTTGCGAATACTTTGACAGCAACAAAAATTATGTCAGAAAACGCATGGCAACCGAAAAAAATACGTCTGTTCGTGAACTTTTATCATCGGATTATACTTTTCTTGACGAAATTCAGCTTGAAATGTCTTCGGCGAGACAATTCATTTTCTGTGTAAGATTTCGCAGGGAAAAGGAGGAACAGGTCTTCAGTCTGCTGAACCGTGTCGGCAAGGCGATTGCGGAACACGGTTTCATGGCACACAGAATGTCGAAATCCGAGATAAAACGTATGCTTGCCCTGTACTTCGGAACGAGCGTTACAGGCGAAGAAATCCCCGATATTGAGGGTGAAATTTACTTTGAAACGGAGGAAAATTCAGATGTCCCGAAAAAATAAGAAACTGTCAGCTGAACAGCTTGAAATCGTCGAAACAAAGGACTTTTTTGACAGAATCGTGCCATCAATGGTCAGATTTTACACAGACCACTACATCTGCGGAAATTTCTATAAATCGGTGTGGGCGGTCACGGAATATCCGCCAAATACCGACGAAACCGCCATTCTTGCACATCTCGCCGACCGGAGCGGAGTTACGCTGAGAATTTACAACCGCCTCGTGAGCAGTATGGAGCAACGGCAGATTGTTCAGCGAGCCATGCGGAAAAATCACATGATGTCGACCACGAACGATGTCAGTGAAAACGTCAAGGCTGACGGCAACATGAACGACATTGTTGAGTTGATTTCGGAACTTCGTCGCAACAAGGAAAATCTGCTTCATACGGCGGTTTTTATCGAATTAAAGGCAAATTCAGAGGAAAAACTTCATGAACTTCAGGCGGATATACAAATGGAGCTGACCCGTTCAAAAATCAGCGTGGACAGACTGCTTTTACGCCAGAAAGACGGATTTTTGTCGGTGCTGCCGTGCGGAAACAATATGTTCGGAAGTCAGTTTGAGCGAGTGATTCCTGCGAGTTCTTCGGCGAACCTCTATCCGCTGAATTACTCCGGAAAAACCGACGAAAACGGCTTCTACATCGGTCGTGACAAGTTCGGGAGCAACGTTCTGGTGGACTTTGACAAGCGAACCGACGACAAAACAAACTCAAATGTTCTGATTCTCGGCAACAGCGGTCAGGGAAAATCGTACCTCATGAAACTGCTTTTGTGCAATCACCGTGAAGCTGGAAAGTCGGTAATCTGCCTTGACCCCGAGGCTGAATATGCCGATTTATGCCGAAATCTCGGCGGAACTTACATCGACATGATGACGGGCGAATTTATGATAAATCCGCTTGAACCGAAATCGTGGGGCGACGCCGAAAAGGAAAAAGACGCTCCCGAAACTTTCCGACGAGTGACGAGATTGAGTCAGCATATCAGCTATTTAAAGGACTTTTTCAGAGCTTACAAGGACTTTACGGACAGCGAAATTGACACAATCGAAATCATGCTTATGAAGCTGTACGCACGTTTCGGAATCGAGGATTACACAGATTTCAGCAGACTTACACCGACGGATTATCCGGTTATGGACGACCTCTACGAACTGACCGAAAAGGAGTTTAAGGCTTATGACAGGGAAAAAAAGAACCTCTACACTGAGGAAACGCTACAGAACATATGTCTCGGTTTGTACTCGATGTGCAGGGGTGCGGAGGCGAAATTTTTCAACGGTCACACGAATATCCGTGACGGCGAATTTATATGTTTCGGCGTAAAAGGTCTCATGGACACGAATAAAAAGTTGAAAGATACTTTGCTTTTCAATATATTGTCGTTTATGAGTAATCAGCTTCTGGGCAAGGGAAACACGGTTGCGGCGGTCGATGAACTGTATTTATTTTTAACAAATATGACCGCAATCGAGTATATCCGAAACGGCATGAAACGTGTCCGCAAAAAAGATTCCTCGTTTATTCTGGCAAGTCAGAACATCGAGGACTTCCTTTTGCCCGAAATACGTGAGTTTACAAAGCCTTTGTTCAGCATTCCGAGCCATAGTTTTCTGTTTTTTCCCGGCAATATTTCGCCTGTTGATTTCATGGATTCGCTTCAGATTATCAAGTCAGAATACACGTTGATAAGCTATTCAAGCCGTGGAATTTGCCTGTATCGCTGCGGAAATGAACGCTATCTGTTGCAGGTCAACGCCCCTCCGCACAAGGAAAAACTGTTCGGAAAGGCGGGCGGAAGATGACCTTATGATGCAGAAAATACTTGCTGAATTTCTTGCGAAACTCCTCACCGACGGGGAGGCACGCAGGAAAATTTTTATAGCGATTCTGAGTGTTGTTGTTGGATTTTTGGGACTGATAATGCTTCCAGTGGCTGTTCTTTCGGGCATGGGAGAGGTCGAAACTCCCGATATATCGGT
>JAMPAU010000050.1:0-3698 GCA_023667045.1 Ruminococcus flavefaciens | reverse complement strand
TTTCGTGAAAATTCTTTCGGTGAAATTGACGAAAATCTGAGGTATCGCTGTACGGATAACGTCGGTCTGATTATGGGTTATCTGAGGTATAATCCGTCCGAAAAAGCCTTTAATATGGACATTGACACGCTGATTTATACCGAACAGGGCGGACTTGATACAATGCCCGATATAGCCGGAATCGGACTTTTCGACGGCAGTCAATTTGGAATTTATGTCGGCAACGGCGAGGTGATTTTTGCATCTGCTATGGACGGCTGTGTGCAGAAAAATTCGCTTGACGATTGGACAGGCTGGTGTACGTTTGAGAGTGTGAATTATCCGCAGGAGGTAGCAGACAAAATCTATGAAATTCAGAATCCGACGGAAGAAAATACAGAAGAAAAAAATGAAAATGGAGAGTGATTTTTATGCGAGTACACCTAATAAACAACGGATATGCGTTGTCGGCGAAGTTTCCGATGACGGCGTTTGAGATGCAGGACGCTCTTGACAGGCTGAAATATCCTGTCGGAAACAGCGAAGTTACGTTCCGAATTTATGAATTTAAAAATATGAATCTGCCGTCGGAGCTGTATGAAAAGGATTTTTCGACGGATATTTACAGGCTGAATCTGTTTGCTGAACGTCTGAAAAATCTCGAATTTACGGAGATTGTGGCATTTAAAAGTCTGATTGTTGAGAACCCCGAAAGCAGTTTTGAGGATATGCTTCTGATGACTTACGGACTGGATTCTGTGATTGTTTACCCGTGCGGAAACTGCTGTGAACTGGGCGAAACGGTCATTGAAAACAAACTTGTTCCGGAAATTGAAATCTGTTCCGATGAAATTTTGGAACTTCTTGACCGTGAAAAAGTCGGAAAACTTATGTGCGAGCGTGAGGGCGGACAGTTTATTGACGGCTGTTATTGTCTGACTTCGGGCTATAATCCGCCGGATATTGAAATTAAAATCGGCAGACCTGAAAACAGTTTTTTTCGTCTGCTGATTGCACTGGTAAATCAGAATTATGGCTCTGCACGGTGGATTTCATTGCCTTTTGATGACGAAAATCAGAACATGAATTTTGACGGAATGACCTGTGTAAAAAGCGAGTCTTCGCTTCCGAATTTGTCAAAAAATCAGTTTCAGACAGAAAAAATTAACGGGTTGAACGACCTTGCAAAGTCACTTTCGGAACTTTCTCACGATGATTTTGTAAAGCTGAAGGCGGTCATGGAATCGGAAAAAATCAATGAAATTTCAGATGTCAAAGAATGCGTTGACAGGATTTCAGAGTATCAGCTGGACAGAAATATTGCTGATTCAAGCGAGTTCGGCAGGGCGTATCTTCTGGAAAATCTGCATGAAAATTTTGACTGTTCAGCAGTTGGAGATATGAATTTATGTGACTTCGGACAGCTGATTATTGACCAAAAACACGGGAAAATCACTTCTTACGGAGCGGTTTTAGGCAGAGGTCAGGAACTGTATTCCGTACTGGTTTCCCAACCGGAACAGAGCAGTTCTGAAGAACACGTCGATGACGAATGTGAAGAAATGGAGGTGTTTATGTCGTGAAAAAAACTGTAATTTTATCGGTTGCCGAAGAGAAAGTTTCAGCGGTTGAGATGTATCTCGGACAGAAAAATACGACGCTTTCAGAGGAAGTCGACAGGTTCGTGGAACAGCTTTACAGCCGTAATGTACCGCAGAACGTCCGTGATTTTATTGACATGATGTCCGAAAAAAAGCAGACGAAGAACGTTCGCAAATCTGAGGCAAAATCGGTTTCAGAGCAGTAACAAAGCCGTGTTCGCACGACAATGCAACGTGTGCGATTATGTGGACGGAGGTCGGGAAACTGCAAGCTAAAAAATTGGGGCGGTTTGTGAGCCGTTTTCGAGCGGGTTTTAAAAGTTGCAGTTTTCCCGAACCGCTGAATTTGCCGTGACTACTATATTGCGAGTTAAAGCATCGGGGTCGACGCACTCACAGCGGACGGCAAAGCCGATCGCATATAGCCAAAAAACAAGGTTCTGACTTAGGGATTGCAAATTGGAAGTTTAAAAAAAATCGGTGTTGCAGTCCCGAAAGTCAGCCGTAAATTGAGAAAAATCAAGGAGTCGGAGGTGGTAAAATGAGTTTTCAGAATAAGGTGAAGTTTCCGCTGTGGATTTATCCGCAGACGCTGAAAAATGTGGAATTTCACTACAAAAATGACAACTGCAAATCTCAGAGTGAATTTATCGAAAAGGCAGTAAATTTTTATCTCGGTTATCTGAACGAGGAAGAAAATATAAATTATATTTCACCGATGATAACCGAAACCGTCAAGGCGACCATAAAAGGCACGGAACAGCGATTATCAAGACTGCTTTTTAAAGTTGCTGTCGAGATGGGAAAACTTTCACATATGCTTGCGGCGGTGAACGATGTTGATGATGAAACGCTTCGCCAGTTGCATATTTTGTGCGTGAACGAAGTCAGAAAAATCAACGGAATTATTGACTACGAAAATGCCGTGAAATATCAGCAGGAATAAATCATGCCGAAAATAATTGTCACGAGTCGATATTTAAAAAGCGGTTCGTCTAAAAATCTTTCAAATTACGTGAAATATATTGCGACGAGAAAAGGTTCGGTGACGGTCGGTATAAATAACGGAAACGCTCCTGCCACGCAAAAACAGCAGGAGCTTATTTCAGAACTGCTCAGGGAGTTTCCGGAAAGTCAGAAAAGTTTTGAGTACGCAGATTACAAAAATAATTCCACGCAGAAAAATGCCTCGAATTTTATTTCGGAAACGCTTGAAAATTACGCCGACAGAATCGGAAATCGTCAGAATTTCGTTGGTTATCTGGCTGACCGTCCAAAAGCTGTGAAGTTTGGTTCGCACGGATTATTCTCACAGGAAAATAAGCCGATTGATTTGAATAAAGTTGCGAAAGAAGTCGCAAATCATAGCGGAGTGGTCTGGACACACGTTGTTTCGCTCCGTCGTGACGACGCTCAGAAAATGGGTTACGATAACCTCATAGCGTGGCGTGAACTCGTCAAAAGACAGATTCCGAACATCGCCAAAAACACAAAAATAAATATGAAAAATTTGCGGTGGTATGCGGCATTTCACGACAAGGAAACGAATCCGCACGTCCACATTATTATTTATTCGACCGACGAAAAAGAGGGATTTTTAACAAATCATGGCATTGAAAAAATCCGCAGTGGTTTCGCAAACGATATTTATTCGGACGAGCTTCATCATCTGTACGCACAGCAGACCGATACAAGAAATTTGTTGAAAAAAGAATCTGCAAATCTGATGAAAAATCTTGCAAAAAGTATTTCAGAAAATAATTCTGTTGATGAAGAACTGCTCAAGTTGGTGCGGAAACTTTATATTCAGCTTGAAAATTCAAAAGGCAAAAAAGTTTATGGCTATCTGAAAAAAGATGTTAAAAAAACTGTTGATGAAATTTTTTCAAGGCTTGCTCAAAACGATTCGATTCAGAAAATGTACAGTCTATGGTGCGAAACTGAGCAGTCAAAGCATGATGTATATTCTTCCGCAAAGGTCGATTTTCCGGCATTAGTTGACAATCCGCAATTTAAATCTGTCAAAAATATGATTGTGAAAACTGTTTCGGATTTGCAGTTGAATTTTTCTGCAAGCGAACTTGAAGAATATGAATTTGAGTCGCTTACAGAACGTGC
>JAMPAU010000004.1 GCA_023667045.1 Ruminococcus flavefaciens | reverse complement strand
TATATATATATATATATATATTGTCAATAGGTTTTGTAAAAAAAATCGAAAAATACAGAAACTTTGTAGAAAACGTCAAAAAATAAGTCTTTTTCTTGTCAGTTATGACATAAAAAAGACTCATAAATTATTTATTAAGTATTTCATTTGCCGTTTCAAGAAGCATATCGACACGCATATTTATGCTCTCAATATGATAGTTAATGTCGGCGTATTCAAGGCTTGACATTGCATACATACACTCTGAAAAATCATTGTTAAGGCTCTGCATATCCCTGTAGATAGCGTCAAGACGTGCATTTATTTCATTAAAGTACCCGATGTTGCTCATCTGCTGAAACTTACAGAAAACAAGTTCATTGTGGAGAATTTTAAGTTTGAGATTAAATATATAGTCTATTTTGCTGAATATGGGGTCTTTACGACAATCTTTGCTTAAATGCTGTATTTTTGAGAGATTGTCCATAAAGGTTACTATTTCCCGACGGAATTTTTCACGGTAGCCTGCAATGAATCCGGTAAGGCGTTTTTTGTCGGAAAAACCTAAAAAGTCTGCAACATTCATACATATATCAATAATAGTTTTTTCTTCTGTGCGTTTCGGTTCGGGAATACGTATATTTGCAATCTGAATTTTTTCACCGCTGTCCGTTATGTATATATTGTAGCGGACGTTTTTGTTGCTGTCATTTACATTTGGAAAATGCCTTTTTTCCCATTCTTTTAAAACCTTGATAGTTTTTTTAGTTTCCGCACCAATTTTCTTTTTGAAAAATCTTGAAAAGAATCTCATATAATGCTCCTATTTTGTCAAAGTGTATATATCGTCAACGATAGCGTAACCCCTGCCGTTGTCAAGTTTTATATAGATAAAAGAAGTATCTTCTGTGGCATTACGCCAGTCAAGGAAACGTGGGCATATATACTTGTCATACGACCTGTCACTGATGTAGTAGGGGTGTTTGTTGTGAGGGTTCTTGTCACGGTAAACAAAATTTCCGTAAGTAATTGTGTACCAGTCGTTTTCAATGCACTTTTTGTCACAGCCGTAACCGAAAGTCTTGCCGAATCCTTTTATAAAAGTTCTGACAAAAGCCACACCGCTGACAATCATATATAAAATACAGGTTGCATTTAATTCAGTCATTATAAATTTGCCTAACATTAATATGTCTGCTCTGATTAGCATAAACATAACTATAAAAATTACAGCCATAAACCACATAAGCATAATATCACCGGAACGTCTCTCACGGATATATTTCAGTAAAAACTGTTTCTGCTCCTCATATAGATAAACTTGATATTTCGGCATAAAATCACCTCTCTGCTATAACATAAACTCCAACAATTTTTGAGTTTTATATAAATAAAATTATTCCACTTGACAAAAAGTTGGCAGACATATTTAAAATTACAACTGATATAGTAATTTTCTTACAAAAAATTATTCTTTCCGCTTCTCATATTTCGGTATAAAATCACCTCCGGAATTATTTTTCAGCTATGGCATAGTTGCGACCATTTTCGAGTTTTATATACAGAAACTTACTTCCGGTATCGGCATTGCGGTAGTCGATATAACGTGGACAGATATAAATTCCGCCCCTGTTATCGCAAATATAATAAGGGTGTTTTCCGGTGTCTTTTTCACGGTAGCCGAAATCACCATAGTCAAGCGTGTACAGGTCTTTTTCAATGCACTGAATATCACATCTGCGACCGAAAAATTTCCCGTACCCACTGACAAACTCGCTCAGAAAACTTACTAAGGCAACAAAATAATATAATAATACTTCGTCTAAAATATCCACTGCATCTTTTATGCCTGTATTATAAGTCAGCACTAAAAAAACTAACGTGCATACAGCTATGAACGCAAATGCAATCCCCATAGGTATAATATGAACATCACGTTTGTCACGCATATATTTAATGAGATAATTTTTCTGTTCGTCGTATAGATAAACTTGACATTCTACCATAAAATCACCTCCGGATTCATATAAATGTCATCTCAAGTCCGCCGACAAGAAATAATCCTGTATTCTTTTCTGTATCGGCGGACTTAAAATATATTTACTGATTGCGGATTTTAAGATTTCTGTCTATTTCACGTTTAGCGTCACGCTTAGCTGAATCAGCACGCTTGTCATAAAGTTTTTTACCCTTGCAAAGTCCAAGCTGTACCTTGACTTTTGAGTCCTTGAAATAGATACTCAGCGGAATGAGTGAAAGACCGTCCTGTTTGAGAGTGCCGTATAATTTATTTATTTCCTTTTTGTGCATGAGAAGACGGCGTACACGGAGTGGGTCTTTATTGAAGATATTTCCCTTTTCATACGGTGAAATATGCATACCTCTTATAAAAAGCTCTCCCCTGTCTACTGAACACCAGCTATCTTTCAGGTTCACACTGCCGTTGCGGATAGACTTTACTTCCGTGCCGACAAGCTCTATGCCTGCCTCATAAGTTTCAAGCACAAAATATTCATGACGTGCCTTTCTGTTTTCTGATATTGTTTTAGTACCTTTTGAACGCATTTTTACTGCTCCCTTCATTGAATAAACGGTTAATTTCTTTGAATCCCATTATATCATATACCCGACAATATTTCAAGTATTTTACAGAAAAATCCCCCGACGGCTTTTTTCGGGGGACTTTATCAGTGTTTATTTTTCTTAACGCTTTATCAGCATTTTAACCGTCACAAGCAGTGCTTTTGCGTTCATAAGCAATACCGCTACCGCCGACACTATAACCGGCACAAAACTTCCCTGTCTGACCGTCAGCCAGCACATAGCTAGAATTATACAGGTATTAATAATATTTTTCAGTGCGGAAAACCTAAAAGGTACATAACGCCGTGCGTCTGCCATTCTTATCCAGAAGCATATAAAGTAACTCATAAATGTAGCTATTGAAGCACCTTGAATACTCCATATCGGAATAAGATGAGTATTCAGAATAATATTAGCGGTACAGGCTATGGTTACTGTCACAAGAGAGTTTATTGTGTGTTTGGTGGCGGTATATATTCCGGACAGAAACTGGTCTAAGCACGTAAACACCGCCGCCGTAATCAGTACAGGTGCATACAGATAAGCCGTGCTGTATTCGGGGTACGTGTCGTAATTTATCAATATAGCAGATATGGGTTTTATCAGAAGAATAAGTCCGGCAGACCCTATAAAAAGCACAGACTCGTATGCCGAGTAGACTTTTTCATAAAATTCATTTCGTCCGGCTGAATCGTTTTCAGTGATTGCGGATATGTTCCATGCCTGAAAGAAAATAGTCGAAACCATTGAAAGCAGATTAGGTAGTTTTGTGGAGGCTGAATAAATTCCGGCAGATTCTTCACTGCAAAGATTACCTATAAAAATCTGGTCGGAAAATCCGGTAAAAGTCCACATAACAGTTGTCGGGATAAGCGGAAGTGAAAACTTCATCATGCTTACGGCAAGTTTTTTATTGAAACTATGTATGTCAAGATAATGATTCAGTCCTGCCGATATAAACAGAAACACCGATGAACAGGCATCAGAAAGTATCACCGACAGCATAAAGCCAAGCACGCCCATTTTCATATGTGAAATAAAAAGTATATTGAAGATAAATAATGTCATGGTAGTAAAAATGCCGTCAAAAGCAAAAAGTCTTACCATTCCCCTCGCCCTCACAAACTGTGAACACAGCGACCGCACAGACGATATACACACATATACCGTAAGCATTACAGTATATTCTCTTATCGGACTTAAAAAAGGTATCAGTTCAATAAACGGCATAGCAAGAATCATAAGCATAAGACCTGCAAATATAAGTACTCCGGCTGTGGTAAATATCTGCTTTTTGCGGTACTTTCTGTCAAGACCGTACCGTACTACCGCTTCTGTGAGCGAGAATGTAAAAACCGGAAGCAAAAACAGGGCGGCTGTTTCGATAAGTGTTTTGCTGTAAAAACCGGCTGGGCTTATGTGCCGTGTGTAGAGGTTGTTCAGCAGAAGTGAGAATATCTTTGAGCCGAAACTACCTATTGCAAATATAATTGTATTAAATGCAAGCTGTCTGTATTTATTCATATTTTTTCACCTCTGATATATTAGATTGTACCAAAACAGCGGACAGTCATATATTACTATCCGCTGTATTATATATTTTCAGACTATTATCTGTTATTCTGTAATGATTGTCAGCAATAAATTTTTTGTCAGCAACTTTTCCTGCTCCACTTCTTACGCCTGTCAAAAAGCAGTATCAGCTTTTCAAGATAACGTCTTTTTCCTATATATTTTTCTTCCGGAAGTCTTATAAACTTAACCATTATGCTTTTTATTCCTGCTCTGTTTGCACCAAGAATATCCGTAAAAATCTGGTCGCCTACAACAACAGTCTGCTTTTTCCGGAGTTTCATTATTCCGACCGCCTGCAAAAAGCCTTTCGGGTCGGGTTTTCCTGCATCGCATACGTAAGGAGTGTCAATATTCCGGATAAGTCTTTGTACACGTTCTTCGTCGTTGTCAGTAAGAAGGACAGTTTTGAATCCTATTTCATGAAGACGGCGGAAAAGTTCATCTACTTTTTCATTTGAGTTATCACCGTGATGTACCAATGTATTGTCAATATCAAATATAATGCCCCGACAGCCTTTTCTGTATAGTTTTTCATAGTCAATGGAAAAAACACTGTCGGCATATACTGACGGATAAAATTTTTTCAGCATTCTTATACTCCTTGATTGTTTTTAAGCATATATTATCTGTCCGCAGAAGTCATCGCCGAAACGCTTTTTTATTTCGTCAATCCTCTGAAAGCTGTTTATAATTCCAGCTATGTTACTTTCAATACTTCCATAAAGTGTACCAACAGTCTTTCATATATGAGTATAGTTTTTTAATACCTCCGGCGGAAATGATTCTGCCTTAATAATTCAGATTTTCAAAAAACGACATTAATCTCCTAAAAAATTATAACATATATTACAACTTTTGTCAATAACATCAATAAAGTACCGGAAAATTTTATAAAAAAAGTCCGGCTGTCCGGACTTTCCTTAAAATATTCTGGCGGAGACGGTGGGATTCGAACCCACGGAGCGTGTTACCGCTCAAACGATTTCGAGTCGTTCTCGTTATGACCACTTCGATACGTCTCCGCAAATTACTATACCATTATATCATAAAATTCAGTAAAAATCAAGTGGTTTATAAAAAATAAATTATTAAACAATATCACTGATTTTAAATAAATCGCACAAAAACTATTGAAATTCAGCTGATAATATGTTATAATTGTTGTAACTTAATCAAAGGAGGTATTTTTTATGAAAATGACGTTTATAGGTGCTAATCATGAAGTTACCGGAAGCTGTACATATATTGAAGCCTGCGGTAAAAAATTTCTTGTGGATTTCGGAATGGAACAGGGCGAGGATTCTTTTGAAAATGCTCAGATACCCGTTGCTCCGTCTGATATAGATTTTGTACTTCTTACTCACGCCCACATAGACCACTCCGGAATGCTCCCACTGCTCTATGCCGGAGGATTCAGCGGTGAAATACATTCCACAAAGGCTACCGCTAATCTCTGCTCTGTCATGCTCCGTGATTCTGCACATATACAGGAGTTTGAGGCGGAATGGAAAAACCGCAAGGCACGCCGTCGTGGAGATGAAGAATATGAACCTCTCTACACCATGAACGAGGCTATAGGTGCGTCGGAATTATTCGTGCCTCACCCCTATGATACGCCGGTTGACATATGCGACGGAATAACAGTATCATTCCGTGACGCAGGACATCTTCTCGGCTCGGCAAGCGTAATAATCGACCTCACAGAAGACGGTACATCACGCCGTATAGTATTCTCCGGCGACATAGGAAACATAAATCAGCCTCTTATCCGTGACCCACAATACATTGAGACCGCCGACTATGTTATAATGGAATCAACATACGGAAACAGAATACACAACCGCCCGACAGATTACGTCACTGCTCTTGCCGACGTTCTTCAGAAGACTTTCGACAGGGGCGGTAGCGTCATTATACCGTCGTTTGCAGTCGGCAGAACTCAAGAAATGCTTTATTTTATACGTCAGATAAAAGCCGACAAATTAATCAGCGGTCATGAAGATTTTCCGGTATACGTGGACAGTCCGCTTGCAAACGAGGCTACCGACATTTTCATTAACAACCGTGAAAGCTGTTACGACGATGAGGCTCTTTCTTTCGTGAGACAGGGCATAAACCCCATATCTTTTGACGGTCTTATAAGAACCATAACAAGTGACGATTCACGTGCCATAAACGACGATACCCGACCTAAAGTTATTATCTCCGCAAGCGGTATGTGTGAAGCCGGACGTATCAAGCATCATCTGAAGCACAATCTATGGAAATCCGAAAATACTATACTTTTTGTGGGCTATCAGGCTATAAACACTCTCGGCAGAAGTCTTGTTGACGGTGCAAAAAAGGTCAAGCTTTTCGGCGAAACTGTAACCGTCTCTGCAAAGATACTACAGTTACCCGGTGTAAGCGGTCACGCAGATTCTGCCGGTCTGATGAAATGGGCTGAGTCGATTTCCGGAGTAAGAAAGTTCTTTATCAATCACGGCGATTCTGTATCATCTGAAACTTTCGCCCAGAAGCTCCGTGATGAACTTGGTGCGGACGTATACGTGCCTTACAGCAGTGCGGAATTTGACATCACAAACGGCATAGTAACTTACGATGCTGAACCACGTCCGGTTACCAAGAAATCGCACGCCAATGAAAATATCTACTACACCAATCTGCTCACAGCCTCTGACAGATTGTACCGTCTTATACAGAATTCCGACGGCAGAACTAATGCAGATATGCGTAAACTTACTGAAGCTATAAACAAACTCTGTGACAAATGGAAGTTATGATTTCTTGAATACGGCTTTAACAGTTATGTCGCTGTCGGGAAGTATATTTATTTCTGGAGACTTTATTTCTTTCGCCGATAGCTTTGTTCCGGTTATCTCCCACTTCTCGAACTCATACCCCGACTTTGCAACAGCTTTAAGAGTTATCTTATAGTCTGAAAAATACTGACCGCACCAGTCCTTGCCGGATATGTCCGGAGTGACGGTATTTACAGTTACGTTACCCTGTGTGCTTTTCCGAACTGTCACGTTGTTCAGCGAACCGCCGAGCCATAAAGACCTTTTCAGACTGTCTGTTGCATATGTGAAACGATTCCGGTAGAAGTCTGCTATAACGTCCATTTCGCTGTCAAACCTGCTCACGCCGTCAGCACCGATGAAAGTACTTGCATAGAATCTCTCGCACGTATCAAGAATCTGCTGGCGGTATTTTTCCCTGTACTCCTCAATGATTTTATCTGTTCTTTCCGGACTGAAATTATAATTTGCCAAATCCATGAAGACAGTACAGAATTTTTCCTTGAAATCCGGATTTCTGAGGAGATTCATAAAAGTCCTGCTTATGCTGTCGGTATAGCCGTTTAACCGTGCAAAAGTGTCAGACGTATAAACAGTATCGGTATTTTTGTATAGACCCGTCGTGAAGTCCGTATCAAACAAAAGCATACGCCATTTACCGTCGGAATATGTATTTGACTTGTCAATCTTGTCAGAACGCCATACAGCAAGGTTATTCCAAGGCCAGTCGCCGTTGCACCAGTAAATCTGCACGGCAAAGTACTCTATCAGACTGTCAATATCAACATTACTGCAAAATTCCGCATAGTTCTCATCAACCGTCATATCGGTGCGTGCGGACTTTAATATAAGGCTGTTCCAGTCCTGTAGGTCTTCTTCAGTCCCCTCTTCCAGTTCGCTGTTTTTGATAATAGCAACGTTTTTCTTCTTTATGCCGTAATGATTTTTAATAAAACCGTCGTCGGTCTTTTCGGTGAGGGTATAGAACCCCCAAAACTCTCCGTCAATAAAAACCATGCATTCTTCCATAGTCTGCATAGTAAGGTCACGGTCGCTTATAAGTTTCTGATTTATGTTGTCTCTGAGATACGAATAAGCCGTATCGTTTCCGGCATTGCGTATTGTGAGAGTATCATAACTTTCAGCCTTTTTACCGGTGACTGCGTTTACAGCTTTTCCGTCAAAGAAATCATACTCCAGTTTTTTGTTGCCGTATTCCTCACGGGCGTATATATTGAAACTTTTCTGTGGTGTGGAGCGTGAGGTAGCACCTTTTATGCGTATTCCGACGTTTTCCGACAATACTTTTTCACCCTTGTCGAATACCTCAAAGACCGCCGGACGTTCCCAGTCTCTGCCTTTTTGAGTGTAGTTGGCTACCATGTTCCAAGCCTCAACACCTTTATAGTTTTGCGTATCAAATATTCTGCCCTTGACATATATTCCGGTGTTGTAATCAAAGAGATTTTCGGGGTTGGTGACAATCGAAATAACTTTCATCTCTTTATAATAAGAAGAGTTTGTCTTTCCGAGAAAATAAACCGCCGTGACAGTATCGCTTTTCCTGCCCTTTTCGTCAACAGCAACCGCACGCATCACAAAAGCCTTGTCTACTTTTTCTTTCGGAGCGACTGCTCCATATGAACTTATATCAGTCCTTGCACTCCATACGTTAGGCGAATCAGATTTATCATATACTCTTATATTGGCGTTGTACTTCTTTGAATCGGTTGTGGGTTCACTGCCGTCAAGAGTATAATATACAGTCGTCCCCTCTGGGACTTTCACCGACAGCATAAAGTCCTTGTCATAAAAACCGCTCTCGTGTGAAAGTTCCGGCACTGGCACTGTAATATTCTCATTAGGGGAGATATTTGTCTTGTGCGGAGTGCATTCCATAGAGGAATATTTTCCGCTACCGTCTGGGTACTGTCCGTATGAAATATTCTCCGGCAGTTTATCAAACTCCACACGGCTCACTTCCCTGCCCTTTCTGTCTATAAGTATCACTGTATTGTTTTCTTCTGTTATGTCGAGAGGTATATTTTCCGGAGAACAGAAAACGACAAGTCTTCCGCCGGACTGAATAACTGTTCTGGCAGGCAGAGTATATTTTATATTGTCTGCCGTGTCGTCGGAAAATCCCCAACCGCTTATATCCACAGCCTTTGAAGAATTATTGTACAGTTCAATCCAGCCGTACAGCTCACCGTTTGGAGCTTCATAATATGTATTAACCGGACATACTTCATTTATGCTGATACCGCCCGATTCCGCATATGTCTCCAGCGGAAATTCAGCACCAAGAATCACAGCGGTAATTATTCCGGCAAAAATCAGCCGTATAAAATCTCTAATTATATGAATCACTTCCTTTATAAAAGGCAATAGTATATTATAACATAATTAAGTGTTTTTGTAAAGAACTGCATTCTTTTTGAAAGTAACTGATAACATTGTCGTATTTTTCATTACAGCGTTTTGCCATTTCATGCTGAATAACTCTTGCAATGCATAATTTATAATGCTGAATTAATAATTAAAATAATTATGAATTGCTGACACTATTTTCGGGGATATAGTTTAACTAAACCATATACCCACACAAGAACCACACTTCTTTTTATACGAATGTCAAAAAAATACCGTAATTTTTAGTCATTTTCCATAAAAATACAGTCTTTTTGGTGAAACAGCTTGAAATTATGTTCAAAGTGTGATATAATGTTATGGAATTATAAAATTCATTTTATAAAAATACAGGGAGGGCTGAAAATGGATAAAAATCGACTTAAAAGACTGGATAATATGTTTGAAACCTTTTCCATTATAGCAGAAGGAAGTTATATATATCTCTGTGATATGAAAAGCGATTATTCACGGTGGTCAAAAAGTGCGGTTGATTATTTCAATCTGCCTGACCGCTATATGAAAGACGCTGGCACGATATGGGAGAGCTATATTCACCCCGACGACCGTGAAAGCTATCGGAAAAGCATAAGCAATATATTTGCAGGTGTGGACAAAGGACATAATATGCAGTACCGTGCCAAAGCAGGTGACGGAAACTATGTGGTCTGTACGTGCAGGGGTGCTGTGATACGTGACGAAAACGGCGAGCCGGAGTATTTCGCCGGAGCTATAAAAAATCATGGTTCTCTCAGCTATATTGATACTATAACAGGTCTCCGCAGTCTTTACGGATTCTTTGATGACATAAAGGCTATGATATGGAAAAAGAAAAAAAGTTCAATCATTATTACCGGCATTACAGGATTTTCCGTTATAAACGATATGTACGGCTATAAATTCGGAAATAAAGTTCTCCGCCGGTTTGCCTCTTGCATTCAGAATATCTTTTCCGGCTGTGGCGACGTTTACCGCATGGACGGTACTAAGTTTGCAATAATCAGCCAAACTCTTGATGAAAAAAAGGCAGGCGACCTATATAAAAAACTTCAGGAAGAAGTATCGCATAATTTCTTTGTTGAAGACGAAAGGCTCAGTATCTCACTTAATGCCGGTCTTATGATGCTTAAGGATTTCAATACTGAAAGCGAAACAATATATTCATGTCTTAAATATATATACTATGAATCCAAAAACAGACGGCTCGGCGATATTGTTGTTTTTGATAATATCGAAAACGGCAGAGACAGAAATTCAATTGAAACTATAAACGTTATCAGAAATAGCGTCCTTGAAAACTGCAAAGGATTTTATCTCTGCTATCAGCCGATAATGTACGCCGATACCGAAAAACTCAAAGGCATGGAAGCTCTCATACGTTGGAAAAACGACAAATACGGTACAGTCCCGCCCGTGCAGTTTGTTCCGGTGCTTGAACAGGATGTACTCTTTCCGGAGCTTGGAAAATGGATTCTCCGACAGGCTATGAGCGACGGAAAAATCTTCCTTGAAAAATACCCCGACTTTATCATGAATGTAAATATATCATATGCACAGCTCGAAAAAAGCGACTTTGTTTCCGACGTTTTCAATATACTTGAGGAAACAGGTTTTCCGCCGGAAAATCTCTGTCTTGAAATCACAGAAAGATGCCGTCTGCTTGATATTGACATACTAAACAATATGTTCAGAAATTTCAGAGAACACGGCATTAAAATTGCTCTCGACGATTTCGGCACAGGCTTTTCTTCACTCGGCATTCTGCGTACCCTGCCGATTGATACTGTGAAAATAGACCGTGAGTTTGTCAAGGATATAGAAAAAAGCCAGTCAGACCAGAACACAGTAAAATTCATCTCCTCGCTTGCCGACGCTTTTAAAGCAGAAGTATGCGTTGAGGGAGTTGAAACAGCCGATATGCGTGACTTCCTGCGAAATTACGGCATAAAGAGCTTTCAGGGATATTATTATTCCAAGCCTATTCCAGCTGAAGAATTTATAAAGAAAAATTTCTGAAGAAACTGCCGGATAAATATTTTCCGGCAGTTTTCATGTTTACAGAAAATTCACAGATTAACGTTGATTATATGATATAATATTATAATAAAAAATATTATTAGGGGGAATATTATGACACGAAATGAAAAAAGAGCTTATGGTCTTATGAAAATAAGAAGCATGAGATTTTCAATGATTATCGGCTATGCCATGATTGTTGTTACGGCAATAATATGCGTTACGCTATTTGCCGTAAATACAAGTGAAAATGTTCTTAAAAATAAAGTAAGCTCAATGACATCTTCGCTCAATGCACAGCTTAATATCAATCTAAACAACTACCTTTCACGCATGGAAAACGCCGCAACACTTGCCTTTTCAATTGACGAGGCTTACACATACGACACAGCCGACAAGGAAAAAGACGAATACGAGGCTATCAATACCGAGAAAATCATTTCCGACGAACTTTCAAGAATATGTCTCATGGAAAACTTTGTAGACTATGGCATAGTTTACCGCAACGGCGACACAATCGGCAATATCTCAAAGGGTACTAAAGGTCTTTTCGGAGATACAATGTTTGAGGACTTTGAAAATATGATTTCCCGAAACCGCACCCTTGACGGATGGTATACCGGCTATCAGGACGACTATGAGAGAATCTACTATGTAAAGCGTATCCATGATAATGCACTGCTTGTAATATCTATATATACATCTGAACTTTCGGGAGTTCTTGAAAATCCCGAAACGGAAAGCGGTATGACCATACGCCTTACTGACAACAAATACATAATAATGAACTCAACCGAAAAGGACGAAACAGGAAATAACCTACCGCTTGAAATAAGCCAGCAGGTTGAGGGCAAAGACGCTTCCACAGTTCTCGGCGACACTTATCTCACTACTGTAAATTCCTGTGACATTGGCTGGTATGTTATATGCTCTGTCCCGACGGACGTAATCATGAAAGAAAAAGACCAGATGCAGATATACATTTACATAATGGCAGGCGTTTCAGCGATACTTGCTGTTCTTGTCGGAATCTTCTTTACATCACGCCTTACAGACCCTGCAAGAGTAGTTGCCGCCAATCTCGGAGAGGGTTCACGTGATGAGGAGTTCAGCACAATATTCACAAAAGGTGCTTTTATGGAAAAAACCGACAATATTCTTTCAGAACAGAAAGGCTCTCATGCAATTCTTCTCATTGATATGGATAACTACAGGGAAATGTCATATACTTTCGGCAGAAGTTATGCAGAGGGAAATATAGGTCGTCTTGTCAATGAAATACAGAGGCTTTTCCCTAAGGCAGAATGTATGGGAAGAATTGATACAGACCTTTTCGCAGTACTCATAAACATAAGCGAAAAAGACAAGATGATGACACGCAAGGAACTTTCAAGAAAATGTGCCGAAGTCTGTACGGATTTCAGAAGTTCTGCACAGACCGACAGGGGAATTTTCCCGATAACTGTAAGTATAGGTACTGCTGTATCTCCCGATAATGGTCTTACGGCAGACAAGATATTTGACTGTGCAAGTATCGCTCTCTTTACTGCCAAGAAAAACGGCAAGGACAGTTTTGTTATTTATGATTAAAGGAGGTATGCGGAATGAAAACTTTCAGCAGAATACTTGCATTGACCGGAAGTATCGCACTGCTTGTCTCGTCCTCATGCAGCAGTGAGCCTGTTGTTACTCAGCAGAATAAACAGGTACAGATAAACCTCTCATGGTGGGGTACTGACGCAAGAAACAAGTACACGATACAGGCGGTTGAGCTTTTTGAAGAAAAATATCCGAATATAAAAGTAAACTGTAGCTATTCCGAGTGGTCGGGATATGAAGAACGCAGTAAAATACAGATGCGTTCAAATACTGAAGCAGACGTTATGCAGATAAATTTCAGCTGGCTCTCCCAGTACTCAGAGGACGGCGAAGGCTACTATGATATAAATGAACTGGATAATTTTAACCTCTCTAATTTTTCAGAGGACTTTCTTGAATACGGCATAAAAAACGACCGCCTAAATGCCATACCAATTGCCATGAATGCCGAAACGGTTTATATAAACCAAGACGTTTATGACAGATACGGTCTTGATACTCCGCAGACATGGGACGACCTTTTCAAGTCCGCTGAAGTGATGAAAAAAGACGGCATATACCCCATGAGCGGTGCTTCTAAGTCAATATGGCTTTATCTTATCGCCCACACTGAACAAGTTACCGGCAAGAAGATTATCGAAAACAACAAGCTGAACTTTAAAGCGGAAGACTTTCAGAATATGATAGAATTTTACAACGAACTCGTCGATAAATGCGTAATCCCTCAGCTTGAATACTACGACAGCAAGGAAATAGCCAAAGAAACCTATGCCGGTTCTATAGCGTGGGTGAGCGACGCAACAAACTATTTCGGCAGTATGATTGAAGACGGTATCAACATAATAACAGCCGACTACACAACCCTTGACGGAAACAATATCGGCGAGGGCTGGTATGCAAAACCTGCTACCATGTACGCCGTCAGCAAAAATACCGTACACCCAGAAGAAGCCGGATTACTGCTTGACTTCTTAATGAACAGTTCGGAAGTGGCTGAACTTCAAGGCGTGGAAAAAGGCATACCTCTGAGCCGTACTGCAAAAAAGACCCTTGAAAAGAACTATCAGCTTTACGGCATACAGTATGAGGCGTCTCAGAAAATGGACGACTGCCAGCTTGGTGAACTCTCTCCGGTACTCGAAAACAACGACCTTATAGACGATTTCTTTTCAGCCTGCAACGACGTTCTCTATGAAAAATCCACTCCGGAAGATTCAGCTAAGGCTCTGTATATAAAGACAGCGGAATATTTCTGACAAGTTTATTTTTCAGCCATTCCATATTCACCAAAGAAGTTGAATAAGCCAATTGACAAAAGAAAATTTTTATGATATACTGTTTTTGTCAAAAGCTATTGAAAAGGTCTTTTTAGTATTTCCCCGCATAAGCGGGGCTGTCCTCCTAAAATGAAAGTTTTAGGGGGATTTTTCAATGCACAATTAGAAAACGGTAATTTTACATTTTCAGAAAATGCTACCTAAATTAACATAAATGTTGCATTTGGTTGGTTGACATAACATTCCGGAGACAGTATAATTGATATGAGGTGAAAATATGGGAATACAATTTAACAAGCTCAAAATATACCGCAAGCAAGGAAATTTCACGCAGGAGGAAATAGCCGGAAAGTTAGGCGTTTCACGACAGGCGGTAGCCAAATGGGAACGTGGCGAAACTCTCCCCGATATTGAAAGCTGTATAAAGCTCGCCGACCTGTACGGCACAACAGTAGATATGCTTGTGCGTGATATGGATAATGAAAGTCATACCGGAGACGGCAAGCACGTTTTCGGGGTGGCTACAGTCAATGACAAAGGGCAGATTACACTTCCGGCTGAATGTCGCAGGGTTTTCAATATAAAGCAGGGCGACGCTCTTGTGGTACTCGGCGACGAGGAAAAAGGAATAGCTCTTTTCAATGCAGGTCAGCTTAAATAAAGACAGGAGTAAAATATGATTGAAACAAAAAAACTTACTAAAAAATACGGCAGTAAAACGGCGGTTGACTGTCTCGACCTCTCTGTGAAAAAAGGTGAACTTTTCGCACTGCTCGGCGTAAACGGTGCAGGAAAAACCACTGCTATACGTATGCTTTCATGTCTTTCTGAGGCGACTTCTGGAGAGGCTTTTATAGGCGGTTACAGCTGTATCACTGAAAAAAACAAGGTAAAGTCCATAATAGGAATATCTCCGCAGGAAACCTCTGTAGCCGAAAACCTCACAGTCCGTGAAAACCTTGAATTTATGGCACAGGTTTACGGCACAGACAAGTCACGTGCAGACGATATGATTAAACTTTTCAATATGCAGGAAACAGAAAACTCCCGTGCAAAGACACTTTCGGGGGGCTGGCAACGCAAGCTTTCCATTGCTATGGCTCTCATCTCACAGCCGGAAGTGCTTTTTCTTGATGAGCCGACGGTTGCTTTAGACGTTCTCGCACGCCGTGAACTCTGGAAAGCCATTGAATCGCTAAAAGGCAAAATAACTATAGTCCTCACTACTCACTACATGGAAGAAGCAGAGACACTTTCCGACCGCATAGCGATTATGATTGACGGAAAAATAACAGCGTGCGGTACTCTTGCCGAACTTGAAAAAATATCCGGTCAGAAAGGTCTTGAAAACGCCTTTGTCGCAATAGCCGAAAGGAGCAGAGCATGAACAGAATAAAAGCCTTTTCGGCACGAAACATAAAAGAGATTTTAAGAGAACCCCTCAGCTATATATTCTGTCTGGGATTTCCTCTTGTCATGCTTGTGATAATGACTTTCGTGAATGAAAGTATTCCGGCTGAATCGGGAATGACCATTTTCAGAATAGACAATCTGTACGGCGGTATAGCAGTTTTCGGGCAGATGTTTATAATGCTTTTCACAGCTATCACCGTATCTAAAGACCGTGCAGGAGCTTTTCTTGTAAGAATGTACGCCACACCAATGACAACCGCTGATTTCGTACTGGGGTATATTCTCCCGATGACAGCACTTTCAGTTGTACAGAATATAATAACGGCTGTTGTTTCGCTGATAATATCGGTTATTGCAGGAGTGGAAATAAGCATAGCCGGAATACTGCTGTCAGTGATAATCCTTATACCGTCGGCACTGATGTTTATAGGTTTCGGACTGCTTTTTGGTTCGCTTTTCAGTGACAAGTCCGCACCGGCTATGAGTTCAATAATAATATCGCTTGCGTCGTTTTTAGGGGGAATATGGTTTGACGCAGAAAACGCCGGAGGTGCAATGCTTAAAATCTCCAAATGTCTGCCCTTTTACTACTGCACAAAAACAGCACGCCTTGCCATTGCAATGAACTTTGATAATTTCGCCGTGCCTATGATTACGGCAACAGCCTGCTCAGTGGTTGTTATAATGCTTTCCTCATTGGTTTTCAAGGCAAAAATGAAAGCTGATTTGTCATAATATACAATAATGTCCCTAAAAAGTCTTGACAAAGCTGAGTATTTATGCTATACTGATTTTGTGGCAAGGGAGGTTTTAAAGGGTCTTTTTAGTATTTTCCCCGCATAAGCGGGGGTGACCCTCCCTCCACAAAAGAATTTTCCCTGCATAAGCGGGGGTGACATGAGGAGACGATAACCCTGAGCCAGTTTAGAAAACAGCATATGCCGATAGCTTGGCACGAAATTGTCGAAAACGAAGATACCCCTGCAATAAACGCATCACTGAAAGAAAAAGCAACGCTTGTCGGGCGTGTAGGTCTGATGATGTTGTCAGTAGGCACAGGAGCGTGGAGAGTAAGGGCTTCCATGAATAAAATAGCCCGTGCTTTAGGAATAACCTGTACCGCAGATATAGGTCTTCTCGCAATAGCATATACCTGTATCGAAAACGGCGAGACATACACCAACGCTATTTCTATAAATACTACCGGAGTAAACACCGACCGTCTCAACTATCTTGAAGAATTTACCGACGGATTCAATGACAGAGCTGGAAGATATTCCGTTGAGCAGTTTCACCGCATACTTGATAAGTTTCAAGAAATGCCCCCCAACTATAATGCAGTTACTTTAGGGCTTGCCTCTGCATTTGCCTGTTGTGCTTTTACGTTTCTTTTAGGCGGAGGAGCGGTTGAGATGATATGTGCATTTTTCGGAGCAGGTGTGGGAAACTTTGTCCGTAAAAAACTACTCGAAAAACACATAACTCTCCTCGCAAACGTCACTGCCGGAGTAGCTGTTGCCTGTTCTGTGTATATGATATGTCTCGGACTTGCTGAATTAGTCATGGGAGTTTCAAGCGTACATCAGGCAGGATATATATGCTCTATGCTTTTCGTGATACCGGGATTTCCTCTCATCACCGGTGGAATAGACCTCGCTAAACTTGATTTGCGTTCCGGACTGGAGCGTATAACATATGCTATTCTGATAATCGGTATGGCTACCCTAACAGGCTGGGTGACAGCAACTATATTCAGTTTTCACCCGTCGGAGTTTGTTGAAATGGAACTCAGCCCACTGTTAAAGCTCGCATTAAGGCTTGTAACAAGTTTCTGCGGAGTATACGGCTTTTCACTTATGTTCAACAGTCCACGCAAAATGGCACTCACAGCCGGAATAATAGGCATGATTGTAAATACTCTCCGTCTTGAACTCATAGACTTTACCTCAATACCTGTCAGCTTATCGGCATTTATCGGGGCTTTGTGTGCCGGACTGCTTGCATCTGCCTTGAAAAAGAAAGTAGGCTATCCGAGAATAACCCTCACCGTGCCGTCAATAGTAATAATGATTCCCGGAATGTTTATGTATAAGGGAGTATATTACATAGCCCTCAACGAAATACAGACCGGTGCTTTATGGCTGACAAAAGCCCTATTCATAGTAGTATCGCTTCCGCTGGGACTTATCTTTGCAAGAATACTCACAGACAAAAATTTCAGAAAAAGCAGTTGATATAAAAATCCCCCGAACTTATTACAGTTCGGGGAATTTATTTTATTTATACTTTCTTTTGTTTATCTGTAAATGCGGATTCACCTAAAACCTGTAGTCATAATGTTTCACAATATTGGTCGCATCTTCCGGGTCAATTTCGGGGACTGTTGCTTCTTCATGTTCTGTCTGTATCTTTTTATGTTCTCTTTCTTCCAGCATTTCAAAAAGTTCCGCCTGTTCTTCTTCTGACAGCAAGTCATGACAGCCTTCATTATAAAAACTTACAACAACTTTTGTATCTGAGTTTTCTTCTGATAAAACTATAGCTGAATCTGAATCGCTTGAAAACATCAGTCCGGACTTTGAAAAATACATTTTTATAGTTCTGCGTATCTGATTATCATAAGGGACTGCCATTGTGCTGATAGTCTCCTCGCCGTAACTCTGAAGTGCAAGCGAATAGAAATTTATCTGATTGCCTTCGTCTTCTTTCTTTTCATAGTCCGTGTACGATTCAGCAGTCACATAGCCGTATGCAGTAGTATCTGACAGAGAAGTTTCTCTTTCAAATAAAGGAGTTCTGACAAAAAGCGACTTGCTTTCTTCTGGCATAGACGAAAATCCGTCGAAACAGACTGTATTTTTCCATGTGCCGTCCGTATCGGGAACGTTATTTATATCATAATAGTAAGTTTCGGGGGGTTCGTCAGTACTGTTGCCGTAATAAATAATCTGTGACGGGTAATAATATATTTTTTCGTCATCTGACTTGAAAATACTTTCATACTCAAAAGAAGCAAGAGAGACATTATTTTCATTTCTGTCTGTCATGAAAGATTCAGCAGTAAACGCCGGAGTGAAGTTTGTCATAACGGCAAGGCTTACCTCTGTATCGTCGGGGGTATAATATATTTCGTCAAGGTTTTCCAGTTCCTCATCGGTAAATTTCGCCTTTGTGTCGGCAACCGCTATGAAGTTGGATT
The DNA here is from genome assembly GCA_023667045.1 of Ruminococcus flavefaciens. GTDB lineage: Bacteria > Bacillota > Clostridia > Oscillospirales > Ruminococcaceae > Ruminococcus > Ruminococcus flavefaciens_AC. Next base: position 125,737 of record JAMPAU010000004.1, on the reverse strand, counting down.
CCGTGTAATCTCCGGCATACTCAACGGCATAAATCTGATTGGTAGGAATACCGTCATATGTCCTCACGAAAATGCGAACGTTTATATTGTCTTTTCCGCAGTCGCTGAAAGGGCATGGGTACAGCGGAGTTACAAGCTTATCATATTTAATATAGTCGTCAACCGGCATATCATATACTTTATAGCTGTGCTGTGAGGTTTCAGAGTTTATTTCGGCTATTACCTTTGAATATATTTTCTTTGAACTTTTTCCGAAACTGGCAGTCAGATTTTCCAGAAGTGATGTTTTCGGTATGATTACGGCACAGACCGCACAGGCTACCGCAACCGCTGTCCATTTCAGAAACATAGGCTTTTTAGATTTTCCGGTTACATTTTCAAGGTCGCATACGGTGAATCCGCTTTCGGAAAAATCCGGATTTTTTTCAGGAAAAGCCTTTGCGGAAATCCTGTCAAAGCAATCCACAGACGAAGAAAGTTCATTCATTTTGTCTTTCAGTAACTTTTCAAATTCCTGATTTCCGTCAAGATTATTATTCTTCACTTGTCAGCACCTGCCTTTTCCTGTAAGATAGCAATAGCTTTTTTGTACCTTGATTTAACCGTAGTTTCGGGACATTTCATGATTTTTGCTATTTCCTTGAATGTAAGCTCCGAACAGCATTTCAGCACAACAACTTGACGTTGTTTATCATTGAGATGCTCAAGGAGCTGATTTATATAAATACTGTTTTCAACAGTCTTGTCCGCCTCGCCGTAGCTCTGGATATAAATATCATTGCTTTCTTTTTCTCTCTTGTATCTCCGGCGAAGCTCCAGTGCAACGTTGCGTGCAATAGTAAGAATAAACCCTTTGCCGTCTCCTTTTTTTGCGGAAAAACGCTTTACCTGTGTAAGCCTCACGAAAGTTTCGGTAACGCAGTCTTCAGCAAGATGATAGTCTGATGTGATACCAAAAGCTACCGCAAACACGCTGTCTTTAAACATATTATAAAGTTTTTCCAGTTTTTCTTTGGACTCCGAACAGCCTGCAATAAGTTCATTGACATTTTCGCCCGATATATCAAATGTCATGTTCTGTTCGTATGGATTTAATAACGCTGAAATTTTACCGTCACCTCCGGCATAAAGTTTAGAATCGACAGTCAAAGTCCGTCACTCCTTTCGGTAAGGGTTTATGTTATGAAAAGCTTTTCATATATAAGTGACTTTAAAAGCCGAAAAAGACGAAATTTTTTCAAAAAATTTTTCAGAATCCGGTTTTAAGGCTATTTTACGCCGTTTATGCGGAATAAATATATTCCGAAACTTGTTAACCTTGGTTAACAAAATACTGCATATTAATATTATATCATACTTTTTTCGGAAAATAAAGAAAAATTTTCAGAAAACTATTGACAAACGCTATAAAATATGATATATTAAACATATGAACAATCGTTCATATTAAAAGGAGTGATTTACATGAAAAAAACATACACTATAAATAACCTTGACTGCGCTCACTGTGGCGGAAAAATCGAAGAACTCATTGCCGGTATGACTGGTGTTGAATCGGCTGTGCTTAACTTTCCTCTGAAAAAGCTGACAGTCACCGGAAACATCACCGCTGACTTCACTGAACAGATGAACAAGCTTGCTCGGACTGTTGAAGCGGACGTTGAGATTGTCCCGAATGAAAAAAATCCGGCTGTCATGAAGACCTACACCGTTAATAATCTCGACTGCGCTCATTGTGGCGGAAAAATCGAAGAACTCATTGCCGGTATGACTGGCATTGAATCGGCTGTGCTTAACTTCCCACTCAAAAAGCTGACAGTCACCGGAAACATAGACGAGGACACCCTTGAACTCATGAACGACCTCGCACAAGCAGTAGAAGCAGGTGTGGAAATCGTACCTTTTGAGGAAGTCGCCACCACTAAGACGGCAGAGGAAAAGAAAAAAATCCCAGAATTTGTACCGCTGGTTATCGGAATTATTCTGTTTGTCATGGCACTGATAACAGAAAACTTAACCTCAATAAAAGTACTTCCTCTGTTGCTTTTTATCGGAGCATATCTTTCACTTGGATTCAATGTCATAAAATCAGCCGTCAAGAATATTGGTTCGGGAAATTTCTTTGATGAAAACTTTCTGATGACTGTTGCAACAATCGGAGCGTTTGCACTTGGCGAGTACTCAGAAGCTGTCGGGGTTGTGTTGTTTTTCCGTATAGGCGAACTCTTTGAAAATCATGCCGTTTCACAGAGCCGTAAGGCAATCACGGATATTGCTGGTCTTAAGGCAGATTTTGCGGACGTTATGAAAAACGGAGAATTTGTGCGTACTCCTGCCGAAAACATAAAGGTCGGGGACGTTCTTCGGATAAAAGCCGGAGAAAGAATAGCGGTTGACGGCATTGTAGAATCGGGCGAATCAAGAATAGACACCTCTGCTGTAAACGGCGAACCAGTACCGCTTACAGTCCGCATCGGCGACGAAATACTTTCCGGCTGTATAAACCTTTCAGAAAGTTTCACGCTCCGTGCAACAGCAGTTGCCAGTGAATCAATGATTTCAAAGATTGCTGAAGCTGTGGAAGACGCATCTGCCTCAAAGCCTAAAATAGACCGCTTTATAACAAAGTTCTCAAAGGTCTATACGCCGATAGTGCTTGCTGTGGCTGTACTTACTGCAATTGTTCCGTCGTTAATAACAGGCGAGTGGCACAAGTGGGTTTATTCTGCACTGACATTTCTTGTAATAAGCTGTCCGTGTGCGTTGGTACTCAGTGTACCGCTTGCATACTTCTCCGGAATAGGTGTTGCCTCAAAACTCGGTATACTCTTTAAAGGCGGGTCAGCTATAGAGGCTCTCGCAGGAGTGAAAACAATAGCCTTTGATAAAACAGGCACTCTCACAAACGGCAGTTTTTCAGTCACGGACGTAAGAACCTTTGACGGAATGACAAGCGAAAAGCTCCTTGAAATATGCGTTTCATGTGAAAAATCATCTACACACCCAGTAGCCGAAAGCATAGTAGAATACGGCGAAAAAAATTCCGTAAAGGCAGTTATGCCGGAAAAAGTAACAGAACTCGCCGGACGTGGCATTTCGGCAGTTATAAACGGCGAAAATATTCTTTGCGGAAACAAACGCCTTATGGACGAAAACAATATAGCCGTCCCCGAATACGACAGCATAGGCAGTACGGTATATGTTGCAGTCGGCGGAACTGTAAAGGGCATAATAACCGTCTCCGATACAGTGAAAAAGACTTCTGCCAGTGCCGTATCTGCTCTTAAATCAATGGGCATAAAAACCGCTATGCTGACAGGCGACAAAGCTGATAACGCACTCTCTGTAAGTCAGAAACTCGGCATAGATTACGTTAAGGGCGATTTGATGCCGGACGGAAAACTTCACGAAATTGAAAGAATACGCAAGGAAAACGGCTCTGTGATGTTCATAGGCGACGGCATAAACGACGCTCCTGTACTTGCCGGTGCAGACGTGGGCGGTGCTATGCAGAACGGTTCAGACCTCGCACTCGAAGCCTCAGACGCTGTATTCATGAACTCAGAACCCGAAACAGTTGTAAGGGCTAAAAGAATAGCTGACAGAACCCTCAAAGTAGCTTATCAGAATATAATATTTGCACTCGCAATAAAAGCAGTAGTTCTGATTCTCGGACTTTTCGGACACCCTAATATGTGGCTTGCGGTCTTTGCAGACTCCGGCACAGCTATGCTTCTGATACTTAATTCCGTGAAAATCTTAAATAGCAAAAAATATCAGTAAAATAAAAGGGGGAAGTCATAACGGCTTCCCTTTTTAAATATATTAAAATAAGAAAAAATTCAATATGTAAAAAAGCTTGACATCGAAAAAATGTTGTGTTATACTATATATGGCGGTAACGCAAAGTATTTTCCCCGCACACGCGGGGGTGACCCTATAATGAAATGTGCTTTATAAAATAAATAATTATTTTCCCCGCACATGCGGGGGTGAACTGGAGATAACATGAAAAAAATTTTAACTGCAATCCTTGCACTATGCCTTACCGCCGGCTGTTCAAAGGAAGTACAGAAACTTCCGGAAGATGTAATTATTCCTCCGGCTACCACAGGTACTACCATTCCCGACAGCATACCGGTAATCTCACCAGAAGTGAAAACCAACATCAAACCTCCCGACGACCTTATACTTGAAACGCTTGAAAACGTCGAAATCTATGAAAAAATGACGGTCTCGGACTTGGTGGTTGATACAAACGTTGAAGTCCTTAACGGCGAAGAAATCATTGACACCTCAGCACTCGGCAAGTCAGAAGTATACATAGAATGCCTGTGCAATGAGGGGAAATTCAAGAAAAAAGTAAGCTATACTATCGCTGACACTACCGCTCCTGTTCTGCTTAATATGGGAACGTCGCCGTATGTAAAGAAAGACGAGGCTTTAGACCTCAAGAAAATAGTCGGCTATGCGGATAATTACGACCCTGCACCAGTTCTGACATACGAAGGCACGGTTGACACAAGCACAATAGGAAACTACCCGATAACCGTTCATGTCACTGACAGCTCCGGCAATAAAACTTCATGGGATATGACTGTTGTAGTTCTCAGCGAAATGCCCTCGTCCGATTCTGCCGGAGGTAATGCGGACTACAGCAACGGCACGCCTTTCACGGAATTTACAGAGACTTACAAGGGCGACAACAGAAAATTCGGTATAGACGTTTCTGCATGGCAGGGCGATATTGACTTTAATGCTGTAAAAAACTCCGGCTGTGATTTCGTCATAATCCGCATGGGGTACTTTTACGACGAGATAAAGCTTGACGACTGGTACGCCGAAAATATCCGCAAGGCAAAAAAGGCAGGTTTAGAGGTGGGCGTTTACTTCTATACCACCCTAAATTCAGCCGACAGCGTAAAAGAACTTGTTTCATATATAGACGAACAGCTTGACGGCATGGAGCTTGATTTTCCGGTTGCATTCGACTGGGAAGAATTTTCAACCTTTCAGCAGTACGGAATAAGCATTCACGACCTCAACGAACTCTTTAACCTTTTCTGTGCCGAAATGGAAAAGCACGGCTATCCGGCTATGCTATACAGCAGTAAGAACTTTCTTAATAACTTCTGGATTAACGAGTATCAAGAACCCGTATGGCTTGCACACTACGTTGACGAAACAGACTACATCGGCGACTATTTCATGTGGCAGGCAAGTTCTACCGGCGTTATTGATGGCATAGACGGCTACGTTGATATGAACGTCCTCTACACCGACAAATAAAATTAAGAAATTAAAAAAATATGACGGATTGAAAAATATCCGTCATATCTGCTTTTAGGCTATATTTAGGAAAAAATCAGACTTTTTCAATATTTATATGACAGATATTTTCAAATTTATAACCCTTTCGTGTAGAAAAAAATAAATTGATATAGTTTTATAAAATAGGGTCAAATCCGTCATATCCGTCATGCTATTCAATAAAACTTTGGAGATGATTTTATCAAGATACTTACTGACAGCGAAATAAAATCAATGTCTGGATTCAAGGAAGTTCTGGAGTATGACGACAAACATATAAACAGCATTTACAGCAACCTTGTGTTTCTGGACGAATTATATTATACCATGCCCGAAAAAATAAGTCCGGAGATTATTCTTTACAGCGAATACTACTGGGGAACGGTGTTTATAAATGAATACCGCCGAAAATACCACAGAAACTCCGGCTGTGAGCAGTTTCATTTCAAACTCATTGAGCGTATGGAATATGATTTTGGTAGCGTTGATATATCTCTGCTTGAAAAGATTGAAACAGAAATCAGCAAAATAAAATAAGAAATAAAAAATATGACGGATTGAAACAAATCCGTCATATCTGTTTTTAGGCTATATTTCGGTAAAAATCAGACTTTTTCAATATTTATATGACGGATTTTTACTATTTTTATAACTCCTTAATAAAAGAATATATAATATATATATAATATAATAAAAAAGAAAAGGTTTATAAAAAAGGGTCATATCCGTCATATCCGTCATGCTGTTAAATCAAGCTGTTGGACTTTTCGATAATATCGCCTTTTACATATTTTTTCAGAACGTCCCAGTTTGGCGGACGTGAAGTCATATTGTGACTGTCGCTACCGAAAACAATTTCATGACCGTCCTTTATGAGTTTTTTAACAAAGTGCCTGCTCCCGAAAGTCCGGAATGCCTCGTTGTTCACCTGCAATACAGCACCCACTTCAAGAATCTCCGCAAGCTGAGACTTGCTGTACAGATTTCTGTATCTGTGTATATGTGCAAGGATTATTTTCAGCTTATAACGGCACGATACGTTATATATCTCCTCAGCTATCCACTTTGAGTAGTTCGTGAAGGGCAGTTCGAGCAGAATATATTCTGTATTCTGAAAGGCGAGTTTTTCGAGACCGTCAAGACTGCTGATACCGTTTTCTATGGCAACCTCAACACCGAGCATTATATTTTCAACAGCCGGATTTGATTCTTTGAGAATATCAAAGGCTTTTTTACGTCTTTCAAGGTAGCTGTCAACGGATTCTTCCCTGTGTGCGTAAAAGTGCGGTGTAGCAATAATTCTTCCCACACCTTGACTTTTCATTTTTTCAATCATGCGGAGAGAAGTTTCAACGCTGTCTGAGCCGTCGTCAAAATCCGGCAGTATATGACAATGGTAATCTGTAATCATCATTTTTTCTTCTTGTCTTCTTTGGCGCTGTAGCTGTAACTGTAATCATATTTATAATTGCTGTAATATGCTCCGCTTTTCTTGTGGCTTATATCGTTCAGAATAAATCCGAGAATATTCATGTCAGCAAGTTCAATCTTCTTCATGCAGTTATCCACATCATTGTATGTTGTATCACCGTATTTGAGGACAAGCAACATACCAGAAATTGAATCCTTTATAGTAAGGACATCACTTACAATATTAACCGGAGGAGTATCAATAATGATATAGTCATAGCTTTGGGAAAGAGAAGATATTAGGTTTTCAAAATTTTCAGAGGCGAGAAGCTCAGAGGGGTTTGGTACAGAAGGTCCGGCAGTAAGTATATCGAGGTTTTCAATAACGTTCTTATGCACGGATTCTTCAAAAGTATTCATTTTGCTGATAACAGTAGAAAGTCCGGATTCATTTGTAATAGAAAAAGTCTTATGGACAACTGATTTTCTCATATCAGCGTCAATAAGCAGTACCTTGTTTTCCATTTGTGCGAATGCAATAGCGATATTTACAGAAGTAGTTGACTTGCCCTCAGAGGGATTGGCACTTGATACAGCAAAAATTTTCTTTTTACCTGTTGAAAGTGAAAACATTATATTTGTACGGACGAGCTTGTAATTTTCGATTACGTTGAAAGGTATACTGCTGTCAAGAATAGTAGTTGAGCTTCTTTTTTTCTTTGCTTTTCCAAACTGCTGGATTTCGCCGATAATGGGCTTTTTATATTTTTCGCTGATAATTTCAGTGCTTTTAACTGTATTATCAAGAAAATCAATCAGCAGTATAATCACTGCAACCAACATAAATCCGCCTAAAAAACCGATTAAAGTATTTTTGGTGACATTCGGTGCTACAGGCGTATAATAAGCCTTAGCGGTATCAATAGTACGTATTGCACCCACGCCTACAGCGTCCTTTATAAAATCCGGTGAAACTTCTGATATTATATTGCATATTGAGGCAGAAATATCTGCATTTTTTGTAGTCACTACCACTTTCAAGGCACTTGTATCTTCCACGCTTGTTATTGATATAGTATTTCTGAGTGATTCCGGTGCAATATTTCCGTCTTCCATTTTAAAGTTACCAGTAATAACGCCGTAACCATACTGCTCAATTAGCTTTTCGCCGACTGCCCTCATCACAGCGTCGTCTTTAAGCACTTCCATGTATGTGTTTATAAGCTGTTTGGAGTTGCTTATATCATTCAGATTACTGCTGTTGTTGGTATTTATTGTCTTGTAACTCTGAATATACATTGAGATATGAGATGAATATTCAAGAGGGAGATAAAAATTTGAGTAGCAGAAAAGTGCCGTTGCCCCCAAAACCGCACCCAGAATAAGCCACCATATTTTATGCAGAAATAAAAAAAGTAAATCCTTTATACTGTATCCTTGTTCCATATAATTCCTCCATATAATAAGATATGTCTAAAAAAAGCTATTTTTTCAGTCCAAATATAATTATAACAAATTTATTATTTAAAGTCAATTTATATACAGCTTTTTTTATTACAAAATATGCTATATTTTACGGCGGTATTTTGTGGGAGTTACACCAACTATTTTCTTAAACTGTCTCATAAAATGCTCCTCGTTGTCATAACCGCACATGGCTGAAACCTGCGATACAGTACATGAAGTCTCACTGAGAATCTCCTTAGCCTTTTCTATTTTTCCGCTGATAACATCAGAAATACACGATACGCCGAACATCTCACGGTAAATATGCTGAAAATACGACCGTGACATATTAACATCGCTCGCCATTGAATCAACATTCCATTTCATCTGCGGATTGCGGTAGACTTTTTCACGGAGTTCCACCAGTGCATTGTAATGTGGGTCAACCGTCTGTTGCTGTTCGTCACGTCTGCCGGAAAAATCGCTTATCTTCAGAAGCAGAGTTTTCATGAGAGCATCTGTCATTTTTATCCGTCTTGGACTTAGTGAATAATACTCGGTGGCAATATTCCGCATGATATTGCTGATAAAATCCGTATCTGCAAACTGCACAGGGCGGTTGAAAGGGAGTTCAAGAGAATCAAAAAATTCATTGTCATTGTCCTTGTCAAAGCATATCCAGTCGCATATAAAAAAACCGTTGTCCGCAGAATATTCACAGATAACAGTATCGTCATATAAAATAAAGGTATCGGCAGGAGTGTGTATTTCCTTATCATCAATATGGAAAACGGCACGGCTTTTTGCAAGGATAAGCATAAATATATTTTTTTCCGGTTCACGTCTGAAATTGTATTCTCTGCCGTAAACCGAATTATAACCGACAGATATTATATTCATACCGTCACCCCTTTACAATAAAACGCCATTCTATGTTTTTCCAGTAGTCTCCGGCATAGTCAATGCCTACTCTTTTGGCGGTTTTTATTTCGGGACGAAATCCGTCGTCCTCAATCCATATATCCGGATTACTGCATATTGTCTGCTTATTGAAGTTTCCGTCAATGTGCAGATACTTTGTCAGCTTTGCTGGACCATTATGAATCTCTCCGGCACGTATAAGCACGCACTGAGGTTCTCCGGACTGTCCGGTAGTTATATTCATGAGCCAGTGCATACCATAGCACAGATAAACATAAATTTTACCGCTCTCCCCATAAAGAACCTCAGTACGCTTGGTTTTACCCTTTGAGGCATGACAGGCTTTGTCTTCCTCCCCCCTGTAAACCTCTATCTCGGCGATTCTCTCCTTTAAAACCGTACCGTCGGGCAGTCTGCGGACAAGTATTTTTCCGACCAGTTCCGGTGCGACTTCCAGACAGTCTCGCCGAAAAAAATCTTCTGTAAGTTTTTTTATCATTTTTATACCCTCAGACTTTTTTCAAGTTCAGCGTCCGGCTTTACAAAAACCGTCTTGTAGTTAGTGAATATAACTTTTCCGGGTTTAGCACCGGACGGCTTTTTCACATACCTTGCAAGACAGTAGTCTACCGGCACAAGATTAGAATCACGCCCCTTACTGTTTACCGAAGCAATAACAGCCGATTCTTCAAGAGTTCTGTCGGGTGGAGTTGTTCCCTCTGTAACAATAATAACGTGCGAACCTGTTATAGTCTGTGTGTGTAGCCATATATCATTCTTTTCGGCGAATTTAAGCGATAATTTGTCATTCTGATAGTTATTTCTTCCGACAAGTATAGTGTAGCCGTCGCTTGACTTATATTCAATGGGCGGTAAGGCTTTCGGCGGTTTTGCTCTGCCGTTAGCGGACTTTATATACCCCTGCTCCCTAAGTTCAAGACGGAGCTGTATTATATCGTTCTCGGAAGTAGCACGTGTAAGCGAATCAAAAACACTATCAAGGTACTGTAATTCTTCTTCTCCCCTGCCAATCTGTTCAGTAAGTTTCTGTTCGGCGGTGACGGCTTTTTTATATTCGCTGTAATAATGCTGTGCGTTCTGTGAGGGAGTTTTTCGCACATCAAGCTTAATCTCAACCGGAGCATAGTTTTCATCATAGAAATTCTCTAAAACCGCCGTACTGTCGCCTTTTTTCATGCGGTACATATTGGCTGAAATAAGGTCTCCGCACAGCTTATAGTAGTCTCTGTCTGCACAGGCTGAAAGTTCCTCACGCTGTACGGCTATACGGCGAGAAGTTCGTTCTGTAAGATTTACCAGAAGTCTGAAAAGGTCATTTGCACGCTGTTTAGTGCGGACAGCATTGTCACGCTCAGAATAGAAATAGTCAAGCAGTTCACAGGCAGTGGGAATTTCCTTTGTATACATGAGGTTGCCGAACTGCGAGAGCCTTATAAACGAAAAATCTTTCAGCATACCCTCCTTAGTTTTTGCCACATTAAAACAGCATTCGCCGTCAATTAACTGCTTACGGGTACGCTTTATAATGAAAAGCAGACGGTCGAGGGGGTCGCCGTCAACGTTACCGTCAAGATGTACACCACATCCTGCAAAGAAAACCCATTCACGTGCAAGTACAGGCGATATGCCCTCAAAAATCCGGATAAGTGCCTTTGAAAGTTCTGCCTGAGAGTTTTCACGGAGTTTTTCAATAATCTGCTCCGGTTCAGCGGTTAAGAAGTTCAGACGGTCGCTTTTCGGCGGTAAAGTATATGTCATAGCCGGAAGCACCATTCTTTCACGGGACATCTCGCTGTCAACTCTCTTTATACTGTCGATAATTTTTCCGTCGCTGATTATAATAAGGTTTGAACAACGCCCCATAATCTCGCAAGCTAAAGTAATAACCACCACGTCGCCGAGTTCGTTCACGCACTCAAAGTCAAAAAAGAGTATTCTTTCAAGACCGTCCTGCCTTATGTCAAGAAGTTTTCCGTTGCCGAGCCTTTTTCTTAAAAGCATACAGAACATCGGCGGAGTCTGCGGATTATCAACGCTTTTTTCGGTTATATGAACCCTCGCACTGCCAGCGTTTGCGGAGATATAGAGCTTTTTAGACCCCTGCCGTGTGCGTATTGATATGATAACTTCCTCACGTGAAGGCTGGTGGATTTTTTCAATTCTTCCGCCGATAAGCTGAGTGAGTTCTTTTTTTACTGCAAACAGAAACGCTCCGTCAAGAGCCATAAAATCATTCCTTTACTATTTTTCTTTTATTAAATATATAAACAAGCATACCCATAAGTGCCACAAAAAGCGGTATACTTACATACAAGAGCCATATTTTATTCACAAGGAATAAAGAGTTACGGCTGACAATATATATAGATATATTTGCAATGCTATGGAATACCATACAGTATATAATATTTCCGGATTCAGTAAATATAATACTGAGAATAATTCCGACAATAAATATATCTATAAATCTCGGCAAAGTTCCGCCGAAATGCACAACCGCCCATACTGCCGAAACAATCCCGAATGAAAAAATTTTCTTGCCACGTCCGGCAGACACAAGCAACAGCGTAAGCATAGAAAATCTGAAAATAATCTCCTCCGATACTGGTGCTAAAACCGCCGTGCCTGCCCAGTCCGCAATGCTGTATATTTCGTCCGACGGCTCTGACAGTACTTCCCTGTACTCAGTGAGTGCGGTTATGACGGTATACACCAGTGACATAGCAACAACTAATAATAGTTCGTCCGGCTTTGGCATTTTAAAAAACTCTTTTACTCTTGTATCAAACTCTTTTTTCATCACCAAAGCACACAGCACTGCTCCGACAAACAGCGACAAATCCATGATTAAAGTAGCGTATTTTTCGCCAAATATCCCGATAAAAACCATACCCAGTCCCATAGGACACAATCCGGCAATCAGCATAACAAAAGCACGGCTGAGTTGTTTCAGATAGCTTTTCATAAAGTTCTCCTGTATGTAAGTAATTCAAAGTCTGCTGTTATTTCGAGACTGTCAAGAGCAGACAGCCTTTCCTGCTGTTGTTTTCCTGTGCGGTAATAGTACGGTGTCATTGAAAAAAGCGACTGTATATCCTGCTGACTTTCAAGAGTAAATTTATAAGTTATGCGTTTTTTTCCGGCAAAACTAAAACCGTCGAGTTCATAGGGCTTTACCTCGTTTTTGTACGGTGTGTCATAAACCGCTTTTTTTAGTTCCCACAGGTGATTTTCCGCTGGTATAGCCATGAACATAGTACCGTTTTGTTTCAGCACCCTTTTAAACTCCTCACTGCAATACGGCGAAAAAACCGTTACAAGACTGTCACACGAACTGTCAGCTACCGGAATATGAAAAACGCTTGCGGTTGCAAAGGTAATATTTTTGTGGCGTTTTGAAGCCATTTCAACGGCTGTCTTTGAAATATCAATGCCGTATATCTCGGAATCCGGAAACTTTTCGCTGATACCCGACGTATAATAACCCTCTCCGCACCCAGCGTCCAGAATAACTCCGCTCCGGATTTTTTCACAGAGAGCCTCTCGCAACGGCGAATAAAAACCCTTTTCCAGAAAATCACGCCTTGCCTGTACCATGAGCTTATTGTCTCCGTGAACTGTCTTTCCGGCGTGTTTTGAAAGTAAAAGATTTACATAACCGCTTTTTGCTATATCAAAGCTGTGGCGGTTCGGACAGATATAGCTTTTTCCCGATATTGAGAGTTTTTCACGGCATACCGGACAAATAAGAATACCCATTTTCCGCACCTCACAGATAAACGGCAGGGTCAAGAGAAGTTTCGCCCAGTATGACTTCCAGTTGCGGAAATTTTTCCTCAATAGTACATCTAAGTTCTTCGAGGACGATATTTTCAGTATGGAAGTGTCCGCAGTCGAAAAGCGTAACATGACGGTTGTTAGCGTCAATCCACACATCGTGCTTTACATCTCCGGTAATAAAAGCGTCGCAGTCCTTTTCAATTGCGAGGTCGAGCATAGAACCTCCCGAACCCGAACAGAAAGCAAAACGCCTTACCTTGTGAGAGCCATAGCGGTTCATGCGGACATACGGACAGCCGAATATATCCTTTAAGACCTGTCCGAATTTGTCAACCGGAGTACGTTCTTTGAGTTCACAAATCCAGCCTAAGTTGTTGCCGTTTCCGCAATCTTCAAAGAACTCCGGTTCTCTCTCAAACTCAAAGTGTTCAGAAAGTTTTTTCAGAATAACGCCGTTAGTACCACCCTTTGCAATATCAAGGTTAGTGTGCATACATATAGCGGAAATATCACTGTAAATAAGCCGGAAAACAGGGCTTTTGCGGTTAATTTTCTTCAGCGGTTTAAAGATTACGGGGTGGTGCGAAATCATCAATTCAGCACCCTTGCACTCCGACTCATATATTGACGGTATAGTTATATCAAGAGTGAGCATAACCTTACTGCATTCCATGTCATAGTTTTCCACGAGAAGACCAGAGTTATCCCAGCTTTCCTGAGTATCAACAGGGTAAACTTCATTCAGATAGCTGTAAACGTCATTTATTTTAACTTTGTCTATGCCGTTTTCGAGTTTATAGGCAAGCGACGAAAAATGCACAGATTCCGACCGCATACCGCCTTTTTCGAGAGCAGAGCCGACCTTGCGGAGACGTGAAGCCTCATTACTGCGGTATTTCTGAGCGAGAGGGTCATCTTCTGCAAAGAATCCCGAAAGAGCCTCTGTTTCTGTCAGTCTCTGAAACTGTCCGCTCCATTCTGCACACATAATCACATAGAGCTTGTCGCCGTCCTCAGCTATTTTTTCGGAAGTTATCGCAAAGTTGCTGTCATACAGCCATTTTCTGAGGACTTCCGGCTTTGTCATGGGCTGGAGAATAAGACGGATTTTACTTTCATTCAAGGCAGGGCATTTATGTAGAATATCAACGATAGTCTCACCGCCCATACCGGCAATCACTATATCAGATACTTCTTCAAGAGAGATATTTTCGAGACCGTCCGACCGTATCAGCTCCACTTTATCTGTAATGTTATTTTTTTCAACTGTACGCTGTGCCGAGCCAAGCGGACCTATATTTATATCTGAGGCTATCACCTTTTCGCATTTTCCAGATAATATAAGTTCGGTTGCGAGATAAGCGTGGTCTGTACCCACATCGCATACAATTCCCTTACCGCTTACCATTTCAGCACACATTTTTAATCTGTTATCAAGCATTTTTCCACCTCTTGCCATTATTTTATTACAAAAATTCGGGCGTGTCAGTGACACGCCCTAATATTCCATTACTTTTTTGCAGCGAAATGAGCATTAAGCTTTTCAACGAGAGCGTCCGCATCTGTTCCATGAACGGCACAGGCTTCTTCGATTGACTCGCCCCTTGAGGCAGGACAGCCGAGACAGTGCATACCGATTTCAAGGAAATAAGGAGCAACTTCAAAATCTGCGTCGAGAATATCGCCTATAATGGTATCCTTAGTAATCTGCATAAAAGATAACGTCCTTTCATTTATAGTTTAATTTTATAACAAATCAGCTTAAATCATATGTTGTATATCCAAAAACATAAATTTGTCTCTGCATATCGTGAAATAACTTTATACTTTTTGATTTTCCAAAAAATCCCTTACAGTCAAAAATCACCTTTATATGATTACTGCCGGTATAAAATTCAAAGTATGGCGGATTTGCGGATATATCACGCTCACCGACACAATTCATACTGGTGCTTTTGTATTCAGCGTGAAAGTTTTCTGCACATTCTTTAAAAGATATATCAATACCTCCGGAAATCATAATATCCGTTCCGCTTATACTTGTGACATCAGCTATTGATTTTATGATTGTCATAAAAAGCATTTCATGTTAAATCCGCAGTACAGCTATACCACTGCACCACGGATTTGTAAGCAATCAAGCCTCGTTCATCTTAGCGAAACACTCGCTACAGTAAACGGCTCTGCCCTCCTTGGGCTCAAAAGGCACTCTTGCCTCTTTACCGCATGAAGCACATACAGAGGTATACATAACTCTCTCTGTTCTTCCGGCATTCTTTCTTGCGTCACGGCAGGGCTTGCATCTCTGGGGTTCATTTACGAAACCTTTTTCAGCAAAAAATTCCTGTTCGCCTGCTGAGAAAACGAATTCGTTTCCACATTCTTTGCAGACTAATGTCTTGTCTTCGTACATTGTTCAGTACCTCACTTCAAAAAATTTGACACACTTCCCATTTTTATATGGGCTAAACTCCGGTTGTCCGGCGGTGTTGCAGGTTTAATTTCATGCTGAACGTCCGAGAATTACAAACGGTATCAAATGAGGATAACCTGACTTAAATCCCTTGCACGACAAATAAATGCCGTGTCTCATATAATATACCTTTGCCATACAGCAACGGAATAATATATCATTCGCCTATGTTATTAGGGTCTGCCTCGATAGCGGCAAGAATATCTGCCATATCGTTTCCGAAATTCATAACAGGCTTTTTAGCTTGTGGCTTAGGCTGTGCCGGCTTTGGAGCGGGTGCAGGAGCTTCTGCCTGTGGCTTTACGTCAAAAGACTTCAGAATATCGTCCATGCCGTCCATATTCACAACCGACTTTTTGGGCTGTGGTGCTGTCGGTTTTATATTATTTGCAGTTTTTGCGGAATTATCCGGTTTTACTGCATTAATAGCGGTTGTTTTTTTAGGAGCTTCCGGAGCAGGAGTTTTTACCTTTTCTGCATTTGCCTTTACATCAGACATATTCACCTTAGGAGCTTCCATTTTCTTTATATCCTGCGAGGCGTTTGTATCAATAAACTTGCGTGCGTCGCCTACAGTTTCCTTAGCTTCATCAAAACGCTTGCTTATTTCGCCGAATTTAGCACTTAGGCTTTCGATTTCGTTAATAAGAGACTTGCGTATATCAGCAGACATCTTATTGACTGTATCAGCGTGTTTGTTAGCCTCGTCAATAGTAACCTTAGCCTTTGAGTTTGCGTCATTAATGCAGGATTCGGCTGTAGCATTAGCAGAGGAAATAGTCTTTTCAGCTTCAGCCTTAGCGTCGCTAACGAGTTTGTCAGCCTCAGCCTTAGCAGAATCCTTAATCTTGTCTACTTCTTCCTGTGCGGAGTTCTTTATAGTATCGGCGAGCATCTGAGCCTGTGCAAGAATACCCGACGGAGTGCTTGCCATAGCCTTATTGTTGAGTTCTGAAATTTCCTTGTCTTTCTTAGCGAGTTCCTCGTTGATTCTTGAAATTTCAGCGTCTTTCTTAGCGATTGCACCTGCATTTTCCTTGATAAGCTGAGCAATCTTAGCGTCCTTACTTGCTGACTCACGAGTTTTTTCGTCAACTGCCTTTGCCTTTACAGCAAGCTCATTTGACATTCTCGCCAAATCCTGCTTAACCTTAGCGAGTTCAGCAGAATCATTATTATTTGCTGGCTGAGCGGCAGAAGCTGTCTGGGCAATTTTAAGCTGATTTTTAAGATTCTCGATTTCTTTCTTTGCGTTTTCGAGTTCTGCACTGTTAACGGCTAGTGCAGGAGCAGAACCGGCAGGGAGAGGCTTTCCGGCTTGCAGTTTTGCGATAGTTTCCTTAGCTGTCTCAAGTTCCTTGTTTTTTGCTCTTAAAAGGTTATTTGAATTGTTGAGTTTTTCCTGTAAATTCTCAACTTGATTCTTATACTTTCTTATTTCGTCCTCGCTTGAACTTGAAGGACCTGCCTTTTTCAGTGCTTCATTTTCTTTAACAAGGTCGTCGATTTTAGTATTCAGTTCGTCAAGATACTGCATAACGTCTTCTTTTACAAAACCACCGCCTATTTTGGTGGTTCGTAACACGGTTGGTTCGTCCATAATCATTAACTCCATTCTCCGCCGTATCGGGCGGTAAATAATATTTTCTGCTTAAACAGAATATTTTTAACAAAAGTTACCGGATATTTATATGTATCTCTTTCTGAATATTTTATAAATCCATTGATTCATCTATAGTATATAATATCAAAAAATCCCTTTGCATTATCCCGAAACATCATACAGCAGATTCACGTATCTGCGATATAATACCATCATATAAATTATAACACATATTTAATCATAATTCAATTATTTAAATGTAGAAAATTCACGTTGATTTTAGTGCATTTTTCACTATAAAATTTCAAAAAAGAACAGCTCCCCCGAAAAGAGAAGCTGTCTGAATGCTTTTAGTTATCGAGCATTTTGAGTATTTCGCCAATATCAAACTCATCATTTGGAGCGGTCTTTGAAGAATTTCCGTTCATGCCCAGACCTTCAATAAGCGGATTATTGTACTGAGTTACGTTTTCTTTCGGCTCTGGAGTTACCTGTGGTGGAGGAACAGGAGCGGGAGCGGGAGCAGGGGCAGACTGCACGGGCTGTGCAACAACTTTTTCTTCTACCGGTTCTTCTTCCAGAATAGCATAGCCGTCAATGCCGTCAAAGCCTGCCGCAATAACAGTGATTGACATTTCGTCCTGCATATCTTCCTTGAAAGCAGTACCAAAGATAAATTCAACGCCCTCAGCGGCAGTATCTGTAATCATCTTTGTTGCTGCGTCAACGTCAGATGAAAGAATATCCTCAGACATAGCAATATTTATAAGAAGTCTCTTTGCACCGGAAATGGAAGTTTCAAGCAGTGGGCTGGAAATAACTGCATTTGCAGCGTCTCTTGCCTTATCCTTGCCAGAGCCGTGACCGATAGCCATGTGTGCATATCCTGCACCTTTCATGATAGTGGAAACATCTGCGAAGTCGAGGTTTATGTAACCTTCCTCAACAATAAGGTCTGAAATACTTTTTACACCTGTTTTAAGCACATCATCTGAAAGAGCGAAAGACTGCATCATAGTAAGAGGCTTATCGAGACCTACAAGAAGCTTTTCATTAGGGATAACGATAAGGGAGTCAACATATTTTTTCAGCTCGGCAATACCTCTCTCAGCCTGAGCCATTTTCTGCTCTCTCTCAAAGAGGAAAGGCTTTGTAACTACTGCAACAGTAAGTATATCCATTTCCTTTGCGATTTTTGCGACAACAGGAGCAGCACCTGTGCCAGTACCACCGCCCATGCCAGCAGTAATGAAAATCATATCAGCACCCTTGAGATGAGTTTCTATTTCGTCACGGTTTTCTTCAGCACTACGCTGACCTATTTCCGGCTTGTTTCCTGCACCTCTGCCCTTTGTCAGTTTAGCACCGATAGGTATTCTTGTAGTAGCCTTTGACTTGTTAAGAGCTTTTGCGTCGGTATTGATTGCGATATATTCTATATTGTTTACACCAGAATCCACCATACAGTTGACAGCATTTCCACCGCCACCGCCTACGCCTATTACCTTGATGTTAACATCGGGTTCAAGTGTTTCCTCGTAATTGAAATCTGACATTTAAACTCCTCCTATTGCATTATCCTAAATTTTATATCAAAGATTGATTACACACTAATACAATTATTATTTTACCATAATATTATCTTTTTTGCAAGTCCCCGAAAAAGATTTTTTATTTTCTGCAAATCCGACAATATAACAGATGATTTTTACGGCATTTTGTACAAATTGACATCACCATGCATCATTGCCCCAGTTATAACTATCATAATCATAATTATAGCTGTTGTAATCATAGCTGTAATCATAGCCATTATAATCATAATCACTGTAGCCGTAATTATAGTCATCGCCGTTATACTGGTCATAACTGTACTGGTCGCCATAAGTATATCCATAATCGTTATTGTATGTATTTTGGTCGTCTGTATTATCTTCGTCTGCCCTTGAATTAAACTCGCTGAAGATAGCTTCCTGTTCGGGATTAACTTCTTCCCTTACATTCTGCGTTACGGGGTTGCCGTCCGTATCTGTCTGTATCGGCGGTTCAGTGCCAATCACGCCGATTGGCTCGTTGCTTGTCCTAAAGGTACACTGGTTTGAGCCAATCATAGTCAGATAGCCTTTTTTTCCTTTTATCGAATCATCATTCATGACGGTTGATGCAAGATTAAGCTTGTATTCAGCGTCATTCCAGTTTCCCATTTTGAAGACAGTGCCGTTTGTATAGGTAATTACTATTCCGAACTCATCGCTCATATCTATGCCCGAAATATCATTTTCTTCCGGAATGCTTGCCATAATAGCAGTAAGAGCCTCGTTTTCGTGTTCGTCTTCTGAATACAGCATTTTTCCCTGCTCAGTGGTAGCCGGCTTAATACCGGATATGGTTGGCAGACCGTCAGTACGGAAACTGTTGTTTTCGAGAATTTTTCCCAGTTTGCTTACTATAAGCACACCGCCCTTGTATTCCACATTGAATGACGGAACACAATATGTTACTTTTATTTCAAGGGTTGACGGAAAATTTCTGTGTACTTCGGCAGTCTCGACAAAAGATACATTTTTGAATATTCTTTCGGCACTTTTTTCCGTATTGACACGCAGAAGATTATCGCCTTTCTTCACGCCGGACTTTTCAGCTACCTCGTCGCCTTTACGCTGTGCTTCTTCTTCCGTATCACCGGGGTCTCCGGCAACAACTATAACAACCCTGTTTTCTATATTAAACAAAAACGTATAGCTCATAGCCACAAAAGCCACAAGCACAAGGACAAGAACGACAGCAATATAAAGGTTCATATTGCGTCGTCTTCTCCTCATACGTTTTCCGCTGTTTGCTCTTTCAATGTTAGTTTTCTCAACATCTTTCATATTTTCTCCATAAATTCAGACTCTCCGAATATCTCCGCCGAGAAGTCTGACCGCATTTTCTATTTTTTCATATCCTCTGTCAATGTGGTATATTCCTGATATTTCAGAAGTCCCCTCTGCTGTCAGCGAGGCGACAACCATTCCAGCACCTCCACGCAAATCAGTAGCTTCAATATTTGCACCGTGAAGACCGGAAACACCCTTTACCACTGCTATTTTGCCAAGTACCTGTATATCCGCACCCATTTTCACGAGAGCGTCAGTATGCCTGTACCGGCAGTCAAAAATATTTTCCTCAAAAACACTCGTACCGTCTGCCGTGACAATCGCCGACATAAGCACCGCCTGTGCGTCAGTCGGAAAACCAGGGTGTGGCATAGTGCGTATTCTGTCTTTTACAGCTTTAAGCCGTGAACCGCTCCGCAGATAAATCTTATCATCATAAGTGTTTATACTGCACCCTGTCTGCTCCAGTACAGAAATAAACGGCTCAGTTTCGGCGACACAAGCGTTAGTAAGTACAATTTCACCGCCTGTACTGGCAGTCATTGCAAGATAAGTAGCTCCGGCTATTCTGTCGGGCATTATGCTGTAGGTACAGCCGTGAAGTTTTTCCTTGCCCTTTATTACTATTCTGCTTTCGCCGTCTCCGGAAATCTCCGCACCGCACGCCCTCAGAAAACCGCACAGGTCGCATATTTCGGGTTCACGTGCTGAATTATTTATTACAGTCTCGCCGTCGGCGGTCACAGCACAGAGAATAATATTCTCAGTTGCCCCCACCGAAGGAAAAGGCAGTGAAATTTTAGCACCGTGAGCCTTTCCGGAAACAGCATGGCATATAATCTTGCCATAACTTTCCTTTATATCAACGCCCATTTTCCGCATAGCTGAAAGGTGCATATCAATAGGTCGTGAACCGAGTTCACAGCCACCCGGCATACTTACTGTACATTCGCCCGTCCTGCCGAGAACCGCACCCATGAAGATTATTGAAGAACGCATTTCACGCATAAGTTTTTCCGGAATTTCAGTCACGCTTATATCAGCGGAATTTATCACCGCCGTATTGTCCGAAAACCTGCACCGACAACCAAGATTATTTATTATTCTTGATGCCGAATATATGTCAGTAAGCTCAGGGCAGTTATTAAGTACGCATTCTTCACCGCAGAGGACAGCCCCCGCCATAATCGGCAGACTGCTGTTTTTACTGCCCTGCAACTTTATTTCACCTCTGAGCCGTCTGCCACCGTTTACTATAAGTTTCTGCATTATACCACCTCACAGCACTTTTTTGTATATTATGCTGTGAAACGGTTTTGTGTTACTTTTTGCTCTGAGACTTTGCGTACAGCTTGTCAATAACATCAAGAATACGCTTGTTAGTGTCTTTCAGATAAAGCTCTCTGGCACTGTGCGACATAGCCGTAACTTTATCGGGGTCTTTGTAAAGCTTTTCTATCTCGGAAATTATCCTTTCATTCGTCACGTCTTTCTGCTCGATTACAACGGAAGCTCCGGCTTTTCCGAGAACCATAGCGTTGTGATACTGGTGATTTCCGGCAACTATCGGCGACGGTATAAGTATAGAAGCTTTTCCGGCTGTTTCAAGTTCTGCAAGTGTTGAAGCACCAGAACGGCACACCACCAAATCACAAGCCGAAAGGCATACGTCCATGTCGTTTATGTATTCTGTGATTCTCAGACGATTTGATTTGAGAGGGATTCCGGATTTTTTCATCTCCTGCGGAAAAGTATCTTTACCCATACCGCCGTAACCGTGAATGTGGTTTATCCGGAGATTATTTTTAGTGTGCCACTTGATAGTTTCAGCCATAGTTTCATTTATACAGCCTGCACCGAGACTTCCGCCGAATGAAAGAATAGTGAAATCACCATTTAAGCCCAGCTTTTTTCTTGCCTCCGACTTGCTCATTGTGTTTATGTTGCTACGCACTGGCAGACCTGTCACGCTGTACTCGAATTTGTCCTTGTCCATGAAGTCGAGAGCCTCTATAACAGTAAGCATTACATAGTCAACCTCTTTGGCAAGAAGTTTATTTGTTACTCCGGGATAGGCGTTCTGCTCATGTATAGCCGAAGGTATGCCCATTCTGGCGGCTTTCCGGATTACAGCACCGGAAGCATAACCGCCTGTTCCTATTGCTATATCCGGATTGAAATTAGATATAATCTCCTTTGAACGCTTTCCCGACATGGCAAGATATGTAACCGCCTTGATATTGCGTTTTACATTTTCAAGGGAAATCTTCCGCTGAAAACCTGCCGCCTTTATCGTTTCAAGCTTATATCCGGCTTTTGGCACAAGCTTGGCTTCCATGCCGTTGGGAGTTCCTGCAAAGAGAAACTCCGCATCGGGATATTTTGATTTTATTATATCTGCAATGGCAAGTGCAGGATTTATATGACCTCCCGTACCTCCGCATGATATTAAAACTTTCATGTGTCTACTCCTTTTCTGGCGGTGATTCAGTTTTTTCTTTCGGGGAATACCTCTGCTGAGATATATTCAGCATTATGCCCATTTCCGCCAACTGCATAATCAGTGCCGTACCGCCATAGCTGAAAAACGGTAAACTTATTCCCGTATTTGGAAAGAGATTGCTCACAACGCCTAAGTTTACTACTGTCTGAATACCTATCTGTGTGGTTATTCCGACGGCTATAAGCATTCCGAAACGGTCTTTACAGCGTACGGCTATTGAAAATCCCTCAACGACAAGCAGAAAGAATACTATTATTATAGCCAATGCCCCCACGAATCCGAGTTCCTCACAGACTATAGGAAAAACAAAGTCGTTTTTTGTTTCCGGAAGATATAAATATTTCTGCCGTGAGTTTCCGAGACCTAAACCGAAAAGTCCGCCCGAACCTATAGCAATGAGTGAATTAGCTGTCTGCCATGTATCATTAAGAACATCTGCGAAAGGGTCTTTCCATGATTTTATACGTGTTGCAACATAACTGCCCGGCTGAGACGCTTGGTATGCAATTACTGATACTCCGGCGATAATTGCACTTATGCCGAGTGCAAGAAACTGTTTTCTGTTTGCACCTCCGCATAGAATCATAGCAATTGATATACAGCCGATAAGTATGATACCGGAAAGGTGTGGCTCAAAGTAAAGAAGCCCTGCATATACTCCCATGAGAAGACCGTATTTAATAATGCCTGTCTTGAATGTATCCATTTTCTTGCCGTCTTTTTCCATGCTGTAGGCAAAGAATATTATAATAGCAAGCTTGGCGACCTCTGACGGCTGTAGGTTTATAGGTCCTATATCAAGCCAGCGTTTAGCACCCATAGAACCGCCCTCATCATTACCGATTGCAAGAACAAGCACAAGCAATACAAATCCGACAAAATAAAGCAGACCGGCAATATTAAGTTTTTTCAAAAGCGGCAGCTTGATTTTCTTGAAATTATGATAGTCCATTTTCATGAAGAAAATCATCGCCACAAAACCTATAATAGCGTTTTTCAGCTGATTCTTGGCATAAAACAAACCGTCTCCGTCGTGTTCGCTGTAAGCCCACGCATAACTTGCGGACGACATCATGACAAGCCCTACGACAAGCAGTATCATCACATAAGCAAAAAATGAAAGGCTTATATCGCTCTGTTTTCCATCGCCTATAAAAGTCCGGAAGATTCCGGCTGATTTGTTCTTTTTTTTGCGTGCTGTCATTAAATCCTCCCTTATTTGTTCCGTGTAGAAAGTTTAGAGCTTTCAGAATACAAGCAATGAAATTATACCCAGTATTCCGAAAATAATGCCGGCGAGTGAAAAAGTAATGACTATATCGTATTCTCCGAAACCGCTCATCTCAAAGTGGTGGTGAATAGGGGTCATCTTGAATATTCTTTTTCCTTGATGGTCGGGGCTTGTTTTTTTGGTATACTTGAAATAGCTTACCTGAATGACAACTGAAAGTGCTTCCAGTATGTAAACCATAGCAACGAGAAGCAGAAGCAGATGATTGTGAAGCACAAGTCCTACCGCTGTTACTGACGCACCAAGAAACATTGAGCCGGTATCGCCCATAAAGCATTTGGCAGGGTTGAGATTCCACAGAAGAAATCCGAGACAGCCTCCGGCAAGTGCCATTGTAAAATATGATATTTCACTCTGTTTGAGAATTGAACACGCTACAGTAAAGACAAGCATTGAAACAAATGTAACCGAACCGCACAGACCGTCAACGCCGTCAGTGAGGTTTACGGCATTTGTCAGATAAATGATAACAGGTATCATTAAAATATAGTAGAAAATTTTAAGGGGCGGACTTTGCCAGAATCCAAGATTGATGACTGTAGAAGTATCGCCGAATCTATTCATGGCAAAAAGAAATCCTACCGCAAATATAACCTGTAATATTATTTTCTGAATAGGCGTGAGACCGTCGTTGTTTTTACGCTTTACCTTTATAAAGTCGTCAATAAAGCCTATAAGTCCGAAAAGTGCGGAAAAGACTATACACGTCAGCAGACGGTAAAATGAATAGTGGTTTTCGGGATTGGTCATATCAATGCCGACTTTCCAGCGGTAAATCCAGTAGCCTGCTATTGATGTGATTATAGTTGAAAGGATAAACATGAATCCGCCCATTGTGGGAGTGCCTTGTTTTTTGGCGTGCCACTGAGGACCGTCTTCTGTTTTGATAGGCTGACCGAATTTCAGCCTGTGCAGGAAAGGAACTATCTTAAAGCCCGAAAATCCCGCAATGATAAATGACAGCAGTGCTGTAAGTAAATTTATTATCCAAAATGACATTTTATAACAACTCCAATGTTGATTATTTCCGGTGACAGAGAGCTTTAAAGAAGTTTCAGACCGTCTGCCACAACTTCACGCTCGTCAAAGTGAATGTGCCTGTTATTTTCAAGAATTTGATAATCCTCATGACCTTTTCCGGCAAGTACTATTATATCACCTTTTTCAGCAGTTTTCAAGGCATGATAAATAGCTTCACGCCTGTCTGTTACCACATCATACGGCACACTGCTTTCAGCAAGCCCCGTGAGAACCTCATTTATGATTGATTTTGGGTTTTCGTCACGTGGGTTATCCGACGTAACTATGAGCTTGTCGGCATACTCTGATGCTGAACGTGCCATTTTAGGACGTTTTGCCGAGTCCCTGTTGCCACCGCACCCGAAAAGACACACAAGGCGGTTTTCTGCATAGGGTTTGAGACTTCTCAGAACGTTCTCCAGAGCGTCGGGAGTGTGTGCATAGTCGCATATCACTGTAAAGTCCTTGCCGGTCGGGATTATCTCACAGCGACCTTTAACGCCTTTGTAGTTTCCGACCGCTGATATAATATCATCAACAGGTATTCCCTCCTCAATACATACAGCCACAGCACCAAGAACGTTAGAGATATTAAACATTCCGGTCATGTTGGTCTTTACCGGATAGGACTTACCATTATAGCATAAGTCGAAATACGAGCCGGAAGCCTTTATTGAAATATTTTCTGCACGGAAATCCGCCTTATCCTCAACACTGAAAGAGCGTTCATTGCAGGATATTTCACTGTAAAGGCGTTTTCCGTAACTGTCGTCAATATTGCATAAAGCCGTATCACACATACTGAAAAGAAGTTTTTTAGCTTGATAGTAGTCTTCCATGTCCTTGTGATAGTCAAGGTGGTCTTGTGTCAGGTTGGTAAAGAGTGCAACGTCAAAATGCGACGAGCCGATACGGTTCTGAACCAGTCCAAAAGAGGAAACTTCCATAACGACGTACTCACAGCCGGATTTAACCATTCTGTCAAGCAGAGCCATGAAGTCAAAAGCAAAGGGCGTTGTATTGTCGGTGTGTAAAATTTCGTCGCCTATTTCGTTCTGAATAGTGCCGACAAGACCAGTCTTGTGACCGTTCTGCATAAGAATGTGCTTTATAATGTTTGTTGTGGTAGTCTTGCCGTTAGTGCCGGTAACGCCTATCATTTTCAGTTTTCTTTCGGGGTGTCCGAACCACGCCGAGCAGGCTTTACCATAAAGACGGCGTGAATTTTCCGTAATAATCTGACGTTCGCCCAAACCTAAATCATGTTCGCACACTACCGCCACAGCACCCTTTTCAAGCATTTCAGAGGCTGACGTATGACCATCAAATTTTGCACCCTTTACGCAGAAAAACAGACTTCCTTTTTCGACTTTCCGTGTATCGTCTGTTACGGAAGTTATGTCACATTCCGCAAGACTGCCCGAATAATCTTCAATCAATTCATTAAGTTTCATTAATAAAACCGCCTCCGTACTAATCTTGATTTTCGTTTACAATAAATTCCAGTTCAATTGTAGTACCGATAGGAACTCTTGTTCCTGCCGGAATTGACTGGCTGTTTACAACGGCGTTATTCCTCTTTACCGACGCACCCTTTGCAACGTAATTAAGCTGACAGTATGTTATAGTCTCGTTGGCTACTTCCGGTGTAGCATACTGCAAATCCGGAACTGTTGTATATTCAATGTTATTGCCCTTTTCGGTATAGAGATATACACAACCGCCCTTTGCTACAGAAGAACCAGTCTGCGGTGACTGTGCCACAACCTCAATGCCGTTTCCGATTATTTCGTATGTAATACCGAGACCTTCGAGAGTTGCCTTTGCGTCGCTTATAGAACCCTCAAGGAGCGGTATCTTAACGTCAAGTTCTTCAACTTCCTCGTCCGTATATTCGGGGTAATAGCCAAGGTAAGGCAGAACATCTTCAAAGATGTGTCTTGCTGTCGGAACTGCAACGGTACTTCCGTAATAGCCGATGTCTTCATTGGGCATATCGGCAAGAACAAGCAGAATTATTTCAGGGTCTTCAACAGGAGTGAAGCATACATAAGAAGCACCGTATTTATCCTTGTCAAGACTGAGACGTTCAGACGTTCCCGATTTTCCGCCTATTGAATATCCTTTTATGCTTACATTACCGCCACTGCTTCCCGTTACTACGTTTCCGAGAGCTGTTCTGACTTTTTCAGATGTCTCCTCTGAAACAACCTGTCTGCGTACCGTTCTTTCATTTTTGAGAACTACATTTCCGTCTTCGTCAACAATCTTGTCAACTACATACGGCTGTAGCAGATAACCGCCGTTTATAGCCGCACAGTAAGAAGTAATCATTTCTATAGGGGTGAGAGTATCGCCCTGTCCGAAAGCACTTACAGCAAGGTCAACTTCAGACATATTTTCTGCCTCAAAACCGATTCCCACGCCCTCTGCCGGCAAATCTATGCCAGTCTGTTCTTTAAGACCGAAAGCTTCATAGTAATAACAGAATTTATCAATGCCGAGCCGTGAGCCTATTTCCATAAATGCGGGGTTGCACGAATGAGTGAGAGCTTCCTGAAAAGTCTGAGCTCCGTGACCGTTCCAGTCGTGGCAGTGGATAGGTGCTGCACCTGGAATTGTTACAGAACCGGAACAGTAAAAATTATCATTGGCAAGGTCTATGAGGTTTTCTTCAATCGCCGCCGAACTTGTGATTACCTTGAAAACCGAACCCGGTTCATAGATTTCAGTAATGCACTTGTTTTTCCACTGAGCCTCAAGGGCATTTCCGACTGCCTGCTTTTTAGCGTCTCCGGTAAGCTTTGAGATTCTCTCGATAGCCAGAGGGTCGGCGACTTCATACGGGTGGTTGAGGTCGAAACTCGGATTTGTAGCCATGCCGTAAATAGCACCTGTCTTGGCGTTCATGAGAATGGCACAAGCACGATTTTTCACTTCAAATTCCGTCACCATTTCCTCAAGGTGTTTTTCAAGAGTATACTGAATTTCTGAATCAATGGTAAGATATACGTCATCGCCGTTTTTAGCGGAATAGGTCTTTGAATATCTGTAAGGCAGTTCATTGCCGTTAGAGTCTTTCGCCGAAATAGTTTTGCCGTTAACTCCGGCGAGATAGTCGTCATAATAAGCCTCAACGCCATACATACCCTCACCGCCGGCAGACGTGAAGCCTATCACAGAGGCGGCGAGTTCATTGTGCGGATAGTATCTTTTTGTATCTTCCTCGACGTTAAGCGAAATAAGTTCATACTGGTCAAAAAACGCCAGTACCTCATCGGCTATCGGCTTTTCAACTTGTTCCTTTAATCTGCTGTACTGGTTGTTAGCTTCCATTGCCTCAGAAACTTCTTCGGTAGTTATGCCGAGTTTTTCAGAAAGAAAATTTATAGCGTCATTCTTGAAAGCCTCGGCGGATTCGGGCAGAGGATTAAGTTCGTTGCCGTCCTCGTCGTATTCCGCCTTGTAGTCGCCGTCAAGTTTTTTCTTTGTGCGTGAGTCAATGGACTCCTGTAGGGACTTGAGTTCTTTCTGAAACTGTCTTGGGTCAAGGAAGACCTTGTATACAGAGGCACTTTTTGCAAGGGTTGAACCTTTTGAATCGTATATTGAACCTCTGTGTGCTGAGATAAGTATAGAGCCGAAATGCTGGTCATTTGCCATTGCCTGATACTTTTCATTTTCGGTCACGGAAATATGAAAGAAGTTTACCGCCACCACAAGAAACAGCAAAAAAAAGACCAGTGTCATTACGACTCTTACTCTGAATTTCATTGTTGCAATTGGAATATGCTTTACTGCCATATCTGTCAGTCCTTTCTGTTGTAATCTGATATAAAACAGAATAAGGCAGGGTAAATAAAAGCCCCGCCCGTGAACATCTTTTCTTTTTTTATAGCGATGTCCGTTTCTTTTGATACGACGAAGGATTTTTCGCTTTTCAAGCGTGGAAACGCCGTTCCGGAGTTTTGCAGAAAGCTCCGGAACAGATAATCTCTGATATTCCGAATCACTCGCTGTATCTCCTTTGTTCTACAAAAATACTGCCGGCATATATTTATTTCGCCGGAGCTATACAGGCAGTCCTTTTATTATATTTATATTGGCACTACCCTCTGAAATATTCCACACAGTCATCAAAAAAGCCTTTTACCTTAGCGACAAAGCCTTTTTCCTGCTCCGGAATATTCACCACGTCATCTGTCTGAATTTTTATGTATTTAATCTGTGAAGAATCCATTTTCTTCATGCCCAGTACATTTTCTGCATATTCTTCAACATTCTTGGCGGACATCTTGCTTTCAAGCTCAGACTGAAGTCTTACGTTTTCAGCCTTAGCAAGATTAAGCTGTTTGTTGAGAGCCGAGACATCATTATATGCAGTATTACGTCTGTCCAGTGTATAGACTACCGAGCCGAGCAGAATGGCAGATATAACCGAAACAAGCATTATAGTCAGTACAGAACCGGTTTTAGTTTCGGTATTGTGCTTTACCTTTATATTTTTTCTTGCCTTTTTTGCCCTTGCCGTTTCAGTTTCAGCCTGTTCTTCCTCATGAAAATCATTATCTTCGGGTTCTTCATAATAATATACCGCATTACTTTCAGCCATTATCCGCACTCCTTTCGATAATTCTAAGCCTTGCACTTCTGCTTCTTTTGTTTTCTTCCACTTCATTCTGGTCTGCCTCAAGGGGTTTTCTGTTAACAAGTACGCCCTCCGGCTTGTGACCGCATACGCACTGAGGAAAATCCGGCGGACATATACAGCCCCTGCACCAGCCTGCAAATCTTTGCTTTACAAGCCTGTCCTCAAGCGAATGAAAAGTTATTACAGCAAGTCTGCCACCAGATTTGAGACTATAGAAAGCCTCGTCGAGACCTTTCGAGAAGTGTTCGAGTTCGCCGTTTACAGCGATTCTTATAGCCTGAAAAGTCTTTTTGCATGGGTTCTTGTCACGCCTTGCTTTCTGCGGAACGCTCTGCCTTATTATGTCGGCAAGCTGTAGAGTAGTTTCCACAGGAGCAGTTTCCCTTGCCTTTACGATATTATCGGCAATACGACGTGAGAATTTTTCTTCCCCATACTCAAAGATAATTTTGGCGAGTTCCTGCTGTGAGTATGTATTGACAATATCATATGCACTGATACCCTCTTTTTCCATACGCATATCAAGAGGAGCGTCGGCATGATATGAAAATCCCCTGCTCTCCTCGTCAAGCTGATATGAAGACACTCCCAAATCAAGAAGCACGCCGTCAACCTTTTCAATGCCGAGACTGCCGAGAACTTCCCTTATATTTGAGTAATTATTTCTTACAACCTGTGCCATACTGTAACACGAAAGCCTTTCAGTAGCAACGGCTACAGCGTCGGGGTCACGGTCAATAGAAATCAGCCTGCCGTTTTCACTGAGATGTGAGGCTATAGCAGATGAATGCCCTGCACCTCCTGCTGTACCGTCAACATAGATACCGTCGGGGCGTATATTAAGACCGTCAATACATTTTTCGAGCATAACGGGAACATGACTGAATTTCATAAAACAAATCTCCTGACTTTCATAATAAGAGCAGAATGCCGGAAACGATATGAAAAGTCCTGCCTCTTTACGCTCCTGACTTAAAGGCGAAAAAATTTTTTCACCTACATTAATTATACAACCTAACAGACAAATTATCAAGATGTAATAATGCACAATTGTCAACCTAAATTTCACAGCGTTTTCCGGTAATATTTCCAAAAAACATTCAAGACCGCATAATTACAGAACACACGTTCCCGATATTTATTAATTTATTTTACCCATATAAAAATTTTAACTGTACGCACAGAATAAAAAGCGAATAAGCCCCTGAACGCACAGACAGAAAAACGCCGTACGTCCAAAGACTTATTATATTTTAATAGGTATATGTAAGATTGAACTTTGAAGACTTCAGGTCAAGCAGTAATTTCAGTTCATATCCTCTTATGGAAATCTGATTGTCTATATTTACATCTGTAACGTATCCTGTCTGTGTGGAGTATGTCGGCTGAATCCAGTTTCCAGGGTCGTCGGAAAGTGTTATCTTATATTCAGCCTCGATAAGCCTTTTAACCTCAGATGCAGGATAATATGTAACCGTGCCGTAGTGCGGGTCATAAAGTTCGTCGTAATCGCTCGGCACGCTTATCAGATAGGGAATATCAGCATAGAATACCTCACCGCAGTTTGCAGTGCAACCGCCTGTTGAGGCAGAGAACATAGTGAGGGCGTAACTGCCGTTGTAGTAGAGGGCTTCACCGAGAACGTCCGTGCAAGCGTCAATGACAACTTGCGGAGGGTCGGGCTTGCCGAGAAGGTCTGCTGAGTCGTCGTCATGATATTTTAGGTACGTATATACTGCAACAGCCTGTGCCTTTATAGCCTCATAGTTCATAGAACCGCCGATTTCCCTGTTTACAATCTGTGCTACAACAGAAACGGTATCTCCGGCAGGTTCACCGTTAATAGTGAGTTCTTCATAGTCTGTGAGACCTGTATTCATAAGGTAGGTATTCGGGTAGTAATGTGCTAAAATATCCTGATACGACCAACCGGCATATGTCGCATAGAAGTCCGCACCGTTCTGGCTCATTCCCACGCCGTGACCCCAGCCGTATGTCACAAAGGTAAATTCTCCGGACATATCTGAAGATACGTCCTGTTCGTGAGGAACCGGAATTTCCCCTACGTGTCCGAACTGAGCAGGGTCTTCACCTTCGTCACGCTTTACCGATGTAACAGGGTTTGCAGTGCGGAAAGAAACTATCATATCTTTTTTAGCCTGCTCATACTGCTGACCGGTAGTATAGTTGGAAAAATCTTCTTCATACGTGTATTCCGGATATGAAAATTCATAGCTTACAGCAGAAAGACTTGAATCATAGTCTTTTACAGAGGCTTTTTTTCTGCTGTTTGACTGTACCGGTGCTGTATCAAGAGGGACAGCCGTTTCATCGTCCTGTGGTATAGTAATATCAACTACAGTACCGTCGGAGACTTCAGTTGTGACAGGAGTAAGAATATCCTCCTGTATATTTGGTTCAGTAGTGTCTTCCGTATTGTACGGGTCGCCGTAATTGTATGGCATATCCGGCACATCTTCGCTGACCGCATAAGCATACTGTCCGCATACAGCCACCGAACACATCAGCACTGCGGACATAAATGCAGGAATGCGTTTAAATATCTTTGTCTTCATAATTTTCTCCTTGTTATTTTTTAACCGTCTTTCTGCGGTTCTGTACTAACGGAGCGGTTTTCTGTATGGTTGACATATCACCGGCAATCTCGCCGTCCCTCAGTCTTCTTGCAAGAACAATAAACCTTGTATTGTCCGCATCGGCATGGCAAGTGGAAAGAGTAAGTAGTTTGTCGCCGTATTTTATGTCAACTCCGGTATCAAGCAACTGGTCACGCTTTATTCTGTTCACGTAATAGTCGAAATCTGCCTTTGTGTCGAGTTCTTCCATATCCCAGTATCTGAAATCCGTGTCTGCGTTTCCGCTTGTTATGCAGAAAGAAACTATAACATACTCATAGTCTTTGTAATTTGAACTGAGATATACAAATGGATTTGTCCAGTAATAGCTTGTGTCTTTATATAGTCGGAGATTACCAAACTGTGAGCCGTTGAGCATATTGTGACCGTAAATAACTATATTTTCGGACTGCTGGTCTTCATCACTGCCGAAATTATCACGGCAGTCCATGTATATATTGCCCTCAAAGAGATACTGCCTGTTCATATTATGGTGCAGATAAAATTCATTATATTCAACAAACTCACTGCCATAGCCAGTATTTGGGGTAATATCTCCAGGGTCTTTAAGAAGCGGATAATCAATCTGAGTATTGTTTATTTTAAGCCAGCCCACAACATCGTCATTTTGTTTCATCAGAAGTTTTGCCTGTTCTGTCATTCCGGAATTGGACGGCACATAATCATAAACCGGAAAGTCCATTGAATCATATTCAGTTTCTGCTTCCGTTTCCGGCTCGGACTGTTCAGTAGTAGTTTCTTCCGGTATGTATACTTCTGTCTGCGGTTCATAACTGTATTCATCAACGTTATCATTGGCGACAGCAGTAGGAATATAAAAATCGTCGTCTTTCTGTCTCATCATGAGTACAGAGGCAGATATGGACACTACCGCCACGCACGCCGAAAATATAGAAATAATCTTTGCAATTTTCATATTAATTATTCCTCCTCGTTAGGACCATACGGAATAAATTCTGCATCTGGATTATATTTTTCATTTGGTTTCTGCTGATAATATATAGAGGGCCATTTTACATTAGCATTCTGCACATTTTTTTCTGTACCCTGTCTTGCGTCCTCACCATCTCTGAGAAGTCTTCCCATAACGATAAGACGACCCCTGTCACCTAAAATAGTATTGCAGGTTGAGAGTGTCAAAAGCTTGTCGCCATACTTCACGTCAACATCATTAAGACCGAGACTTCTCTTTTTTGCCTCATTCACGAAATTATAGAAATCTTCCTCGTCGTCGAAATCAAACTTATTCCAGCAGTCGTAAGCTGTTTCCGATTCGTCGAGAGCGTCAAGGATAAAGTATGAGAATATTTTATATGTATAGCATTCATAGTTGGAGTTCAAATAGATAACAGGATTATCATTATAGTAATTATAGTTACGCTGATAATATTTAAGACTGCCAAACATCTCGTCGTTTTTCATATTGTGACCATAAATAACAAGATTGTCGGAATTGGCAACGCTTAGTTTACCGTCAACTACCCTGTCAAAGTTATTTCTGTAGTCAAGGAAAAGCTCACCTGCCCTTGAACTGTCGCCGTTTATATTCTGGTCAAGGTACTTTGAATTATCACCCGACTGCATAACAGGATTTGCCACCGGAGTATTAGGGATAGTTATATAACCTACTACATCGGGGTTCATGTCAAGAAGTTTCTTTGCACCGTCAAGCATAGTGTAAGTACGTTCATAGTCCGGCTCGTAAATAGTTGCTACATTTTGTGCCTGTACCGGAGGATTATAAGGTTCATATATACTTTCGATTTCGTCGTGAAGGCTTTTACTCTTTCCGAGGTCAATATAATAATCCCCGACCATATAACCGCACACTACTATAGCACATATCGAACACATAAAAACAACCTTGCGGACTTTTTCAAGAGCGGGGTCTTGTTTCTGAGGGAATAAATCAATAAATTTTTCCTTAACAGACTTTTTCTTTTTCTGTTTCGGGATATTCTTTTCATTCCTCATATTGACACGTGCCTGCTCCGGAATGTTTCTTTTAACAGGCTGTTCGGGCTTATGGGGTTCAGAAGATTTAGCTTTGTCAACCCTTACTATTTTCTTTACAGGTTTTCTTACCTGTGCCACAGGAGTACTTGCAACAGTAGCACGAACAACACTCTCCGGTGCTTTTCTGCGTGGTACATTATATACAAGTGTCTGTGCCTTTTCCTGACCGGAAACATCTTCAGTTGTTGGTGTTTCGCTGTGAACTTCCGGATTTTCCTGTACTGCCGGTTCTTCTGTAACTTCTTGTACAGTATCAACAGTATTATCAGATTCTTCTGCTGTTTTCGTATTCTCTGTAACTTCTTCCAAAGTTTCAGACGGCTTTTCATTTTCTTCGGCAAGCATTTTTTTCTGTTCACTAAGTTCGCTGACTTTTTTTCCTACAGTAATCTGAGAGACAAGTTCCTGCACGTCATTCTGCTGAAATTCCTCGTCTGCCACTTCCGGAGCAGATATTTCTTTTTCCGGCTCTGAGGAAATCTCACTGAGGATTTCTTCAATATCCGATTTATGAGAACGCTTTTCGATAACTGAAGTAAGCTCATCTTCCCAGCTGGAAACATTACTTTCCGGCTGTAATTTGCTGTCTACCGAATTAAGAATTTCATTAAGTTTATCATTTTTATCCTGAGTGCTTTCAGGAATAACATCATTCAAATTATCTTTCATCAGATTAAATCTCCTCTACCGGCAAGAAATTTTATTCTTATTGTAATATATATTTTACAGCAAATCACGCCTGCTTGTCAAGGTTATGGAAATAACATTCATTACAATAACCATTCAGTAATTTTTTAATACCCGTTTTTTGTATATCTTAAACAAAAGCATTATTCACAGCAGGATTTATTATCACATATTTCACACATTTCGCTGATATATATTCACATTTCCGACACCTTACTTTGAATAAGTAAAGGTCTTCATTTCAGTATTTTCAACGGCTTTCTGTATAAGCGGTTCAAAGTCAAAATTATTCTGAGCCTTTTCAACATCAGAAAGTAAAGGTCTTACTTTCGGGTGGCGTGGCGTGAATACAGTACAGCAATCCTCATACGGAAGCACGGAAGTTTCAAAAGTATCTATCTTTCGTGCAATCTCGATAATCTCTGTCTTATCCATACCCACAAGCGGACGGAATACAGGTATTCTGCACACTGCGTCAGTACAGGCTATAGCCGACATGGTCTGGCTTGCAACCTGTCCCACGCTCTCGCCGGTAATCAAGGCAAGGCAGTTGTCCTTTTCGCATATTCTCTGTGCTATCTCCATCATAAGACGACGCATTATAATAGTGAAATATTCTTCGGGGCAGTTGTCTTTTATAGCCTCCTGTATCTCAGTGAAAGGCACACAGAAAAATGCTACACCACCGCAATAGTCGGTGAGTTTTTCGCATAACTGCTCTACTTTCATCAATGCCCTGTCGGAAGTATACGGCGGACTTACATAATGTATAGCCGAAATGTGTACGCCTCTTTTTGCCATCATATATCCGGCAACCGGACTGTCTATACCACCCGACAATAACAGCATTGCCTTTCCACTGCTTCCCACCGGCAGACCGCCTGCTCCCTTTATATTTTCGGCATGGACGTAAGCGTTTGTATCACGGATTTCAACGGTAACTGTAACTTCCGGATTTTTTACGTCAACAGTAAGGTTCGGGAACTTTTCAAGCAGTATACCGCCGAGTTCAGCACATATTTCCGGCGACTTCATATGAAATGCCTTGTCTGAACGCTTTGCATTTACCTTGAAAGTCTTAGCTCCGCTGAGAACTTCATTGAGGTATTCAAGGCTTTTTTCTGTTATATCGCCGAAATCCTTTTCGCATATGCAAGCACGGCACAGTGCAGATATACCGAAAATCTTACCCACACGGTCAACTACTTCCTCCAAATCCGCATTGTCGTCAAGCGGTGTGATATATGTTGTTGACTGTGCCGACGTAAGCTGAAAATGTCCTAAACTTTTCAGACGGCGTTTTATGTTTTTTGTAAGCATATCCTCGAAAGACTTTTTATTCAGTCCCTTGAGAACCATTTCACCATATTTTACAAGTACAATTTCTTTCATAATCAAAAATCCTTTCTTTAATTAACCTCTTATTTTTTCCATGCCCTCACGGAGAGCGTCTATAAATACATCAAGTTCTTCTGTAGTTGTATCGGCGGTCATGCTGATACGCAAGGCACTGTCAGCGTTTTTTCCCTTTATGCCAAACTGTCCCAGCACACCGCTCTGCTGTCCCTTTGAACACGCCGAACCGCTTGAAACGTATATTTCTTTCTGTTCCATGAAGTGCAACATTATTTCAGAACGCTTTCCGGCTGATATATTCACGACGTAAGGCGAAGCGTTTTCCGGAGAATTTATCGTCACGCCGTCTATTTCTAACAATCCGTCAAGGAGATGTCTTTTCAGTCCGGAGACTTTTTCATAGCGTTCTGCAATGGTAGGAGCGTACTTTTCCACTGCCGAACCAAAAGCCGATATAAGCGGTACACTTTCAGTACCGGAACGTATTCCCTTTTCCTGATGTCCGCCGGTAACAACGGGCGTTACACGTATACCTTTTTTAATGTATAAAGCACCGACACCCTTGACGGCGTGTATCTTGTGACCACTAAGTGAAATCATATCCGCACTGAGATTTTTCACGTTTACCGGAACTTTCATATAGCCCTGTACGCAGTCGCAGTGGGTGATTATCTCCGGAAAACGCTTTTTCACTGCCTTGAAAGTCTCGCCTACCGGAAGTATATGCCCTGTTTCGTTGTTTACAAGCATCATGCTTATTATGCAGGTTTTTTCGTCACATACATTC
The DNA here is from genome assembly GCA_023667045.1 of Ruminococcus flavefaciens. Taxonomy (GTDB): domain Bacteria; phylum Bacillota; class Clostridia; order Oscillospirales; family Ruminococcaceae; genus Ruminococcus; species Ruminococcus flavefaciens_AC. The sequence goes on along the minus strand of JAMPAU010000004.1, from coordinate 88,926 downwards.
AGAAAGTCTTCCAGATAAAAGCGACCGTCTTCACGTGGACTTATACGGACAGTCTCAAAGCCCTGTTTTTCCAGTGCGGAAACAGTCTCGTCCACTGAAGCGTGTTCCACCGAAGAAACAACTACTTTGTTTTTTCTTTTACCGTAAGCACCCATAGCACCCCTCAGTGCAAGGTTATTACTCTCCGTTGCTCCGGACGTAAAATATATCTCCCCTGTGTCAGCACCTACCGAACCTGCTATTATTTTTCTTGCCCTGTCTACAGCAAGCTGTGCATTAAGACCTGCCCTGTGCAGTGAAGACGGATTGCCGAAATTTTCCGTAACCGTCTCCATAACCGCCTCAACTGCCTCTCTGCATGGCTTTGTAGTCGAGGCATTATCAAGATAAACCGACATTCTCTCATACCTTTCATATAATATTTTCAGCGTAATAATAATTATACCACAGATTTCCACCAATTGCCACATTATTTTAATATTTTCTTAAATTTATTTATTGTGCATTATTTTTTTGAAAAAAGTACTTTTATTTTTACAGCGGATATGTTATAATTAGTCTATGTTATATTTTCCAGTATCGGAGGCAATTTTAAAATGTCAGAAAAAACTCGCTCTTTCACACGGCATACAAATGAAAAATACCTTACGGCTTTTCTTATGGGATTTTTCTGTCTGCTTATTTCAGTCATTCCGATAATGATTGCGGACGGCGGTTACTTTATATATTACGGAGATTTCAACGCCCAGCAGATACCTTTTTATAATCTTGCCAACGACGCTGTACGTAACGGTCAGTTCGGCTGGAACTGGTACACGGACTTAGGCTCAGACTTAATGACTTCTTATTCATTTTACTTAATAGGAAGTCCGTTTTTCTGGCTGTCTACAATTCTTCCACGCTCGCTTGTCACACTGTCACTGCCTTTTCTGCTTGCCCTAAAGCACGGCGTTGCCACTCTGACTGCCTATGCATACATACGGCGGTTTGTACGCAGTAAGAATATGGCACTTGTGGGAGCTATGCTATATGCCTTTTCGGGATTTCAGGTATATAATATCTTCTTCAATCACTTTCAAGACGTTACGGCACTGTTTCCGCTTATGCTCATAGCTATGGAAGAAAACATCAACAACAACCGCAAGGGTATTTTTGCACTGACTGTCTCTCTTATGGCTTTTGTAAACTACTACTTCTTCACCGGACAGGCTGTATTCTTAATAATATATTATCTTTTCAGAATGAAATGCCCCGACTTCCACACCTCATGGAAAAAATTCTGGCTGTTACTCCTCGAAGCTGTAGCCGGTACTATGATAGCCTGTGTTGTTCTTCTGCCTACTGCCGTCTCCATTATGGGAAACTACCGTGTAAGTGAACACCTCTACGGACAGTCTATGGTGCTTTACAACGACAAGACACGAATCGCAAGAATTATACAGACTTTCTTCATGCCTGTAGACGTTCCGGCAAGACCTAATCTTTTCAATTCCGACAATGCCCGCTGGTCTTCAATAGGCGGTTATCTGCCGTTGTTCTCAATGGTCGGAGTGATAACATTCATGCGTACACGCAAAAAACACTGGGCTGTAAAACTTTCGCTTGTATGCATAGTCTGTGCATTTATACCAATCCTTAACAGTGCATTCTATATGTTTAACGCCTCATACTATGCAAGGTGGTATTATATGCCGATTCTGATTTTTGCCATGATGACTGCACAGACCCTTGATGACGAAAACGCCGACCCGTCACCTGCAATAAAGATATGTGCCAGTATGCTGATAGCTTTCGGGATAATATCATGTCTTCCGGAAAAGAAAGAAGAAGAAGTTTTATTCTTTATTATGCCAAGAGATATATTGTACGTTTGGCTCACTCTCCTAATTGCTGTAGGATTTCTTATAATGACAGGCTATATCTTTTACAGAAAGAGAAGAAATTTCCACTATAAAAGACTTTCTGTGTGGTCTGTGTCTATAGCCTCTGTGATATGCGTGGTATGTGCTGTAGTATATGGTGCTGTTACGCCTAACTCTGCCAAAGACTATATCAACTCTGCCATAAAGGGCGGTGACAGCGTTTATGAAAACGTCTCAGAGGATAATTTTTTCAGAATAGATATATCAGAAGACCGTGACAACTACCCTATGATATGGGGTCTGCCGTCAATGAGAGCATTTCAGAGCGTTGTAGAGAGTTCAATAATGAACTTCTATCCGGAAGTAAACGTACAGAGAGACGTTGCTTCACGCCCCGACAAGACACACTATACTCTCAGAGGGCTGTTTTCTGTAAAATACTACTATCAGTACAAAGACAGTAACAGTGAAAACGTAAATATCCCCGAAGAATTGCCCGGATTTGAACTTGTTGACGAAAATGACTATTTTGAAATTTACGAAAACAAGCTCTATATACCTATGGGCATGGCTTTTAACAGTTACGTGACAGAAGAAAATTTTGAAAACAAAAGTGCCGAAACCCGTGAAAAAACTCTTATACACTCGCTTGTCCTTGACAGTGAACAGGCTGAAAAGTATTCTGATATTATGAAAGAAACTGAAATTTCTGAAGTATCTGCACTGAGCAAAAAGGACTATGAAGAAATATGTCTTGAACGTCAGAAAAATGCGTCTGAGACATTCCGGTATGATTCAAAGGGCTTTGAATCTGAAATAACCCTTGACAATGACGGACTGGTATTTTTCAGTGTGCCGTATAGTTCGGGCTGGTCTGCTGAGGTAAACGGCAAACCAGTTGACGTTGAAAAAGTCTCATACGGATTCATGGCTGTAAAGGGTGAGACAGGAAAAAATAAAATAGTTTTCCGCTACAGAACTCCGGCACTTACAGCAGGCATGATTATAAGTATTTCCGGAATTGTTATTCTTGCAGTATATATGATTATCTGCACAAGAAAACGCCGGATTGACAATTATAAAATTACTCATTGCTATGACTATGATTCATGTCACAGAATAAAAGCCCACAGCGATTACTGCAACGAACTTATCAGAAAAAACAAGGAGGTTTAAGTATGCATTTACAGGAAAAAAGACTTACAAGCGATACCGTCTATGAAGGAAAGATTTTTACGATTATCCATGATACCGCCGAACTCGAAAACGGCGAAACCGCAATCCGTGACGTACTTCTTCATCATGGCGGAGTATGTGTTATTCCGGTTACGGAAAACAATGAAATCTTTATGGTGAAACAGTTCCGCTATCCTTTCGGCGAGGTAACAACCGAAATCCCTGCCGGCAAACTCGAAAAGGGCGAAAGCCACTATGAATGCGGTAAGCGTGAACTTCTCGAAGAAACAGGCTGTACCTGCACTGAATATATCTACATCGGGGAAATTTATCCCGTTCCGGCATATAATACCGAAGTGATACACGTTTATATTGCAAAGGGTCTGCACTATGAAAAACAGCACCTTGATGATGATGAATTTCTTGATGTAGAAAAAATACCGCTTGCCGATGCCGTACAGCTTGTCATGGACGGAAAAATAAAAGACGCAAAAACTCAGATAGCCATACTGAAAACCGCAAGGATTCTCGGAATATAAAAAAAGCCTGCCATAATGGCAGGCTGTGAGGAGATTATTCCTCAGTGGTTTCTTCCGGTGCGGATTCGTTTTCTGCTTCAATCATAGCAAGCTGTTTGCTGTAAGCCTCAAGAATAACGTCCTCAAAGACTTTTCTTGATGAAGCTGAAATCGGGTGGACTATATCACGGAAAACACCGTTTTCGTCCTTTCTGCTCGGCATAGCAACGAAAAGACGTTCATCGCCCTGCACCACTTTTATGTCGTGTACGGCGAACATATCGTCAATAGTAATCGAAACTACTGCCTTGAGTCTGCTTTCAGACATAATTTTTCTTATTTTTACATCTGTAATTTCCATTTGATTAACCTCCTTATGTTAATAGGTCACAGAGAAAAAACTTCTCTATAATTATTATAACGTATAATCTCTCAAAAATCAAGAGATTTTTATATTTAAACAAAAAAATATGAAAGGTGATAGATTTTGGATACAAATATTTTAAAAAACAAAAAGCATATTCACTTCATAGGTATAGGCGGTTCAGGAATGTACCCACTCGCACAGATACTTCATTCACAGGGGTATTTTCTGACAGGCTCAGACAACAATGAAACGGAAACCCTCGAAGCCGTAAGGAAAATGGGCATTGAAGTATTTATAGGACAGCGTGCCGAAAATATCAAAGGGGCTGACCTTATCATACACACTGCCGCTATCATGGAAGATAACCCCGAACTCATGGAGGCAAGAAAAAGCGGTGTGCCTGTTCTGGAAAGGGCTGAACTTCTCGGAATCATAACCGGCTGGTACAATAACGCCGTATGCGTTTCCGGTACTCACGGCAAGACTACTGCCACGTCAATGATTACTCAGATTCTTTATACTGCCGGAACTGACCTCTCGGCATATATAGGCGGTAAACTACCATGCATAAACGGCAGTGGCATTGCCGGAAAAAGCGATATACTTGTGTGCGAGTCGTGCGAGTTTGAAGACCATTTCCTAAAACTCTCTCCGGATATTTCGGTTATCCTTAATATTGATGCAGACCACCTTGACTATTTCGGCACTCTCGAAAACGTTATAGCTTCATTCAGAAAGTTTGCCGGAATGACTTCAAAAGTACTGATAGTAAACGGCGACGACGAAAACACCCTTAAAGCCGTTGACGGTCTTGACAAGAAAATAATCACTTTCGGACTTTCAAGCAAAAATGACTGGTACGCCGACAATATAAAAAAGATTTCCGGACTTGAAACACAGTTTGATGTTTACCACAGCGGTGAGTACGTCGTTACCATAAATCTGCACGTTGCCGGAAATCACAATATCCTCAACGCCGTTGCCTCTGTAGCAGTCGTGAACGAACTCGGCATATCTCCGGAAAACTGCCGTAAAGGTCTGGGAGATTTCAGAGGAGCAAAAAGGCGTTTTGAAAAACTCGGCTATGAAAAGGGCATAACTGTTGTTGACGATTACGCCCACCACCCCACAGAACTTGAAGCTACACTTACTTCCGCTATGGGAATGGGTTTCAATAAGGTATGGGCAGTATTTCAGCCTTTCACATTCTCACGCACACAGATTCTGCTTGACGATTTCGCAAGGGTTCTGCAAATCCCCGACCATGCCGTGCTGACCGACATTTTCGGTAGCCGTGAAAAAAATACTTTCGGAATATTCACACGTCATCTCGCTGAAAAAATTCCGGACTGTATATGGTTTCCACAGGACGAGACAGCCGAATGGACCGACGAAAGAAAATATTTTAACTTCGGACAGATATGCGATTACATCTGTGAAAACGCTAAAGAGGGCGACCTTGTTATAACTCTCGGTTGCGGAGACGCTTACAAAATCGCAAAGATGATTCTTAAAAAACTTTCAGGAGAGGAGAACTAATATGCCAAAGGATAAGGAAATAGCCGTTTTTAACTATATAAAAAGCCGTCTCAGTGACGGTATATCCCCGTCTGTAAGGGAGATAATGGACGCTATGGGTTTTAAGTCCACGTCCACTGCACACCGATATATAAATAACCTCGTCAATGCAGGTCTGATTGAAAAAACAGGAAGCATAAACCGCTCTCTTAAACTTCCGAACAGCACTATAACTTCTGTTCCGGTAATAGGCACGGTAACTGCCGGTCTGCCTATCACAGCAATCGAGGATATTACCGGCTATGTAGGATTTGAAGTACCCGACGTAAACCCCAGCGAGCTTTTCGCACTGAAAATAAGAGGTGAAAGCATGATAAATGCCGGAATCTTTGACGGAGATATTGTCATCGTACAGAAAACCACATACGCTGAAAACGGCGATATAGTTGTTGCCTTGATAAACCACGAGGAAGCCACTGTAAAGCGTTTTTTCAAGGAAGAAAAGAAATTTCGTCTTCAGCCGGAAAACGACTCAATGCAACCGATTATTCTTGACGACGTTGAAATACTCGGACGTGTAATAGGTCTGAAACGCTATTACAGATAATATTTTTTTAAGGCTATTCCATATTGCCGGAAAATGTTGTATAATGTAGAATAGCCAATATGCAAGGAAAGGAAAATATCAGAATGCTTAATGATGTAAAAGTAATTATCTGCGGTAAGGAGTACAAGCTTAAAACCTCCGAGTCCCCTAACTATGTCTTTGCTCTCGCAAGAGTACTGGAGGCAAAAATCAATGAAATTCTCAACTCAAAAAGCGGTTCTTCACCGTATGACGCTGCAATAATGGTTGCACTCAGCCTTGTTGACGACCTCAACAAAGCAAACCAGCACCTCGACAGCATACGCAACCAGACCAAAGAATACGTTGATGAGGCAGGAAAGTCACGCATTGAACGTGATGCGGCACTCAAGGAAATAGAAGTGCTTAAATCAAAAATCGCACAGCTTGAAAGCATGGTCAAGCTGAAACAGCTCGGAGACAGCATCTGATGAAAAATATCGAAATTCTTGCACCTGCCGGCAGTATGGAAACCCTCTGTACTGCTCTGCGTTCCGGTGCTGGTGCGGTATACATAGGCGGTAAACGTTTTTCTGCACGCAACAGTGCGATAAACTTTGATGACATTGAACTTGTTAACGCCGTCCGTGAGTGCCATAGGTATGGTGCAAAGATTTATCTTGCTGTAAATACTGTAATTTCCGACGATGAGACGGCTGACTTCTGCGAGTATATAAAGTCTTCCGCAAAAGCCGGAGTTGACGCTTACATTGTACAGGACTGGGGCTGTGCGGAACTTATCAGAAGATGTGTTCCGGAGGCTGTACTTCATGGTTCAACACAGATGTCCGTGCATACGGCGGTAGGTGCTGAACTCTTAAAAAGTCTCGGCTGGGAGAGAGTAGTTCCGGCACGTGAACTTGACAGGAAAACCATTGAAAAAATCACTCAGACAGGCATAGAAACAGAAATATTTGTGCATGGTGCTTTGTGTATGTCAGTGTCCGGACAGTGCTATATGTCGGCTATGATAGGCTCACGCTCTGCAAACCGTGGCTGTTGCGGACAAGCCTGCCGTCTGCCGTTTTCTGCCTGCGGAAATAAGAATTTTTCTGCCCTTTCGCTGAAAGACCTTTCGCTGATTCCGTGTGCAGAGGAACTTTCCGGCATTGATTCGCTCAAAATAGAGGGCAGAATGAAACGTCCGGAATATGTCGCCTCTGCCGTGAACGAACTCCGCAAGGCTCTTGACGGACAAGCTCCCGATATGGACTTCATAAAAGGGATTTTTTCACGGAGCGGTTTCACAGACGGCTACTTCACTGGAAAACGTAACAATATGTTCGGAACTCGTGAAAAAGAAGATGTAATCTCGGCACAGTCCCTTATACCGAAAGTACATGAGATTTACAGGCATGAGCGAAAAGTATTTACTGTGGACTTCCATGCAGAAATAAAACAGGGTCTTCCGGTAAAGGTAAAGGCAGAGTGCAACGGCATTTCAGTTACAGCAACCGGCAGTACTCCGGAAAACGCATTAAACCGTCCCACTGACTTTGAAACGCTGACAAAACAGCTCTCAAAACTTGGCGATACTGTCTATACTGTCGGAAAAATAACCGCCGATATTGACGACGGTCTGATAGTTCCGGCTGGAAAATTAAACGAAATACGCCGTGAACTCACCGGAAAACTTACTGAAACGATAATTTCTGCAAGCACTCCCCGAAAGACCATAACAGACTATAAACCGTCACTTCCGGAAAAACCTGCTCCGCCTAAAAAAGTACGCATACGGACTTTCTGCCGGAATACCGAACAGGCAAAAACAGCGGTTGATATGTCTGAATATATCATAATTTCCCCTATTATGAGTATATCCGAATCCATTATATCGGAACTTTCAGAATACAGCGAAAAAATAATACTCTCTACCCCACGTTTCATAGCGGACGAGGAAAAGACTATTTCCGCACTCAGAACAATAAAGGAAAAATTCGGCATTAACCGCATTATGTGCCATACCCTTGACGGAATAGCCATAGGAAAAAAACTCGGCTTTAAACTGCATGGAAACTTCACGCTGAATATCTTCAACTCTTTCAGTGCCGGCTATATGAAAACTCTCGGTCTTGAGGACTTTATTTTTTCGCCTGAACTGAAATTACAGCAGATAAACAATATCCGTACTGATTTGCCTATGGGTGTACTTGCATACGGAAAAATCCCCCTCATGCTGACAAGAAACTGTCCCATAAAAAACGAAATCGGCTGTAAAAAATGCTCCGGACACATAACAGACCGCACAGGGCGTGAATTTCCTGTTATGTGTTCACCGGACTATACCGAAATACTAAATCCGGACTGTCTCTATATGATTGACAGACTGGAAAGTTTTAAAAATATATCTTTTGCAGTCGTCATGCTCCATAACGAAAACGCCGGACAGGTGAAAGAAATTCTTTCGGTAAAAAAGCCGTCCGGAAACATAACCAGAGGACTTTACTACAGAGGTGTACAATAATGAAAAAAATTTTAAAAAAAATAACTGTTGCTGTCATGTTGGCGGTTTTATCCGCTGTTAGCATAACCGGAATGGCTGTCAATGCAGACGTTATGGGAGATGTCAATGCTGACGGCAGATTCAATATTGCTGATGTCACATTGTTTCAGAGCTGGCTTATGGGAAAAGATGTCACGCTGAATAACTGTCAGTCTGCTGACTTCTGTGAAGACGGCATACTCGATGTCTTTGACCTTTGTATGATGAAAAAGGAGTTTCTTAACGGTTCAGATGAGTTCAAACCGTGTACATCTACTATTAATGATGTCTTTGTTGATTACGTGGTAGTTGTAACCACGAAAAAGCAATATCCTAAACGCATATGGACTGCTGAGGATTTCAAAGGTGTGGAAAATATTGACACTGTACTTGACGCTACACCGCCGACGTATGACAATCAGATTCTGTATATTCTGCTTAAAGATTGCAGTAAGGAGAATGTTTTGAAAATGATTCATGACATAGAAAACGCAAACATTGAAGAAATCTGCACTGTCAGACCTACAAGCTGGGAATCAGATACTTCAATGGGAGGAATTAATTGAATTATGAAAATAACTTTTAAAAAACTTAACGAAAAAGCCGTTATACCGTCAAGGGCTACCGCTGGAAGTGCAGGGCTTGACGTATGTGCCTGTCTCGACGAACCGATAACTCTTGAATCCGGCGAAATAAAAATGATACCTACCGGAATTACTGCTGAACCCGACGAAACTGACATAGCTCTGCTTATATATGCACGCTCCGGACTTGCTACAAAGTACGGCGTTACGCTTGCAAACTGTGTGGGCGTGGTGGACAGCGACTATCGTGGTGAGTGGTTTATTCCGCTTATAAATAATGGAAAAAAGCCTTTCATTGTGGAAAACGGCATGAGAATTGCACAGCTTATTCCGACAAGAATAATAATTCCGGAAATCGAGGTCAGCGACTATCTTTCCGATACCGGACGGGGTGAAAACGGCTTCGGCTCGTCCGGTATAAAATAAAACGCCTTCAGGCAGACTGGAGAATACAATGAAAAAAGTCTTATATCTTATACTGCTGATAATAGGAGGCATAGTAGTAGGCTCTCTTATTGCCGACAGAGCGTCAATGAGCGAATCAATGAACTGGCTCGCATATTCGGGCGGTTTTACATTTCCTGCCGACAAACCGCTTATTGACTTTACAATAATTACTATAACAATCGGATTCAGTTTCAGTATAAGCATTGCACAATTGCTTATGGTTCTTGTGGCACTCTTTGTATACTACAAGACCGCTCCGAAACTTATTCCGTAATATATACTAAAAACCGGATTTTTTCAGAAAATTTTACAGTTTTTCTGTTCATTCGGTTTATTTTGTTTTCATGTTTTTACAAATTTTCTGTAAATCCGGATTTCTGCTTTAAACTTATTGTCTGTATCCGGTTTTGGTGATATAATAATATTGTTGTGAATTAAAAAAATATAAAAAGCTGAATATACAGAAGTTAAGGAGTGCAGAATGTTTACAAAGGATATTGGTATAGATTTAGGGACTGCAAATACGCTTGTCTATCTGAGAGGAAAAGGGATAATAATAAGAGAGCCGTCTGTTGTTGCCGTTAATACCCGTACAGACAAGTGCCGTTATGTCGGAAAAGAAGCTAAGGAAATAATAGGAAGAACTCCCGGCTCGATAGTTGCCGTAAGACCTCTGAAAGACGGCGTTATAGCTGACTTTGATATAGCTACAACAATGTTGCAGGAGTTTATAAAAAAAGCTCTAAAGGGAACTATTTTCACAAAGGCAAACGTCATAATATGCGTGCCGTCGGGCGTGACAGCTGTTGAAAGGCGTGCCGTGCGTGAGGTCTGCAAAAAAGCAGGTGCAAATAAAAACAATGTACTTATAATAGAAGAACCTATGGCGGCGGCTATCGGGGCAGGACTGCCGACTAACTCTCCATCCGGCAGTATGATTGTTGACATAGGCGGAGGTACAAGTGAGGTCGCTGTAATATCTATGGGCGGTATAGTTGCATCACGCTCAATAAGATGTGCCGGAGATGAATTTGACAACGCCATTATAAATTACATCAAGAAAAAATACAATCTGCTTATCGGCGAACCTACCGCCGAAAATATGAAACTCGAAATAGGTTCGGCATTTCCGAATGAAAAGGAAGCCTCAATGGAAATAAAAGGCAGAAATCTACTGAACGGTCTGCCGGAAAACATAGTCGTGAACTCGGCAGAAATCCGTGACGCTCTCGTTGAACCGCTGTCAAGAGTTGTTGACGCTATAAAATCTACCCTCGAAGAAACACCGCCGGAGCTTTCCGCTGATATAATCGAAAACGGCATAACCCTATCCGGAGGAAGTGCCTTGCTGAGAGGCATAGACCGCCTTATAAACCGTGAAACCGGCATACCTGTATATATCGCCGAATATCCCCTTGACTGTGTCGCAGAGGGTACGGGAAAAATCCTCGAAAATATCAACGACTATCAGGACGCTCTCACCGAAAATATCCGGTATTACTGAGGAGGGCGTTTATGCGTGAATTTTTCAAAAGCAAGCGGTTTAAAGTTCTGCTTGCATTCATTGCCTTTCTTGTGGGAGTAATGGTCTACTCTGTAACAAAGGGCGGATATTCTGTTTCCGGAAAGTCAATAATAAATACAGTCTCAAAACCTTTCAGGAGTATTTCCAACAGCATAAGCATGAAGATAGAAGGCTCTATGGATAAGCTTGAACGTGCTGAAGAAATATATGATGAAAACCAGTCACTGAAAGAAGAAATCATGAAACTACAGGAACAGCTTACAGATTACGAATCACTTAAAATTGAATGCGAAGAACTCCGTATGCTGATAGGAATAAAACAAGCCCACCCCGATTTGACAACATCAAGGTTCTGCAAAATTCTTAGCTATGTAACAAATGACCCCTTTAAATCGTTCACAATAAACGTCGGTTCAGCAGACGGTATTGAACCGTACTGTCCGGTGGCAACCGCTGAGGGAATTGTAGGAATAACTATAGAAGTCTCTGAACACGTCACTACCGTGCGGACTATCCTTTCACCCGACCTTTCTATAGCTGTAAAATCCAAATCATGCGATGAAGATTCCGGCATAATTGAGGGTTCAGTAAAGTTAGCGTCAGACGGCATGACACGCCTAATACATCTGCGTACCGACAACACCCTAAAGAAAAACGACCTGCTCATAACCGACGGTTCGAGCGGACTTTTCCCTAAAGGCTATTCAGTCGGCAAGGTTAAAAGCGTGGATATGGATTCAAACGGTCTTTCAGCCTGTGCAGAAGTAGAGCCGTGCGTTGACGTGACAAAGCTTGAATCGGTCTTTGTAATCACTAATTTCACAGGCAAAAGGGGGAATGCTGATGAGGATTAAAGCCACACGTGAAAAACGTCTCCTTTATATAAAAACAACTGTAAGGTGGCTGATATATTATGTAATAATATATTTCGGGTTCATATTCATGACCTCTGGCACATGGCTTAAACCTATGATACTTGTTCCGACTGCCCTGTATATCGCTGTCAACAATAATATCCTTGCTTCTGCCGTGACCGGTGCAGTATGCGGTTTTCTGACTGACGTAAGCTGTGAAAAACTTTTCGGCTATAATGCCATACTGCTGACTGTTTTCTGCATAATAACTTCACTGATATTTGAATACTACCTAAGAGATAAATTCGTAAGCTTTATATTTATTTCTGCTGTTTTTTCATACATACAGTGTCTGCTTGACTATAAATTCTACTATGAAATATGGAACTATGAAAACCACGAAATGATATTCACAGACTATACACTCAAAATATGGGCGTATACGGTAATATCTTCTGTTTTCATGTGTCTGCTGTTGAAGATAATAAATCATTTTCTTATGCCGAAAACTCACCTCACTATTGAGGAAACTATAAAATCCGGCGAACAGCATTAAAAAATCCAGCAGTACTGTTGTTTCTCTGAAAGGAGTGATTTGTATAAAAACATTATCAGAAACAATAAAATCTGTTTTAATAGTGGCGTTGGTTGTTCTTGCGGTTGTATGGAGTTCAATGCGACTTATGAAATTACAGGTAGTCGGCGGTGATACTATCGAGGAAACTCAAGAAAGCGACGACACTCTTGTATATCAGAAAGAAGTAAAGGCAACACGTGGCGAAATCGTGGACTTTAACGGCAATCTGCTTGTCACTAATGACAAACACTGTGATATAGTTCTGCAAAAGGCTTTTTTTCCGGAAAACTTGTCAGAGGGAAATGAAGTTCTCATAAATGTCTATATGGCTCTGCTCGGACACAGCTATAAATTCAAGGAAAGTCTACCGATAACAATGACAGAACCGTATGAGTTTACAGAGGAAGACGTTTCGGAAGTGCGTGAAAAGCTACACCTCAACGTCTATGCCTCAGCCGAAAACTGCATTGACAAGCTTATTTCAGACTATGAAATTTCCGACAGCTACACAGCAAGGGAAAAGCGTATCATAGCCGGTATGCGTTATGATATGATTGACAAGGAATTTTCCTATAGCAACGACCTTGTGCTTGCCGAAGATGTCACCCCACAGACAGTCACGGAAATGAAAGAACTCGGAAACCTTTATCACGGCATTGAAGCAGTTGACATTTCGGAAAGACGTATCGAAAGAGGAGATATTTTACCGCATGAAATAGGTACAGTAGGTCCTATATATGCAGAAGAATACGACGAACTCCGTGCAAAAGGCTATAAGCTCAACGACACTCTCGGAAAAAGCGGTATAGAAAGTGCTATGGAAACTGAACTGAGAGGTCAGAACGGCATTGAGGAAATATCAGTAAAAGACGGTGCTGTCTCGTCAGTGAAAACCATAAGCGAGACAAATTCCGGCAGTACCGTGAAACTTACAGTTGACGGTGCTTATCAGCTTAAACTTCAAGGCATACTTGACAATTTTCTTGATAATTTCCAGAGCATAAACACCAACTGGCATCTCACCAACGTACACAAAGGTGCAATAGTTGTACTTGACGCAAAGACAGGTGCTGTAAAGGGCATGGCTACCGCTCCCACCTACAACCTGAAAGACTATGCCGTAAACTATGAAGACCTCCTAAATGATGAAGACTCCCCTCTTCTAAACCGCTGTACGTATGGTTTATACCGTCCGGGTTCTACTTTCAAGACGGTTACAGCTACCGCCGGACTTAATGAGGGCATTGTAGACGCTGGAACTTCACTTTACTGCGGTCACTGGTATAACTTTCACGGCTCTACCTTTTCATGTACCGGAACACACGGCTATCTTTCCACAAGACGTGCCATACAGGTATCATGCAACTGCTACTTTTATGAACTTTCAAGCCGTCTTGGTATAGACAACATCACAAAGTACTCACAGCTTTACGGTCTTGGCTCTCATACCGGAATAGAAACAGGCGATTCTGCCGGCTACCTCTGCAATCCGGAAACTTTCGCTGAACGTGGTCAGCCTTGGTACGTCGGATTTGTAATTCAGGCAGGTATAGGAAACTATGACTGTGGCATGACACCTTTACAAATGGCAGTCGTGGCAAACACAATAGCTAACAGAGGTGTGCGTTACAAGCCGTATCTCGTTGACAGTCTGTACAAGTACGGCACGGACGAGCTTATATATCAGACACAGCCGACTGTAGCCGAAAAAATCGAGCTCTCAAACGACTACCTCTATGACCCCATTATTAACGGCATGATTGACGCATCTCATAACGTTCCGGTATACAGATACTCTCTTTCTAATCTCGGCTTTGACGTTGCCATAAAGACAGGTACTCCGCAGACCGACCAGAACGACCTCAGCAAGCAGAACTCATTCTTTATAGGATTCGCTCCGGCTGACGACCCCGAAATTGCTTTTGCAGGTGTTATTGAGGGCGGTGAATACTCAAAGTATATGATTCGTGATATAATTCTTGAATATCAGAAATGTTACGGTCTTAACGGAGTAGAACCCTCTGCCGTACTTCCCGACGAAAACGGCGAGTTACCAGAAACTACCACTACCACTACTGGTACAGCCACAGGCACAACTACTATCGGCACAGGTACGGCTACAAGTACTGGAACTGGTTCTTCGTCAAGCTGGACATCATCTTCATATACCACAACAACTTCTTCCCAGACAGTAACGACAGTTACTTCACGCTGAAAAAATTCCCCTCTGCTATCAGAGGGGAGAATCTGAAAATTTTTGTTTAAACCAGTCATAAATGCGGAATACTGCCATTGAGATGATTATTCCGGCAATCACTCCGCTGGTATCTATAAGAACGTCTGTAAACCTGCATGAACGCTCCGGCACAAAATACTGGTGCAGTTCATCTGAACAGGCATACAGAAATCCGATTCCGATTGTTATCAGAGTTCCGGCACTGAAAAGCTTACGTCTGCCTATTGCGGACGAGGCGAAAAAACCAAGCACTGTATAAACAGAAAAATGTGCAAGTTTCCGGATAATATGCTCTGCTCTCTTGAAAAAATGAATCTTTTCAGAATCAGACATATCCTGATAGTCACGGATAAAATGTTTCAGTATAAATTCGGTTAATCCCGCACTCCTGTGCGATGATTCATGCGAATTTTCCATAGAAAAAAAGAATATTATAACCATCATCACAACAGTAAGAAATATAAGTATGTATTTTTTCATATTTTCACGCTTTCTTTTTATTTTTATATTCACTATTATACATTCTTTTATATCGTTTGTAAAGAAGATACGTAAAAAAAATTATTTTTTTTGCTGAATTAAGAAAAATATCTTGTAACTCTGCAAAAAAAATGATATAATATACTGAGTGACCCGAATGGTTTCTGAATATTATCTATTTTGGAGGCTTCAATGAAAAATATCTTATCAAATGTATGGACAAAAAGAATAACGGCTCTTTTAAGTGTAGTCTATGCTTACTTTGTATGCCGTCTCTGCTATTTCTCTATTTTCTACGATATACATATAACATCACGTGTATCGCTGTGCCTGCTGACTACAGGCGTTTCAATTATAGCACTCGTCGCTATGCTTTATACCCGAAAACAGATTCTGACACGCATTGTAAGCTTTATAATACTTCCGGCAATGCTACCGGTAGTCATATTGTATTTCGGCGAGTGGGGGCTTATACTTCCTATTATGATTACAGGCGTATCAATACTGCTTTTTTCCGGTGCCGGAGAGGGTTCTAAAACAGCTTTAGGTACTATAACCATTCTGCTTTATATATTCGGCTCGCTCGGATATTTCCTGTTTACTTCATTCTTCATGGCAACGGCAAAGGAAACTGTAATTGAATCGGGAATATCACCGTCCGGAAAGTACCGCTATTCCGTTGTAAATACAGAAGACAGCTCAAACGGCAGTACTACCGTTTATGTTGAGCCGAATTACGCCGACGAATTTTATTTCAATGAAGAAAAACCGCTTGTTACCTTTACCCTCAAAAATATGGAGCGTGCTGTTTACATTGAAAGACCTATAGCTGAAAATATAGATTTACAGTGGGAAACACAGTCACGTGCAGATATTACAGAAGAACTTAACAAGATTTCAGATAAAATTGCATTCACAGTTACAGATGAGGAACTTGAAAGTTTTGGCTATACATTTGATTCAAAGCTTAATATTTCCATGACTGATATTGACACAGAAGATAAATTCGCTATCGGAAAAACCGCCCACGACGTTGACTCGCTACCCCTTGATGAACTTGATGAGGAAAAGCTCGCATATTTTGGTATCGGCAGAGATGGCGAAAGATATTATGTACTCAGTCCCGACGCTGAACTTCTGGCAGACCATGAAGACACAGTAGGAAATATCTATTTCAGCGAACTTTCAGAAAAAGAAATGAAACAATTTAGCGTTGAAAAAAGTCATACCATATACCTTAACGAACTCACCGACAGTCAGCTTGCTGAACTCGGCGTATCAGAAGAAGGTGATATAATGACTTTCAACGGAAAGGTTTGTTTCCGTTTCTATGTTGCAGAACTCGGCGACTATTATGATGTTGATTCCAGAGTACTCTCACTTGACCTGCTCACGTAAAATTTTTTTCAGAACGTCCGGAAAAACTCCGGACGTTTTTTTAATAATATAAAGCATATCCGTCAGCAGATGAGTTATTCACAAGCTCAATCTGCTGTTTTATTATGTCGGGATTATCAAGCCATTCATTTTCGCCGGAAACTCCTGCCCATATATCCGCCTGTCCGAGCTTGTACGCCCCCAGACCAATGACAAGCTTTACATCTTCACATGAAACAAGTTCTTCCCACTCCGCAAGAGTTGGCACAAAAGGACACGTCTCATTATTAAAGCCAAAATATATCTGCGGTACGATATAATCACAGTAACCGCCAGTCCCCCACAGCCTTACATCTGCATACTGTGTGGCATAGTTGGCATTTATATTTCCCTGCGGACTTATCCCGAAAGGCACATTATGACTTTTTGCTACATCATATATTGCACTGACAAGCCGTGTGCAGTTTTCCATACGCCATGAATAAAGGTCTGCACTTCCGCTCTCTGCAAAAGCTGTGCTGTCAAATCCCGTGTCAGTAGTCGGATAGAAATAATCATCAATGTGAATGCCATCCACATCATAGTTATTTACTATTTCCTCCACGCCGGAACAGATAAGGCTTATTGTTTCGTCGTATGCCGGATTGAGATACCAGCGGTCATTTACGATTTCTGCAAAGTGACACTCCGGATTTTCTGCCCACTGCCTAACTATAAAGTTTTCCGGCAGTCCGCTCATCTGTCCGACCGTCTGACAGCGTAAAGGGTTAAGCCATGCGTGTACCGAAAGTCCCATACTATGTGCTTCATCAAGCATTATTCCGAGAGGGTCATATTCGCCGTCAAGATACGTGCCGGACGGGAAAATTTCCGATTTATAATATACGTCACCGCATGGGTGTACATGAAGATACACAGTATTGACATTTTCGGCTTTTGCAGATTCAAACTTCTCACGCACTGCACTCTGGAACTCCTCTGCACTTTTTCCGTACATATATTCCTCAAAGTGCATATAAGGAAACCACATTCCTACTTGATTTTCATAATTGACAGGAATATAACCCTCGTCGTCAATATGGAGCTGTTCAAACTCCTGAACGTATGAGGTCGGCTCAACTGTCTGTGAGTGGTTTTCCGGCACACTGCACGACGTACACGCAAGCATAAGCAAAGATACTATAAATATTTTTTTCATGAAATTCCTCTTTCAGACACAAATAATACGGCTGACATAAGAAAAAGCGGAAGAAATTCACGTCCGTATAAAACTGTCACCGCAAGCAGTACAGCCGAAAACAAAACCTTTGCCACTGTAAGAAAAGTATTTATTGTTCTTTCGTTGGGTGTGCCGTCAGTCAGCATACACAAAGCTGAACCGCCGTCAAGCTGTCTGTATGGCAGAAGATTATACACTGCCGTTCCGAGATTCAGCAGACGGAAACTTCCGCCTATACCGCATATACTCAATACTGCAAAGACAATGAGGTTTGCACCTGCTCCGGCAAGCATTATAAAAAGCTCATGGCGTGTATTTTTTTCCGGAGTAATTACTACTCCAGTTCCGCTGAAAATAACAGACTTTACCTTACCGCCGGTTACAGCTATAGCAAGCAGATGACCGAGTTCGTGAATAATGCACACTGTATAGAAGTTCATAATAATATTATTTTCCCTTAAAAGAAAAATAAGTGCATTGAAAAGAAGAAACGAAAACTTCACACTGTATACAGTGTCTCTGATTCTGAGACCGTTCAAAGCAGTTGAGTTATAAGGTCTATGGGATTCGGAAAAATTTCCTTTTCAGAGAACGCCAGTTCATTAAGTTTTCTGAAAATCTCCCCGCCCACTTCGGGATAAAAAGCATTTAGTCCGAATATCAGAACAGCGGTTATAATGCACACAACGGTCTGCATAGCCGGTACATCATCAGCTTTACGGCGTGAACGGCGGTCATATTTTTCAAGGAGCTTTTCCGTGCTGTCTGTGCATTCTTCGTCAGTGTCAATAATTATTTCTTCCTGTTTTTCCGTTTCCATATTATCACTCCTTTTTCGTATATATATGCGTTGACTGACGAAAAAAGAACATAAAAAAACCGCTGTACATTTCTGTACAGCAGTAATATTATTTATCAGTGCATACCGCCTTTGGTATAGAAATTATCCTGAATAATAAGCGAACAGCCACCAAGGAAGTTATTTTTTCCGTCAAGTCTGCTGAGTACCACCCTGTCGGTTATTTCTTCGCTTACAATGTGTATCATTTCTCTTTTTATGTAGTCAAACTGCTTTTCACTGAAATTGAAATTATGAAGAACAATCTTCTTTGCAAAGTGACTTATAGAAAGGTTATTTATAAGTATAGTATACTTAGCTATGAGACTGTCAACAAGATTCTTTACAGATTCCTCGCCCCTCATGAGAGCCATGAAAACGCTGTCAGTGTTTATTTGAGACTTATCGCCCTCTGTCAGTTCATACAGCACAGGAGTCTTTTCCTTTGAGTATATATCATAGAAAGCATTAAGCATAGCTACCCTTGAGAGTTCAGCCTTTACAGAGCCGTTAGGGTAACCCTCATAGGCTTTTCCGTCCGGAACTACTATATATTTTTCGATAGTTGAAGTATATGAAATATAGTCGCTTGAAAGTTCGTTTTTATTTACGACAGCGAGGTTAACCTGATTGCCGTTGCATATAAATGCCTGATTTGTCTGGTATCCGTTCTGGGTTCTGAAATCATTATTTGCGAGAGCCATAAGACCGATAGCGTTTCCGCAGTGTATGTCTAAATCAAGACCGGATTTCAGCTTGTCAATGAAATTAGTAAAATCAAGAACGCCGTCCTTATAGAATATTTTAAGCTTGCCCCACATAGACGGCACAACGCCCACGCCGAGACCAAGCACCTTATCTTTAGTAAGACAGCTATTTGAAATCATCTCGTTGCTTGTTCTTATTATATAATTAATAATATCCTTGCTTGTGGTTCTTTCGTCAATAACCATGCTTGACTTGTCAAGAATTTCGGAATTAAGATTTGTAAGACCTACTGTTACTTCTCTTTCGTCAACAGTAGCACCGAGTGCAAAACGGCTGTTTACGTTAATATCAATGAGAATCTTTCTTCTGCCCTTCTGAAGTTTTTCAGTATTTACAGGTGCTTCACCGATTTCTACAAGAACGCCTTCTTCAATCATTTCATTAGTAATAATTGTAACGGCTGCACGGGTGATTTCCAATGCACTTGCCACGTCAACTCTTGAAATAGGACCTGATTCACGTATCACACGCAGAATCTGCATTCTGTTGCGTCTTTTCAAATCAAGCTTGCTGATACCTCTTTTTTCCATAATGATAAACTCCATTCCTTTCGTGATAAGATATAATAGTTTGTAGAATTATTTCGCACTACATCAATACAGCAGTAAATTATAATAAATTTATCCTGCAATTTATATTAATTATAACACAAATTGAACAAAAATCAAACATTTTTTCTGAAAAAATAATAAAATCAGCATTTTTTACAAACTTAATGAAGTAAATTTGTTAATTTTTCCGTAAGATTTACAACCACCGGTAAAGTCAGTACAGAGAGTATAGTTCCGGCGGCGAAAATCTCTGAAGCATAAACGGAATTTTTATTGTATTTCAAGCAGAAAAGCGTACACATGGCAGCCGGAGGTGCGGAAACTGTCACAACAAGCGTAATTTTAACCATTTCGTCGATATTGAAAGGTATCATGACAAGTGCAACAACAAGCGGTATAATTAAAAGCTTGACGAGGCAGACATAGTATATACGTGCATTTTTAATCAGGTCGCTTATTTTTGTTGCCGATATGGTCACGCCCGATACTATCATAGCCATAGGTGTATTTATATTTGCTATAAACTGCAATGCAGATGTCGGAACTGACGGCAGTTTTATTTTTAGGAAGAATGTTATTATTCCCAGTACAATTGCTATGATAGTCGGCGAATAGAAAACCTTAAGAACCTGCTTGAAATCTTTTTCGCCGGAAATAGTTATTACTCCGTGCGTCCAGATAATAATATTGAATACGGTCAGAAAAGCTGTCAGATAGAATACACCCTCACTGCCGAAAAGTGCATTTACAAGCGGTATTCCCATAAAGGCACAGTTTGAGTAGATAGCCGAAAAACGCTCTACCTCTGTGTGTCTGCCCTCTTTCTTATGTATAAGAAGATACGCCACAGCAATAGTTACCGCAAAGGCAAGCACCGAAAATGCAAAAGTAAGCAGAAGATTTTTCACAAGGCGTGCCTCATAGTCTTTCTGATAGGACATGAAGATTACCACAGGATTTACCACCTGTAATACAAACTGTGAAAGCTCCTTGTTTGTGGCACTGCTTATAAGTTTAAGCTTTGCACAGAGTATGCCGACTATTATAAGTATAAGCATTATAATAGTCTGATTTAAAATAGTCTGAGCCAATATAAACCCCTCCAGTATAAAAAATATTTACATAAATTATTTTATCACAATTTTTTACAGCAGTCAAGCGTGCAAACTGCCTATTGATTTCAGAATGAAAAAGTTGTATAATATTTCTATAATACTAAAAAAGGAGTGACATAATTTGAACCAATCGGCAGAAATACTTGACATTCTGGAAAGTGCAGGCTTTGAGGCTTACTTTGTCGGCGGTTGCGTACGTGATACTTTGATGAAAAGACCCTTTCACGATACCGACATAACCACCAATGCACTTCCGGAGCAGATAATGGAAGTTTTCAGAGATTACAAAACCCTACCTACCGGAATACAACACGGCACTGTAACCGTTATCTATAACAATGTGCCTTATGAAATAACCACCTACCGCATTGACGGTGAATATACAGATTCACGCCGTCCGGACAAAGTTGAATTTACGTCAAGTCTGCGTGAAGACCTCGCAAGGCGTGATTTCACGATAAACGCAATAGCCATGAACTCAAAAGGCGAAATATACGACTGTTTCGGCGGTGAGGAAGATATTAAGAAAAAAGTAATAAGATGTGTCGGCAGTCCGGAAAAGCGTTTCAGTGAGGACGCACTGCGTATCATGAGGGCAGTAAGGTTTGCCTCACAGCTCGGCTTTGAGATAGAACCGGAAACCGCTAAGACAGTCCACAGAATGAAAAACAGACTGAAAAATATTTCAAAGGAACGCATAAGAGAAGAACTCGACAAGCTTATATGTGGTGAAAACTGCTATAATGTCCTCATGGAATATAGCGATGTTATAGCTACAATTATTCCGGAATTTGAAAACTGTATAGGTTTTGAACAGCACTCGCCGTACCACAAGTATACAGTCTGGGAACATACAGTACGTGCAGTAAACCTTGCACCGTCGGATAATGTCAGATTACGTCAGGCGTTGCTTTTCCACGATATAGCTAAACCGATATGTGCAAAGTTTGACGAGACAGGCAGAGGGCATTTTAAAAACCACGCCGGAAAAGGTGCGGAAATGACACAGGATATTATGAAAAACCTCCGCTATGATAGTGCTTCAATAGCATACGCCGTAACTCTTATTGTACGCCACAGTGACAAAATCCTTACTAAAACAGACGTAAAAAAAATGATGTCTCTCATAGGCGATAATCTTTTCTTTGAACTCATGGAAATGAAAAAATGCGACAACTCCGCTAAAAATGACTTTGTGCGTGAACAGAATATACCTCTCGATGAATGGATTTCAGAGGCTCACAGAATTATCGAAAAGGGAGAATGCAGAAGTCTCCGTATGCTTGACATAGGAGGAAACGACCTTATAAAAGCCGGTCTGCACGGTGCGGAAATCGGCGTGGCTTTAAATGAAATGCTTAATCTTGTCATTGAGGAAAAACTCCCCAACGAACATGATATATTACTAAACTATATAAAACAGAGGTGCTTAAAATGATTGGTCACATTCATTCAACAGAAAGTTTCGGAACAGTTGACGGTCCAGGTATAAGATTCGTTGTTTTCTTTCAGGGCTGTCCGCTGAGGTGCAAGTACTGCCACAACCCTGATACATGGGCTTTCGGAAAAGGTCAGGAAATGACCGCTGAACAGCTTATGAAAGAATACGACTCATATAAGGAGTTTTTTAAGTCCGGCGGTATCACAGCAACAGGCGGTGAACCACTCGCACAGCCGGAGTTTCTGGCGGAACTATTCTCTCTCGCAAAGTCTAAAGGAGTTCATACCTGTCTTGATACGTCGGCAGGGGTGTACAATCCGGAAGAACACTCAAAAATAGACGAGGCTCTCAAATATACCGACCTTGTAATGCTTGACATAAAGCACATAGACCCCATTGAACACAAAAAACTCACAGGTCTTGACAACAAGAATATACTCGCCTTTGCGGAACATCTCAGAGACCTTAATATTCCGGTATGGATAAGACACGTTGTAGTGCCGGAAATAACCGACGATGATGATGAACTTTTCCGTTTGGGAGAATACCTCTCTACCCTTACAAACCTTAAGGCTCTGGACGTTCTGCCGTATCATGACATGGCTAAACCCAAATACAAGGAACTCGGCATAGAATACCCTCTCGGAGATACTCCGGCACTCACTAAGGACAGGGCTGTTCATGCAAGAGAGACTATTATAAAAGGCATAAAGGCAGGTCTGAGAGGAGAAACACATCAGCACAATGACTGATATTTTAATTTGATTGTATAATTCGCCGTTAATCTGTACAGAATATTAACGGAGGTGTTATACGTGAAAAAAAATGTATTAACAGAAAACAAAATCAAGGGTTCAAAGGGCTTTTATGTGGCACTCGGAATAAGTGCAGTGATGATTGGTACGGCTTGTCTTTTTGCCTACAATGAGGGTGAAAAAATAACCGACAGTCAGCTTTCTGCCGGAATAAGTTCGCCGGACACTGCCGTTGACAAAAAGTACAATAATGTTCCCAAGACGATAACTACCGCTTATGTTGTTGCCATAACCCCTACAACCACAACGGCGGTTACACAGGTACAGCAGGAAACAATGCCTGTTGAAGAAGTAATCATTGAAACGCCGGCAGAGGAATTTCAGGAAACAGTAAATGAAATTGACCCCGTTGAAGAAGTAATATCCCCAGAAGAAGACGCTGTGGAAACAGTATCGCCGAAACTCGACAACGCTAAACCACCGCTTGCGGATATAACTAATGTCATAAATTCTTTCAGCGGTACAGAACTTGTCAGAAACGAAACAACAGGCTCGTGGCAGACCCACAACGGCACGGATTTCGGGGCGGAAACAGGCACGGAAGTATATGCTGTCTCAAACGGCGAAGTTACCTCTGTGAAAAAAGACGCTCTGTGGGGAGTTACCGTAACTATAGACCACCACAACGGATTTATTTCAAAATACTGCAATCTCGCTGAAGATTTATCGGTGCAGGAGGGCGACAGCATTATAAGCGGTGATATGATTGGTCTTGTCGGACAAACCGCCGATATTGAAAGTTCTCTCGCTCCTCATCTTCACATTGAAATCACTCAGAACGGCAGTTTTACCGACCCTATGAACGTACTGAAATAATATCGCAGAAACGGACGTATATTTTATATGTCCGTTTATTTTTACTTGACATAAACTTCCGTTTGTGCTACAATACAGTTAAATTAATTTTTCCGGAGGTTCACTATATGCATTTTTGCAGGTATTGCGGAAAGGAACTTTCCGACGGCACTCAGTGCGACTGCCCCGAAAGCATTTCGGCTCGCCGGAATCCTAAAGAAGTCACTCACGAAATAAAAGCCTCTGTCGTCGCCAATAAACGTCAGCTTATCATAGGGGCAGTATGCATAGCCGTTATAATAATAGCTTTTATAAAAATAATTGTTTTTATGTTCAGCGGTGGTACGGATAAATCGGTAGTGAGAAGTACACGCCCCGAATATGAAAAGCCTGTTACGGACTTTGTGAGTGCATACAACAGAAACAACTCCGAAAAAATGATGAAAATCATGCTTCCGAGCGATTACATAGAACAGCTTAAAAAAGATACCGGAAATTCTTCCGACTGGGACGAATATATAAGCACTTTCAACGACGGTCTTGAAAAAGAAAAAGATACACTCGAACTCGACTACGGAAAAAATATAAGGCTCTCCGTTGAATTTCTTGACAAAAAAGACCTCAATCAGTCAGAAACTAAAGAAATAACCGAACTGTACACGGAAGATTTCGGGGCAAGGGGCATAAAGTCAGCATACAAAATAAAAGTTGAATTTCGCACAGAGGGGTCAGAAGACTACGATATAAACAAATACTGGATTTATGTAGTGGAAATAAGAGGCGACGGCTGGTTGCTCTGTCCGGAGGGAGACGGCTACACGCCCGGAAGTTATATTGGTTTGGAATGACAAAAATTTTTCCGTAAAACTATTGAAATATAAGTTTTTATATGATATAATTAATTGTAAGTGTGCCTAAAAGCACTAATATTATTATGAAAAGAGGAAATGAAATGCCTGCTAATATTGTTGTAGGAACTCAGTGGGGCGACGAGGGTAAAGGTAAAGTTATTGATATTCTCGCTTCCCGTGCTGATGTAGTTGTACGTTCACAGGGCGGTAACAATGCCGGTCATACCGTTGTAAATAATGGTGAAGTCTATAAGCTCCACCTTATTCCGTCCGGTATTCTCTACCCGAATACTCTCTGCCTTATCGGTGCTGGTGTTGTTCTTGACCCTAAGGATTTTATCGGCGAACTCGATAGCCTCGCTGAAAGAGGTCTCCAGACAGAAGGACACCTGAAAGTTGATCCACGTGCACACATCGTTATGCCGTGGCATATCGCTCTTGACGGTCTCTCAGAGGCTTTTCGTGGCGGTAAGGATATAGGCACTACAAAGCGTGGTATCGGTCCTACATATATGGACAAGTACGAAAGATGCGGTATAAGAATGTTTGACCTTGTTCACCCCGAACTGCTCGCCGAAAAAATTCAGGCAACAGGAAAACTTAAAAACAAGATAATCACAGAAGTATACGGCGGTGAGCCTTTCGACCTCGACGCTGTAACCGCTGAGTACACAGAATACGGAAAGAGACTTCTGCCTTACATGGACGACGTTTCAGTACTTACCTTTGAGGCTTCAAAGTCCGGAAAGACTATCATGTTTGAGGGCGCACAGGCTACCCTGCTTGATATTGATTTTGGAACGTATCCGTATGTAACTTCCTCACACCCGCTTTCTGCCGGCGTATGTGTCGGCACTGGCATAGGTCCTAAGGAAATCACCAATATTATAGGCGTTGCAAAGGCTTATACTACACGTGTCGGAAAAGGACCATTCCCGACAGAACTTGACGACGAAATAGGCGACCAGATTAGAAACGTCGGCGGTGAGTTCGGCACTACTACCGGAAGACCAAGACGTACAGGCTGGTTTGATGCTGTAATTGTACGCCATTCTGTAAGAGTAAACGGTCTTGACAGTCTCGCTATAAATAAGCTTGACACTCTCGCCGGTCTTGATACTTTAAAGATATGCGTTGCATACAAGAAACCCGACGGCTCTGTTACTGAACATTTCCCGCCTGCTCTCGAAGAACTCGACGGCTGTATTCCTGTTTATGAGGAATTTGAAGGCTTTACAGAGGACATCTCTAAATGCACAAGCTTTGACGAACTCCCTGAAAACTGCAAAAAATATATCGCACGCCTTGAAGAACTCGTGGGCTGTCATGTAAGCATGGTAGGCGTAGGTCCGGACAGAAGTCAGGTTATCGAAAGATAATTATTTATAAAAAATTTACAGTGAACGAGGTGATTTAATGCCCGATGATAACAACTATACTCCTGTTCTTGAGGACATCGAGTATATGGCAACTGCTCAGAAAAAAGGCGCTCCCACTGGCGTGGAGGCTATCTCTCTCGACAGCATGGAAACTAACTACAATCCTGCTCTCGACCATAAAAAAGGTGCTCCTACCGGAGTAGAGGCTATTTCACTTGACAACATGGACAGCAATTACAACCCCGTCTCTGACCACCGCCGTGGCGACCCTACCGGCGTATCTGCTCCTGTTCTTGATGATATGGGTTCACTGGGAGAATCCGCACAGGCTATCAGCCGTGAACCAGAAAAGCCTATTATTACCGACGAGGAAATAATAGCTACATTCAATCCGGAATTAAAAGCAATATTTGATAATCTTTCAGACCTGCAACGTCAACAGGTACTTGATATGAGACGTGAGCAGATGGGCGGTGTAGCTCCTAAAATGGAAGTTACTGCTCCTGTTCTAGACGAGGAGAGCTATACTCCTCCTCCGGCTGAAGAAAAGAAAACCGCTCCTCCACCCGAACCGGTTGAAGCACCTGTACTGGACGAAGAACCCGAACTTCCGAAATATGTTCCGAAATACGTTGATGAGGATGTTGAACGTGCCAAGCGTGAGGGTGCAAGACAGGCTGTATCATCACAGCTTTCTTCAAATCAAAAAGACTCAAAAGAAAGTCTCCGCATGATGCTTGAACTCAAAGAACAGCGTAACGCTGAACTTGCTGAAAAAGGATTTATCATTACTATAGTGATAGCTGTTATAGGAGTAGTCGGGGCAGTGGCTTTTTATTTGCTGTACGGCGGTAAACTCGGTCTTGACTATAAGTCCTCACTCAGCGGAATAGGAAATATAATAAAAAATTCAGCTTTCTACATATCACTTGCTACGGCTGTCGGCTCGCTTACCCTTATCACAGGAATGGGCGGTTTCAAATCACTTGCGTCGTTTATATTTGTCGTTGTCGGAATAATACAGATTTTCCCTGGTCTTGCGATGATACCACAGCATAACGGCAGTCTTGCACTCGCCGGAATACTCTATGCAGTGGCAATAGGCTGTACAATAGCTGTAATTGTTCTGCTCTCGGCAAGTGAAGCCGTTGGACTTTACTTTAAAAGAAAAAAATAACAAAAAAGGCGTATGTCCCACAACAGACATACGTCTTTCTTTATTTTTCAGATGATATTTTTATTTTTCTGCCGTCGCTGACCGCCGTGATTCTGCCGTTAAAGCAGGTAGCGTAATACTGTACATTATACTTTTCAAGAAGTTCTTTTGTATTGTCTGAAAATTCCTCCTCAGACGTACAGGCTATGGCATACTCCGGTCTTACATTATTCAAGAACTCATTAAGGTTTTCAAGCTTTCGGGCATGATACGGAACTTTCAGCAAATCACAGTTTCCGATATTCATTATTTCAGATAAACGCTGTTCCATAGCGTCGCCGGTAAAAATCATAGTCGTATCATGATAGACGGCTTTTGTGACAAGTGAAAAGTCATTGTCATTGTCTTCGCCGTAAAAATTTTTTTCCGGTGCATATATTGTATACTCAACGCCGTCCAGTGTAAAGGAAATATCTTCAGTCATGAGGACAGGAGTTATATTTTTTTCCGAAAGTGCTTTTGTATATTTTTTCATTTCACTGCTGTCTTCTTCATAGTCTGGTGCAAGAACGTTTTTCACTTCAATGTTGTTTATTATCTTTGCCGAACCGCCTACATGGTCTTTGTCGTAATGGGTAATAATCAGATAATCAACGGATTCTATTTCATTTTCTTTCAGAAATTCAAGAATCTGCTTTCCGTCATTTTTTTCACCGCAGTCGATGATAACCGTGCTGTTTTCTGTCCGCAAAACCATGCTGTCTGCCTTGCCGACATCAAGAAAATCAACGGTAAAATCTGGATATTTTTCAGAATTTCTTCCGCAGGAAACAAGCGTAAGCACAGAAAAAAGAATCAGAAGAATAATTTTTTTCAATGACAAATCACCTCCGTTATATATAAATATAATAATGCTGTTATCTTGAAATAACCTTTAATTTATTTTACAGAAGTCATATTTGTAATAAGCGCACAAAAAGCAATCCGGATTATATCAACAATCTAGCAGTTTTCACAAATCATTCCATAACCCCTTGACATATTTGACAAAATGTATTATAATATTATAATGTATCAATATGGAATAATATCCCTATTATCATGTTATTATATCACACTGAAACAGACTTGTCAATAGTTTTCTGAAAAAAATTTTTTCAAGTTCCGTGTGATACCATACGTCAAACCATGACCTGTCCGTCTCCTGTCATTTCCGGAATATGCGGACAGGTCTGAATATCCAAAAATAAGGAGGTTCCGCCTATGGTGAATGTTACACCTAAGCAACTGGGAAAGAATGTCAGAATGAGTTTCGGTAAAATTACTGAACCACTCGAAATGCCTAACCTTATCGAAGTTCAGAAAAACTCGTATAAGTGGTTCAGGGAGGAAGGTCTCCGTGAAGTTTTCCGTGATATGACCGCCATTACAGACTATAACGGAAATCTCGTTCTGAATTTCAAGGATTACAGATTCGATACAGAACCAAAGTACACCCTCGCAGAATGTAAGTCCAGAGGTGCTACCTATCAAGTAGCCATGAGGGCAACCGCTACTCTCTGTAACAAGGAAACCGGTGCTGTCAGTGAAAGCGAAATATATATGGGCGATTTCCCGCTTATGACCGACAGCGGAACTTTTGTTATAAACGGTGCAGAGCGTGTTATTGTTTCTCAGCTTGTCCGTTCACCCGGTGTATACTATGCTTTTGAAAAAGACAAGACAGGTAAAGACCTTTTCAGCACAACAGTCATTCCAAACCGTGGTGCATGGCTGGAATATGAAATGGACTCAAACGATGTTGTCTATGTACGTATCGACAAAAACAGAAAAATCCCGATAACTACTTTCATAAGGGCATTGGGTGTGGGTTCTGATGAAGAAATATACGAGATGTTCGGTGAAGACGACCGCCTCAAACAGACAATTCTTCAGAAAGACGGCACTAAAAATAACTCCGACGCTCTTATTGACGTTTACAAGAAACTCCGACCCGGTGAACCGCCTACGGTTGAAAGTGCATTGACCCACCTCAATAATCTCTTTTTCGATGCAAAGAGATATGACCTCTGCCGTTTCGGTCGTTATAAATACAACAAGAAACTCGGCATTGCCTCACGTCTGGCAGGACATACACTTGCTGAACCCGTCATAAATCCTATGACCGGCGAAATCATGGCTGATGCTGGTGAGACTATCTCATATGACAGAGCTTGTGAAATCGAACAGGCTGGCGTTTACTATGCTTTCGTAAATGTTGAAGTAAAGGAATATTTCAAGAACGACAGAGACGAAACAGATATACGAATGGTTGAAAAGGTCGCCAAGATAATAGGCAACGGCATGGTTGACATCAAGGAGTATATAGATTTCGACGCTGAAAAATACGGAATAAACGAAAAAGTTTCTTTTAAGGTTCTCCGTGAAATACTCGAAACTTCCGCCGACAAGGACGAACTTGAAGAAAATATCAAGAAACGTGCTGACGAACTTGTCCCGAAACACATTATCCTTGATGATATTTTCGCAACTATCAGCTACTTCCTCAATCTCTGTGAGGGCGTGGGAACTGTTGACGACATCGACCATCTCGGAAACAGACGTATCCGTTCAGTAGGCGAACTTCTCCAGAATCAGTTCAGAATCGGCTATGCAAGAATGGAACGCAGTATACGTGAAAGAATGAACATTCAGACACAGGACGTAAGCACTCTTACTCCTCAGTCGCTTATAAATATAAGACCTATTTCTTCCGCTATGAAAGAGTTTTTCTGTTCTTCACCGCTCTCGCAGTTCATGGACCAGAACAACCCCCTTTCAGAACTCACACATAAGAGACGTTTGTCTGCTCTTGGTCCGGGCGGTCTTTCAAGAGACAGAGCCGGATTTGAAGTACGTGACGTACACTACAGCCATTACGGAAGAATGTGTCCTATCGAGACACCTGAAGGTCCTAACATCGGTCTTATTTCCTATCTTGCAACTTTCGCAAGAATAAATGAATACGGTTTTATTGAAGCACCATACAGACGTGTTGACAAAGAAACAGGCATAGTTACAAATGAAGTTATCTACATGACGGCTGACGTTGAAGATAATTACATTGTCGCTCAAGCTAACGAACCACTTACAGAAGACGGCAAACTCAAACGTCCACGTGTAAATGCACGTTACCGTGACCAGATTCTTGAATGCGAACGTGAAAAGGTTGATTTTATGGACGTTTCGCCGAAAATGGTTGTATCGGTTGCTACTTCAATGATTCCTTTCCTTGAAAACGACGACGCTAACCGTGCGTTGATGGGTTCAAACATGCAGAAACAGGCTGTTCCGCTCCTCAAGACAGAAAGACCATTTGTTGGTACTGGTATGGAATACAAGGCTGCTGTTGACTCCGGCGTTTGTATCGTTTCAGAATACGACGGAAAAGTTTCGTATGTTGATGCTGACAGAATACACATCATTGACAGTACCGGCATTGAACACAAGTACGAACTCACCAAATTTAAGCGTTCAAACCAAGGTACTTGCGTAAATCAAAAGCCTATCGTTTCAGTTGGCGAGGACATCAAAAAAGGTCAGGTGCTTGCTGACGGTCCTGCTACAGCTGACGGTGAAATCTCTCTCGGTAAAAACGCCCTTA
This sequence comes from Ruminococcus flavefaciens, assembly GCA_023667045.1. Classification (GTDB taxonomy): domain Bacteria; phylum Bacillota; class Clostridia; order Oscillospirales; family Ruminococcaceae; genus Ruminococcus; species Ruminococcus flavefaciens_AC. Next base: position 57,727 of record JAMPAU010000004.1, on the reverse strand, counting down.
TCGGATTCATGACATGGGAGGGCTACAACTATGAGGACGCTGTTCTTCTTAATGAAAGACTTGTCCGTGAAGATGTATTCACTTCTGTTCATATCGAGGAATATGAAATAGAATGCCGTGATACAAAGTTAGGTCCTGAGGAAATAACAAGAGATATTCCTAACGTGGGTGACGACGCTCTCGCTAACCTCGACGAAAACGGTATTATCCGTATCGGTTCAGAAGTAAATTCCGGCGATATTCTCGTTGGTAAGGTTACACCAAAGGGCGAGACTGAACTTACAGCAGAAGAACGTCTGCTTCGTGCTATCTTCGGCGAAAAGGCACGTGAAGTACGTGACAACTCACTTAAAGTACCGCATGGTGCTTCCGGCGTTATCGTGGACGTTAAAGTATTCACTCGTGAAAACTGCGATGAACTCAGTGCAGGCGTTAATATGCGTGTTATCTGTTATATCGCACAGAAACGTAAAATCACTGTCGGCGATAAAATGGCTGGTCGTCACGGAAACAAGGGTGTTGTTTCACGTATACTTCCGGAAGAAGATATGCCTTTCCTCCCCGACGGCACACCGCTTGACATCGTTCTTAATCCTCTTGGCGTTCCTTCACGTATGAATATCGGTCAGGTTCTTGAAGTACATCTGGGTATGGCTTGTAAGGCTCTCGGCTGGCACATAATGACCCCTGTATTCGACGGTGCTCACGAAGACGACATCAGAGAATGCTTTAAACAGGCTGCTGAATACAACAAGGAACACTGTGAAGATGATTTTTCACTCAAAGCAATGGACAAAGTTATCAATCCAAAGGCACTTGAATTTACTGACGATTGTAAATTCACCCTTTACGACGGAAGAACAGGCGAAAAGTTCGATAACCGTGTAACAGTCGGATATATGTATTACCTCAAACTCCACCACCTCGTTGACGATAAGATTCACGCACGTTCAGTTGGTCCTTACGCACTCGTAACACAACAGCCACTCGGCGGTAAGGCACAGTTCGGCGGACAGCGTTTCGGTGAAATGGAAGTATGGGCATTGGAGGCTTACGGTGCTGCATATACACTTCAGGAAATCCTTACAGTAAAGTCAGACGATACTCTCGGACGTGTAAACACATATGAGGCTATCGTAAAGGGTCAGAATGTCCCAACTCCTGGTATTCCGGAGTCATTCAAGGTTCTTATCAAGGAAATGCAGTCGCTCTGTCTTGACGTTAAGGTGCTTGACATTAACCAAGAAGAAATCGACCTTAAACAGAATTTCGATGACGACGACCCCATGCCATCACGTGATACTTCATTCTCTGACGAAAAAACAGCCGACAATACAGAATACTCCGATGATGACATCAGAGACGAAGGCTTCACTTTTGATGAAGACGAAAGCGAAGAAGCTGATGATTCTGATGACTATACCGATGATGAATTTTCATTTGATGATGAAGAGGACGACGAGCTTGTTATTGATGATGACAGCGACCTCTTTGACAGCTTTGACATTGACGACCCCTCCAATGAGGACTAATATCATATCCGTATTTATGAATACCGAATCCGGAGCTGACAAAATATCCGCTGTCGGCTCTGTATTCCGGATTACACCTTTATTTTGCAGGAGGTAGCAGTTTGGAATTTAATACTTTTGAATCAATAAAAATCGGTCTTGCTTCACCTGAGCAAATCAGAAGCTGGTCTTACGGCATTGTTGAAAGACCCGAAACAATAAACTACAGAACTCAGAAACCAGAGCGTGACGGTCTTTTCTGTGAAAGAATTTTCGGACCAACAAAAGACTGGGAGTGTCACTGCGGTAAATTCAAGAAAATCCGCTTTAAAGGCAAGGTCTGCGACCGCTGTGGAGTTGAAGTTACAAGGGCAAGAGTCCGCCGTGAAAGAATGGGTCACATTGAACTCGCCGCTCCTGTTTCGCATATCTGGTACTTCAAGGGTACGCCCTCCAGAATCGGACAGGTACTTGAAATTTCACAGAAAAGACTTGAAGAAGTCCTTTACTTCACAAAATATATAGTTACCGACCCCGGCAATACCGACCTCATCAAAAAACAGATGCTCTCTGAAAAAGAGTATCTCTCATACCTTGAAAAGTACGGAGATGATTTCAAGGCAGAAATGGGTGCAGAGGCTATAAAGAAACTTCTCCATGAATACGACCCTTCAAGATACGATTCCCAGAAGAAAAGACTTGTTGATATGGGAAAAATCTATCTCGGCACTAAAAGGGTTCACTGCACAAACAAGCCTACTGAATGTACCTGTGAAGAATGCATGAAGTTTGCAGGGCTTATAGATGTTGACTGGCGAAACAATATAGAGCTTGTAGCCGACGACCTCAAAGCTGAACTTGTTGGACTTCCGGCAGGTCAGAAAAAGGTAAAGCTCCTTAAAAGATTACAGATTATCGAGGCTTTCCGTCTCTCCGGAAACAAGCCGGAATGGATGATACTTGACGCTGTACCGGTTATTCCGCCCGACCTCCGCCCTATGATTATGCTCGACGGCGGACGTTATGCAACTTCCGACCTTAACGACCTCTACAGACGTGTTATCAACAGAAACAACCGTCTGAAAAGAATGCTCGAACTCGATGCCCCGGACATTATCGTAAGAAACGAAAAAAGAATGTTACAGGAAGCTGTTGACGCTCTCATAGACAACGGCAGACATGGCAGACCGGTAACTGGTCCTAATAACAGAGCATTGAAGTCACTTTCTGATATGCTGAAAGGTAAACAGGGACGTTTCCGTCAGAATCTTCTCGGTAAGCGTGTTGACTACTCCGGACGTTCAGTTATCGTTGTAGGTCCTGAACTGAAAATGTATCAGTGCGGACTTCCTAAGGAAATGGCACTCGAACTTTTCAAGCCTTTTGTACTGAAAAGACTTGTTGATAAAAAGGCTATCGCAAATATCAAGAGTGCAAGAAAACTCATTGACCGTGCCGACAACAAGGTATGGGACGCTCTTGAAGACGTTATCAAAGACCACCCCGTTATGCTTAACCGTGCGCCCACGCTCCACAGACTTGGTATTCAGGCATTTGAGCCGATTCTCGTTGAAGGTCGTGCAATCAAGCTCCACCCGCTTGTATGTTCGGCATTTAACGCTGACTTCGACGGAGACCAGATGGCTGTACATCTTCCGCTTTCAGCAGAAGCACAGGCAGAAGCACGTTTCCTTATGCTCGCTGCTAATAACCTCTTAAAGCCCTCAGACGGCAAGCCGGTTGCAGTTCCGTCACAGGATATGGTACTGGGTTCATACTATCTTACAATGGATAAACCCGGTGAAATCGGCGAGGGAAAAGTCTTCCGTGACGTTAACGAAGCTCTTATGGCTTATCATGAACACGACGTATCACTTCACGCCAACATCAAGGTAAAAATCACCAAAGACATCGGCGACAAGAAAGTTTCAAAGATTATTGACGCTACCGTGGGAAGACTTATCTTCAACGAAAATATCCCTCAGAATCTCGGATACGTTGACAGAACAAACTCAGACAAGCAGTTTGACCTTGAAATAGCTTTCCTTGTTGGTAAGAAACAGCTTTCCGACATAATCGAGCGTTGCATAAAGATTCACGGCACTACAACTACTTCTGAAGTTCTCGACAGAATAAAGGCACTCGGCTATAAGTACTCCACACGTGCAGCACTTACCGTTGCAGTATGTGACGCTTCTATTCCTCCGGAAAAGAAACAGATACTTGCAAGTGCCGATGCAGAAGTTGAGCAGATTACCAGTGAATACGAATTTGGTTATATCTCCGCACAGGAAAAAACTAAGAAAATTATCTCTCTCTGGACAAACACCACAGACGAGGTAACAAAGAAACTTAAAGAGAATTTCGACCGCTACAATCCTATCTGGATGATGGCTGACTCCGGTGCGAGAGGTTCAATCTCACAGATTCGTCAGCTTGCCGGAATGCGTGGACTTATCGCTAATACTTCCGGTACTGTAATTGAAATTCCTATCCGTGCTAACTACCGTGAGGGTCTTAATATCCTCGAATACTTCATAGCCTCACGAGGAGCAAGAAAAGGTCTTGCTGATACTGCTCTCCGTACCGCCGACTCGGGTTATCTTACACGTCGTCTTGTTGACGTTTCACAGGACGTTATCATTCGTGAGGAAGACTGCGGAACAACTGAGGGTATTGAAGTTTACGAAATCAGAAACGGCAACGAAGTGGTAGAACCTTTTGCAGAAAGACTTGTCGGCAGATACCTTTCTGAAGACCTCAGAGACGAATCCGGCGAACTTATCATATCACGCAACAAGCTTATCACTGACGCTGACGCTAAGAAAATCATGGACGCTGGCGTTGAATCAATCAAGATACGCTCTGTACTCCAGTGTAAAGCACGTACTGGTGTTTGTGCTAAGTGCTATGGTGCTAACCTTGCAAACAACAATGTTGTTTCTGTCGGTGAGGCTGTCGGCGTAATAGCTGCCCAGTCTATCGGCGAACCCGGTACACAGCTTACTATGAGAACATTCCATACCGGCGGTGTTGCTTCTGCCGACGCTGAAGACATCACACAGGGTCTCCCACGTGTAGAAGAACTTTTCGAGAGCAGAAGACCTAAGGGTGCTGCTATCCTTTCGAGAATCTCCGGTACTATCCACATCGAAGAAATCAAAACTACACAGAATATCATCGTCACAAACGACGAGACAGGCGAAGTAGAAAACTATATGATTCCTTACAACCTTAAGATAAGAGTTTCAGAGGGCGAGAAGATTGAAAAAGGTACTCGTCTTACTGAGGGTAATATATATCCGGCTGATATTCTTAATATACTCGGTACTCTCGCTGTACAGAACTACATCATAAACGAAGTACAGAAAGTTTATCGTTTACAGGGCGTTGACATCAACGACAAACACATTGAAGTTATTGTCCGTCAGATGCTCCGCAAAATCAAGGTTGAAGAAACAGGAAGCAGTTATCTCCTCCCCGGTACTCTTGTTGACAGAAAAGAAATCGACATCATCAACGAGGAAATACAGGCTCGTATTAATGCAGGCGAATATGATTTACAGCTTGTACAGACAAGTCCGGTACTTCAGGGTATCACAAAGGCTTCTTCCAACTCAGACAGCTTCATGTCCGCTGCTTCATTCCAGGAGACTACAAAAGCCCTCACAGACGCTGCTATCAGAGGCAAGAGCGACAAACTGCTCGGACTTAAAGAAAACGTTATTATCGGTAAGCTTATTCCTGCCGGTACTGGTATGGACTGCTACAGCCACGTTAAAGTTGTTAAGAACGAATCTTACGTTGAACACAACCCGACCCCGATTAATCCGATAGTATAAAATTAAAATCCCGAAAGTAAATTACTTTCGGGATTTTTTTATTTACACAGAAGTGCAATCTGCATATCATTGCCGACATTATAAACCGCATAACCGCCGATTATTTCGCATTTTTCCATTTTATGAAATTTTTTGTTGCGATAATTGGTATACTCAATATAAAAATAAAACTCTTTGTCTTTTTTGTCATCTGGAATCGGTATCCACACTATTGTATTACTATATTTGTCTTTGAGACTATATGCCGATATAAATTCATATCCTTTTTTTATTTTAAAATCAGATTCTGACATTTCCTTAAAGCCTTTTTCAAGTTTGCCATCAGCATTTTCGTTAGGCGGATAATATATTATGTCATTGAATTTTTCAACGTTGTATGTTATTACATCATTGTCACTTTTCGGGAACTTAACCACACGGTAACTATTAATAAACGGTGCATAATATTCTGGAGCAGAATATTCAGCAATCACCTGTGACTGTTTTTCAATAAAATCTTTCATGGCTTCTTCCGACGAAAAAGAGTAAAATTCACATACCCTAATATTATCACGTAAGAAGTCAAAAACAGGCACTTCCTCAAACTCCGTATTCATACAGTAAACATACAGACTATCAAAACCGTCAAGCAACTGATTAAGATTTTTGCCGTTATAACGTTGCCTGCTCCTTTTGTTCCCATAGAATATGTATTCAATATCTGTAGGAATATCAGATTTTATCATGTCAATAATTGCGTTTTCTATTTCGTCCGTCTGATAGTCGTCATAACCTTCGGCGTTTTCTTCAACACAGCTTATTTCAACTTTATATTCCTTATCGCCGTCACTGACACTTACCAATGCAGTATCGCCCTCGTAATCATTACCGTCTTCCCATTCAATGCTTGCGTCAACTGCCTCAACGTCTACTCCGTACTTTTTCTTTATCCATGCACAAGCATTTTTCTTGCCGAGTTCGATTTTTTCGTCGTGTATGCGTTTATTCGTCTGCCTTTTGTTAATGCCGACTACTGCCATTACTACAAAAAATACTGCCAACAAACACACAGCTAATTTTTCATGCCTTATCACCAGCAAAATCCCTTTTCTATTTCAATGACTTCATAGCCCATTTTTTTAAGCAGTTCAATGCCGTCCATGACTATATTTTTCCGTAAAATAAAAGTCTCCTGCTCCTGTAGGTACGGCAACAGCAGTCCGGACATTGCCGGCTCTACTATTTTTACGGTTCTTTCTGTGCCGTCCTTTTTAATAACGACACTCATATTCCACTCATTGTCACTGCACTTGTCGGTAAAATCAACGCTTATAGTTGAGGTTTTATCACCCTCCGGCGACAGAAACAAAGAGGTCGTATAATTAATAAAGCCGTTCCACCAGACGTAGCGTTTACCGTTGACGGTTACTGTGCGAGTTTTGCGTTTCATTATATCCACCACTCCGGCGTAATATCGCCTAATTTTATAGTTTTTCCGGTTTTATAGTCAAGCATGATTTCTATGTTCTTGTAACTGTCCGGCATAAGCTGTACCATTAGTTCACGACAAGCACCACAAGGAGTGCCGTTTGTGCCGTTAGGCATAACAACAAGTACCTTGTCTATTTGGTGTTCGCCGTTGGTAATCATGCTGAATATTGCATTACGTTCAGCACATATGCCAAGAGCTGAACAGGTATCAATACAGACACCTGTATATATTTTTCCCGACTGTGAAAGTATCGCTGAGGCTACTTCTCCGCCCGACACATAATCTGATATTCTGTGTTCATTTTGTACGGACTTTGCCGAAATATAGAGTTTTTCCCATATCTTATTCATCTTAATCCCCTGTATTAATTATATTGTATAAGGTATATTATTTTCTTTACACCATTCAATTGCAGAATCAATCTTGTATTTTTTTATATATTTCGCCCAACGTTGACCAAAGCCTCAATTATAATCAAACATTGTCTGAAAAAGACCCTCTGCTTCACTCTGAGACATTTTTTTAAGGTTTTTAGTGATTTTTCTGTTATTTTCTAGCAAAAGAAATTCTTTTATCTTTTCATTTTCAATCACATAAAACATTGGTATGATATTATAACTATAACGCAATATATACTCGTCGTCAAGCAGACTGTCATCATAAAGGTCAAAATAGAACTCGCACTCTTTACCGCTTTTATATGAATAGCAATATGATATAATTTCACTGATACTTATGGTCTTTTTCAAATTCCTTTACTGTTCCTGTTCGCCGAAAATACGGATTGCCTTAAGCATGATTGCACATTCAAGACGTTTCTTTTCAAGATGACATGAAAGTTTGTGTGCTGTTCTTATGTCGCCCATGTACTGATAGTTGTTGGCATTGCAACCGCCACTGCAATAGAACTTCGCCCAGCATTTTTTACATTCGGGCTTGGTGTAGACGTGTGCCTTTGCAAAGTCGTTTTTCATTTCCATATTGAAAGTACCTTCGTCGATATTGCCCATTTTGTAATCGTCAATTCCTACAAACTGGTGACACGGGAAAATATCGCCGTCTGGAGTGATAGCGACGTAATCGTTACCGCAACCACAGCCACGCAATCTCTTTATAGCACAAGGTCCTTGGTCGAGGTCAATCATGAAATGGAAGAAATTAAACTTTTTACCGTTCTTTTCGTTGTCAATAATTCTTTTTGCGAGATGTTCATATTCGTTGAAAACGTCCGGCAGATTTTTTTCAGTAAGTGCATACTCGTCAGAATCGCCCACAACCGGCTCAATTGAAATCTGGTCAAAACCTGCGTCATACAGAGCGAAAACGTCGTCAGCAAAGTCAAGATTGTGGTTTGTGAAAGTACCTCTGACATAATATTCCTTATCACCTCTGCCGTCAACGAGTTTCTTGAATGCCGGAAGAATCCTGTCATAACTGCCCGAACCGTCTACTCTCGGTCTCATAAAGTCATGGACTTCTTTTCTGCCGTCAATAGATAATACGACATTTGACATCTCTTTGTTGATAAAGTCTATTTTGTCGTCGGTAAGTAGTATGCCGTTTGTGGTGATAGTAAATCGGAATTTCTTATTGAACTCTTTTTCACGGCTACGTGCATAAGTAACAATCTGCTTTACAACGTCGAAATTCATAAGAGGCTCACCGCCGAAGAAGTCAAGCTCAAGGTTCTGACGGTCGCCGGACTTTTCAAGCAGGAAGTCAATAGCGTGCTTGCCTGTCTCAAAGGACATTAACTTTCTGCCCTTGCCGAAATCTCCAGTAGAGGCGAAACAATACTTACAACGCAAGTTACAGTCGTGTGCGATATTGAGACACATAGCCTTTACCGGCGAAGCTACCGAATACTGTGCGTATTTTTCATAGTCGTCGTCGGAAAAAAGAATCTTGTCGTTGTAGAGTTCGACTATTTCAGAATAACAGGTCTTTACGTCCTCAACGTCGTAAACCTTTGAGAGCTTTTCAATTACCTTTTCCGGACATTCTTCTGTAAAGGGCGGTTCTACATTGTCAAGCAAGTCATATGTCAGCTCGTCAACAATGTGAACGCCACCGCTGTTAACGTCCAGAACAATATTGAATCCGTTTAACTTATACTTATGTATCATTTTAAATTTTCCTTTCATATTTTATTTCTTTGTTTATAATATCTAACTTTTCGTCAAGTTGTTTTTTCAGCTTTTTGTTGTGCCGGAGTATTAAAATCAACCCCACAATCGGCAGTATCAAATGAAAAAACGTCACTACAAAGTCTGAGGCTATCGGCAGGTAATCAATTATATCCACGATTAATATTATCGGGAGTTTAGCAAAATACCACCCTACCATATACAGTAATACCACTTTGCCGAACGTAAAGCGTTTTTTGTCGTATTCTTTCATAGCCATTTCACGCAACTGTACTATCTCGCTGTCCTGACTGCCGTAGTCAAAGTCGGGGGCTTTGTCGTCGTATGCAAGCCGTCGGGAAAGATTTTCACGGGCTTTCTGATTGCGTTTTTTGACATACGGCACTAAGAATAACAGCGGTAAACCGCACACTAAAAGTATAACTGCAAAGCATAATCCAAACGACGCACTGGCTGACATCAATATCGCAAATGTAATTATGAAAATCATCAACTCAGCGAAAACTATTCCGGCTGGGTGCAGATACTCCTTTTTGAATAATTCTTTAGCTCTTCTTTTTTCTTCTGACATCTGCTGATGATGTACTTTTTTCAAGCATATGGAGCTTACGGCGTTCTTTCCTTAGCTGTCCCTCAAACTGCTCCATAAGCACGTTAAGCTGAGACTTTGCACCCTCGCTTGCTGCCATAATGTCCTGTACGTTTTTCACGACGTTCTCAAAGGCGTTTGTTTCCGTCAAGTCCTGTGCTTGAAATCCTCTGAACTCAATCGGCAACTGACTTACTGCCATGTCCGAATAACACGGAATAAGTATTTTAGACTTGTCTTTTTTCATGAGTTCAATAAACCTGCTCCACTCGTTACGCACCCATACGGAGTCGAAATGCTCTGGAGAAGTACCCACGCATACCATAATCTGTGCGGAGTTTATCGCCGAATATATGTAAGGTTCAAACTCTGTGCCTAACTTGTCTTTGAGAGTTACCGTAGCAAAAAATACTTTTATATTCTGTGCTGTGAGTTCTGAATAGAGCCTTTCGGCAAGAAGTGCGTCCGCTGACCGTGAGCCGTTTTCGTCGGTTTCCTTGTAACATATGAAAATGTCAAAAGGCTTTTCTTTCATAGCGATTTCAAGTATACCCTGCTGAATGCCGTCGATTACGTCCGCAAGCTGTATATAAATATTTCTTAAATTAACGTCTGAGTATTCAAGGACTTTACGGAACTCCGGTATATCCTAAATCTTCTCAAACGACGTGCGGTGACAGGTCGGCACTCTGTTCTGTGTTTCAGGGTCAACGACGTACTCTATGCCGTACTTGCAGAGACAAAGACCCCAGTAGGCTTCTGCTTCCTCTGGAAAGTCTTCCACAATATCCCTGTACACGTCCCCTGCCCTGTCGAAATCACAAGCAAAACGCAAGGCATTAGCCTTATTGAAAAGCTGTAGTTTCTTTTCACTGCTGAGGTCGGGAACAGTCTGCACGGAATCGCAGTATTCGCACTTGCATATACGCATACCGGACTTTACATTGAGATTTGCCCCGCACATTTTACAGTTGAATACCATAATATCACCTCATAACTAAAAACAGAGGCAGTATTTTGTTACAAACACTGCCTCATGTGAAATGCAAATCTTATCTTTCGCACTTCTGGTTAGCAACTGTGCATGAAGTCTTGCAGGCAGACTGGCATGATGCCTGACACTTACCGCAACCGCCCTTTTTAGCGGACTCCTTAAGATTAGCCTTGTTGATTGTCTGAATGTGTTTCATAAGTATAAACCTCCGTTAATTTTCTACGGTTTGCACCGTGAATGTCGGATTTTATTATAACACATTTCAACTCACTTTTCAATATATATTTTAAATTTTGTTGATTTTCGACAATAGCACGTCCGATATTTTGTAAAAAATTATCATTGTTCTTCAAGTTCAATCAGCTTATCGAAATTTTCATCTATTTTCTGCTTGAGTTCTTCAATGCGTGTGCATTTTTCGCTCATAAGTTCATAGTTGCTGTAAACTTCTTCATGCGAGATTTCTTCTGTGAGAGAATCTATTTCAGCCTGAAAACCGTCTATTTCCTTTTCGAGACGTTTCATTTCGTTCTTGCGTACAGCGTCGGCACTTCTCTGCTGTTTGTTGCGGTAGGTCTTGACAGCTTTTTCTTTAGCTATTTCGGCGTTTTTAGCGAACTTTTCAGCGTCGGCGATTCTTTTCTGCTCTGCCTGCTCATCTCTCAATACGTCAAGGTACTTTTCAAAGCCATAGTTATGCAGACGATACTTACCATCAGTAAGTTCAATAAGGCGGTCGGCTATCTTGCTTAAAAGGTATCTGTCGTGCGAAACAAAAATAACTGTTCCGGTATATTCGGCGAGCGCCTCCTCGATAGCTTCCTTTGATGACAGGTCAAGGTGGTTAGTGGGTTCGTCGAGGATAAGGACGTTGCCGTGTTCCTGCATCATAATCGCAAAACACAGTTTAGCACGTTCACCACCGCTTATCACTCCGGTCTCCTTGAAAACATTCTCGCCGGTCAGCCGGACTTGTGCAAGCAGACTGCGTACTTCCAAGTCTGACATTGACGGATAACGGCTGTGTATTTCTTCCATGACAGTGAGTTCACGGTTCAGGTTAGTGCTTTCCTGCTCAAAGTATGATATTTTTATGTTGCTGTTCCAGCGTACAATGCCCTTGTGCGAGAGTTTTTCCTGTATGATTTTAAGCAGTGTGGATTTTCCTATGCCGTTATCGCCGATTATGCCGATTTTTTCACCACGACGGACTTCAAAATTTATCTCGTCAACAAGTGTTTTCCGTGAATTTCCCTCTCCTACAGATATATCAACGCCCTTTACTTTGAGAACGTCTATAGGCGGTTCAACGGCATATGTAAAATGAATCTTTGCGGTTTTCGTATCATGGAAAGGCTTTTCTATCACGTCCATTTTTTCAAGCTGTTTACGCTTGCTCTGTGCCATTTTGGTGGTAGAGGCACGGACAAGGTTTTTAGCTACATAGTCTTCAAGCTTTGCTATCTGTTTCTGTTGCATTTCGTATTCTTTTTCACGGCGAGCGTCGTTTTCCTCACGCTGACGGACAAAAGCCGAATAGTTGCCTTTATAGCGTGTGAGAGTACCTCTTTCTATTTCGCATATTGAGGTACACAGTCTGTCCAGAAAATACCTGTCGTGCGAGACTATCAGCACTGCACCACGATATGAACGCAGATAATCTTCAAGCCACATGATAGTTTTAAAATCAAGGTGGTTGGTGGGTTCGTCAAGGATAAGCAGATTAGGTGCTTCAAGCAGAAGTCTTGCAATACAGAGACGGGTTTTTTCACCACCGCTGAATCCGGAAACAGTACGGTTAAGTTCGTTTTCAGAAAAGCCCATGCCGTTAAGAACAGTTTTTATTTTCACGTCGGTATTGTAGCCGTCGTTTGCTTCAATCCATGACGACAACTGCTGATATTCGTCTGCTGAAGAATTATCGCCCATTTCAATTTCTATTTCTATTTCACGGAGACGGTCAATAGCCTTGTGCATATCATCAAAAACACTCTGCATTTCTGCCATGACGGTTTTTTCAGAATCAAGTCCGCCCATCTGTTCGAGGTAGCCTATGGTTGTCTTTCCGGCAAAGGAAATAATACCGTCTTTTTCCGTGAACCTGTCCGGCTCTACAGAACCGGTTATTATTTTAAGTAGCGTGGACTTTCCGCAACCGTTATTGCCGACAAGCCCGATTTTGTCACTCTCGTCAATGGAAAGCGAAATATTATTCAGCAACTGATTACCGTTATAAAATTTATTGATATTATTCAAAGAAACAAGCATAAAAAAATCTCCTTATAAAAAAGTCATATATTTATAATAACATATTGCCATTAATTTATCAATAGCTGTACAAAAAAACAGGACAGGAAAAATCCCGTCCTATGTTTTTATATTCCGCATTCGTCATAGTCTTTCCACTTTTCAAAATCGAGCTTTGCACTCCAGCTCTTGTATAGAATGTAAAGAATAGACGCTATAGCAACAAACAATGCACTAAGCACTGCCAGACTTGTACCAAATACCCTGCGTGGATAATTATCTTTGCTTTTTTTACTCATACATAAAAATTCCTTTTTTTAAAATTATTCTTCCTCAGAATCATCAGTAATATTCATTTTGGACATAAGCCTTGCAAGTTCAGAATCAATCTTCGAGTCAGTTTCAAGCTGTTCAAAGGTTTTTGTAATTTTTTCAGCGTCGGAGATTTCATTAAGTGCTGTCACTTCTGCCTCACTCTTTGAAATAGCTTCTTCCATTCTGCTGAACTTTTCAAAAGCTGACGAACCGCCGATACTTCCGGATATTTCCGAAAGTTTCTTCTGAGTATCAGCCATTTTTGCACGTGCAATAAGTATAGCCTGACGGCTCTTAGCCTCATCGAGTTTAAGCTTGAGAGTATCAACCTGTGTCTTTACGGCTTCGGTCTGCTCTGAAATGGCATCATACATTTCCTTATAAACAGAAATCTCCTCATCGGTTTTTACTTTTCTGAAAAGAGCCTGTCTTGCAAGCTCCGTATCGCCCTGAGAGAGTGCATTTTTAGCCTTGTTTTCCCATTCCTGAGAGACCTTTAAAGAATCCTGATACTTTTTTTCTGCAAGAATCTGGCTTGACCTGACCGTACCGTAATTCTGTACAGCCTTGTTGAGTTCGGTCTGCATATCAGCGATAATCTGCTTAACCATTTTTTCGGGGTCTTCTGCCCTGTCGATAAGGTCATTGAGATTAGACTGTAGCAAATCACTTAATCTGCTGAATATATCCATTAAAATTCCCCCGTTTCAAGAAAAACATTTCAACAGAATAATCTTCTGTTATAGTAATTATATAATATATATCATGATTTGTCAAGGTATTTCCCGAAATTTTACAAATTTTTCATTTCAACATAATTTAGGGAGTTCGCTAATAAAATTAATAAGGTGATGTTATGCAGAAAAAAATATTTTCCTATATTAAAATTTCAGTGCTGATATGTACGGCATTATTATGTCTCATAAAAACGGATATAGTCAGACTTGCAGTATCAGACGCACTTGAAAGATGTATCCATATAATAATACCGTCCCTTTATGCAATAATGATTATATCTCCTCTGCTGATAAAAAGCGGACTGATTGACAGCATGGCAAGATTCACAGGCAGTGCCGGAAAAATACTTTTCGGCATGGACGGAATAGTTTTACCTGTGTTTCTTTTCAGCATGGTTGCCGGCTATCCTGTCGGGACGAAAATGATTTATACAGCATATGAAAAGGGTCTTATAGAAAAACGCCGTGCAGAAATATTCTGCGGACTGTGTTTCGGGGCTGGTCCTGCCTTTATAACAGGCTGTATCTCCGGACAGCTCTATGGCAGTAAATCTGCCAGAAACGTCATTCTTGTTTCCACACTGAGTGCAAATATACTGCTTGCCCTTGCCGTATCTGTGTTCATGCGTAAAAAATGCAACTCTGCCGTAAGCAAGCCCGATATAAAAATAACGGCGGATATGCTCACGGAATGCGTTATCAGCGGAGGGCATTCAATAATGGATATATGCTTTATGGTAACTGCCTTTGCGGTGGCTACGTCCTTGCTTGAATACTCCGGCATAATATCGGCTGTGGGGGGAATAGTTTCAGATATTACAAATCTTTCTGTTTCCGATTCCATGCAGTTTATAAAGGCTGTACTTGACGTGACTGCCGTTGACGATTTTTCAAGAGGAGATTACAGTCTTCTGCCGTATCTGAGTTTTCTTGTATCTTTCGGTGGGATATGCGTTATATTTCAGATTTCGGCTGTATCGGGGAAACTCTCACTTAAACCCCTTATTCTTATGAGAATTACCTCCTCAGTGATAAGCTTTATCATATGTAAGCTGATAATGCCTTTTATGCTGTCCGGCGAGACTGTCCTTACCTCAACGGTAAATATCCGCACACATCAGGCGGATTCTCCTGTGCCGTCTGTTATGCTTATCATTATGACTTTTTTTCTTTTCTGCGAATACGAAAAAATCAAACCTTTAAGACTGGAGTGATATTATGTTTGGAAAAATTACCGACAAGGCTCTGGAAACTTTTTATCTCACACCGCTTATACATATGGACGGCAACAAGGAACTTATGATAGAAAACTGCAAAAGAATAGAAGAATACAGTGAAGTCTTCATGAGGCTGATTTCCGGAAAACTCTGCATAAATATATGGGGAAACGGTCTCAGAGCATATGACTTTCATAAAAGCGGTCTGCTTGTAAGCGGTAAAATATCCCAGATAGAATTTACAGAAAGGAACTCGAAAGACAATGAAGAATCAGTTTAAAGGCTGTGTAAAGATTAACGCCAAAGGAAGAAATCTATACAAGTTTATAAACGCTCTCCACGAAAGCGACACAGACTGTTTTTCACAGTACTGCCGAAATGATGTTTTCTATGCCGAAATCTACCGCCATAACCTTAAATACGTACAGTCTCTGGCAGAAGAACTTGATATAGAACTGTCAAGTTTTGAATATGATACAGTCTCATCTCTGATTATCCGTCATAAAAGGCGTTTCGGGATAACAGCAGGCGTGATTCTTGTATTTATAGCTTCAATGTATTTTTCACAGATAATAATGACAATTGAAGTGCAGGGCAACTCAAAAGTCAGCGACACTGCCATACTCTCCGCACTGGAAGAACTCAACATTAAACAGGGTACTCCGATTAAAGATATAAACTTTCCGTACTGTGAAAACGAACTCAGACTTATGGTTGACGGCGTGGCGTGGGCAGGTATGCACATTACCGGAAACCGTGTAGTCGTGGAAGTGACAGAGCTTGTTGACAAGCCGGAAATGATTAACGAGCGTATGCCGTGCAATGTAGTTTCCGGACAGGACGCTTATATAACGTATACTTCAATTTATGACGGTCAGCTTATGCACAAGGTCGGCGACTACGTACCTAAAGGCACTATGCTGATAAACGGCGTTACAAAAGACGAGACAGGTCATGTCAATCTTCATCACGCTATGGGAAAAATAACCGGCACGTACTCCGAAACTGTAACCTTTGAGGAAAACTATACAATAACCCAGTACAACCCTACCGGAAATACTACTGTTGAAAAGTCGCTGAAACTTTTTAACTTTAAAATACCTGTTTCTTTCGGCAAAAACGAATACGAAAACTATAATTCAGAGGAAAATTCAAAGTATTTTAGGATTTTCGGGAAAACCCTCCCCATAGGCATTATAAAAAATAAAATCACTGAAACTGAACTTACTGAAACAACTTTCACTGACGAGGAACTCTCACAGCGTATTATGGAAAAAATTTATCTCTATGAAAAAAATTTCCTTGATGATGACGTTAAAATACTCGACCGCACCATTGAAACAGAAAAAAAAGAAAACTCCCTTGTCTATACGGTAACGTACGAACTTGAGGGAGATATATGTGTACAGAAAGAAATATTTGTTAAATGAAAAACATTTCTGAAAACTTCGTCTTTTTTGTCCTTTAAAATCACTTATATATGAAAAGCTTTTCAGATACTATAACGAAAGGACAAAAAATGTATGAAAAAAATATTGACTTTTATTGCAGTGCTTGCAATGCTGAACACTTATTCGTGCAGTGAAAAAAAAGAAAAATCTAACTCCCCTGCTCCGTCCGTCTCTGAATCTTCCGAATCAGACGGCAAAACCACCTTCACCATAGCCACTACCTTAGTAGACGTGGAAAGGGAAAAGAACACAATCGCAAACAAAATGAAATGTGATGTTGAAGTCAGATACTATCCGTGGAGCGAGGAAAAAGACGCTTTTGACTTGCTGTACCTTGATTTGATTTCCGGCGAAAATATTGACGTTGTGTACTCCACATCTGGTGACATGACAAAGCTCGTCAGAAATGACGATCTGACAGATATTTATCCGCTTATGGAGCAGTCCGAAACGCTGAAAAAGGAAGACTTCCTGCCTAATATATTAGCCGGTCTCGAAGTGGACGGAAAACTTCCGGTAATATGCGATGACTGGAAACTTTTCACTGCCGTTGCAAAAACCGAAAACGTCGGCGAAAACATGGAAAACTGGACACCTGCTCAGGCATGGGAGGCTTACCACAATATGCCCGAAGATATGGCTTTTCTTGGATTCTCGCATTTTGAATACGATGAATTAAACTATTGGATAAACCGTGTAGCCATTGACGCTGTAGACTACCAAAACAATACCTGTGATTTCGGCGGTGCGTTCATGGAAATGCTCGAAAACGTCAATAATCTTCCGCCTTTTCAGACAACTTATTGGGAAGACAGCGACTTTATAAACAACCACTGTCTTGTTGAACGTGTGGACTTTTTCGGTATAAACAGTACAATGTCACAACAGCTCTGTGCAGAGTTCGGCGGTGCTGATATAACTTTTGTGGGCTATCCGTCTGAAACAGGAAAAGGCTACTCTACAGACGTTTTTTCAATGATTGGCATACTTGAAACAAGTCCGCACAAGCAAGAGGGTTATGAATTTATAGACTTCATGCTACATGACCTTTCAACAATCAAAAACATGATGTACTCAATGCCTGTTACCGAAAAACAGCTAAAAGAACAGCTTAACGCTACCAAATACAGTGGTCTGTCTATAAACGCCCCTCAGTATATATACGGCAGTGGAGAACAGATAACAATGTCAGAAGAAGCAAAGCAACAGGTTGTTGACTATATCAGAAGAATCGAGTTTGAGCCGTACACAAGCGATACTGTAGACAATATGGTTTTTGAGGAATACCACAAATGTTTTGCCGGCGAGACTACCCCTCAGCAGTGTGCCGATATACTCAATAACCGTGTGTCCCTGTATCTAAGTGAAACAGAATAGTCTATTTTTTACCGAGTTCCCAGAAAGCCACAGCACTGGCAGCCGCAACATTAAGAGAATCCACACCCTCAGCCATAGGTATTTTAACAGTATAGTCGCACATCTCAATTGTGGACTGTTTCAGACCCTCACCCTCTGTACCGAGTATAACGGCGGTTTTTTCTTGTGATTTAAGCACAGGACTGTCTATATCAAGAGTATTGTCGTGAAGTGCCATTGCTATGGTAGTAAAACCGTATTCTTTGAGTATATCAATATAACTGTTGTCTTCAAAGTAAGTCCAAGGCATTCTGAAGACCGTCCCCATGCTCACACGCACAGAACGCCTGTACAGAGGGTCACTGCTTGCCGGAGTAAGCAGAACGGCTTCAATTTTCATGGCTGTGGCAGAACGCATTACAGCACCTATATTAGTCTGATTCATAACGTCTTCTAAAACCGCTATTCTTTTGGCATTCTTCAATATGCTGTCAACTGTCGGCAGTTGTTTTCTTCTCATAGCACAGAGTATACCCTGTGTGAGTTTAAAGCCTGTTATGCCTGTCAGAACTTCGCTGTCTGACGTATACACCGGAATATCTCTGCAACGTTCTATTATGTCCGTTGCCTGACCGCTTATATATTTTCTTTCGGCAAGTATTGAAAGAGGTTCATAGCCTGCGTCAAGTGCAAGCCGTATTACTTTAGGACTTTCAGCTATAAAGATACCCTGTTTTTCCGGCTCAAAGTATCTTTTAAGCTGTATTTCGGAAGTTATAGTATAGGGTATGAGTTCCGGAAGTGACAGGTTATCTATTTCAGTTATATGTGGCATTATTTTTCCTCCTGTAAACTCCGGACTGTGATTTCTGCTTTATAGCACTCGTCGTCACAGATTATTTCATTTACTTCCGGCACAGAAATACTTCCGGATTTGGCATTCTTTATGCTGATGACGGGAGTTGTTATATATGCCTCAACTTCAGACTTTTCAAAGCAGAGGTCTGTATCATGCATTTCACAGTTGATAAGTTTCAGCCCGTCACAGTAACAGAACGGCTGAGTACCAATAATTATGCAGTTCTCAAAAGTGATATTCTTTGAATACCATGCGAGGTACTCGCCCCTTACAACACTATTGCGGACTGTTATATTTTCGGCGTGCCAGAATGCGTCTTTTGTATTGAAATTGCAGTCCTCAAAAAGAGAGTTGTTAATATACTGGAATGAATATTTTCCGTTAAGTGTTACATTTCTGAAATTCAGTCCGGAAGACCGCATCATGAAGTATTCGCTTGTAGCGTGACAGTCAGTCATGGAGATATTATTAACCGACCAGCCGAACTCCGTTGAAATAATATCACAGTTATTTATTTTAACGTCTGAACATTCCCGAAGTGCCTTTATGCCGTGAAGTTTAGAGCCGTTTACTTCTATGTCCGAAGAATACCATAGACCAGCACGGCACAGCTCCGTCATTTCGGAATCAATAATCTTAATATTCTTATCGTGCCAGAAAGGATAGCAGAGATTACAGTAGCAGTTATAAACCTGTATATTACGGCTTTCTTTCAAGGCACTTTCACCGTCTGCTATGCCGTCAAAAGCACAGTTTTTCAGAACAATACCATCACTGTTATATAACGCTCTCTCCTCGTCAAAAGTCTTATTTACAATAATTTTCATAATATAAAAAACTCCTTTTTTAGTATATAACAGAAAAATAAAGCTATAAATATTTCCTTATATATTTTACATTCTTTTCAAGATTTTGTCAATATAAAAAACGTCACGGACATCATGCCAATGACGCTTTTTTATTATTAATAAGGTATAAACTCCCAGTCTGTATCGTCGTTCATCATGGGGAGCTTTATTTTTTTCTTAAGATAACCGTATACAAATTCTGTAAACGTCATATCAAATTCATAATAGTCAGAATCATACTTGACAATGCTGTACTTTCCGGCTGAACACCTGTAAAAAAAGTCATCATCATCGGTATGCCCTATGAAAATAAGACCGTCGGGTTTGTCGGGATAAAAACCGTATGGATAATGGTTACCGAAAGCTATTATTCTGCTCCGTGTGTAACCGTCAATTTTTTCCGTACGCATAGTTTCAGTAAGTTCCGGATTTCCGGCAGTTACTTTTAGCTGTCCGTTTATAAATTTACAGTCAACAAACGTCGGCTTACCGTTTATTTTTTCATTGACATTACGTTCAAGAAAAGCATAGTTTTCTTTCTGCTGGTTGTTTTCGGCTATAAAAATCTCCGTGCCGTTTTCTGTGAAAGGATTATTTATATAGAAATAATCGCTGAAACTCCCAAAGCCGTACACTTTCAGAAAATCATAGTAATCAGACGGCAACTCAATGCCCAATGCTCTCTCAAAGTTAATTATATCATCGTCGCTGAATAATGTATTTGACTTCTCCGGAGGCGGATAACGTTTGCACAGACTTTTCATATAACTTTCTGACTTTATCATGTTATATCCCCTTATCTGATTTTCTTAGCCTATATTTGTTATATTAAATATATCATAATATTATTTCATAATTCACCTCAGTTCGCCAAAAACGCAATCACCACGCCTGCCATAAGACAAAATATACAGAATATTTCGTCGTTTCTGAGCTTTGTAAAATAATAAAAACCTTTCCGTGATTTTTTTCCGCTGTGGGCATACTCTTCAGTAAGATTCTTTACTCTGTCCCATACTTTCTCCTCAAAAAGCTCCGTGCGTGACATGATATAATTTTCGTCTTCCGCAAGAAACAATTGTACAATCGGCGTAAAATCAGTATATCTGTTCAGATAGTCTTTTCCTATGTTAATATCCTTTGCAATCTTGAATCCGCAGTTATATACATTTGAAGTAACCAGTCTCATGCCCTCATACAGATTATACATTTCTGTAAGCTTTTCCGGAAACTCCAAAAAAACAACTCCGTCCATCTCGTCGGAATATGCCGAAATAATCAGCGGACTTACAGAATGTACAATCGCCGGCTGAGTATCGCCATTTGATATGAAATCATTTATACGCTGAAAATTGCTGTTATACCGCCATTTTTTAGCAAGAAACAGTTTCAGTACCTTGTCACGCACCTGACTGAATTTTTCTGCTGAAAGATTTACACCTCCGGCATTTTCAGCGAATGTCTTTGAATCAATATAATTTCCCATAATACCACCTCTGTATAAATAAGCAAACAAAACATTTGTTTCATTTATTATACCACATAAAACTGACTATTGCAAGCTTTTTACAGAAAATATTATAATATTATTTCATAAGTTCAATATGACTTCTCAGAGAATTTTCAAATGACTGGTTCTGCTGTTGGGTGCGTTTCGGAATGCCCCTTATCCTTGCACCGTTTCTGCGTTCTTTTTTTGCCATTTCACGAATTTCAAGCAGTCCGGAAATATTCTCGTCTGTGTATTCCATGCCGTCCTGATTCAGCACAACGGCAAGTCTTGCAAGGCACATTGTAGCAAGTCCATAGTCCTGTGTAACTGCAATATCACCACGCTGAATTAGATTCACAAGCCGGAAGTCTGCACTGTCCGCACCCTTGTCAACTATAATCGTTTCTGCATAAGGATACTCAAAGCGGTGGGAAGTATCACATATGATAATACACGGTACATTGTATTCTTCCGCTATTCTGACAGTATTCTTTACAACCGGACAGCCGTCTGCATCAATATATATTTTCATAATAATATAATCCTCCATATAAAAAGGCGTGCAACTATACACGCCCGTTATCTTATGATTTCTGCGATTCCGCCATAGTCTTACGGATTTTTAAGGAATGCGTCAACAGGGCGGTTATATTTTATCGAAATAAATAATCTATTGTCTTTTTTCTTCAACCCATTCCAAATAGCTTTCGACTTCCGACAAATCCGTAAAAAGTTCAGCCGGAAGTTTTTCTTTTTCGGACGGTGAAAGCGAATGGATTTTTTCTAACGGACTTAACGGCGGATAGTTATAAGTAAATGCATATCCATGCATTCAAGCCGTATCTCGCTGTATGATTTCATATGTTTTTACCGAGAGTATAAGCCTGTTCGGGATAGTCAGTTTTTTCAAGTGCAGGAACGTCCACACAGTCAACGCCTATAATAGTACCGACGACTTCCCAGCCAAGAAAACCAGCCATGCCCTTGAAAGACGCAACAGCACCCTCTGCCGATTCCATAGTATCATCTGCCATAGTAAGCATGAGGGCAGTTTTTTTGTTACCGTGCAGTGCGGAGTCATTGGCATAGAAACGGTCAATAACTGCACGTATCTGTGAAGTCATGCCATAGTAATAAATAGGCGTTACAAAAACAACCATATCTGCTGAAAGGAGTTCAGGATTTATTTTTTCCATATCGTCCTTGAATGCACAGCCTGTATCAGTTTTGTGGCATTTTTCACAGGCAATGCACGAGTGAACGTTCATGAATGCCGAATCAAAGCGACAGACCTCATGACCGGATTCTTCTGCACCCTTTATAAACTGCTCTGCGAGTTTTGCAGACGTGCCGTTTTTGTGGGGACTTCCTGTAATTACAAGTACTTTCATTTTATTTTCCTCCTGTTATCTTATGAAATTAGTACGCTTAAAAGGTTCTTTTTCGGGCAGACCGTATGTTTCCTTGCCGAGTGCTATACTTTTAATGAGGAAAGACATATTTCTTGCAAGGGTACGCATAGTCTGCAAACCTTCTTCGTCCTGTAAAGCCTCGCCCTGTGTTCTGCCGTGAATGCTGTTCCAGTACTGGCTTGAAGCTACCGGCATACCCGAAATCGTGAAAAATTTATTGAGTTCGTCGAATGTTGATGACAGACCGCCACGCCTTGCAACCGCTATGCCTGCTCCGACTTTCATTGTCTTGTCAAAGTGAGTGCTGTAAAAAAGCCTTGTTAGGAATGCAATAAGAGTAGCATTGGCAGAGGCATAATATACAGGAGTGCCGACAACAAGACCGTCGCACTCCTCAAACTTCTTTGCCGTTTCATTTACGAGGTCGTCAAAGACACATTTTCTAGTTTCTGCACACGAACCGCAAGCTATACAGCCTCTTATATCTTTGTTGCCGACGTGGATTATTTCTGTTTCTATACCGTTTTCTGTAAAAGTTTTCTGCATTTCCGCAAGTGCTACATATGTATTTCCCTGTGAGTGCGGACTGCCGTTAATCATTAAGACTTTCATTCGATTACCTCCTTGAATTTTTTTATATTAATATTTTCAGCGTTTGCACGCAGATTTATATATTTCCTGAACCACTCCGGCTCTTTGTCGATATTGGCGAGAAGTTTTTCTATCCGGCGTTTACCTGTCCGCCTGTCGAGAATGGCAAGTATATGATAGAAATAATTCTCCTAATTCCAGCACTCTTCAATCGTGTAGACGTTTAAATAATTATGTACCATTTCCATGAGATAATCATCGTCACAATATCCGAATATATCAAGCGTACCCATTTCTTTGGTTGCCATGTCAACAGCCTGTACAAAAACTCCGTCTCTTCCACCCCAGTAATGATTATATTTTTTACCTGAAAGACTGCTTGCACATTCTGCCACCTTGTCAAGCCACTGCGGATTGGTGGCAAACCACGTTTCTTTATCCACACGGATATAGAACGTCGGGTACTGATAATCCCACTGGTTATCATAGTAAACACGCCGTGCGAAAGAATAATATACTCTTTTCTGCAAACCGTCAGCGAGTCGGCTCTCAAGGGCTTTTTTGGTTTTGCTCCACATAGTCTCACCTCTATGGTATTATATCATATTTCACATAAAATTGCAAGTATTCATAAAAAAATCCGTATACTGTTAAGGTTATGCTTTGTTGCAAATTCCAATCTTTTATCTTGACAATTTATATGATTTTATGGTATAATACTTAAAAATCACATAGGAGGAAGACTATGGCTATATATATAAATATTTACTATTCCGGCACGCACGGAAACGCTCGTAAATTTGCAGAAGAAATGACCGCAAGCGGTATAGTTGACGATATCTGTGCCGAAAAAGGCAATATCCGCTATGAATACTTTTTCCCTATGGACAACAGCGAAACACTTCTTTTAATTGATGTATGGGAAAATCAAAAGGCACTTGACATACATCATAAATCACCTATGATGTCTAAAATATCAGAGTTGCGTGACAAATATAATCTCAACATGAAAGTAGAACGTTTTTCGGCTGACAACGATTCCATAACCGACAACGACAAAAAATATATAAAAAACAGACTGTAAATTTTTTTGCAGTCTGTTTTTTATAAGGTCAATATTTACTAAGCTTGCATATCTGCACTTCACCGTCACGTATATCATGAATTACTTTTCCATTTTTAGATATTTCACGTATAATTGTGTAATGCTTGTAATTTTCTTCCATAAATACTCTAAGTTCTGAAAAGAACTCTATCATATTATCCTTGTCGTTTTCGCCCTCGTCGGGATACATGATAACAGTAAGGGAATCTTCTTCGCTATCCGGATAAACTTCATACCGGAACTGAAACATAACTGTCCAGTAATCAAGGCAGTTTATAATATCACTATTCATCTCGCTTTTATATTTTATCTGTAAGTCTCCGCTTGAAAACTGTGTATCTTTAAATGCCTTTTTAATATCAATTTCATATACTTCTTCTGGCAGTTGACAGCTGTAATAATACTCATTATTTTCTACAGAAAAATATTTGTCATAAGCACATTTAATATAATCAATATAATCTTCACGACATATTATTGTATCATCGCTTTTGTTTTCGTTTTTGTGAATGGTAAACCATTCTATGTATGCTCCGCTGTTTCTGAAAACCACAATCACCTTAGAATATGATTTATATTTTTTTCTTATTTCCCTTATATCTGACAAAATGCAGTCAAGCCTGTCCTTGTTGTATGTCCCGCTTTTCAGTTCTACATTGATATATGCGACCTCTCCGTTTCCTTTAACGGATGGTGCAGTTATGATTAAAATTTCATTGCCAAATGAATCAACAGTCTTGCCTTCACTCTGCTCGGCATTCAAGTCTATTTCCGTTGCCCAAAATAATTCCGGCGTTGTCTGGAATGTATCTAAATCTGAGCCGTCATAATAATCAATATTTTTCAGTCCGTCGTCGTAACGTTTCACATAATTATCGGAGGCATTCCATGCTTCTTTTATAGTGTCCAATGCACCGCAACCTGTAAATACAGACATCATCAATATGGCTATCATAATAAATACAGATACTCTTGTTTTTTTACTTTTCAAAATTCATCTCTCCCTGTTTTATATTTTGAGGTTTTGATGTATTATATTATAATAAAAACAATATAAAATGTAAATATAAAATAGTTCCGGAAATTTTTAGTTTTTTCCGGAACTGTTTTGTATTGACATATTATTTTTAATCAGCATTCAAGCGTGAACTTCCACGAACAGCAACAGCTATTATCTGTTATGTCCGGATAACAGCTCAGACACTCGCACGAAATACGGTTATCAATTACTTTCGCAAACTCAGAATACTCTATAATCCCCACAGACTTGCACGAATGATACTCCATGTTTTTGCGTTGACGTGCTGTCTGTACGAAACAATCAGTATTTTTATACGTAAGCGTATTATTTTCACGGATTATCTCACCAGTGTTTATGTTGGCATAGAAACGTATCTTTAAGGCTTTTTCAAGACCGTCAAGCTCTGCCTGCTCCGGAAGTTTAAGGAATTTTTTAATTCTCCGTGCCTCCGCAACTGTAAAGACTTTCCAAGCCTCAGCGTCACGCAACATTGCTTCGTCCATGCCACGACTTTTCTCTACCGCCTGAAACCATGCACCGTCTATGGCGAGCCAGTTTTTTGAGTAGATGTGTATAAGTTCTGTTAGTTCGTCGTGCGACATCTCTTTAAGTATTTCGTCGCTAATCATTAAAAATCCTCCTAATTATGCATATTCTATGGGCAGAACACAAGTAATATACGGAATTATTTCTTCGCCTGTCACTGCATCATAGATAGTCTCGCCGTAACCGTTAGAATCTTCCAGTCTGTAGGCGAGTACCGGCTTATCCTCGTAATCAACATATATTATCAGCTCCGGATATTCTTCACTGTCAAGCATTTTTTTCATTTCGTAACGGTCAATAATTTCCGCATGAGTGTCAACAGCCATTATATCTTCCGGAGACTGCACGAGATTTATTATTACTTCTCTTAAACCGTCATTGCGTCTTATAATGCTTGCGTATACACTGCTGTCATAAAAACTTATATTTCCGCAACCATGCACAAGCAGACCTTTATAGTAAACGTCAAATACCGTTCTGGATATGTCAGTATCCGGACTATACCTGAAAGAGAAATCACTCATATCTGTATCTGGAAAACGACATAAAATTTCACTTTTGAGTATGGTTATATCGTCGGCAGAAACGTTGTCTGTTTTGGCGGTTATTTCCGGCAGAGTTTTAAGAAGTTCCTGTTTCATGATAGTCAAATCGAAAACATCAAGGTTATTGTCCCATGTGAAATCAGCATTCTGCCATTTGGTTATATCGCCCTTACCGGAAAGCCACTTCTGAAACATTACAACGTCCGATACAGTAAACTTACCGTCGTCATTGCAGTCGCCAGCACTTATTCCTTCGATTTCGGTTATATTGCCGTCCTCGTCAACGTCGTAATATTTTGTAGTGACATCACCGACAGAACCGCCTTTCCAGTCCTGTGCCTGTGTAAAAGTAACTTTCACTGTACCGGAATCAAGCGGTTTATAGGCTCTTGCTATTTTATTGCTTCCTCCCGGTGCTGAAACGGTAACCATTGCTCCGTTAAGATAACTTTCTGCTACACATTCAAGCTCTGCTGTGCCTGTCTGTTCAAACAACAGTGAAAAACCGCCGTCAGTACATATATAATCACAGAAAACAATATGGTTGTTTATTACTGAAACGGGTTCAAGTATGCTTTCAGCCGGAGCGTCCGGAAACCAGCCGTATATATCAGTCTCTGTTATTTCGCCATTTTCTGAAGATTCAAAGGTAAGCGTTGTGGTGTCCCATACCTCACCGGTATCGGCAGATTCTTTTCGCCAATTGATTTCAACACTGCCTGACGGATTCATGCTATATACTGTAACCTCATATTCAAAACTTGCCTTGACCTCTCCGAAATATTCAACATAACTTTCGCTTATGTAGTTTTCGTTCAGAAAGTCTAAATATTCCTGATAGGCTTCTGTGTCGGATTCGTCGGGCTTTTCCGGCATGACAAAACTATAAGTCTCACTGGAGAGTGTCAGCAAAGACATTGAATCGTCGTCGGAATACTCTGTAGTGTATTCATAACGCTCGTCAAGGGATTTCTGACGGACACAGCATATCAGACCGTCTTCAATGTGGGTCTTGCCATATTCGTTGGCAAAATGCAGTGCCTCTGTGAAAGTCTGCGGTATCCAGTCCGGAAGTATTTCCGGTTCTTCGGTTGCGTTTGCGGTAAACGGCACGGCGGAAAAACTCATTACCATTGCCGACATCATAGCGATTAATTTTTTATTCATAGCTAACTCCTCCAAAAAATATATTTCTATATTGTCTGACGTTTCAGAGGGGCATAATGTGCGGTTAAAAACATATTTTTCTTATTTAACAAAAAGCCGTACACTTTTTCATATACGGCTTTTTATATCAATTATAATTTGAAATTATTTACAGCGTCCTTGATAGTCTTTTCAGACGTTTCCTTGCCGTATTTATCAACCTGTGCCTTGCTCTTTGCACCATGAGTGAGACAGCCTGCTCCGCCTATACAGCCGTCGGGACATACCATTCCCTCAATGAAATTCTCCTTTAGTACTTTTCTTTTTGCCTTTGTCAGTGCAACCTTGCACTCCTCAATGCCGTTGCATATGCATGGTTTAAGTTCAAAGTCTTCAAGACTGTTTTCTTTGAGACCCTGTGCGACTGCCTCTGAAAGACCTCCGCTTCTTGCAAATATTCTTCCATAGAATGATGCGTCATTCAGAACGTCCTCACCCAGTTCATTTATATCAATGTCACGGCTGTCAAACATAGCCTGAAGTTCCTCGAAGGTCATTACAGAATCAACATAGGGCTTTACGGTATCAAGCTTTATTTCAGACTTTTTAGCGGTGCAAGGTCCTATGAATACAACCTTTGCACTCTTGTCATTTTCCTTGATGTGCTTTGAAATTTCAGCCATAGGCGAAAGATTGTGAGAGACGTTTTCGAGCATATCGGGGACGTGTTTCTTTATGTATGAAACGAATGCCGGACAGCATGAACTTGTCAAAAAGCCCTTTTCTGCCAGTTCCTTTGCTTCTTTGTCTGCTACCATGTCTGCACCCAGTGCCGCCTCTACAACGTCTGCAAAGCCGAGTTTTTTAAGTCCGCTGATAACCTGTCCGGTCTTTGCATACGAGAACTGACTTGATATAGACGGTGCAACAACTGCATATACCTTGTACTTCTGGTTGTTATCGCTTTTCTTGATAATATCTATAACATCAAGTATATATGACTTATCCATTATAGCCCCGAAAGGACACTGATATACACAAGCTCCGCACTCTATGCACTTGCTGTTGTCAATCTGTGCCGAACCGTCCTCATTGATAGAAATAGCCTTTACCTTACAGGCAATCTGACACGGACGTTTTCTGTTTATAATAGCCGAATACGGACATACCTTAGCACAAAGTCCGCACTCAATGCATTTTTCCTTGTCGATGTGAGCTTTATGGTTATAGTCATAATAAATAGCACCACGTGGACAGGCATTTTCACAGCGGTGTGCAAGACAGCCACGACAAAAGTCAGTTATTTCATAGCCTACAGTTGAGCATTCGTCACAGGCAATGTCAATAACTTCAATCACGTTAGGGTTTTCCTTGTCTCCGCCTATAGCAATCTTAACCTGTTTTGAAATAATCGCCCTGTCCTTGTATACACAGCAGTGCATTGTAGAGACTTTTTCCGGCACTATAATTTCCGGAATGTTTATCAGATTTTCAATTAATGTATCGTTCCACGCCTGACGTGCAACCTCACGGAGTATCTTATATTTAAGATACTGTACTTTTGTATCGAATCTTCTCATATTTCACCTCATAAAATTAAGCCTTATATTTTTGCCGTGAATCCGTCTTCGACCTGTTTCATCAGAAAATCATGTCTTTCCGGATATCTGTTTACAGCCATAGCCGTTGCAGTAATAGGAATCCACCTCTTTACATACTCAACCGATGTACCGCTTTTTTCACAGAAAATTTCAATATATTTTTCTGCAATATCCGGCTTGTTGCTCAGAAGAAACATAAGGTAGGTAATGGAAGTTTCTGCTGAGGCGTTGCCCTGTACGGCGTGCGACCAGTCAATTATATACGGCGTGCCGTCGCTGGAAATTATGATATTAGACGGGTTGAAGTCGCTGTGGCATAGCTTGCTGTTTTTCGGAAAAGATTCAAGACGTGTGTGCAGTGCGAAACGGTCTGTAGCAGAAAGAGTTGACTGCTCTATTCTTGTATGAAGTTTATCACTAAGCCTTTTCAGAGTAGGACACATCTTTGAATGCACGTCAAGCTGAAGTTTTACAAACAATTCAAGGTAGCTGTCCATATTTTCGGGGTTTTCTTCCATAAGCTGTGCGAGGGACTTTCCCTCTATGTACTCCGAAACTATCGACCATTTGCCGTCCTTTTCAGAGACCTCAAATATCTTAGGAACGCTGAGACCCTCATTTTCAGCCATAGCCTGATTAAAAGCCTCATTAAGCACATCAGAACTTGAATACTCCGAGTTAAAGACCTTTGTGCATTTATATCCGTCACTGTAAATGATTTTACTGCTTCTTTCAGCAATAATTTTATTCATTTTTCCACTCCATTCATATTTTGTATTTGATATTATTATATCATTTTCTTGTTAGCTTGTCCATACTAAAAGAGCATTTTTTACTGAAAAAAATCATTTAATTTATTGACTTTTCAGTAATTATATGTTATAATATGCAAAAAAATGAAAACCGACTGTTTTTATAGCAAACAGCCGGTTTGTTTTATTTCTGATAATCAAACATCAATGTTGTCAAGAGGAAGGTCGGTATACTTATAAATTTCAATATCAACCATCTGAATAGCCAGAGCGTCCTTAGGGGTTACGCCGTCGCCGACATTTACAACGTCAGCGTTTATCATGCCCTGAGGAGTAAGCTTATAATCGTTGGGATTTGAAAGTGCCTGCATTATAAGCACAGCGTCAGCCATGCTTACTTTACCGTCCTCATTTGAATCGCCGTATAAAATCTTATCATTTTCAGATGAAGAAGATGTTGAGGGTTCTTCTTTTACCGGAGTGCTTCCGTCGGGTTCTGTACCGCCGACATGAACACCGTCCGCATAAACACATATATTATCAACCTTAACTTCATTGCCAGTGCCAAAGAATGCGTCATCATTCTTGAATATTTCAAGCCCCTGATAGCTCCAGTCGTTTTCGGGATTCCAATTATCGCCGTAATACATACCTAAAGTAAACTGGTACTTCTTGCCGGAATTGGCTATATTATAGTCGTCCCATTTTATTTCAACATAATATGTATCGGGGGCTTTGTCGTATTTGTATGGTCCGCTGATTGAACTTGTCGCACCTGCTTCAACTTCTGCCTGGTCATAAAGCTTGCTTGCAGTAACTGTGTTTATATCGGATATTTCAGAACTGTTGAAATAATAGCGTACTGAAATATCATTGTTTACCTTTGTAGAATCAGTCATAACCATAAGCGAAACTTTAGTAACTCCGCAACCGTCAGCTTTTATGTCGTCAATTCCACAGGCATTTACCCAGTAATTATTACCGCCGTCTTCTCCTCCGCTGAACTTTGGAGCGGGTGGAAAATCCTTAGTAGGTTTCATATTGTCAGTACCGAAAAATTCATAAAGACCGGCACACGCTCCGACAAAAGCCGCATTGTAGTCAATGGTTACTTCATTGTAAATCCAGTCTGCCGTTGTATCGTTGTGACCGTCTGCATTATCAGGACCGCCGGCTAAAGCACCATAAAGCACGTATCTGTGTTCATCGGGGTCTTCGCACTTGGTGAGACCAGAGCAGGCTCTGTGGTGCGGATATTTAACGGAGTTTTCATTGTAGCCGACTATATACGAACGGTTAAGGGGGTTATTTCCCATGATGTACTCCATCTGACCTTTAGCCCATTCGCTGTACTTTCCGGCTTTGCCGTTGTTAACGTACTTATCGTGAACAAGTGCCACAAGCTGACCTGCCGTGTTATATCTTGCCGAGCCCCATGTATCAAGCCACCAGTAACCAGCCGGAGTTACAGTACCCACTCCGCCGGACATATACGTTTCAATAGCCTTTGCCACTGAGTCCCAGCAGTTCATTTCTTCATAGGGACTTTTTCCGGCTGATTCTTTAAATTCATCTATGAAATCCGGATAGACGTATTCGCCGTCTTTCAGTGGTTTATCCATAGATATTTCACCAAGAATACATTGTACTCCGCCCCATACGTCATTCCAGCAGTGGACATAGCACGGTGCTGCATAATAGTCATAATTAGGATATATTTCTTCAAGATACTTGTGGTCGCCTGTTATCTTGTAAAGCCATGCGGCTGCCCAACAGTAATCATCTTCCCACTTGCTTGAACGATAGTAGGCTTTCGGACCGTCTTCATTATCGCTGAGTTCTTTAGGATTATCCATAGCGAACTTAAACAGAGCCTTTGCATAGTCGAGAGACTTCTGTGCATATTCGGGGTCGGTGTCCTTGAAATTGAGGTAGTTGATAGCAAGAGAGGCGGCGGCAGAGGCGACATAATCGGTCTGAGGTTTGTCGGCAGTAAGGAAAAACGCCGGACGTGCCATGCTGTCAACTTCCGGAGAGTTCCAGTAGGCATGGTCTATATCACCGTCGCCGACTTGATAACAGTGGGCTATAACGTTGCCGTCCTTATCAAGAAAAGTACACTTCATGAGATAGTCATTGAAATAGCGGAGTATAGTTTCAATATGCTCCTGCTGACCTGTCTTTATGTAGGAATCACGAAATTCATAATATCCCCAGCCGACAGTTGAAGCGGCGTAATTTTCCGGCATACCGAATTTAACATGGTCTCCGGCATCGTGAAAACCTCCAGCAACATCAATAAAGCCGTCGCCGTCGGGGTCAAGAATATCCTTGTACTTGTCAATAAATTCCTGTGAAAGATTAGTGCCTGCACTTTTGCTGTCGGGCATAGGTTTCAACGGTACTTCTGCATCATAGGTGTGACAGTTTCCACGCCATGAATACTGATTATTATCTTCCACTTCCGTACCGCACATATTAGCGTCATAAAAGTATATTGAATACTGTAAGGCACGTGCAAAGTCATAGTCAAGACCGGAATCATTTGCGACAGAGTCGGCGAGTTCTTCCGCTGAATGAGCAACGGGCAGATTAGCGGTAAGCTGACACAGGGCGGTTGCCGTACACATTGCTCCGGCAATCAGACGTTTTGTAAATTTCATAATAACCTCCATTTTATTTAATATAATAACACAAAAATATTTTTTCAGACAATTCATATAATTATTCTATCTTATTTTATCTGCTTTGTCAAGTTTTATATCATAAATCATTTCAAATAAAAAAACAAGTACCCCATTACCCCCGAAAGTACTTGTTTTTTTGATTTCCTGCAAAATCCCTTGCTGTTTTAACACTTATACCCTAATGCTTTTTAATTTGAACGTCCATAGCCGAAACATATTATAGTACTGACGCATAATCACTTCTGATTTTTTCTTCTGAATCCTCAAAAGTCAAATCAAGAATATCATACAGCCTTATCAGCAGTAAAGCGTTGTTTTCTGAAATACTGCGTATTTTTTCTGCTTTTTCGTGTTCTCCGGCGTTATCCAGAAAAATTTCAAGTTCGCCGTTGTAATAGCTGTACAGAAGTTCGTCTATGCTGAAACATCGTTTCAAGTCATTCAGATTGCTGAGATATTCACCGTTCATCTGCATTTTATCCCTCCTCCCATATTACTTTAACATAATATTTCATCAAAGTAAATGAAAAACAGTTCCGGAAAAAATTTTTATTCACGGAACTGTTTTGTATTGACATTAAATTTTAAAAAAGAGTTCAGCAGATTCAATTACTTTTTCTTCCAGAAAAATCTCTGCATTCTGAAACATAAAAACTTCAGCATATTTAGAATATTTTTCACTGTACGGCAGAGTACTTATAATTTCAGATATATCCGAACCGTTATATAGTGCGTCAAGAAGTTTTTCCACAATATCATAATCTATGGCTTTATCCCATAATTTGAATATTTTACTGTGCTTTTCTTCAAATCCTACTATATCACAGTCAGCGTAATCTCCGTAACGCATAATCATAGGAAAACTCAGACTTTTTAAATCTCTTACTTTCATTTTCAAGCTTATCGGAATATCAAAATCCGGACGGCAGTATTCATAGTACCATTCATTAAGCGGACACAGATTTGCAAAACAAAAATCACAGAAAGGCATATCAATGTCACTATCTTCAGAATAAAAAATGCGGAGGTTTTCATACAGTTCAATATACCATTGATAATAATTGAAGTTCTTTCCGTTGTCATGATATATATTATAGCTCTGATACTGAAAGACCGTTCTGATATTCGGCATAAAGCATTCTCTTTTCTTTATCATGCCGTGCTTACGGCTCAGAACCGCAAAAAGTATATATGGTTTTGCGGGACGAAGCCGGACGTTGCCGTTAAGCTGGCTCAAAAGTGCCTTTAAATTATCATGAAATATTTCCTTTTCTGAACTGCCTACAAGAAACTTATACTGTGATGTAAGTTCATAAAGCTGGTCAAGTTCCTCGCCGGAATCCTCATGCTCCGATATAACTGCCTTTTTAAGATAATCACGCAATGAAAGAAACTTTTTATAGCTGTCATACTGAGAATCATAAAAATCCGTCAGATTCTGTATAGTTTTTTTCTGTCCGATGTAGTTATGTACTTTCTGACTTTTTACCCAGTCGTCAGAATTTATATCATTTAATAATCCGTTGTCAGTCACAATGCAGAAATACATATATATGAGGTCAGAATTATCGGGAGTTTCTTTTATCCTCTTAATAAGGTCATAGCATAGTGTTACTATATTTCTGCTGTTGATATTATATTCAGACAAAAGCTGACTGAAACGTTCTGTGAACTTTTCCAGCATATCAAATGCAGAAGCAAACGTTATTTCCTCCTGCTGAAGTACTTTTTTCAGCGGTACATAGCTGTCAATCTGTTCATCTATATACCTGTAAAAATCATCATATTCCATATTATATGCCCCCCTTTATTAAAGTACGAAAAAAACAAAAAAGGTCAGTCACATAAGAGTGCCGACCATTATGTATTATTTTGCACCTTTTTTTCTAAGAACGGATTCAATAGTCTTAAAAATAATCTTCATGTCAAATACAAATGACTGGTTCTTCACATAATACAATTCCATATCTTGTCTTTTATGATTTTCATATC
This sequence comes from Ruminococcus flavefaciens, assembly GCA_023667045.1. Classification (GTDB taxonomy): domain Bacteria; phylum Bacillota; class Clostridia; order Oscillospirales; family Ruminococcaceae; genus Ruminococcus; species Ruminococcus flavefaciens_AC. Next base: position 23,253 of record JAMPAU010000004.1, on the reverse strand, counting down.
CGATATTATTTCTTGCATAAGCCTGCCAGTAACCTGTCAGTCCGGGTTTTACTGAGATAAAGCATTCCTTTTCATGCTTTGTATAATTTTTGGCAAGTTCATCTGCTAAAATAGGTCTCGGACCAACTACTGACATATTACCAAGAATACATATATTGTATATAATCTGTGGTAATTCGTCAATAGACCACTGGCGTATCTTTGCCCCAAAACATCTTTTTCCGTCTCCGGCTTTTCTATATCCTATCAGACGAGGGTCATCATCAAGCTTATATTCTTTTTTGTATTCTTTAATCTGTTCGGGAGTAAGATATTTTTCAAGTTTATCTGCGTTTTTCTTCATAGACCTGAATTTAAGTATCTTCAATGTTTCGCCATTCTGTCCTACACGTTTCTGAAGATAAAAAGGATTTCCAGGGTCTTTTATGAATATTATCACAGCAATCACTGCAACGGGCAATATTATGACAAGGCTCACAATGAATGACGATACAAAATCAAACATTCTTTTTGCCAAAAGATATGTCTCACTTGAATTGCCGTAAATTTCGGCTTCTGAATGCTTAATATCCTTTATCTTTTCTTTTTTCACATTTAAATTTTCCATACACTCAATCTCCCTATATTTTTAATAAAAATTAAAATAGACCATATTAAAAATAGTGTGAAACACTAAAATAATATTTTTTGTATAAAACAAATATTCTCAAATTATACCTGTTATATCAAACTCTCTATTCCCCGATAAGAAATTATAATTTAAAATATTTATATAATAAAAATATTCCATAAATTATATAAATCCGGATTATTTTCACCCCATTCCGATAAATAATGATTGAATATTGGAAAATCAAAACATTATATATTATACAATTTAAGAAACGAATATATTACATAAAAATATATTTAAAATACAATTACGCATTACTAATTAATTATAACAAAAAGATATAAAAAAGTCAATAACTTTATCTGCTTACAAAGATAATTTAATAAAAAACGTCTTTTTAAACAAAAATAAGTAACAATCTCTGTACAAATTGAAACAAGCAATAAAATATTACGCTGAAAAGTATTGACATATACCAAATAACATGATATTATTAAAATGGTAACAATTTATTCACAAAGGAGATGCTTTTTATGAAACTGAAAAAAATACTTTCTGCGATGGTTTCCGGCGGTATGCTTCTCAGCTGTATACCTGCTTTTTCGGCTTCGGCAGGCAACTACAGCCGTGTCGGAGTTCACGACCCGTCAATAGTCAAGCTTGACGACGGCAGTTATTATATCGCCGGCTCACACCTTGCGGCAGCACGTTCTTCTGACCTCGAAAACTGGACTTTTACCGCAAATTCAGATGCCGGAACAAAAAACACTACTTTTTTCAAGGATATATACACAGACCTTGCCATTCCGGCTTCATGGTCTTCTCCGTCAAATGCAAATTATGACTTATCCGGAAATCTCTGGGCTCCTGACATAGTATACAATGAAGTTCTTGGCAAGTATTGTATGTACATCAGCGTAAACGGCGATAACTGGAAATCCTCTATAGTTATGTGTACCGCTGATAATATAGACGGTCCGTATACTTATGTTGATACTGTCGTTTATTCGGGATTCAACAACAGCGATACTTTCAATTACTCAAAAACTGATGTACAGAAAGTTCTCGGCAATAATCCGGATATTTCACGCTATCTTGACAAAAACGGCGAATGGAATGCCAATTACGGCACAAACGCCATAGACCCTGCTGTATTCTATGACGAAAACGGCAAGCTGTGGATGATTTACGGCTCATGGTTCGGCGGTCTGTATATGCTGGAGCTTGACGAAAACACAGGACTGCGTGACTACAACGTAAAATATGACACGATTGAAGACGTTTCTGACGCATACATGGGCATAAAAGCAGCCGGCGGTCACTGGGTTTCCGGAGAGGGTGCATATATAGAATACATGGAAAACCCCAAAACAGGCAAGGGTTATTATTATCTGTTTGTGTCGTATGGCTGTTTCAATAATGACGGCGGTTATAATATGCGAGTGTTCAGAAGTGAAAATCCCTCCGGTCCATATGTAGACCAGAACGGCAATTCCGCTATATATAAGTCCGGCGGAAACAATATCGGCGGAAATATCGGCATGAGACTAATGAGCAACTACAAATGGGACTGCAATGACCGTCCGAACAAGGCACAGGGGCATAACTCCGTGCTTATGGACGATGACGGAAAACTCTTTGTAATATATCACAATAAATTTGACGATGAGTATGGTTTTCATGAAGTCCGTGTACATCAGCTTATCATGAATGAAGACGACTGGGTTGTTGCCACACCTTACGAATACAGTGGTGAGAAGATTTCAGATGTCGGCTATCCCACTGAGGCTGTAACAGGAGAGTATGAATTTATCTTCCACAAGCTGAATCAAAAAATTATTGACGACCAGACAACAAGCGGTAACAATGCAGAAGTACAGTATTCACAGAACATAACCCTCAATGCAGACGGTACAGTTTCCGGCGACATAAATGGTAAGTGGTCTATGGACGGCTCTGATATGTCTATCACTTTTGACGGCGTGACCTACAAGGGAAGTTTTATCGTACAGGCTGACGAATCAGTGGATATGGTACAGAAAATGACGTTTACAGCTTCCGGCAACAATACGTGCGTATGGGGCAGTAAAAAAGACGCATATGATTTTTCTGAATACAAGGTAAACTGCATACGTCCGGACAGTCAGATGATTTACAATAAAAAATCCGTACAGGGTGCAGGAAGTTCCACTACACTCAGCGGTACGGACTTCATAAGCGGTATACCGTACCGTATAACAAATAAATTCAACGGCAAGGCTCTAGAGGTACATGACAATAATAGTCTGTGTCAGTGGGAGCTTACCGGCACACCTCAGCAGGAATGGCGTATAGTTGCTGTAGATGACGAATACTGCAAGATTCTTTCAATGCAGGACGAATCAAAGTGCATTGCCATTGCCGGAAATGACAGTTCAGACGGTCTTGACGCTGAAATACAAACATATACAGGTGCAGACAATCAGCTTTTCAAGATTGTACAGGACGGTGCATTCTGCGGAATAGTTTCTAAATGTTCCGGCGGTGAATCCGGTCTCGACGTTTATGACTGGTCGGAAGAAGACGGTGGTGTAATCAAACAGTGGAACTACTGGAGTGGTGCTTGTCAGATGTGGAAACTTACACCTGTCCGTCCGGAAATAACAGACGGTTCATACACCATGCGTAACCTCAACAGCGGAAAATTTCTTGCTGAGAAAAACAATACTGCCGTTCAGAGCAGTGAGCAGTCATGGACTTTCACAAGACAGGAAGACGGCACGTACATTATACAGGATTCAGAAGAAAATACCCTTACAGTTGAAAACGGAAACGGCAGTGACGGGGCAGACATAAAGCTCGAAAAGTATTCCGGTGACGATTCACAGAAGTTTACTGTGTTCGCAAACGAAGACGGCTCTTATGCCCTGCTCAGTAAGGTTTCTGATAATAATTCATGTGCTGATGTCTTTGAAATAAGTCTCGCCGACGGTGCTAATATATGCCAGTGGAATTACTGGGGCGGTGACGGTCAGAAGTTCATTCTTGAACCTGCCGTATCAGACGAAATTATAACAGGCGATGTAAATGCAGATGGCAAATTCTCAGTTGCTGACGTTGTTATGATGCAGAAGTTCCTTCTTGGTGCTGAAAACCTCACAGACTGGAAAGCCGGAGATTTACATGAAGACAGCAGAATTGATGTTTTCGACCTCTGTCTTATGAAAAAAATGCTGGTTGATACAAATAAATAACAGTAAAAAAATTCTCCTATGGTGTACGCAACCATAGGAGAATTTTCTATTATTCTGAAATATCTGCAAAAATCTGCTCCGGAGTAAGACGGTTTTCTCTCAGTACTTCTTCAACTGAATATCTGTCTATAAACTCTTTCTTCAAGCCGTAGTTATATACCTTAACATCTGAAGCACCATAGAAACTTGCTATCTTCTCACCAAATCCGCCATTGAGGATTCCGTCTTCAAGAGTAACAACCTTTGTGTGATTCTTTTTCAGTTCTTCAAGCATTTCCTCGTCTATGCCAGTAATGTATCGTGGATTTATAAGTGTAGGTGCGATTCCTGTTTTTTCCTTGATTAAGGAAACAAGCTTTTCGCCTATCTGATAGAAGTCTCCAAGAGCAATAATGGCAATATTCTCGCCCTGCTGAGTGATTTTGTACTTGTTGAGACAGCTGTAATCCGTATCAACAACAGCGTCCGAATGAATTACGCCATTGCACGGCACTCTTACGGCAACGGGGTATTTATCCTGCTCAATGCTCCAGTCAAGCATTGCAAAATATTCTTCACAGTTTGTCGGTGCAAGATATACCAGATTAGGAATATTTGACATCATAGGAATATCAAAAATACCAAGATGTGTGACATCATTCATACCGTAAACAGAGGCAGTATTTACAAGGAGAGTGGCAGAGTTTCCGTTTACGCATAAATCCTGTGAAATCTGGTCATAGGTTCTCTGAAAGAAACTTGAATGGGTAGCAAACACAGGTTTTCCGCCATTCTTTGCAATTCCGGAAACCATAGCTACAGCGTGTTCTTCGGCAATGCCGACATCAACAAACTGTTTTCCGGCTTCAATACGTTTATCCTCTGTAAATCCGATACATACAGGAACTCCGGCAACAACAGCAACTACTCTATTATCTGCTTTCATTTTGTCGAGCAGATAATCACAGGTCATTGAATCATAACTTTCTCCGCCCCCTGTAAACTTCGGCTTGCCTGTTTCCGTATCAAAAGGCATACACCAGTGCCAGTTTTCCTTTTGAGTTTCGGCTGGTGTGTAGCCTTTTCCTTTAAGGGTATTTATGTGTACAACAACAGGGTGGTCGATATTCTTTACTTTTTCAAAAGCTTCAATTAGCTTTTCAATGTCGTTTCCGTCATTAACATAGATATAGTCAAGACCCATTGCTCTGAAAAGATTACACTCACATTTTCCGTCAGATTCACGGAGAGCTTTAAGGTTCTTGTACAGACCGCCGTGATTTTCGGCAATAGACATATCATTGTCATTTACAACAATAATCAGATTGCTTTCAAGTTCAGAGGCAAAGTCAATACCCTCCAGAGCCTCACCGCCACTGAGTGAACCGTCTCCGATAACCGCTATGATGTTTTCATTGTCGCCTTTTAGGTCTCTGCCCTTTGCAAGTCCGCAGGCAAGACTGACAGATGTAGAAGTATGTCCCACATTAAAGAAATCATGTTCACTTTCTTCCGGATTAGTATAGCCGGAAACGTCACTGAAATGCTCGTCACAGAAGTATGCACTCTGTCTGCCGGTAAGCATTTTGTGGGCATAGCTCTGGTGAGAAACGTCAAAAACAATCTTATCTTTCGGAGAATCAAAAACATAGTGCAGTGCTACAGTAGCTTCAACAAATCCAAAATTTGGTCCGAAGTGTCCGCCCTTTTTGGAAAGACGGTTCATGAGACCTTTTCTTATTTCCTCTGCAAGAGTTTTCAGTTCTTCCGAAGAAAGTTTTTTAATATCCTCCGGCGAATTTATTTTTTCAATAAACATATATATTCCTCCTTAATTATTATCTGCACAGTTATTTTCATCATCGTCCAACAAAAGCACACCTGTTCTAATTGCTTCCTCATATCTGAATATCTTGTAATCCAGCTTTGCGAGTGCGTCATCATATTTTTTCTTCTCTGCAAGAATACGGCTTTTTGCTTCTTTCAGCAAATCGCACCTTGCCTCAAAAGTATGGTCGCCCTCTCTGAACAGACGAACGTATTCAATCAGCAACTAAACAGGCATTCCTGCACTGCGGAAACAAACGGCAGTCTCAACCCATTTTATATCCTCATCTGTATAATCACGGATACCGCCTGCCGTACGGTGAACTTCCGGAATAACTCCTATCCGTTCATAATACCGCAATGTGTCGGGACTTACGCCAAATTTACTGCTGACTTCCTTTATAGTCATAAGCCACCTCCTTAAATCTGATACATTCATTATACACCTTAGAGTTAACTCCAAGTCAATAGCTGTTTTTAATTTTGTAGACTTTCACAAATTTCAATTCCGAAAATATACACTATACACAAACAACAAAAAAATCGGTCATATTTCAGACCGACTTTTTTATTTTGTTTTATATCAGTTTTTTCCAAGCACATCGCCGACTGTCTGATTAAGCACAGACATATCCACAGGTTTTGCGACATGGGCGTTCATTCCTGCCTCAATTGCGTCACGTATATCTTCTGCAAAGGCGTTTGCTGTCATGGCTATCACAGGAATTGTTTTCGCACAAGGGTGATTGAGCTTTCTGATATTCCGGACAGCCTCATAGCCGTTCATGACAGGCATCTGAATATCCATAAGTATGAGCTGATATTTGTCGGGACTGGATTTTGCAAATGTCTCAACTGCAATCTGTCCGTTTTCGCATATGTCGCAGGTTGCACCGGATATATCAAGAAGTTCGTTGAGTATTTCGGCATTTATCTCGTTGTCTTCTGCAACAAGTATGTGCATTCCCTCAAGAACACTCTCTCCGTCTGATTCTTCTTTTGGTTCTACAGTCGGCTTACCGCAGTTAATTATCATATCAAGTTTCTGACGGAAACTGGTAAGGAAAAACGGCTTTGCAAGAAATGCGTTCACATCTTTTGACTTGCCGTCTTCTTCAAGTTCAGCCCAGTCGTAAGCGGTAAGAACAATTATAACAATATCTGAGGAAATTTCCTGACGAATCCATTTTGCAGTCTCCAGACCGTCCATATCCGACATCTTTTGGTCAATGAGAACAACATTATAGGGATTGCCGTTCTGTTCAGCCTGCTTGATTTTTTCAATAGCACTTTTACCGTCAAGCGTGTAGTCAACTTCTACGCCCGTACCCTCCATGCTTATCTGAACATTCTGACAGATAACTTCTTCATCGTCAACAGCAAGAATTTTTTTGATATTGTTATTTATCCAGAAATTCGGGTCAATCTCCTGCTCGCTTATCTGAAGTCCAAGCTCTACTGTAAATATAGAGCCTTTGCCTTTTTCACTTTCAACGCTGATTGTACCGCCCATCAAGTCAATAAGATTCTTTGTAATTGCCATGCCAAGACCAGTACCTTGTATTTTATTTGTAACGCTGTTTTCCTCACGTGAAAATGTCTGAAAAAGCTTGCTGATATACTCCTTACTCATGCCGTAACCATTATCCTCAACGGTAAAGCGGTAGTTTGCTATCTGCCTTTTCCTCTGCGGAAGCTCCTGCACGGTAAATATAACGTGTCCGCCGTCGGCAGTATATTTCACTGAATTTGAAAGGAGATTAAGCAGAATCTGATTTAAACGGAGTTTGTCCATTACTACATATTCATGTCTTATATCACGGCTGAAGACCTCAAATATATGACCTTTTGCCCTCATCTGCGGACGTATTATACTGTCCAAATCGCTGATAAGATTAACTATATTTTCCTCAGACTGATTGAGGGTGGTTTTTCCTGCTTCGATTTTGCTTATATCAAGAACGTCATTGATAAGCCCAAGAAGATGATGTCCGGAAGATGTGATTTTTTTGGTGTATTCCCTTACCTTTTCGGGATTTTCTGCGTCACGTGCAAGCAGTGTGGAAAAGCCTATTATTGCGTTCATAGGGGTGCGTATATCGTGGCTCATATTTGACAGGAATGAACTCTTAGCATGGTTTGCCTCCTCAGCAATCCTAAAAGCCTGCTCTGCTGTTTCCTTTGCCGATACAAGCATACTATTTGATTCTTCAAGTTTCTGGTTAAGTTCTTCCTGCCGTCTTAGGTTAATCTGTTCCTGTCTGAAAAGCCGTACACTGTTCCGCTGACGTGTAAATGTCACAACGGCAAACGCTGACAGAAAAAGCATGACTACCGCAAAAAGCACCAATGCACGCACAACAGCTCTTACCATATTGATTGTACCGGAAGCTACATATTCGGAGGGAATCAGAAACAAAAGCAGTGTATTGTATTCGCCTAGTGAAGTAATACAATAATAATACTCAATTCCCTTATTCTTAAAGCTTGCACTGAGAGTATCGTTTTCTGCAAGAGCGGATTTAATATCAGTATAAGTCTGTCCTTCCATTTCTTCAAGAACTTTCAGAACGTTATAGGTTTTAATAACCTTGTTCTGTGAAAAATCATCATGCATACGTGTGCCGTTGCTCTTTAAGATATATGTTTCATTTTTACTGCCGTATGCCACGCTGTCATAATATTCCGTAAAGCTCTGTACGTCTTTCAGTAAAATCAGATGTGTAAAAACCACATTGTCATCTGTGACAACAGGCTCGGAAAGTTTCTGAACAAATGCCCAGAAGCTACCGCCGTAAAGTTCGCTGTCAGAAATGAAAGTATATTTACTTTCACCGCCGGAAATCATATCAATATCTTTCCACACGCCGTGCTTTCCTGCTGAATCATAGCAGTTTCCGGAACTGTCAAGCAACATAAGCCTTGAACTGTAATCATCTGTCTGCATAAGAGTTTCAAGTTCGATGATATTTTTCTGTACCTGCTCAGAAGATTCAATCTTATGCTCTTCAAGCATATTAACAGAGGCATTCAGATAATTCCAGTGGGTATCAAGTGAATTTTTGAGATTGACACGTACCTGTGAAGTGATTTCCAAAAGCTGTGTAGTCCGCTCCATGAAAATCTGCGAATTAAGATATTTAGCAAAGGAGAATCCGCCTAACAGAAAAAAAACAAGCAGACATACAGTGAGCATAACAGGCAGTACCGGATATTTTCCTTTAATTTTGTTTTTCATGGCATGGTCTCCTTTTGCGATATGATTCATTTAAGTAATATATAATTACTTGGTTCGGCAAGCTGTCTGCCGTCGATAAAGCGGTTAAAAAGTATCTGCTTATAATCGTCCGCCTCGTCATACTCATCAACTCCGACGGATTCGAGTGCTTCACGGAGCATAAGCGTAAGATTTCCGATAACTGCAATGGTGTAAACCTTTTCCTTATCCATTTCACTGCCGTTTACTGTGAGTTTTTCAAGCTTATAGCCTGTTTCTGTTTTCTGAATGGACATCTCAAAACCGCTTGACACATACAGCGTGGAATCGTTTATGACAGAGCCACGTTTTTCAGGCGTTGTCAGTATATAACTGACATACTGATAAACCTGCTCACCTGTCATCTGGCAGACAAGAGTTGAAACACCCTCGCCCATAGTCAGAAAATCAAGCTCCTCCTTAGTGTAATCTCCGGAAACAATATTTCCTGCCACATAGGCAGAGGGAGCAATCAGAAGCTGAGTTCCGAGTTCTTCACGGACGGAGTTCATCACCGCTGAAGCTGATTCACTGCCACCGTCATCTCTGAATCCATATGAATAGTCTTTTTCTATATGTGCAACGTCAACGGCAGAATCTCTGCCTTTTTGCATTTCTTCATTAAATGCATTAAATGCTGTTTCTGCATCGGAGTATCTGCCGTCAATCATTCCCTGAATAATATGCTGAGACACTGAAAACATATCAGAAGAAGCAAGCCTTATATATAAACGGTTTGTATCGGCGTATGACTTTACCATATCCATTGACGGCGACATATCAATATCTATATTGCTGTTATAAGATACCATATTCTGATTGGTGGCTATTTTTCTTAAACCTTCCTCACTGAGCATTGCCGTCATAATATCAAGAATCAACTGCTCACGCTCCGGACTTTCTTCTGCACTCTTACTGGCAGATATTTGAAATGCAGGATATGTAAGATAACGGTTTTCGTTTTCTGTATTGCTGAAATACGGCATAAGAACAGAATCTGTTTCTGAACTTTTATAACATTCCATTTCGTCGCCTGTACCACGTACCATTGCAACGTTGCCTTTCATATACTGACTGAATACTTCCTCATATGAGATTTCCAAATCAGATGATGTGATTCCGGCATGATTAATAAATTCGTTCATACGCTCAAAGACCGGCAACCATACTTCTTCACTTAGCGAACTGGTCTGACCCGATTCATAAAGCTGTCGCCATTCACGACCGTCCTGAGAAGTGAGATTCAAGGCAGAAAGTCCCTGAAGTATCTCCATACAGGTATAATCTGTATCAAAATTTGACATAAACGGACGGATTCCCTTTTCACGAAATTCATCGCATACTTCAATAAACTCATCATAATTTTTTGGAATGGAAATATCATTTTCTTCAAAAAGTGCTTTATTTAATATGATACTGTCCACTTCCGCACAGGTAGGCAACCAGTTTACCGTGCCGTCCTCATAAGTGTAACTGCGGAGATACGACTGTGAAAATGTACCAGCAAGTTCGGTATCGCTTAAATCCATGAGAGAGTCTTTCCAGTCAACAACGTCACGCAATGCAAAACGCCGTACTGTGAGAATATCGGGCAGGTCGTTGTGTTCGTTCTTGAAACGGTAAAAATCTGTGGAGTTCATTGCCACATAGAAAGTAAAATCCACATCCGGAAATTTTTCACACAAGAACTCCCCGTACTGTTCAGTGAGCTGGTCACTCCAGAAAGCAATAGTCACCTGTTCCCTTTCCTTATTATCGTTGCTCTTACAGCCCGATAATAAACCTGAAAACAGAAATACCGTTAAAATTATACTGATTATTCTATTCAATAATAATTCCTCCTCCGACAATTATTCCCATTTATTTCCGTCGGGCGAAACGGTTTTCTGCTCTTTAAACCACTCACGGAGGTATTCACGGAGAGAACCTTTTTCAACCACTGCATTGTACTTTTCGGCGGTCTGCTCTGTGTAGGCGTTCATAGGGAATACGACCTTATATGAAACATCGTCGTCAATCTTACCGCCCTTTGCCGTGTATATGTACTGGAAACATTTTCCGTCTCCTGCCAAATCGAATCCCTGTTTTGCAAGCGATTTGATTTCTGCACCTGTCATAGTCATAAGAGCGTACTCGCCGTCATATGACGGAGCAATATTATTGGAAATTTCTGAGTTTATGGGTTCTTTGTAGAGTTTTCCGCTTACACCTGAATACAGTTCAGTGCCTTCATGAAACTCATCAACAGGTATCATGGCAACGTCCGCACCTGTTGCACTTCCGAGTGCCTTACCGACAAGCACGGCGGTTTGTTCGAGAGTGAAATCAGCTGTACTTTCACAGAAATAAATATCCGTCTTGTCGCTTAAATATGAGCTTTGCAGTTCGTCCATACGTGATATACATTTCGTGCCGTCCATATTGTTTTCACCACGTAACCACTCCTTGAAAGACTGTCCCATATCGGCAAGAACATTTTCCCAGTGTACATAGGTCATAGGAAAAGCACGACCCTCTTTCATTGCCTGCTGAGCGTCATATATCATAGAATCTTCCGGCAGACTTGAACTTTCACGTACAGTCATGGCATAAGGTGCATTTTCACCTGTAAAACATTCCTGTCCTTTCTGAGAATACATAAGCGACAGAATATTTATTGCGTCTTTAAGTTTTTCTTCGTTGCCTGATTCTGCAAGTCGCTTGCTGATACCAAAATAATTGCTTGTGCTGTACATATATATATTTTTACTGCCGTCCTCGCTGATGTAAGGCATCATTCCAAGCTTATCGCCGTTAGGCAGAGTATCGGACGGAAAAGTACTTGCCATAGTAAAGAATACCGCTTTTCTTTCACCGAGATATTCGTGAATAAGTTCATCATTTGAACGGTCTTCGGGGTCTGTGGTGAACATACCCATATCTATGTAACGCTGTACCTGCTTTGTTGTGTTTTCCCAGAAACCCTCAGCGGTAGCCTTTCCGGCGAGAAAATCCTGCTCCCACTGTATGCCCTCTGGAGTTGTAAGCCAATCGGTTTTAGCAATATTGAACACAGCAGCGAAAGGACCTCCGGTAAGCTGTGTACCGATTACTCCCGGTATAAGTCCCTCTTCACGTATTTCAGCACAGAGAGATTCGAGTTCACTCATATTCTGAGGTACTTCCCAGCCGTATTCTTCCATGAGAGTTTTATTGTACAGTATTCCGTAAATTGAAGTTACAGTGGGAATCATATATATCCCGCCGTCGATAGAAATCTGGTCAAGCAGAGATGTAGACAAATCAGAAATAAAGTCATAACCCGAAAGGTCAATAAGTCTTTCCTTTGCAAGACTTTCATCTACTATAAGCTTACTCGTAAAAATATCTGCTGTATCGTCGGCACGCATCTGAGCCCAGGCATAACCTGTCATATTTGCTCCCGAATATGGAACATATTCAAGTTGCATATCGGGATAAGTTTCTTCTATAAGATTCCAAATATCTTCATAATTTGAGTAATGATTCCAGTTGCCCCAACTAAGCGGTTTATCTTTTTCGGATACTGCCGAATCACCGCACCCCGTAAAAATCAATACAGTTCCGATAACTAACGCTGAAAAAATCAGCTTTATTCTTTTAATCATAATAAACACTCTCCTTAATATCTCTTGCAAAAAATCATTCTGACTTCTGATACTTAATTGTATCATAATTATGAATTTATGTCAAACAAAAACAAAAGCTTATTGTAGCACGGAATATCAGTTCATAATACAATGAGCTTTTATTATTTATATTTAATTGGCAAAAAAATGCCTTGTCTGTACATAAAAAATATAAAATCCTACAAAAAACATATATTTATATATTTTTTATTGACTTTTCAGAAAAAGTATGATATACTATAAGCATACCAAACAGATAGGAATAATAAATAATATTTGGTATTAATATTTTTGAAATTATATCATAGTTTTCAGATGTGATTAATAACAATATAAAGGAAGTATGGAATATGAAAAAAAGATTAAAGTCACTTATACTTGCAGGTATTCTCTCTACAGGACTGCTTAATGGTTGCGGTAGCAAAAGCTCCGAAAATACAATAAAAATAGCATATCTGCCGATTACTCATTCATTGGCTGTACTGGAAGAAGCAGAAGAACTTGAAAAGGAAAACGGACTTAAAGTGGAACTGGTGAAATTTGGTTCATGGTCTGAACTGCTTGACGCTCTCAACAGCGGAAAAGTTGACGGTGCTTCTGTTCTCATTGAGCTTGCCATGAAATCAAAACAAGAAGGAATCGGCATAAAAGCAGTCGCTCTCGGACACCGTGACGGAAACGTTGTAATTGTATCAAATGATATTAACTCTGCATCTGACTTAAAAGGAAAAACTTTCGCTATTCCGCACAGACAGTCGTCACATAATATTCTTCTGAATGACACTCTCGCAAAGGGCGGGCTTACTATTGACGACATAAATGTAACAGAACTTGCTCCCACAGAAATGCCCTCCGCACTCGCAAGCGGACAGATTGACGGCTACTGTGTGGCAGAGCCTTTCGGAGCTATGGGCGTTTCGATAAATGCCGGAAAAGTTCTTTATTCATCTGAAGAACTCTGGGAAGATTCAATCTGCTGCGGACTTGTGCTTACAGACAGCTTTATAGAAAAACGTCCGAACGATGCAAAGTCGTTTGTTGAAAGCTATAAAAAAGCTGGAAACGCTCTCGACAAGGAAACAGCAAAAACAACAGCAAAAAAATATTTCAGTCAGAGCGATGAGGTACTTGATACTTCACTCCAATGGATTTCATATAATAACCTTGAAATCACAGAAGATACATACAATATCCTAACCGAAAAAGTAAAGGAATACGGACTTTCTGACAATCCGCCTACATACAGCGAATTTGTAAAAAATGACTGGGGTGATTAAATGAAAAAACTATTATCTGTAAAAAACGCTGTAATATCAATTGCGGTACTTATAGGCATATGGCAGTTGGCGTATATGATAAGCGACTACAGTGACGCACTTTTTCCGTCGCCGTATCAGTCACTGCTTGCACTCATTGAAACAATACAAAACGGTTCTCTCTTTGAAAATATAAAAACAAGTATGTATCGTTTTGCAACAGGATATGTTACATCGGTTGTTTCTGCTGTAATTCTCGGACTTATTCTCGGCAGACTTCCGGCGGTATTCAAATATATAAACCCTGCCGTCCAGCTCCTTAGACCTATTTCGCCTACCGCATGGATGCCTTTTATTGTCCTGCTTTTCGGAATAGGCGATACTCCTGCAATAATTATCATTTTCATTGCCGGATTCTTCCCTGTCCTGCTGTCAACTGTTTCGGCAGTCGGAAGTATTGACCCGATATATTTCAAGGTTGCAAAAAGTTTTGGTATAAGACAGCCACAGCTTACATGGAAAATAATCTTTCCGGCAGCATTTCCACAGATTGCAAGCGGAATACATCTCGCTATCGGCACATCATGGATTTTCCTTGTAGCCGGCGAAATGGTAGGCTCACAGTCAGGTCTTGGCTATCAGATAATCGACGCAAGAAACAATATCCGTGCGGACATTCTGCTTGCAACAATCGTTGTTATCGGCGTAATAGGAATTATCCTTGACAGTCTGCTCAGATTCCTTGAAAACAGAATTATGAAAGCGTGGGGAGGTCAGATATAATGGCATACATTGAGGTGAAAAATGCCTGCAAAAAGTACGTTCAGAACGGCACTGAAACTACAGTACTTGATGATGTTTCACTTGATATTGAAAGGGGTGAATTTATCTGTCTTTTAGGTCCTTCGGGTTGCGGAAAAAGTACGCTCCTTAACGCTCTGGCAGGTTTTGAAAAAGTAAACAGCGGAAGTGTGAAGATTGACGGAAATGAAGTAAAAGAACCCTCTGAAAAAAATATAACTATATTTCAGAATTATGGGCTTCTGCCGTGGCGGAACGTTCTGAAAAATGTAGAGCTGGGTCTTGAATCAAAGAAAATTCCTAAAGAAGAACGCAGGAAAACCGCTGAAGAATACATAGAACTTGTAGGACTTAAAGGCTTTGAAAAACGCTACCCCAGACAGCTTTCGGGCGGTCAGCAACAGAGGGTCGCAATAGCAAGAGGTCTGGCAGTAAATCCCGATATTATCTTCATGGACGAGCCTTTCGGAGCACTGGACGCTATCACAAGAATGAAATTACAGGACGATATTCTTAATATATCAAGAGAAGAAAAAAAGACGATTATTTTTGTTACTCACGATATTGAAGAAGCTGTTTTTCTTGCCGACAGAATCGTTGTAATGATGGCAAATCCCGGCAGAATAAAAAGCATTGTAAAAGTACCTCTCGAAAACTACAGAAACAGAACAAGCAGAAACTTCCTTTATGTCAGAGACAAAATCTTTGAACTTTTCAATCTTAAAACAGATGATTACATTGAATACATTATTTAAGGAGAACAGATACCATGAGCGAACACAATCACGTACATCATCATGAACATGAGCATAATCATGACGATATTTCACATATTCATTCGCACAGAAATCTTATCGGTTTTGATGAACACGGAATACCTACAGTTACTCTAAAAGCCTCTCATCATGACGGTGAAGATGACAATGACGACCCACAGGCTTTTATTAAAGACTACATGAACGCTGTAAGCGAATACCGTAAGACTTTCCCGTCAAAGCAAGATGTCATTGACCAGACCCCCGACCCCGCTGTAAAAGAAATGTTGCTCCGTATGGAACAACTCGGCATTGATACGGCTTTCGACAGATTTGACAAACAAAAACCTCAATGTAATTTCGGACTCGCTGGCATATGCTGTAAAATCTGCAATATGGGTCCTTGCCGTATTACACAGAAAGCCCCTAAAGGCGTATGCGGTGCTGACGCTGATTTGATAGTTGCAAGAAATCTACTTCGTTCATCAGCTGCCGGTACGGCACAGCACGGTATGCACGCAAGAGAAGTAATGCTTGCTCTGAAGTATGCCGCAGAGGGCAAGCTTGACATTCCTATTCTTGGAGAACAGAAAGTCAGAAGTACCGCCGAAAGTTTCGGAATAAAACAGAAAGACAGACCGCTTAAAGACGTTGCCAAAGACCTCGCCGACGCACTTCTTGACGACCTTTCAAGAACTGTTCCGGACGAATACAAGACTATTTCAGCCTGTGCTGTTCCGGAACGTCAGAAAGTATGGAAAGACATTGATATTATCCCAATAAGTGCATACCATGAAGTATTTGAAGCATACCACAAGTCAGGCTGTGCAACAGACGGCGACTGGAAATCAATTATGCAACAATTTTTAAGGTGCGGACTTGCTTTTACTTTTTCGGGAGTTGTGGGTGCGTCAATTGCAACTGATTGTCTTTTCGGTGTCGGCGACAGAGTAACTTCAAAGGTAAATATAGGTGCATTGGAAAAAGGTTATGTGAATATTGCAGTACACGGACATCTGCCATTGCTTGTAAGTCAGATAGTAGAGGCTGGCAAGCGTGAGGATTTAATCGAACTTGCAAAGTCAAAAGGTGCAAAGGGTATAAAATTCTATGGTATATGCTGTTCCGGACTTTCTGCAATGTACAGATACAGCGGAGTTATTCCTCTTTCAAATGCCGTATCAGCCGAGCTTGTTCTTGGTACGGGTGCGTTGGATTTATGGATTGCAGACGTGCAGGACGTTTTCCCGTCTATAATGGAAGTGGCAAAGTGCTTTAAAACTGTAGTAGTAACAACAAGCGAATCCGCAAGACTGCCCGGGGCTGAAAGATTTGAATACGACCACCGCCATTCAAATATCGGCGAAACTAAAGAACTCGCTGAAAAAATTGTAAGGCGTGCAATAGAGAGCTTTGAAAACAGAAAAGGCATTCCGGTTTATATACCGCCGTATGAGGTTGAAGCGGAAGTAGGTTTTTCCGTTGAGTATATTCACAGAAGATTCGGAAGTATGAAACCGCTCGCTGAGGCAGTAAAAAGCGGAAAGATTCTTGGTATTGTCAATATGGTAGGCTGTAACAATCCGAAAGTACTGTATGAAAAATGCATTATTGACGTTGCGGACACACTGCTGAAAAACAATGTGCTTATCCTCTCAAACGGCTGTGCATCATTTCCGCTTATGAAACTCGGCTACTGTGCAGTTTCGGGAAAAGAAAAAGCCGGAGACAGTCTGCGTGAATTTCTTGAGCCGGATTTACCGCCGGTATGGCACGTTGGTGAGTGCATAGACAATACACGCTCAAGCGGTATTTTCGCCGGAGTTGCCAATGAATTGGGATATAAAATGTATGAAATGCCTTTTGCCTTTTCCTCTCCCGAATGGGGCAACGAAAAGGGCATTGACGCAGCTCTTGGTTTCAGACTTAATGGAATAAGTTCATACCATTGCGTTGAGGCTCAGATTTATGGCTCAAAGAACGTTATTGAGTTCATGAAATACGGTACAAAGGAACTGCTCGGCTCTACAATGAATGTAGATACTGACCCTGTAGCACTTGCGGAAAAAATAGTAGCCGATATGAAAGAAAAACGTAAGGCTCTCGGCTGGGATAAATAACAAACGGAGGTAAATATTATGGCTTGCTTTATAGTTCCTGCAACAGAGGCTATTGTTACTACTGTTGCATCAAAAATCATAAAGAAAAAAGGTAATCATTCAGATGATGATTCACTGAAATTAACGGACAGGCTCGACCGCTTAAATGGTCTGCTATGGGGCGGTTCGGGACTGCTGGCATTTGAACATCTTTGGCACGGAGAAATCACACCTTTTTTTCCTTTCCTTACAAATGCCGTAAATCCGGCAGACAGAATAGAAATGCTTTCTGAAATGTCTACTTCCGGCGTTGCAATGGCTGTGACTGTAACGGCAGTATGGGCTGTTAGTGTAGCTGTGGAAAAGGCTTTTTTAAAGAAATCATTTAATAATCAGATTCCGGAGGCAGAAAAAATATGACACTCCTCATTACTATTTTTGCCGGAATTATTTCAACGGCTATATGGTATACAAATGAATCCGCAAGAGAAATGAAATGCGGTACTCTATGCTATATGTTCTGGGGTGCTTCACTCATGTGGATGGTAGACGCTGTTGTGGAATACCTTGAAAGCGGTGCGGAATACTTTCAGCCTAATGCACAGGATATGCTTAACGACACATTTCTTGGACTTTCAGTTGTCGCTTTAGCTTTGTCAGTATGGCTTGTTGTTCTTCTCATAAAAGACCCGAAAAATAACCTAAAAAAATATATTTGCAGAAATAAATAAATTTCATGCAACGAGACTACATATAATATAAATAAAAAGATTGTCTGTCATAAGCATATCTATTATTTTAAGTCCGAATTTTATTCAAATATATGATTACATTAAGCAAATATTTAGAATAACATTGTTGAAGTGCTGTTGCAGATAGAGGGTTTTAGGAATCAAGTACAGCTTGCGACTGACAAGCACAATGCGATTATTACAATGAACTGCACCGCAAAAAGTGTTATGGAAATTTTTGACAATATAATAAACAAAAAATATTATTAATAAAACTTATATTGATTTTATATTAGACAAAATTATTGTATATGCAAACCGTATCGACATAAATCTTAAACCATATATTGACATTATTTTAAGGAATATTTGAAAAAATACAGCAGATAATATTCTCACAGTCCAAATAAAATTATTCATGGAGGATATTATATATGAAAGCTACTGGCATTGTCAGAAGAATCGACGACTTGGGTCGTGTTGTAATTCCTAAGGAAATCAGACGCACTATGCGTATCCGTGAAGGCGACACGCCACTGACATCATTGACACCTGATATGATTTTCTATAATGCTATTCGTGATATTTCTGAGAGATTACATATCAAATAAACTAAATGCCACAGGAAAAACAAATCCTGTGGCATTTTTTCTATTTTACATCTTTCAACTGCTTGCGTTTTGAATCATAACAGTATATCTTGTAAGTCAGCACATCTTCGTCATCAAACTGATTGTTCGTTGCAATAAGATTACTTTTAAGATAACTGGGAGAAAATTCATTTTTCGGGTGCAGATATACTTCATGTATGCTGATAAAAACAGCATAATAATCACCGCCGAATATTTCTGATATTTTTTCCGCAACTTCTGGATAAAACATTGCAGAAGCTCCGTTGAGATGGGCAGTATTTGTAACCGCAACCATAGGTCTTAATTTATTTATTTTCAGTTTGCCGTTTTTTATACATTCAAGTGCTTCATCAGCTGAAAGTCCACTGCACTGTGAATTATACAGTTCACTCATATTAAAAAACAGGCGTTCAGGATACAACACACACGAATTATTGATAGCATCTTGCATAATCTGTTCAGAAGATACGTTATATTTTTTAAGTATGTCATTTGTAACTTTTGCAGACATGAATTGTCCGTCATTATGTGAAACTTTCATGTATGCACATATCGCCATATCTCCGAAACGATTATATACTGCATTTTCAAGGCGAACAGAATTTTTCTGAAAATTAATTGCCCTTATCATAAGGCATGATTTTAGATTTTCATAGTCGTCAGCAATTAAAATATCATCAAATTCAGTACCGGTGTTATGACTGAGTATTTCCTGTGCAATTTTTTCCTTAATGTTTTCTGTATCTGACTTCATAGCATCTTTATAGTATGCATCAAGATTAAAGCGTATCATTGTTTTGGCTTCTGGACTTTTTTCAGAATTTATGCTACATATAAGATAATTGCCGTTAAGTACATCGCTGCTGCTGTTATGATATACTTTGTTTGTATCAGCAATAATTTTTATAAGCTCACTGTCATCTGCTGATAAACCGTCTGCATAAATCTGCAAATCAGTTTCGTTAAAAGAAAAACGACTGTCTTTCATAAGCATATCTATTATTTCAAGTCCGAATTTTAAAATATTATCGTTTATCATATTTTCCTCCATTAACATTATTTTTTGAATCTGTCAAAAAAGCTGATTTTAAAGTCAACTTCAAAAAACTTTTTTGCTTCATCAAAATTCATCATAACCCATTCCCTTGACTGTTTCGGCTCAAGAGTTTCAGGAAGTTCTTTTATAATTCTTGCCGCATCATATGTTTGTCCTGCATTATATTGTAAAATATTTTTCTTTTTATCAACAACAAACTGCTCTTTGCTTGTATTCCATGCGTTTTTAATAGTTGTAATAACATTGCTTGCAGTAACTTTTTCGCCGAAATAATCCATAAGTGTAAGCCGTCTGATATAGTCAGGAAGTTCATCTTCACAAACTTCACTGAAAATATCATAAATAATGTTGGAGGATAATTCCAGAATATCAGGAGCAGATTCTGCCTCATCATCTTTCATATTTTCAATCAATTCGGGGATTTTTTCAAACATACGTCTTAAATATTCACGATAAAAAGCAGTTGATATATTTTTCTGCACCTTGCGGACGGTATTACTCTTCATAACTTCTGTATTTGTAAGCCCTGCACTAACATGACAAATAATCGTTCTTCTGATAATCTCCTGTGTAACATTTTTGAGGTCTTCATTTGCACTGATAACAACAACAGGATAATTAATATTTTTATCTGAAAAACCAAACATATCATTTTTTATAGTTTCAACAGCATGGTCATCAAATCTTTTTTTAGTCAGGTCATCAACAATTATTGGAGCTCCTTTAACTTCATAACGCAAGCCTTCTATGTTTTTTCTTGTAAAATCACTGGCAGGAATTTTTGTTTTTCTTCCAATCATCATTATTAAAAGTGTTTCCAGAAATGACGTTTTACCCGCCTTACTTTGTCCGTAAATCAGCCCGAAAATAGGATAAGGCAAAGTATTCTGGTTATATCTGTTTGCTGTATCACGCATAATTCCCATAAACGGCGAACAGAAAAACCAGTTTGCAAATTCAAAATATCTCCTCTGCATATTTTTATAATTACCATGAAACATTTCATAGCCATTCATATACTGAATGAAAAGTAAAACATCATTTTTAATCTCATCTTTGGACGGCGACAGGTCAAATTTCTTGCCGTTCAGTGTTGCTGTGCTGTTATATGTATCAACAATAAACTGCGGAAATTCACGCCTTTTTTCACGTTCTACGGCTTTAGCATCACATATATGGCTTCTCATAGTTGTGATAGTGGCAGGTGAAAGCATTATTTTCCCTTTTTTATTGGACTTTGGAAGCATCGGCTTTAAATCAGCGGAAATTCTGGAAATATCAAGTGCAAATTCTACATCTTCATTTATATCTGTATCGGGAACAATTGCCAATACTTTTCTGGATTTCGCAGTCTGCGAAACAGGAAGCTCACCAATATTTTCCTCACAGTCTGCAACAGCTATAGCTTTTCCGGTAATTTCATCGGTGCAGTCATCTTTGAGATTATTGTAAATATCAAGATACCAGTTATATGCTTCTTCTCCGTCCACAAAGGAAATATTTTCACGCTGTCTGCCTGAAAATGCACTATCAGACATATTTGCAGAACCCATAATAACTCGTTTTCGTCCGTCCTTATCTGATAAAAGGTAAATCTTTTCGTGAGAAATCTTTGTTCTTGTAACTAACATATGGATTGTACCATTGTTTATTCTTTCAATGAGTTTATCCTTGGATATATCAGAACGTATATGTTCAAGAAGTACAGTCTGAAAAGCCATTACTTCATTAAGAGAATAGGACATAATCCGTTCACAACCAAAAATAGTCTCTGCTTCTTCAAACAAATCAAGTAATTTAGCCATAAAATTTATTCCTGAAGAAAAAGTAATTGCTTTAATTGTATCAAATCCACTGAAAAGCTCCTGCCATTTCATAGAAAGTCCCTCAATAAAATCAAGCCTTACAACATTTAAATTTCCGGTATCATCTTCAGCTTTGGTTTCATCTTCATTACCAAAAAACGATATCTGCTCATTGTCCATACTATATCTTCTCCTGAATTTTATATTATCAGCATAATTATACCATAAAATAGCACAGTTTTCAACAGCTTTATTAAATTTTATTCAAAGCTTTGTCAACTTCTGATAGAGTTTCATAAGCTCCGCCACACATTCAGATTCAGTTATTTTTTTATCAAAGCCATAAGCCGACATCACAGCAAAATCATTTTGCTGGTGTGCTTTTCTTAATTCGGGAGGCATAGTCAATTCATCGTAGAGGTCGGCAAGTGAGCATTCGGGATATTTGGCACGTGCGTTGAGTATTGCCCTTGCGGTATGCTCTATGCGTTCCGCCTGCTCTGGTGTGGGATTACACCATGGGAAATTATTGTACACAATATCTTTTGAGTATCTATAATCGCTCTTTAAACGTCCGCAGACAGTACGCACCCACGCCATATGCACGTTAGAAGTAAGCACTCCAAAATGATAAATAGTAGCATTTGGAATAATAAGATTCGCATTTGTAGATATAACGTCATTATCTAAAAATCCGATAGGAATATATTTTCTGTTTTCAGATGATGTACTGGGAATTATAACATATGTATCAGGATTATATGTCTCTCTGAATGTTGTAGGAGTTTCAGCTAACTTTTGAGTGGATTTATCGGTGCTGTTAAGTCGCATTTCCCTGCACTTCTCTATCCTCTGCATAACTAACGGCATTGAACGCAGTTCGCTTGGTGAAACCCCTACCAACCACAAGCAATAGCGATTAAGACCATTGATATATTCTTTTGCTCCGACAAGTTTCTTGATGTACTTCTTGGCTTTAGGCTCTCTTTTAATGAAATCTGCATAATCAGTATTTTCAATAATAAGATTTCCGCCGTCTGTAGGTTGACAGCCCTTAGTAATGGGCAGAACGTCACAAACAGACTTTTTTCGGCGTTCTATCAGGATATTATCGGCGTTTACTAAATAAGGATTTATATTTTTTACAATCTGAAAATTCTCTGAATCATACAATTTTTTTAGACTGTTATTTTTTACGGTGCTAAAACCAACTATAACACAATGAACTTGTGCTTTCAGATTTGCTTCACTATCCCAACGAAATGTGCGGTGTGCAAAGTCAATATTTACACCATTTTCAAACAGACTTTTCCAAAGAATAGCCACTTGTTCGCCCTGTGTTATAGAGTTTGTAGAAACAAAGGCAGTTTTTATTTTCGTTCCTGTCATAAGTTCTGCTGATTTTTTATACCAACCTGTTACATAGTCTAACAGACCAGCTTTGCTCTTTTCGCCGAAAATACTAAATAATTCTGCCTTTTGCTCTTTTGAAACATTATTAGCCCCCACAAATGGCGGATTTCCCATAATATATGACAGCTTTTCTTTAGGCACAACGTCCG
>JAMPAU010000049.1 GCA_023667045.1 Ruminococcus flavefaciens | reverse complement strand
AAAGCACAGATTTCACCTATGCGAAGTCCTGCATAAAGTGAAAGTAATATTCCTATGCTTTCATGCGTTATGGTTTCTTTTATTAATGATACAAGCCTTTCCTGTTCGCTTTCTGTAAGTATTTCAAGTTCTTTTCTTTGTATTGTCGGAATTGATAAATCATATCTGAAATTGCGTATATATTCTTGCTTTTCTCCGTATTTAATAATTTGTATTAATACCGCTGTCATTGTTCCGATTGTGCTTGCCTGTAATTTGTTTTGATATGTTTTATATCTGATAAATGTATTTACATGATTAATTTCAATTTTATTTGTATTCATGTGTCCGAAGTAGGGCAATATATGTTTATTTATTATTCCTTTGTATATTGCAATTGTTGATTGTTTGTTTTTTATTTCAATGGTTTTAAGCCATTCATCGCATAGTTGACTAAAACTGGTTGTTTTTGATAAATAAAGTTTTTCCTGCGGATTTTTTATTTTCTCTTTTACGGCATAGTAGCTGTCGGCATAAACTGACTTGTGTTTTCCGTTTGATGTGAGTATTCGTGCTTCCCAACGTCCGTCTTTTCTTTTGCGTATGTTTTCTCCTCTTTTAGGCATATACATCTTCCTTTCTCTGCAAAATTTTGACCACTTTTTTGACCCCTAAAGAAAAGGAATCCACTGATTATATTTGCTGATTAAAATTATACACGTACATTTTGATTCTTTTTAATTAAAATCATTGACATTTTTTGTTGTTTTCGGTATTATAAAATCATAAATCGGCGGTTTTCGGTTTTCGTAAAAATATAAATTTTGCGAAAAATAACCGTTGTTATTTTCTGAATATATATTATTCAAAATTTTTAATCTTTAGAACAGACAAGCAGTGTCTTAGCTTGTCTGTTTTTGTTTTTTTCTGTTCTTTTATGGTGTTACTTAATTGTTCTAACCATATGAGAACACCCATATATTTTAATATGGATAGCAATGAGTCCGCAACCGCCCTAAAATACACACAAGAAACGCAATAACGGCGTTATGGGGTCTCAGCTTTCACCCGAGACCCCACACCGCCATCATGTTATTACGTTTCGTATTGTGTGTATTGCATTTGCTGTTTTGTGTGTTTATTTTATGTGTAGTGTATATTCATATATTTTAATGAATATTTTGTATTAGTGTGGTGATGTGAGTGAGTAATGTTAGATTAGTAGATAGAGATTATATTATATTAAGAGAGATAGAAAGATGGAGAGTAATAACAAGTAAACATGTATGTAGTATGTGTGGGTTTACAGGTCAGCGAGCGTGTGACAGGAGAATTAAAAAACTGATAATTGCGGAAATCCTCCGAAGACAAAAAATCTTCTACGGATTCCCGTCAATTATCAGTCTGACAGCAAAGGGCAAACTGCTAATCGGTTTGCCGAATAAAAAAGAACATATAAGAGTTGAACAAATAGGACACGATATGTCAGTAGCAGATACAGCTATATATTTTAATCGCAAATACAAGATTAGCTTTTCAGACATGACAACTGAAAAGCAATTGCATAAAAAGGACGGTTTCGGGCTTCGTAAGCACAGACCTGATTTTATATTTACAGCAAAAGATAAAACTTTTTGCGTTGAGGTTGAATTAACGCTAAAGTCTAAAGACAGATTTGCAAAAAACATTGTTTCAAATTTTACGGATTATGACGGTCAGTTTTGGATTGTTTCCGATCGAAACTCTAAAATTGCACAGTTTCTTTTATATATGAAAGAAAGCTATCCGAATATTAAAATCATTGAATTGTCAGAGGTGAAAAACTATGAACATACTTAGTTTTTGTGAACGGTATAATCAGATACCAAAGTTTAATTTTTATTGTCATTTTTTCTGTTGCTTCAACCATTATTTTGATTGAAGCAAGAAAAAGTCATACTATACGAAAATACTTTAATTTTTGGAAAGAGTTGAAGCGTGTGCTTAAACGTAATAAGCAAGTAATGCCTAAAAATGATACGGGCACTTTTATAGGACTTGCTCATAAAAGACCTGTATTTATTCCCGATAACTGTAAGCATTGCTTTGTATGCGGTACAACAGGGAGCGGAAAGACTGTTGCACTGTCTAATTTTATAAAGCATGGGATTGATAAAAATTATCCTTTACTTATTGTTGACGGTAAAGGTGATATTGGTAATAACTCTATACTTAAAATCACGAAACAGTTTTGTGATGGTAAAAAGAAACTTTATGTTGTTTCTCTTTCAAATCCTGATGTATCAGTTAAATATAATCCTTTTCGTAATGCTTCGCCGACTATGTGCAAGGACATGCTTATTAACATGACCGAATGGAGCGAAGAACATTACAAATTAAATACTGAGCGATATTTACAAAGACTTGTTATACTTTTAAGGCAAAATGAAATACCGTTATCATTCAAAACAATTATTGATAATATGGCTGTTGAGCGTTTCAATGTATTAAGTCTTAACCTTTTAAAAGATGAAGAAATAGGCAAACAGGAGCATTTATTAAATCTTGAAATATCAAAAGTCTGCGGCAAAATTGCACAAAATGCATCCGCAAGGTTCAGTACAATAGCCGAAAGTGAATTAGGCAGTATATTTGCCGATGATGGTATAGATATATACACGGCAATTAAAGAAAATGCAGTTATTCTTTTTGTTCTCAATCCTTTGCTTTATCCTGAAATAACTCCGCTTATGGGCAGACTTATTTTAATTGATGCAAAACAGGCAGTTAATAAATGTTTTGGTTCGGAACTTGAAAGAGCGTTTTATATTTTTGATGAAATCAATACATATGCTTCAACGGCTTTAATTGATTTAATTAATAAGTCGAGAAGTGCGAATATTACATCAATACTTGCAACACAAAGTTTGTCCGATTTGGATTTTGCCTGTAATGAAGCGTTTAAAGAACAGGTTATTGAAAATACGAACAACTATATTGTTCTTCGTCAGAACAGTGCAGTTAATTCCGAACACTGGGCAAATGTTTTGGGAACACGAAGCACAATTGATGTTACATATCAATTACAGCAACAGGGAGCGTTTACAACATCTGATACAGGTTTAGGAAGTGCAAGACGTGTCAGAGAATTTCACTATCACCCTGATGATATTAAAACATTGAAAACAGGACAGGGAATTTTCATGTCAAAGGACAGTAATTTTCATTCTAAGATTAGCATAAACAAACCATTTTGATTTTTTGCTTATCCTCTTTATAGATTGTATTATGCATATTTTAATCTTGTCAAGGTTAAAACAAGCGAACTGCGTTCGACCTTGACAAGACTAAAAACGCATAAGTCAAGTAATTACGAGGATTAAGCGAAAATATATACGCAAAAAACTATTTTCAAGGAGGCTTTTATCATGGAAAACAAAGGCGGTTTCTTCAAATCTAACTGGGTATATTTAATTTGGTTTGCACTTTATTTCACAATTGCAGTTATTACGCTTTATTCACTAACAGGCAGTATAGCAGGAAGTATCATATTATCTGCTGTACTTTACGGTGCTTGTATTAGTGTAGCTTTATCTCCAGTCGGTGAAGTTATTGTACGTTTTTTAGAAGGTGCTAAACCGATTCAGACACAACAGGACAAGGACTATTTACTTCCTATATTTGAAGAAGTATACGAAGAAGCTAAAAAGTTTTCGCCTAACATCAACAAGGACATTCAGTTATATGTAACCGACAGCATGGCAGTTAATGCCTTTGCAGTGGGAAGAAAGACTATTGCAGTTACAAGAGGTGCAATAAATGCCTTTAGTCCTGATGAATTAAAGGGTATACTTTCACATGAATTAGGACACATGGCAAACGGAGATACAAAAGCATTATTGATTTCACTTGTCGGAAACGGCTTCTTTTCTTTGATTATTTTTGTGCTTAGGCTTTTTATGAAATTAATACAGGGCATAACCCTTTTGTTTGATGATGAAAATGTACCAATGGCTGTTATTGCCTTTTTCGTTTTCATTTTCAGATTAATTGTTGACTTTTCAATATTTGCATTTATATTTGTCGATGATGTTATTCTTGCATTAAACAGCAGATACAGTGAATATTTAGCTGATGAATATGCCCATCTAATCGGTTACGGCGAAGATTTAAAAAGTGCACTTTATATTATCAGTCAAATATCCATGCCTGCAAAAACCACATTAACAGAACGATTAAAAGCTTCTCACCCTTATACATCTGCAAGGATTGAACGGCTTGAAAAACTTGAAATGCAGTCGGCTTGTTAAAGCCATACTATCCCTTACCCCTTAATTGATAAAATGCAGAACAAGAAAAAATACCTATCTGAAATGATGGGTATTTTTTCGGTTCTGCGTATAAATTTTATTAAGGGTATGGGATGATTGATTTAATTTCTTGTTAGAATAAAAATACCGCTATATTTGACGGCAAACAAAAAACTTGTCCTGCTTTTTATTATATTAACATGAAGATTTAGTACCTATGAAAAAGCTTGAAAAATTGGCTTAGGTACTCTTTTGCTATCGCACCTAACAGAAGGACAGTGTACCTTAAAAAATCCCAAAACCCGCATGAAATAAGGCTTTTTGATTTCACGGTACTCTTACACTATCGCACCATCTGCTGCCATATCCTCATGCAAGTCAGCAAGTGGATCGCCGGTTGACTGAATGTAGGCGGCAGTGAACGGAACACCTGCTGATGAAGCTGGGTAGACACCGGTAGTATGATCAACGAAGTAGGTGTCGAATCCACTCTTCTTGATTTCCTCCGGTGAAAGATTGCGTGTAAGTTGATATACAATCGTACTGACCATTTCCAGGTGAGCGAGTTCTTCAGTGCCTATATCCGTCAATATGCCCTGCACCTCGGGGTATGGCATGGAATAACGTTGGCTGATGTATCGCAATGAAGCACCCAGTTCTCCGTCCACACCTCCGTATGGTAAAAAGATATGATTTTTATTTAAAAAAATTTGCTGATAACCTTATGTGTAAAATGTGATGCGAATTTCGTTGGTTGGTTTAACAAAAACTATTTTTTGGATAATTGAACGCAAGGCTTGATTTTTAGCTTCAACGTCAATAGTAGGATTTGTCACTACTTTCAATACATCTGTAATCTTTTTTGAAAACTCCTTTTTACTGATTGCCGGAGAAGTTTTTTTCAGCTCGCTTTGCAGTCGGTTTATATTTTGTGTAATACGTTGCTTGTTTTCTTTGTATTCTTCTAATGTGTCAACTCCTTCTTCATAGGCGGTTCTTACTTTTTGTAGTTTGCGTTTTTCGGCTTCTAACATTTTTTGCGTTACATCTGATTCGTTTGAAGTTGCCGACAAAGGAATCAGTTCGAAGTTTAGACTTGCAGTCGCATCTTCCAGTGCGTTAATGATAATCTGATTGATTTTTCTTTCGCTGATTGAATGTGATACCTGACACTGACCACGTGCATAATTGTGACATTGTAACGTAGGTGTTGCGTGTAGTGCTATTCTAATTAATGTTGCACCACAGGTGTTGCATCTTATCAATCCTCTCAGCATCCATGGGGTAGGGGATTCGTTGCGTTGATATTTGGCATATTTCAGTTTTTGTTCTGCCAAAAGTGTATTTACACGGTCAAACTGTTTTTGTGTAATGATTGCTTCGTGATGTCCTTGTGTGATGTTTGTTTCACAGTTCTTATATCGATGTTTGTTGCTTTCTTTGTTGTCGTCAGTCCAACGAATTTTACCTGTATAAACAGGATTCATCAATATATATTCAACCCAGCGATTTGACGGAGCGTTTCCACGGTTGGTCTTTACGCCTAAATTTGTCATATGGGTAGCAATTTTCCTCAGCCCGATGCCGTTTTCAAACATATTAAACATTTCCTTGACGATTGCAGCTTGTTCAGGCTGTATTGCAAATGTTTTGTCTTTATTAATATATCCGAACGGTGCCTTACAGGTTGGTTCGCCCTTTTCGGCTTTGACTTTCATTGAACGTTTGACTTCGGTCGATAGGTTGATTGAATAGTATTCGTCCATTGCTTCAAACATGGCTTCTAAAATAACCGAAGCGCCCTTATCTTCGCCGATGTTTTCAGAAATGGATATAACATCAATGCCGCATTGATTGCGCAGTAAATTTTTATATACTACTGCATCGGTGCGGTTTCTTGCAAATCGACTGAATTTCCACATTAGAAGTGCATCGAACGGTTTTGGCTTTTGACGTGCAACTGAAATCATGCGATTAAATTCAGGACGCTTGGCTGTTGTTCTGCCGGAAATGCCCTCATCTTTAAAAATAAATTCATCAGGAATATAGTAGCCGTGTTCATCAGCATACTTTTTTATTTCGATTAGCTGGGTTTCGGGCGAAAGTTCTGTCTGCTCATCGGTTGAAACTCTGATGTAACAGGCTGCTATTCTTTTCATGGTGTCACTTCCTTGTATAATTAAGTATAAAAATAGAATTTAGAGTTGTAGAAATTTAATTAGTATGATATAATAGTTATATAATTAAAATAATAAGAGGACGTAGTTATGGAAAGCCAAATATCAGCAATAGTTGAAAAAGTTCCAAATAGGCCTAAACTTTCTTTTGAAGGACAAATTGAATATTTGCGAGATAAAAAGGGGATACAGTTTAATATAACAAACGAGGAAAACGCAAAGAAATTTTTGAAAGATAATAATTACTTTTTCAAAATCAAGGCATATGCAAAAAATTATTCAAAATATGGTTCAAATCAAATTGAAAAAGCAGGCAAATATATAGATTTGGAATTTGCGTATCTTGTTGAATTATCAACGATAGATATGTATTTACGAGAAAAGATTTTAAAGCTCTCGTTGAATATTGAACACTATTTGAAATTGCAACTTTTAAATGATGTTACTTTGAATGAATGTGAAGATGGGTATATTACTTTACACAAATTTTTAGATACAGAAAAGCCAAAACTTATAAAAAAAATTGATGAAAAATCCAGTAATTCATATTGTAGTGATTTAATTAATCATAGGAAAAGTAATTTTGCGATTTGGGATATTATAGAAGTTATTTCGTTTGGAGATTTTGTTGATTTATAGAGCTATTACTACTCATATAATAAATGTACGACAAAGTGCATGAAAAATCATTTGAAGTCAGTCCAATGGCTTAGAAATGCAGCGGCACATAATAATTGCATCATAAACCATCTTAGTGGAGATCATCAAGTTAACACTGTAAATAGGGAAGTTTGTAATTTTATAAGCAAAATCCACGGAATAAGCACAAAAACGAGAGAAAAGAAAATGAGCAATAGACCAATACACGATTTTATCGTAATGCTTTATGTCTTTAACAATGTTGTTAGTAGTGAGGATATAAAGTATTATACGATGAAAGAGCTAAAGGAGTTGTTTGAGGGGAGATTTACAAGGAATAAAGATTATTTCAAAAATAATTTGTTGATAATGTCTAATTATGAATTTGTGAAAAAAATCATTGACTTTTTCTTTGATTTGAGCTATAATAAATAACGTAGAACAAAACATATTAAGTTATGTTTTCAAGGAACCAATACCTGTATTGGTTCCTCTTTTTTTATTTACCCACCTGTGCAGGTGGGGATTTTTATTTATCTGCATCATCATCCAACTTGTGAAGTTCATCCATATAGCCAGCTGTTATGATGCCAGCTGGTAGAGCAATGATTGCTATGCCGAAAAGGGAAGAAATCATGGTGATTATTCTTCCGATTGTTGTTACTGGGTATATATCACCGTAGCCGACAGTTGTCAACGATACGGTTGCCCAGTAAATAGCATCGAAGAATGAATTGAATGAATCAGGCTCAACATTGAAAACAATGAGGGCAGATATAACTATGTACGCAATTGCTAAAACCATTACATAACTTAATGCGTGTTTTTGACGTTTAAAAACATTCATTATAATCATGGCATTTTTGGAATATCTGAGCAATTTAAACGCACGGAACACCCTTAAAGCTCTGAACATACGTAAGAGCCGCAACAGTTTAAATCCCTGATTTAGTATAGTCAATGAGGGCAATATCGAAATTAAGTCAATGACAGCCATGAGCGTAAAAGGATATAGCAAGAAAGCAGACATTCTATTTTTATCAGAATTATAATCAGCGGTAACCCAACGCAATAGGTAGTCAATTATAAATATTGCTACGCAGATTTTATCCAACACATTAAACGCAGATGGTGCTTCCTTAAATGCAATAGGGACAATGCTGATAATTATGACGATTATCATGAAAATATCATAAATTGAACTCAGTTTGCCACTGCCGTCCGATGAAGAAATTATATTGTACAGTTTCTTTCGCATACTATGTTCCTTTGCTATACAATTAGTTCAACTTTTTTATTTTTAACTGTCTATGAGAGGATTTTTGTCTATTTACTTAAAAAATCGAAATTCCATTTCTTATGTTGATAATTCTGATAATGTCTATAATCGAAATTATGAGTGTAGCTAA
>JAMPAU010000048.1 GCA_023667045.1 Ruminococcus flavefaciens | reverse complement strand
TCCGTGACGCGACCTGCATTGGCTTTTGCGTCAACGAGCTGCTGTCGATTATCGAGAACACGAGTCTTATGGGCGTGAAATATCCGGCGGTCTTGCAAAATGCGATTGAAGTCCTGCAAAAGAAAGCAGGAGAAATTGAGGAAGAAATCACTAGTGAAAAAAAGGAGAATGAATGATTATGAAAATGACTAACAAATTTAACACTCACAACACCGCTGCATTAAGCGGCAGAAAGATCGAGTATATCGTCGTACATTACACCGCAGGAGTTACTTCAAAATCCGGCAGTGCTGCGAATACGGCGAACTATTTTGCCACCACAGCAAATGAGGTTTCCTCGGATTTTATCGTGGACGATACAACTGTTGTTCAGTACAATGGAAACATCGAAAACCGCTATACATGGCACTGCGGCGGCTCTAAGTACAACAATAGGGGAGGTTCTTTTTACGGAAAATGCACCAACAGAAATTCCATCGGAATTGAAGTCTGCTCCACGAACAGTGCTGGCAGAGTTACAACCGCCAACGATAAATATTGGAGTTTCACTGACGCTGTTGTTGAAAATACAGCGGAGCTTGTCCGTTATCTCATTGACAAATACAAGATCAATGCCGATCATGTGATCCGTCACTACGATGTGAACGGCAAGCCTTGCCCCGGAATTATCGGCTGGAATATTGACAGCGGCGACGATTCCAAGTGGAGAGCTTTTAAAGCGAAAATCGGTACTCCAACAGCGACTTCTACAACTACCGCACAGCTTTACCGTGTCCGCAAGTCATGGTCTGACGCAAAGTCACAGATCGGAGCTTTTTCTTCTTTGGAGAATGCGAAAAATGCCTGCAAATCGGGATATTTCGTGTTTGACAGCAACGGCAATGTTGTCTACCCTGCAAAGAAATCTGTTGATGAAATTGCCCGTGAAGTGATTCAGGGAAAGTGGGGTAATGGTAATGACCGTAAGAACAGACTGACAAGTGCGGGGTATGATTATTCTGCTGTGCAGAAGCGTGTGAATGAATTGATGAAATAAATTTTACTACGACTGTCGATTAAGTTCGGCAGTCGTTTCTATTTGGAGGAAAATATGACAAACTTGCAGAAAGAACAGATCAGAAAGCATCGCATGAAAGGGGAAACCTACGATCAGATTGCAGTGTGTATGGGATTATCCGTAAACAC
Source organism: Ruminococcus flavefaciens (assembly GCA_023667045.1). Classification (GTDB taxonomy): domain Bacteria; phylum Bacillota; class Clostridia; order Oscillospirales; family Ruminococcaceae; genus Ruminococcus; species Ruminococcus flavefaciens_AC. The sequence continues at coordinate 7,390 of JAMPAU010000048.1, read as the reverse complement.
CGTCAAATCTTATTGTCAGCGTAATCAATTGGGTGGAAGAAAAAGTACTCTCTCTGAAAAGCATATCTGTAGGCAGTGTGGAAAAACAATACAGCAAATTCCACACCGAAAGGAGAAAAAATTTTGCTCTGATAAGTGTCGTTTCACTTGGTGGAATACGCATCCGGAAAAACAGCAGAGACGTTCAGAAAGTAGTTTTATTTGTCCTGTTTGCGGTACAACTTTTGTATCCTATAGATGCAAGAATAGAAAATATTGTTCTCGTACTTGCTATGGCACGGCGAGATCCGGAGGTATATCATGAATCCTGAAAAGTATCAAAATGTGATGAAATACAAAATCATGATTTCTATATTGAAAAGTTGTGTTCGTGACTGCATTATTTCAATGGAAGAATACAGGAGAATGAATACAATTATTGCTGAAAAATATGGCTTAAATTCGTGCAGTATATTCGTTGACTATTTGCCTGATTCGATTTAATATGTTATCACGAAAGGAGTGGTATCATGGAGCGATTGATACAACAAGTGCAGTTTCCGATGCCCAAACAGCCGAAATTAAAAAGGGTTGCGGCTTATGCAAGGGTTTCCAACGGCAAGGATGCTATGCTGCATTCATTATCTGCACAAGTAAGTTATTACAGTAAATTGATTCAGGAGCATCGAGGCTGGCTTTATTGCGGCGTATATGCTGACGAGGCTTTGAGTGGTACAAAAAGTAATCGTGAAAATTTTCAGAAAATGCTTGCAGAATGCCGTGCTGGTAATCTGGATCTTATCATAACAAAATCAATTTCGAGATTCGCAAGAAATACTGTTACACTTCTCGAAACAGTGCGTGAACTGAAAGATTTAGGCGTTGATGTCTATTTTGAGGAGCAGAACATTCACAGCCTTTCTTCTGACGGAGAGCTGATGCTTTCCATTCTTGCAAGCTACGCACAGGAAGAAAGTTTGTCTGCAAGCGAGAATAAAAAATGGCAGATTCGAAAGGATTTTGAACAGGGGAAAATCGGCAGTATCCGAATGCTCGGATACAGAAGGACTCCAGATGGCAGTCTTGAAGTTATTCCTGAAGAGGCGGAAACGGTATGTCTGATTTTCAACAGCTACCTGTCAGGCATGGGAAAACAGGTCATTGCAAATATGCTCAACGAAATGCAAATTACCACGATAAACGGCTGTGAATGGGTTGCCGATGATATCCGCAGGATTCTGAAAAATGAAAAATATGCGGGTAATATGCTTTTGCAAAAAACTTTCAGAGAAAATCATATTACCAAAAGAAAGCTCAAAAATAATGGACAATTAACGCAGTATTTCGCAAAAGAATCTCACGAGCCGATTATTGAAAAATCTGTTTTTGAAACTGTTCAAAAGCGTTTGCAGGAGCAGAGCGAACACTTCACAGCGTCGAAAACTGCCGGAGTTTATCCGTTTTCGAGCAAGATTCAATGCCAATGCTGCGGTAAAAATTATCGCAGGAAAACAACTGCGACGGGAATCGTGTGGGTATGCTCTACATACAACACAAAGGGCAAAAAATACTGTCCAAAAGCTAAGCAGATTCCTGAAAATACGTTGATTTCTGTATGCTGTGAGGTGCTTGGAATGGATGATTTCAATGCAGATATTTTTGAAGATCAGATTGAAAAAATCCTTGTTCCTGCACCAAATGAACTTACTATTATTTTCACTGACAGACATCAGATTTCTGCAAACTGGAAAGATCGTTCACGCTCGGAAAGCTGGACAGAGGAAATGAGAGAACAGGTTCGTCAAGCAAATCTCAGGAGGAAAAAACCATGTCCGACAGAACAGTAAAAGTTATTCCGTCAACGATAAATATTGCTACACATCTTCCTGAGATAAGTACAAGGAAGCGAAGAGTTGCGGCATATGCGAGGGTATCCACAGACAGCGAGGAACAGCTTACTTCTTATGAGGCACAGATGGATTATTATGTGCGTTATATTAAAGAAAATCCTGCGTGGGAGTATGCTGGACTGTATACTGACGAGGGAATTAGTGCGACAAATACAAAGCATAGGAACGGCTTCAATCGCATGATTGCAGATGCGTTGGATGGGAAAATTGACCTTATCGTAACCAAAAGTGTGAGTCGTTTTGCACGAAATACCGTAGATTCTCTTACGACAGTCCGAAAGCTGAAAGAAAAGGGGATAGAGGTATTTTTCCAGAAGGAGAATATTTACACGCTGGATTCCAAGGGGGAACTGCTCATCACGATAATGAGTTCTTTGGCGCAAGAGGAGTCACGTTCTATCTCCGAAAACGTCACATGGGGACAAAGGAAACGATTTGCTGATGGAAAGGTATCTTTGCCTTACAAACATTTTCTTGGGTATAAAAGAGGGGAGGACGGACTGCCTGAAATTGTACCGGAGGAAGCCGAAATTGTGCGGTATATTTATCGAAGCTTTATTAATGGAATGACTCCTTATAAAATTGCAAAAATGCTGACTGAAAAGGGGATTCCGACACCGAGCGGCAGAATAAAATGGCAGTCTACTACTGTAGAAAGTATTCTTACTAACGAAAAATATAAAGGTTCAGCATTGCTGCAAAAGCAGTTTACTGTAGATTTTCTGACTAAAAAGCGAAAAATTAATGAGGGTGAAATCCCGCAGTATTTTGTGGAACACAGTCATGACGCAATTATTTCACCGGAAGAATTTGAACTTGTCCAAGCAGAATTTATGCGGAGAAAGGCACTGGGCAAGCAGTACAACAGCAAGAGTATTTTTGCGGCGAGAATCGTATGCTGCGACTGCGGAAACTATTACGGTTCAAAAGTCTGGCATTCTACCAGCAAATATCGTTGTGTGGTATGGCAGTGCAATCGTAAATTTGACGGAGAATGCAAATGCAGTACGCCTCATTTATATGAAGACGATATCAAAGAAAAGTTTCTTTCTGCCTGCAATCAGGTATTCGAAAATCGTGATGAAATACTGGAAAATTGCCGAATGCTGCAGGAAATACTGACAGACTGTTCTGAGATAGATACTAAACAGAAATCGGTTCTTCAGGAAATGGAAATTATTGCAGAGCTGACCAGAAAATATATTATGGGAAACAGTATGAACGTACAGAATCAGGATGAATATAACGAGCATTATAATGCACTGGTAGAACGGTATAACAAGGAAAAGGCAAAATCGCTGTCTTTGCAGAAACAAAAAGAGGAACGCCTTGCAAAACGTGAAATAATCGGTGGCTTTATAACAGAACTTTCTAAACGCAGAGAACTGCTAACGGAATTCGATGATAATTTGTGGGTTGCGATTATCGATAGAGTGACAGTGCTTCATGACGGCAGATTGATTTTTGAATTCAAGGACGGAAGCAAGATCGAAGTTTAAACGCTGATAAGAAAAGGTGGGACTGCATAAGTGCAGAGCTCACCTTTTCTTTGTTTAAATCAAACAACCGCTTCAACGATTGTTCTGTCGTTCAGTTCCAGTGTATGCATACCGCTTCGCTTATTTTTATTGAAATTAAAGCTGAGCAGATAGCCTTTGTTGATATGGTAATAGTCCAGATATTCGGATAGCTGCTTCTCACCCTGTGTGTTATATTCATCACCATGCCAGATTTTCAGTTCAATGATATACTGCTGCCCAAGATAGTCAACGATGACGTCAGTACGCCTTTGGTCACGAGTCTGAGCCTCGATATAGTAATTGCCTGTTCCGTTGATAATTGGTCGGAGATACAGCAAGAATAATTTTCTGCCGTCATCTTCCTTGAATTTATCAGGCTTCGTACCGTAAATATCATTGAAATGCAGAATGAACTTTTCGAGGATCAATTCCATATTTAAAACACCGTTTTGAATGAACTGTGGCTTGTCTTTAGAACCTTCTTTATACATTGGTGTCACCTGCATCTGTTTTGAGGTCAGAAAAAGGTTATAAAGAACTATTTCAAAAATTCGATTTGCAATTACAACACTTCCGTTGTCTACCTTCACAAAACCATACATAAGAGCCATATCTGTTGAATTGTCATAAGGATTGTAAGAAAAAGCTTCGCCATTTATCAAAATATTATGCACACAATTTCGCAACTCCTCGTCTTCTTCCAGCTTGTTCGTCAGTGAATCGAACAGCATTTGCTTTGTGGAGACGATTTTTCCGACAGCGTCTATGATTCCCTGAGAAGTCCACTTTACATCGCTTTTAAGTTCCTCATCATTGATCTTGCATATATTTGAAACCAGAACAGGATAACCGGATGTATAGTCATAAATCAAGTTAGATACCTCATCGATATTCATTCCTGTATTACGGTCATTTTCATAATCATTAAGCATTCCTGCAATATCGTTAGATGAGAAATTCATATCGATTTCAAACGGAGAAGCAATATTCCAAGGACTGTTGTGCTTATGTTCAGAGTCTGGACGTATTTTTTGACGGATATTTCTGATGTCGTGAACGCCTGCAAGAATGACAGAGCGGAATGTCGGTTTCTTGTTTCGATTCAGGTAGTATCCTCTGAGCTGTGCCAAAAAATCCAAGAAAACCTGATTGTTTGAGGCTTGGTCAACCTCGTCAATCATCAGCACGACAGGCTTTTCAGCTTCATCGCACCATTCACTAAGCACGCTGAATAAGTCTCCCATCGAAAATGTACTGCCGATTTTTTTCAGTTCTTTGATCTGTCCCTGAACGTCACTGCTCATATAAGCCCGGAAGTCCTTTCTTCCCCAGAGTTCCCTTGCAAAAGCTCTGACAAAAGTTTTGGGATTCTCATAATCTGATGAATCCATGAACTGAAAATCCATATCAACAGAAATATAATCACTTTTGATATACTCGGCAAGAGCCTGTAAAGTCGTTGTTTTTCCGTGCTGTCTGCCTCTGTTGATGACAAAGTATTTTCCTGCATCTACCATTTTCTTGATTTCCGCAAGTCTGCTGTCCAGATTGACCATATAATGCTCCTGCGGATTGCAGGCACCTGTAATATTAAAAGAGCGTTCCATAAAGCTCACCTCACATTCCTTTGTTTTTATTATACCATATCCACGTCAAAAAAGCAACTACAATCTTTTCAAAATTAAGAACCTGTCCACATAGGAAATTGCGCACGTCTTTTCGGCAAATTTTGCCGATTGCTGCGTTAAAAATGCTTGACGTGCGACAGCACGCCTGCGCATTTTTGCCTTGCTCTCGTCAAAATTATGCTCGAAAATCCGTACACAATTCCTATGTGGACAGGTTCTAATACTGTACGGTAAACAGGAGAGTACAAAGTTTATGAATTTTGGCAAGAAACTGCTTGTAAAAATTCATTAATCTTGTGGTTTATCAAAAAAGGGTGCAAAATGCACCCTTTTGCACCCTTGGATATTTAGGGTGCATTGTATCATTTGTTTGGTTACTTGCCATACCTGCACCCTTATTTTGATACAAAATAGGGGTGCTTTTTTATGCCCTGAAAACAACGCAGTATCGGCACTTTCTGAAAAGTGCCGTTTTCTGTTGGATGAGTAGGGGAGTAATATTTGCCTTGAAAATGGGGTGAAATACCGAAATCCAGAGATTTACGTTTTCTTTTGCACCCATTTTGACTTGTTTGCACCCCGCAGTTTTTTGTCACATGAAATCTACGGAAACAGTGAGTTTTGAGTACCATCACTATAAAAAGAGAAGCGAAGATGTTAGAAAAGTATTTTGGTTGGTATCATAGGCTCAATTTTTCTTTCTGACTACTTATCATCATGTGTAGTGATAAGTAGTCTAAGTGTACAAAAAAGAAAGTTTCTCCACATTTATGAAGTTTGAAGAAACTTTTTATATCATGATTCTTCTGAATTTTCTTTAGATTCTTTGTTAGCGGTGAAAGGATTGGAGCAATACCGTTTGCTTGCTCTTTTCTTTATACCATTTTCATCAATCACGACATTGCTTCTTCTCTGACGTTCTTCTTGAACTGCATCAAATATTTCTTTTGAAATAATTTCCGGGTGCACCTGTTCTGCCAGATACTGATGTTTCTCGCCGGAATTTTTCTTACGCTTCCGATTTGGAAAACCGTCAGTATATGTCTTTTTGAGTAGTACATTACCAATATACTTTTCGTTATTCAGTATTTTTACAACTGTTTGTTTGCACCATTTTTTCTTTCCGGAAGGAGTTAGGATTTCTTTATTTTCAAGTTCATTGATGATAGAAAGAATACTGCCTCCTTGGAGATATAAATCAAATATAAGGCGTACAATCTCAGCCTCTTCATGGCAAATTTCTAAGTCGCCATTTTCGTTTTTTCTGTATCCGAAACATCTTCTATTATATAGTTTTGACGTTCCGTCTTTCATTCCTTTTTCAAGACCCCAGAGAATATTTTCGCTGCGGTTACAACTTTCTTCCTGAGCAAAAGCCTCGATCAGAGTAATCAGAAACTCGCTTTCATATTTGGAAGTGTCAATTTCTTCATTTTCAAATATTACTCTCACATCAATTGCACGAAGTTCTCTTAACAGACTTATTGTTTCAGCAGTATTACGCCCGAACCGACTAACACTTTTCGTAAGAATGGTATCGATTACTCCATCCTTGCAATCTTTTATCAGTCTTTGAAGTTCTGGTCTGTTATCATCAAGTCCTGAACGAAAATCAAGATAAATATCAATCAGCTGCCAACTTCTGCAATTTAATACTGTTTTTGTTAGATGAGATGCTTGAGCTGACATACTGTGCAGCTGATCTGCACGGGCAGAGCTTACTCGGCAATATACTCCGACCTTGCGTAGATGCTGAAATGTAGGGACGACAGGGATTGTTGTTACTTTTCTTTCAATCATGGTTTTCTCCCCTCAATTGAATTCATTTAATGTTTTTGATAAAATTACACTATGTAATTTATAAGGAGAAAGTTAAGTTGCTTACTTAAGATTATAGATGCTTTTTATACCATGCTATAACATCATTCATGTTTTCTTTGTACCATTGCGTGGTGATATATATCGGCTCGCCTTTATATATAATAGGTTCCTTTTTATATCGTAATTTATTACTGTTTCCTTTGCCCAGTTCTTTATCATCTGAAAGAATTGGATAAGCTGTTTTACTAAATAACTGTTTAGAATATTCTTTAGTTTTAAGTGAATTTATTTCCTCATCGGAAATATTTCCTGTTTCCAATATTCTCTTGAACAATTCATATGCTAGAGAGCCGGTACTTAATGTACCATATGTGCTTTCATCATTGATATTAAACGTCCCGCTATCTAAACTGGAGATAGTGCATTGTTCATAAGGAATATTATTTTCGTTGCACCATTCTTTTGGACCGCTTGCACTTGAACCGAACCAGTAAAAAAGAACAGTGACAAAAAGGACCTCCTATGGTATAAT
>JAMPAU010000047.1 GCA_023667045.1 Ruminococcus flavefaciens | reverse complement strand
TTGATATTGTTTATAAGGGAGTTGGTGTTTTGGATTGAGGGTAAAGTTTCCCTAACGGGATTTACCTTACGAAATAACAAATTCTTGGGACACAGGTGTTGAGGGCAATATTGCAATTACAAATATGTCAAATGCGCCTATTGAGGCGTGGACTTTGTCCTTTGACAGCAATTTTAATGTCGATCATCTTTGGAACGGTCGTGTGCTTGAAAACACAGGCTCATCTTACACTATTGCCGCCGAGGTCTGGACTAATCCAGTTCAGCCGAACGGTACAATGACGATAGGCTTTGTGGGTTCAAAGGAAAGCGATGTTGAGGCACTGCTTAACAATTTCAGACTTACCGAGGTCGTTATCGGCGAGAGTACTCCTGTTGTACCTATTGACCCTCCTGTTGATGAAAAAATCGAAATTACCGCTAACGCGGCATATGATGAAGAGAATGGCGATATAATTGTATCTTGGAATTCTAATAAGCAGGAGGGTACATTTGATATTCTTGTGTCTGCCGATGGTGAAAATTTTACTTCTGTTGGTACTGTTGAAAATGCGGCAGAGTATGTTTATTCTCCCGACAATGACTTTGAAACACTGTATTTCAAGGTTGTTCAGACTGTGGGCGAGCAGTCTGCCGAGAGTAATGTTGTATCTGTTACAAACACCAAATCTTCAGAAGATATGGATATTACCATATCCGCAAAAGGTGTTTATGACGAAGAAAGCGGCGATATAACTATATCTTGGGAAACCAATACCGACAATGGCTCTTTTGAGATATTTATGTCCGAGAACGGCGAGGAATTTGTTTCAATCGGTACTGTAGAGGGCGTGTCCGAGTACGTATACACTCCTGCGACAGATTTTGAGGAAATTTATTTCAAGGTCATTCAGACAGCAGGTGATAAATCCGCAGAGAGCAATGTTGTAACAGTCAATAATTCTATTGTTCTTGTTGTTACTGCATCTGCATACTATGATGAGGAAATCAAAAATATAAAGGTTTCGTGGATAACCAGTCTTGACAGGGGTACATATGAGGTATTTGTGTCCGAAGATAATGAGAATTTCACTTCTGTAGGCACAGTAGAAAATGAAAAAGAATTTGTCTACACCCCTGAGGGAGAGTTTGATGTTTTATATTTCAAGGTTAAGCAAATTGTTGGCAAGTTGACGGCTGGAAGTACGTCCGTAGCTGCATTTTATTCTATTAATTGGATAGATAAAACAGATACCGATAATGACGGTATTACCGACGTTTATGAGAAATATTATTTTGAAACTGACCCGACAAATCCCGACACAGACGGCGATGGTCTGCCTGACGGTTATGAGGTTTACTATTTGGGAACCGATCCTAAGAAGGCAGATTCCGATGATAACGGCATTTCTGATGGTGATGAGGATTTTGACAATGACGGTCTGTCCAATTTCCGTGAATATGAGCTGGGTACTGACCCTAACAATGCTGACAGCGACAATGACGGATTGACCGACAGTGAAGAAGTAAATACATACAACACCGATCCTCTGAAATATGATACAGATGATGACGGCGTTTCCGACGGCGACGAGATCGCTCTCGGTCTTGACCCCACAAATGCGGCTACAGACGGGACTCCCGATTCCGAACATACTTTTATGCAGCACGTAGGTGCGGATTCTGAGAATTTTGCGGCAATAAATACTTCCGAAAATCTTTTTGAAGTTTCAATTGACATTACTGCAGCGGGTGTTGCCGCTAACAACCTTTATTCCCATGAGAGCGGTTATTCCAATGCAATTAAGAATGACGCTATTCTGGGCGTTACTCCAGAATTTATATATACAGACGGCTTAAAGGTTGAGGATGTAATTATCAATTTTACTGTTGATGATTACGTTGTAAACAATAGTAATAATAAATATACAGGTATTTCTGATGAATTTGTGGGAATAAAGCGTCTGAATGTTTTCAAGTTCTTTGAAGACACTAATATGCTTTTACCTATAGAAACATTCCATGATGTGGAGAATAACAGAGTATATACTCATGTTGACGAGCTTGGTACTTACTGCTTGATGGATATGGAGATATGGCTTGAGAGTCTTGGTATAACTGCCGAGAATTTGGCAGGTGATACCAATGCGGCTGTATTCTCTGCCCGCAGTATGGCTACTCCTTACAGCGATGATGAAACCGAGGAAAGTGAGCAGGAGTGTCTTGATATTGTTCTGGTTGCATATCCCGGAATTGCTTTGATTGATGAAACCAAATCCGAGCTTAAAATTACCAGTGAAGAGATTTTCAAGTGTGCGGCAAAAGAAAACCTCGATGCAAGAATTTATTTTGTAGATTTTCTCGGAAGTTCCATAAAAACGGATGATGGTAAACTGTACGCTGAAACGTACAAGGAAGCCGAAAGTATCGTAAACAGACAGCCGGCAATAAACGGACATTCCGCAACAAGCTATGCTCTGTACAAGGCACTTAATTACGTAAATCATACTTTGCTAAATCAGTTTAGGACTGACAGCAAGAGATATTGTTTTGTTATAGACGTAGGGGGCTACCCTGCTACAGATGTAAGTATGGGTGCTGTACCTGCATTGAAGGAAAACGGTGTTATAATCGGTTTTTCGTACAATAGGGGAAATACTAATATCAGCGAATATACGCTTCTCGCTACAAATGCCATTTGCGAGCAGGCTGTTATAGGCGGCGGAAGATATAACTTCGGTGACTTTATTGTCAACGAAATTTTCAGCAATCATGAAAATGAATATCCTATTGTTTCGGCTGTGGGTTGGAAAAGAATTAATCTTGATGCTCCCATAACTGAGGAGTATAGAAGCTATGCTTTTGCCATTGAGAATGATCCTACACTTCATGATGGTGTTGTAGGACTTAATAAGTTTGTTGATACAGATAATGACAACCTTCTTGATCTGGAAGAGATTATGTTTCAGAATGAGGATGGAAAGGATTTAATAACATTTGATTCAAACGGCAATGCTGTTCTTCCAAATTTTGAAGATTGCACAGGTGCGTTACCGCAAAACAGAAAGCTGTTCTATGTCAAGAATGGACTTACAAGATATACTGATGTGGCAAATTTTCAGGATTTCTTTAAACTGAGGATTTTGCCTATTAAGTCGGATCCAACTAATAAAGATAGTGATGAGGATGGTATTCAGGATAAAATTGATGATTTTGCACTTGTCTATGATGATCTTCCTTCTCACTTTAAAGCTCTAATCATAAGTGAAAATATTAAGTATGATGATGTACTCATCATTAGTGAATTCAATACAAGCGAAAAAGTGTACTTGTGTAATATTCCTATATCTGAAATATGGACTAAAAATTGTTTTCTTGATATTCCAACGTTTGATAATAAAGGCAACCTTTCTAATGCTGACGAATATCTTGATAATTACTATATCCTTGCGTATGGTGAAGGAGCAACTTCTTCGTACTATGCCACTAAATGGTACGATATGTCTTTTATTAAGAAAATTAAAGTATTGAATACAACCGGTAAGATTAGAAAATACACAAAAATTAATTATGATGAGCTCAAAAGAGAATATGTATCTTATGAGCTTTGGGCGGAAGTTTCTGCTAAGCAAGAAATTTGGTTAAAAAATGTCCAAGAGACAGACGAAAAGTATATAGGTAATATTCGAGAAAGCTTTAGTATTTGTACGGATCTATATCAATATACTCCTCAATCCGTATGTGTTAGACTTGTTTCACCGGAAGCAGATACACAAATAAGGGAATTTGAAACTTCTATTGTTACAGGATTTGAGATTCAAGCATATAAGACTATAAGCGGTGTTACGAAAGTACCGTCAGTAATTCTTATGCAGCCGAAATCTATCATAGAAAGCGATTATATTTATCGACAGGAATTTAAAGAAAAGTATGGATTTGATCCCGGAAAACATTCAATATATTCGACAGTTTCATATATGATCGATCTTAAATGTGAATCGGTTTTTATTCAGTTAGATGATTTTGATTCAGTTGTGTCATCAGGCTCGAAAGAAGAAATAGGTGAGTATATAGGCGGAGAACTTTGGGATGCTTGTTTTGCAGTATACTGGAGTGAAGTACAAAATCGATTATCAAGTGAGATATCGAATTATCAAAATGAAACAGGCAAAAGCTTTTCAATAGAAGAAGTAAAAGATATTCCGACATCGAAAAGGACTGCTTCTGAAAATAAAATAATCGAGCTATATGAAGATATTGACGGTGTATATAGAGCTGAATGGGAGCTTATTGACAAAAGCAGGGCATTTAATGTTGATACTACACTCGTTGAGAGCTACAATAACCAGATTTCGGTTATCGGACCTGAATATGGTATAATGCTTTCTGACTGCTGTGCGTATTCAAATTCACTTATTAGGTTGACTACAGGCAATGAAGATATTGTCAAATCACTTCTGGCAAATCACTACGTTGACTTCGTAGATGGTGTTAACAGGTATGGAATGGATTATGCGAAATTAGCAATTGAATACGGCGAACAATTTGTTAATGCTATTTCTACACATTCGCAATATTCTTATGATATAATTAACTTGACTAAGGTACATAATGAACCATTTATAGTGGATCTTCTTAGTCATTCAAATCCTAAGTCGGTAATACGAGGATATAGTTTATCATATGCAACCGATTACGCAAATCATCTAAAAAATGTTCAGAAATTTAACAGAGATAGGACGAAAGGAATATCAGGCGGACATAATAGGAGTGAATTTTACGACTATTTTCATAATGTGCTTGGGATTAAAAACGATGATGATTTTATTGTAAGCGAAACACCACATCCAACTATTCCTGGAATATATGAAATATGTTATCAAATTGAAAAAATAGAAAATGGGGCGCCAACAGGTGATTACAAAATCTTTAAATATCCGAAGACAGTATATGATCCACAAATCATAACCGATAGTCAAATGCTGTCTTGGGGAGAGGAGGCGATGAAAAATGGTGTAATTGAAGATTCAATTAAAGACAGAAAAATTATTGGTACAGCATCAAACGGATTGCGCTTTGAGGGATACTTCGTTGATGCAACCAGTAATGAGATATCAAATTTTTATCCCATATTATCAGAATAGAATATATGTATATGGAGGCTATTATATCATGATTGAAGCAGAAATAAAAACTATATTAAAAAAATTTATGGATGATGTACCGGACTTCCTCTTATTAAGAAAGTTATCCGATTTAATAGAAATAAAAGGATTTGGACAAGAATATCGCGCTTGTATGACATCCGAGGGGATTGAATACGGAGATGAGGATTATTTTGCTGACGACAGTGTTAAAATCACAATTCAGCCGCCCGCAAACAGAAGCGATGTTATGGTTATTGTCACCAACCAAGTGTTTTATGACGCATTAAAAAACAGAGTTGAACGTTTTATCGCCCAAAATCCTTCGGACAAAGAAGAGGCTTTGCGATACATGGAAATAATAAAAAACAATTTATCTGTGAATTGATAAGTCTTTTAGATCAATATTTTAAGGTTCAACGCATTTAAAATCAAATTACAATGCTCACGGATTTATCAATCCGTGAGCATATTTTTTCATCCTAATATATCTTTCATAATTCCGTTCATTTCTGCTCTGTCCTTGTAGTAGCACTCGGGTTTTTGAGGACATTCTACGATCATCAGCTTTGTGCCGCCTACTGTTTTGACAATTATTTTATTGTCAATTTTCTGCATCTCTAAGCCATAAACCTGCAGCAGACCGCTTAAATAGCTGCAGGCTCGTGAGTAATCCGGGTTGCCGAATGCTGTCGGTGAATTGAACCGGTAATAATTTGCTGCAGCTCTTATTGCACTGTAAATATTGTAATTGCGTTCGCATGATTCAGAATAAAACCGACAGCGTGAACTTTACTTGATCAATATATCTGCAAGCTCCCGCAGCTTCTCCTCACTGACCCTCAAAAACTCGGAATATTCATAAATACTTTGTTTAGGGCTGTCCTCGGACAGCCCTTTTTTCATTGCAAGAGCTTCGGTACGTATTTTCTTAAATTCAATATCATATTTTTCACGAGCGGTACTGTTTTTGCTAAGTTTTCTCCGCAGATTGGAGCAATTATTGAAAAAGGTACTGTAAAAATCCTTGATAGGGTCGCCTTTGTTCTTTTTCCGTACCGCAATTGTTTTAAGACGGTGCTGTTCTTTTCTGCACCTCTCACTGCCGCAAATTTCGGAAACGTTTGCCCTGTCGGAAAGTATCAATTTATGACAAACAGAACAGTTTCGTACAACTACGTTTGCCTGTTTCAAAACATCTACATAAACCCGAAGTATTGCCAAAAAAGAATTGTCGGCAACATATCCCGTCTGCCACGCTCCGCTTGAATGTGAGGAATAAACGTGTAAAATCAAGTCGCTTTTTGCCGAATTTATCTGCTTGTCAATATCCCAATATTTCACGTTTTCTTCGGGAACGGTCGGCAGATTTCTGAACGGCAAGAGCATATCGGAAATGCAAGTATTATACTGCTCCGCAAATTTTTCTGCGGACTTTTTCATTTGCTTGACCGACAGATGAAATTCTCCGCTCAAGGATTTATGGTTAAGGTTAAAATTTGTAAGTACAAAGAAAATTATGTAATTCAAAAGCATATTTGCATTTGCGGAATAGTCGTATATGTCGTTTAAGACTTCCGTGTATTCACTCGCCGACTTGTTCCCCTGCCCGCTGTTCAGAACACTGCACAAACCGTTTGAAGCGGCTATCACTTGAGAAATTCTGTCATCATCTGCGGATTGAGCAAGCTCGTTCATTTCGTCCACAAGCGTGCCTAATTTACGAGTACGCAAGTCTGCTTTTTCGCTAATTATCCCGGTGGTGAAGTAACGTTTTACATCTTCGGAACTGCCGATTATTATTGTTTCTTTTTTGCCCGGTGCATTAAAGCTGATACCGATTGAGGCAATTTTATCCGAATAAGGCATATTGAACATCTGCATATTGTACTCTCCTTTTAGTGGAATGTGTGTGTTCAACTTTATAGTACAAGTATATCATAAATTTGCTAAAATGTCAAGCAAATCCCATAGATACGAAGAAAACACAGATTGAATGACTGCCATAACACATTCGATTGACACCGAAAATCAATCATAGGTATTGCCTTTTGGAAAATGCGGCGTTATACTGGAGATAGGCTGAAACGCCGAAATAATTTTGAAAAGGAGAATATAATAATGAACGAAAGAAAACTTGATTTACCCGAAATGATGACAGCGGAGGATTTGCAGAAATTTGGATTTACAAGGTCTATGGCGTATGCGTTTTTGAAGCGTGAGGACGTTCCCGTTATTCGTATCGGGAAACGGAAATTTATCCGCAGGGAGAAATTCTTTGAGTGGATTGAAGCGCAGGAAAGGAACTGGGAGATGAAATGACGGTCAAGGAATTTTCAGAGAAATACAAAATCTCACATCAAGCGGTCTATGCCAAAATACAGAAAAAGGCTGATGTGCTTACGGGGCATATCAGCAAGTGCGGCTGTTTGGTGCTTGACGATTTTGCTGTGGAAACGTTAAAGCCGATTTCTGTCGATAATAAGTTTTTTAATGATAGCGAAATTTTGAAAAGCGAGCTTGCGAGGCAAAGCAAGGATTTTGAAAATCTACAGAGCGAGCTTGATTTCAAAAATGAAAAAATCGTCAATCTTGAAAAATCTCAAAATGATAAAATTTCCGAAATTGAAATTTTGAAAAATCGGCTTGCCGAGCAAAATTTGAAAATTGAACTTTTTCAAAAACAGCTTGATGATGAAAATTTCAAAAACACTGACTTGACAAAAATCGTGGAGCGGCTTACCGATGAAATATCCGAAAAAAGCAAAACCATTGAAAAGCTGCGGCAGGAGGCAGAGCAGTCTGTACAAAAGTCAAAAGGAATTTTCAGAAAAAATTGATTTGCAACTGCTTGCAAAAGCTGTTTTCAATTGGTTGCAAAAAATGACTGTTTGAAGGATAGCAAGCGCAGAAAAAGTATATACTTTTTCAAAATCGGCTTAAAAAATTCGATTTTTAAGGATCACTCCCTAAGACCCAAAAATAAATTCGGAAAGGAATTTTAAGGCTATGGCATACAGAAACAAGGCAAAACTTATTAAGTTTTCTCCCGAAGAATGGGAGATGGTTTGCAAACGAGCCGCCGATCTTAATCAGAGAACGGGGACTTACATTCGCAGAATTGCCGTGAGGGGCGAGATAAAATTTTTCGATATGAAACAATTTAATCATCTCACGATGTCGTTCTGCCGGATAGCTAACGAGCTTAATCAGATTGCTAAAGTTGCAAATTCCACGCAGTCGGTTTATGCGAAAGATATTGAGGATATAAAAAAATCGTTCGATTATCTTGAAACGATTTTTGCGAATTATCTTCAACCGATAGTGCCTCTAAAAATTCTGAAAGACGAGTAAACGTTTTTTGGAAAAATTCGTTTACCGCTTTTGTTGATCGGAAACGGAAAATGAGAAAATAAAAAAGGAGAGGACTGATACCGATGAGTAAAAATTGTGCATAAATTTTGACGGAAAGGAGGGCAGCAAATGGAGAGCAGCAAGCCGATAAAAGTTAAAATACATATTCCCGAAAATGTTCCCGACAACATAAAACAGCAGAAGATAAACAGGATTTACGATATTCTTAAGCCCAAAAATAAAAAGTCTGCATAGGAAAAAAATTTTGAAATAATACTTGATTTTGTGAGCCGATTATGTTATACTTAAATAGGAATAACGTATTATCGGCTCACAATTTTTCGGAGGTCGATATTATGAAAAAACAAATTAAAAACACAGGCAGAATCACGGCAATTTATGTGCGCCGTTCCGTAAGCGACAAGGACAAAGGAAATAATTCTTTGTCGATTGACGCGCAGAAAGAGGAGTGCATAAAATATGTCGGGAAAGGAGCGGATTACAGAATTTACTGCGACGACGGCAAGAGCGGCAAGGATATTGCACACCGCCCCGCTTTTCAGCAGATGATGTCGGACGCCCGTGAGGGTTTAATCGACAAAATTATTGTGAAAAAGTATGACCGTTTCAGCAGAAATATGCGTGAATATTTGAACGTAACGGACACACTTGACAAGTACGGCGTGGGCGTTATTTCCCTTTCGGAGCCGTTCAACACGGAAACCAAAGAGGGGCGAATGATGAGGAATAACCTCTTGAATTTCGCAGAATTTGAACGGGAAACCATTG
>JAMPAU010000046.1 GCA_023667045.1 Ruminococcus flavefaciens | reverse complement strand
TCTTATCCTTATGTTCGCCGTACTCCTGCACGGTATAACTGTACCCTCTGGACTTCTTCGGTTCGGATATTTCGATATCGTGGGCAAGGCAGATTTGGTGCAGGACTTCCCACTCGGCTAACCTCCAGCGGTTGATCGCATTTGCCCCCGTGCCATGTCCCATTTCTTCGAGAGCTTTCGCCATTGCATTTCTGGTATCAAGACCGTTGCTGAAATGTCCTATAGGGATATAGTCGATGTGCAAATGAGGAGTTGCTTCATCGAGGTGCATCACAGCATTGAACACATAAAAATTCGGATTTCTTTCCTGAAAGCCTTCCATATATTCACGCAAACACTCGACCGCTTTTTTAGCATCGGGAGAGCCGACACCTGTATCGTCCTTTGTACCTATCTGTACCAAGTCCTCGTAGAAGCTTTTTTGCTTGTTCGCTCCGGTGATGACACTCGCGCTCGGCGGACGATTAAACAGGTGCTGAAAATAATCGGGAATGCGACGGTCATTTCTTTTCTGACGAGCGTTGTATCTCTCTACCGCTGCACCGAAAAGTTGATTGTAAGTTTCGCCCAAGTCCTGACGGACAAAAACGATGTTGTAAGTAGTCCGTGAGCTGTCAATATTTTTGGCAGAAAAATCTCTGTTGTTATGCGACAGGCTGCCTTTTCCCTGACACATTGAGATAGTCTTTGTACTCATATTTATGTCTCCTAAAATTTACATATCTGAACCCTCTGATGAGGGGATTGCTGACGCAAAGTACTGACGGACGAATTGTTCCTGAACGATAAATGTATCGCAGGAACAAACGGCTCGGAGAGCAGGAATTACTTGCGGTGCGCCGCCAGTAACCCCAAAGCACTTTCGACAGCCTACTCGGACTATCAAAAATGCTTATGGGGCTCTGCGAGGCTCAATCGGCTGAGGTCACAGCCGAAATGTGGGTACGAGAATCAAAAATCCGCATTACATTTTTCTTAAAAATCAGCTCAGACTTTGACGATATGAACTTGCTCAAAAATGAGAACGTTCCATCCAAAGAGGTGATACAGCTGAACGGTGAACACGGACAAAAATGTACAAGTTCATTTAGTCGTTATCAGAATGGTGTCTCAATCATATCTTACACCACCTTTCCTTGAAAATAATCTACAAGATCAGCCTTGTTAACAAGAATTTTTCCACGCCTGCCCTCACCTGTGCGGACGGATTTCAATTTGCCCTGCGCAACAAGCTGACGAACCGTGTGTTCGGACAGACCGCCAATCAATTCAGCACTCTCCTTGATAGTCAGCATTTCCACTTTTTCAGGTGCAGGCTCTTTAGCCTTAGTCGGAACACTGACAGCACCGCCGTCAATGCTTTCCTGAAGAGCGATAAGTTCCTCGAAAATGTTGTCGATAATTGCCTTTGTTGTTTCGTTCATTATAAAACATCTCTCTTTCTAAGTTTTATATTTATGGATTTTGGACTTTTTGCACCTTTTGCACCTCAAAAAGCCCAAAAGGTGCAAAATACAGATTCTTTCAACTGTAAATGTGGGGATTGACCACAATATCAGTTACCGTTTTGTTGTTTGTTCCCTTGCTGGTGACACGGCGGAGATACTTGTATTCTTCAAGCATATCTATCGTTTCACTAAAGTCCTGAGCATTTTTGAACAAGGTGCATCTGCAAAGATGATGCAGATCGTTCTGGCGTATCTGCTGAATACGCTTTGAATGTATCTTGTTCAGTACCCTTTCAGCCTTGAACGTAGCAATATCCACGTCGCCTAAACTGTAAGCGTATATTGCCTGCTCACGGAAATACTCACTGATCTCAACAGCATTGCAGAACGTGTCGAGATTCACACGGATTTCAACAGGATTCTCACAATTCAGCACACATTTCACGCAATGAATGATACCGCATAGCCTTAAAATCAAGCCGTGATACTTGCCGCCCCAATCTTTGCAGAAAGCCATATCCGTGAGCAATTTCGGTTCAATATAGTTGTTATAATATTGCACGAACTCATTGTATGCCTTGCCTTCAAAGTACAGATACAGCTCCTTTTCATCGTGATAGGTGAATTTGGTACTGAGGAGCTTGTATATCAGCTTCTTGTAGTTCTCAGCAACATCTTCGGGAACAGGCTGAGTATCATACCGCCGTGAGCCGATATTGCTTACAGGAAAACAGTACACAAAACGTGCTATCAGTCCGCTGCCACGGAAAGCTGTATTGATTATCATACTCTCAAAAACATAGGGCTGACAGGCAAGGCAAATCGACATATACGGCTTTTTCAGCACTATTGTCTCTTTGGTCGCCCTGTCGCTGATATAGTTCTCGCCGTTCCAAGACTTTAAAAGCAAGTCAAGGTTCGGGATATTGTTACTGTAACGTCCGCTGAAATTGCCGAGCATTCCGGCTTCGTCAGAGATCATAAGAAGTGTACTGTTTTCTTCGAGCTGATGTACAAGGCTTTCTGGCGTAATATCATCAACAACGATACGCCTGAAATTGCTCTGAGGGATATTGCTGAGCTTGGTTTGCAGCTCGGCTATCTCCTCGGCAGTAACATCATCTTTCTTTTCAAGTGCGTTTAGCTGATTAACAAGAATGTTTCGTTCAGCCTGAGCTTTGAAAATGTCCTGTTTATTGTTCTCGTTCCAATCGTGGGCGAACTGTATGTATGGTCGCTTCACCATTGAAATAACAGGAGACTTCTTGAAGCTCGGTTCTGCCACGGTCAGTGCATCGAGTACCAGCGGTTCAGTATGGTCACGCTTTGCCGACATTCGATACACACCCGAAAAGCAATAACTCACCGCCGAGAGTATTGCCGTGCCTGCCATTGCAGGATCGGTGGAGGTGGTTGTCGCTATCGCCTGTACCATATCTCTTAATATAGGCGGCAGAGCATTTACAGGGAACGGCAGGAGGTTTGTCCCATTGGGACGGAGTGGTGTGGGAGTTGCCCACTGCGTAGGTTCGTTCATATATCTACGTCCTTTCTATTTCGGATTCAGCCGACTTTCGTCTGCTGTATTTCCATTGTACCACCTCAGAAATTTTAATGCGGAGATATTGCGTGTATTCGCAAAACAATACGCAATAAATTTTAAGATACGAAAAACTATGTTTAAAAATACGCAGTTTATTGACAATTGTCGTATCGTGTGCTATAATATGTAAAGATACAAAAAGCGAGGTGCGAAAATGAATGCTACCACAATTTACTGTATAAACGAAACAGACCGCACGATCAATGTCGCACAGTCTGTTCAGAATGATGATGATAGTTTGCATGGTGCTGTCCTGAATGCAAGGACGTTCACCTTTGACGAGCTGATGAATCAGCATAAAGTGTTTCGGGAGCATACCGAGCCGTTTGATACTTTTCGGGACAGGCTTCACAGTGCCTTACGCATTGGCAGGAGCATAGAAGTCAGCACCGAGGATATGATTGCAAGGTTTGTTGCCGAATATGGTGAAAACATCTTTTTCAAGGGCTTTGTGTCTGCGGTCATTGACCTATATGATATCGAGCGTTATCAGCTTTTGAAGCCGAATGATGTGGTACTTGCCAAGCTGAACAAAAATAAGATACAGACGAGTATCTCCGAGCATATCAATGCATTTTTCGATACACAGATCCCTTTGATGTGCAGCGAAGCATATTTCAGTCACAAGGTTACTATGGAGCATTTTTCTCTTGTATCGGGCAGAACAGTAATCGCTGCCGATGATTACACATTCAACGTATTTCATGAGAGCGATAACTGTTTGCTTGCTGTCCTTGCAGAGATTGGACAACTCGTTCATCGGAACAAGTGGACAGTCTGCGAGTGCGGTTTTTGTCATAAGCTGTTTCTTGGAACGGAGAGTGAAGTATGTTGTCATTCTGCCGAGTGCCTTGAAGCTCAGAAGCAACAAAAAGAAAAGAATATCGAGGAGAACACTCAGGAATACTCTGCTATCAAAAAAGACTACGATTCATTCGTCCGCAGATACAAGGGCTACCTTGATGTAGTGGAGATAGACCACTTCCACCCTGACGATTACGATGAATTTATGCAGGCAAAGCAGGTTCGTATGGATAAAATGACAGCTCTCAAAAAGAAGCTGATACGAAATGGCTTACCATCTGCCGAGCTATATGAACTTGGAAAGCAGTACAAGGCAGAAATTAAGGCTCTTGCCGAGGGGATACTTGATAAGTATGGATTTGATGTGACTTCTGTGGCTAAGATCAAGAAGCCAAGGAAGCAAAAGCAGGAACTTTGATGGTGGAGTCGAAGTTACAAATTATGAAATCTGAGCAAAATATCCGCAGACCATACGCACGAGTTAAAATTTGTTTACAGAATCTCAATAATCAAAGATGCAATAATAAAATTGCTGAAAACATCTTTGAAATTTCACAAAATTAACATTTGAGTAATTAGTTAGTAATATTTATGTAATCAAAATAAACATAAAAAACATTCATGCGTATGGTCTGAAAATATCCGTCCAAAGTATTGCTTTTTCTACCCATTTATGCTATAATAGAACAATAGACCACCGATCCGACATCTGTCGGTGCTAATATTATTTGGTCTATGCTACAAGCGAGCTGACCTTTATGGTCATAGGAGGGCTTAAAAATGAATAAAACGATTTGTGAGTTGTTTGCCGGAGTCGGTGGTTTCCGACTCGGGTTTGATCGACTTGTGTCCGGTTGGGAAACTACTTGGTTCTCACAATGGGAGCCTGGTAAGAAAGTCCAATGGGCACATGATTGCTATGTCAAGCATTATGGAGATAGTCCCGATGTCAACGGGGAGTTTCACACAGGTGAAGATATAAGCACTGTTGAAAAGAAATATATCCCCGATCATACGCTCCTTGTGGGCGGATTTCCCTGTCAGGATTACAGTGTAGCTCATACGCTGGCTTCTTCTAAGGGTATCGAGGGCAAGAAAGGTGTTCTCTGGTGGCAGATAAGAGATACGCTGATAGCTAAAAATCCGCCATTTTGTTTGTTGGAGAACGTTGATAGACTTCTTAAATCTCCTGCAAAACAAAGAGGACGTGATTTTGGTGTTATTCTTTCCTGCTTTGCCGAATTAGGATACAGTGTAGAATGGCGAGTAGTCAATGCAGCCCTGTATGGTGCGGCGCAAAGAAGAAGAAGGACTTTCATCTTTGCTTACAAAAACGCTGAAACAAGGTACGGACAGACCATAAGAGAAAAGTCGGCAGAGGATATTATCAAGAGTTGCGGCTTTATGGCTAAGGCTTTCCCGATAAGAGATATCGAGGACTTCAAAAAAATGGCTATCGGAACGGATATTGTCGAAGTCAGTGACAAGTTCTCATTTTCTTTTGAGAATGCCGGTTATATGACTAATGGCGAGATAACCACGGTCAAGGTCATTGAAAAAGAGGAAAAGCCTACCACGCTTGGCGAGATACTGCAAGACGAAGCTGACCCTAAGTGCTTTATCCCTACCGATAAGATGAGCAAATGGTCATATCTCAAAGGTTCTAAGAAGATAAACCGCACCGCTGCCAATGGTCATCAGTATGTTTTCTCAGAAGGTCCCGTTTCTTTCCCTGATCCGTGGGACAGACCAGGACGCACGATGCTCACCAGCGAATCAACTCTCAATCGTTCAACTCATGTCGTAGCAGACCGTAAAACAGGTAATCTGCGCTTGCTGACACCTGTTGAAGCTGAACGTTTGCAGGGATTTGAGGACGACTGGACCAATACAGGTATGCCCGATAGGATGCGTTATTTCTGTATGGGAAATGCGCTTGTAGTTCCTATGATAACTCGTATGGGCAAAGTCCTTGATACTATCATCGCTGCTGAAAAATGATATAACAGCTTTTACAATGGGTCTTATGCGATATGCATAAGGCTCATTTTTTATAATAAAGGAGATGTTTAATATAGATATGGACAAGATCTTTGATCACAATTATATTTCGCAACAGGCTCAACATGAACGTCATAAGGAACAAGTCAAACAGGTCATAGATAGTGCCAGAAAGCTTAAAGATTTCTTTGATAGCACTGATAACATCGATTCTCAATATCAAAGTATGGCAAATAACGAATTCTGCGCCATACTCTTTGACTACTTGAAAAAACATGGTAAGATTTAAAGAGAGGTCTTTCATATGGAAGGTACAAAATACACCACCAAAGAAGCGGTATTGAAAAGAGGACAGGAAGCTATCGGTATACCGCTGAAAAATATTGATAAGACAGGACGTATCTCCACAGGTAAGGGAGCTGCCGGCTCTATCATCGAGGAGAGTTGGTTCGGGTATTCTATCAACAGTGAGTCTGATCCTGATTTTCCCGAAGCTGGTGTGGAGTTGAAAGTTACCCCATATATTATCGGCAAAAAGGGCGAGATAAGAGCCAAGGAGCGCCTTGTCTGCAACATCATCAACTATATGGAAGAGTACGACAAGACTTTCAAGACAAGCTCTTTCTGGCATAAATGTGAGACTATGCTATTGATGTCTTACGAACATAAGAAGGATATTCCCAAGGGAGAATTCAAGATAGACAAGGCTGTACTGTTCAGTTTCCCTATGGAAGATCTTGTTATCATCGAGCGTGACTGGAACATCATCATGAAAAAAGTGCGTGACGGTCAGGCACATCTTATCTCTGAAGGCGATACGATGTATCTTGCTGCCTGCACCAAGGGTGCGAATGCTTCAAGTGTCCGCAAACAGCCGTTCTCTGATACAATGGCGAAGCAGAGAGCATACTCTCTCAAATCGTCGTATATGACGCAGATACTTAACCAGTACATCTTCGGAACAGCCACTAACGAGCGTATCATTACTGATTGGAAAAAGCTTCAAAAGCACTCTTTTGAGGATATCATTGTTGATAAGCTCCGCCCTTATTTCGGTAAGACACAGGAACAGCTCAAAAAGATTTTTTCTCTTGAGGAATGCAGTGCTAAGAACCTCAATGAAGTCCTGCTTGCAAAAATGCTGGGCATAAAAGGTAAGATAGCCTATACCGATGAATTTCAGAAAGCCTGCATCGTTCCCAAGACCATAAGAGTACAGCGTAACGGCAAGATAAAAGAAAGTATGTCATTCCCGACCTTTGATTTCATCAAGCTGAGTAAAGAAACAGAGTGGGAAGAGTCCGAGCTTTATAACTATATTGCTCCGACTAAATTCCTGTTCGTTATCTTTCAGGAGAATGATGACGGGGAATATGTGTTTGAGCGTGTGAAGTTCTGGAATATCCCCAATGATGACCTGGACGAAGTGCAACGTGTATGGGAGCGAACTGTTAAGATTATCCGAGAAGGCGTATTACTGGAAGCAAAGAACGGAAAAGTTTATAACAACTTGCCCAAACAGTCAGAAAGTGCGGTAGCTCATGTGCGTCCTCACGGAAAGGACGGTAGTGATAAGATATCTCTTCCTGATGGACGTATGATGACTAAGCAATGTTTTTGGTTCAATAGGACTTATGTTGAGGAGCAGATAAAGGAGTAATTATGAGGATTAAAACTTTTTCATATAGATTTGCGGACGATATATTGTTATCTCCAAGATTCGCTGGCGTTAGAGCAGAATTATTGAACGTATGCCAAAATTGTCCCATACCTGTTTACAGCGGTAAATCTCAAAGGCAAGCAAGTAAAGATGTTGTGCAGCAGATAATGAATACTTATTTCAAGTTACAATTCACGTCACTTGGGTGGGAAACAGAACCTCTTGCTACACCCATTGATAATGAAGATGCATTAAGAGCAGATTTCAGAAAGATTTTCGGCGAGGGGAGCGATAAAATCACTCTACAAATCGAAGTCGAGTTTGGTAATGTAGCAAGTTCATACAGAAATTATTTTAAATTTCAATTATCATTCTCCTATGACCTTACAGATATTTGTGTATTGATCGTGCCATCATCAGAACTAGCCAATAGGATAGATAGTGGAGTTGCAAATTTTGAAAAAGCTATAAGAGAAATACCACAGGCGAAATTGTCTGTTACTGTTCCGACATTAGTTATAGGCTTATTTGATAAAGACGAAAATGGTAATAGACTTCCTGAGTGGGATATACGTCAAACAGGGATATCACTTGATATTGCCCAGAACAGAAATCGAAGTGTCTCAGCAACTCATAATGAATTGGTGCAGAATTATATCGATAATCTATTTAATATAGAATAATACAAGGAGTTTCATATGAATAAAGGTCAATTTTTTAATGCTGTTATTATAGATACTAACGCATTTGATGCAAAAGGAAATGATTTTTGTGGATATTTTAATAGTATTATCCCTTCCTTATTTTCCAGCTTGTCTGAACATAATATAAAAATCATTTCTCACCCTGTTCTTATTGGTGAAACAAAAAAGCATATTAAATATGGAATAGGGGGACAAACCAATAATCAAAAGGTCTTGAATATGATATTAGCATTAACAAGAAATAAAAGCATCCTAGATTTGATTCATCTGGATTATGACGCTATAATATTGCAGCTTGAACAATTGAATCTAGATGCAGATAATTTAAAAAAAGTTAAAAAATATTTTTCTAATGCCGAAATTCTTCCGTATAGCGACCCTGCCATCATTTTTGAAAAATACTTTAATGCAGAACCACCATTTGCAAAATCAGGAGATAAAAAAAGTGAATTTCCAGATGCTTTCATTATTGAATCTATTGTTGATTATCTCAATGCAAACCCTACTGTTGCTATATTAGTAATTTCAAATGATAACGATTGGAAAAGTGCCTTATCACCAAAAGAACAAATTACTATGGTAGATAATATAGATGATGCTCTTAAACTTCTGTACTCTCAGGAACAGAGTATAAATGATATCATAGAAACATTATATGAAGATATCGCCGATTATTTTATAAACAACACTATAACAGAAACATGGTTTGATATATATGATTATGATTTAGAAAGTGATATAGATATTGAGAAGATAGAATTAGATGAAATCAATAATAACATTGTACCTCTTGTTATTTCAGAAAGCAAAATCGTTCTACAAACGACAGTTGACTTACTTGTAGATGGTGCGACTACCATTTTCGATTATGATAATTCAGTTTGGGATAGTGAAACAAGAACATATTATTTCACTTCATTTGCTATTATGGATTTTCAACAAGCTAGTGGAACTGCAACTTGTGAAATCCATATCTCTTTTGACAAGAACAAAAAACCAAGCTTAGAAAAAATACACATAATCGCACCCTATGGTGTTATGTTAACCGTTGATGAAGAAAAGGTTGACTTT
>JAMPAU010000045.1 GCA_023667045.1 Ruminococcus flavefaciens | reverse complement strand
GACAGAGAAAACGATTTGCCTAGCCGTGTCCCCGGCTCTGAAAGCATACGGCATTCCCGGCAGAGCAAGGTTGTTTGAAGTTGTGCAGAAAGTCGCTGAAGTAAATCGCAGCCGCAAGATGAAAGCCGCCAACCGCACTTTTTCCGGCTCGTCCTATTCAGACAAAGAGCTGAAGTCCAATGCAAATTTATCCCTTGACTACATTGTCGCTCCGCCGCAGATGGCACATTACATGGAGTTCAGCACACGGATATATAAAATATACCTCAAGTACATTGCACCTGAGGATATTCATGTCTATTCGATTGATGAAGTTTTCATTGACGCGACAAACTATCTTGAAACCTATCATCTCACCGCCCGTGAGCTTGCCATGAAAATCATACTCGATGTTCTGAATACGACAGGCATTACTGCCACCGCAGGCATCGGAACAAATCTGTATTTATGTAAAATCGCCATGGACATTTGGGCGAAGCACATCAAGGCAGACAAAAACGGAGTTCGCATTGCGGAGCTTGATGAAATGAGTTACCGCCGTTATCTGTGGGATCACAGACCTTTGACCGATTTTTGGCGAGTCGGCAAAGGTTACGCAAAAAAGCTTGAAGAAGTCGGTCTTTACACAATGGGCGACATTGCCCGTTGCTCTATCGGACCGTCATATCAATTTTACAATGAAGATTTATTATACAAGCTCTTCGGCATCAACGCAGAGCTTCTGATTGACCACGCATGGGGCTGGGAGCCTTGCACCATCGCCGACATCAAAGCATTCAAACCAAGTTCAAACAGTATCAGTTTAGGACAAGTGTTACAGTGTCCGTATGATTTTGAGAAAGCACGACTTGTTGTTACGGAAATGACCGATATACTCGTTCTTCAGCTTGTTGAAAAGCAGCTTGTAACCGATCAGATGGTACTGACAGTCGGGTATGATATTGAAAACAAATCCTACAAAGGCGAAACAACAACCGACCGCTACGGCAGAAAGATACCGAAGCAAGCCCACGGTTCAATTAACCTCGGCAGGCAAACATCATCAACAAAGCTCATCACAAATGCTGTGCTGGAGTTGTTTGACCGCATAGTCAACAAGAATCTGCTTGTCAGAAGAATGTATGTTGTGGCGAATCATGTTGTCGATGAAAGCAGCGTACAAACCGCCAAATTCGAACAACTTGATTTGTTCACCGACTATGCAGCTCTTGAGAAACAGGAGGCGGAAGAAAAAGCCGCTTTGGAGAAAGAAAAGAAGATTCAGAAAGCTTTGATTGATATTAAAAACAAACACGGTAAAAATGCGATTCTGAAAGGCATGAATCTTAAAGAGGGTGCAACCGCAAAGGAGCAGAATAAGAAGATCGGAGGACACAAGGCATGACGGATAAGTATGACGATATCATCAATCTGCCGCATCATGTGTCTGCGAACAGACCGCATATGTCCATGATTGACCGAGCGGCGCAGTTTTCACCGTTCGCCGCTCTCACGGGATATGAAGACGCTGTCAAAGAAACCGAAAGGCTTACCGAGCAAAAAATAAATCTTAATGAAGCAGAAATCAATATACTGAATGATAAGCTGAACTTTTTGCAGGCGAATTTACAAATCAGACCGACTGTTTCCGTAACATACTTCATGCCCGACAACAGAAAAAACGGCGGCTCATACACCACCGTCATTGGAACGATTAAAAGAATAGATACAGTTGAAAAATCAGTCACCATGTCGGACGGCTGCATAATACCGATTGATGATATTTTAAAAATTGAAAGTGAAGTTTTTAAAGATTTTGATGAATAGCTACCGACGGCACTGAAAATACCGTCCGTTGATTTATTCTATCTTCTCCACAATTTCAAAACCGCCTTTGAGGATAATCACGATTGATTTATCACCCATCACTCGTATACATTCAACAATTCGTCTTATAACGGTATCATCAAATTCCGTAAAGCTGAAATCTTCTTTTTCAAGGATTTCGGCTATTCTTTTTACTTCGATGTCTGTACTGCCGCTCATATCAACATCCGTTTGCAATGTTTCAAGCTGCTGTCTGAGTGCCTTTACTTTAGCGTAAAGTTTTTCAATTTCAGTGAAATATCTTTCTGTGTCACCTTCGGTATCCATAGCTCGCTCTGTCATCATATTTGCTTCTTCCAAAAGCTGCTTGATGTTGAGTTCTATGTTATATCTGATCATCACATCACTGTCACCTGATATTGAATACTCCAATGTTGATTTTACTGCATTCAAAATTTCTTCCTTTTGCGGCAATGCCGTTGTTAAACCTCGGCATATCGCTTTGTGTAGCTTTTCCTCGGGAATACCTACTGACTTTTTGCAGTATTTTGTACCGTTTTCAATGCGGTTAAGGCATCGCCAATATACCATTTGCTTCCCTTTATAATACTTAACCTTTCGGCGATAAGCACTGCCGCACTCACCGCATACAAGCAGTTCTGAAAGCGCATATTTTGCACTGTATTTACCAAGTTCGGTTATAGCTATATCAGATTTCTTTCTTTTTGCACCTCGCCTTGCTTTTTCCTGCTGTACTAAGTTAAAAATATCTCTTTCAACAATCGCAGGGTGATTGTTTGATATTAAATATTTAGGCATTTCACCGTTATTCTTTTTAGTTTTCTTGCTGATACAATCGACGCTGTATGTTTTCTGCATCAATAAATCTCCAACATACTTTTCATTGACAAGGATACCTTGTATAGTCCCTTTTTTCCAACCGTCTTTGCCGGTTTTACTCTTCACACCGTTTTCATTAAGATACGCAGCAATCTGATTTACACTGCTGCCGTCCAAATATTTATTGAATATCATCTTAACAACTTCGGCTTCTTCGGGAACAATTTCAGGTTCACCGTCCTCGCCTTTTCTGTATCCATATATGTTATACCTGAAAGCGTAAGTGCCTGTTTTCATTCTCTGCTGAATACCCCACCTGACATTTGAACTTATGTTTTCACTTTCTGACTGAGCCATAACACTGTACAAACCGATAAACATTTCACTGTCAGTGGTTAACGTGTCAATATTCTGCTCTTCAAAGAAAACACCTATTCCCATCGCTTTGAGTTTTCTTACATAATTAAGGCTGTCAACAGTGTTTCTTGCAAATCTTGAAACAGATTTTGTAAGAATTAAATCAATTTTACCTTTTTCACAGTCACTTATCATTTGTTTAAATCGTTCTCTTTTTGAAACCACAGTTCCGGTTATACCTTCATCAGCATATATTCCCGCAAAATGCCATTTGGGATTCTTGCAAATATGCTCTGTATAGAAAGCAACCTGTGCGTTGTAACTGTTGAGCTGATCTTCCGAATCGGTAGAAACTCGGCAATAAGCTGCAACATTCAACTGTCTGTATTCATTTCGTCTTGAAGCTAAAAGCGGATTGGCTTCAATTTTTGTTACTGTTCTCACTGCCTGCATTTTCTGCACCGTTCCTTTCCATGCTGTTTATTTCTTTGCCGTTGATAAATTTAATCGTTATGCTGCCATCTGAATTTATCAATATTCTTTCAACAATCAAATCTAATAGCTGTATATCCAAATCGCTGTTTGTTTCATAAACTTGTATATATTCTTTTAACGGTTCTGTATATACGGCTTTATCAAGCACACAGCAATCAAACTTACTTCGTGTGCAGTCAAGTATAGCTTTTTTAACCGTATTAAACTGAATATCAGACTGATCGAGCATGTACCGTATTTCCTTTTCCTGTCTGATTGTTTCAAGATTCGGTTCATATGTATTTTCAATAAAAGGCGTATTTAATAACTCAATATTTGCTGCTGCGGTTTCAATAAGAGTTTGTATATCATTAAACAAAACTCTGTCATCAAAATATCGTCCCATCTTACAATTGTTTTCGCAAGACCATTTTTCATGTCTTGATTTTCTTCCACTTCTTCGTATTCTGCCTCCGCAAGACGAACAATACAAAACTGATTTCAAATACTTGATTTCTGCTGAATCCTTATCCCGTTTACCGCCAAGTAAATTTTTATGTTTCAACGCTGTTTCAAACATCTCATTGCTCACTATCTCTGGATAATCTGAATCACCTACGTAATGGGCATTTTCAATAATTCGGGCAATCATGTTTTTATTCCATGTTGTTTTATCTTCCTTGTACGGTATATGTTCCGAAGTCAGTTCATCGGCAATTGCTTTAAGCGTCATACCATTTATATATGATTCAAAAATTCTGACAACCGTTTTTGCCTCATCGGGTATAACTATATATTTATCATATTCCATTTTGTAGCCAAACAAAATCCATCTTGAACTCATCTATATACTCTCCTTAAGCTTTAATCCGCATTTCAGTTCATAAATTACAAAATCTTCGTCTGATACAGTTATATATTTAACTATCCTATCAAATACCTCTTCATTAAACATCAAAAGATAACCGTCAACTGCACTAAGTTCAGATTTCAAATTTCTGAACTCTTCAATACACTTTTCGTCTTCATCTTCATTTAAAATCTTTGTTCTTCTGTTTCTGAGTTCCGTAAGCCTTTTCTGAAGTGCAGATGTTTGCTCCATATATGACACATCATCAATAATATTTCTTGCTTTGAGCTTTGCTAACATACAGTTCTTTTCACATATGGCAGCTATCTCAACATCAATATCAGCAATTGCCATATTCTGACTGCTGATTTTTGCTTTCAGTGATACGAGCTGATTAAGCGCATAGTCTATAATTTCGCTTTCATATTGTTTCAAGCTATTAAACAGATTTACAAAAGACTTTCTTAAATCTCTTTCTTTGACATTTCTTGTTTTGCAATGTCTGCCTGCGATGCCGTTTGATGAGCACACCCAGTACACTTCACCGCTTTGTATTTTCCTTTTAAATGCACAACCACAATCGTTGCAACGCACTTTTTGTGTAAAGTCATTAATTTTATCCGCCTCATAATTTTTTCTTGCTAAATTATTACGATTAAGTTTATCTTGAACAGCATTGAATAACTCTCTTGTAATAATCGGTTCATGTGTATTTGAAATATAGTATTTATCAACTTCCCCGTTATTTGGTCGATTTTTAAGTGGAAGAATTTGCGGCGTATAGGTTTTCTGTAATAAGCTGTCACCTATGTATTTTTCATTACTCAGTATGTATCTTACTGCTGATATTTTCCAATCTCTGTTCATGAATCTTTCATTAGTTAAATTTTCAGCTATCTTTCCCATGCCCTTACCTGAAAGATAGTCCTTAAATATTCGTTCTATCGCAGGTTTAAGTTCAGGAATCGGAATGAGAACATTATTCTCAACTGTGTATCCATATGGAACTGTTGTTATCGAAAACTCACCATTTGCCATTTTCATTCTGACGGCAGTTGAAACTCTCTTTGAACCTGCAAGTGCTTCGCTTTGAGCAAATGCACTCTTTATATACAATATCATTTCAGAGTTCATCGTACCTGTATCTATACCGTCATTTTCAAACAGAACCGTTGTTCCATATGATTTAAGCAGTCTTATGTTTTCTATACATTCAAGAGAATTTCTTGCAAAACGGGAAACGCTTTTGACATATATTCTGTCAATCTTTCCTGATCTGCTGTCTTTAAGCATTCTTTGAAACTCATCTCTTTTATTAACACAAGTTCCGGTTATGCCCTCATCTGCATATATGTCTACCAAAATCATATCTTTGCTGTGTTTGATAAAATCATTGTAGTATTTCACCTGAGCGAGAAAAGAGTTAACCTGATCTTCAGAATCTGTAGAGACACGGCAATATGCCGCAACTCTTTTTAACCTGTCAGAATACAACCCCTTTGTCGGGTTAATTATCTGAACTTCCTTTTTTGCCTTGCTGTTCATTTGCCGTGCCTCCTTTTTTCTCATATTTTATTGTTTTTATTTGCAAGCTGCAAATGTGCGATTTATCAAACCGTAATCGGCTTACAGTTACTCTTTTCCGCATTTATGGTATTCAGCCGGTAAAACACCTCTTTTGATATATCGCCGTTTTGATAAAGTCGTTTAAGTACAGAAAAAATTGCAAGATAAAGCATTTCGTTTTTTAACTTTTCGCTCATAAGCATTCTCCTACTTAATTCCTAAGCTTATCTTCAACGCTTTATTGATTTTTTCAATCACACTTTTGTCATTAATTGAGCCGATGTATTCCTTCATGTGAATGTTTTTATCAACCGTGCTTATCTGCTCAAGCATAACCATTGATTCTTCGTTCAAGCCGAAGTTTTTGTCAAGATAAACATGAGTCGGCTGCTTCTTTTTCTTAACAATTGATGTAATGGGAGAAACTATCAATGTCGGACTGTATTTATTACCCACATTGTTTTGAATAATGAGTGCAGGCCTTAATCCGCTTTGCACCGATCCTCCATGGCTGATAAACTCACAAAAGTATATATCTCCTCTGTGAAAATCTTTTTGTCCGTTAGAAAACAATTAAAACACCTCGTATTTTTAAATTCATAACATACATAGTGTGCTATGTATGCGGCTACCGCAGAACAACGGCAAGTTAAAATCTTTTCCGTAATCTGTCAGGTAGCCGTATGTTAAGCACACTATTTGTTCTCAACACCCCGTGTGCGAATGGGAAGTCATCAAACGGCTGACAGTTAATCAGCTCCACGGGAATCTCACCCCTCCGAGGATCTCTCCGAGCCGCTCTCATTGGTTGCGACGGTTTTATCACGCTCGACCTGTGACTGAACGGGAGTATCTTTAACCCTTTTGCTCATCATCGCACAGTCAGTAACCACCCGACTTTTGCACTGAGTATTTATCGCTCGACCGTTAAGGCGTCATGGCGTACTCAATTACGCTGCTTAAAACAAAAGGAATGTATTTGATGAATGTATATTCAATTGTCAAAGTTCATGAGTTTTTATCTCTCTACTTTTTAACGGACATTTTTCATTTAAAAAGAAACCCCTTAATCAAAAAAATTTTTAGCCTTTTCCTGAATTTTTCTTATGATGTTGCGAACGCTCTGAGCAGTAACGCCATTCCTTTGAGCAAAATCAATTTGCTTTTCGCCGTTTTTCATAACGCAAATAAATACTTCTTTCTGATAGTCGGTAAGTCTTTCCGTAAATCTTTCTTCCAAATCCCGTGCGGCATATTCTTCTTCAAAACTATCATCTGATTGCAGCCAACAGGAATCCTCATCGTTTTCATCATCATTTATTTCAAACGAAAGCGGATACATTATTGATGCTTTGGTTTTATCGTCCTCACATTCGGAATCTAATGATTTCTTTAATTCAAGTTCACGATAAATTCGCTTCTCCTCGCACCTTAAAAGCTTCATTGTTTCGTTGCTGACTTCACATACCTCGCCCGTACTTCTGACTCTTGCAAAGCATTTACCGTCAGCACTTTTCCAAAGGTCATAGTCAAAATCTTTAATTTTATACATTTATGTAATCTCCTTAAATTGAATTTTTGAAGTTTGTTGCTTTTCAAAAATTCGGAGATTACGGGTATTTAGCTATATAGCAAAGCCAAAAAGAAAAAAGCCCTCTCTGCAAGAACGCAGAAAGGGCAAAAAAACAGCGTGACGAAACAGCGGTAAAGCCGTCCGTCACGCTGTTATTCTATTGTCGATATCGCTTGCACCTGGCAAGTCAGATATTTGATTATTGGTGAACGACGAAAAGGGAACTGCAAGACTGTTAGTTTTATTTAAGTCTGTCATATTTAATTGTTTCCTTAATTTATTTGTCTGTTGTTTTGATTTTCTTACCACAAATATTGACTGATTATTCATGGTTATCTTTTTGTTCACCTTTATTATATATTTTTTAATTGCGAGATTTGTTGAGTTTTGTCTGAGTGGTGCAAATATTTGTATTATTTGGTTAAAATACAGATTTACTTGCATCAAAAAAGCCGCTTCCGTGATGGAAACGGCTTTTTGGGGCTCATGGAACTATTAGACAACTACTCACATCGTACTATTAACGCTACAATAATACTATAATAAGCAGAAAAACATTTTTAATTTTTCTTATTGATTATTTTTCTTAAACAACTTATCTAAAAGTTTATAAGTAGCTTTTCCAATAACATCCTTAGGATAGTCTGTAGTCTGCTCATTATTATTTATAAATGACATTTCTTCAATCTTTTCCTTCAAACATTTTGAAGCATATTCGTTACTATAAAAGATTTTCACCTTACTGGCTTTCTTCCAACTAGGTAAAGAAAAAATCAAAAGAACCACTATACTAGCAATTAAAGCCAATATATTTCCATTATAAATCACACGACCCACCAGAATCATTAGAATTGGTAACCAAGAAACAACGCAAATATAATAAAACATACTTCTTTTTCGAGCCTTTTCTATACTTATCAATTTATATGTTAAATTTTCAATCATATTTTTATCGCAGTCAATATATATCGACTCATAAATATAACCATTTTTGTCATCTCGATACTCTAAATCTTTCAATACAATTGTCGTATTTGTTTTTATATCAATATTAAATGAAGCGCTACAAACAAGCGAGTTTATTACGCTTTCACCATCGATGAATCCATCCACAAGGGCAAAAAGCAAGTTAAATAAAACTCTGTTTTTTTCTAAAACAAACACCTCAAAATTTGAATTAACAGATGTAACTAAAAAAGATTTTGACTCGTCTTTTTTTAAAATAACTTCATCTTTATTATAAATAATCTTAATTTGATTGTATGATGTTTGATTGATAATATTAATATTCATAAACTATTTCACCTTTAATGTCGTATAACTATCTGGCTTTCCATCAATTATATCAAAAACAAATGCGATTATTCCTCCTACTGATGTAAAATTAGATATAAAACTATATACGGTAAAATTTTTTGTCAGTCTATCTTTAATTACATTCTTGGCAAAAAATTTTGCAACTTTTTTACCCCATATTTTTGCAATATTTTTAAAAGTAAACTCAAAAACATCAGGTATAATTTTATTCAATATTTTGCCAAACAATTTTTCTTTTAAATAAGCTGCTACTTTTGCCGAATTTTTTTTTGCATACGATTTTATCGCTGAACACAGTGATTTAAATGACGCTGTTTTAATTGCTGCAACAACAGCATTACTGCTAGCATATATCATTGTATCAATCACATTCGATATTATCGAGCTGCTAACAAATAAATAACCATTTTCTATATAACCAACATATCCTCTAAAGAAACCACATATTTTCTCTTTTATAGCGTTGAGCATTTTTTTAAATGCATTTCCTATATCACTTAAAGATACATATCCCGTATGATCATCTCTGTTAACAGGATCATTCTCGCAATAA
>JAMPAU010000044.1 GCA_023667045.1 Ruminococcus flavefaciens | reverse complement strand
GACTTATTTTCTTGTTTTTTTACTTGTCCTTTTCTTTTTACGAAGTTGCTTTTGCTCATATTTATATCCCACCCTTCTAAAATGTAACTTCCTGCGCCTTATAAAAAAGCGAAGCATATGTCCTAAATATTGAAATAATGAGTCACCATCAATTCCCATCATAGACAAAACAGACAGGGGTAAAAGTGTAACCGTCATTACAACAATACGAATAGTTCCTGACATTGGAATCCACATTAGTTCAGGATATCCCAAAGCTACTAACAAAACTACTGTTTCAATCGCATTTCTCGGCTCAAGCATACCTCCCAGTATTTTACCAGAATCAGTGTAATTCGCTGGTATGGCATAAATATTGCTGTATTCCTTTTCATCCAAATTTTTCACCTGCCTATTCTATAAATCGTTGCTGTTGTTTTATATCTTCCCATACGAAGCGCCTGATTGTGGTCAGTCACATATATATCAACACGATTCAAATTATTTTCAATACCTGAGCCACCACGATCCTCAACTGTATACATGGTTCCATTAATCATAATCTGTGTTCCGAAAGGATATTTACTGGACATTGCGACCATTCCTGGTGCTATTTTTTTGCCACTTGCAGTTATTCCATTTGAATTACTTCCACAGCATTTGCTGCAAGCACAATAATGGGTAACATCAACTTCTATTGTTGAAATCGGAGTTCCATATATATCATTGGATATCGGTGCATCAAAATCCACATCTTTCGGTCGTCGTAATATCAGTTTTGCATCATAACTCGGTGTATTTAAAATAACACCTTGACCTCCTGAGGAATGCACCCACATTCGCTCACCATTTTTACCATATCCCGCAAAAATCAATACATGATTCCAGCCATTTCCATTAGATTCAGCAAGAAAGCCTAAATCTCCGGGAAGCAATTCAGATGCTGAAATACCTATAGTTTTAGGGTATTGCCCTGAAGTTCCAGCACCTATATCCACACCAACTGCTGTATTAAACACCCATGTGCTAAACCCACTGCAGTCTAATCCATATGGACGTATAGTCCCTGTAGTTGAAGAACCAGCTGCTGTTACCAATTTAGGTTTATTCCATTCATCATTCCAGCCAGGTGGAGATTTACCTCCCCAAAAATATGGAACTTTACCCACAAGTGAAAGTGCTGTAGATAAAATATATTTTCTAGTCGCATTACAATTTTGCCGATTTACAAATTCAATCAATTCAGAATCAGTTAAAGGAACATTCTGTCCACTTACAACCGAGCCATATAATGTTTTTTTTAGTGCAGTAGCCATATTTTGTATAGCCTCACTATAAGTGATTTTAAACTGATCGTATGTATCATCTAAATCTATATTAAAAGCTTTCGTGATTACTGTATTATCAAATGGATGAATTGTACACTCAAGATATTTAACAAATTCGGTAGTTGGCATCAATGTTTCCTTACCATTAGCTACATAATAAACACCTATCTTTCTTCCTGTAATTTTCCCATCAGAATAAATAGGCATCTTAACATTCACTTCTTTATATGCATCTACAGTAATTTCTGTATTACTGCTATGCACTTTATCAGGAAGATAATATGTCCTGCTCTCTGTCTCATATCTATACTGCGGAACTCCATTTATGGTACCTGTCTGAACCTGCTTAGTAACTACAGTAATCGTTGCCGATTTATAAGTATAATATGTAACTGGAACTGGAATTTCTTTTATTTTCTCTTCAGACGTTACCGGAAACATATCCTTAACAACACTGTTTAATTTAGAAATCATATCGTCTTTTTTTGTATCCTGTTGCCGCATAGAAGCTGAATAAGCCGCCAATATGTAACAGACATCATATCCCGCAGAACCTTGTGCATAATTCACCAGCGAATTCATAGAATGCTCATAATCATAATTACCATCTGAAATCAATTTTTCTACATATGCAAGAGAATAATCATAACCATCATCCACAACGCTAGACACCGCATCTGCCATTTCAGAATATGTTGTCATTAATGTAGCATTACTTAATGGTTGGTTTCCATCCAACCCAAAAACACTATTGGAAATAATAGTAGGAAGTGAAACAATCAAGATTACAAAGAAAAGCAATATCAAGCAAATACAAATCAGTATTTTAAACAGAGTATGTCTCATTGACCACGCAGCAGAAAGAATAGCTCCCCATGGGCCACCTGCCGCTGTACCAGCAGCAATTTCTGCAACAGTTTTTCCTCCTTCTGCACTTGCTTTTACTGTAGCTGCTGCAACATTAGCTGCCGCTTTAGTACCTTTTGCAGCTGACTGCTTTCCAATTTCCTGTCCAGACTGTTTTACAGCATTCGCTATTTGACCAGCTGCTTGACCATAATTATCAGAGCCATCACTGATTTGCTGTTTTGTCTGCTCTGACATATTTTTCACCTCCCACATCAACAGTTATAAAATTTATTTTTATAAACAAAACAGCCGAATCGGATTTTTCTACCGAATCGGCTGTTAAATTATTACCTTTTTCGTCTTGGTGGTTTAATTTCCATATTGCTGCGCATTTTCGGTTCACCAAAACGAGAAGGGGTATTTTTATATCGTACAGTTTCAACAGAAACTGAACGAACACTTTCACCGTCATATACTGGTTTACCCTGTTCGTATACAGGCTTACGTTCTACCGCAGACTCACCACGAATTGCATACCACTGACCTCCTCTGGCATCTTCATAAACTTGATAATCGCCTTTAGGAGCAGAGTATTGAGTTGTATCATAAAACATTGTTCCAGATCCATTTTCATGACGAACTTCAAAATGCCCTTCATGTCGGCCAGAACCATCCACAAACGAAACCTGTTGCTCATAACCAGGCATAAATGTTTG
Organism: Ruminococcus flavefaciens; assembly: GCA_023667045.1. Taxonomy (GTDB): domain Bacteria; phylum Bacillota; class Clostridia; order Oscillospirales; family Ruminococcaceae; genus Ruminococcus; species Ruminococcus flavefaciens_AC. The sequence continues at coordinate 7,048 of JAMPAU010000044.1, read as the reverse complement.
AAACTGCGCCTGATTATACGCAAATGCTGCTTCACCAGATTCAAATTCTGGTGTTTCTGCATGTTGCTGCATAGCATACCAGTCAACACCATTCGCCGTCTGCATAATTGTGTGCGGAGCATCTGGTTCATTATAATAAGCACTGTTATACCACATAGTATTACCTTCGCCATTACTTGCTTCAATTACGCCATCACCAACTGTTCTAAATGTTGTACCATCTGAAGCGTCTGGGAAAGTTGCGGCAATTTGACTGGATTCTGCAGAATTTCCTGTAAATACAGGTGCATCATAAAATGCTCCTGCACCAGCACCATTTGCCATTTGATACCACTGACTGCCATCTGACGCTGTTACTACTGAATGTGGAGCATCCGGCTTTTCAAATTGAGATGCATTATACATCTCAATTCCTGTTGTCTTTCCGTCAGCATCAACAGCTGTTGTACTTATCTTTCCGCCAGTAATCTGCGTATCTTTTAATTGTTTACCTTGTAATTGTGGCATATAGTTTCCCAGACTTCGGTCCGCTATATCTCCACCTATTGTTCCTGATATATTAGGGGAACGGGATGCTACTGAAGAAATTGAGTCTCCTGTCAATGCAACTCCATTTCTAGCAGCAATTCCACCAAAGGCACGACCTACAAAACCAACACTGCCTCCTGCACCCATACGTACACCGCCATCTACTACTGCATCACGAACATAACTATTACCTTTAAATCTGCTTGCAAAACCTGACGCAAATCCAGTTGTTGCTGCGCCTGTTCCTGTTGCAATGCTACCACCTTTAAATACACTGCCTGCACTTCTTGCACTACTGCCAACACCTGATATTACTCTTGCAGCCATTAAAAGTTCCATACCCATTCCAGAACCAGTTTGGGCAACATTGAGACCTATAGAAGCAAGATAACTATCAAACTTCTGAGCTGTTTTAAGAAATGCTAAAGCACAAAACAACCATAGGAATACACTGCCTTGACCTGTTGACAATGCACCACCATTACCGATGTACTGCCCGATAGACGAACTGAATCCTCGTAGGAACCATACATTCATCACTAACAGAAGCAACTGTGAACCAACCATACGACACCAAGATTTGAATACTGGTAAAGTGGCTTTAGAAGCACCCATGGAAAATGCCAAAGGTGAGGTGTAACATAGTACACCTACTACGATATATCGTTCAACAGTTTCCAATAGCAATTTAAAATAATTCCAACCCAATGAAACTTCCATAATAATTAGAAGTATCAATCCAACCACCGAGGCAATAGAAACAATTGTTGTAAGTCCGTTTGATAATGTTTGCTCCACGCCTGCAAAAGTAAAATCTTCAGCTAACATCGATATATCCATCAATGCTGTATATGGTGCTCTTGCAATATCCAATGTAATCATGAAAATCTGCTTAGCATATCCAATGAGCAATGCAAATAATGAACTTCTTGCTAATAATGCCCATGGATTCTCAGCCTCCGTAATCGGACCTCCAAACACACGAAAAAGCTGCCAAACCACAATTAAAAACAAAATTGACCAAGCTGTATATTGCATTACCGTAAAGGCTTTCGACACAAATGGAAAATATTCTTCCATTGCTGTCATATCTGTTCCTAATGTCTGAAGAAATAATCCAGATACTGCATCAAATATTTGCGAAACAATACTACTAATCCATGTGACAATTCCTTCAAAAATCCAGTCAAGCATAAATCGTCACCACCTATCTGGCTTGACATGGTTGTTAACCGGTGTAATTTCCGCCGGCAATTAAAGGCTGTAAATATGCAACTATAAATCCAAGTGAATTCAGGATAATCCAAGTTACTACGATTCTCTTAAGCCAACTGGTTGCTTCATCAACAGCACGTTGATTTCTGGAAATCATTCTGACAATCAAAGCAATAGCCGCCGCTGTAACTGCAACAATCGTGCTTATACCGACTACCTGACCATAAATATCTTTCATGATTGCTGAAAATCGATTCCAGATTGTATCAGCCATAATAGGCTGCAATGAAATCAATATTGCAGATAACATACCAACAAATGACCAATAGTGAATATATAAACTGTTGCTACGTTTTTTGATTCTTTTAGCCATGCCACGCACCTCCTTTTTTGGAATTTAATCAATAAAAAAAGCCGTTTCACATAGTTTTTCAACTACAGAAACAGCATTTCATTGCCTAATCCCAATTTGGGACGATACGATTATAGCACAGCATTATTCCCATGTCATCAGCAGAAAATATGCCATTTTTGTGCCATTTTATTAACACACATATTATTCCAGATTTTCAAAAAGTGTAAGCATATCCAACCACATATCAACATCTTCATTAGGAGCTGACCAAAGTCGAATTGAAAGAATTGAAATTGCCTGCTCACGAAGTCGATAATAATGTCTCTGCGAAATATCTAAGCGATACAAAATTTCTTCTAACTTTAATTTTTCCGGCGACAAATACGCCGTATATATTAAATTATAAAGCCGTTCTCCACGATTAGGCTCTTTGCGTAAAACAGTTAAAGCTTCATTTAATCTGTCTAATAATAAACGTGATTTGGCTGCAGTTTCCATACGCTGTTCAAGTCTTTTATTACCAATTGACATTTCTAAATCAAGCCTATCTACCATACTGTCAAAACTCTCGAAAGGTTTCTCTAATTCCTGAAGAATTTCCTCTGGATAACAATTAAAAACCCACACCATCTTACGATAATGCTTCAATAACATCTGCGTATTATGATAAGCACTTTTCCTTTTTTCCTTTTGGGCTGCTCTAATCTTATCATCATCAATATTATGATCTTCAAGAATCCCTCGCTTTGTAAGCAATGAAATAAATGCATCTGACTGCGCTAAAAGCTTATTTTCCTGCTGTTCATACAGTTTTTTATCATCCTGCTTGCTCATATGTAAAACACTCCTTTGCTATTTTAGTAATATCCACAGAACTACATGGCCCACGGATTTTATTCGTTTCTATAACTGGTAGAGTAACATAACTCTTACTATAGCAGTCATATCCACAATTCTTACAATTCCTACACGGAGAAAGATACGTATATATTATAGGGTCCGAATCTGCAACGCGATTTTTCTGTTTGGTTTTATCTACTTGACTTATACTATTTTCAGTTAATCTTCGGCTATACCATAAAACTAACTTACTCATATTTTCGTGATCTGAACCTGTTTTGTGTGCATTAGTACCAATTATACGTATTTCCTCAATAATGCGTACAATATCATCATGTGTAGGCAATGAAACCTCTGTATCAGTAGGATACAATCTATTAAAAATCAAACAACCATAAGAACCAGGCAAGCGGTACAGAGGAAAAACATCCCCATACTTCTTAAAAAATCTCCACACCTTTGTCTTCTCCCAACCCCATCGTTGTCCCAAGGTTTCTAACGTTAATAATGCTCCTAATTTACCATACTGTATTGTTGGAGCTAAATAAGAAAATGCATTGTTAGGATCTTCTGATACCGAATGACACCATAAATCTAACCATGCATCTGCTTCATCAAATATATAATTTTTCTCTACAAGTCTTTCTGTAATATTACGTGGAATACATAAAAAGCCATATCCATCCGTAGCATATACTGCACCTTTCATGCATTCCTCTCCAGAACACTTTACTACCCAATCAGTAATATAATAAGATAATTTTTTTGTTTTTGTATCCAGTTCATACTGAATAAATCCTAACTGAGATAATAAATCCATTCTTTCAAGCGTTTGCAGGCGATTTTTTAGACCTACAATACTTTTTAGACCTACTATGCCACCAGACCACATTCCTGGGCTTACAGCGTTTGTATGGCCACAATAGAAGGCTTCTCCTTTGCGAAATGCAGCACGAGAGGCAAGTCTTGCCCAAGTACCCATAATACCTTTTCCTTCAGGTAACCTATTTCTTGGTAATTTAACCCATTCGTATTTCAACAAGCATTTCACTTCAGACACCTTCTCTCTCAATTCAAATTTTGAATATAAAAATAGGACGGTTCCTGTCAAAGAAACCGCCTGAGTTATACACTATAGTATTTATTTCATTATAAATTAGAATCTGTTATATTTTCTCCCAAAAAACTATTCTTTCTCCCATATTATAGACAGTATTGGGAGAATAATTAATTGTGCTGTGAAAAAATTCTGAGCAAATCACAGAAATCATATCCTCACCACCAATCCTTCAATTTTTTTCGTCTTAATTCCTACCAGATACAAATCATCAGATAATTCTATTCTGGTATGTATCCACTTACCATCTATATGAACATCCATATCTGTCCCGCAATGCAGACCTCCGTAATATTCCTCCAGACTAAAGCGAATATCCATTCTTCCGCTTTCACAATCATAAATCAATGAACCTATCTTCATTATATAACCCTCATTCTTAAATTTAGTGTTTCCATCATTTGTCATTCTTAATCAAATGAAAAGACCAGACAGGTTAGCTATTCCTATCTGGCCATTGTGGCAAGTATTTAATTATGAATATGTAACTACCGAAACTGCTCCTCCTTTCACTTACTTTCACATATCTGCGCAGATACGGTGTCCTTATTCTGGTCAATGAATTAGGATAATCACCAGAAACGCCCTATTCATGGGCTTTTCCTGTGTTGTCCTTATTATAACTCACTCACATACCCTGCAGTATACCGCCTGTCTTTTCAATCAGCTCTTCATCAATAACCTTTACCACCATATTTTTTTCGCTGCTGTTTTCCCTGTATGACACTCGTGTAATCTCAACATCATAAAGCTTAGGTCCGTCACCGTCTACAGTGCACAACAGCTGTGCTCTGCCCTTTTCCACCTCCTGAGGTGCTGCAATTTGATAAAGCTGCAAGCCGTCAAGGCTACAGCTGTATTTACCGTATATTCCGCAGGAGCTGTTCACACTCAGCGTACCGATAACATCATTTGAAAAATCACAGCACAATGACCCTGCCTCTCCGTTAGTGCTCTTATACAGTTTAGTAACCTGTGCCCTTACCGCCTCGCCGTTGAGAATAGGCATAATCTCGTTTGTGTCAACATCTGTAATCGGATGACCCAATGCAGCCATTGAGCTGTTTTCGGGATTATAAAAGGTTATTGTCCCTATGCCTGCAGTGGAATCACGCACCCAGACACCAACCTTATACCTGCCTTCATTCGGTGAATAAGCAGGTGTTAAGGTAAATGTTTTATAATTTCCGTTTCGCTTAACCTTAATCTTATAGTCCCTGCCGTTGTTATCGTTAAAGGTTTCCTCCACCTGAGATGATGAGGTCATTTTAACATTATTAATACTTACTATTATATCGCCCTTTTCGAGTCCCGCCTCTCGCGCGGGATTGCACTTGCCGTCTGCCGTTTCAACATCCCTTGTGCCTACAACGATTACTCCGTCTGTATAAAGCTTAATGCCAAAGCTTTCACCGCTGACATATACACTCTGTTGACTCGCCTGAGAAATCTTAGCAGTCTTTACAGGAATAACACCAAGCAGCTTGATTTCGCTTTCATCAGGTGAAACACGGGTGCTGTTTTGAAAATCGACCTGTGCATTATCAGACATATCAATAGTATAAATTGTTTTATAGCTGATATTTTTAGAGGAATATGCCGTTATCTCGTCAGGAAGAGCAAAGCTGCCAAAACCTATTAATGTATATATTAATACTAAAACCGCAGCAAAACAGACATCTGCTATTCTAATTATTTTTTTCATCAAATCACCGATTATAGTATTAACCAAAAAATAAAGACATCTCAGCAATGTCTTTAAAAAAATTTTTTAAATTTTGTAAAAAAATAAGGACAGCCATAGACTGTCCTTTAACATATGTATCTGTGTATTCAATCAGATTGAAACCTCGTGTGCAATGTCATAAAGCTCAAGGTCGATTGACTTTGTCATATTGAGTGCCTCAAAGATATCGTAATCAACAACCTCTTCCTTCTGAGCAGCAACAACACGGTTGCCGATATTGTTCATAAGGAGCTTAACAGCATAATTACCCATACGGGTTGCCATTACTCTGTCCTTAACAGTAGCATAACCGCCACGCTGAACATGACCGAGAATCATTGAACGGGATTCAACACCTGTTCTTGCCTGAATTTCCTTTGCAAGCTCGTCAACATCAACATTAACGCCCTCGGCAACAATGATGATGAAGTGCTTTTTGCCTGTTCTCTGAGTGCTTTCCATACGCTCAATAACATGCTTTTCAATATCAAATTCAACCTCAGGAATAAGGATAGATGTTGCACCAACGGCAATACCTGCATTAAGTGCAAGATAGCCTGCTCGTCTGCCCATAACCTCAACTACTGTGCAGCGGTCATGGCTTTCGCTTGTATCACGAAGTCTGTCAACCATTTCCATAATAGTATTAAGACAGGTATCATATCCGATTGTGTAATCACAGCAGGCAATATCATTATCAATTGTGCCAGGAATACCAACGCACGGAATACCTCTTTCAGACAAATCTCTTGCGCCACGGAATGAGCCGTCGCCACCAATGACAACTACACCCTCAATGCCCCATTCCTGACAGGTGCGGATAGCCTTGCGCATACCCTCTTCAGTAGCAAATTCAACAGAACGAGCTGAATAAAGAATTGTACCGCCTCTGTTAATAATATCAGAAACTGTGCGAAGATTCATTTCAATAAAATCACCGTTGATAAGTCCGTTATATCCACGGATTACACCGTATACCTTAACTCCGTTTTTGCAGGCTGTGCGAACTACTGCACGAACAGCAGCGTTCATACCAGGTGCGTCACCACCGCTTGTTAATACTGCAATTGTTTTCATAATTAGCATCCTCCTACCCTAAAAATGATAACATAATATATTGTATTTTAATATCACTTAGTAAAAATGTCAAGTATTGAGTGTGTTTTTTGTAATATCTATATATTTCTAAGATTTCTATCAAGTTAATTTTCGTTTAAATTATTGTTTAGCTGATAAGCTAAACAGGATATAATGTTGTGCGCAGCAC
>JAMPAU010000043.1 GCA_023667045.1 Ruminococcus flavefaciens | reverse complement strand
TTGTACTGTACTTAAATCCGTTATCTGTCTTATCGGCGGTGGTGTCGGTGTATGGAGTATTGTCAATCTGCTGGAAGGTTACGGCAATGACAATTCCGGCGCTAAAGTACCATAGCGATATAGAAGTTTTTTTGTTTTTAATACAGACCGCATAACACAGCGTTATGCAGTCCTGCCGAATTTTCCTGTTTCAGTTGAAATGCTTGAAACCGCAACATCAAAGCGGAAGTAAATATCAATCTGCTGAATACGTTTTCCGCTTGATTTGTCGAGTTCGTGAACAACGATTTTTTCAATAAGTTCATGCATGATTTCGGGAGTAAGTTCAGTAATATTTTCGTATTTCTGCACGAGCTTAACGAAAGCTGTCACATCATTTGATTTCTGTTCAGCGGTATCAATAAATGCTGATAATTCCGCAACCGTAGACTTCAATTTTTTATGTTCATTCTCATACTCTGCGGACAGAATTGAAAAACGCTCATCTGAAATTTTTCCGAGAACATTGTCCTCATAAAGCCTTTTGAACAGTTTATCAAGTTCAGAAATACGCTTTTCAGCTTGTTTCAGCGTTTTTTTAGTTTTCGCAAGTTCCGTGGACTGTTTCTGAACGGAATTACTCATTGCTGCCTTGATAAATTCGTCCTCATTCTCTCTTACAGTAGCAAGAAGTTTATTCAGCTCACCGAGGACAATTTCTCTTAAAACACAAGTCCTGATGTAGTGAACAGTACATTCTTTCGTATCTTTTGCGTAAGTGGAACACCTCATATGCTCCTGTTCAGGACGTTCATTTGCACGTCGGCTCAGGTACATTTTCGCTCCGCAGTCGGCACAGTAAACCATTCCCGAAAATGGATTCAACTCATCTTTCTTTTGAAGTCTGCGTTTGTTCTTGCGAATTTCCTGCACCAAATCAAATTCCTGCTGAGAAATAATAGGCTCGTGAGTATTCTCGAAAATCAGCCACTCGTCCTGCGGATTATACACGATTTTATGCACCTTATAGGACTTCATATGCGTTCTGAAATTCACCGTATGTCCGCAGTATTCAAGCCTTTCAAGAATGTGACAGATTGTCTGCGTACCCCAACGATGCGTTTTGGCATTATGTCTGCCGTTATCTCTGCCCTGCGAAAGTGCATAAGCCGTCGGAGTTGGTATGCCTTGTTCCGTGAGAATACGGGCAATCTGCGTCGGACCGTAGCCGTCAATGCAAAGTCTGAAAATTTTGTGGACGACCTCCGCAGGCTCATCATCTACCACCCATAAATTCTTGTCGGTATCGGACTTCTTGTAGCCATAAATCGGCGGACAAAGATGTTTTCCTGACTGTCCTTTTGCTTTGAACACAGCACGGATTTTTTTCGAGCAGTCACGAGCATACCAGTCATTGAAAATGTTCTTGAATGCCATTAACTCGTTTTCACTTTTGAACGTATCCACGCCGTCATTTATGGCGATATAGCGCACATCATAATCGGGAAACGTCATTTCAATAAGTTCGCCTGTTTTAAGATAATCACGTCCAAGTCGGCTTAAATCCTTTGTAATCACGATACCGACCTTGCCATCCTCAATATCGCTCATCATCGCCTTGAAACCGTCACGCTCAAAGGTAGTTCCCGAAACTCCGTCATCGACATAGTAAGCCGTGTTGTGAAAGCCGTTGTCCTCAGCGTACTTTTTGAGGATAGCTTTCTGATTAGTGATACTGTTGCTCTCGCCGTCAAGCATATCATCTTGGCTCAAACGGCAGTATAAAGCTGTAATCTTGTCTTTCATAATAACCTCTCTTTCCGACAGATACAGCAAGCTATAATATAAGTTTAGCGCGCATTGGCGAAAAAGTCAATACGCACCAAACTAAAATTTTACACAGCCTGCTTGTCGGGAACTTGTTTATTTTCACCGAGAAATTTTTTGGTGTCACGAATGATAAGCCTGTTCAGAATATCCGAAAGGCTCTCCCGATAAACAGGGTTGAATACCGTTTTCACGATATATGTTGTATGCCCGATACGATACTCGGACGTAGTTGAAGATGCCGCAATATCGGCGGCAGAATTGTTATTATTCATAGAGAATTTACTCCTTTAGCTTATCTCTATCTATGCTTTTAGGTTTGAGGGCTTCGCTTTTTCTATCTCACCCTCATAGCCGTGAGGAACGGCATTGCTGCCACCCCACAGCTAACGTTCTGTTGTCGGATATATGTTAATCCGTGTAGGCGTGATCGCTCCCGTAGAAAGAAATCTGTTCGTATGTATCATCAACCGAGCTGTTGTCGGCATTGTCAGCACTTACTTCATCAGCAGAGCCGTCAACGAACGATTCAATCTCATCGTAGCTCATACCGCTTGCAGTAAACTTGCTGATAAGCGTATGCTCCTTATTGATCGCATCAACAAGCTCCTGTCCCTCTAACTGATAAAGGTCAGAGAGCATTGTATAAGCAATGACCTTGCTCTGCTCGATCAGCTTACGCTTCTTATCGTGTATTGCCTTGATAGCGGCATCGGCATTGTCGATCTGCTTGCTGTTGTCTGTCAACGTCATAGCTTTCATATCATCACCACCGTTCATTTCAAATTTCGGGACAACTCCCGATAATAATATTATAGCACGGAACACCGCCGTTTGTCTATTCGCATTGCGCTCAAACTTTGTGAGCCGATAGGGTTTTCGAGTTCGTCAATTACACTGGGGATTTTGAAATGTATTGACATTACACCTTGAAACCGATAACGGCAACTAAAAATATCATCAAATTGCCGCCTATACTGCGCAATAACTGCGCCGAGCCAGATTAGAATAATTATCACGCTGAAGCGTGAGGGAGTGACTGCCGACCTAAGCAGCGTCGAGAATAAGTCGCTTACGCTCCAAATTCGTTGACGGAGCAACGAAAGTCTGAACGGCATCACGCCGTACAGACGGGAAAACCGCGCATCAGCGCAGGAAAAATAGCAAGCATTGTGAATTGTGCCGCAAATCGGCAATAATTCACAACAGCTTGTTAGGGACACATTCCCTAAGACCTTTGTAAAAATCGGCTTACGCCGAAAATAAAAAGAACAGGAGATACCATTATGAAAAACGAAAAAAAGAAATGTGGCAGACGGTATGACCTATGAGGGCGTTATCAATTATGCCCTTGACCGTCAAGTAAAATCCGACCTTGCCAAGAGCCTTGCGGACAAGCCAGCCGACACCCTCACGGACGAGGAACGCAAGCACCTTGAAAGCCATAGGGAGAACAAAACACGGACACTGAATATTCGTTTCACGGAGAGCGAATATCAAGAGATTATTTCAAAGTGTGAGCAGTATGGCTATAAGAAAAAATCCGAGTATGTTCGTGACTGTGTTAGAGCAAATGTATCGAGTAGTCAGACCGATATTCCACAGGCTGATTTTTCCGAAACAAATCGGCAGAAACATAAACCAAATAGCAGTTCGCTTGCACAGTACAGGTGATTTTTACGCCGAGGATATAATCGAAATAAAGAGAGGTGTTAATCAAATTTGGCAGTTACTTCTATCCATTCAATCAAGGCAACAATCTCAGCCGCAATCGACTACATCACCAACGGAGATAAGACCGTCAACGGCTTATATGTCTCGTCTTATCTATGCCGACCAGACAGCAGAGGTGCAGCCGAGGACTTCCGACGAGTACGAGAGCAAGGAACAGGACGGACACAAATCCTCGGATACCACATAATTCAATCGTTCAAACCCGATGAGATCACACCCGAACAAGCACTTGCTGTCAGTGAGGAACTTTGCGACCGTTTTTTAAAAGGAAATTATCAGTATGTGCTTGCCGTTCACAGCGACAGAGATCATATCCACACGCACATAGTTTTCAATAACACCAACGTGTATAATGGGTTGAGCTTTACATACGAAGAAAATCAAGGCGGCAGGTGTGAACGAGCGTGGGCAAAGTTACGTGCAATTTCTGATGATATTTGCCGTGAGCATAATTTGTCAGTTATTGCTGAACCTGAAAAGGGACAGAGCGTTTCTCATTTTGAGCGTGATATGCAGTTACAGGGCAAGTCATGGAAAGATAAACTCAGGGCGAAAATTGCCGAGGTTGCATTTTATAGCAAAGACTTTTCGGACTTCCTGCAAAGGTGTAGTGAAAGTGGTATCGAGTATTCCTATACTCCAAGCCGAAAAGTCAAGCTGAAATTTCGCTTGAAAGACGAGGGACAACAGCGTTTCACCAGAGCCGATACGTTGGGCGAGGACTACACCGCCGAACGCATTGCCGAGCAGATAGAGCAGATACAGAAATCTCGTGGACTTATTGAAAGGCTTGCTGAAAAGAAAAAGCCCGAAAAGCCTGTGATAGCTCCCAAGTCCGAACCTATCAAAACATCAACAATTATTACGGCAGAGGAATTTATCAACGGCGGTAAAAAAATAGAAACTATCGAGAGTAAGCCGACCGAAAGTCAAGCATCTGAAAAAAAAGAAGATGTATGGGCTGAAATCAGGGGTATGCGTAATGCTGATACAATAATTGCAGACCTTGAAGCTGGCGGAATCACATCACTTGACGATCTCAGAAGTTTCTTTTGGAATACTCACCACAATGATGACCACACGGACGAGCTTGCCAAGCTGAAAGCGAAGATCGAGCCGATAGATAAGCTCATCAAGATGATGAAACAGCATACTAAGTATTCCGCTACATACAAAGAGTATCAGGAACGTTCTGCATTTACGCAGAGCCATTTCCGCAAGAGGAACGCTGCCGCTATTGACAGCTATGAAGAAGCCGACAAGTATATCACCGAGCATATCAAGGCTTACTACATTAAGGGCAAGCCACCCAAGCAAAGCGATTTACAGGCTAAGTCTGATAAGCTGAAAGAAAAATACAATGCTCTTGTTCCCGAACAAAAGGCTTTCCTTGCAAAAAAACAGACGGCATTGCAGTACAGCCGCCAAGTCCGTAACTATCTCGAAAGTAAGAGACAGCAGGAGCGTAACAGGCAGTATCAGGAAAAGAAACGCTCTCAGCAGAAAAAGAAAGATTATCTTGAATAACGAAAGGAAGAATTTATGAGTAAGATCGGATATATCCGTGTTTCTACGGAACATCAGGAAACAGCAAGACAGCAGAAGATCATGTGCGGCTATCAGATTGACCGTATCTTCTCCGAAAAGCTCTCAGGAGCGAATACAGACCGACCGCAGTTAAAGGCTATGCTGGACTATGTTCGTGAGGGAGACACCCTCTACATCGAAAGCATCAGCCGTCTGGGACGTTCCACACGGGATTTACTGAACATCATCGACACCCTTACTGACAAGGGCGTTACCCTTATCAGCCACAAGGAGAACATTGACCCCAACAGCCCTACGGGAAAATTTATGTTGACCGTGTTCGCTGCCCTCTCTCAGCTTGAAAGAGAGCAGCTCAAACAACGTCAACGTGAGGGCATCGAGATCGCCAAGGCTCAGGGCAAGTACACAGGCAGAAAGCCTATCCCCACCGATTGGGCGAAGTTCGGGCAGCTCTATGGGGAATGGAAAGGCAAACAGATCACAGGCAGGGACTTTATGCGGAGAATGGGCATTACCGCAAATACATTCTACCGCCGAGTACATGAATACGAAGCCACACACGGCATCACAGAACAGATTATCGCTTGACGTCCTCACAGACGAACGGAAACGGCACACACAGCCGTCTTCCTTTACCGAGCTGAAAATTAACCGCTGAAATAACAAAGCCCTCAGAAACGCTTACAGAGCGTTTCCGAGAGCTTGCGGTTAAGTATTCAGTTCCATTAGGGTTTCTGCTTGTTGTGGTATGTTCCACAATGCTGATTTGGGCTTTTATGGAACAGTTTTTGAGTGTGCCAATAGGCTATAATTGAACAGTACATAAATTATTGTGATACTTCACAATTTGGAAACTTGATTGAAAGATAGTCAATTGCCTCATCAGAAAAATATTTAGGGCAATGTAGAACTTCCAGACAATTAAAACAATCAAAGACCGACATATCCGTAACGTCATAATGCACATCGGTTGAAAATATAAGAGTTTTTGCATTGGACAAACCCATTAATTTTGAAATATCATGTATTTCGAGATTGTTATAATAGCAAAAATTAAATCTTTCATTTGTAGGTGATGCATCTTGGAAATTGTAGTTGAATAAATGCATTTTTTCATCTACATATGTATTAAAAACTAAATGAATCTTTTTTGTGCTAAGCTCATTTTCTGGATTGTTTCTTAAAAAAGACGATGTTTCATCTCGGATTTTTATTATATCGTCAATACATTCATCAGAAGAAAACTGAAATATCGAGAACCTTCTTCCAGGTCTCGTCTTTAAATCAAATGTAATTACAATTGTCTCGTTTTGATCACACTCAATTCTTGTACAGCTAAATTGCTTTAGAAACATACACTGATAGGAAGAAGCAAGCTCGGAAGTGTATGCAAGATTACTATTAATAGGAGATGGCAAAGCAGAATATAGTAGCCATAGTATCATGATTATCGAGAAAGCAACAACGATTTTTATAAATGCTTTAGTATTTTTTTTAATTCTCATATTTAATCACTTCTCGACATACAATATATTCGTATCCCAACTTAATCTATCGGCGAATTCGTCATAATCAGCATAATATTCTTTTCCATATGTGGCAGTTTTAATCAATATTTTATGTCCCAGCAAGTCTGCAGCCTCTGGACTAAACTCGATTATAGCTGTAGCATCCATAAAATGAGACTTAGGTCTTTCTGCGATATACAACATATTATTTTCGTCAAACATATACAATGGCAGTTTGTTTTTTTCAAATGATGCACTAATTGAATAAACAACAGGAATATCGTTACTCAGCATTTCTTTCATTTTAGACAGTGTTTTAGCTGAATTAGAACTATATTGCCATTCGATCTTTTTTAAATTCATCGAATTGTTTAATGACATCAATTTGAGGCCGTTTTCAAGATTACTGAATAATAAACCATCTCCGGCAAGTCCTTTGATAAATGGAAGGTAGCTAAAATAGTTAGAAATAGTGTATATATACCATACATATGTATCAAAGTCAATATGATTATAGCTTGATCCAAGATCCATCATCGTTGGTATACTCCAATCCATTGTCGGATTATAGGTTGGATCTCCAATTGCCATATATAATAGCATATCGCCTAATGCAATTATTCCACATCCATTATTATGTATTTCTAAGCCAGTCACGCTTTGATTACAAAAAATTTTCATATCTTTAGTATATCCATATCTTCCGAACCATCCTTGATAACCACCATATGATTCATTACTTCCGGAATTATTATCTTTCCAATCTTTCTCAACACCATCTTTATACTCATAGTCAATTGAGAAAAAATCATGTTTCAAGGCAGTTTTTGTAACATCAGAAGTTAATGGATTTGGGTCAGAAAAGCCATATGATGCTGTATTTTTTGTACTTTCACAGTAATTATCAACAATACCATCTCCATCTGAATCTTGACAACTTGGGTCGGATTTCATAAAGAAATAATAACCTGATCCAGTACTCAATTCGGGTGCACCCCAAAATTGATGCTTGCATCGAATTTGAGGATCAATTTCCTCTCCATCACTAAGTCCATCATTATCAGTATCCGGTAAAGAAGGATTTGAGAAGAACGTATCTGTTTCAGGATTATTTCTAAGAATCATACCATTCTGGATTCTTATACCTGCAGTTTCAACTACATCGTACAAGCCGTCTCCATCTGTATCAGTTGTATCAAAATCATCGGTTATCCCTATTTGTGAGTAAATAGATAATAGCTCAGATGCATTATACGCTTTAAAATATTCTCCACCTGTTTCTGTAGCTATTTTACTTAAAACTGAATCAGAACAATTTCCGATTCCAACGGTATACACCTTGATATACTCGCTTTTGGCTTCATTTAAAATACTATCTGAAACAGATGAGTAACCATCAGAAAGAAGAATAATCTTTTTTCTAGTTCCTCCTGTACTTGATTTTAATATATCAATAGACTTTCTAAGTGCTGCATCAAAACTTGTTCCACCTCCGTTATAAAACGAAGCACTTGCCCAATATAAATCAGTTTTGTTATCTGTCAATTCGCAAACTGTAGATGCACTGCTTTCAAAGGTTACAATAGCTACTTTATCATCATTATCTAATGCATTAGTGAAACTACTTACTGCTTTCTGTCTTTCACAGGAATAAACAGGCTTGTATGGTGCAGAATTCGGCTGAATTATTGTAATAGGGTCATAAGTTTCCATACTTCCGGAACAATCTACAGCTAATACCGAATAACATATGGATTTTTCATAAGAAATCGAGGTGTAGTTCAAATCCTTATTCCAAGCTTCAAACCATCGGTATTTATCAACAACCATATATCTGCTGAAATGTGTTGTCTGAACGCTTACTAAGCTGTTATCTTCATCATAGGTTGTTTCAAGTTCAACGAACTGATAATTATCTTCATCATACCACAAGAAAAGAAGATCATTGAAATCAGTATCACCTAATTTAGACTGGTCGATTTTAAAAGATAACGTGGCAGTATCAAATTCAGATGTCGTTTTGATTGAAAACGGCACTCCAACAAGTCCAACTACTCCACTACAAATAAAATCTTTATCCATAATATTATCTACCGACATTGTATTTTGAAGATTCCCTGTTCCCTCCATTGAGACAATTACTTGCTGTACAGCACATTCTTCATTTTCTACATCGAGAATATAAGTTTGAGCAAATTTCTCTTCACCGTCAAGTGTACCGTCTCCATCTGTGTCGGGAAGGTTAGGATCTGTACCAAGAACTAATTCATCAGAATCTGAGAGTCCATCAAAATCCGTATCAGGCTCTAAAGGATCAGTGCTATATGTGTTTACCTCATCACCGTCGCTAAGTTCATCATCATCTGAATCCATATCAAATGGAGATGTACCTAAAACTTATTCCTGATAATTTGTAAGAGCGTCTGCATCAAAATCTTCATCGCCGTCTGATACGCCATTACTGTCTGTGTCAGGTAATGTAGGATCGGTATTTGTTACAAAAAGTTCGTAGTAGTCATCAAGCATATCGCCATCTGTATCTACAAGATTGGTCTCTGTTCCGATGAACTGTTCTACGCAGTCGGGAAGCTGGTCACCATCGGTATCTTTGAGGAGTTCCAAATTATCAAGATTTTCAAAGAAATCCGGAAAATCATTCTCGTTCTCATCCTTCATGTACTGCCACTCATCATATGGAATATCCAGTGGTTCAGACGTAGAACCTACAAATGAACTTACATTACTGCTGTTGTTGGCATTTACATTAGGACAAGTAAGTTCGATGCTTTCAGCAATAACAACCACATTATTAAGGTTAAGATTCTGAGCATTGATCGTTACGCTGCCGAACGGAGCATAAACAAGACCATTCAGATTTACATTTTGGCTGTCGATAACAATATCTCCGTATTTAGAGAAGATAACCGAATCGTTAGTATTCTTGACTTCTCCGTAGAGGTTGACATCTTCCAGAGCTTTTAGGGCGTTATTGATATTGATGTTTCCAGTCAAAGTGGCTTCACCATGTACCTCAGTAGGCACATTGATGTTGATATTTAACGCATCGAGAGTATAGTCCTCATAGTGTTCATCAACATTGAAAGCTGAAAAATACTGATTATCTATCTTGTCAAAGATGAAAATCATGGATTCATCAGCATTCTCCGTTTTTGTGCCGTTGATGTTCATATTACCGTTTGAAACGATAGTACCGTTGGTGGCAACATTACCATTCACACAGAAGTTTCCTGCATTTACAGTAATCGCACCCTCGTCACTTGAAGCGGCGAACATTGTATACGGGTATGGTTGTGTACTTTCTTCGGCATGAGCTGAAACGATAGGTATAGCACTAAGCATCATCGCTATGCTCGTTACACCTGAAAGCATTCGTTTGAAAATCTGATTCATACAAGACCTCCTAAAACAATGTTACACTCAGCAATGCACAGACTTTGATATACATGCTAAGCGTACAAGTTTATTATACCAGATATACGAATTTTTGTCAATAATGAATTTTGTAATTTTGTTATCAAATTATATATTTATTAAAATATAGCTTGCTGTACCTGTTTTACAATGTTTGTCTGAAAACTTCTTTATGCCTACAGTCCTAAGTCTAAAGGCATGAAGCAGCTTATGGCTGGTCTTGGGCTGATCCTCCTCGCTATCATTCT
>JAMPAU010000042.1 GCA_023667045.1 Ruminococcus flavefaciens | reverse complement strand
CGATAGTCAGGATTATCTGAGCGTTCATATTCATGATAGCCAAGATGCTTGTCCAAACTGGTCAATATTTGAACATTCGGCTATATCAACAGATTCGACCTCACTTAAAAGGTCATTTTTGATTTCTGTAGGTTTGCCGGATGTATTGAAGAAAAATATCAATTTGTCATCATAGAGATAAATCTTATTAACAAATACAGTAACAAGTGTTTTTCTGAATCTTGTATCATCTATATCTCCGTTTTTCAAAGTATGAAGAAAGAATGCAATTTGTTCCTTAGTAAGATGTATCATACTTTTCTCTTCAAGACTCATTTCCTGTTCTACCTGCTTTTTTGATTCTTCAAGTTTCGGCAGTTCGGCATACATAATCTTTCTTGCAGCATCATCTTCACATTCCATAATTGCATTCAGCAGATTATGCTGCTTTCTTCCAATCTGCTGTAACTGCTTTTCAAGCCTTTTCAGATTTGTGTAATCATTCCCTTTTTCGAGGACTTCAGATACACCTCTGGCAATTTCAATTATCTTCTCATCAGTAAGCAGTTCTTTACAGGTTTTAATAACCAAATCTTCTATATCCTGCTTGCCTACATAATCTTTATTGCAGGTTCTGTTCTTTTTTATCCGGTTCTTACAGGCATAGTAGTGATAGACTTTTCCGACCCTGTTTGTTCCGCCGTAACCCACCATCATTTCCTTGCACTTACCGCAGAACAGTTTTGTTGTCAGAAGATATTCTTCTTTTGCCTTTGAATGCGACCTTGCTTTCATATTCTTTTTAAGCTTTTCTGCTACCGTATAGAACAACTCATCTGAGATTATTCTTGGCATTCCGTTTGGAGTTTCAGTTCCTTTGTACGTATATATCCCTATGTACCTTTTATTCTGAAGTATACACGTAACGGAACTTTTTCTGAACAGTCCTCCTCTTGGGGTTCTGTAACCCTCTGAATTAAGTCTGTTTACTATTTGAGTAACAGTATCGCCCTTTGCATAGCTTTCAAAGATATACTTCACAATCGGAGCATACTTTTCATCTATCTGAAACTTCTTTTCGCTGTCAACCTTATATCCAAGTGCTACATTTCCGCCTGTTGAAAGACATTTCTGTGCGTTCAAATCCATTCCACGACGTACCTTCTGAGCAAGTTCAGCAGAATAGTATTCAGCCATACCTTCAAGTATGGATTCCATAAGAATACCGCTCGCATCATCACTTATATTCTCTCTCGCCGACAGAACACGAACATCATACTTTTTCAGTTTTGCCTTATAGACAGCACTGTCATACCTGTTTCTTGAAAATCTGTCAAGCTGGTACACTATGACATACTGAAACTGCTTCTTCTGTGCATCTTCAATCATCCGTAGAAATTCAGGTCTGCTGTCAGTAGTTCCCGACATAGCTCTGTCAATATATTCTTCTATGACAGTATAATTATTTCTTTTGCAGTACTCATAACACACTTTCAGCTGTCCTTCGATACTGGTCTCGTGCTGATTATGTGAAGAATAGCGGGCATATATTACAACGTTCATATGATACCTCTGTTATTCATTGAAATTTCCGATAAGCGTATACACAAAAATATTACAGTCCTTGTTTACTTTATTCAGTATTCTGAGGATTTCATTCAGGGTTGAACCCGAAGTGTTTATGTCATCTACAACAAGGATATTGCTGCCTTTCAGCTTTGAAAAACTTTCAAGTTCTTCCGGACTTGAGAAGTCAAGATAATTCTGAATATAGCGTCTGTATTTAGGCTTTACGTTTTTGGCAAGTGAAAAATAATCAAGTTCTTTGATAGCCGGGACAATATATTCTTCCGCATATTTTTTCATCTGATTATATTTATTCAAATCATCAGCCGTATCGACTTCAAGCAAATCCCAGTCAAAACCTATTTCAGTAGGAGCTTTCTTAACAAGCTCAAAACTTGCTTTCTTCATATCACGGGAAGTATAATCGCCTATAACCGAAATCATTTTCGCTACAAGTTTACTTCGTCCCGACACAGGATATACAAAGCAGTCAATGTCATACATACCTATTCTTTTATCAAGTTCGCCTAAAGGAAGTTCTATAAACTGCGTAAGCTCCAAATCGGAAATCTTTTTATCACTGAGACCTTTGATATAATGGATAAACTGGGTTCTCTGCTTAGATGATACATTGTCCTTGAACATATATCCGAACCAGTAAATATGATTTCTGATAGAAGAAACGTATAACTGCGGTGAAGATATTTCTATAATATCAGTAGGAAGATTGTACCTGTAATCAAATATATAATCTCCGTCATTTGGTCTTACTCCGCCATAAATATATCTCTCCAAATCTAATCCTCCTGTTCTCCGTCAGGCAAGTTAATTTTATTATCTTCAACTGTCTGCGTAATCTGAAAAGGTATTCCCTTGCACTTCACAGCCTGAACAAGAAACATCCGTATTGCTGTAGGAATATCCATTCCAAGAGACTCAAATAATTCCTCACTGTTCTTCTTCAGCTCTGAATCCAGACGTATGTGCATAATTGAATCCAATGCCATATAATATCACCTCAAATTTGTAACATTCTGTATTATAATTGTATCACACTTTTATCGTTTTGTCAAGAAAAATTCAACGGAGCAAATAATAATTCTGCTCCGTTGAATTGGATTTCACTTATCCGCCTTAAAGTTATATATTGGTTTAATTCGTGTAATAATTTTGGCAGTCAGTGTAATATTAGCTACAATTTCATCAATGCCCTTATATGCCATAGGACATTCATCAAGCGTTCCTGAATTTACGGTAGTTGAAAAGATTCCTTTCATTTCAGCCTTATAGGCATTCAGGGTAACATTGTTTTTGACTTCGCTTCTGCTCATTACACGACCTGCACCGTGAGGAGCTGAATAATTCCAGTCCGCATTGCCAAGACCTCTGCAAATCAACGCTCCGTCACGCATATTAACAGGTATCAGCAGCGTCTCATCGAGCTGTGCGGAAACTGCACCTTTGCGGAGAATCATATGTTTCAGGTCAATATAATTGTGGATAGTTGTAAACTGTGAATCTACTTTCAGTTTACAGCCCTTGATTATAGTATCAGCAATTGCACGGCGATTCCAGTCAGCGTATTCCTGCATAATTTCCATATCGTGAAGATACTGCTCAAGAAGCTCGCCCTCGCAGTATGCAAGTTCATAAG
The DNA here is from genome assembly GCA_023667045.1 of Ruminococcus flavefaciens. GTDB lineage: Bacteria > Bacillota > Clostridia > Oscillospirales > Ruminococcaceae > Ruminococcus > Ruminococcus flavefaciens_AC. The sequence continues at coordinate 7,459 of JAMPAU010000042.1, read as the reverse complement.
GAATTTCATCCTGACTTCCCATTGCCTTATATGCGGCATCCTGATAGTATTTTGCAGTCTGCAAGCCGATGTGACGGCTTCCTGTGTGAATTATAAGATAAAGATTTCCGTCATCGTCTTTATCAATTTCTATAAAGTGATTTCCGCCACCGAGAGTTCCGAGACTAAGCTCTCCCCTCTCCATATTCACCTGATTCCGACAGCAGAGGTCATATATCCTTGTTTCCCCAAGATACTTATGAAAGTTTCTGTGAATATGTTCGCCAACAGGTATATTATTATGGATAAAGCTGTCAAGCTTCGGCAGGTCAATCCGCTTGTCTTTAAGTTTTACCGTCAGCATACCGCAGCCGATGTCAACTCCGACAAGATTTGGTATCACTTTATCTTTGATTGTCATAGTTGTACCGATTGTACAGCCTGCTCCTGCGTGAACATCGGGCATAATACGAATCTGACTTCCGCTGATAAATTTAAGGTCAAGAAGTTTTTTGATTTGTCCCTCGGCGCTGCTTTCAATTTTATCCGTGAAAATCTTTGCAGAATTATATTTACCTTCAAAAGTAATCATACATCCTCCTCAAACACAGATTTGTGCTTATCCTTACGGCTGTATTTCTTCTTATCAGGAACTGCCCTTGTAACGGGATTCAAACCGTTCCAGTCCCTGCGTTTTGCAGAATCAAGCCGTTTCTGTTCTTTCTTGCTTAATTTTTCGTATGGTATAAATTTTTCCATAATGTTCTCCTTATCAGTCCCACATATTAAAAATGTTATCTTCTCTTACGAAATCTTCCAGTTCTGCTACATCTTTGATTTCATTCATTTCTTTTTTATATTTATCATAAAAATTAAATTCCCGTAACAATTCAGAAAATGTAATGCCTTTGCGGAAAAATTCAACAACATCTCCCTCATAAATTTCTCTGTTCCAGACTGCCGCAAATAAAACTTTGTATTTTACAAAAAATGATTTCATATTTCGTATATCTTTATTGGGTACATCTTTATCATTTTTGCCGGGAGTGAATTTCCAATCACCGTGTAATTCCAATACTCCGAAATCACTTTCATTTATTTTAGTATCATTAAATGATACTTTTACCCTGATAGCGTGCGAAGCTTTCTGCATAGAGAAATAGAACGAAAAATTGATTTTATCTGTTTTCACATATTTTCCTCTCAAGTTTGACATTCCAAAGATGTCATCAAAATCATCATCATAAACGGTATCAACCTTTGGCAATAATTCGCCATTTTTGTATATTTTCATAATCAATCTCCTGATTTATTCAGATTCTTCCAAATATAACTGCTCAACATCATCTATAAATGCTGTAATCTGTGATTTCAGCCTGTTCAGACAGCTTCTGTATGATGTAGCCCACGATGTTATAAACTGATACTTATATGTAACTATACCTGTTTTTGTGTTCTCTTTTACATTCATAACAAGAAAGTCTCTGCCGCGCTGTTTCTTTCCCGGCATATGGTCTGAAATCCTGATATTGCATTTGACTTTTATAAACGGATTCCCCTCAGAATCCTGTACATAAAATTCATAATATCTCGAAGCCGATTTTGCAGAATTATGAGGATTAACAATTTCAATATCCAAAGAGTTAAGATAACTCTCAACCGACTGAATAAAATCCATATACTGTTTAAACCACTTAGAATTTATAACATTACCGTGCTTGTCAACCACTTCAGGCAGGTAAATATTTTCTTCATCTTCTGCATATATTGCAGATGCACGTATAAAGTCAACGCTGTAAACTTCAATATCAAATTCTATTTCGGGAATATTGTTTTCAGCTGAATTTTTTATGTATATCTTCATTATAAACGCCCACCCATTAATCAAATCTCTCCGTCTACTATAATTATATCGTAAGCAGAGAGATTTGTAAAGTATTTTCTTAAATTTTATTCAGTATCAAGAATATCTGCAACACCACTCATAACATAATCCGGTCTGTCCACTGTAGTAAGTGTAAAACTTACATCCTCTTTCCAGCCCTTACCTTTACAGCCTGCCGTATCTGCACGGTCAATACAGTTACCCTGAATACAATAAACAGGTCCTTCCACGACCACATTACCGCCCTGATTGCAGGCAGGATTAAGACCGTTAGTATCAAGTGTTTTGCTTACATCGGTTTCGTATATTCCGCTGTCAGGGTTATCTGATTTCATAGAATTGCTCGACATTGAACACATTCCATAAACCGTAGATTTTTCCGCAATATCTGTCACAACAGACATTTGATTGTCACCCATCTGCGAAGTAAGCGTTCCCGAAATATCTTCCCACACGTGACCACCCAGTCTTGATGATGCACCGGGTTCAAAAGCAAGAGGTTTTTCGGTTTCATCAAGCGCAACATAAGGCTTATTGCTTCCGCTTGTTCCGTTGGCAGCCGTCAGTGTGGGACACTTATCAAGCATTATTTCAGCATTCGCCTGCTGTGTAGCTACGCATATTACGGATTCTTCTGCTCCGGATTGATTCCTGCTTGAAGTTCCAATGCCCTTTTCAGTCTTGGCGGTAAAGCTTTTCCACGGGACTGTGCTCGGCGTAAGATGCCTGCGCAGGCTTTCGGGCTTAAACAGTATTTCTCCGGCGTGCTGTCCTGTAAAATCTGTGACAAGGAAGATTCTACGGCGACGCTGGGGAACTCCCCAGTATTGAGCGTCCAGGAGTCTCCACGCAACTGAACCCCTGTTTCCCAGAATCTCCCCCGCTGTTGACCAGCTCTCAGGTCTAAATGCTGGAAGTTTCTCCCCGATGAGTTTACAGAACTCACGGAGGACGCAGAAGAAGTCATCTCCGTTGTTGCTGCTGAGTGCTCCGCTGACATTTTCCCAGATAACAATTTTTGGATAGCATTCATTAGTTTTTCCCCTCATTTCTCTGATAATTCTCATCTGTTCCATAAACAGACCGCTTCGTGTAAAGCTAAGTTCCGCACCGCATTCAGGACAGATTTTCGTTTCTTCAGTTTCATTAAAATCAACAAGCGTTCCGCATTCTTCACACTTCATCTTGATACCGTCCTGTTTTCCGGCACAGGAGAGGCTTTGACAGGGACTTCCGCCGGTAAGCACATCAACAGGCTCAATTTCATCACCGTGTATCTTTGTAATATCGCCGAGATGTTTCATATTCGGAAAATGCCTGCTTGTTATGCGGATTGGCGATGATTCTATTTCAGATGCCCATACCGGTTCGATGCCGTACCAGCTTCCAACAAGTTCAAATCCGCATATTCCTGAAAAAAGACTTCCTAATTTCAAGTTTGTTTCAGCCAACGCTTTTACCTCCAATTAATAATTTGTAATAAACACTTCTTCCGCCATAGAATTTCCTTTTCCGCAAGCTGAATATGTATGTGTTGAAAATCTATGGACATTAAAGTTATGATACCTGCTCCAATCTATCAGACTTTGGTTGGTTCTGCCCTTGTTGCGAAATACATTACTCATTCCAAACTTTATATTTCTGCTGTCAAGACGTTCACAAAGCTGATATAAAGCTTTTTCATCCGATTCAGACCAGCCTGCATATTCGTTTCTACCTTCTGTATATACGGCAAGCGTAATAAAATACGGTGGGTCAAGATACACAAAATCACGCTCTGTCAGATTGCTTATATCAAAAGATTTGAAGTCCATATTGCATATTTCAATATTCCTGTTCTGAAAGAAATTACAGCCATTGATAATGCTTTCCTTCTGATATTCCGAAAAATAATCATCTCCGCAAGGCATATTGAAGTCGCCGTCTGCATTGAATCTGAACTGCTGTGAAAATGAAAAATACATCAATGTGCAGAAATCAAATACGGATTTATTTGCATTATACTCATCTCTGAGCTTTATATAGGCACTTTTATACTGTACAATCTTATCTGAATCCTTATATACATTCCGTCTGGTTGTCTCCGTAGCAAGACCAAACTGTTTTATCCGATTCTCAATATGCCGTATTATTTCATCTGCTGAATGTTCGTTAAACAGATTGTATAACTCTATCAAATGCGAATCAATATCATTGATAATGATTCTGTCCGCCACTGTATTCATTGATACAATTCCGCTTCCTGCAAATAAATCAACAAAAGTTCTGATTTCATTGGGAAACATACGTATCAGTCCTTTATCAATAAGTCTTTTCTTATTCCCCATATATGGTATCGGACTGACAATAACATCATCTGAAATTACAGAGGACTTTGATTTGGGTTCAAATAGACGTATTGATTTCATTTACATACTTCACCACCCTTCTACTTAATATATAAGGTCTGCCTGTTTAAGTCAAAATGCTGACATAATCCCCTATATCTATTAACGATTTGAACAAAACAAAAAAAGCCATACCAGGAAATTAATCCTGATATGGCTCTGAGTTATTGTATTAAGTTAAAGAATAATCAAATCACTATCATCAAGCTGTGTCTTACCCATTACATCAAGCTGACCACGGTATCTTCTCGGTATATCAATATTTACAGGATATTTCAGATACCTCAGAAGATTTGATATAGAGTCAATGCCGTCTTTGTAAAATGCTGCAACACGTCTGTTTTCCAAAGTAATCCTTTTATAGTCCGGCGGACATACAAAAGTCCAGTCAGCACCTGATTTATCAAATGCAAATCTGAAAAACTTATCTATATCAGTCCCGTTATGCCCTGTCTGCATCAGCATAATATGATGTTCTCCTGATTCGATTGCAGGAGCTATGACCGTTTCTTTGCCGTCAAACGAAATTGCAGCCAGAAGCGGTTCATCTGCTTCAATCGCTTCCATTACTTCTGCTTCATTCGGGTAGTATTTTACATTCAAAGCAAGTCCTCCACATATTATTTATCATCTGCAATGCTCTATGAGTTCAACATACCAGTCAGGCAGATATGATTCATCAACATAGAACTTTCCGTGCCTGTAATCTCCCACTTCCACAAATCCGTTTTCGTTATCATAGAAATATGCCTCATTGCAGTATTTCAATACCTTCTTCACATCGTCAAATCTTTTGGAATATCTTCTCTCAACATCGTGAACAGGAATATTATGTCCGCCTTTTCTTACATGGTTTTCAATTCTTAGCAGGCTCTCTTCCATAGAACCCACACCGACATAGAACAAACGGATTCTGTAATTATTCTCTTTAGCAAGCTTTATTGTTTTAAGTATACTCACACTTGATAAAGTTGTTTCCTGTGTGAAACTGATACCATCGTCAATATACTCATTAATTAGCAATTTAGCTATTCTTCCTGCTTCAATGTTACCGCAATTCTGTTTTCTTGCAATATTATCAGGGTCAATTATTTCACCCATATCATCTATCCTGCTGTAGAGAACGCCGGCAAGACTGCTTTTGCCAACACCGTTTACTCCACCGATAATATTATAATATTTCATAACCACTCACCTCTTCCATATAATATTATAACAGTTCAGTACCGTAAAGTCAACTGAACTGTTAAATAAATTTTATGAATTGTTATTTTCAGATTTCCGTTTCCTGCTACCCTTATGCTTTTTCTTATATGAAGGGCAGTTCTTGTTAGCTTCCCTGTGCTTTTCAGGATTTGCCTTATTATATGCAACAGCTTTCTTTGAATAATTACGTTTTATCTCCAATTCCTGCTCAATCAGCTCAATAAGCTGCTTACAATCTTCATCCGCGACAGTTTCGTGATTATTCAAGGCTGTGCTGATTCTTTTCAGCAGCTCAATATCACAGTTTTTCAGCATCGTTTATAATCTCCTTTTGATATATTCAATCCTTTTTCCAACCGTCATCAAGGTAACACTTATAATGCTGACTGTTGTCATATCTGATAGTTGGTTCGGTACGGAGTCCGAACTCCCCTTTTATGTCCGAAATGAACGATTCATCAATATTTGGATTCATATAAATTATAGGCTTTCCCTTGTTTGAAATATCAACTCTTCCTCTTGGATAGTAGTTATAGGGTTTATTGCAGCCACGCGGCTTCACATCATCCCAAAGCTTTTTATGATTATAGGTATTGCCGGATTTTGCAACACCCTCAAGAGAATCCTCAATAAACGGAAATGCCAAAAGTTCATCATCAATTATCCAGAACACACCTCTTGACATTTCCTTTGCTGATTTGATATAAATTTTCATAAAATTCCCCCTCTGTTTTATCACGGTTATCCTCTACAATTATGACAAGTATAATGTGTACCGTCAACAGAAAGCTGACCCTTGTAGGAAACTTTGCAGGTACTGAGATATAACCGAAATTCCGATTCTATTTCATCTCTAATTGAATCGTCTGAAATGATACATTTATCACCATAAACATCACAATCATAATATTTAAAATCCCCATTAATATCTTTAACAGGATATATCATAACACGCCCACGAGGAAAGTAGTCGTACCTTACTACTTTTCCGTCAACCTTATATCTGTTTTTAATTGCTTTCCACGCTTCAATATGAAGAACATCGTCATGCGCAAGTGGATTATAATTTTTATCAATCCCCTCATTTATAACGACAAGTTCATCTCCTATAAGCCAGAATATCCCTACTTTCGGTAGATTTGTGCCTGCTGTAATTTTAGTAGAACAGAACACCCTTTTGACTTTGCTGATTTTACAATTATAGGATTCATCTGAAACCTTGCCTTGAATTAATTTCTTCATAGTATTTCTCCCTATATCAAAACATTTTTATGTATGTAATGAGTCTCTTTATTTATATTATACATCGTTTTTTATGATACGTCAACACTCGGTCCATTTTATATCAAAATATTTTTCAGCTATACCCGGAAAATCCTGCTTCACCCTGTGCATATAACGTATTGCAGCACATTCTTTTTCAACTCTTGACTGATTGCTTTCACAGAACTCACGGAAACTCATTTTCTTGAAAAATGCAGGCTGATTGCACCACCAGCTTACAGCATTATAAAATCCTTTGTATTGACTTTTATTATAATCCTTGTATCTCATTATATAAGGCAGACAATGATACTCCATAAGAATCCTGATTCGTTCCATAAGGTCACGGATGTCCTTATAGTAGAAATCCGTATCATAACTGCCGGGATTTTTATGATTGAATCCGCAGAACACATAAAATTTTATAATCATATCTGTATGCCTGCGTATCATATCGAGCCTGTTTACAATCAAATCTCTGTCACGTATATTGTCAAAAGCAAATATCCTGTCACCAATCCAGTTCGCCTTATTAAACAGCATATCACATTTATCATCGGTCAGCAGACGTTCATCAAGACCTTGTCTGAACTGGTATTTCTTTCCCATTTCATTGAGGGATTCAAATATTTCTTTCCAATGAGAACAGGCAAATACATTGTCGTCAAGCAGACAGATATATGGTATAGTGATAGGTAATCCTTTGATATTATCTCCAGATTTTCCCCCACTCCACACC
>JAMPAU010000041.1:2920-11019 GCA_023667045.1 Ruminococcus flavefaciens | reverse complement strand
AACTTTTTTGAAATACTACCTTTGAGAAACGGAGGTAAATTTTATGTTTAAACACGAAAAAATGTTATTTCACCCTGTTGCAGTTGAAAAGCCAAATCCGCAGTATGCGGCTCTTTTACAGGAACAACTCGGTGGTGCGAATGGTGAACTGAAAGCTGCAATGCAGTATATGTCGCAGAGTTTCCGCATTAAAGACCCTGAAATCAAGGATTTGTTTCTGGATATAGCAGCGGAAGAACTTGGTCATATGGAAATGGTTGCACAGACAATAAACCTTCTTAATGGTCACGACGTTGATGCACAGTCTGTTACCACAGGAGAAATAGAATCCCATGTCCTTCTCGGCTTGAATCCGGGATTAATCAATGCTTCCGGTTATTCGTGGACGGGCGATTATGTAACGGTTACTGGAGATTTATGTGCGGACTTGCTGTCAAATATTGCTTCGGAACAGAGAGCAAAAGTAGTTTATGAATATCTTTACAGACAGATTGATGACAAGAAAGTGAAAGAAACTATTGATTTCTTGCTGAACCGTGAAGAAGCACATAATGCGATGTTCCGTGAGGCATTCAATAAGGTGCAGAATACAGGCTCAAACCGTGATTTTGGTACGACAAAAGCGGCAAGAATGTATTTCAGTATGTCCGAACCATCACCGAAAAACAGCTCGTTTCCTGATACAGATGTCAGCCCTTCATCATTTAATTAAATAACCAAAAGAAAAACTGCCACGCTGAATGGCAGTTTTTTCATTCTAAGCAAAAATATTAATAAAAGCGTTTCACTTTTTTACATACAATTTACATAGAAATGCTTTCAGAATTTACATAGAAAAAGATATAATAAATATGCTGATAAAAACCATATTAAAAAGCAGAAAGGAAAACAGATATGAAAATTTTAAATGTATCAGTTTCAGTACTTCTTGCAATTACTGCACTTACAGGTTGCGGAAGTACAACAGAAAAGACCGTTTCTACAGACGGTTCAACATCTATGGAAAAGGTTATCGGCTATCTCAGCGAGGCATATATGTCTGACAAATCCGATATAAAGGTAACCTATAATCCGACGGGTTCCGGTTCAGGTATTCAGGCAGTACAGGAGGGACGTTGCGACATCGGACTTTCAAGCAGAAGTCTCAAAGCTGAGGAAAAAGTAAACCTTAATGAAACTATCGTTGCAGTTGACGGTATTGCAGTGATTGTAAATCCTGAAAATACTGTAACGGATTTAACTGTGAACGAAATCGCACAGATTTACACAGGTGAAATCACAAACTGGAGTGAAATTGGCGGTGCTGATGCTCCTGTTGTATGTATCGGCAGAGAAGCAGCATCAGGCACAAGAGATGGCTTTGAGTCTGTAATAGGCATTTCTGATTCATGCAAATATGCACAGGAACTCACTTCTACAGGCGATGTTGTCCAGACAGTATCTTCAAATCCTAATGCAATCGGTTACGCCTCACTTGCCTCTGTAAGTGATTCGGTAACGGCTGTAAGTGTGGAGGGCATAATGCCGACTAATGATACTATTCTCAATGGCAGTTACAAAGTACAGAGAGATTTTATTCTTGTCACTCCGAAAAACAAGAAACTTTCAGATGAGGCACAGGATTTCTTTGACTTCTGTATGAGCAGTTCGGCGGACGAGTATATTTTAAAGGCAGGTGCAGTCCCCGTTGAAAAGTAATGTTATTGAAGCTCCGGCTGTGGCTTTTAAAAAAAGCAGAATGCGAAAAACAGCTAAAATTATTGAAAAGTCCATGAGTATGGCTTTCACAGTATGCGGATTTATTGCAGTCGGATTTGTAATTCTTATAACGGTATTTCTTGTTATATCCGGAACTCCCGCAATTATGGAAATCGGTTTTACAGACTTTATTTTCGGCACAAAATGGGCATCAACGGCAAAAGATGCGTCCTATGGAATACTTCCGTTTATAATGTCGTCCGTTTACGGAACACTGGGAGCGATTATAATAGGCGTACCAATTGGAATTTTATGTGCGGTATTTCTTGCGAAAATTGCCGTAAAGAAAAGCTCTTCCATTGTAAGCAACGCTGTAAGTCTTATGTCAGGCATTCCATCGGTAGTTTACGGACTTGTCGGAATGATACTTATTGTACCAACAGTCAGGGAAACTTTCAGTCTTCCTGACGGTGCAAATCTTTTTTCTGCAATAATCGTCCTTGCGATAATGATTCTGCCGTCTGTCATTTCCGTATCGGAAACAGCTATACGTGCAGTTCCGAAAGAGTATGAAGAGGCTTCGCTTGCACTCGGAGCAACCAAAACTGAAACTATTTTCAAGGTGACTTTACCGGCAGCAAAAAGCGGAATACTTGCATCTGTTGTACTTGGAACAGGCAGGGCAATCGGTGAAGCCATGGCGGTTATGATGGTATCGGGAAATGTCGCAAATATGCCAAAACTTTTCGGAAGTGTACGCTTTCTTACAACAGCAGTTGCAAGTGAAATGTCATATTCGTCAGGATTGCAGAGACAGGCACTTTTTTCAATCGCACTTGTGCTTTTCATATTCATTCTTGCAATAAATATGATACTTAATTTTGTAATCAAAAGGAAGGAAAAATAATGAATGAAACGATTTCAAGAAAACGCAAGGTAAAAATTGCTTTTCTCAACGGTTTAATCTGGACGGCAACGGGCTTTATGTGCCTGCTCCTGCTCGGTATTGTAACTTGTATTCTTTATAAGGGACTTCCGCATATTACGGGTAGTCTGCTAACTTCAAAGCCCAGTCTGCTTGATGGAACAGTCGGAATATTGCCTAATATTCTTAACACGCTGTACATAATTCTGATGACACTTGTTATTGTTCTTCCGCTGGGGGTTGGTTCGGCAATTTATCTGAATGAATACGCCAAAAATAAAAAAGCAGTCAGAATTATTGAGCTTGCCACTGAAACGCTTGCAGGTATACCGTCAATCATTTACGGACTTGTCGGAATGCTTATATTTGTTCAGTTCTGTTCGTTCGGTACAAGTCTTTTAGCAGGCGCATTGACACTTGTAATCATGACTTTGCCGACCATTATCAGAACAACTCAGGAAAGCCTGAAAACAGTTCCGAATAGTTACCGTGAGGGCGGACTTGCTCTCGGAGCAGGTAAATGGTACATGATACGCACGGCTGTTCTCCCGTCGGCAACAGACGGTATTGTTACAGGTTGTATTCTTGCAACAGGCAGAATTATCGGCGAAAGTGCAGCACTTCTTTTTACTGCGGGAATGGCAAATGAAATGCTTGGCATAATTGATGCAGTTTCTCCTAATAATGCAGGTTCAACGCTGACAGTTTCTCTGTATATGTATGCTAAGGAACGTGGCGATTTTGATACAGCGTTTGCGATTGCGGCAATACTTCTTGTTCTTACGCTGATTATAAATCTGTCTGCAAAGTACGTGGCAAAAAAATTCAAGAAAGGTGTATAATATGGACATTATTGAGGCTAAAAATATGAACTTATGGTACGGGAACTTCCATGCACTGAAATATGTAAATCTTTCCTTACCTGAAAAACAGATAACGGCAATGATTGGACCATCAGGCTGTGGAAAGTCTACATTTCTTAAATCTCTCAACCGTATGAACGACCTTATTGAAGGTTGCAGAATTGAGGGTGAAATCACTCTCTGCGGTGAGGATATTTACAGAAATTTTGATGTTAATATTCTCCGTAAGCGTGTGGGAATGGTATTTCAGAAACCTAATCCGTTCCCTATGAGCATATACGACAATATCGCATATGGTCCGAGAATACACGGTATAAAGTCCAGAGGACAGCTTGACGAGATAGTGGAAACTTCCCTTAAAAAAGCAGCAATATGGGACGAATGCAAGGACAAACTCAAAAAAAGTGCTTTAGGCATGAGTGGCGGACAACAGCAGCGGCTTTGTATTGCAAGGGCGTTAGCGGTTGAGCCTGAAATACTTCTTATGGACGAGCCTACTTCCGCATTAGACCCTATTTCAACATCAAAAATAGAGGATTTGGCGGTTGAACTCCGTGAAAAATACACTATTATAATGGTTACTCACAATATGCAACAGGCTACGAGAATTGCAGACAAGACAGCGTTTTTCCTGTTGGGTGAAGTCATTGAGTTTGATGATACGGACAAGATGTTTACTGCTCCGAAAGACAAACGCACGGAAGATTACATAACAGGAAGGTTTGGTTGATATGAGAGAAAGATTTGAAAAACAGCTTTTTCAGTTGAACACTGAATTAATGCAGATGGGCGCATTGTGCGAGGAGGCTATAAGCTATGCGGTAAAATGCCTGACAGAACGTAATCCGGAAATGAAAGAAAATGCTATCGAGACAGAAAAAATGATTGACCATAAGGAACGTGACATAGAATCGTTATGTATGAAACTTCTGATACATCAACAGCCGGTTGCAACGGATTTCAGAATGATTACATCAGCACTGAAAATGATTTCAGACATGGAGCGTATAGGAGACCAGGCAGAAGATATTGCGGAAATTGCCGAATACATTACAAAAACTGATTTTCAGTCTCAGGTACATATCACTGATATGGCTGAAACAGCGGTTAATATGGTAATGAACAGCATTGATTCATATGTCAAGAAAAGCACGGATATTGCGTATTCTGTAATTGCTATGGACGACAGAATGGACAGGCTCTTCATTAAAACGAAAAATCAGCTTATTAATGCTGTACAGAACGGCACGGATAATGCGGAATCGCTTATTGATATGCTGATGATTGCAAAATACTTTGAGAGAATCGGCGACCATGCAGAAAATGTTGCGGAATGGGTGATTTTTTCATTGACAGGAAGTCATAAATCTTGAATTGTTCATAAAAAAGGTATATAATATCAGTAAAGGAGGGTTATTATGGAAAATATATATTTAGTTGAAGATGATGACAATATCCGCAAACTTGTGTGCTATGCACTGACGAGAGAGGGCTATAATACGGTTGGATTTGCACTTCCGAGCGAATTTTACGCTGAATACAGAAACAAAAAAGCCGACCTGATACTGCTTGATATTATGTTGCCTGAAGAAGACGGTCTTACTATTCTTGAAAAAATCCGTGCAGATGATAAATTCATACCTGTAATAATGCTTACAGCTAAGGACAGCGAATTTGATAAAGTGACTGGTCTTGATATGGGTGCAGATGATTATATAGCTAAACCGTTTGGCATGACTGAACTTGTTTCAAGAATACGTGCAGTTCTGAGACGTGCAAGAATTATTTCTGAAAACAGGATTTATAAAATCGGTACGCTTGAACTTGATACGGAAAAGCACACTGTTACAGTTGACGAAAACGAAATAAATCTTTCTTTCAAGGAGTATTCCATACTTAAAATACTTCTTGAGGCGGACGGAAAAGCGGTTACACGTGAAACGCTTTTTTCTAAAGTGTGGGGCGAATATTACGGAGAATCAAGGACGCTTGATGTTCATATAAAAAACCTGAGAACTAAGCTCGGAACTGCCGGAAAATATATTCATACCATAAAGAACGTCGGTTATAGATTGTCAGGTGATGAGAATGCATAAAAAAATATTCCGTTCTTTTCTGATTATGGCAATAATCGTGATTATATCAAGTTTTGTAATGACAATCGGAATAATGTTTGATTATTTTCAGTCTCAGCTTGAAAAGGAACTCAAAAGCGAGGCAATGTATATTGCAAGTGCGATTGAAAACGAGGGAGCAGGCTATTTGGAGAGTATAATAAATAACGAAAAGCGTATAACTCTCATTTCAGCAGACGGCACAGTTATTGCTGATACTTCCGTTGAAGCGGACGGACTTGAAAATCATCTTGACCGTGAGGAAATAAAAAAGGCAATAAAAAACGGCAGCGGCACAAGTGTGAGATATTCCGAAACACTTACGGAAAAAACAATCTATTATGCACAAGCACTCAAAGACGGCAGTATATTGCGTATTTCCGCCAAACAATATACTGTAATAATAGTGCTTCTTGGACTTTCTCAGCCGATAGCAGTAGTTGTAATTATTACGCTGATATTGTCGTTTATTATTTCAATCCATGTTTCAAAAAATATCGTAAATCCGATAAACGAAATTGATCTTGAAAATCCCGAAAACAACAACACTTATGAAGAACTTTCACCGTTGCTGAGTAAAATATCTTCTCAGCACAAGACAATCCGGAAACAGCTTTATGATGCTAAAAAACAACAGGAAGAATTTGCACTTATTACTGAAAATATGTCGGAGGGATTACTCATAATTGACAAGAATATGCATATTCTGATTTGCAATACATCTGCAAGAAAATTACTTGATTCAGACGAAAACATCAACAACAATATATTTTCAGTCAACAGGAGCAAAGTTTTCAGACAGTCCGTTGAAAAATCACTTAGCGGTGAACATTTTGAAAATGAAATGATATTCTGCGACAGACATTATAATATTATTTCAAACCCTGTCTATGAAAACACTGAAATTATCGGTGCATTCATAGTTATTATTGATATTACGGAAAAAATTCAGCGTGAAAATATGCGGAGAGAGTTTACTTCAAATGTTTCACACGAATTAAAAACTCCGCTGACATCAATTTCAGGGTTTGCAGAAATGATGATGAACGGCGGAGTTGACGAAGTAACAGTAAAAGACTTTTCAAAGTCAATTTACGATGAGGCACAGCGACTTATTTCACTTGTTATTGACATTATCAGAATATCTGAACTTGATGAAAAAAACAATATTTTTATCAAAGAAGATGTTGACTTGTACGAAATTTCCAAAGAAATCATTGAACGTCTTAAATCTCAGGCTGATAAAAAAAGCATAGAAATAAATGTTATCGGCGAAGGAGTAAAGATATACGGCGTTCGGAAAATCCTTGATGAAATAATTTACAACTTATGTGACAATGCCATAAAATATAACAATGACGGCGGAAAAGTTGACATAATTATAAAAAATACTGACAATGAAGCAATACTGACTGTTTGTGATAATGGAATAGGTATTCCTGAAAATGCTCAGAACAGAGTTTTTGAAAGATTTTACCGTGTCGATAAATCACGTTCAAAAGAAAAAGGCGGAACAGGTCTTGGTTTATCTATTGTCAAGCACGGAGCTTTATTTCATAATGCTAAAATAACTCTTGAAAGTCAGATAAACAAAGGGACTTCAATTACACTTAAATTTCCGAAATAATATAAAATTAAAAAATACAGCTTTACAGGGCTGTATTTTTATTTTGTCTGAAATTATATTTTTACATAAATTTTATATACATTTAATCTCAATATGATTTTTAAAATAAAATCAAAATGGTATAATATAATTGTTCCTAGGAATAAAAATTAAATTTAAGGAGAAACAAATATGGGAAAATACACTAAAATTGCAATGGCTTTTCTGCTCACTATGGCAATGGCGACAAGTGCTGTCGGTTGCAGTTCATCAGAAAATGAAAACTCTACAGACAGCGGAAATTCTTCACAGAATGCTGTTACTGTAAACAATGGAGTGCAGACAAGTGAGAAAAACGTTTCCGAACCGCTTACAAATACATCAGATGTAAAGCCTCAGGAAAGTAATGTTCCGAAGTACATCTTTATGTTTATCGGTGACGGAATGTCCTATCCGCAGATTCAGAGTACAAATTACTACCTTAATGCTCTGAAAAACGGTACAAGTATGGGTAGTAAAGACAGTGGCACTACTCTTACAAAAAACAGCGACTCTTTGAGTTTTCTCAGTTTTCCGGTGGCAGGAAGTGCGCAGACTTATGACAGTACATCATTCTGTCCAGATTCAGCATCTACTGCTACATCACTTTCCACAGGCAACAAAACATACAGTGGTACTATCAACATGGACGAAACGGGAACAGTCAGCTATGAAACAATTTCTGAAAAGCTCCATAAACAGCTTGGGTATAAGGTCGGAATTGTTTCTACAGTCAATCTCAATCACGCTACTCCTGCCGCTTATTACTGTCATCAGACAAGCCGTTCTAATTATTACGAAATCGGTCTTGAACTTATTGACAGCGGATTTGAATATTTTGCAGGTGGCGGACT
>JAMPAU010000041.1:0-2820 GCA_023667045.1 Ruminococcus flavefaciens | reverse complement strand
GCAGCTTCTACCATGCATGATACACAGGCTTTTTCGGATTCGGTTCAGACAGCAATTGATTTTTACAATGAACACCCTGATGAAACTCTTATAATTGTCACAGGAGACCACGAAACAGGCGGTCTGACAATCGGTTATGCCGGTACGAATTATGATACATTTCTGCAAAATCTGTCAAATCAGAAAATCAGTTTCCAGAAATTTGATGATGAATATGTCTCAAAATACAAGGAAAACAAAACGGGGTTTGATGATGTGATGAAAGATGTTTCAGAACTTTTCGGTCTTGTGACGGAAGAAGCATCAGGTGAAAAGGCTGAAAACGGTGTTGCAGAAGACAGTGCGGACAATCACCCGACAGGTGTAACTTCAGGAAAACTTGTACTTACTGAATATGAACTTGAAAAGCTGAAAAACGCTTATGATAAAACTCTCAGCGATTCGGAAGAACAACTTTCTCAGCAGGAATATGAACTTTATGGTACTTATGAACCTCTGTCCGTTACAATCACGCATATCCTTAATAATAAATCCGGCATTGCTTTTACAAGCTACAGCCATACGGGACTTCCCACAGCCGTATTTGCAATGGGTAAAGGTCAGGAACTTTTTGAGGGTTACTATGACAACACTGATATTTACTTCAATCTTGCAGAACTGACAGGAGTGAAATAAGCCATAATGTTCAAAGTGATTATCGGATTTTTCAGAAAAATATGGGGTTGTAAAAAATCGGATATAAAGTCAGTTTTATTAGGCTTTGTTCTGATAACTGCACTAATATTAATTCCCACAGGCTATGAAAATGCGGTCATATATCAAGGAACAGAAAAAGTCAGAGCCACTGTTTTATCCACAGATGATATGGCAATACGTGATGTAGGTCTGATACGTTCAGGCGAACAAGTCTGTACTGTCAGGATAGAGCAAGGTATTTTTAAGGGCAAAACGGTACAGGCAACAAATCTGCTTTCAGGAAGTATGTCGCAAGACAAGATATTTCATACAGGCGATACTGCTTTTGTTGTTGTAAGCCATGACGATATGCGTATCACGTCCGTTACGATGATAGACCATTACAGAATAAAATGTGAAGTCATTTTAATGATTATATTTACAATATTTCTGGTTATCTTTGCTGGTCCGGGCGGACTTCGGGCATTACAGTCGTTCATGATAACAGTATTGTGCATTTGGAAAATTATGATACCATATTGCCTTAAAGGCGGAAATGCAATTCTTTGCGGACTTATCATCGTTACCCTCCTTACGATGATAATTATTATGTTTGTTTATGGATTTGATAAACGCAGTATGACATCTGTTGCTGGCAGTATGCTCGGTGTTCTGACTGCTTGTATACTGGGTATAATTTTCACAAATGCACTTAAAATACACGGTGCAGTAATGACAGACAGCGAATCTTTACTTTATGCAGGATATGAAAATCTTGATTTGACTCAGATTTTTATGGCGAGTATTTTTATAGGTGCGTCCGGTGCAATGATGGATTTATCTGTGGATATTACAAGCGGAATATGCGAAGTAGTCGGCAAGAAATCTGAAATCAGCAAACTTGAAGCAATAGGCTGTGGTATGCGTATTGGTCAGGCGGCTATGGGAACTATGACGACAACACTTCTACTTGCCTATGCAGGAAGCTGTATTACTCAACTTATGGTTTTCATGGCACAGGGAACTCCTCTGCTTAACATTCTGAATTACAAATATGTCGCCGCTGAAATTCTGCAAACTCTTGCAGGTAGTTTCGCTCTTGTAA
This sequence comes from Ruminococcus flavefaciens, assembly GCA_023667045.1. Classification (GTDB taxonomy): domain Bacteria; phylum Bacillota; class Clostridia; order Oscillospirales; family Ruminococcaceae; genus Ruminococcus; species Ruminococcus flavefaciens_AC. Next base: position 1,040 of record JAMPAU010000041.1, on the reverse strand, counting down.
CTGTAGCTCCTTTTACGGCACTTGTGGGAGGTATTTTTCTCACAAATCATAAAAATAAATAAGTTTGTTCATTGGAAATCACACTTTCAAGCTAAATACTTGTAGTGTGATTTTTTATTCATAGTGATTCTTATTTTTGATAACATAAAATCTATATTTATTACAGATTTTATCAAAAGCATTTTGCATCTTTATCCACTTTAAATCACATTTTTTCTTCATTATTCAAATGTACTTTAATATGATATTTGTCCTCATTGTTTTCATTTTTACGCCCAATATTTATTGCAAATTTCGGGTTTTAGGGTGTCCCTAACAAGTGCGTATCAGTGGACAGTTTTGAAAAAAGTGTCCCACAGGATACCGAGCTTGCTACTTTTCCACGGAGTACTTAATCGAAAAACAGAAATATTTTTCATCGGTGCAATTTGCAGAACGGAATTTTAAAATTCATTCCGTAATTCGTGCGCTCTGCGAATGGATTTTTTCTTTTCAGTATGCTATAATTTATTTATAAAAATTCAACGGCAAGAAAAAAGAAAAAGCAAAGCCGTTCCGAAAGGAAAAAATGAAGCTATGGAAAATAAAATATTAAAGACTTCCGATACCGCAAAATCGATTGAGTATGTCACGGATTCGGGCATCAGGGTGAAAATAAGTTATCCCGAAAATATTCCCGAATATTTAAAGCGTGAAAAAATCAATCGGATTTATGATATTTTAAGCGGTGAAAAATCAGAACAGAAAAAATAATTTTTTTCAAAAAAGTATTGCAATTTTCAGTCGGCTGCGCTATAATAAAAATATGCAAAGTCGGCTGTTCGGTTGCGAATACAATCGGAGGTCGAATAAATGAAAAAATCAAATAAAAAAACGGGAATTACGGCAATTTACGTCCGCCGTTCCGTGAGTGATAAGGACAAAGGCAACAACTCGCTTTCAATCAACGCCCAGAAAGAAGAATGCGTGAAATTTGTCGGCGAAAATTCCGCTTACAGAATTTACTGCGATGACGGAAAATCGGGAAAAGATATTCAGCA
>JAMPAU010000040.1 GCA_023667045.1 Ruminococcus flavefaciens | reverse complement strand
CCACTTCTCATTGGTTTGATACCGCCTACGCTCAGCATGGTGAATATTGGCTGGATGGCGTAAGACAGCGACTTGCAGGAGGCTAAACATGCAGAAAGAAAAGAAATACGAATTTGACTTGGACGGTTCTGAGGTTATGAGCAGAATTCTTCTTGATTTAATAAATCAGTTTCCCGGACTCAGCAAGGACAAAAGCATCAAGTTTTCTACCCTTGATGAAACATCAGGCATAGGATTTTTTCCAAGTGCCGGAGCGGCTATTTTGTCAAGTCGTGAAAACATAGTCGGTCATGTGCGCCAGATATGTGCATATCCGTTTGATGTGGTATACAGAGCTGCACCAAAGACCGAGAGTCAAAAACTGAAAATCAAAGAGTTTCTTGATACCCTCGGCAAATGGCTCGAATTGCAGACCGTCAGCATTGACGGAACAGAACACAAGTTGAAAAGCTACCCTGCTGTTAATTCTGACAGCAGGGTAATTAAGTCTATAAGCAGAACTACTCCCGGACACCTTAATGCTACATACAACGATGGCGTTGAGGATTGGGTTATTTCTGCAACTTTGAAATATGAAAATGAATTTGATAAATAGGAGTGATATTCAATGATTGAACGTAAATACCTTGCACATTACATTGATGCGAGTTTCAATGGAACTAAGACCAACTATGTGCGACTCGGCGATGACCTTGAGGAGTTTTCAGAAGAATTGAATCCCGATGTTGAAGTTTCAAAAAACATTCTCGGTCAGCAAAAAGTGAAACACAGTGGCTATGAGGTGCAAAGTGAAGTCGATCCGTACTATGCAGATTTTGATGATCCACTGTTTGAGCACCTTTCAGATATTGCAAACGAACGCCTTACAGGCGATGCTTGCTCAACCACAAAGGTTGATGTTCTCGTAAAAGAAGATGGTACAGTTGTATGGGCTTATCGTGAAAAGGTTAAGGTTATTCCGAACTCATTCGGCGGGGACACCTCAGGTGTACAGATTCCGTACACCATTTACAATGAGGGTGAACGTGTCAAGGGTGATTGGGACGTTGCAACAAAAACATTCAGCGAATCAAAAGGTTAAAACTGACGCAGACGGATAAATTCAACCGTCTGCGTTTTCTATAGGAGGAAAATAACTATGTCAGAAAGTAATGTAAAGAATTTCAACGGAATTGTCGTTGACGATGGTAGCGTAAGAGAAGTAATTCGTAACAAACTCGGTGAAGAAATCGGAGTTTTTGTTTTTCGTCCGACCGACATCGGAATTGTTGACAGATTTAATAAGGTGGCAGCAGAATTTGATAAAATCACTGCTCCGCTTGAAAATGTCAACATTAACGCCGATGGAACTGTTGATGAAAACAACGAAGACGAATTAGCAGCATTTAAGGAGGCTGAAAAGAGACTCTTTGAGGCTTGCGATTATGCATTTGGCGGCAACATGTCAGCGGCTTTCTTCGGCAAAATGAATCCGTTCTCACCTGTTAACGGAAAGTTTTATTGCGAAAATGCTCTCGATGTGGTTGGTGCTTATATTGCTAAACAGTTTAACAAAGAAACTGCGAAAATCAATGCAAGGGTCGAACGATACACTCACGGATATCGAACAGGTAAGCACAAGAACGGCGGCAAGAAAGGCAATAAAAAGAGATGATTGGTGAACTGCCTAAGAGTTTGGAAATACAAGGCAGAAAATACCGAATTCGTACCCATTTTCAAGATGTGCTGAAAATAATTAGTGCTTTTAACGATCCTGAATTTGAAGATAAAGACAAGATGTACATATGCTTAACGATACTCTTTATTGATTTTGAAAGTATGTCACCTGATCTGTATGAAGACGCTTTTAAAGCGGCTATTAAGTTTATCGATTGCGGTGCTGAGGGAAATGATAAAAAGCAATTGCACATCATGGACTGGGAGCAGGACGAAAACATCATGTTTCCTGCCATTAATAAAGTTGCGGGTTTTGAAACACGTCGAGTGAAATACCTCCATTGGTGGACTTTTATAGGCTACTACATGGAAATTTCCGAGGGCGTGTTTTCTACTGTTCTAAGCCTCAGAGCAAAGAAAGCAAAGCATAAAAAACTTGAAAAATATGAGCGTGAGTATTGGAACGCGAACAAAGATATTTGTGTTATCAAACCTAGGCTTTCGGCAGAAGAGCAAGCCGCAAAAGAAAGACTGAAAGCATTGCTTGACTGACAGTAAAAGGAAGGTGATTATATGGCTGAGGAAAAAGACGGTATCGTCATAGAAACTGACCTTGACCCTAAAGGGTTCAAAGCAGGAAGTGCAGAACTTCAGAAAGCTATAAAATCTCTTGGTACAAAAGTAAATGCTCTTGGTCTCATCTTTCAAAAGGCTGTATCCGGTAGTGCAAGTGCAATTTCTTCTTTTAAATCAAAAGCTCAATCCCTGGAGAGCACAATCTCAGAGATTGAGGATAAGATGGAAGAATTAGCCGATAAAAAAGTTCCTACAGATGCGTATAACAATTTGCAGACGGCTATAGGAAAAGCCGATGAAAAACTTTATGCTTTAATTCAATGTCAAAAAAAACTTGAACATTTGGGTGTAGATGAAAACTCTAAGCAGTGGCAGGCACTTCAATATGATATTGAGTCTACTGCATCAAAGTTAGAATCATACCGTGTGCTTCAGGATAATTTGGTATCTCGTGGAGAAGCATTTACACTTGGATCTGATACAGATGAATATGCACAGCTTAATTTGGAATTGGAAACTGCAAAAACCAATCTTGAGAGCTTGCAAGACGATTTCCGTACACCCCCTACGGGTCTATTAGATGCCCTGAGAAATGCTACACCGCTTAGTGAGCAACTGAAGAATAAGTTATTAGGAATAGTAAGTGCTGCGAGCCGAGTTGGAAGATCAGTGTTAGGAGCACTATCTGGAATCGCTCATCCTATTCGCAGTTTAAATTCTATTCTCGGAAAGCTCGCAAGTGGATTTGCGTATGTTGGAAAACAAGCATTGAAATTCATGGGCAGCATGGCTAAAAAAGCAGTTGTCAAACTGGGATCTGCATTGAAGTCAGCTGCACAAAAGATGTTGACGTTTAAGAAAAACTCAGGCGGTGCAGAGGGTGCAGTCTCAAAGCTCGGTAAGAAACTTACAGGACTTGTGGGACAGCTAAAGCGGATGGTTCTGAGAAAGATAATGTCCTCGATGCTGTCAGGCGTAAAAGACGGCATGGATAATCTTGCTCAGTATTCAAGTAGCGTCAACGCTAACCTATCGACTCTTAAATCAGGACTTACTCAACTCAAAAACAGCTTTGCAACTGCATTTGCTCCGATACTGTCAGTAGTAACTCCGATTTTGTCAAAGCTCATAAGCTACTTATCGGCTGCTGTTACATATATCGGAAAAATGATTGCTGCTTTAACAGGCGCAAAGACATTCACAAAAGCAGTTGCGGTGCAGGAAGATTATGCCGATTCGCTTAACAAAACAAGCAAAGCTGCAAAAGAAACCAAAAAGCAGCTTGCAGGGTTTGATGAACTCAATGTATTAAGTGACAGCTCATCCGGTGGAAGTGGCTCAAATGGCGGAGTTTCCCCATCTGAAATGTTTGAAGAAGTACCGATAGAGTCAAGCATATCGGATTTTGCCAATAAAATCAGGAATGCTATCGAAAACGGTGACTGGGAGGAACTCGGACAACTACTCGGTGAAAAGGTTAACGGAATTGTTCAGAAAGTGCACGATGCTATAAGCTGGGATAACGTCGGACCTAAAATCACAGAGTTTATGAACGCATTCACAACAACGTTTAATTCGTTTGTTGATACTGTCGATTGGAAGCTAATCGGTGATACCATTGCACAAGGAATCAATACAATTGTTAATTCCTTGTATCTTCTGATTGACGGAATTGACTGGAATAATCTCGGTGGTGCGATAGCCGATGGTTTAAGCGGCTTGATTAACGGTGTTGACTGGAAAAAGCTGAGTGAAACCATAACGCTTTCATTGTCTGCAATAGGCGATGCAATAAACGGCTTTGCCGCTAACTTTGACTGGAATGGTACAGCACAAGCAATTAATAACTTGTTTGCAGGTCTTGACCTTGATAAAGCAACTACGGATATTGCTAACGGCTTGAATAAGGCTATCAGCGGACTTCGCACTACGCTTCAAGGTGTCAAGTGGGAAGAAATCGGAAAGACACTTGTTGACGGAATAAACGGCATATTCAAACTTGATTGGAGTAACATCGGCGGCATGCTTTCAGATGCCATATCGGGTTTGCTTAAAACATTGGCAGGCACGCTTGAAAACTTCGATTGGCGTGGCATTGCGGATAGCATTTGGGAGTTTATCAAAGGTATTGAATGGGGAGATATTGCCGATTCAATCTTTGAATCTCTTGGTGCAGTGTTTGGTGGACTTTCATCTTTCATTGTTGAGGTTCTTTCAAATGCCTGGAACGATGTTAAGAATTACTTCAGTCAATATGTGGACTGGGGCGATTCTCCAAAAGACATTGTGTTTGGACTTCTTAACGGTATAATTGACGCCATTAAAGGGATCGGTACATGGATAAAAGAGCATATTTTCCAACCGTTTATTGATGGATTTAAAAAGGCTTTCGGCATACACTCGCCATCAACTGTTATGGCTGAACAAGGCGGATTTATTGTTGATGGACTCAAAAACGGTATAGGCGATATATGGGCTAAAATCAAAGAGAAATTTACAACATTCTATAATAATGTTAAAACGTGGTTTTCTGAAAAAGTCGAGAACTTTAAGAAATTCGGCAGTAATATTATCAGTAATATCAAATCAGGTGTTGGTAACATATGGACGTCCATCAAAGAAAAGTTTTCTGCTTTCTGGACTAACATGTATAACTGGTTTGTTGGATTAAAGGAGAAATTTTCCAATCGCGGAGCGGCAATTGTATCTAATATCAAAAGCGGTATAGGTAACATTTGGAACAGCATAAAAGAAAAGTTCTCTACTTTCTGGACTAATATAACGAACTGGTTTAACGGAAAGAAAGATGGCCTACTGAATATCGGTAAAAAACTGATAAGCAACATTTCATCCGGTATAGGTAATGTTTGGAATCAAATCAAGTCAAAGTTTACTACTGCAATAGAAAACATCAAGAAAACTTTCAGCGTATCGACCATAAAAACACATTTTAATAATGTTGTTGAGGGCATCAAGGCAGTATTTGCAAAGATACCGACATGGTTCAAAGATAAATTTTCTGACGCATGGACAAAGGTCAAAAATGTATTTTCTAAAGGCGGAGACACTTTCAAAGGTATTACCGACGGTATTCTGAACACATTTAAGACCATTGTTAACGGACTTATCGGCGGCATTAACAATGTTATAGCTGTTCCTTTTAAAGCCATTAATACTGCACTGACTAAGGTCAGAGATATTTCAATTGCCGGTATGCAACCGTTTAAGGATAAAATCAGCTTGATTAACATCCCTCAGATTCCGAAACTCGCAAAGGGTGGTATTGTAGACAGTGCTACACTTGCGATGATTGGTGAAGCCGGTAAAGAAGCGGTTGTTCCACTTGAAAATAACACAGGTTGGATCAAGAAAATTGCTCAGGCAATTTCATCGGAAATTCAGATGCATACCTATTCATTCGGCGAAGTCGGGGTGTCCTCGTCATTTGTTAAAACACTTGATGCGTTTGCAGATAAGATTGATGGCAGTCTTATGACAATGGCTGACAGAATACAGGCAATTGCAGACCGTGTGACTTTCACAATGCCGATTGCAGCTACAGGTTTTGTACCTTACAGCGTTTCAGCTTCTGCATCAAATTCAGATAGTGATATTAGTACTACGATTGAAACATCAAATCAAGAACTTGGCTCTGTGATTATTCAAACTGTGACAAATGCTACGGCTGCCATTGTAACGGCTATCGAGAATTACAGCGGAACAGAAGTTAATTTAGATATGCAGAGTCTTACAACTGGAGTAATCAACGAGCATAACCGCAGAGCACGAATAAGCGGTAGCTCAGAACTTAGAATTTAAGGCGGTGATAAAATGAAACCTGTTTTTATTGTTAACGGCACAGATTATACTGAATACCTTGCAGCGGAGGGCTTGAAACCTACAAGAAATGACCTTGACGCTGATGGAAGCGGTAGAAATCTTTTAGACGGTCTTATGGATCGTTCAAGAATTACCGATAAGGCAAAGTGGACTGTTTCTTTTAACCTCCTTACATCTGAGGTGTTGCAACAACTCGAAACCGATTTGTATAAAAGCGGAAATTATGTAAATATAACAACACTTTTACCGAAAGCAAACACATATGTTACTAAAACGTATTATTTTTCGACCATTAACGAAGGCGTTCAGCGTTACATCTGTGGCGAAACTGTATACGACGGTGTAACATTCAACATAACAGAGAGGTGATTAAATGCGAGCAACAGATGCGATATGGAGAAAATGGGTTGCAAAGGATGATTATTTTCTTGACACAAAACTGGTTATCGGAAATAAAGAGTATACGTCTATCACAGCCCCCAAAATATCGAGAAAAGCAATTGACAAACCACTATCAATAGGTGGCTGTTTTTCAGCATCAATGACTGTTTCTGTTCTTACTGATAATGTACTTGACGCCGCTGTTCCTATTGTTGTAAGAAGCAGAGTTGTTCACGATGACGAATCAAGCGGATACATTGACTTTGGCACATTTTACATTGATAAAAGAGAAAAGAGCGTCAGCGGTATGTTGACGCTCTCTTGCTTTGACTCAATGCTTAAAGCCAATCAGCCGTATTTGCTTGGCGATGAATCCGAATCTGATTGGCCGAAAAGCATGGCTATCGTTGTGCAAGAGTGTGCGGCTAAAATCGGTGTTCCAGTTGACAGTCGCACAAATTTGCTTATAAAAAATGGTTTGGCTTATACTGTTTCGTATCCAAAAGAGCTTACAGTGATGCAGGTATTAAGCTATATCGGTGCTTGTTTTGGTGGTAACTGGATTATTACCGAAGAAAATAAGCTAAGGATTATACCCGTCGTTCCGGATGCTCAAAGTGCGTATACAGTTAATGTGCCGGTTGTACTTGAAAGCCTGACAACAGGCGAAGAAATGAATGTTTCCGGTGTTTCAATCAATGACGGCTCATTGACGTATGAGGCAGGAAGTGCAGACGGAAAAAGAATCATAGCAGAGGGTATTCTGTATGCATCTCAATCCGTATGTAACGACTTGAGCGAAGCCTACACAAACAGAATATACAGACCGTTTTCAGCAGCAAAAGCACGATTTGATCCTGCGACTGAATTAGGCGACAGAGTAATACTCGGCGATAAGGTTGATAGTTTCTTGATGTGTGCAGAGCTAACTCTGGGCAAAGTGTTTTTATGTGGCATATCTGCTCCGGATTGTGAAGAAACAGAAAGCGAGTATCCGTATCCGAGCAAGTTTGATATGGTTAAAGCAGAAGCTAATCAATATACTGATGAAGTTGTAAAAGATGCGATCCAAGAAACTACTGAAAATACTGATAATATGGCTGTTGCACTCGGCTATTACAAAACTATTCAAGCGGGTGCAGATGGCAGTGAATATGCGTATTATCATAACTTTCCAAAGTTAAATGATTCAACATACATCTTTTATTTTGGTGGAAACGGTATGCTGTGGGCTAATAGCTGGGGTGATTCGCATGATAAGACCATGTGGATATCGAGCATAGATGCACGCGGTAATGTTGTTATGGAAACCATTAATGCTAAAAAAATTACAGCGGATGCAATAAATGTTACTGATCTGTCGGCTTTCGATGCTACTATTGCAAATTGGATAATAACGAGTGCGAGAATCGAAAAAGATAATGTTCTGCTAAATTCAGATGGCACATGGAAAAGCGGCTATCGTACCGGTATACAAAGTGGTGGCACAGCAGCATTCTATGCCGGATGCAAAACAAAAGCTGGCGGAACAATTGCAAATACATCTGCGTCTAATTTTTATGTAACACACGACGGAAAGTTGTATGCACAAGATGCGTATATAAAAGGCGAGATTGTAACTACAAAAGGGACTGTGGGAGGTTGGACCATTGGAACAACAACAATAAGTCAAACAAATGGTGATTACACTGTTACATTAGCCAATTATGCCAACAGCAATGAGGCATCGAGGGTTTTTCATTGCGCTATAAATGGAACAGATACATTTCTTATAAGACGCAACGGCAAAATTGTTGCAAAAGAAGCAGATTTTTACGATACAACTCAAGAAAACGGATACAGAGTATCTGTCGTAAATGGGCAATTGCGCTTAGGATATGGCAACAAATATTATGCAGAAATAGCATATGAAGATGATGGCGGTAAATGGATTAGCTTTCAGCCGTCTACAAGTATTCCTGATGTAATGTTCTTTGGTTTAGATGGCTCTAAAGGATTGAAAATGAACAATACTGCTAAAACTTGGGCAGGTGTTAAATACTTCCATGAAATAAGCGGAGGAGTATCGTTTGAAAATCATATTATATCCAGTGAACACATCATTCTTGCTGGTGCAAAATACCTGAAAGCAGTTAAATCGTCTAATGGAACTGATGTTGTGAGTCTTATAGGATTATCAAGTGGCGATAATATTGTTATAGGTGCAGCCAATGGTAGTACCCCTAATCAAGCAGGTAATATCAACTTTTATACCACGGATTCGATCAATATGAAAGCTACTGGAGGGATAAATCTCGGATGGGATGGTGTGACAGGAAGTACAAATATTTTTGGAAATGATATAGCTTTGAAAGTTAAAAATCTTGCTACTCCGACTTCATATAGACCCTATCTTCGACAAGGCGATTCTTTTGAAATTACAATTGATACGGCTGGATATGTTACCTCATCTGGAACAAAGGTGTGTTTTATTATACCCTGTACTCGATACATATTAGGTAATCCAACTGTGACGGTCAGAACGGGAAGCACCTACGGAAACGGATTTATATTGAGGCAAGGCGGTAAATATACCCACGGAAGCAATGTTGCCAATAATACGGATACTTATGTACGTCCGTCTTCATATTCAGCAACTCTCGTTCCAAACATAGGCATAAGAGTTGCTGCTACCTTTTCTAATACAACCAATGTTACAAATAATGATGCGATTGGTGTTTTGTGGAACGGCACCATATCTTTTTCATGAGGAGGTTTCAAATGGCGTTATACAAACAAATAAAGCAAGAAGATGGTATTGTAACAAATTATCATCGTATTTTATCATTGACACTCACAACTAATAGACAAAATTCTATAGCGGTATTGTCATATGTTGATGATTACTCTCGTTGCAGTGAGAAAGCGGGTACATTGAATCAACCATATCAAAAAAGCATTACATATGAAATAGACTACAACCCGAATATGACAATTGAATCGGCATACGAATACTTAAAAAATTTGCCCATCTTTAATGGGGCAGAAGACTTATTAGAAAAGGATCAATTTTATGAAAGTAACTTATAGCAAAATTTTATCAGCAAAAGAATCGCTTGGAAAACTCTTAGATAAACCACTTCCAATGAAAGAAGCTGTCAGCCTCGCAAGACTCATAAAAAAACTTAATGATGAGCTTGAGGTCTTTAATGATAAGCAAAAAGAACTTTTTGAAAGATATGGCAGACCAGATGCGGAACTTGGAAAATATGTGATTGATAAAGAAAATCAATTAGTATTTTCATCACAGTTTGAGGATCTTGTCAATGTAGAATTTGATATAGACTCCGAAAAAGTATGCATTGAAAGTGATATTGAAATAGAAGCTTCGGTTGTAATGGCAACTGATGATTTTATCGTGTTTAAAACTGAATAAGAAAGGAAAGTTCATAATTATGGCAGCAAAAGTAAAAGTACAAATAGCGAACGGAACGTTCGTAGAATTAACCCGACAGTTAGACGGCAAATACAAAGGTACTGTGAAAGCACCTGACTATTCGTCGTATTTGCTCAACGATGGACACTATTTTGAGGTTAAAGTACAGGCATATGACGAAGATATTCCGTCACTGAAAGATGAAGTATCAGTCAGCCATGCCACTCTCGGCGAAAAGTGTAAGCTGAGAGTCATGGAGCAGTTTAAGCCGACTGTCAACTTCATTTCACCGACAACAGGTGCAAAAATTATCAACAATATGCCTACAATCGAGTTTAACGTTCTTGATGACTCAAACGGTCAGTCGAGTGGTTTCTCAGGCATTGACCTTGGCAGTATTGAACTTGTTATTGATGGTTCGCTGATTCCTGCTTCGGACATCATAGCAACGGCTATCACAGGCGGTTACAGGTGTTCATATACCTGCAAAAATGCTATTTCAGACGGTAAGAACAAAACCATCAGCATTAAAGTTTCAGATAACGATGGAAACGAATCAGAGGTTAAGAGTATTTCAATCAGTGTTGACACTGTTGACCCGACTCTCAACCTGAACGAAATTCCGCAGTTCACAGCCGAAAACAAGGTAACCGTCAGCGGTACAACCAATGACGCAACATCTTCACCTGTTTCGGTTGAGATTGTCGTCAACGGCGATGAAGCTAACAAATACACTCCGACCGTCAGCGGTACTGGTTCATTCACACAGCAGATTACCCTTGCACCGGGTGTCAATAAAATCAAGGTTACTGCAACAGACAGTTCCGGCAAGACATTTTCAGTTGAACGCACCGTTACATACAAAACGGACGGTCCTGTTATTGTTAATGTTGAATTTGATAATGTTGCCAAATGCGGTGAATTTGTCGAGTTCACAGTAACACTGGCTGATGATTGATTATGGCGAAAGCAAAGGTAATCAGAGTTTGGGGAACGGCTGATAACTGGAATTTTGAGTGCAAGCCATGCGCAGACGGCAAGTGGAAATTCAGGTTGCCGATTGATAAAACCGACGGTCAGTATGCCGCAGAAATCCATGCAATGGACGAAACAGGCAAAACTGACTGTTGGGTCGGTATGCTGTATCTGAATCACGGTCATGTGTGCGTGCATTTGCTACAGCAAAAATATTCAATTCAGCGAGAACCACCAAACTATATAATCGAAGTCGAAAGGCGGTGCAATCATGTGTGATGATGAAGTTATTTATATAAACGGTGAACGTAAATACATTG
>JAMPAU010000003.1 GCA_023667045.1 Ruminococcus flavefaciens | reverse complement strand
AATAACACTCCGGTTGAGGAATTTGACTTCGGCGGTCGCAACGATAATAACACTCCGGTTGAGGAATATGACTTCGGCGGTCGCAACGATAATAACACTCCGGTTGGGGAATTTGACTTCGGCGGTCGCAACGATAATAACACTCCGGTTGAGGAATTTGACTTTGGCGGTCGCAACGACAATAATACTCCAGTTGGGGAATATGACTTTGGCGGTCGCAACGATAATAATACTCCAGTTGGGGAATATGACTTCGGCGGTCGCAACGATAATAATACTCCAGTTGAGGAATATGACTTCGGTGGTCGAAACGAAAACAATGAAGAACTTTTAACATCACAACCATATTCAGATTATACAAATAATTCTGTACCGTTGCCTGCTCCACCATATAACGATATGTACGGCGTACCTCCGCAGTTTATGGGGTATGACCAGAATGGTATGCCGGTTTACTCGCAACAACCGGTCTATCAGCAACCGCAGTTTATGGGTTACGACCAAAACGGTATGCCGGTTTACTCGCAACAACCGGTCTATCAGCAACCGCAGTTTATGGGTTACGACCAAAACGGTATGCCGGTTTACTCACAACAGCCGGTCTATCAGCAACCACAGTTTATGGGTTATGACCAGAATGGTATGCCGATTTATTCACAACCGTCAGCTTATCCACAAACACAACAACCGAGTATTCAGCCGGCAAGTACTCCTAAACAGTCTGACGATACTTCAGAAAAGTTTATTGATTTTCTGGACGACGAAAAAAACAACAATACAGCAAAAAAAGAAGAAGATTTTTTTGAAAAGTCTTCCGATATGGGCGACGTATCATTAGGAAATCTTGATATAAGCAGTCTGAAAAAACGTGAAAAGAAAAAGAAAGTTTACATGACCGACGTGCAGATTGATGACTCAGAAAAGCTCATACCTAATAATTCCAGTAAATTCAACAGAATGTATATGCGTAATGCCGAAAGCTCAAACTCAAACGATTTGGGAGATAAAAAAACTTACGGCAGAAGCGTTAAAATGAACAGCACCAAAAGCGTTGATTCACGAATGCTTAACCCGAAAATGTCATACAAAAGCCGTATAAGAATGGGAGACGCTGGCTCGGCAGACCCCGACAAGCTTGAAACTTATGTCTCTGAACGTAAAAAAGTTACTATGGCAGAAGCAGACCATGCTGTTGAGGCTCTGCCCAAAAAGAAAAAATACGTTGACGAACTTGACCAGATTGAACTTCCGGAATATATGCAGGCAAGAAAATCTGTCAAAAAAGAAAACAATGATATTCCCAGTATACCGGACTTGTAATAACATATTACCTGTCTGTATACTTTGAATCTAAAAATGTCGAAAAAAATATAAAAAAGGTGATTTTTTATGATTAAGAAATTTTTACAGGAATTTAAAGCTTTTGCCCTTAAAGGCAATGTTATGGATTTAGCTATAGGTGTTATTATTGGTGCGGCTTTTCAGGATATTGTAACCTCGCTGACTGAGAGTTTTATAAATCCTCTGATAAACTGCATAGGCGGTGCTGAGGTTGCCGGAAAAATAAAACTCGGCGATACTGGACAGGCTCTCAATTATGGTGCTTTTCTTACGGCAGTGATAAACTTTCTTATCATGGCTTTTGTGCTTTTCCTGCTTATGAAAGGCATAAACACAATAATGCACATCGGCAAGAAAAAAGAAGAAGAAAAGCAGGAAGAAGTTGTGCCAGAACCCTCTAAAGAAGAAGTTCTGCTGACCGAAATCAGAGACCTCCTCAAAGCACAGGCACAGGACGTAAATGCAGATTCTCAGAAAGAAGAATAACCTTTTTTTCTGACAAATTCAAAAACCTATCCCCTTTCTTTTAAGAAAATTTATTTTTACTGTTATCAAGCTTAAAACTATATTATAGAAAAAATCTTTATCGTGAATACCGGATATAGAGACGATGAAGAATTACATTATATTACGCACAGCGGTTTTGTGACAATCTTGATTGCAAGGATTGGACAGTTGGCAAGATATAGATATAAATTTTCAGAATATACTAAAAGAAAAGCTATCCTGCATGAACGTGAAGAATTGAATATCTGAAATATTAGTTTATAAGACGGGCAGTTATATAACTGTCCGTTTTTTATAATACTCTCGTAAGCGTGGGGACTTCACCGTCTTTAAGCATTATAAGCATATACTGAAATTCCATAAGCTTTGCATAACTTTCATCGTTATCATTTTCAATAAGATAAGGTATTCCCGAACTGATACAGTCGATTTCTGTAAGTTCATTGTTTTTCAGCATGACAGTTGCTTTTTTCCGAAAATTATTCCACTCCTCGTCAAGCGATTCGGCAAGCTGTACTGCCCTTTCGGTGTCTCCGCTGTCAAGCAGACTGCATATTTCTGTTATTTCAGAAAGCATATAACTGCACCTGTTGTTTATCCATACCGCAAAGAATATACTCAGTCCGACGAGTACGCACAATATACCGGAACTTATTTTTATACGTGCCATTATTTTTTATCTCCTTTTTCAATAATAACGGGAGCGTTTCCTGCCTTGTCAACAATAAAGAAATGTCCCTGTGTATCGGCTGTCATTATAAAAACGTCATTCAGTTTAAGATTCACTGAACTTAAGATTTTTTCCACACTGCCGTCAAGTCCCATTACCTTTACAGCCTGTGGAATAGCTTTGCCGTCGGATACTACAACTTGCGGAGGGTCATAATTTTTGGTTTTTATTTGCAGGTCGTTTCTGTCGGGAGTGTCTGACGTTTGTTTTTTCATCACGGAAATATTACCGGTAGTTTCCACTATGGCAAACTGCACATCCTCAATATCAAAGACTTCCTTTTCCCTGAGGGACATCATAAGGTCGTCAACAGAAAAGCGTAATTCTCTGAGTACGGCGGGGTCTGTCTTGCCGTTGCGGATAATAATTTTAGGACTGCCGGAAATCATCTTGCGGAATTTCGGGAAAATAAGATTAAGCCATGAAACTATCACTTCAAAGCATACAAGAGCAAGTATAGGAGTAACTCCCAGTGACAGCGGTATGTCAGTATCTTCAAGGGGCAGTGTGGCTATATTTGATATAAGAATGGTTATAACAAGCTCAGAGGGCTGGAGTTCGCCGAGCTGACGTTTTCCCATAAGCCGTACTGAAAATATAACCAGAATGTAGAGAATAACCGAGCGTATAAGAACAATACTCATTGCAGAAAAAACATCTCCTTTTTGTCTTTTTTTTATTGTCTGCAATAATTTAAGAAGTATACAAAAAAGCTCCGCACAAAATTGCAGAGCTTTTCTGAAAAAAAGAGAGATATTTTCAGTGAGTATCTGAGAAACTGTCACAAATGCGGACAGCTTTTCAGGTACACACGTACCCGATTATTTGTGAATTACCCATTGTCTAAAGTCAATGAGTTTCCTTTAGTCCGTCTAACCTAAAAAGGATTTTGTTTTACAGACATCAGTTTCCAAGGATATGGTTTTTTATGAGACGAACCCTTTCCACAGTCCCTGCGGTACTGCTGTTTTACGAACAACTTTTGAAAACCTTTTCTTTATCATATCACAAATATTTATTTTTGTCAACCTTAACCTAACGTCTAAAGCCATTGGAATTGCGGTTGACTATATTTCAAATCTTTTATTATATTCCCTGTAAGCCTTAACGATGATTTCGGCACAGAGTTCGTCGCCGAGTTCAGCACTATTGAGACATAAAGAATACTGGTCTTTATCCTGCCATATTCTTCCGGTATTGACATTATAGAAAGTTTCACGGCGTTTGTCGGCTTTTTTCATAATGCTTTCAGCCTTATTTTCTTGGATTCCGTATTCTTTCACAGCACGCTTTATGCGGTCTTCCACAGGTGCGTATATATATACGTTAAAACATCCTCGTTCTTCAAGCACATAACTGCCACATCTTCCGACAAGCACAAAACTATTTTCTGTGTCGGCGATTTCATTTATTATTCTGCTCTCCATGAGGAATACCTTATCAGACAGAGGCAGGTTATCTTCCATTGAGCGAGCAGGATTAGCGGACATAAGCAGAGAATACAGAAAGCTTGTGGGGACGTTTTCTTCTGCTGTTTCGAGATGTTCCGGAGCGATACCGCACCTTTCGGCTGTCATATCAAGAATCTGCCTGTTATAGCAGTTTATTCCGAGTTTTTCGGCGGTAAGTTTTCCAATAATACTACCGCCACTTCCGTACTGACGTTCTATTGTGATGATTTTTTTCTGCATTGGAAAATTACCTCCTGTGTTTTTACTATAGTTATATTATACCATATTATGAACATATTTCAAGAAGAAAATGGTGAAAATGTTGTGAAAGCTATGAATTTCTATGTTTTAAACAAGTATAATACAACGCTCTTGTGCAAAATGACTATTAACTAACTCTTCAGGAAATTTTTCATCATAACAGAAAACCAAAACAGTATTTTATTCTTCCGGTTCGTCGGGATTCAGTATTTCAAGTATTACTTTTTCTATAGTCTGTTCGTTAACCTGTGAGGCAGTGAGCCGGAAAATACCTGTTTTAGCTGTTTCGTCCTTTTCGGGAATGTGTTCCATTACCTCAGTAACCCAGCCCCCGACGGAATTATATTTAGTCTGTACAAGTTCCTCGTCAAGCCCAAGCTGTTCGAGCATATCATTTACACTCATGTCGCCGGCGATTTCAAATTTATTAGGTGCAAGTTTAACTATCCGTGTAACAATTTCATCGTCCTCGTCGTATATTTCGCCGACGAGTTCTTCTATTATGTCCTCAAGGGTGACAATGCCCTTTGTACCGCCGTACTGGTCTATGACTACCGCAAGATGTACCTTTGAACGTTGCATATCACGCATAGCTTCGCTTATAAGTTTGCAGTCGGGTATATGCGGAACTTTCTGAATTATTGACATTATATCGTCACCGCCCTCGACGAGCATCTTGAAAAAAGCCTTGTTGGTGATAATGCCTATTATGTCGTCAAGGCTCTTTTCATAAACGGGAAGCCTTGAATACATTTCGGTTGTAAAAATTTCCTTTATCTCGTCTATGGTAGTACCTATTTCAACGCCTACTACTTTTACTCGTGGAATAAGTATCTCATCAACGGATATTTCGTCAAATTCCAAAGCACTTTTAACCAGTTCGCTTTCCTGCTCCTCGATAACGCCCTGTTCCTCGATTTCGTCAATCATATATTTCAGTTCGTCTTCCGTAACGCTTGGTGCTTCCTCGCCCGAAGACAGAAGTGACGATATTTTATTCAGAACAAATACAGCCGGTTTAAGAACAGTAACCAGTGCTGAAAGAGGTTTTGCAAAAAGCAGAGCTAATTTTTCGGCGTTTCTTTTGGCGTATGATTTCGGGAGTACCTCGCAGAAAACAAGCACAAGCACTGTAATAACAGCAGTCGATATGCCCGCACCGCTTTTTCCGAATATGCTCACAAACAAAAGCGTACTGACTGACGACGTGGCAATATTTACTATGTTGTTGCCTATCAGAACGGCAGTAAGTACTTCGTCAAACTTGTTGGCGAGTTTAAGGGCAGTAGTTGCTTTTTTGTTGCCTTGAGCCTCATAGTTCTTGAGCCTTAGCTTGTTTACACTTGAATATGCTGTCTCTGTGCTTGAAAAGAGTGCTGAAAAAATCATCATGATTACTACCAGCACGATTTTCCATAAATCTGAATTATCCATTATTAATCCTTTCTTGTTTTGATTTATTATAAACTATATTCTACCATATTCTTTTTAATAATGCAAGTGCTGTATAAAAATTACACACAAAATCAAAAAACTGTATTCTCTGAAAGAGTACAGTTTATTTTAACAATAAAAATCTTATGCTAATCAGTCTCCTATAAAAATGAGACATTTATTTTCCGACAAGGCTTTTTTAGCCATATTCCGCAAACCGTCTACACTGTCGAAAGCTTCGTCATAGCCGTATTCGTATGACTGAAAAATTTCCGCTGTTTCTATATTTGTGAGACGTTCACAGATATTTTGGATTTTAATAATATTCTGATATTTCAAAATACTGTCTGAATATGGATTGATTTCAAACAACGCACTCATGTCAATGCTGATTTTGTTACGGTTGATATATAAATAATGAAGTAATTCGTCGGAAAATTCAATATTGTAATTTTGTTTTGTTATTTCTTCCAAACTGTTTCCTATGTAAATATTCATTGAAAAACTCCTTTATAAAAAAACTGTACCCTCTATAAAGAATACAGCCTTTTATATGTATTTATTCTGATTTTGTTTAATAATACAGACCTCTTTTGCCGGCTTCTTCTTTAAGCATTGCAAGATAATCGGCATTGCTTTTTTTACTGTTGATTTCTTTATTGATTAATTCTATAAATGTTTCATCAGAAAATTTACTTATAATATCTTTGGTTTTCCTGTTAGTATCTTTAATTTTTTAACAAGAAATTTTTTTATACCATTCATAATACTGGTCTTCTTCTTATTATTAATAAGCAATGAGCCGTACACAGCTTTACAACTGCATACGGCTTCTGATTTTAAGTTATATAGAAATTACTTGTTAAGTCTTGCTTCAATCTTATCGAGTTCAGCATAGAGAGCTTCCGGAACTTTACCGCCCTTAGCAGCGATATCGTCGTTGTAGTATCTACGCATTTCAGCGATTTCCTTAGTCCAGAGTTCCTTGTCAACAGCGAGGAGCTTATCCATGATTTCAGGTGTAACCTCATCTTCGATACCCTCAACGTTGATGTCTTCTTTCTTAGGAAGATAACCGATAGCAGTTTCTTCAGCGTCAACAGTGCCTTCACATCTCTTGATAATCCAGTCGAGAACACGCATATTGTCGCCAAATCCCGGCCAGATAAAGTTGCCGTTTTCGTCCTGCTTGAACCAGTTAACATTGAAAATCTTAGGTGCTTTATCGCCGAGCTTTTCGCCCATTTCGAGCCAATGAGCCCAGTAGTCGCCAACATTGTAGCCAATGAAAGGCTTCATAGCCATCGGGTCGTGACGGAGTACGCCTACAGCACCTGTAGCAGCAGCAGTTGTTTCAGAAGAAACGGCTGAACCCATGTAAGTGCCGTGTGTCCAGTCAAATGACTGATAAACAAGCGGAGTAGTAGATGCACGTCTACCGCCGAAGATGATAGCAGAAATCGGAACGCCTGCCGGATTATTGAACTCAGAAGAAATGCATGGGCAGTTTACAGCCGGAGCAGTGAAACGTGAGTTGGGGTGAGCAAGAGTGTTACCCTCTGCTGTGTACTCAACGCCGTTAACCTTAGCACCCTTCCACTCTGTAGCGTTTACAGGCGGATTCTTGTCGAGTTTTTCCCACCATACAGTGTTGTCATCGTTATTGAGAGCAACGTTTGTGAAGATAGTATCTTTCATTGTGCAGTGGAGAGCGTTGGGGTTGGACTTTTCGTTAGTACCAGGAGCAACGCCAAAGAAACCATTTTCTGGGTTGATAGCATAAAGTCTGCCGTCCTCGCCGGGCTTCATCCAAGCGATATCGTCGCCGACTGTGAATACTTCATAGCCGTCCTTCTTGTATCCCTCCGGAGGAATGAGCATAGCAAGGTTTGTCTTACCGCAAGCAGACGGGAATGCAGCAGTGATGTACTTGATTTCGCCGTCGGGCTTCTTAACGCCGAGAATAAGCATATGTTCAGCCATCCAGCCTTCATTCTTACCCTGGAAAGATGCGATACGGAGAGCAAAGCACTTCTTACCGAGAAGAACGTTTCCGCCGTAAGCAGAGTTGATAGACCAGATTGTATTGTCCTCAGGGAACTGTACAATATATCTTTCGTCGGGGTTAACATCAGCTTTAGAGTGGAGACCTCTTACGAAGTCATTGGAAACGTCGCCGAGATTCTTGAAAGCGTCTGCACCCATTCTTGTCATGATGTTCATATTGAGAACAACATAGATAGAGTCAGTAACTTCAACGCCCACTTTAGCGAGAGGTGAGCCGATAGGACCCATTGAATAAGGGATAACGTACATTGTTCTGCCCTTCATTACTCCGTCATAGAGCTTTGAGAGCTTAGCATACATTTCCTGCGGGTCGCACCAGTTATTTGTAGGACCTGCGTCTTCCTTGTTTCTTGTACAGATAAAAGTTCTGTCTTCAACACGGGCAACGTCGTTGGGGTTTGTTCTGTGATAGAGACAACCGGGGAGCTTTTCCTGATTGAGTTCAATCATTTCGCCTGTTTCTACAGCTTCCTTTCTGAGAGCTTCGAGCTGTTCCTTAGAGCCGTCAATCCAAACAACGTTTTCGGGCTTACAGAGAGCAACCATCTCATCAACCCACTTGATAACATTCTGATTATTTGTCAGTGACATCGCAATTGTACCTCCTAAAAAATTAATTTTTTTAATAGCAGACAGTTATTTCAGCCGTCTATATGTGTGAAACGACTGAAAAAATCAATCGTCCCTCTAATACTATTATATACAATTTATGTCAAGCTGTCAATAGTTCTGTGATATTTTTTTAACATACCAGTATATATTTTTTATTTTACATAACTCTGTATGCCTTATTCTTTTGATATATTCATATATAAAAAAATCCCCTGCCGACCGTGAGTTGTGACAGGGAATATTTTTTAGTTTTATTAAAAGAATCAGCCTACAGCGTTAAGCTTCTTAGCGAGCTGAGACTTCTTTCTTGCAGCCTTGTTCTTATGCATAAGACCCTTAGCACAAGCCTGGTCAACTCTCTTGATAGCTACCTTGATAGATTCAGCATCTTCAGCCTTCTTGAGAACAGTTTTAAGATTTGACTTTCTAGCCTTATTAGCAGCAGCCTTGGTTGCATTAACCTTAACTCTCTTCTTAGCAGATTTAATGTTTGGCATTTGTTACACCTCCTCGACGGACTGTATAAAAAGTCCGCATATTACAGATAATAAGTACGCAAAAATTACGCACTCGGCAGGTGCAACGCACACCTTGCCTACTGAGACAATAATAATTATAACATTTTTTTTTGAACTTTGCAATAGGCAAAACCGAAATAATATGACATATTTTTTTCAACAAATAAAGCATATTGCACAATAAGGAGAGATTTTTTTATGAATACACGCACAGACCTTGCAGTTGAAAGCTTTTCTGAGGGCTTTTCTGATAATGTTCATATACACAGACGTGACGGAATTTTCAGCATAACAGAAATAACCCTTGACGACGACAGCTATGCCGGAAGTCTCGGAAAAGGTCAGGGACGGTATGTCACTCTTGAAGGACAAAACCTCATGAACTTTTCGGACAGCTATGAAGATATGGTACACGAACTGGCAGAAGAAATAAGAAATTTTATTCCGGACGGCGATATACTTGTTGCCGGTCTCGGAAACAGAGACATAACCCCCGACGCTCTGGGTGTTATGGTCTCGGCAAAAGTCCTTGCAACACGCCACCTTGAAAAAGAACTCGCCGGAAATACTGATAATTTTCTGAAATCACTCCGCCGTGTGAGTACGTTTGCGGGGGGAGTTCTCGGACAGACCGGCATTGAATCAGCCGAGATAATAAGTGCCGTCTGCAAAGAAATCAAACCGGCAGGAATAATAGCGGTTGACGCTCTGGCTTGTTCAGATGTAAACCGTCTGGGAACTACCATACAGATTTCCGATTCGGGAATATCTCCCGGCAGTGGCGTGGCAAACTCACGCAAGGAACTTTCCGAAAAAATAATGGGCATTCCGGTGATAGCCATAGGAGTACCGACCGTCATAGACACCCACACCATAATAAGAAATCTGACCGACTGTGAGCCGGATAATATCCCTAATATGATGGTGACATCACGTGAAATAGACCGCCTAATTGAACGTTCCGCACAGCTTATAGCATTCGGAATAAATCTCGCATTACAGCCGTCTCTTACCCTTGACGACGTGAGAGGGCTTTTCTGAAATCAATTATCAGCTTATTTTCAAAAAATTTATCCTATAGATTATTAAATAATCAGACAAAATACACAAAAAAATGATAAAATATACAAATATTCTGTCAAAAAAAGAATTGATGAACATGATAAACTATGTTATAATAATGATGTCAGCCGAAAACCAAAGCTGAAATATCAAACTTGAAGACCAGCACAGAAAAACAGCTTTGGTAAAATCGGACACACTGAAACAGAAAGGCATTCCATGAGGAATGCCACAGAATAGATATATTAAATTTATATATCTATTGTAGAAAATGATTTTTATGAAAGGAGATATGTATTATGACACCTAATAAGGAAAATCTGATTGAGATTATTAAAAACGGTGATGATTCGCACCATAACGTTTTAGTGCTTAATTTAGACGGTTCTTTTGAACTTATAAATGGTTGTGGTGAAGAAGACGTTCAAGCAGTAAAGGGAAATAATTATGTCGCAAGGTGGGAAACTTATTGTCCTGGAAACAGATATGTCGGAAAAGATACGTCAAATGATATTAAATATATGAATGACCTTTACGCATCTGCTTCAAATGCTTGGGATGAGTATAAAAAAACCGGAAAATACCCAGATTATATTGACATAATATGAAGACATAAACAAAACTATGCCAGTAAAGCTATTACAATACTTTACTGGCATAAATTTTGTCATACAATCAGTTAAATTCTCCGTCACCTATAAATTCACGCACCATAGAGTTAGGAGGAACTGCCGAGCTTTCTACTGACAGGAGATTTTCCATTACTTCTGTAATGTCGGCAAGCTCCGGCACGTCATTCATTTCATGGAGACTTTCAAGCAGACTGTCACGATAAAGGCTCAACTCATAGGGTACGAAAGTGTCAACATCATAGTCGGAGCGGTGTTTGTAAGGCATAATATACTTGTTTTCGCCCTGCTCCACACTCTCAAACATATTCATTGTCTCACGGAGAGAACGCTGACGGAATTTGCTGTCTCTAATCATACGACGCATGAGACGGATTTTAGAGGGGTGCAGAATAATGTCGCCACAGGTTACACGAGTTCTTACGCTTACGTAAATCTTGCAAATCTGACTGTCCGGCACAGTGATAACTTCCGGATTGAGTGCGTGAATGCCCTCAAAAATAACCAGTTCGCCGTGTTCACGACGGAAAGGCACGCCGACGGGTTCACGGGAAGAAGACCCGAAATTATATTGGGGGATTTCGACTGTCTCGCCTCTGCCTATTTTTTCAATGTGGAAGTTAAGCAGTTCCTTGTCTACACGCAGTGGCGATTCCAAATCCACCTTGCCGAGAGCCGAAAGGCGTTTTTCTTCCGGAGTAAGCGAACAGAAATAGTTATCCATTGAGATAGTATGTGTTGTGTGTCCGGATTCTGTGAGAAGTTTGCCGATTGTAAGGGCTGTGGTGGTTTTCCCCGAACCCGACGGTCCGGCAAGCACTATAACAGGGCGTTCTTTCTGATGAAGAATTATATCAGAAACTATTTTTTGCAGTCTGTATATGTAGTCTTCATTGGCTGACAGCACATACTTTTCCGGATTTTCTGAAATCTCATGATTTATTCTTGTTACTTCTATATTCATGGAAATTTTCTCCTTTGCAGTAAAATGTTACGTCATAATTATAACATAATTTTATTGCAGTTTCAACCTTTTTTATGCATAATCACATAAAAAATCAGCAGTGTTCGCTAATCCATATAGAAGCACGGTTCTGAATCATATCAATAGTATCATCAATGGAATGCTCACCGGCAAAATATGCCATTACTTCATCTTCAACAATATTCCAGAGTTCATAGTCAAGGTTTGTTTCCCACCTTTCAATGCTGTCAAGGTATGTCACAAGCCTGTCCACTTCTTCTTGAGTAACAAAATGATTAGGGTATTCAACGCCCTCAATTACATATGTGTCGTTGTCGAACTCTCCGGCGATAGTTCTCTGGGCGATATTATCAAAGGCTTTGTTGTTTATGCAGAATCCCGACATCATAGACGAATAATATACATATTCCTTGTCGTCAATGTAACTTACTGTTTTTTCACCGACTGCACAATTTGTCTGGTAATCTTCTGTGTAAAACTGCCGGATAAACTCCCATGCACCTTTCTGTTTTTCGGGGGAAGACTTTGCACTGATTGAATAGCTTCCTCCGGACTGGAAAAAAGCTCCCTGTCCGTCTGCTGACGGATAGCCTACCATTGTGTACGGCGGATTAGTAAACTGTAATATTTCGTTTCCGTTTTCGCCGAATAATTTAGCTCCATTAATACCGCTGAGGTCAAGATAAGATACCATTTTAGGTGCGTCATATACATATGTACTTTTCTGATTGTTGTTGCTCTCAAAACGGTTGCAAAATTCAAGGATTTTTCTGAACTCCGCACAGTCAAAATTGACTTCTGCATTTTCATAGTCTATGAATGATTCAAGGTTTGACCTAAGAACATCATAATAGATATTCTCGCTGTTTATAGAACCGTTTACCGTTGAACCCTCCGGCATATTTTCCCATGCTGAAATAAACTCGTCAACAGTCCAGTTTTCCTTGTTGCCGACATATCTTGTCTCGCCTACCATGGTATTCGCTATATATGACATAGGCAGAGAACAGAGTTTACCGTCTGTCTCATTAAGACTGAGAATGTGCTGATTTAAGGTAGTAGTGTTTACTTCGGGGTCGTTTTCCATAAAGGGATATAAGTCCGCAAACGCTCCCATATTCTTCAGAATTTCATATTTAGATTCATTACCGAATACGCTTGTATCAATAATATCAATATCATCTGTATTCATAATATCCTGTACAAGATTGAAGTCAATTGTCAGAGCGTCTTCTTCCGTTAAAACAACGCTGTCAATAGTCTCATCATAAAAATCAGAAGAATAATTCTTTGTGACAATCTGATAGCCGTTATCTGCCTCATTAAAAGCTGATATTTCGTCCTCAATTATTTTTTCCTTATTGTAACCCACAGCCATTGTGATGATTATGTCTTCTTTGTTTTCATTGACAGGTGCGGAGCTGTCATCTGTATTTTCTGATATGTCTTCCTTGCCGTCATTGTCGGGTGCAGAGCCGTCAGCTGTATTTTCTGATATGCTGGAACTTATATCAGAAGAACTTCCCTGCTGAATGTCTGTCTGTTTCACCTCACTGCACGATACCGCCGTAAGCGTCAGTGCCGAGATACACGCAACTATAATGTTTTTCTTCATTTTTTTGCCTCCATAAAATTTTTTTAAACACTTTAAAATGTTCGTATATAAGTGATTTCAGAAGACAAAAAAGACGAACTTTTTATATTTTTTGTATCATTTCACAAATCTGTACGGAGATATTTGTTATAATCAGACAATTATATATAAAAAAACCGTCCGAAATACGCATTTCAGACGGTTTTCTATGGAGCTTGTGACGGGATTCGAACCTGCGACCATGAGTTGTATTTAAAGAGACGTTTATTGTTATCCGAGCAATTCCTTTGCTCGTTTGTGTATTTGATTCTCGATCAGATCAATCCGCTTTTTATCAAGGTTATATCTCGAATGACGCTTGAATCGGAAGTTGAGCAGTCTGCAGAGACCTTCTCTGTGCCTGTTGGAGAGGACATTTTTTGCCATTCCGATAAAATCGTCATAAACACACAGTACAAGAGTTTCCGCATACTCATAGAGAGCATTTCCCGAGCTTAAAGCGTCCCTGCCTGCAAGATTGAACAGCGAGTTTCCGTGGTCGAAAAGCGGCGCAGGAGCGGCTATTTTATTCGTGCGGTTATCCACCAAGAATCCGAAGTTGCCGAAGTGTCTGTCCACGTTGCAGATCACCGCATCGAGCACAAGCATATCATCAAGCGCGCTGACGAATTCCTCGCCCAGCGATACATAATACTCCCGAACGGCTTTCATTCCACCCTTTGTGACGAGTCTGCCTACGGGCATGAATGAATAGTCCTTGCTTGTGAAAAGCTCACAGGTGGAGCATAGCTCGCCCTGCCATTTCGACAGTCCGTAGCAGATAGCGTTAATGCCGAGGATTTCCGCAATCTGTGCGGCATAGAATTCCGAATACGGCTCGTTGCCCGTGTTGGAAGCTCCGCTCGTACCTCCTTTATATAGCTTTATACTGCCGCTTTCTCTGCGCCAGCATTTCGGGAGCATACCGTTTGTAGTGAACTCCGGACATGAAGCAAGCGATGTTCTCACGGAGCTGCCATAGCCTGTGAATGCGATAAGCCCAAGCACTCTGCTGAACCTGTTGTCGTACAAGTTGTACTCCGCAAAGCTGCCCTCAAACCCCTCCTCGACCACCCAGTAGCAATCGTTCAAGGAAAGTCCCTTTGATACGCTGAGAATGCTCATGGGGCGATTGAGATTGAGTCCGCATTTGCTGAGAAAGCTGTGAACGTAGGCGCGGTTTTTTGGTATCGTCCTGTGTCTCAGCCAGCGTGATATACTGTCACTGTCAGCGTTCATATCAAGAGGCAGTAATGCCTTTTTTTCTTCATTCACCCAAAGTATCTCTATCTCAGGTGAGCTTGTATCTTCGGTAGCCGAAAACTGCATGAGAGCTGTATCGAAGTGTCTCAGTTCATAGATCATTTTATCGCCTTCTTTCGTGATATTATTATAACATAAAAGCTGCGAAATTACAACAGGCGCAGAAATGATTTTCCATAAATAAATTTTCAGCGCGAACTCGCAGGCGGCGGCTCGCCGCTTATACCATATTCGGATTCAATTATCAATCTTTCCGATAAAGCGATAAAATATTTCGATCTGCTGATAGGTGCTGCCGTCCTCGGACTTCTCCTTGTGGTGAACTACTATCTTATCGATTAGCTCGTTGAGGATCGCAGCGTCCAGCTTATCAATTATCGTGTACTTGCGTATCACATTTATGAACTTGTCCGCCGAATTGGACTTCTCTTTCAGATGTTCAATCCTTATTTTCAGCTCCGGCAGAGCCTTGCGGATTTCTTCCTGTGCCTTTTCGTATTCCAGTGACATGCTTTCAAAACGGCTCTCGCTAATCTTGCCCAGTACGCTGTCCTCGTAGAGCTTGCTGATAATCTTGTCGAGTTCTCCGCAGCGTTTTTGTTTCTTCTCGTACTCCTTTTGAAGTCCGGCGGCTTCACGTTCGGTGGACGACTGATATTTGCGGTCGAGGAAACGCTTAAAGCCTTTTTCGTTACTGCGATACTCAAACAGTATACGCTGAACGTCTATCAGCACAAGGGTGTATATCGTATTGTATGTGATGTAGTGGGAGGCACAGTATTCCTTGCCGTGAGTTTTGTACATCCAACATGAGTATGCTCCGTGATACGTTCCGTCACTGCGTTTCTTCTGTGAGTAGGTGAGTGCATGACCGCAGTCCGCGCAGTAGAGCAGTCCTGCGAACATTTGAACCTCTCCTGTTTTGGCAGGACGGTGCTTGGAATTAAGTATCTTCTGCACAGTATCCCACAGCTCTTGACTGATAACAGGCTCATGGCAGTTGTCAACAATTATCCAGTCCTCTCTCGGATTCTTCACAACGCTTTTGCTTTTCATAGATTTGCATCGCTGCTTACCGTACACAAGCTTTCCGAGGTAGACCTCGTTGTTGAGAATCACACGGATAGATGTAACGTGCCAGTCGAATTCCTTTCGCCAGTAGTCTGACTTGAAGTAATCTGGATTGTGTAAATTGAAGTATGCTATCGGGGTAAGGACTTTTTCTGCTCGGAATATTTTTGCCATTTTATTGTAGCCTACGCCTTCTGACGCCAGCCTGAATATCCTGCGGACAACCTCTGCGGCAGGCTCGTCAACTATCAGGTGATGTCGGTCATTCGGATCAAGCTTGTAGCCGAACGGCGGCTTTGAACCGATATACTGACCTGCACGGGCTTTTGCTTTCTTAGCGGCTTTGGTCTTTTTAGAAACGTCACGGGCATACAGCTCGTTGATAACATTCTTCATTGGGAACATCAGATCATCGCTGTTTACCAGTGAATCATAGTTATCATCTGCGGCTATAAATCGTACTCCGCTTTCCTTGAACTCCTCAACATATGCTCCAACTTCGATATAATTTCTTCCGAATCGGGACAGGTCCTTCACGATAACAAGGTTGATTTTTCCAGTGTTGATGTCGTTATACATCTGCTGAAATGACGGTCTGTTGAAATTAGTTCCAGACAAACCGTCGTCACAATAATAAGTGTAATCTTTGATTGCGTGATCCTTGCAGTACTGCTCAAGCATAATTTTTTGCGTTTCGATGCTGACGCTTCCGCCGTAGTTTCCGTCGTCAACCGAAAGTCTGCAATAGAGCGCTGCGCTGTAATGCTGCTGTTTATCCATATTTCTGCTCCTTTCTCAACAGCCGGACACGCTTAGCCTTACGAGCCAATTATACCACATTCGGCTCTGCAATTCCAGCATAATCCGGCTGCTGTTCTAAAGTTTGTATGAATCAATAAATGGGACTCTTGATTTTTGTTAAATACGGACTATAGATCCAGCAGCATTATTTCTTTAGACATATCAATATCATCTTCAAATAATTTACAAGTTTCCTCGTTGATACGCTGTATCTCCAGTTCATATTCGTCAACAACTTCTTCCACATCTTTGCCCGATTCGAGCCTGCGGATCATAAGCTCTCCGAGACTTTTCTCTGCTTTTGTCTTGCCTTCAAATGCAGACCACACTCTGTAGGTCACTCCGTCAATATAATGGTCGTGGTATTCCGCCGCCTGAATCTCAGAATTATCCATGCACAACGGTTTCGCCAGTGACTTTGGGTCTTTCTTTTTTATGTTTTTTATATTCTCCAAAATGGTATCACGCTCCTCTCATTACGTCCTGTGTTTTTATTCATCTGATACATTTTCTATACCTCCTGTTATTTTATTTCAAGAGATTTAGAGAGGACGAATCGCCCTCTCTGTAATCTTCTATAGTCGTTTTACTTGATGTTTTTACTTTCTCTGAACAGCACATCAAGTATCATTTCTGCTCCATGACGGAAGCCTTGCATATAATTCTCAGAAGCTACGATCTCCGACATATGACCTTGAAGGTCGATCAATTCATTGAATTTTTTCATCTTGTCCTCAGAAAAATTCTCAGTAAACTCTTCATGAAGCTTTTGCCATTCCTTCCTCATCCGATCATACTCGCTGTCCTTTTGAACACATCGCTCGGACGGTCGTATATTGCCATAGTAAAAGTTCTCAAATATTTTCACGTGGTCACCTCCTTGCCAGCCTACAAGGATACCACACTTTTATGCGGAAGTCTATTCACCAACGGCAATAAATTTTTGCAGTTGATACTGTGCAAAATTCGTTAAATACATCCAACAACTCCTGATAATTCGGCAGTTTTTAGCCTTTACAGCTACTTGCAACCCCGAAGTTACGCAGTTAGGTGAACGTACAACCCCTAAATCGGAAAGAAAGTTTTTTCCGATATGAGGTCGGCTTTGCCGTCCGCTGTGAACGCATAGGGGGCTTACGACCCCTATGCTTTAACTTGCAATACATTACTCTGAGTTCCTGAGATGCCCTCAAAAAATGAATTTGTGCAATATGTCAGATTGATACTTTTTATCACCTTTTCAAAACTTTGATTTCTCGCCCACAAACGCTCCACGTTGGCTTGTGTGCCGTTTCATGATGCTTTACCGATAAAACTTGCCCGACTTAAAATTGGAGGGCAAATTCGGGCAGAATTCGCTTTGCTTTTGCGTGACAGTAACCACAAACCGTGACAGCAAAAAATAATTCCTTATTTCTACTGACACGCACTGTAATCAGCGTTATACAGACGTTTGTGACACTTCGGCAAGCCGTTTCGTGACAGTAACTACGCTGCCGTTTTTACCGTCACTACCGTCACGCTCCGCACGATAATCAAGACATATTATTCTACCCGAATGAGTTCGCTTGTGTTTAAAATCAATTCCATACTTTCTCATTTCATAACCATTCTGAACAAGATCACGAGTTACTCTATTTGAAAAAAATTTTTCATCGGTGACTGATTTTAATTGCTCAACAAGTTCTGTAGCCGTACCCTCGAAATGAATCTTCTCTTTGATGAACAGATAAACAGCAGAGAGAAAAATGTTGTCCTTGTTTTTTGGAGCAGTCGGTTCGTCAGTGACGTTCCATTTTTTCAACTCGCTGTCGAACAGCAAATTGATTTCAGCATTTTCAATGTCACGTCCGACACAGTGCAGCTTTGCTTTTCGACTGCCTCGTTTGGTTTCAACAAGAACCATACTTCCATCAACACAACCGCTTAACCCTGTCGAACCTGAAATCATATTGAACGGATCGCTGTCGGAACACTTTCGTGTGTGATGCACAAGTACGATTGCGATTTCCAGCTTGTCCGCAAGAACTTTCAAAACAGACAACTCTTTATAGTCCGAGCCATAACTATTTTCAGTTGATTCACGAATCATTTGCAGGGTATCGATCACAACGATTTTCAAACCAGGATGCTTTGCTTTGAATTTCTCAATCTGATTTTCAAGACCGCTGCCTATCGTATCAGCCATGATAGCAAAGTACAGATTTTCAGTCGGCTCGTCTGTCAGCTCATACAACCGTTTCTGTATTCGCTCAAAGCTGTCCTCTAGGCACAGATACAAAGCCGTTCCGCATTTCGTTTCATGATCAAGTACCTTTTCTCCTTTTGCTATACTCAGACAGATATCAAGCGACAGCCACGATTTACCGACCTTCGGCGCTCCTGCAAGGATATACAATCCCTTTGCAATCAAACCGTCAACAACAAATTCAATTGGCTTGTACACAGTTGTCATGATTTCTTCGCAGGATCTGGTATCCAACCTTTCCATTATATCAATCCACCTTTCTTGATTTTAGATTAAAAATCTCTGCAAAACAAAAAGCCCGCAAAGACTCTTAAATCTTTGCGGGCAATTTCTGCCATGCTCCCAATTCTATGGTATGTCATTTTTAAACGTTTGTCAAGGCTTTTGAAAACATTTTTCTATTTTGCATATATATTTTTTAGTTGACATAGGGAGCTGTTGTATAGTTTAGCCGTGTCACTGTGACATGGTGGTATCAATCCAATATTAAAAATAATTTCATACATTTAAACATTATCTGACGGAATGACTTTCAAATTCTTATTTTCACCTATAAGTACATCAAGCATTCTTTGTAGTTATATTAACTGCCGTAGTCACCTTGCCATATGAATAAATCACGGCAATATTCAGTTCTTCGGAACAAACAATCTTGACAAATCCGCTTTTTCCAAAGTCAAAAGCTTGATCTTTTTATCAATACCTCCTGCATAACCTATCAGACTGCCGTTTGTACCTATTACTCTGTGGCAAGGAATAATAAGCGAGATCGAGTTGCGTCCAACAGCTCCTCCAACAGCTTGTGCTGACATTCGTTCAATCCCTTTCTGCTTTGCTATTCTGTCTGCAATCTTGCCGTAGGTCATAGTCTCTCCGTATGGTATCGTCAGCATAATTTCCCACACAGCTTTTCTAAACGGCGTTGTCCGCATTTTCAACGGTGGTGTGAAATTGGGAGCGTTGCCGCTGAAATAAATATCAAGCCAGCTAATAGTCTGCTCAAATATCGGCAACTTAACTTCACTGTTTTCGGCACTAAGGGTATCGGCAAAATGTTTCTGACCATCAAACCATAATCCTGTCAGGGATTTGCCGTCACTTGCAAGCGTTATACCGCCAAGAGGCGATGTGTAATGATATGTGTAATCCATAATATCTTTGACCTTTAATTCGAGCCGTTCTTGTCTATGCTACCACTTGCAGAGCGTTGTTCTTGATACTTTCGATAGTTTTTAATATCGTATTTCTTGTCTTTGCATCGAACATCTTGATAAAGCTGTACGGCTTATCAAACGGCGGTTTCATCAAAATCTTAATATCCTCGATATAGCCGTTGTTTTCAATATGATTGATGATTTTCAGGATAAATTCAATTTGTTTTTGGTTAAGTGAACTGTCATTGATAAATTCCGAAAATGCAGCCATAGCACTTTCGTAATCGAGCTTTGCTATCTTACGGATCAGCAGACCGAAAGGTGTATCACCATACTCACGCTTATAGTCCTCTCTGTCACCAAGCTCATGAGTAAATATCCGTTCAAGCTCTGCATAGTCCTCTTTTAAAAGCGGAATATTATGATTCAGCTTATAGATTACAGTGTCGTTCTTATGTTCCTCAACATAGCGGTTGACTTTTTTGCGATAGTCCTCAAAGTCATATGCAACACCCAATGCATCGCCCTCTTTACTTTCAAGCACCAGATCGTCGAGTCTTGTGAAAATCTTAGGCTTTGATCCATCTCCGTCCACAAGGAACTGTATAAGGTCACGAAGCTCTTGCCGTACTTTCTCCATTGTGAGAATGCTGATATTTTTCCAGAATGTATCTGTCTGAATATCCTTTATCAGAGTGAGTTTTTGCTTGATCTGCGGAATAGTAGACTTGCGTTCAAGCAATTCGACAGTAAGGCAAAGCTGTTTTTTCAGATAATTCATGGTCGGCAGCTTATCTATATTTGCCAGCATCATACTGTACATAAAATTATCGAAACGCTTTGCATATTCGTCAGTATCTATTGTTGTGATAAGCGCAGCGATGTGCTTTTCAAGCTCATATCTGTCTATATCAGACAAAGCCTGCCAGCTATCCGCTTTTCTGAATTTTTCAACATATTCTGTTTTCAGGCGAACCGATACAAGGTCATGGGATAATTCATTTACACCGTTATAGCAAACATCAACAAGCTCCTTGCGGTAAGCTTGATGTTCATCATCGGAGAAAGCACTATCCTGCAAAGCAGCTATCAATCGCACTTGTTTACAAAATATGTTTTCGGTAAGCGACTTTGTTTCCAGCGTTTCATAGCCGTTCTGGTTTTCCCTGAAATACTCAAAATTACCGCAGTAATCGAATATTAGGAAACGACACTTGCCCTCATACTCTCCGTCTATACCGTCGATAAAGGCGAGGTCTTTACAAAGTCTTGTACCTCTGCCTATCATCTGCCAGAATTTCGTTTTGGAGCGTACTTTCTTGAAAAATACAAGGTTTACACATTCGGGAACATCAACGCCCGTGTCCATCATATCCACTGAAACGGCTATAACAGGCATTTTGTCGGGTATCTTGAAATCGTCAATAACAGTCTGTGCATAGCTGTCATCACAGGTGATACGCTGGGCGAATGTGCCATTATATTTCGGATAGAGCTTATTGAAACGCTGTACGATAAATTCAGCGTGTTCCTTATTTTGTGCGAAAATTATTGTCTTGCCGAGCCTGTCACCGCCATGGACTTTGATACCGCGCTCCATAAGGTCTTGCAGGACGGTATCGACAGTAGTTTCGTTGAACACAAATTTGTTGAGCTGAGCCGAGGGGATAAAGTCGGGAATATAGTCGTCCTCTGCAAAATCGTCCTCATATCGCTCTTTATCCTCATCGGACAGGTCATCGTAGGTGATACCCTCCTCAATGAACTTTGTTTTGACCTCATAATTATAATACGGCACAAGAACATGATCGATATATACCGCTGTTTCGTAATCGTAAGCATAAGTCGGTACGCCGTTCTCGACCTCAAAAAAATCGTATGTATTACGGTCAACATCTGTTTTCGGAGTAGCGGTCAAGCCTACCATGATCGCATCGAAATACTCAAAGATCGCACGATATTTTTTGAAAATACTTCTATGACTTTCATCTGTGATGATAAGGTCAAAATGAGCAGGTGAAAACAGCGGCACACCGTCCTTTGTTTTCGTGCTGTCTATTGCGTTCAGTATCGTGGGATAGGTCGAAAAGACAATACGGGCATTTCTGTCGTCCTTGTTGCTGCACAAATTACACAGCGACATATCAGGCAGATAGTTCTTGAAATCGTCTGCTTGTTTTACAAGTGCCGTTCTGTCCGCAAGAAAAAGAATATTTGTAACATATCCGCCGCGGCTCAGCACATCTGTCAGACTTGAAGCTGTTCTGGTCTTGCCCGTACCTGTCGCCATAACAAGCAGAACCTTGCGGAATCCCTGCTCAATATGGTCGCATACTGCACGGATAGCCTCTTTCTGATAATACCTGTCGGTAATTTTATCGCTTATTCTTACGGTATTCAGCTTTTTTCTTGTTTCTCTGCGGTTCATCAGTTTTTCAAGGTCTGATTTCGTGAAAAAGCCGCTTACTTTTCTCTGCGGAGAGGTCAGATCGTCTCAGAAGTATGTTTCAAATCCGTTGGTAGTAAACATCATCGGTCTGCGCCCAAATTTACGCTCTAAGCAATCGGCGTAGAGAACCGCCTGTTTTCTGCCGATATTCGGGTCTTTGCTTCAATAACGGCAAGAGGAAGTCCGTCTCGACCGAACAGAACATAGTCGGCATAGCCTTTTTGACCGAGAATGCCGTTCATGTCGTTCACTTCGTATTCTTCCCATACATCTGAATCAGTACCGCCGAACTTCCAGCCCGTGCGTTTCAGTTTAGTGTCAATATAGATTTTTCTTGTCTTAAATTCAGAGAGGTCAATTGATGAAGAATTATCAATTTTACAGTCTTTTTGTTCTTTTATTTTATCCGTATAGACTTTCTCCTTTCATATTATTTTAAATCAAGGCATTTTTCAATTTTTAGTTTTTTAGATTTGATCATTCGCCCAATAAAAGCCTCATAACTCTCTTCTGGATAATCTGGATTATCAATTTCTTCATATTGGTCTGGTTCTCCAAATATGTTAAGACTTCGTAGAGTAGCTGCTATACCAAGTGCAGCCATATTTGACTTGCCTTTTCGTACTAAAACTTCCACTTTTTTAGGTAACTCAGCATACAGAATTTTCAGTTGTTGCAAGTGTTGTTCTAAAGATAAATTGGATGTTTCTTTAAAAATTGTGCCAATCTTATATTCTAATAGTCTTTCAATTTCAGAAGCAGAGGCTTTTTCACATTTAGTTCCTCGTCTTATATAAATCGTATCTTTTTCAAGATTAGTAGTTGCACTCCTTGAAATAAATGGCAATCTATCAGGTGTATCATGTACAATCAACAACTGAAATTTTTTGTTTTGTACAGCTTCATATTCTGATGTATCATAACTGTAATCAAAAATTTCATAGTCAAGCTCTGGTGGGATATATTTAGATATTTCATTATTAACAACAGCTTTGTCCTTAAAATCTGAAATACCTATAGGAGTGATTGTTCCATCCTCTTCTTCTTTCACACCTACAATAATAATTTCACCATGAGAATTTGCCATAGCGAGCATTGTCTTTGCCAAATGACCTTTTTCAATCCATTCGGCTTTAAAATCTACTTCATCTAATTCTCCACATGCATCTTTCAAAAATTTTCTTAAATTATCCTTAGTAGGTTCTTTTAAAAAGTTATCATAGAATTTATCTTTTCCCAACTTAATCATGTTTTTCATCCTCATTACATTGTTGCATACATTTACATATTTGCATTACCGCTTCATATCCAAACAACTCTAGTACTAATTTTTGACATTGTTGAAGTGTTAATTCTTGCACAGATTTAGTCGCTTGAATAACATCCTGTTTTGCTTTTTCATATTTATCATTCGGCTCAATTGAAGGCTTTATTGTATAACCATTCATGACTTTTCTCCTTTATTATCCAAAATATTCCTGCATAAGTGCCTTTTTAAGCGTTTCAGCCTTTTCAAGCACCTGTTTAACTGCTGATTTTGATTTGTCAATCAGCTCTACAAAGGCAACGAATTGCTCTTGTAAGTCAAGAGATGGTATCAATAATTTCAACGATTTTATGGAATCAAAGTTCAATCCTGCTTTTACACCTGTTTGATTTTTAGCTTCAAACTGAGCTTTACCCGAATCACTTTCCATAAAGCATGCCACAAACAGTGGCATAAGTTTAGATTGCTCTAATCTAACGCAAGTAAGGTGTTGATTTATATATGACCCGTGTTCTGCTATTTCTCGTGTTACTACACCTGTTCGTCCTAAATCAGCAGTTATACTGATAAGAAGATCGCCTTCTTCTACTTTTGTTCGCTTAGCTTCCATATTGTCAGGAGCATTTACGGGTTGAATATTATCCGTTGTGATTTTGCAATCTTTGACATTCTTTATTGTTATGAACCATTCTGAACCATCATCAACACAATATTTAGCCCAGCCACGAGAACCAGAGGTCAAAAAAAAAATGTAGTCTGATAACTGGCATATCGGAAAGTTATATTTGTTTGTGTAAATATCCCCAAACATCTCCACAAACCTCGCTTTAACAAACAAATCCAACTTTTCGATTATCTGATTGCAGAGGACGATAGTGTGAGTTACTTTGTCGAGCTTTGAAACGATTTCATATTGCTGTTCCAATTCTGGAAGTGGAATTGTCATTTTACGCATTACTGCTTGATTTAACTTTTGTCTTGTAGCGCCATTAACTAATGAGCTAACATCATAGAACATAAGAGAATAACATAAATAATCAATATCAATGCAATCTTTAGCTTTCAAAACATGGGCATGATTATTTACCCAAAATTTTCCAGATACACGATATGCAATAGGCTTTTCTTTTGAGCCAAAATAGCCACCGTCCTCAGCAAGTAATACTAATTCATCATCAAAAATATAATCATCAATATAGTCTTGTACACCGTTTGCTCCATAGTATGGGTAAATCCCTTTTGTACGGTCTTTTGAAGTTACTGGAACACGCTGACTGTCAAGGATTTCACATATATCTTCCAAAAATGCCGTATTACTCATTCAACAATCCCCCTAACTCCGAAATCACATTGCCCAGCTCCTTATATAAGCCGTCAAGGTCTGCCATGATCTCACTTGTAGGAGGATACTCCACAGCCACATACTCTGTCTTTTTGTACTTGTTAATTGACAGGTCGTAATCATTGTCGACGATTTCCTGCTTCGGCACAAAGAAGCTCTGCTCAGTGCGTTCTCTGTCCTTTTCACCGTTAGGATTATGGAAACGGGAAATAATATCGGGAATATCGTTGTCGGCAATTTCCGAACGTTTATCATCAAGAGAGAAACCGTCCGCTTTCATATCATAGAACCATACATTATCCGTACCGCCTGCATCGGTCTTGACAAACACCAGCACAGCCGTGGAAACGCCTGCATAAGGCTTGAAAACACCGCTGGGCATAGAAATAACGGCTTTAAGCTGATGATTTTCAATAAGCTCCTTGCGTATGGACTTGTGAGCCTTAGACGAGCCGAACAGCACTCCGTCAGGCACGATACAAGCGCATCTACCGCCCTTTTGCAGCAGACGAAGAAACAGTGCAAGGAATAGCAATTCCGTCTTTTTCGTGTTGGTGACAGCTTTCAGATTATCGTTGATACTCTCTGCGTCAACAGAACCCTTGAACGGCGGATTTGCAAGACATACCGTATATTTTCCGCTTACATTGTTCTGCTTGGAAACACTGTCCTTGTAGTCAATATCGGGGTTCGTGATCGAATGGAGCATCAGGTTCATAGCAGAGATACGGAGCATAGTCTGATCGGTATCGTAGCCTGTAAAGGTCTTGGTACTGAAATCATGCCATTGTTCCTCAGTCATTGTATCTTCATAATGACTTCTTATGTACTCCGCTGCCGAAACCAAGAATCCGGCTGTACCGCAGGCAGGATCGCATATTTGGTCATCGGGAGTCGGTGCAACAAGCTCCACCATCATCTCACGAATATGTTTAGGTGTGCGGAACTGTCCGTTCTGACCTGCCATAGAAAGCTTGCCGAGCATATACTCGTACAGATCACCCTGCATATCGAAATCAGCTATGTCGTGTTCATAAAGATCGTCAAGTCCTGTTATGATTTTCTGCAATACCTGTGGATTAGGGATAACAAATACCGCACTGTCCATATAGCGAGTGAAAGCTGTCTGAACCTGTTCGCCGTCCTCACGATTGGGAATTTCTATAAGTTCGCCTTTTTCGTCAAAGTCGGGCAGCTTTCCGTATTTCATTTTCTTGACAGCAGGGAATACACGCTGAGAGATGAGATCAAATATCTTACGGGAATCCCTGTTCTTGAATTTGCTCCAACGCATAGCCTGTCCTATCTCTGATTGAGGAAAAATAAGGTCGGCAGTTTCACCTGTCAGGTTGGCAAACTCCTCTAATTCAAGCTCTTTTTCATCGAGAGAACGAATGAACATCAGATACGTAAGCTGCTCAATAACAGTCAGCGGATTTGTAATGCCGCCTGCCCATATATCCGTCCATATTTTATCTATTTTATTTTTAATGATACCTGTTATCATTTAAGACCTCCCACCTCGCATTCATCAAGGTATTCATAGCTTTATTATACCACATTTTGCACAATTAGTCAATCATTCAACAGTCTTTTTTCTTTGCTTTCCACTGTGATCTCTCAATTTCTCTTTTTACAAATACACTACATTTTAAATAAAAATGAAACGTCACCTTATACAACGCAAGGGGTCGCAATAACACTTGGGACAACAAAAACCGCTTAAAACGTCTATTTTAAGCGGTTTTTATATGGAGCTACTGACCCGATTCGAACGGGCGACCTGCTCATTACGAGTGAGCTGCTCTACCGGCTGAGCCACAGTAGCATTGATATTTAATTTTGATGTAAGACTGCTGTGTCCGGCTTGGTAGGGTGAACGTCGCTTTATTGACAACCCACGACCTTTTCATTACGAGTGAAATGCACTACCAACTGTGCTACACAAGCATATATAATATTATATCACAGAAATCATGATTTGTCAAGGATTTTAATATAATTAAAATATTAAACACGTTTCAAGTCACTGCTGAAATATCTTACGGATTTTTTCTTTCCGTTCACCTCAATATAATAATAAAATTCGTTTCTTTTAAAGTGCCATATAATTGTATTTATTTTTCCGGTAATATCCGCACGGCTTACAGGTGATACAGTCTCGCCGTAAACAAAATCCGGAGCGTTTTCTGTCAGTTTAATTTTATTCATGGGTACTTTTATATAATGCACAGGATTCAGAATGATGGCGTTTTCTGAATCTTTTTTAAATTCAACTTCGTGCTGAAAAAGTTCCGGTAATGAAATATCAAGATATATTCCCCACATGAATTACTCCTCCGTTTAATAAATCTATATAAATTATAATTGAAAAGTCCAGAAATGTCAATAATAAAACAGGAGTATCTCCGGCAGATTCTATTGACAGTGTGTTTACTATCTGATATAATAACTATAGTATCACCATAAAAAAATAAAGGAGATACCGGCTATTGCAGACCGGTACATAATTATGGCAAATAAAAAAGAACGATACAAAAGATTCATTTCATTCATATCAGCGGTTTTACTGCTTGGCATTCTCACTGGGCTGTTTGCATTGGTATGGTATAAATATTACAGTGAAGCAATAGTGCTTCCTTTCTACCGTCGTGGCAACTGGACGCTAATAGGCATATACTGCGTGATTACAGTGCTTTTTTTCAAGGCATACGGCGGTTTCAAACTCGGCTACCTCAAAAAGACAGATATGCTTTATTCACAGCTTATATCAATGGTATGTGTAAATGCCATATCATACTTTATGATAAGCCTTATTGGGCGTGACTTTATGGCATTCACACCCATTCTTAACCTTACTTTCACAGATTTCGGTGTTATTGCAATATGGACTGTACTTAGCAGTAAACTTTATTTTCTGCTGTACCCTCCCCGAAAGCTCATAATACTTTACGGAAGCAAGCAAGCAGTATCTCTTGTCTTGAAAATGAGCCAGAGAATTGACAAGTACATGATTTGCGAATCAATAAGCATTTCTGAACCGCCCGAAAAAGTACGTGAACTTATTCTAAAATACGAGGGCGTTATTATATGCGACATTCCGGCAGAACAGCGCAACAAGTACCTCAAATTCTGCTTTGAAAAGTCCGTCCGTGCGTATATAGCACCTAAAATCTCCGATATTATAATAAGAGGCGGTGACGATATACGGCTTTTTGACACGCCTCTTTTA
Source organism: Ruminococcus flavefaciens (assembly GCA_023667045.1). Taxonomy (GTDB): domain Bacteria; phylum Bacillota; class Clostridia; order Oscillospirales; family Ruminococcaceae; genus Ruminococcus; species Ruminococcus flavefaciens_AC. The sequence continues at coordinate 177,134 of JAMPAU010000003.1, read as the reverse complement.
CTTTGCAGAAATTACGGTCTTACCTTTGAACAGCAGTTCATAAAACGCCTTTTTGATGTGATTTTTTCAGTATTCGGAATTGTACTTCTTTCTCCGGTCATGGCTTTTTCCGCACTGGCAGTAAAGCTGTGTGACGGCGGTTCGGTATTATACAAGCAGAAACGCCTTACTATAGACGGAAAGGAATTTTATGTATATAAGTTCCGGAGCATGATAGAAAACGCTGAAAAAAACGGCATAAGGCTTGCCACAGAAAACGACAACAGAATAACTCCTGTCGGGAAAATACTGCGTAAATTCCGGATAGATGAGTTCCCACAGCTTTTCAATATACTCAAAGGCGATATGTCGGTAGTAGGTCCACGACCCGAACGTCCCGAACTAACTGAACTATACAAAAAGCAGATGCCGGAGTTTGAGTTCCGGCTGAAAGTAAAAGCAGGTCTGACAGGATACGCACAGGTTATCGGAGTTTACGATACGTCGCCGTATGACAAGCTTAAAATGGACCTAATGTACATTGAGAACTACTCTTTCCGCATGGATTTGCAGATAATATTGATGACAATAAAGACTATGTTCTTTCCGCCGAAAAACAACGCCGATACACAGCAGATTATTCCGGAAGAGCAGAATATTCCCGACAAAGAAAACGATATATAAATAAAATATAAAGAACATCAAAAAGGAGAAATCATTATGAAAATCACAGCAGTCATTATGGCAGGCGGTAAGGGCGAGCGTTTCTGGCCTAAAAGCAGAGAGTCTCACCCGAAACAGTTTCTGTCTCTTACGGAAGACGGCGAGACTATGATTCAGAAAACCGTCAGCCGTATAAGTCCGGTAGTACAGGCGGAGGATATTTTTATAGTCACAAATGCAGACTATAAAAGACTTGTAAGGGAACAGCTCCCAGATATTCCGGAAGAAAACATACTCGCCGAGCCGTGCGGACGTAATACAGCACCGTGCATAGCTTTTGCGACGGAAGTAATAAAAAAGAAATACGGCAATGCAGTAATGCTTGTTCTGCCGTCAGACCACCTTATAAAATATGAAAACATATACACACGCACCCTCTGCAATGCCATTGTAAAGGCTACTGAGGGCGATAACCTCGTTACAATAGGTATAACTCCCACGTATGCCGAAACAGGCTACGGATATATAAATTTCGGCGAAGAATCAGGAAACGCCTATAAAGTTGAAAGGTTTGTCGAAAAACCCGACCTAAAAACCGCTAAAAAATACCTGTCGTCCGGCAAGTACCTATGGAATAGCGGTATGTTTGTTTGGCAGACAGACGCTATTGAAAAACGTTTCAGTGAATTTATGCCGGAAGTCCTCGCCGGTGCTGAAAAAATCGGAAACGCCTATGGCACGCCGGACTTTGAAAATGTACTTGATACTGAATATAATAAATTTCCGTCTGAATCAATTGATTTCGGCATAATGGAAAAATCAGACAATATATATACTATTCCAGGCAGTTTCGGGTGGGACGACGTGGGCAACTGGCTTGCCGTCGAGAGAATCAACGAAACTGACGACAATCAGAATTACATTGAGGGCGACGTTATCGCTGAAAACTGCAAACGTACTACAATATGTGGCGGAAAACGTCTTGTTACTGCTGTCGGCGTTGAGGATATAATAATAGTAGATACCGACGACGCTGTACTTGTATGTTCAAAAAACAGCACACAGGACGTTAAGAAAATAATCGCACACCTCAAAGAAAACAACCGCACAGAACTTATATAAAAAGAAAAGGAGATTTTTATCATGAAAAACGCACTCATTACAGGTATAACAGGTCAGGACGGTTCATATCTCGCTGAACTCTTACTCGAAAAGGGTTACAACGTCTATGGCATATGGAGACGTAAAGCAACCGTTGATTACGGAAACATAGGTCATCTCAAAGACAAGGTAAACCTCATCTATGCAGACATGACAGACCCTGTTTCACTGATTTCTGCTATGAAGATTTCACAGGCTGATGAAGTCTACAACCTTGCTGCACAGTCGTTTGTTGCGACAAGCTGGGACACTCCGCTTAGTACCGCCGAAATAGACGCACTCGGTGTTACGAATATGCTTGAAGCTATCCGCATTGTAAAGCCGGAAGCAAGATTCTATCAGGCATCTACCTCTGAGATGTTCGGACTGGTACAGGAAATGCCACAGACTGAAAAAACGCCTTTTTATCCAAGAAGTCCGTACGGTGTGGCTAAACTTTACGGTCACTGGATTACTAAAAACTACCGTGAAAGCTACGGACTTTATGCCTGCTCCGGAATACTTTTCAATCATGAGAGCGAAAGACGTGGCATAGAGTTTGTCACAAGAAAAATAACAAAGTCCGCCGTTGAGATAAGTCTCGGACTTAAAGACTGCGTTGAACTCGGCAACCTCGATTCAAAGCGTGACTGGGGACACTCCAAAGACTATGTAAAGGCTATGTGGCTTATGCTCCAACAGGAAAAGCCCGACGATTTCGTTATTGCCACAAACGAAACTCGCACAGTACGTGAGTTTGCTGAACTGGCATTCCATTATGCCGGAATTGATATAGAGTGGCACGGCACAGGCATTTACGAAACCGGCATTGACAAGGCAACCGGAAAAACTGTTGTCAAGGTAAATAAGAAATTTTTCCGTCCGGCTGAGGTTGATGTACTTCTCGGAAATCCTGCTAAGGCTGAAAGTGTTCTCGGCTGGAAACGTGAAATATCTTTCCCCGAACTCGTCGAGCGTATGGTAAAGAACGATATGGATTTAATAAAGTCCAATAAATGAAAAAATTAATAAAATTTCTGAAAGATACATGGAAAACGCTTCTTGTTATATTTATAGTCACGGCGACACTTCTTCATGTACTGATTTTTGACGGAAGTATAATACCTTTTGCAGTATCAGTTATTTCATGCCTGTTTATTCTTTTCTTAAATTCATTGAAATCACTGACAGATACAGTAAAAATGTTTTATATCCTAAAAAAAGAGGGTACAATTACAGGCAAAGACAAAAAAGAAAATACATTCTGGCGTATAGAACTTGAAATTCGCATGGGCGTATTTCTGATAACGACGTATTTTTTTGTTTCATTTGTATATATCATAATGGGAGGCGGTTAAATGAATAAACTGAAAAAATTTTTCAAAGATACATGGAAACCACTTCTTGTTATATTCATTGTCGTTGCAACTCTCCTGTATGGCTTAATATTTGACGGCAGTGAAATACCGTTTTTAGTGGCTTTTATGTCTGCATTTGTGATTCTTTTTCTGAAAAATCTTATACCAACTATACTATTTGCAAAAAAATTCAGTTATCTGAAAAAAACCGGATTTTTCACAGGCGACGAAAGAAGTCAAGAAATATACAAACAATGCGCTGAAACAACACACGCAAATATATTTTTTACCTTATTGTCGGGAGCGTGGCTTGTTTACCTGATAATCAGTCTCACGGGAGTGGGTGATTTTATTTGAAAATGAATAAAACAAAATTTCTGAAAGATACATGGAAACCACTTCTTGTTATATTCATTGTCATTGCAACCCTCTTTTATTACTTAGTATTTGACGGAAGCAGAATACCGTTTTTAGTGACTTTTTTGTTTGTACTGGCAATTATCTTTATAAAATGTATAAAGTCACTGATAAAAGATTTATCTGACAGGAAATTTGAAGATATACGGCAGAAAATATTACTTGTTCTGACATTAGGTGCATGGATTGTTTTTCTGTTGCTTACACTCATGGAGGCGATTTTACTTTGAATATAACTTTTGATGCCGTGCCGATAATCTCCGACAAGATAACCGGTATAGGCTGGTGCGAGGTCGGACAAACTCAAGCTTTAGCGAAACTTTTTCCGGAAGATAACTATGAATACTCTTTCTTTACAAGCGGAAAGAGTTCACGCATAGAAAAAGCCGGTAGTTTCGCCGGAAAATCCATAAAACTGAATTACTCCGGATTTTCAGGTTATCTGTACAGAGGGATTTCTACATTTCTGCCTGTGCCGTACTCGTTCTTTTTCGGAAAGAAGTCCGATATTACGCATTTTTTCAACTATATAGTACCGCCTTTTGTACATGGAAAAAAAGTAGTGACGGTTCACGATATGGTGTATAAGGCTTTTCCGGAGACCGTAAGGGGTCGGACAAGATTCATGCTTGAAACAGGTCTGAAAAAATCAATGAAACGTGCCGATATAATAGTTACAGATTCGGAATTTTCAAAGACGGAGATAATTAAATATTTTCCGGAATATTCGTCAAAAATCCGTGTTGTACCGTGCGGTGTGGACAGAGAGCGTTTCAGACCATGCAGAAGTCCGGAAACTATCGAAAAGGTCAAAAAATCCCTTGAAATAGACGGCGATTATTTTCTTTACGTAGGCACAATAGAACCACGCAAGAATTTAGTCCGGCTGATACGTTCGTATAAAATTTTCGCACGTCATGTACAGAATCCCCCTAAACTCGTTCTTGCCGGTGCTAAAGGCTGGCTATGCGACGATATTTATAAACTCGTCAAAAAACTCGACATAGAAAAACAGGTTATCTTCACAAAGTACGTGCCGTCAGAAGACATGACCCCTCTTATGTGCGGAGCTATAGCTTTTGTGTTTCCGTCGCTGTATGAGGGTTTCGGAATGCCCCCACTCGAAGCTATGGCTTGCGGTGTGCCTGTTCTCACGTCGGGCGAAGCCTCTCTGCCGGAAGTAACCGCCGACTGTGCCGTTATATGCGACGCATACTCAGTGAAAAGCATAGCAAAAGGTCTTTACAGGCTATATAAAAATCCTGCTTTACGGGAAAATTTAAGCCGTAAAGGTCTTGAACGCTCAGAGCTTTTCACGTGGGAAAAATCCGCTGAAAAACTCCACGAAATCTACAGGGAGCTTTTAGATGAATAGAAAAATTAAAATCCTCGAAGTAAACAAGGCTTACTATCCGCACACTGGCGGTATAGAAACGCTTATAAAGCAGTATTCCGAAGAACTCGGACAATATAAAAATATCGGAATACACACGCTTGTATGCCGTGACGGTCGGGGAAAAACCTGCTCCGAAAACGTGAACGGCGTTAATCTCACACGTGCCGGAAGTTTCGGGACATATTTTTCATGTCCGTTGTCTTTGTCTTTTATCAGACTTTTCCGGAAAATGTCGCATAATGCCGATATAGTTCATATACACGTGCCGTTTCCGCTTGCTGATTTGGCATTGCTTTTGTCGGGATATAATGGCAAAGTAATAGTTTCGTGGCACAGCGACGTGGTAAAGCAGAAAAAGCTTCTCATGCTTTACAAGCCCTTAATGAAGTATCTCCTCAACCGTGCCGACTGCATTCTTGTGGCAACTGAGGGACATATAAACGGCTCTGAATTTCTGCCGGAATACCGCCGTAAATGCCGTATACTTCCGTACGGAATAACTCCGGAAAACTACATTAATATACAGAAAATACCGTTTCTTGCTGAAAAGGCGACAAATCCCGACAGTGTTAAGATTTTCTTTACCGGACGGCTTGTTTATTACAAGGGCGTGGACGTTCTTGTAAATGCATTCCGGAAAGTAAAAAGCAACTGTGAGTTATTCATTGCCGGAACAGGCATTCTTGAAAACGAACTGAAAGAAAAAGTCCGGAAATACGGCTTGAATGACCGTGTGCATTTTTTAGGATTTCTGCCGGAAGAACAGTTAAAACAGGCTTATGCGGACTGTGATATATTTGTTTTGCCGTCAGTGGAAAGAAGCGAGGCTTTTGGGATAGTGCAGTTGGAGGCTATGATTTACGGCAAACCAGTTATAAATACAAGTCTGCCGTCGGGAGTGCCGTATGTCAGTATTCACGGAAAAACCGGATTCACGGTACAGCCGTATAACTCAAATCAGCTTGCAAAGGCTATAGATATTCTGGTGAAAAATAAGAATCTCCGTGAAAGTCTCGGCGAAAACGCACGGCAACGTGTACTTGAATGTTTCAATGAAAAAAATATAATTCAAGACTTATATGAAATAATTACTGGTGAGGTGAATATATGAAAGCTTTGATTATAGGTGCTGGCGGTTTTGCCGGAGGGTATCTCATACATGAACTTAATAACTCCGGCTGGAAAGTCCATGCCACACATCTGCCAAACGAAACAATTAATATTAGTTGTTTCAAGCACGTGCTTGACGTTCTTGACACGTCCGGCGTTAAGAATCTTATCGGCGAAGTAAAGCCGGATATAATATATCACCTTGCGGCACAGAGTTCCGTTGCTGTATCGTGGAAAAAACCTCAGCTTACTGCTGAAATAAATATAATAGGTTCTATAAACGTCATGGAAGCACTACCCGACAGCGTGAGACTTGTTCTGATTGGTTCGGGCGAGGAATACGGCTTTATCCGTGAAAATGCCTGTCCGATAAAGGAAAACGAACCTCTCAATCCGGCTAATATATATGCCGTCTCAAAAGTCTGTGCCGGAATGATTGGCAGAATATACCACCGTGCATACAACAAGGACATTATTATAGTACGTGCCTTTAACCACTCCGGAGCAGGTCAGTCGGCAACTTTCGTTATCTCGGACTTTTGCAGACAGATTGCCGAAATCGAAAGGGGCTTGCGTCCGCCGGAAATATGCACAGGAAATCTTTCCGCACAGAGAGACTTCACGGACGTAAGGGACATTGCAAGGGCGTACAGGCTTTTAGGGGAAAAGGGCATTTCCGGAAAGATGTATAATGTCGGTCGTGGAAAAGCTGTCAGCATAGAATATATACTTGATACGGCTATGGGTCTCTCGAAAACAGATATAGCTCACCGCCTTGACCCGAACCGCCTAAGAGCCTCAGACATTCCCATTATCGAACCGGACGTATCGGAGATTTTTAATGATACAGGCTGGTTGGCTGAAATATCCGTTGAAAAGACTATTTCAGATACACTTGACTACTGGCGTAAAATAATAGATGAGGAAATCTCCATTGACAAGACAATTTCAGACAATTTCAAAACTCTCTGAAAAATAAATAAGAAAGGATAAAATATTAAAATGTCAGATATGAAACTTACTAATGCAAAGATGAAAACTTTTGACGGCGATGAAAAAATATCAACTTTTCAGGCAGGTGCAAGGCTTGCGGATTTCGGCGAAAAACAAAACAATGCAAATGTAATGCTTGCAGGCAATGTAAACGACCTGATTAAAAGAGTTTGTTTTCTTGAAGACCAGAATTTACAATTAACTGAAACTTTACGGCATTTAGCAGACAAACAGCTTGAATCAATCAACAAAATAAATACTGAACACGCCAACGCAATGAAAGCACTTACATCTGAAATGAAATCTCTTAAGGCAGAGCTTGACCGTGTAAGGCTTGCATCAAAACTCAATACAAGTGCCATTGACCGTCTCAATACGGCAGTTTCTACCGCTGAAAACAGCACAGCAGACAAAAATTCCGGATAATTTTTTATCAAAATCAAAATTTTTGTTTGAAATGTGAAATTTTCTTATTAACTCTTGACTTTATGAAATTTTTGTTATATGATATTAAAGGCAGTAGAAATATGGCTGTCGGGTATTGTTTCAGATATACTTTGCAGACTTATTCTGACAAAATCAACGGGGATTTATGCCATGTGCTGTCTCCGTTTTTATTTTTAACTGAAAGAAGGTGTGATACATGGATATTGCAGAAAAACTTATGGAAGAACTTGAATGCCGTGTGGCTTTTACGATACCAATATTTGGCGGTATACCTGTTCCGGAATCATGTGTGATAACATGGGTTATCATGGCTGTGCTGGTGCTTGCCTCAATACTGCTTGTGCGTAAGCTGAAAACTGTACCGACAGGTGCTCAGTGTCTTATAGAGTCAGGAATAGAATGGATGAATAATTTCTTTCTTGAAATACTCGGCGAAAAAGGAAAGAAATATCTGCCTATACTGGAAACGTTCCTTATATATATAGGTATGTCAAATATAATAGGTCTTTTTGGTCTGCGACCGCCTACTAAGGATTTGGGCGTTACTGCTACTCTGGCACTTTTCGCCATACTGCTTATACAGTTCAGCGGAATGCGTGAAAAGGGATTCAAGGGCTGGCTGAAAAGTTTCAAAGAGCCTATGCCTTTGATGATACCTATGAATATTCTCGAACTTGTCATTAAACCGCTTTCACTTTGTATGCGACTTTTCGGTAACGTTCTCGGTGCATTCGTTGTAATGGAGCTTATCAAGATGATACTTCCTGTTGGCTTGCCGTTGATTTTCAGTTTCTACTTTGATATTTTCGACGGCTGTATACAGGCTTATGTATTTGTATTCTTAACTTCGCTTTTCATGTCTGAGGCTATGGAAAACGAATAAAAAAATTTATTTATAAAAAAAATTTACGGAGGTAATTTATCATGGGATTAATAGCAATTGGTGCAGGTCTTGCAGTTCTCACAGGCATGGGTGCAGGTATCGGTATAGGTATAGCAACTTCTAAGGCAGCAGACGCTATAGCACGTCAGCCGGAAGCTAAAGGCGACATAAACAAGGCTCTCCTGCTCGGCTGTGCATTGGCTGAGGCTACCGCTATCTACGGTTTCGTTATTGCGATTCTGATTATCTTCATACTCAAGTAATCTGTCCGGATAATGACAGGTAAATCAGAAGAAAGGAAGTTACAGCATGGACGCTTTAAAGGGTACAATGCTTGACGTTAATATATGGAATTTCATATGGTCAGCGGTAAATATTATCATACTGTTTATCCTGCTCCGGATATTCCTTTTCAAGCCAATAACCAAAATTATGAATGAACGCACAAGAACTATCCAAGACAACATGGACGAGGCAGAAAAATCTCGCCGTGAGGCGGAAGAACTTAAACAGCAGTATGCAGAAAGTCTCAGCAATGCAAAGGAAGAAGCACAGAAAATTATTATGAAAGCTCATGACGACGCTGAAGCTGAAAAATCTGCTATTCTAAAAAAATCACAGGAAGAAGCTTCTGAAATTATCAGCGATGCCGGAAAAACTATCGAAAACGAAAGAAAAAGAGTTATACAGCAGGCACAGTCACAGATTGCCGACCTCGCTATTGAGGCTGCCTCTAAAATTATCGGCGAAAACGTTGACGACGAAAAAAACCGCCGTTTAGTAGACGAGTTTCTTTCGGCAGAGGAGGATAAAGACTGATGAAAGAAAATGCAAAATATTTTCTGAAAGAACTTGTCCGCCTTGAATCCTCACAGGAAGATATTGACAAAGTAAAAAGTATTTTTGATTCATGTCCCGATGTTGCAGATACTCTTTCAAATCCTCTTGTCACTCCGGACGAAAAAAGAAATATCATAAAAAAACTCTTTCCCGAAAGTCTTGAAAGATTCATGATAAACGTCGTCAGAAGCGGTGCAATAGACAGCCTTTCAGAAATCTTTGAGGAATACAGCGATATTCTCCTTGAAAAACAGGGAAGTATCCGTGCGGTTGTAAGATATGTCACACCTCTTACTGAAACACAGCAGTCGGATTTACGCAAATTTATTATGGAACGTTTCGTTAAAGAGGACGTTGCCATTGAATACCGCCACGACCCCGATATAATAGGCGGTTTTATCCTTAACGCCGGAGACGTTGAGTATGATAAGAGTTACCGCACAAGCCTGAAGAAAATGAAAGAAAGTTTTCAGACTAAGGCAACGGAATTTATCGAATCAGATAATACCGATTCCGGCGATATTATATCAGTACTCAAAACTGAAGTAAAAGATTTTACCGCAAAGACAGGCACTAATGAAACTGGTTTTATTACACGTATCGGCGACGGCATAGCACGTATTCACGGTATGGGCGGTGTAATGTACGGCGAACTCGTTGAATTTGAAAACGGCGTGCGTGGCATTATACAGAGCATTGAGGAAAAAACAGTAGGTGCGGTTCTTCTCGGACAGGAACACGGACTTACTGAAGGGTCTTCTGTAGTGCGCACCGGAAAACGTGCCGGCGTAGGCGTAAGCGACGAACTTTTAGGACGTGTTGTCGATGCTCTCGGTTCTCCGATTGATGGACTGGGTGCTATCAAGGCAGACGACTACTTCCCTATCGAGCGTGAAGCACCAAGCGTTATTGAAAGAAAATCCGTAAATGTTCCTTTACAGACGGGTATTCTTGCTATAGACTCTATGTTTCCTATCGGTCGTGGACAGCGTGAGCTTATCATAGGCGACAGACAAACAGGTAAAACTTCTATCGCCATTGACACTATCATAAACCAAAAAGGCAAGGACGTTATCTGTATATATGTTGCAATCGGTCAGAAGTCATCAACGGTTGCACAGGTTGTAAATAACTTGAAAAAATATGGTGCTATGGAATACTCTGTAGTTGTTTCAGCGTCGGCAAGCGAACCTGCACCATTTCAGTATATAGCCCCCTACTCCGGTACGGCTATGGCTGAGTACTTCATGTCAAAGGGCAAGGACGTTTTAATAGTATATGACGACCTGTCAAAACACGCCGTTGCATACCGTGCAATGTCGCTGTTGCTCCACAGACCGCCCGGACGTGAGGCATACCCCGGTGACGTTTTCTATCTGCATTCAAGACTGCTTGAACGCTCCAGCCGTCTTGACGACGAACACGGCGGAGGTTCGCTTACTGCACTTCCTATCATTGAAACACTCGCCGGTGATATTTCTGCATACATTCCGACAAACGTTATCTCTATCACTGACGGACAGATTTTCCTTGAGAGCGAATTATTCAATTCCGGTCTCCGCCCTGCCGTAAACTATGGACTTTCAGTATCACGTGTAGGCGGTGCGGCACAGACTAAGGCTATGAAAAAAGCTTCTGGAAATCTCCGTATTGATTTAGCACAATTCAAGGAAATGGAAATCTTTACGCAGTTCTCCTCTGAACTCGACAAGGCAACAACCGACCTGCTTAATCACGGTCATATGCTTACTGAACTCCTCAAACAGCCTTTATATAATCCTCTGCCACACTATGAACAGGTTATACTTCTGTATCTGGCACAGCACGGATTCTTTGAGGATATTCCGGTTAAGGAACTGAGAGAGTACCGCACGGAAATCATGAACTATATACGCAGTTACGGACAGGATATAATAGAGGAAATCGACGAAAAGAAAGTACTCACTGACGACCTCGCCGAAAGAATAGAGAGAATCGCAACGGCTTTTGAGGAATAAAAGGGAGGTATTCGTTTGGCTAACATAAGAGAAATACGTGAACGTATAGCAAGTATCGAACAGATACTTAAAATAACCAATGCCATGTACCTTATTTCCTCGTCAAAGCTGAAAAAGGCGAGAAAGTCCCTTGACGCAACCGCTCCTTACTTTGAAAAGCTACAGTCTACTATTGAGAGTATCCTCGAACATACTCCGCATACAAGACAGTTTTATTTCGACAAAAGACAGAATGTCCCAGAAGACAAGCGTAAAAAGGGCTATATAGTCATTACGGCAGACAAGGGTCTGTGCGGAAGCTACAACCATAATATTTTAAGATATACCGAACAGAAACTATCTGAAGCTCCCGATATTGACAACTGCTATCTCTTTGTTATGGGACACGTAGGCAGAATGTACTTTCAGAACAGAATGAAAAAATCCAAAAAAGCTTACGTTGACGGGGAATTTCTTTATACCACACAGAATCCCACACTCTATCGTGCAAGGGAAATAGCCGAGCTTGTGCTTGAAAAATTCGAGAAGAAAGAACTCGATGAGGTTTATCTTATCTATACCAATATGGTTAACTCAAATCAGTTTGAACCGAAAACAGTACAGCTTTTGCCTTTCAGCAGAAGACATTTCGGCAAGTCCGCCGACGGCACTATGAAGAAACTCCCTAAAGCCTCTTTTGTGCCGTCTCCGGAAGAAGTTATGGCTTATCTTATCCCGAACTACGCAAAGGGTCTCATATACGGTGCTATGGTTGAGGCTTTCTGCTGTGAACAGCAGGCTCGTATGACCGCTATGGATTCCGCTACCAATAGTGCAAAGGATATGATAAAAGACCTTTCACTGCTCTATAACCGTGCGAGACAGTCCGCTATCACTCAAGAAATAACCGAAGTCTGTGGCGGTGCGTCAAGCATTGAGGAATAGCCTATGGAAAATGTCTTTGATATGATTGAAAGGCTATGCCCCGACGGCGTGGAATACAGAAAACTTGAAAACTGTCTTGATTATGAACAGCCAACAAAATATATAGTAAAAAGCACAGATTATAATGATTCTTATAAAACACCCGTTCTGACAGCCGGACAGTCTTTCATACTTGGCTATACCGACGAAACAGCCGGAATATATAAGGCTGATAAAGAAAATCCGGTAATAATATTTGACGATTTCACGACAAGTTTTCACTGGGTTGATTTTGATTTTAAAGTAAAGTCTTCTGCTATGAAAATGCTGAAGCCAAAGGAAAATATATGTTTAAGATATGTATTCTATGCTATGGACTGCATTAAATTCAAGCCCAGTTCTCATATGAGACACTGGATTAGCTTATATTCACAGTTTGAAATACCTTTCCCACCGATTGAGATTCAGCAGAAAATCGTTGATACGCTTGATACTTTCATAGAAATGGCAGAACTTCTAAAACGTGAAACTGAATTAAGGCAAAAGCAGTATGAATACTACCGTGACAAGATATTTAGCTTGAAAAGGAGCTGAAAAAATATAAATGGATAAAGGCAGAATAACACAGGTTGCCGGACCTGTAATAGACGTTGAGTTTCCGGCAGGAAAACTCCCCATGATTAGAGACGCACTCACCGTTGAAGTTGACGGCAAAAAGCGTGTTATGGAAGTAGCACAGCATATGGGCAACCATGTTGTACGCTGTATAATGCTTGCGACAAGCGAGGGTCTGAGCAGAAATATGGAAGTAACCTCAACAGGTGCGTGTATAAAAGTTCCAGTCGGCGAAAAGACACTAGGCAGAATGTTCAATGTACTCGGCGAGCCTATCGACAAAAAAGGCGATACCGGTGCAGAAGAACAGTGGGAAATCCACAGGAAAGCCCCTACTTTTCAGGAACAAAGCCCCGTTGTTGAAGTACTCGAAACAGGCATAAAGGTTATCGACCTCATAGCACCTTACGCTAAGGGCGGTAAAATAGGACTTTTCGGCGGTGCTGGCGTTGGTAAAACCGTTCTCATACAGGAACTTATAAGAAATATCGCCACAGAACACGGCGGTTACTCGATTTTTACAGGTGTAGGAGAGCGTTCACGTGAGGGCAACGACCTCTGGAACGAAATGCAGGAATCCAGCGTTATAAACAAGACTGCTCTCGTTTTCGGACAGATGAACGAACCTCCCGGCTCTCGTATGAGAGTAGCACAGACAGGTCTTACTATGGCGGAATACTTTCGTGACCGTGAACACAAGGACGTACTTCTTTTTATTGATAATATTTTCCGTTATGTTCAGGCAGGTTCAGAAGTATCGGCACTTCTCGGACGTATGCCGTCGGCGGTAGGCTACCAGCCAACACTTGCAACGGAAGTGGGCGAACTTCAGGAGCGTATCACCTCCACCAAAAACGGCTCTATCACGTCTGTACAGGCTGTATACGTTCCGGCGGACGACCTCACCGACCCTGCACCTGCTATCACTTTCGCACACCTCGACGCTACAACAGTACTTTCACGTAAGATTGTTGAACAGGGTATCTATCCGGCGGTTGACCCGCTTGAATCAAATTCACGTATCCTTGAACCCGAAATAGTCGGCGAAGAACACTATTCGGTTGCAAGACGTACTCAGGAGCTTTTACAGAAATACAAGGAATTGCAAGATATTATAGGTATTCTCGGCATGGAAGAACTCGATGAGGCTGACAAGCTGGCAGTATACCGTGCAAGAAAAATACAGAAGTTCCTTTCACAGCCTTTCAATGTCGCCGAAAACTTCACAGGTCTAAAAGGAAAATATGTACCTGTAAAAGACACTATTGAGGGATTCAACGCTATCATTGAGGGCGATATGGACAAATACCCCGAATCTGCTTTTCTTATGGCAGGTACTATAGATGACGTTATAGCCAAAGCAAAACAGATTAATGAATAAGGAGGTAGTTAAATGGCTAAGTCCTTTCACCTCGAAATAATCGCCACAGACAGAGTTTTCTATGAGGGAGAATGCGAACATCTTGTTATCACGGCTATCGATGGTCTTATAGGTATTATGTATGGTCATGAACCGCTTGTTACTTCACTGCCTACCGGAGAACTCAAATACATGGTTGACGGCAAGTGGCACTATGCCGCTATATCTGAGGGATTTATACAGGTTATGCCGGAGTCTTCCATTATTCTTGCTGACTCGTGCGAACTTCCCGAAGAAATTGATATAAAGCGTGCGGAAGAAGCCCGTCAGCGTGCAGAAGAAAAAATGAAACAGAAACAAAGCATAATGGAATACTACCACACTCAGACGGCTCTCAACAGGGCTATGAACAGACTGAAAATATCTCAGAAACATTTTAAATAAATTATTCAGAAATTTTTCATATATACTTGACTTTTCTTTGATAATATAGTAAAATAATATTAATTGTCATACAGACAGAACAAATATATTTTCAGGAGGCATGACCGTGAAAAAGATTGGAAAATCTACTTTCTTCATTGTCGTTGCTTTAATCACGCTGTTTTGTGTGTCGTCTGTAATTGGTCTTAACTATCTTTACGGCGACAACACAAAAACCGTTATCAAGGGCGTTGACGATATCCGTCTTGGAATCGACATCAAGGGCGGTGTTGACGTTACTTTCTCTCCGGCTGACGATGCTGACGCTACTTCCGACCAGCTCAAAGCCGCTACGGCTATTATTGATACCAGACTTTCGGCTCTCGGTATCACGGACAGCGAAGTTTACAGCGACGAAAAAAGCGACAGAATTATTGTGCGTTTCCCGTGGCAAGCAGGCGAAAGCGATTTTGACCCGTCGGCTTCTGTCAAGGAACTCGGCGAAATGGCAAGTCTTACTTTCCGCAAGGGTACGGATTCCGAAACTGACGAGGAGGGAAATATTATCCCTACCGGCGAAATAGTCCTTGAGGGCGGAGATGTAGCCAGTGCAAAGGCTGTTTACCGTGCAAATGACAGCTCCGGTGAATATCAGTATCTTATTGAACTTAACCTCGAATCATCGGGACGTGAAAAGTTCGCAGAGGCTACAGCAGAACTTGCCGGTAGTGGTACACCTATTTCCATATGGATGGATAATACCATGATTTCTGCTCCGTCTGTAAACAGTGCTATCACTGACGGCAGTGCGGTTATTACTGGTAGTTTCACAGAAGAATCTGCTAACAAGCTTGCAAATCAGATTAACTCAGGTGCTTTGCCGTTCAAACTGGAAACGACAAGTTTTAAGACTATCGACCCCACAATGGGCGAGGGTTCACTTGACGCTATACTTCTTGCGGCACTTATTGCATTTATATTCATTGCAATATATATGATATGCCTTTACCGTCTGCCTGGCGTGGTTGCAGTTATAGCACTGTGCGGACAGATTGCCGGAAGTATCGCTGTTGTTTCGGGCTGGTTCGGATTCATGCCTGGCTCTACACTTACAATTCCCGGTATTGCTGGTATAATTCTCTCCGTCGGCATGGGCGTTGACGCTAACATCATAACAGGCGAACGTATCAAGGAAGAAATCCAGTCTGGAAAATCTTTTGATTCCGCTATACGTGTGGCTTATAAAAGAGCGTTCTCTGCTATCCTCGACGGCAATATTACCAATGTAATTATAGCTATCATACTTATGGGTGCATTCGGTGTGCCTACAAGTTTCTTCTCAAAGATACTCAACAAGACTATCTTCTTTATGTTCGGTGCAACCGCTGAGGGCGTTGTTTACTCATTCGGTATAACACTCCTTGCCGGCGTTGTGCTTAACTTCATCATGGGCGTTTTCCTTGCAAGAATCATGGTTACATCACTTTCAAAGTTCAAGTGTTTCCAGAACAAGAAACTCTATGGCTACAAGGAAAAGACAAAAGAATCAAAGACTTTTGATTTCTGCTCAAAGAAAAAGATAATTATTGGTATACTCGCCGGAGTTGTTGTGCTTTTCGCAGGAGGTCTCATTGTACGAGGCGGTGCGAACTTTGCTCTTGAGTTCAGCGGTGGTACTATGATTACTTACGACTACACAGGCGAAATAGACACCAACGAGGCAGAAAATATCATACATGATATTGTAAATGTCCCTGTAAGCGTCCGCAAGGGCGAAAGCATTGATTCGGGCGGAAAACAGATTACAGTTTCTTTCACCTCTGAAGAAGGTCTGAATGTTGACAGACAGGTGGAAATGACTAACGCACTTCAGGAAAAATTCCCAGACAGCAATATTGAACTTTTTGACTCCACTGACGTAAGCCCGTCATCTGGTCGTGAGTTCCTGCTGAAATGCCTTGTTGCAGTAATCTTTGCGGCAATCATTGTAATCATCTATATTGCAGTACGTTTCCGCAAGATAGGCGGTTGGTCTGCCGGTGTATGTTCAGTGCTTGCACTTGTCCATGACCTGCTTGTAGCACTGGCAGTATCTGTACTTTTCGGCTTTGAGTTCAATTCAAATACCGTTGCAGTAATCCTTACCATTTTAGGTTACTCGATAAACAACACTATCGTTATTTACGACAGAATCCGTGAAAATCAGAAACTCATGCCTAAGGCTTCACTCAACGAGCTTATCAATGCAGGCTGTTCACAGTCTATGACACGTTCAATACGCACTTCAATAACAACTATCAGTACCATGCTTATAGTAACTATTGTAGTAGCAGTAAGCGGTTATACTTCACTGCTGACATTCTCAGTACCGCTTATGTTCGGACTTATTTCGGGTACTTACTCATCACTCTTTGTTGCTCCTGTAACATGGTCGTGGTGGAAATCCCGCACAGCTAAAAAATAATTAAAGGGACTGCTCCGGCAGTCCTTTTTTTCAAGGAAGTGTCTATGATTTTTAACTGTACTGAAAAACTTGAATACATATATTATACGTATAATTTCGGCAATAACTGCTATTGTCATATAAAGAAATATACTGTCATGCCCGACGGAAAAATATTTTTTTCATATTACATTCAAAACGATAAACCGCCATGCTGTAAGAAAATTTTTCATGTAAGTCCGGCAAGTATAAAACTTCTTTATTTCAAAGTCATTTTTCTGATTCGGCGTGCAAACTGTCAGCTTTTTGTACACAATGACTGCGGTTCACAGATTAAAATTTCATACCGTCTGAAAAATCATGAAACCGCATATCATGGGCTTGCTTTTGGCATACTGGGCAGTAAAACGCCAGTTTCAATGATAATAACCACTGACACAATTATGAAGAAGTTTATCCGGAAACACTGCAAAGAAAGTTTTAATTTTTAATAATAAAATATTAGGAGATAAATATGAAAATCTTTGAAATAATCAGCAACAAGAAAAAATATATAAACCTTCTCCTTATGGCTGACGAACAGGAAAACATGATTGACCGTTATCTTGAAAACGGCACAATGTATTTACTTGACGACAACGGAATAAAAGCTGTCTGTGTCGTAACGGACGAGGTAAATTCAGTTCTTGAAATAAAGAATATAGCTGTTGTTCCGGAATGCCGTAAAAAAGGCTACGGACGAAAAATGATAGAATTTATTGAAGAAAAATATTCAGATTCCTATGATACTCTCAAAGTCGGAACAGACGACAGTCCGCTGACCGTGCCTTTCTATGAAAAGTGCGGTTTTCGGAAATCCTATACTGTAAAAAATTTCTTCACTGAAAATTATAATCACCCTATTTTTGAGTGCGGTGTACTGCTTACCGACATGATATATCTTGAAAAATCTTTAGACTGATTAAATGAAAATATTAAATTATTTTTTCGGATTACTATTGACATAATATGCTTTTTAATATATAATAATGTAAGAATTTATTTTTATAAGGGTGGATATTATGATTTGTAAAAACTGTGGCAACGAACTCGATGACAACGCTAAATTCTGCGGAAAATGCGGGTTTACTGTCAGCACCGAAGATAACAGAACGCCTGTTACCCCTCCTCCTCCTGTTACTCCTATGCCTTTTGTTGAGCTGAATAATTCCGGTACAGGAAACGCCGTGCAGAACATACTACATAACAAGAGCATAATGAGGATTGTTCCGAAAATACTCGTGCTTATCGGATTAATATGCTTTTTCTTCCCGTTCATGAGCGTATCATGTGCCGGCGAAAAACGCAATATTACCGGTACAGATATGATTTTCGGCGACAAGGACACAAGCGAAGATGTAAAGGAAATGTCGGACGATGATGACGATGACGGCAGTCTGTTCAATATATTTGTACTTATCGCCGGAGTATGCGGAGTTGTCGCTCTTGTAAAGACAAAGGCAGGTATAGCAAGTGCTGTCTCGCTGATTATTTTCAGACTTTCCGCAAAGTCATATTTCACTATCGGCGACCAGAAACTAAAAGACCTTGAAGACTATCTGCAAATAGATTTCGGGGTGGCACTATGGATAGCGATTATTGTATTTATCATAGCGTTTGCACTTGATTTCATACAAGCCAAAAAAGAATAAACTATAAAAAGAACTGTCTCCGGACGGTTCTTTTTTATGCTTTAAAAATGCTTGTCAAAGTAAAAAATATATGCTATAATTATAGTATAAAAATTACGGAGGTGTGTTATGAACTCTGACCCTTATGGGAATTTAAATTGATATACGGGCAGAAGTTCATGCTCTCCATGCTCCTGCCCATGTAAATTCGGCGAAAGGAGCATTTGCCTGAATTTTTCAGACAAAAAATTTAATATGATAAACTTCTACACTTCGGAAAACGGCATACTCAGCCCATGCGGTGAACGTACAGACGGTTGCTGGGTTTCTGTGATAAACCCCACTCCGCAGGAAGTTGAAGAACTTATCGGAGTTTACGGTCTTGACAGCGGATTTGTGAAGTCTTCAATTGATGAGGAAGAATCCTCTCGTATAGAATGCGAGGACAATCAGACGCTTGTTATCATCGATACTCCGGTATCTTCTGTGGACAGCGAGGAAACACGCCTTTTTTATACTCAGCCTCTCGGTATAATAATTACTGAAAAAAACGTCTTTACCATATCCATGCAGGAAACTCAAGTTTTAAAGGAAGCTGTCGGAGGAAGTATAAAAAATCTCCGTCCGGCATTCAAGACAAGATTTGTATTGCAGTTACTGCTAAGAGTAGCCGCATTGTTTCTCATTTATCTGAAACAGATAGACAAGATTTCGTCGTCTGCTGAACAGCAGTTACACGATGCTATGAAAAATGAATTACTCATGCAGTTGCTTGCCCTCGAAAAGTCGCTTGTATACTTTTCCACGTCACTGAAAGCCAACGAGGCTACCATTGAAAAGATTTTCAGGGGCAGAGTGATAAAGCTTTACGACGAAGACCAGGATTTGCTTGAAGATTTACTCATTGAAATGAAACAGGCTATTGAAATGTCAAGCATATATACAGCTATTCTTTCAAGCATGATGGACGGCTTTTCAGCGGTTATCTCCAATAATCAGAATATAGTAATGTGGCGTTTGACTATCCTTACTGTTATTCTTGAAATACCTAATATTATATTTGCTTTCTATGGGATAAATACCGTTGACCTGCCAATGCCTTATACGTGGTTTTCAATCGTACTTACTGCCGTGCTTACCGGAATAACAGCGATAATCCTTATAAAATGGAAAAAAAAATAAAAATAACCCCGTCATTGCTGACGGGGAGTTTTTTATGTGATTAGATTTCCGGAAGTACTGCAACCGGTAATTCTTCTTCTCCAATTATTTTAAGGTCTATCATCTGAATAACGAGAGCATCTCTTGGAGTTATGCCGTCGCCGTTATTGAAAACGTCACCTGCTTTCTGAGCCTTTTCAGAAAGTTTATATTCATTCGGATTTGAAAGTGCCTGCATGATAAGTACAGCGTCAGCAAGAGATACCTTGCCGTCTTCATTTGTGTCGCCGTAAACTATATCATCACTGCCGGAAGTATCAGTATTTCCAGATACGGAAAATTCAGCCGGAACGTCCTTTGAAGTTTCAGTTTCGGCATTCCATACATTAGACCACCAAATCTGTACTGAAAGTTCCTTGAAATCAGCCGGAATTTCAGAAGTATCAATTTCTACTTCAAGTTTGCCGTCCTTGCCTATATTTCCTTTCCATTCAATATTTTTCCAGTCTTTTTCATCATTGCCGTATCCTACGCCACCGCCGACAGATGCACCTGCTATACCACTGATTGTGAACTTAACAGACTTTTCGCCGTTGAATGCAACAGTCTTGCTGATAGTCTCAAACTTGAAATCGTCCGGTACTGCTGTAGTAGTGGTAGTAGTTGTAGTACTGCCGTTTCCGGAAGTAGTAGTCTGTGTGGTAGTTGTAGTAGTTGACTGATTAGGCTTTTGAGTTTCAACGAGTACGCCCTTATCTATGATAACAGCCTTTTTAACAGTTGTCTGACCGTTAGCTCTTATGATAACGCTGTTGAGAGATGAAACGTCGCCGTTATTGCTCTCCCAAGCTTTTTTAATATCGTCTGATGAGAAGTAAGCTATGCCGTTCTTTTCGTCAATGTAGTAAGGTTTAACAGTAGTCCAACCGCCCCATGATTCGTCCATGAAAGCGAGTTCGGGGTCACCGCCAGTATACTGTACGGCTATTTCCTTGTCCTTAAATTCAGAGAACTTAATAATTTGTGCCGGAGAGCCTTCCTTGCCCTCTACACCGCTGTCATAAGCACCGGCGGTATTGGCAATTTCCTTACCTGTGGAAAGGTCTTTGTGAGTGTACTGTTTTGAGGTTGTGAAGTCCTTAGCACCCCATACGATAGAATCATCAGCGAGTACAGCCATCATTGCATCAACAACCTGACCGGAATCTTCATACCATGTGTTAGTGTCTCTGTCGAGGTAGTCGTGAGCTTCTGACTGGTCGGAGTTGCCTCTTGCGTCGTTATCCCAGAGTACGCACGGGAAACCATAGCTCTTAGCGAGTGAGATATATGCTGTAGCCCATTCGCAACGTGCCTCTGTGTTGTTGTAGTTTGAGGCACTGAACTCGCCGAGAATAACAGGTGTGCCTTTATCAATAAACTGCTTGCGGATATTCTTCAGAATGCCCTCAAGGTCTGCGGCGTAAGTTTCGGAGAATGTGCTGTGGTCGCCACTGCCCATACAGAAATCGTAAGGCGAATAAGCGTGAACAGATGCAGCTACATATGGGTCGTCGGGAAGTTTAAGACCGGACATCATATTAATGTCACTACCAGACGCACAGTAAGGCGGACAAGAGAGAAGTCTTGTATCCTTGTAAGGCGAGTCAACGCTTCTTACTGTATCAACAAAGTCCTGATTGAGCTTGTTTACAACCTCAAAGAGTTTTTCCTTAGGTGCAGACGGTGCAAGCCACCATTCATAGTCAGTACCTGCCGCACGAGGTTCATTCATGCCCTCAAAGATAAGGTGCTGGTCATAGTCTTTAAACTCTGTAGCTATCTGAGTCCATGTCTTCTTTAACTTAGCGGACATTTCATCATAAGCCGTATCAAAATCAGCTCTGTTAATCCATTCTTCATGGTGGATATTGAGGATAACGTACATATCTTCCTCATAGCACCAGTCGATAATCTCACGTACACGTGCGAACCATTCGGGGTCAATATTGCCGTCAGCGTCCATGTGATTATACCATGTAGTAGGGAGACGGACAGTGTTGAATCCCTTAGCCTTAACAGCCTTGAAAGTTTCTTTAGTAGCTTTAGGGTTGCCCCATGATATTTCGGTATCAAGACCCGATTTGCCTGTAGCGTCGAGTGAGTTACCGTAGTTCCAGCCTATTTTCATGTTTTCAGTGATTTCAAAGGCTGTCATAATATCATCGGCTGCATCAACTGTCATCTTGTCGTTGAGCGGTGCAAAATTAAGTGCGGACATCATGCATACAGCAGCAGCGGAAATGCTTACAATACGCTTGATGTTCTTTGATTTCTTGAACATTTTTAATACCCTCCCGTATTAATAATATTTTTATTTCGACGGACATAATATTCTGCCACCTTAATTTTATCACAATAGCAGAAAAAAGTCAATATAATTTGTGCAGTTTATCCAAATGCAGACTTACAAAATTAATATCTGTATTTTAGCAATAATGTATAATGTTTTCCGCACTGTAAAGACAGATAAACTAACTTTATGTTAATATGTAAAAAAATAAAATCTTAATTCAGATAATCTTGAATAATGCCCTCAACCATGATATAATATAATGTAAAAAGGAGGAAATTTTTATGGATTACAAAAGACTTGAAAAAAACATAACGGACAACATAAAAGAAGCACAAATCAAACTGGGTTTTGACGGCAGACCTATGAGCCTAAACTATACCGAAAGTTCGCTGAAAAACCTGCTCAGTACCAGCGTTGATGTAAAATCTGCACTTGAAGATTTTACGGTTAAGGTGCGTGAAAGGCTCGGAGAAATTACATTCCGACCGATAAAAAACGGCTTTTGTATAACAGTATCGGAAAAAGGCACTGCATACGTAAACGGTCTTGACGGATTTGAATTTATCACAGAGTTGGTAGATACAGTAAGATGTCACGGCATTTCATTTGATGACGTTGTATCAGTATTCAGAAAATACTCGGATAATGTAGTTATCGTGGAAAAACACAATGACGAGTTTGACTACCTTGTGTATTTCGCCGACGAAAAACCCGACGAGTATTTATATTGCATTGCCCTTGAAGAAGAAATAGACGGGCATATTCATGTGACATATCATAGATTTATAAGGGAAGACTATGAAGAATTTGGTTTCTGAAAAGACCTTTTTAATATTGTCGTTTATTGTCGTATTCATGGGGTATTTTTTCACGACGGCAGAAAGCGTGCTGACTGTCCACGACGATATACTCACATATGCGGAAGTCCTTCACGGAGATATTATCGGCACTGTAAAAAGTTACGCTGTAAACGGCAGAATCAGTCATATCCCGATGACAGTTCTTTTATGGATACCGTATTTATTTAAATCGGTAATAGCAGTAAGGATTTTTTCGGCTGTGTCAGTGCTTTTCAACGTAAGCGGTATGTATCTCCTTGTAAAAAACAACTCCGGAAAACACAACGCTTATTTATGCTGTATGCTTTTTATGTCATTTGCCTGTATCTCGAATCAGCATAATCTTTTTGTATCATATACCTTTGCACACCAGTTGCCGATAGGCATAATGCTCTTTTCGCTCGACCTACACATAAAATATCTGAAATACGACAGATTCCGACATAAAATAACAAGTGCTTTATTATTTTTCACTGCCTGTTTCATGTACGAGGCTATGACTGTTTTTCTGCTGATGTTCACCGGAATATCCTTTTACTACCGCCGGAAAAACAAAATCAAACTCATATTCCGTGACATACTTCTGCATGGAATAATGCTGTCTGTTTACTTTGCTGTCTATGTATCGTGGAGGTACTTTCATCCGTCATACTATGACGGCACGGCACTGTATTTCCAAAACATGCCAATGAGTGTACTTGCACTGCTGAAGTTTTCGCTCGGCATGACCCCGACGCTTCCGGCATTTGCCATGCTTGCAAAAAAATATATAACGTTTCAGGATTTTAAAAGCTGTATCAGTCTGTGGAATATACTAACTCCCATGCTTGCCGGAACTGCTTTTTACAGAGTTTTCCCGAAAATAAAAAAGCCGGAAAAAACAGCTCCGGCGGTGGTATTCTGTATTTCGGGAATGCTTATACCAAACGTCCTTATAAGTCTCACCGCAAAATACACCAACTGGGCATCTCAGAACGCCTATTCATACGTACCGTCTTTTTACAGTTACTTTTTCATGATTATGCTTGCTGTGATAGTTTTTTCAACACTTAAACGTCAAAATGTTGAAAAGACTGTTAATATATTTCTGAGTATATGCGTATCGCTGACTGCTCTTGTGTGTTCTCTCGGCAACTCCGCATGGGACGCTTATTTCAGTAAAAATCTCGCAAAATACAGAGCCTTTGAAACTGCCTTGTCGTCCGGATATTTCGACGGCATTGAAGACGGAACTGTTATATATATTCCCGATTACTCCGGCATTCACAACGATATGGAACTCACCGGATATTATGCGGAAGTCTTTATCAGTGCAGACGTTACTTTTGAAAACAATTATGACAGCATTGACTTTTCAAAAAACGTCACAGCTATGTACTATGACGAGGATTCACAGAAAATTATATTTGAAGAACTTAACTGAGTATTCAACATTTTAATGTGCAGATGTTGAAAAGTATGTTGAATACTGTTGAAAACCTGCACACAGATTACAGCATTAAAACTGCCCGAAAAATACAAAACTGAAATTTCCAACATATTCAGCGTAAAAAACAGAATATTTTCTTCATCTTTGATAATTGACATTAATTCCACCGCATGATATAATTAATCTGTCAGCATATTATGGGGTTTTCGTGCGTATAAAGTATTGAATGCCCTGAAATAAACTTTTTTGGAGATAGCAAATGTACAAAACAGTAAACAACATCAAGATAAATTACGAACAGAAAGGCTCTGGCGATTTGGTT
Source organism: Ruminococcus flavefaciens (assembly GCA_023667045.1). Classification (GTDB taxonomy): domain Bacteria; phylum Bacillota; class Clostridia; order Oscillospirales; family Ruminococcaceae; genus Ruminococcus; species Ruminococcus flavefaciens_AC. The sequence goes on along the minus strand of JAMPAU010000003.1, from coordinate 152,411 downwards.
GTACTTCTGCACGGCTGGGGCAGTAATATAAAGCTCTTTGCCAACCTTATCGACCTGCTCTCAAAGAAATATACAGTTGTGGCTATGGATATGCCCGGCTTTGGTGAGAGCCAAGAACCGCCGTCAGCATGGTGTGTGGACGATTATGTTGATTTCGTCATTGACTTCCTTAAAGACTATGACAACAAGGAAATAACATTCTTAGGTCACTCTTTCGGCGGTCGTGTCATTATAAAACTCAACAGCCGTACAAACCTGCCGTTCAGAGTAAACAAGGTGATACTCGTTGACAGTGCCGGAATACTTCCCCCTAAAACGAATAAAAAGAGTTTCCGGACACGCAAGTATAAATTTTTCCGCAAGATACTTTCAACAGGCATAATGCAGAAAATAGCCCCCGAAGCACTTGAAAAGCTCCGTGTGAAATATGGAAGTGCCGACTATGCCGCCGCCTCTCCTCTTATGCGACAGGTACTTGTCAAGGTCGTCAACGAAGACTTAGAGCCGTTGATTCCTAATATAAAATGCCCGACTTTGCTTGTATGGGGCGTTAACGATACCGCTACTCCCCTCTCGGACGGCGAAAAAATGGAAAAATTAATAAAGGATTCCGGACTTGTCAAGCTCGAAAATGCCGGACATTATTCTTTCCTTGAACAGCAGTATACTTTCAACCGTGTAATGTGTTCTTTCATGAAGATTGAGGAGTAAACAAAATGACACCCGAAAAACAAGAATTTATAACAGGTGTAACAATTTTCTGTATATATTCCCTTATAACGTTTTTGTGCATTATTTCATATTTAAAGAGAGAGTTATATATTTTTTATTCTTGTTGCCGTGATATTCAGAATCAGCTTTTTCTGGAGTTGCGACGAAATGTGGTGTAAATGCGGTATGCACTCACAAAAATATTGGTTTGCCAACATCATACCGTTTATGGTGGTAAACTTCGCACTTTATCTCACGCCTGTTATAATCTGTCTTTCCGGAATACCCTTTCAGAACAACAAAAGGAGACTTTAAATGAATACAATATTTTTCTGTATATATGCCGTTGTGGCACTTGTCGGAACTGTCTTTTTCAGTTTAAGAGAGTTCCATATGCTACAGTTGAACGGCTACAAAACCCCTGAGCATTGCTGGTGGATTAAAAAGAATTTCAGGAGATATATTTTTCCTGTAATAATGCTGATTTTCGGCGGTCTGCCGTTTGCCTTTGACGCATGGACTTATTTTATCCCGATATTTTGTATAGCCTATATAATACTTGCCGTTTTAAATAAGCCCTCAAAGAAATTCAAAAAACCCCTCAAATATACGGCACGTGTCAAACGCATGATGACTACTTTCTTTATAATAGTTGCGGTATGCTTTATATGGGCGTTCCTAACTGCAAAAAACGGCAGATTCGGAGCGGAAAAAATTATCCCTTTCGGTATATATATGCCACATTTTATTATAAATACTGTAGTATGGCTTACGCCCATTCTTGTACCTCTTTCTAATCTTATCAACAAACCCATTGAAACATATATACAGCACTGGTACATCAATGACGCTAAAAGAATCCTGTCCGAAATGCCAGACCTCCACAAGATAGGCATTACAGGAAGTTACGGCAAAACAAGCATGAAGTTTTATTTAAGTGAGTTGTTGAGTTCACAGTACAATACTCTAAAAACACCGGAGAGTTTCAATACACCTATGGGCGTTACAATTACAGTACGTCAGCATTTAAAGCCTACTCACGAGTATTTCATATGTGAAATGGGTGCGAGACGTGTCCACGAGATAAAGGAACTCTGCGAAATAGCCAATCCGCATGACGCTATTATAACTTCCGTCGGCGAACAGCATTTAGAGACTTTCGGCTCTATAGACAATATCCTGAATACAAAGTTTGAACTTGCTGACAGCGTGCAGGCAGTCGGCGGTAAAATCTACCTCAACGGCGACAACGACCTAATCATGAAAAAAGCCCCCCATTACAAAAACGCTGTAACTTACGGTCTCAAAGAACATAACAATTACCGTGCTACTGACATCTCAGTGTCTGACAGAGGAACGGAATTTACAGTTACAGCTCCAAACGGCGAAAACTGTCGCTTTACCATGAAGTTACTCGGCGAACACAATGTACAGAACGTTCTCGGAGCTATAGCATACTGTCACGGTATAGGCATACCAATGGAAAAACTTCTGCTCCCAGTTAAACGCATTTCGGCTGTACCGCACAGACTGCAACTTCTCGACAAGGGCGGTAACCTCACTTACATTGACGACGCTTACAACTCTAACCCTAACGGTTGCCGTGCGGCACTTAATGTGCTTAGTCTATTTGATGCGTGCAGAATACTTGTCACTCCCGGCATGGTTGAATTAGGCGCTAAACAGGAAGAATTAAACTTTGAGTTCGGACAGGAAGCTACAAAGGCTTGCGACTATATTATACTCGTCGGAAAAAATCAGACCATGCCTATCTACAACGGCATAAAGTCCGCCGGATATGACATGAACAAAGTATATGTTGCGGACGGTCTAAACGAGGCTATAGCCAAAGTCAATGAATACAAGACCGACAAGAAAAAAATTGTCCTTCTTGAAAACGATTTGCCCGACAATTATTAATTTTATATAAAAGGAGTAATTTTTATTATGAAAATCAATCTTGCTGTACTTTTCGGCGGTAAAAGCGTTGAACATGAAGTATCTGTTATTTCAGCCGTTCAAGCTATGACAAGCATTAACAAGGAAAAATATAACATAATTCCAGTCTATATGACTAAGCAGAATGAGTTCTGGACAGGCGAAAAGCTCTTTGATATAAACTCATACAAGAATATTCCAGAAATGCTCAAAGAGTGTACCGCCTGTGTTTTCGTTAGAAGCGAGGGAAAGGTACAGCTTATCAGACAGAAAATGAAGAAATTCGGCTCTAACGTTATTTCAGACGTTGATATAGCATTCCCGATAGTACACGGCACTAACGTTGAAGACGGTGCTTTACAGGGCTATTTACAGACCCTTGATATTCCATATGTTGGCTGTGACGTTCTCGCCTCTGCTGTGGGTATGGATAAATTCGTTATGAAAATACTCCTCAAAGACGCTGGATTCCCTGTGCTTGACTGTTGCAGATTTTCGTCATTTGAGATTGACCACATAGAAGAATGTGCCGACAAGGTGGAAAAGAAATTCGGCTATCCGGTTATTGTAAAGCCTATAAATCTAGGTTCAAGCGTTGGTATCTCAAAGGCTAAGGACAGAGACGGTCTCATTAAATCAATGGAAAACGCATTTGAGTTTTCTGACAGAATACTTGTTGAGCCGGCAGTCGTAAATCTGAAAGAGATAAACTGCTCTGTAGTCGGTGACAGCGAAAGTGCAGAGGCTTCTGTATGTGAAGAACCAGTACAGGCAAGCACTGATGATATTCTCAGCTATGAACAGAAATACGTTGGCGGTGGTAAATCCGGAGGTAGCAAGGGCATGGCTACCCTTAAAAGAAAAATCCCTGCTGACATCACTCCAGAACAGGACGAATTTATTCGCAAGACCGCTGTTGAGGCATTCCGCTATCTCGGTTGCAACGGCGTTACACGTATAGACTTCATGATTGACATGAACGACAATAAAGTTTACATAAACGAAATAAACACTATACCTGGTTCGCTTGCTTTCTATCTGTGGCAACCTAAGGGAGTTAAATATCCGGAACTCCTCGAAAGAATGATACAGCTTGCACTCAAACGCTACAGAATGGGCGAAAAAATAAACTATTCCTTTGATACTAATATACTTGCTTCCGGCGGAAGTTTCGGGGCAAAGGGTAGTAAGGGAAGTAAAATGTAAAAGGAGAATAAAAATGAAAAATAAAGAAATTTCCAAAAAGAAGAAAACAGCAGGTTGTGGCTGTCTAAGTGTGCTTTGTATAATAATAGTGGCAATTATCGGCATCGGAAACAGTGGTAATAAAACCTCAGAACCAGATACATCCACTAAAAACAGACCTGAACAAATTACTGAATCAGAAACTAATGAAAATGATATTACTCAACCTGTAACAAATGATTTGCAGGAAGATACACCTGACGTGTCGGAAGATACACCTGACGTGCCTGCTGATTATAAAAATGCTCTTAAAAGAGCTCAGTCATATAGTGATACTTTATATATGTCAAGAGCAAAATTGTATGACCAGCTTACATCAGAGTATGTGGAAAAATTTTCACCAGAAGCTGCCAATTATGCCCTTGAAAATTTAAATGCTGATTATAATGCTAACGCTCTTAAAAAAGCTGAATCTTACAGTGATAATTTATATATGTCTAAAATGAAAATTTATGAACAGCTTACATCAGAATATGGAGAGCAATTTACTCCGGAAGAAGCACAGTATGCTATAGACAATCTTGTAACAGATTACAACAGAAATGCTCTTGAAAAAGCTAAAAGTTATCAGAACGATATGGCAATGTCAACTGCCAGTATATATGACCAGCTTGTATCAGAATATGGAGAGCAATTTACTCCGGAAGAAGCACAATATGCAATAGATAATCTTGGATAATAAATTTAATATTTAAAAGGAGGATTAAAAATGACCGAAAAGGAAAAACAACAGTCCGGCGAACTCTACAACGGCGGTGACAAAGAACTTACTGCCGACCGTATAAGCGTTAAAAAACTCTGTGCCGAATACAACGCCGTAACATACAATGACTTTCAGAAACGTGAAAGACTACTCAGCAGGATTATTGCATTCAAGGGCGAAAATACCTGGATAGAACCGAATTTTTTCTGCGACTACGGCTATAATATAATACTCGGCGATAACTTCTATTCCAACCACAATTTAGTTATTCTTGACTGTGCAGAGGTAATATTCGGCGATAATGTTTTCATAGGTCCGAATTGCAGTTTTTTCACGGCAGGTCATCCGCTCGACTATAAAGCACGCAACGCCGGTCTTGAATACGCAAAGCCGATAAAAGTAGGCAGTAACGTATGGATTGGTGGAAACGTATGTGTTATGCCGGGCGTGACTATCGGCGACAATGTTGTTATAGGCGGAGGAAGCGTCGTAACCAAAGATATACCGTCGGGGGTGGTAGCTGTGGGAAATCCGTGCAAGCCGGTAAAAGATATTCCGGAAAGTACATATATTCCACCCGAACCGGAAACTCCCTCCGAACCAGAACCCATTCCCGAACCACCCAAGAAAAAAACAAGGCATTATTCTGTTGAGGAAATAATAAAGTAAGTCACAAGGAGGTTAAGCTGTGAATACACTTCATTTTAGGTATGCGGTCGAAATTGAAAAGACACGTTCAATCACTCAGGCTGCCGAAAATCTGTACATGGCTCAGCCTAATCTGAGCAAGGCAATAAAGGAACTGGAAAATACGCTGGGAATCACGATATTCAGACGTACCTCAAAGGGCGTTATACCTACCGACCAAGGTCTGAAATTCTTAGGCTATGCAAAGCAGATTCTCATGCAGATTGACAACATGGAAGCCATACACTCACCCGAAAAATCCAAAAATACAAAACTCCGCATATCCGTCCCACGCACCGGCTATATATCAAAGGCTTTTTCAGAATATATCGCCGATACTCACGGCTCGGAAGATATGGAAGTTTATTTCTGTGAAACTAATTCCCTGCGTACTATCGAAAACGTCCGTGACAACGGCTATGATTTCGGAATAATCAGATTTAATACGGCACACGAAAAATATTTCACGGACTTCCTTGAAGAAAAAAACCTTAAAAGCAAGCTGTTGTGGGAGTTTGAAATGCTGGCTGTTATGTCTGCTGAACACCCCTCAGCAGAAGAAGAAAACATATGCTACTCAGACCTCTCATGCAACTATATAGAACTCACTCAGGGAGATGACGCTATACCGTATGTTTCGGGGGCTGTTGAAAAACTTTACTCCGCAAACCGTCCGGCAGATATTCCAGTACGCAAGGTGTGTATGTACGACAGAGGAAGTGCTTTGGATTTTCTGCTGACTGTCCCGCAGTCTTTCATGCTTGATTCTCCAGTGCCGGAAAGCCTATGTCAGAAATATAACCTTGTCCAGCGAAAATGCACTTTCAATGATAATAGTTTCAAGGATATGCTGATATACTCGGCAGGTCACAAACTCTCTGATATGGAGCGGAAACTTGTAAATAAATTCTATGAAGTACGCAACGAAACGGCTTTCTGTGAATATCGCTGATATATACAAAAAGGAATATCTTTATTCCGATAACCGCAATGCTATTCTGTCTGAACGGATTTTCACAGTTAAATATTTGTGCAGATTGTATATCTAATCAAACGCTGTTTTACGCCATAAATGCCAATAAAAGAATAGCAACATTAAAATATTTATATTTCCCCGACTTGATATTATATGATATAATATTAAATGACCCACTATTGCCGTCGGAGATGACGGCACATTTTTATGAAAGGAAATTTTTTCTTATGTTTGAAATTTTAGAAAAGAAAAGTCTTAACCCGACTGTTACCCTTATGAAAATCAACGCCCCCAGAGTTGCAAAGAAATGCGAACCGGGACAGTTTATTATCCTCAGAACCGATGAGGACGGCGAACGCATTCCGCTTACTATAGCAGATTTCGACCGCACAGCAGGTACAGTTACAATAATTTTCCAGATTGTAGGTGCTACTACTGAAAAACTCAATCACATGAATGAGGGCGACTGTCTGCACGACTTTGCAGGACCTCTCGGACGTGCTACCGAAACAGACGGTCTTAAAAAGGTTGCTGTTGTCGGAGGAGGTGTCGGCTGTGCTATCGCCTACCCTGTAGCAAAGAAACTCCACGAATTAGGCGTTGAGGTTCATTCAATAGTAGGTTTCAGAAACAAGGATTTAGTTATCTTGGAAGACGAGTTCAGAGCGTCAAGTTCAAAGTTCGTGCTTATGTCTGACGACGGCTCGGCAGGCGAAAAGGGTCTTGTTACCGACGCACTCAAAAAGCTTATTGACAGCGGTGAAAAATATGACAGAGTTATAACAATAGGTCCGCTTATCATGATGAAGTTTGTCTGTCAGCTTACAAAGCAGTATGAAATACCCACTGTTGCCTCAATGAATCCTATCATGATTGACGGTACAGGAATGTGCGGTGGTTGCCGTCTTACTGTAGGCGGTGAAACAAAGTTCGCCTGTGTTGACGGTCCTGAATTTGACGGTCACCTCATAGACTTTGATGAAGCTATGTCACGTGGTGCAATGTACAAGCCCTTTGAAAGAAAGGCACATGAAGATACTTGTAATCTTTTCAAACAGGAGGTAAAATAAAATGCCTAATATGTCATTAAAGAAAAACGAAATGCCCGTACAGAATCCGGACGTAAGAAACAAGAATTTCGGAGAAGTGGCTCTCGGCTACACAGAAGAACAGGCTATAGACGAAGCTAAAAGATGTCTCAACTGCAAAAATAAACCATGCGTAAAAGGCTGTCCGGTACAGATTGATATTCCGGCATTCATTCAGCAGGTAGCAGAGGGAAATTTTGAGGAAGCATATAAAATAATCACAAGGTCAAGCTCACTGCCGGCAGTATGTGGCAGAGTATGTCCGCAGGAAACTCAGTGCGAAGCAAAGTGCGTGCGTGGCATAAAGGGCGAACCGGTAGCAATTGGTCGTCTTGAAAGATTCGTCGCTGACTGGCACAATGCACAGCCGGAAGCTCCTGTTGAAAAGCCTGTATCAAACGGTCATAAGGTTGCCGTAATAGGCTCTGGTCCGTCCGGACTTGCCTGTGCAGGAGACCTTGCTAAAAAAGGCTATGACGTTACTGTTTTCGAGGCTCTCCATGTTGCCGGAGGCGTATTATCTTATGGTATTCCGGAGTTCAGACTTCCTAAGTCTATAGTTCAGAAAGAAATCGACGGACTTAAAGCTCTGGGCGTTAAAATCGAAACAAATACAGTTGTCGGAAAAACCATATCCGTTGATGAACTCATGGAAGAAGAAGGTTTTGAGAGCATATTTATCGGTTCGGGTGCAGGACTGCCACGTTTCATGAAGATAAAGGGCGAAAACCTCAACGGCGTTTACTCTGCTAACGAGTTCCTCACAAGAATCAACCTCATGAAAGCGTACAAGCCGGATAGTTCCACACCGGTACAGGCTGGCAAAAAGGCTGTTGTAGTCGGAGGCGGTAATGTTGCTATGGACGCTGCACGCTGTGCAAAGAGAATGGGTGCAGAAGTATATATCGTCTACAGACGTACAGAAAATGAACTCCCAGCACGTCTTGAGGAAATAGAACACGCTAAGGAAGAAGGAATTATTTTCAAGTTCCTTACAAACCCTGTTGAGATAAAGTCCGATGAAAAAGGCTGGGTAAAAAGCATAGTATGTCAGCAGATGGAACTTTCTGAGCCAGACGATTCCGGCAGAGCAAGACCAGTGCCGATTCCGGACGCTTTCATTGAAATAGAAACCGACAGTGTTATTATGTCTATCGGTACTTCACCGAATCCGCTTATCAAGTCCACAACAAAGGGTCTTGACACTCAGAAGTGGGGCGGTATTATTGCAGACGAAAACGGTCTTACCTCAAAAGAGGGCGTATATGCCGGTGGCGATGCTGTTACAGGTGCGGCAACGGTAATTCTTGCTATGGGTGCAGGTAAGGCTTCGGCTAAGGCTATGGACGAATATATGCAGAAATAATTATATATATTCTTTTACCTTATGTCGCTCTCCGAAAAAAGAAAATCCGGCATAAGATACATTATTAACTCTGGAAATGATTTCAAGGTGCAATTTTTCTGAAAATCACTCTTGACAAGTCCGGAATTTTATGATATTATTATTACAATATATCAAATCTGTGATGAGGAAGGCTTTCTGTTGCTGTGCCGTTTTTCAGAGAGACTGTCATAAGCTGTGAGACAGTCAGCGGTTAAACTTTAAGCATACCCCCTCTGAGTGCGTCCAATAAACGCCGGTCGCTCCCGTTAAAGAGCCAATGAGATACGGAAGAATCTTTCTGTGTGAATCAGGGTGGAATCACGGTTTTATAGTCGTCCCTTGTGCCTTTTTACAGGCGTGAGGGACTTTTTTATTTAAAAATTTACTGCAAAGGAGTTGAAAAAATGAATCAGATTAAGTACAACGAAAAAGAAGAAGCTTTTGAAATTTCCTACAAACTGTGGGAAAATGATGTAACCATACGTTTCTATGTCGAGGAACAGCAGGAAATTATGGACAATTTCAGCGAAATCGCTCAGAAACTCGACAAGCTGAACCGCAACAAAAAGAAAATAGCTGAAATAATTTCTGATGAGGGCTATTATGACGGCTTTTCTGAAACTCTTGCCGATAATATTCAAATCACAAGTGCATATATCGACATCGACGAGGACGGCGTTGTTGTATGTTTCTATGTTGACAGCAATGACGGCTATTTAAAACCTCTCTCTCTGGAACTCGGTTACGACAACGGCATTGAAATTGTCGGCTGGTTATAAAAATTTTACAAAGGAGATAAAAAACCATGATTAAATTAACTTTAAAAGACGGAAGTGTACGTGAAATCGAAAATTCCGCTCCGGCTTATGAAATCATCAAGGGTATCGGCATGGGTCTGTATAAAGCTTCATGCTGTGTTAAAATCAACGGCGAGGTTAAAGACCTCAGAACAGTTATAGAAAGCGACTGCAATTTTGAAGTATGCACTTTTGACAGCATAGACGGCAAAAAGACTTTTTGGCATACAGCCTCCCACATTCTCGCACAGGCTGTAAAGAGACTTTATCCGGAGGCAAAACTTGCTATAGGTCCGGCTATTGATAACGGTTTTTACTATGATTTCGACATTGAAAAGCCTTTCACACAGGAAGAACTCGAAAAAATCGAGACTGAAATGAAAAAAATCGTAAAAGAGGGTCTTCCGCTTGAACAGTTTGAACTCTCTCCGGAAGACGCTATAGCTAAACTAAAAGAAATGGACGAGCCTTACAAGGTTGAACTCTGTGAAGAACACGTAGGCAAGGGCGAGCCGATTTCTTTCTATAAGCAGGGAGAATTTATTGACCTCTGTGCAGGTCCGCACCTTATGACTACCGCTCCTGTAAAGGCTTTCAAACTCCTTTCATGTACTGGTGCTTACTGGAGAGGTTCAGAAAAGAATAAAATGCTCTCACGTGTATACGCTGTTGCATACCCGAAAAACGCCGACCTTGAAGCAGACATCAAACAGCGTGAAGAAGCCAAACTCCGTGACCATAATAAACTCGGTCGTGAACTCGAATACTTCACAACTGTTGACTGCATAGGTCAGGGACTTCCGATAATTCTTCCTAAGGGTGCAAGAGTTATTCAGACTTTACAGCGTTGGGTTGAGGATGTTGAGCAGAAACACGGCTATTTACTCACTAAAACACCTTACCTTGCAAAGAGAGAACTCTATAAAATCTCGGGACACTGGGACCACTATCTTGACGGAATGTTTATTCTAGGCGACCCCTATGATGAAACAAAGGAATGCTTTGCACTCCGTCCGATGACCTGTCCTTTCCAGTATCAAGTATTCCTCAACAGACAGCGTTCTTACCGTGATTTGCCTATGAGACTGGGCGAAACTTCTACGCTTTTCAGAAAAGAAGACTCCGGCGAAATGCACGGTCTTATACGTGTCCGTCAGTTTACTATTTCAGAGGGACACCTTATACTCCGTCCCGACCAGCTTGAAGAAGAATTTAAAGACTGTCTTGAACTCGCAAAGGAAATGCTCGGCACTGTAGGACTTCTTGAAGACTGTACTTTTAGATTCTCACAGTGGGACCCTGCAAACCCCAAAAACAAGTACGAGGGTACGGCTGAACAGTGGGAGGAAGCACAGGCTGTTATGGCTAAAATCCTTGACCATCTCGGCGTTGAGTACGAAATAGGCATTGACGAGGCTGCATTCTATGGTCCTAAGCTCGATATTCAGTACAAGAACGTTTACGGCAAGGAAGACACACTTGTTACAATTCAGATTGATATGTTGCTTGCTGAAAAATTCGGTATGGAGTACGTTGACGTTGACGGCACTAAAAAACGTCCGTATATCATTCACAGAACATCACTCGGCTGTTACGAGAGAACTCTTGCATATATGATTGAAAAATATGCAGGTGCTATGCCTTTGTGGGTTGCTCCGGAACAGGTGAGAATCATTCCGGTTGCAGACAGACACCTTGACTACTGCAATGAGGTTCTCGCCAAACTCGAATCTGCCGGAATCCGTGCAACTATCGACGACAGAGCTGAAAAAGTCAGCTATAAGATACGTTCAGCAACTGTCGAAAAACTCCCGATTATGCTGACTATCGGCGACAAGGAAGTTGAAAGCGGTACTGTTTCGGTACGTTCAAGACGTGAGGGCGATTTAGGTTCTATGTCTCAGAACGACTTACTCGTTAAACTCATTGACGATATAGCTAAAAAAGTAAGATAACAAAAATAAGGACGGATATATATTGTCCGTCCTTTTTCGTAAAGGGTAAACTTCATACATGAACTATTGCTTATTAAAAAAATTACCGAAAATAATTGTTACGGAAATATATATATTCTCAATAGTCTGATATCCGATACTAAAAAAGAACTGACTCTCGGTCTGCTTGTGATGTCCGTTGATTTTCTGATACTGGTGAATATCTGTTACAATATGGGACGTGCCTTGATTCAGCGGTAATTTACATTATACTCGGCAGTGTTGCATTTTTCGCAAAAAAACAAGAAGCAAAAAAACGAAAAATTAAGTAAACAGATATGGAGAATTATTTTTATAAGAGGTGAAAATATGAGTTTAGATTTTTATATTGAGACGAAAGTCTCAGACAGGAAAACAAATCTCGCAATCTCACGTACGGAAGACGGTCGTTATTTTGAAATATGTCACTGGCGGTCATGGTTTTTCAGCGATATTCGTGATGGTCTCATTGAGATAGCTAATATGTGTTCCGAAAAAAAATACACAACCGAAGATTACAAAATACCTCTGCCGGAAAACGCACTGCATTTGGTTTACGGCTATCTGGTTAAAAATTCGTTTATTCCGGTCAATAAATATATATATCCCGACAGTATGACACTGGAAATTTCAAATATTGAGAATGCCCATAAATTAAGGAGTTTCATGCAAGGTCTTGAATGCATAAAGCATAAAAATATTTTTATTCTTAATGACATAAAAAAATATATTCCCGACGAAAACGACTGGAAAAATCTTAACGAAAACCCACAGGCTTTTGAATGGAAATTCAGAATATTCAACTCATACTGACAAAAAACGGACTGCCTAAAAAACAGTCCGAATTTTTTTGTTATGTATTCATTTCATTGTAAAAAAATGCATTTAGTCACTTCTTTTCAGAAAGAAAGTATCAGCCTGTTATTTCTGTTATGCTGTCTTTATTTCCCTTGCATATTTCAGCGAGAGTTTCGGCTTTTCCGATAAGCTTAATCTGTTCTCTGAAAGGTAATTCTCTGAAATATATAAGCAACTCCTGCTCGTCAGATGTTAATTCTTTCATGCAGTTTGTATTGCCGTGAATCAGATAATCTATGGAAACATTCAGAAAATCTGAAAGAGAAATAATTTTGTCTATGGACGGCGAATTTTTACTAAAACGCTTTATTGCTCCGTTTCCTAATCCTAACTGTTTTTCTACGGCATTTATAGATAAACCTTTTTCCTCTATTAATCTGCAAATTCTATCAACCATAAAATCCTCCGGAAAAATATTTCTCAAATTTGAGAAAAAAACTTGACATTTCTCATATTTGAGAGTATACTATTAATAGTGTTAATATATGAGGGCATAAAACCCCGTATTATAATTTTATCACAGTTATCTTTAAAAGTAAACAGAAAGGAGTAATTTTTATAATGTCATCCGTAAATAAAAATACAAAGTCAAGGAGATGTAAATATTGTATACAAGCGAACAGTTAGAGCTTCTTGAAAAAGTAGACGCTCTGCAAAGAGAAAAAAATCTAAGCCAGAATGCCGTCGGACAGCTTATCGGCGTGTCCGGCACAGCCCTCTCACAAATCAGAAACGGCAAGTATAATGCCAGTCCTCAGAAGATATTCGATATTCTCGGACAGTATTTCGGGGTAAAGGAAAAGGCAAGCCTTACATATTCGGAAGTAGAATATGCTCCCACAAGTATTTCACAGCATATTTATGATATAATTTCACTATGTCAGGTAAAGGGCGGACTTGCTGTTGCGTGCGGAGACGCTGGAATAGGCAAGACAAAAGCAGCACAGAAGTTTGTAGCGGATAATCCCTCAAATAGTTTTCTGATAACTGTTAATCCATGTCTTACCAGTACGAAAAGCCTCTTGAAAACAATTGCTGACCGCATAGGTGCAGGACAGGAAAAATCCATAAATGAGCTGTGGATTTCGATAGCAAATAAACTTTCAGACGGCACAGTGCTGATTTTCGACGAATCACAGCACCTTACAACCAAAGCTATTGAGATTCTCAGAAGTTTTTCAGATTATTTCTGCGACAAGGGTCAGACTCTCGGTATATGTTTTATCGGAAACGCCGAAACGATAACACGCATGGGCGGTAAAAAAGCCGAGTTCGCACAGATTGCAAACCGCACAAAACAACGTAAAATCTACCGCAATACAGAAATCCAGCGTGACGATATATGCAAGCTTTTTCCGGTTCTCAAATCTGAGAATATGAACGCTGAAATTGATTTCCTGCTCAGAATTGCACGTACACCACAGGCGCTAAGAGGTGCGATAAACCTTTTTTCTAATGCTTACGACAACGAAAACTACACCTATGCCGGACTTGTCGCTATGGCACAGTTCATGGATATTGAAGTATAAATATTGAAAAAAATTACATAATGAAAGGAGTATCTGAAATATTGAAGAACAGGGCGTTAAATTTTACACCTCAGAAAATTAAAAGGCTTATAGAACAATCGAAAATGGCAGAACCTTATCCGCCGGAAACTTTTGATGAGCTTGACGAAAAACTTGATGGTGCAAGACTGCTTGCTACACAGGCACAGCGGTTGCTTGATGAGTATTTCAGAAGAAATCCGGATAAGCGTATAGAAGATTTTACTGACTGAATATACGAGTACATGACATCAGATAAATAAATTATAATCAAACTTATATGTCCGCCACTGACGTACAAGCGTATTCACCAAAAATACAGAATACAACGCCTTAAATTTGGCTTTTATATCAATTGATTTTGCCGGAAAAATGGAATATAATAGTTATTGTGATAAAAAACGTCCGTTAAGGGCAATCAGATATAAAGGAATGGTATTTTTCATGGGTAATAAAGTAGTAAAGTTTGGTGGCAGTAGTCTTGCTGATGCAAACCAGTTCAGAAAGGTTGCAGACATAATCAAGAGCGATGATAAAAGAAAGTATGTTGTGCCGTCTGCTCCCGGCAAGCGTTTTTCAGACGATATAAAGGTTACAGATATGCTTTACAAGTGCTGTGAACTCGCCGGAAGCGGTATGGATTTCTCTGAAGATTTTCAGATTATAAAAGACCGCTACAACGGCATTATTGCAGAACTCGGCATAGATATGTCTCTGGAAGAAGAATTTGATACTATAGTTAAGGAACTGAAAGCCCGTCCGGCTAAGGACTTTGCCGCAAGTCGTGGTGAATATCTCAATGGCAAGGTGCTTGCCTCATATCTCGGATTTAATTTCGTTGACGCTGGCGATGTTATTATTTTCGACACAAAGGGCGTACTCATGCTTGACGAAACTGTAAAGGCTGTCCGCAGTAAGCTCAAAAACCTTGACAATGCTGTAATTCCGGGATTTTATGGACGTACCACAGAGGGCTATATAAAGACCTTTTCTCGTGGCGGTTCTGACGTTACCGGCTCTATTATCGCAAACGCCGTAAGAGCTGAAATTTATGAAAACTGGACAGACGTTTCGGGATTCCTCGTTGCCGACCCACGTATAGTTGATACTCCCGATGTCATTGAAGTAATAACCTACCGTGAACTCAGAGAGCTTGCCTATATGGGTGCTTCCGTACTCCACGAGGACGCTATTTTCCCTGTACGCTCGGCAGGCATTCCGATTAATATAAGAAATACTAACCGTCCGGAAGACGAAGGCACTATGATTGTTTCTGACGATTTCGACTTCAGCAAGGAGAGCCTCCACCACACAATCACAGGTATTGCAGGACGTAAGGGTTTCAGCACTATAAATATCGAAAAAGCTATGATGAACAGCGAAAAAGGATTCGGAATGAAAGTGCTGAAAGTTCTATTTGATAACGGCGTTTCGTTTGAGCATATGCCGTCCGGTATAGACACAATGAGTATAACCGTTGACAGTGCAGAACTCAATCCGGTACGTGAAAAGGTAATAGCTGAAATCCGCAAGGAAGTAGCTCCCGACCACATAGAAATTGAAGACGGTATAGCACTTCTCGCTATAGTCGGCAGACGTATGAAAAATACACGTGGTACTGTTGCACGTATCTTTGCATCTATGGCACACGCAAGAATAAACGTCAAGATGATTGACCAAGGTTCAAGCGAACTTAATGTTATTATTGGTCTGAGCGAACACGATTTATCAGAGGCTATCCGCCGTATCTATGATATGTTTATAAATTCCGAAAAATCTCTATAATATAAAAATTTCCCCTGACTGAATTGACAGGGGATTTTTATTTGCTGTAAAGTATGTTGATTTTATTAAAAGTATATGATATAATAAAAACAAAAGTTACATAACTAACTCTGTAATAGTTTGCAAACAATATACTTTACGACTATATCAATATATAATGTAGGGATATTTTGTCAAGGCTTTTCGTTAACGATTATAAACATCTACTTTTTTCTTTTGTTATATCATAATATTATTAAAATGCCCACTCTTGTCTGAAAATACTTCTTGACAGACCGTATTAAAAGTTATATAATGAAAATATACACCACACTTATTATTTTTGCCGTAATTCCGGCAGATTGGAGTATTTTATGGAATATCTCGAAAACAGGGAGCTTTCATGGCTGAAATTTAACAAGCGTGTCCTTGAGGAAGCCTCTGATACAAATAACCCCTTACTTGAAAGACTTTCATTTTCTGCTATATATCAGAGTAATCTCGATGAATTTTTTATGGTTCGTGTAGGCTCTGTCACCGACGACGAAAAATCCGGAAAAAATAAAAAAGACAGCAAGTCTGGCATGAATCCGTCTCAACAGCTTGACGCAATATTTACAGCAGTCAGACGTTTACAGCCATATGCTGAAGAAACTTACAGAAAAACAATGTCCGAACTCTCGGTACACGGATTTGAACACGTAAACTTTGAAAATGCAACAAAGGAAGAAAAAACTTTCCTTGAATTGTATTTCAAGCGTGAAATAAAACCTTTTATTTCCGGTCTGGTAGTAAATAATTCTCTGCCTTTTCCTTTTCTGAAAAACAAGGAACTCTATGCCGTTGTACAGCTTAATACAAAAAAAGGCGTATCTGTGGGAATAGTTCCGATAAGCCACGAACACAGCGAAAGAATTATACAGCTCGGAGCAGGCGGTAAGCGTTTCATACTGGAAGAAGAAGTAGTACTGCAATTTGCTCATCTGATGTTTAAGGGCTATAAGGTTCTCGACCGTGCCGTTATCAGAGTGACAAGAAACGCCGATATTATGGTATCGGGCAAGGGTGCTGACTTCCGTGACCGCATGGAAGAACTCGTCGCAAAAAGAAAAAAACTCGCTCCGGTAAGGCTCGAAATATCAGACGATTTCAGCCGTGAGGCACTTGACTACATATGCAAAAAACTTAAAATTAAAAACGTACGTGTCTTCACCTCGAGAATACCACTTGACCTGTCGTATCTTTTTCAGTTGCAGGAACTTTCTGACAATCCAGAACTGCACTATACACACCGTTCATCAAGAAAACCCG
The DNA here is from genome assembly GCA_023667045.1 of Ruminococcus flavefaciens. Taxonomy (GTDB): domain Bacteria; phylum Bacillota; class Clostridia; order Oscillospirales; family Ruminococcaceae; genus Ruminococcus; species Ruminococcus flavefaciens_AC. The sequence goes on along the minus strand of JAMPAU010000003.1, from coordinate 135,426 downwards.
CCGTGCTTGCGGATAACAGACCGATCTTTGCACAGGTCAAGTCAAAGGATATGTTATTAAGTTATCCCTTTGAATCAATGAACCAGTCTTTTATAAGGCTTTTACAGGAGTGTGCCATAGACCCTAAAGTTACATCAATTAAGATAACCCTTTACCGTCTCGCAAAGGGAAGCAAGGTTATCGACGCTCTATGCACAGCCTCCGAAAACGGCAAAGAAGTGCTTGTCATGATTGAACTAAGAGCAAGATTTGACGAAGCAAACAATATTGAATGGTCTAAAATATTGCAGAAGTCCGGCGTTAAGGTAATTTATGGTCCGAAAGACTATAAAGCCCATTCTAAACTTCTGCTTATAAAAAGAAAGTCAACCGGCGGAAACTTTGATTATCTCACACAGGTAGGCACAGGAAACTACAACGAAAAAACCTCCGCACTCTATACAGACCTTATGCTACTCACCTGTGACAAGGCAATAGCTCAGGACGCTGAAAAGGTCTTTGACTGTCTGCAAAACGGCACTTTTGTTGAGGAAACAAACAAACTGCTTGTTGCACCTCTCTGTCTCAGAAACAAGATTCTCGCCATGATGGACGAACAGATTGATATTTCACGCAAAGGCGGTCAGGGTTATATAGGTGCAAAAATAAACGCCCTCTGTGACGGAACTATTATGAAAAAGCTTGTTGAGGCATCACAGGCAGGCGTAAAAATAGAACTCGTCGTACGTGGTATATGCTGTCTTATCCCGAATGTAGACGGATTCACGGAAAACATAACCATAAGAAGCATAGTAGGACGTTTTCTTGAACACAGCCGTATATACATATTCGGCAGTGAACACAAGGAACAGAAAATATATATAGGTTCGGCTGACTATATGTCAAGAAATACTATCAGACGTGTGGAAGTAGCCATACCTGTTGAAAACGACAAACTTAAAAAACGCCTGTGGGAGATGTTCTGTACTCTCATGAACGACAATGTAAAAGCCCGTACTATGATGAGCGACGGCACTTATCTGCACGTTGTTCCAAAAGAAAACGAAAAACTTCTTAACTCTCAAGAATTTTTCTATGAACAGGCTTATAAAAGTCTTGAAGACAAGCAAAACAGACAGGAACAGCTCCGCAAAAACCGTGAAAACTCTCAGCCGAAAAAGACCGCAAGGAAAAAACGCAAACCTCTTGAAAAAACGTGAATTTTATGATATAATAATATCGGGAAATCTGTATTTATTTCTATGATTTCCGAAATCTGTTTTTTTGAGGATTAAACAATGATTGGTTACTATAACTATACGGTTATTCTTACATATATGAGCCTTGTGTCGTCGGTACTGGGAATGTTCTTTGCAATGGGCATGGGCGGAAGTGTTCACCCCGAATACGCAATAATGTGTCTTATGATTTCCGGACTGTGTGATATGTTTGACGGCAAGGTTGCACGCACCAAAAAAGACCGCACTGAAAGTGAAAAGCAGTTCGGCATACAGATAGATTCACTTTGCGATGCTGTATGTTTCGGCGTACTGCCATCAGTGATAGGCTACTCGATAGGCATGACAAGCTGGTGCGACGTGCCTGTACTGGTAATGTTTCCGCTGTGTGCCGTGATAAGACTGGCATATTTCAATGTCAATGAAGAAGAACGTCAGAAAAAGACAAACGATGTACGCAAGGTCTATGAAGGTCTTCCTGTTACGAGCGTTGCACTGATACTTCCGGTCGTATATGCTTTTCATAAGGAAATAAGCCCCGAATGGTTTCCGACAGCTTACGGAACTACTCTCCTTTTGATAGCTATTGCTTTTATAACGCCTTTCAAGCTGAAAAAACCCACCATGAAAACCATGCTGACATTTATAGTTTTAGGTGCTCTAGAACTCGCTTTTATGATGTATAAAACTAAAACAAGATAAAAAAATTCCCTCTTTAAAGAGGGAGTTTTTTATTATCCGTTTGTTTCTGCCATAAAAATTCTTTCATTATTATTTCAGCCTCTTTTTCTTCCTGTTCAAAAGAATCAAGGTTATTTTCAACCATTTTCACGACAGTCTGCAAAGATTCCGGCAGTTCTTCAACAGCGTTTACTTTCTGCAACCATTCATGCATAGTTTCGAGTTCCATGCCTGTTATAGCTCTTGCATTTTCATAGCCTTCATAAGTCACATAATAGAATGTTTCTGTAATAAGCCGGAAAAAGTAAGAACTGAAAAAATCAAACTCCTCAGAATTATTCTCTGACATAAACGGCAGTTATTTCAGAGATATATGCCCTGTGGTAAGGGTCTGTGCTGAAAAACTTTTCGGGGATTCCGTCGTCTGTAACAAAACCGTTTTCATGCATATCATACGTATAAAGTTTACGGCAGACAAGCACCATATCAGCCTCTGCAAAAGTCATGCAGTTGTCGATTTCCACAGGAGTAAGTCCTGTTTCCTTAACCTTGTCGCAGTCTCTGCCGGAGTGAGAACCACAGAAAGACAGAGCCTTTCTGTATTCCTCGCCGAAAAACGAGGCTGTGAAACTCTCGCCGTTTTCAATGAACTCATATGTATAGCGGTTAGGGCGTACATAACAGGTAAAAACATTCTTATTCCAGAGTACGCCTAACTGTCCCCATGAAGCTGTCATGGTATTGAACTTTTCAGCGTTTCCACCTGTAAGCAGTGTCCATTCCTTGCCGATTTTTTCAAACGGATTGAATGAAAGTTCAGAGATATTGATTTTCTTGAAAGCCATTGTAAAAATCCTCCTTTATATATATTCCGGAAATTTACCGGCTTTACAGTTTCATACCTTTCTGAGAACAGCCTTGTATCTCAGACGGAGCTTATCTGTAATGAGTGCGATAAATTCGGAATTTGTGGGCTTGCCTTTTCCGGTATCAACAGTATAGCCGAAAAAAGCGTTTAGTGTATCGACATTTCCTCTGTCCCATGCGATTTCTATAGCATGACGAATAGCACGCTCAACACGTGACGAGGTTGTGTCGTATATTCCGGCAACAGTCGGGTATAGAAGTTTTGTCACGCTGTCTAAAAGCGTTTTGTCTTCTATAGAATAGAGTATAGCCGTTCTGAGATAGTGATAGCCTTTTATGTGTGCAGGCACGCCGAGCTGATGAATTATGTCGGTAACGACAACTTCCATGTCGTCGCTTAGGCTGTTGGCACGGTCGCCGAGTGCGGAGTTTATGGCACTGCAAAGGTCGTCAGCGTCATAAGGTTTAAGAAGAAACTTTGACGCACCGTTTTCCATAACTTGACGTTCTATAAATTCATTGTCATATGAAGAAGTAACCACAAAAACAGGAAATTTCACACCCTGCTCCTTTACCTTTTTCATGATTGAAAGAACGTCGCCGTTTTGGAGAGTGATGTCAATAACGACAACGTCCGGCGGGTCGTTTCTTATTGAGTCGAGAATTACATTGCAGTCCTTTCTTCTTGTGTATGCGTACATACCTCTCTCACGGAGCTTATTGGCAACGCTCACGCCTGTTTCGGCAGAATCGTCTCCAATCAGCACTCTTATCTTGTTATTCATTATTTTGTACCTCCTTTTGTTCTGTAAGTATATTCTACCACATCATTCAAAGGAAGTGCAACGGATTATTTAAGGTTTTTATAAAACTTACGCACGGTAAATGACAAAAAATGTAATTACCAAAAATTATTGTCAAATTAGCGGTGCGATTTAGCAAGAATGCCGTCGGCAATTGTCCTTACTTTAGTACCGGGCGGAAACAGTTTGTCGGCAAGCCTTGAAAGAGCGTTCTTTTTGACTGTGCGTGCATAAACTGGTGCTATTTCGGGTTCGGTGACGGATTCCGACCATTTTTTATAAGTGCCGTCGGAAATACATGACCGGAGTAAATTTCTGTCGGCAGGTGCGGAATGATTTTCAAGGAAAACCAAAGGCAACTCACAGCCGTTACATTTAATATTATACTCCCCGAAATACTCTTCAAATAAATCCTTAAAGTCATTCATGCCCTTGATTACTTTTTGATTTTTTTCAAGAGAAGAAATAATCTCACGCTGAAAATCCGTCTGAGGTTTATAGTTATCAATAAGGCTTAAAGTGCCGAATACTATAAAGCCAAGCATATAGGGGTCTTTGCAGAAATCGGATTTAAGGCTTTTATTCTGCGGAACATCAAAGCCATACATTGCATAAAGTCCGAAAGCACACCTGAGTGCGAGATACTCCGGATTGTCTATATCAAGAAGTTTTTCCGACTGAATAAATCCCCTAAGCCGTCCGGACTTAACCATAATCGGAACTTCCGGCGACAGAAGCAATGCCTTTGAGCCATTTAAAATAGCGGTTTCAACGTCCTTTTCAATGTTTCCGCCAATGTGCAGAAGCTCAGAGGGAGCAACGCCGGATTTTTTCTGTATTTCGCTGAAGTCATCAGATATTATAAGCGTATAGTCATTATATACGCACTTTTCAAGAATATCAGATATTACGTTTTCCGGATATATACCGTCTGAAACTATTATTATCTTCTTTTTGTTTTTAAGTGCCTCGTCATACAGAATCTTTCCGCATTTTCTTGCCGACGAAAATTTTTTAATAAGTCCGCATTCGCATTCCATAAGAGACTGCGGACTTTTTATTTTTGCGTTCTTTACAAGTATTTTATAGATATTTTCAAGACTTGCGTTGCCGGACTTCTTAACCGCCGTATCCTGTGCCTCGATACGTACCTGTGCGAAATTTTTTCCGGACCTGCTTATTTTCCGGTAATCATCTTCCATAAGCATAAACATATCGGAGACTGCCGAAAAAGGCGTTACTGTCAGAGTATCTTTCATTCTGAAACTGACAGCACGTATTTCCGGCTTGCGAATCTCTGACAGCATTTTTTGCAGAATATTATTCTGTTCTTCCGAAAAAGGTCTTTCAGTACTTTTCATGAAGTTCACCGTTACCATTCGCCGTAGCCGTAATCATAACCATAATCGTAGTCATAACCGTAATCATAGCCGTAGTCATAATCATAGCTGTAGACATCGCCGTAGTTAACATAACCACCGCCACCGCTGTATTCATCATAATTATCATAGTTGCTGTCATCATTGTAAACTTCCGGTTCAGTGGGTGTCTGTTCGTCATCGTATTCTTTTTTGAGTTCCTCAGAAAAGTTTCTTTCACCTGCCGGAAGTTCACCGCCGTCGCAGAGGGTCTTGTATTTTTCGAGAGTAAGCGAACCCTCTGAATTATAAGCTTTTATAAGTTCGTCCTTAGTTGTGTACTGCTCCGAATAGTTACCGCTTCCGTCAGAAACGTACTCGCCGTTCCATAAACCGAAGAAAGACCATACAGAGTTATCTCTGAATAAAGTGTTAATATCGGGGACGTTTCCACATTCGCTTACAGCAATAATCTTATTTTTTATGTACTTCTGAACCGCTATAAGCTGTTCACTGCGACTGCCGAATTTTTCCGTATCTGTGTACAAATCATATGAGGCAATGTCGAATGTTGATTCGTCAACCGTATAGGCACTGCTCATGCCGTTCCATACCCAAATGAGATTATCGAGATTGAAATAATTTGTATAGCGGTTGTACATTAAGTTCCAGAGCCACTGGTAAGTCTCCGCACCGCCTGCACCCCACCAGTATACAGCACCGTCTTCGCTGTCGTAACCCAGTGACGCATCATAAAGCGGTCGCCACAGAACAGGCACGCCTTTTTCCTTGAGCGGAATAAGCTGATTCTGTGCCATTTCGTCCATAGCAGTGATAAGGTTATAGCAGTCCTGTGAAATAACTCCTGTATTAAGCAGATTGAGGAGTTCTTCAGCAGAACACATGGAAATATCCTCATAGGTCATGGCGTTCCATATTGAGAAGTCGCTTTCAGAGGCATACACGGAAGACTGTGCAGACGGCGATTTCCATTCCCATGTTAAGCCGTTTATACCGCCTTTTTCGTGCCACTGTACGCAAGCTTCAACATTATCTGCCGATGTGCTTTCAATTGCTGAGAACCTTATAGCCGGATACTGTCCGGTAATATCGTGGATAAGTTCGAGTTCCTTGTTGTCAGCACCAGAAACATACTGTCCAGTGATTGTATATTTTCCGTAATTGTCAGCAAGGTTTTTCATAAGTTTTTTTGTTTCGTCGGAGGCATTCGGGTTAACCGGCGTACCGTCTGTCTCATAGCTTATATTATTTATTGAATAGCTGTTTTCAACGTCGAGATAGTCAAGCATGATTTCGCCGTCTGGGATTATCTCCAGTGAAACATGACCTTTTTCAAGAAATACTCCGTAATACGTTATCTTGTGAAACTGTCCGTCTGAGTTTGTATCAAACGTGCAGATTTCCGAGCCGTTAAGCAGTACACGGCAATTAACATTGCTGTCTGATGCTATACCGAATGAAAGATTATAATGCTGAGTTGTGGGAGCGTCAAAGCGGAATTTAAGAGACTCTTGACCATTCGTACCGAATCCAGTAACATATCCGCCACCGCTGTAGCCGTATCTTTCATTTGACGGCACAAGACTGCCTTGAAGTCTTTCACGTTCTGCTTCATAGAGGTCTCCGGCATAGGAATGCTCAATTTCCGGATATGATACCGGATATGTTTCAAACTCCGGAGCAGGCGGTTCAGTTGGTGCTTCTGTAACGGGTTCTGTCTCTACCTCTGTGGAAGTCTCAACAGATACCGAAGATTCGGATGATTCTTCATTTTGTTTATTTGAACTGCAAGCAGTCACGGCAAGAACTGAAACAAAAGCCGTCACTGCAACAGAAATATATTTAAGAATATTCATTTTTTTCCTCCAATAATTTTTTACCTTTTCATGTTCTGACTGTATAGGTGTAATCTTTTATTGTGTCAAAAATTATAACTCCGTCTTCAATTCTTGAGCCGACCGTTTCGCCGTCACAGACAATACTTACCACACAGTTTGTACGCAGACGGCATTCTCCGCCGAAATCTGACGTAATAAGTGCGGACTTCAGTTTGCCGTTTTCCCACTCAATATCAACGCCGAAACCGCCCTTTGCACGCAGACCGTTTATATGACCGCTTTTCCATTCGTCCGGAAGTGCCGGAAGAAGATTTATCTCACCGTCACAGCACTGCATTAGAGCCTCTTTTATGGCAGAAGCACCGCCGAAATTTCCGTCTATTCTGAAAGGCGGACTGTTGTTAATCATATTCGGGGCGGTAGAGTATGCAAGAAGATTTTTTATATTCTCATAAACCATTCTGCCGTCATAAAGCCTTGCCCACATATTAGCAATCCATGCACAGCTCCAGCCGGTGTGACCGCCTCCGTGAATAAGACGGCGTATAAGTGTGGCACGTCCTGCGTCGGCAAGCTTAGGGGTTTTATGGGGTGTGATAAGGCTTGCCGGATAAAGTGCGAAAAGCTGTGAAATATGCCTGTGTCCTACTTCAACTTCGTCGTAATCAACTGCCCATTCCTTAATCTGTCCGTATTTTCCCACCTCTATGGGAGGAAGTTTTTTCAGCAGTCCGGAAAGTTTTTTCACAAAGGTCTTGTCTTTGCCGAGTATTTCAGCGGACTTTATAACGTTCTGAAAAAGAACTGTTATTATCTGGGTGTCCATAGAAGCCCCCATGCACAGACAGCCCTTTACGCCATCAGCCGTAAGATAGGTATTTTCCGGCGAAACTGACGGACAGGTTACAAGTTTTCCGTCCTCGTTGGGAATAAGATAATTCACAAAAAACTCGGCTGATTCTTTCATTATGTGGTATTTTTCGGCGAGGAAATCCTTGTCAAGAGTATACTCATAGTGTTCAAAGATATGGAGTGCGAGCCATGCACCGCCTGTAACCCATATAGTTGACGGAAGAAACATATCCTGAGGGGCTGTATCTCCCCATATGTCAGTATTGTGGTGACAGACAAATCCCTTTTCAATGCCGTACATTTCTTTAGCAGTAATGCGACCGTTTTCGCAGACACGCTCCAGTAAGTCAAAAAGCGGTAAATGGCATTCTGAAAGATTACAGCTTTCGGCAATCCAGTAGTTCATCTGTGTACTGAAATTAACGCCGTAACGGCTTCCGAGAGGTGCGTTCATGCTGTTATTCCATATGCCTTGAATATTCATTGGCTGACTGCCTGCACGGCTTGCGGAAATCATCAGATAACGGCTGAAATTAAAATAGAGTTCTATAAGCTTGTTGTCATGTATAAGTCTCTGACATTCCTTGCTGTCGAGTTCGTTACCTCTGAGACGTTTTATTCTTTTATCTGTCGTAAACTGTGATATATTGTCGTCTCCGGAATTATCATCAAGTGAAAACTCAACACGCTCAAAAAGCTCCCTGTAGTCGCTGACATGGCGGTAAAAAAGTTCGTCGTATTCGCATTGCAGAGCCATTTCAGCGTCAACCTCTGCCGATTCTATGTAAGCTTCAGTGTAAAAACTTGTTTTTGCCGAAAGAACTATCATCACTTCGTCGGCATTTCTGACAGATATTTTATTGCCGAGAGTTCTTATAGTACCGCCTGTAGCCTTAGCACCGACTACTCCGGCAAAGAGTATACCGTCACGACTGCCTGTACCTCCGGTATATAAAATCATATTTTCACCGCACGGGCGGTTATCGTCGTAATAATCGTCACGACCGTCTATATGACAGGTAAGAGTAATTGCTTCCGGAGCAGAGGCTGTAATATGTACTACCATTACATCGTCGGGAGCGGAAACGAATACTTCCCTTGTATAGACAATACCGTCCACACTGAAAGAAACTTCCGTGCAGGCGTTTGAAATATCAAGACTGCGTGAATATTCCCTTGCCTTGCCATTTATATCCATGTCGATATATAGATTTCCAAAAGGCATATACCGTCTCATATCGGGAGTAACGCCCTGCATTTTTTCAAAGGCTATTTTTTCAGCCTCCGGAATATTTCCGTTTTTTATAAGTTCACGTACTTCTGTGAAACCTTCCTGTGCGTCGGGATTTACACGGTGACGTAAACCGCCCGACCATACTGAATCCTCATTGAGCATAATAACTTCATTTTTCGGACTGCCGAAAATCATTCCGCCTATTCTGCCGTTACCTACAGGCAACGCCCAGCTTAAATCCTCTGCCGGACTGTCGTATTTAAGTATAGTTTCTGTATTCATATTTTACTCCTTATTTCAAAGGTTATAACAAGCTGACTGTTATTATCTCTATATTATATCATACTTCATGACGATTTGCAAATTTCCGTTGCAATTCCTAAATAAATTATAAATATACACGCTGTGGCGGTTAAAGTTTTATATAAATATACAACATATCTACCGGATTTTTCCGGATTGTCGGATAAAGTCATCTATTATTTATTGTTTTATTTAAAAAAATCCGGAAAGTAATGACAAATCTGAAATTATATGCTATAATGTTTTTGTATAACATAATTTTCCGGAGTGTGAAAAAATAAATGAATAAATATAAAAAACTTGCAATGAATACAATAGTATTCGCAATAGGAAATTTCGGGTCTAAAATACTTGTAATACTGCTTACAAGGCTTTACTCAAACAACATAAACCCAGCCGACAGCAGTACAAAGGAACTTCTTGAAATCACAGCTAATTTCTTACTGCCGATTTTTACTTTTTCTATGACAGAAGCCATAATACGCTATGGTCTTGATAAGAAATACAGAAAAAAAGAAGTATTCACCACAGCTATGTGCCTTAATCTTGTCGGGCTTGCACTTATGTTTGTATTCACTCCGATTCTAAGATTAGTGCCTTTTCTGGATTTCATAGACGGCTACACAATACTTCTGCTTGTATACGTATGTACTTCTGCAATCCGGTCAATGTGTTCGCAGTTTGTAAGGGCAAGAGGTCATGTAAAACTCTACTCTTTTGACGGCATTCTTGCTACTCTCACGCTTTTCATATTCAATATAATCTTCATATCAAAGCTCCACTGGGGCGTAAAAGGCTTTATGCTATCCGTAATACTTTCGGACTTATGCTCGTCACTGTTTCTTTTTGTAATAGCAGACCTAAGAAAATATCTCCATATATCATACTACAACAAGAGACTTGCATGGAGTATGATGAAATTCGCACTTCCGCTTATCCCGACAGTAGTTATGTGGGTTATAACAGGATTCTCGGACAGGCTTTTTATACGCTACATGAAAAGCGATATGGTCACTCTCGGAGAAGACGCAGCCGGAATATACGGCTATGCCTCAAAAATACCTAATCTGATTTCCATGATTTCAACTATATTCTTTCAAGCATGGAATATGTCTGCAATTATGGAAAACGACTCGAAAGACCGGAGCAACTTCTATGAAAAGATATACACGGCTTACGAATCAATACTTTTTATTGCGTCGGCAGTGCTTGTTGCCGGAGTAAAAATAATAACACCTCTATTTGTAAGCTCAAAGAATTTCGAGGAGTACGGAGACGTATATATATATACACCTGTACTTGTGGTTGCTGTGCTTTTCATGTGCCTTGACCAGTTCCTCAGCAGTATATACACAGCTACCAAACATACAAAAAACTCTTTCTGGACAAGTTTTGTGGCAAGTATAGCAAATATAATCCTTAATTACTTCCTCATTCCAGTATGGGGAATACAGGGTGCTTCTATATCAACTTTCCTGAGCTATTATCTGTGTTTCTGGGCAAGAATAATTGACGCAAGGTATTATGTGCCTTTCAGATTCAACGGTTTCCGCTCAATAATAAACACAACGGCTATCCTGCTCATGTGCATATTCATGATTGCAACGCCTAAGTTCTATGGACTATGGACTTTCTTATTACTGGCGTTTATTCTTGTAATAAACTACAATGCACTTATGCTTACCGCTAAGAAACTGCTAAGAAAATAAAGGAGGAATTTTTTATGTCAACCCCTCACAACAATGCAAAAAAAGGCGATATTGCCGAAACTGTCATTATGCCCGGCGACCCTCTGAGAGCAAAATTCATAGCCGAAAATTACCTTGATAATCCGGTGTGCTACAATGAGGTTCGGGGAATGTACGGCTACACAGGCACTTACAAGGGTACAAGAATATCCGTACAGGGTAGTGGTATGGGTATACCGTCAATGGCTATCTACTCGTGGGAACTGTACAACGAATACGGCGTACAGAACATTATCCGGACAGGCACGGCAGGTGCAATAGCCGACAACGTGAATTTAAGGGATATTGTCATTGCCATGAGTGCAAGCACCAACTCCGCCTATGCCTCACAGTATAATCTTCCCGGAACATACGCCCCTACTGCCTCATGGAAGATTCTTTCAAAGGCTGTGGAAGTCACCAGACAGAAAAACGTAAACTATCATATTGGAAATATCCTATCAAGCGATACTTTCTATGATGATTCTGACAGTCTCTCACAGTGGCAGAAAATGGGCGTACTCGGTATAGAAATGGAAACGGCAGGGCTTTACATGAACGCTTCAAGAGCCGGAAAAAATGCCCTCTGCATACTTACCGTTTCGGACTGTCCGCTCAGAAATCTTTCCACCACAGCAGAAGAACGTCAGACGAGCTTCCGTGACATGATGGAAATTGCCCTTGAAACTGCTATAAGACTTTGAAATACAATCACAGCAACAGCATTTACTTTTATACAGATATATCAAAAATTGATTTGTATATTTTAAATTATAATTATATAATAAATTAGCATTTTGAGAAAAATTCCTGTTTAAAGACAATCAGAAAAGAAAAAGTAAATGCTTTTTCCCTGCCATTTTCCAAAAAACTCTTGATATTTCTGAAATATATGATATAATATGTAAAGCAAAGTCTTTTGTGAGGGTCTGTTATTATTTACAGAGCCGACTGAAGTTAAATGAAATTTAAGAATCGGTTTTATTAAAACCGCTAATTTTAGTTTCTTTTTTACTTTTCCCCGCACACGTGGGTGACCCTTGTGATTTTCTTGCACACAACTTACACATATATTTAAGATTATTTTAAGAAATGTATTATATAATCAAAACAGGATTAAGAAATCCCCCCAATTCCCCTTTTTTATAATCTGTTTTTCTGCCGTACTCGAAAAGGGTACGGCGTTTTTTTAAAGATATGATATTTCTTTTCGCTCGCCGAGAACCGTCTTGCCCTTTTCAGAAACATAATGGCGTACAAATTCCCCCTCAAAAGAATCCCATATAAAAGTATGGAAAATATACTTTGAAGTATCATAATATACGTCAATCCGGTAAATTGACACATCAAAGCTTACTTTCGGCTTTTTACCACCAATCCATTTTAAACACCAAAGAGAATATCCGTTCATGAAAAAATTACCTCCTTGAAAATAAATGATGTATGATATGTACCATATGAACCCTTTTTATAAACCCTTTACAAAAGAATATATAATATATATATAATATAATAAAATAAAAAAAGTTTATAAAAAGCTGATTTATGATACATAAGGTACATCGCTGAACTGCTTTTCATTTCTTTCACCTCCTTGTATAAGTGCCGGAAAATACCCCTTTTCAATCTAATACAGTTGAATATTAACAGAAAATTTACATAATGGCTGTAAATTTCAAATCAGCTATTGACATTTCTTGAATTTTGGATTAAAATATAATAGATAAATTCTCATGAAACGAGGTAAATTAAAAATGCTTAAAAACAGCGAAAAAGTTATGGATAAAATTGTTGACCTCTGCAAATCAAAGGGCTATGTATATCCCGGCTCTGAAATTTACGGCGGTCTTGCTAATACATGGGACTATGGTCCGCTCGGCGTTGAGCTGAAAAACAACATAAAAAAGGCTTGGCTGAAAAAATTTGTACAGGAAAACAAGTACAATGTAGGTCTTGACAGTGCCATACTTATGAACCCTCAGACATGGGTAGCCTCTGGTCATATCGGCGGATTCTCTGACCCTCTCATGGACTGCAAGGAATGCAACACCCGTCACCGTGCCGATAACCTCATTGAAGACTTCGACGGCACTAATGTTGCTGGCTGGACTAACGAACAGATGTCCGCTTACATAAGAGAACACGAAATACCATGCCCGAACTGTCAGAAACACAACTTTACAGATATAAGACAGTTTAACCTTATGTTCAAAACTTTTCAAGGCGTAACTGAAGACAGCAAGTCAGAATTATATCTCCGTCCAGAAACAGCACAGGGCATTTTCGTAAACTTCGCCAATATTCAGCGTACCACAAGAAAAAAAGTACCTTTTGGCGTTGCACAGGTCGGAAAGTCTTTCAGAAATGAAATCACTCCCGGAAACTTTATCTTCCGTGTACGTGAGTTTGAGCAAATGGAGCTTGAATTTTTCTGCAAACCCGGCACAGACCTTGAATGGTTCAGCTATTGGAGAAGCTACTGTAAAGACTTCCTTTTAAGTCTCGGTCTCAAAGAAGAAAATCTTCGTCTCCGTGACCACTCACCAGAGGAACTTTGTTTCTATTCCAAAGCTACCACAGACTTTGAATACCTTTTCCCGTTCGGTTGGGGCGAACTCTGGGGCGTTGCCGACAGAACAGACTACGACCTCACACAGCACATAAAGACAAGCGGTAAGTCCCTTGAATACTTCGACCCCGAAACAAACGAGAAGTATATTCCTTATGTAATTGAGCCGTCTCTGGGCGTTGAAAGACTTTTCCTGTCAATCGTCACTGAGGCTTACGACGAGGAAGAACTTGTGAGCGTTGACAAGAACGGCAAGGAAAAGCGTGAAATCCGTACAGTTATGCACCTGCACCCAGCTCTTGCACCTTTCAAATGTGCTGTACTCCCGCTTGTAAAGAAACTTACTCCAAAGGCTGAGGAAGTTTTTGAAATGCTCTCAAAGAAGTTCATGTGCGACTTCGACGAAACAGGCACTATAGGCAAGCGTTACCGCAGACAAGACGAAATAGGCACACCTTTCTGTATAACGTATGATTTTGATACACTCGAAAAAGACAACTGTGTAACAGTCCGTGACCGTGACACAATGGAGCAGGAACGTGTGAATATAAATGATCTCGTCGCTTACCTTGAGAAAAAAATTGCATTCTGATTTAAAAATTTTATCGGGGACGGTTCAGCCGTCCCCCTTTTATAAACAGCACAGGCTACATAAAAAATCCGTTATTTTTCAAAATTCAAAATTTTCCGCTTTATTTTTCTGAAAAAATATAGTATAATAATAAATAATCGGATATTTGAGAATGGAGAATGCACAATGACTAAAAAATTATCACTTGGTATAGATATAGGCTCTACAACCGTAAAAACCGTTATAGCCGACCCCGACGGAAATATTATTTATTCAAAATATCAGCGACATCTTTCAAAAGTAAAGGAAACAGCTATAGACCAGCTTAAAATTATACGTGCGGACTTTCCCGACGATATTTTTACAGTATGCATAACTGGCTCTGCCGGATTAGGTTTAGCTAACTCCGCTGAAATACCATTTGTACAGGAAGTCCATGCTTCTTTCCTTGCCGTAAAGAAAAAGTTTCCGGACGCTGACGCAGTTATAGAATTAGGCGGAGAAGACGCTAAAATTATTTTCCTCACCGGAGGCGTTGAGCAACGTATGAATGGTTCTTGTGCCGGCGGTACTGGTGCTTTTATAGACCAGATGGCTACACTTCTTGGCATATCCGCCGACGAACTGGACGAGCTTTCACAGCGTTCACAGAAGATTTATCCCATTGCTTCACGTTGCGGAGTTTTTGCTAAATCCGATATTCAGCCATTGCTTAATCAAGGTGCAAGGCGTGAGGATATTTCAGCAAGCATTTTTCAGGCAGTTGTAGACCAAACAGTTTCCGGACTTGCTCAGGGACGTTCAATAGAGGGTAAAGTTCTGTTTTTAGGCGGTCCTCTGCACTTCCTCAAAGGTCTGAAAAAAGCCTTTGTACGTACGCTTGACCTCGACGAAAACAACGCTGTATTTCCGGAAGAAGCCCCTGTCTTTGTCGCTTACGGCTGTGCGTTGTATTCCGCAACGTCGGAAGACTATCTCACGGCAGAGGAAATTATCTCTAAAATCAGTTCTGCAAGAGCCTCAGACGAAATAGTTACCGGAGACCCTCTTTTTGTCTCTCAGACAGAATACGACGACTTTATAAACCGTCACCGCAAGCATGACTTAGGTTATGCCGACATACATAAATACAAAGGCAACGCATATCTCGGCATTGATGCAGGTTCTACTACCACAAAACTGGTACTGATTACCGAAGACGGCAGAATATTATATCATCATTATTCGTCAAATCTTGGTCAGCCCCTTGATAAAATAGTTGCACAGATAAAGAATATCTACAACGAAATGAATCCCGATATAAATATAAAGGGTTCGGCGGTAACAGGTTACGGCGAGGACCTCATAAAAGCAGGTCTTTCAATAGATTTCGGTATAGTCGAAACTGTAGCACATTTCAAGGCAGCGTCATATTTCTGTCCAAACGTGGATTTCATTATAGATATAGGCGGTCAGGACATCAAGTGCTTTAAAATAAAAAATCACAGCATTGACAGTATCATGCTGAATGAAGCCTGCTCATCGGGTTGCGGTTCGTTCATACAGACTTTCGCTATGGCACTCGGCTATGATATTTCCGAATTTTCACAGCTCGGACTTTTCGCAAAGCACCCTGTTGATTTAGGTTCACGCTGTACTGTCTTCATGAACAGCTCCGTAAAACAGGCTCAGAAAGACGGTGCGACAGTTGAGGATATTTCCGCCGGACTTTCCATGTCAATTATCAAAAATGCCATATATAAGGTTATCCGTGCAAACTCCCCCGACGAACTCGGAAAAAATATCGTCGTGCAGGGCGGTACTTTCCTTAATGACGCTGTATTGCGTTCCTTTGAAAAGGAAATAGGCAGAAACGTTATCCGTCCGGCAATCTCTGGACTTATGGGGGCATTCGGCTGTGCATTGTACGCAAAGGAAAAAGCAACCTCTGAAAAATCCTCCCTTATTTCACAGACAGATGTTGAAAACTTCAATTATACTTCACGCTCTGCACAGTGCGGAGGATGTACGGCACACTGTCAGCTTAATATTATAAATTTCGGCAAGGGCAGACGGTTTATTTCCGGCAACCGCTGTGAAAAGGGTGCAGGAAATCCCAACAGAAACAAAATACCTAACCTCTATGAATACAAATATGACAGCATAGTAAACACTGTAAAACACCACCAGCCTAAACGCCCCGTCGGTACTGTGGGACTTCCGCTTGCTCTCGGATTCTATGAACAGTTGCCTTTTTGGCATATGCTCTTTACAGAACTCGGTTTTAGGGTGGTTGTTTCTGACGAGAGTTCAAGGGGTATGTATTATCTCGGACAGCATACTATACCGTCAGATACTGTCTGCTACCCCGCTAAACTCACTCACGGACACATCGAAAACCTACTCAACAAGAACGTTGACTTTATATTCTATCCGTGCATGAGTTACAATATCGACGAAGGACAGAGCGATAATCATTTCAACTGTCCGGTTGTGGCATACTATCCGGAGCTTCTTCTTGCAAACAACCCACGTCTTAACGAAAATAATTTCATTCACCCTTATCTCGACCTCAACGTGAAAAAGAATGTGATAAAGGTTCTGAAAAAGTGTCTCAAAGGCTACAATCTGCGGTGCAGGATTCCGGACGCTCTCGAAAAAGCTTACATAGCTATGGAACGCCACAACAGTGATATTGCTTCACAGACTGAAAACATAATCCGTCAGGCACGTGCCGAAAAACGCAAGATAATAGTTCTTGCCGGAAGACCCTATCATATTGATAAGGAAATAAACCACGGCATTCACAAGCTGATAACAAGTCTCGGAATGGCAGTAATCACGGAAGACAGCGTTTCCGCTCTCGCCAGAACTCCGCACCTTGACGTACTCAATCAATGGACTTACCATTCAAGGCTTTACCGTTCTGCACAGTATGTCACAACTCAGCCCGATATGCAGTTGATACAGCTTGTTTCATTTGGTTGCGGAATAGACGCAGTAACAGGCGACGAGGTACGCAATATACTTGAAAGTCACGGCAAACTATACACCCAGCTTAAAATCGACGAGATAAATAATTTAGGTGCTGTAAGAATAAGGCTCAGAAGTCTTATTGCGGCTATGGATAAATAATACCGGAGGTGCATTATGTCAGCTAAATTTACTGAAGATATGATTAAAACCCACACTATACTTGTTCCGGATATGCTCCCGATACATTTCAAGCTTATTATAAGCATTTTCGAGGCAGAGGGTTATCACATGGAACTGCTCCGGAATGATTCACGCTCTGTTGTTGACGAGGGACTGAAAAATGTCCATAACGATGCCTGCTATCCTGCACTACTTGTTATCGGACAGTTTATGGACGCTCTTAAAAGCGGTAAATACGACCCCGACAAAACAGCACTCCTTATCACTCAGACCGGTGGCGGTTGCCGTGCATCAAACTATATACATCTTTTAAGAAAAGCCGTTGATAAGAATTTTCCGCAAGTGCCGGTAGTATCGCTTAATTTCAGCGGTCTTGAAAAAAACAGTGCCTTTAAAATATCCGCCGGAATGTTTCTGAAAATGATTTATGCCGTTATGTACGGCGATTTGCTCATGACCTGTTATAACAAGTGCCGTGCATACGAAATCAACAAGGGACAGTCTGAAAAAGTTCTGAATAAGTGGCAGAAACGTATAGGTAATATGTTCCGGCAGAAAAGCAGTTTTTTCATGAAACTCGAAAGAATAAGCACTGATATTCTGAATGACTTCGGAGCAGTACCACTGAGCAGTGAAAAGAAAATCCGTGTGGGAATAGTCGGGGAAATATACGTAAAATACTCTCCGCTTGCAAATAATCACCTTGAGGACTTTCTGATTTCAGAGGGGTGCGAACCTATAGTACCGTCTCTGCTTGACTTTGTAATGTATACGGCAACTGCTTCTTTCAACAACGCAAAAATCTATGACAACGCAAGTATGCAGTCAGCGGTCTATAAAGCCGGCTATGAAGTTATTTACGCCATGCAGAAAAAACTTATTAACATAATGAAAAAGCAAGGCAGTTTTGAACCCTTTCACGACTTTGAACATCTCCGCAGTCTTGCCGACAAATATATAAATCAAGGCGTTGTAATGGGCGAGGGATGGCTTATTCCGGCTGAAATGGGTGCATTGGCACAGTCCGGAGTGGAAAATATCATTTCTGCACAGCCGTTTGGTTGTCTGCCTAACCATATTGTCGCAAAGGGTATGTCACGTGCCATAAAACAGGACAATCCCAACGCAAATATAGTAGCCATAGATTACGACCCCGGTGCTACCCGTGTAAATCAAGAAAACCGTATAAAACTTATGCTCGCTAACGCACGCAGGTAATTTATTATGATTAAAAAAAGAAACGGCGATATTATCGTCACAAACAAGGAACAGAACAGGATTCTTGAAAAGCTGTACGGAACTCTATGCGGAAGAATGTTTCTCAAACTGCTTGTAAATCCGGTTGTCTCAAAAGCTGTCGGAAAATTTATGGATTCTCCCCTTTCAAAGCCTTTCATTAAAAAATTCATAGAAAATCATAATCTTGATACTTCACAGTATATCATGAAAAATTTCCGCTCATACAATGAGTTTTTCACACGCCGGATAAAACCCGAAAAGCGTCCTGTAGACTACCGTGCAGACCACCTTATAAGTCCGTGTGATGCTAAACTCTCTGTATACAAAATCCGCAAAAACAGCATATTTAAAATAAAAAACTCATTGTACAGGATTTCAGACCTGTTGGCTAATGAGTTTATGGCAAGAAGATATGACGGCGGATATTGTTTCATATACCGTCTCGAAGTGGACGACTACCACCGTTACTGCTATATAGACGACGGAGTGAAAACAGAAAACTTCTTCATTGACGGAGAACTCCACACAGTAAACCCGATTGCCCTAAAAAGATACAACATCTACAAAAGAAACTGCCGTGAATATACTATCCTGCATACTGATAATTTCGGCGACGTTATCCACGTTGAAATAGGTGCATTAATGGTGGGCAGAATATGCAATCATCACGGAGAATACTATTTCGTCAAGGGTGAGGAAAAAGGAATGTTTCAGTTTGGCGGTTCAACGATAGTACAGCTTTTTGAAAAAGACAGAGTTCGTCCCGACAGAGATATTATAAAAAATACAATAAACGGTTTTGAAACTGTCGTCCATTACGGCGAAAAAACAGGCATTGCCGTAAACAGTATATAAAAAAGACGGGGTATATTTTACTCCGTTTTTTGTGTTGATATTATTTTGTAATTTTATATATTGTCAAATGCTTTTATTGTATTCATAAGAATCATTACATTAACTATGTAATGCAAATAGACAATAATTTTATATTTTCCATTATATTAAAAAAATAGATATTACTATAAACAGCATATAAAAAAGACGGGGATATTTTACTCCGTTTTTTGCATTGATATTATTTTGTAATTTTATATATTGTCAAATGCTTTTATTGCATTCATAAGAATCATTCTATTAACCACTTAATGTAAATAGACAGCAACTTCATATTCTGGTCAATCTTTCTTATGATGTTATTGTTTAAGATTTTTAAAAACGGAAATAATTTATCTATAGTTTTGTCAGCAATCATGTCAGCTATTTCTTCTTCTCTATCAGATAATATGCTTTCTATAGATTCATGCAACATTATTCTTATTTCAGTAAACTGTTGTGGTGTAAGGCTTGTGTTCCCGTAACCGCCTGTCTTTCTGATTGTCGGGAGTACTTCTTCAAAGACCCAGTTCTCAAAACGCTCTGCTCCTTCCAGTTTGCTTTGTGTAGCAAGGCGGTAAAGATTAGGCTCGTTGATGAAAGTCATTGTTTGCGTTTTTCTCGCTCTTGATGTGACGCCCTGTTTTGAGATGTCATATGATGTGACGTAACGTTTCGTTACGTCACATGATGTTACGCCCTGTTTTGAGGCATCAGATGTGACGGAACATTTTATTATCCCTCTTTCTTTGCAATGGTCTTTCAAAGTTTTTCGGGAATTAGTATAACCCAAAGCGTTACATACATCATAACCGCAGAACCAAATTGCACCGTCGATTTCGATTGTACGGATTTTGCCAAACTCCTCATGCTTAAAAATCTGAATTTCGTTCATTTTAAATTACTCCTTATAAAAATATTTTTTTGTGCCAGTTACAATTACAACACACAAAAAAAATTTTGCCATGCCTAAAAAAGACTTGACAAAATTGAAATCTTATGCTATAATAAAATAGTAATAAGACAAAGTAAGCCTTTTTTGTGTATTTAGTTTTCTGTCAATTACTATTATAGCACATAAAAGGCTTTTTGTCAAGCCCTTTTTCAAATATTCATACCTATGGATTTTGCCGAACTCCTCATGCCTAAATGTTTGAATTTTATTGTCAAGTTGTTTCACATTGTACGAACTGCAACGTACAACCTTTACCGGCTTGTTTTTTTTTGATTTGTTCTTCCATTTCATAAAAAGCGTTGATGTAGATTGTGGTAAAGATTACGCCTTTCTTTCCGGTGAGTTTGTTGGCTATCATTTCACAGCCCTTGCGTGTGCAGAGGTAGCAGGGTCTTTCTTCGCCTTTGCTGTCAGTGTAGGTGCTTTCAATGAAGAAATCAATCGGCTCAATTTTGAGTTCGTTAACGAGCCCAATTTTGGTCTCGTTAAGATATTCGCAGTATACCGCAATATCTCTTAACAGATGTTTGTGAGCCTTTCCGACTGCCTCCGCAACCTGTCTGCTGTCAACAACCACCACGCCGTTGAAGTTCATAGCTTTTAGTTCTTTCATAATGTAATTACCCATTTGTTAAAATATTTGTCTGATAAACTAATACAAAAAAAATTTTGCCATTGCTTAAAAAAGCCTTGACAAAATCGAAATCTTATGCTATAATAAAATAGTCTTAAGATATGGCAAAGCCTTATATGTGTATTTAGTTTTCCTAACAATTACTATTATAACACATAAAAGGCTTTTTGTCAAGTCTTTTTTTATTACGTCACATATTATTCCATTTGCCAATATAAGATTAAACAAAAAGACGGAGCATTTTACTCCGTCTTTTAAATTCAGATATTATGAACAAGTGTAAATATTACAAGGTCTTCGTCGCCAGTATTTACAATGGAATGCAGATGACCTTTAGGGCATACATAGCAGACACCTGCTTTTAGTTCTTCTTCAAATCCGTCACATATAGCCTTGCCTGTACCGCTGATAATGTAGTTAACATCATTGCCCGATGTCTGTTCATGCATATATTCCGTTTGTCAATACCAAAAATTTACTTTAACATTTGTATGTAGATACCCAACAGTCTTATGTGTTTTATGATATTTCTGTTAAGTGCTTCAAAGAATGGAATTAACTTCATGACAGTTTCTTTGTTCCTCTCAGATAATGCAGTTTCTACAGCTTCTTTCATCATAATTATTATTTCATCACGCTGTTGCGGTGTAAGGCTTGTGTTTCCATAACCGCCTGTCTTTCTGATTGTCGGGAGTACTTCTTCAAAGACCCAGTTTTCAAAACGCTCTGCTCCCTCCAGTTTGCTTTGTGTAGCAAGGCGGTAAAGATTAGGCTCATTGATGAAAGTCATCTCGATTTGCTTGGTTGGAGACTGTGGGTGAGGTACGTCGCATTTTGCGCCCCCCCTTGATTTACAATGTTTTGCAATAGCATCACGAGTATTTTTATAACCTAATGCTTTGCAGACATCACGACCGCAGAACCAAGTTGCACCGTCGATTTCGAGAGTACGGATTTTGCCGAACTCCTCATGCTTAAAAATCTGAATTTCGTTCATAAAAAAACACCTTTCTGTAATAAATTTTTTCAAGAAAAACGAAAATTCCTAAAAAACCTATTGACAAAAAGGCATAAATATGCTATAATCAATATCTGAAAGGTTATTAAGAAGTTTCGTTTCTTGATAACTTGCCGGTAGAGTATGTCCAGTACTTTATCGGCACTTTTATTATATCACATATTATTCCATTTGCCAATATAAGATTAAACAAAAAGACGGAGCATTTTACTCCGTCTTTTAAATTCAGATATTATGAACAAGTGTAAATATTACAAGGTCTTCGTCGCCAGTATTTACAATGGAATGCAGATGACCTTTAGGGCATACATAGCAGACACCTGCTTTTAGTTCTTCTTCAAATCCGTCACATATAGCCTTGCCTGTACCGCTGATAATGTAGTTAACATCATTGCCCGATGTCTGTTCATGCATACTTATTGACGACTTCGGTCTGATACAGTTGACAATAAACATTCCGTTTTCATTGACCGCCACTTTTGCGTAAACAGCACCCCCACCGCTATTCATGTATAATATTTCGGTTTCTGGAAGATTATTAAAATCTATAAGCATAAAAATCACCTTTCCTTAATATAGAAGCCTTTCAGAATTTCAGAGAGTTTTTCCAGAGAATCAACATTCACTTCATGTCCGGAATTTTTCATAGTAATAAACTCCGAATTTTCAATAATATTTGAAAGTTTCTGAGAGGCTTTTTTGTTTGCCTTGTCCTTTTCACCACACAGAATAAGTACCGGACAGGAAATTTTATCAAGACAATTACTGAAATCAATATGCATCATTGTCCGGCATAGCTGTATAAAATCATTCTTTTCAAAACCTGTCTGTCCAAAAGCAGAAGACGGCATACATTTAAAAATAAAGTTCTGAAATTTAAGCATTTTTACAGGCATTTTATACTGTGGAGCAATAAGCACAAGTGATTTGACTTTATTAGGATAGTCTACTGCATAGTTGAGGGCAAGGACACTTCCAATAGATAAACCGCACAGGTCATGCGGTTCGTCAAAATTTTTGCAGTAATTAATGAATCCGCTGTAAAGATTATTATAATCCGTACTAGATTTGCCGAGCATATCACAGAGGTCCGGACATACAATATCAGTATTTTTCATATATGATATTGTTTTATGCCAGTTTTCCGGCGATTGTCCAAGACCGTGTATAAATATTTTCATGTCAGTTATACTGCCTCTGCATTTTCGGGGGTGTCGTTTATATTAAGTGAAGACTGCACTTCTGTTTCAGAGATTTCGTCCGGTTCTGAGACTTTTTTTATGTCAGCACCGATTGCACGAAGTTTAACGTCCATGCCGTCATATCCTCTTTCAATGTGGAAGATGTCTTCTATTTCGGTAATACCGTTTGCAGAAAGTCCGGCAATAATGAGTGCCGCACCTGCCCTGAGGTCGCAGGCTTTAACAGGAGCTCCGGTAAGTTTTCCAGTACCCTCAATGAGAGCAACAGAACCGTTTACAGTAATATCAGCCCCCATGCGTCTGAGTTCGTCAACATAGCGGAAGCGCTGGTCCCATATGCTTTCGGTTATAATGCTTGTACCCTCTGCGAGAGTAAGCAGTGTGGCAATCTGTGGTTGCATATCTGTAGGAAAGCCAGGGTGTGGCGAGGTCTTGACGTTGGTCTTCACCAAAGGACCGTCAACCCATACTCGTACGCTGTCGTCAAAGCACTCAATATTAACACCTATTTTTTCAAGTTTTTTTGTAATGGACTCAAGGTGTTTCGGGATTACATTTTTAACGGTAACATCGCCCTTTGTAGCGGCTGCTGCAATCATGAAAGTACCTGCTTCAATCTGGTCGGGAATAACAGAATAGTTAGTACCGTGAAGACTTTTAACGCCCCTTATCTTGATAACGTCCGTACCCGCACCCATGATATTTGCACCCATTGAGTTGAGGAAATTCGCAAGGTCAACTATGTGCGGTTCTTTTGCGGCGTTTTCTATTATGGTAAGACCTTCTGCTTTTACAGAAGCAAGCATGGCGTTCATAGTTGCACCGACCGTTACCACATCAAAGAAAATCTGACCGCCGTTAAGTTTTTCGGCTTTAAGGTCAATCATACCTTGACTGAGCGTGTATTCAGCTCCGAGTACTGAAAAAGCCTTTAAATGCTGGTCTATCGGTCTGTCACCGAGCGGACAGCCTCCCGGCATAGAAACTCTCGCCTTATTGTATTTTCCGAGTAAAGCACCAAGAAAATAATACGAAGCACGCATTTTTCTTGCGATTTCATAGGGAACACAGAATTTATTGATTTTTGTAGGGTCTATTCTGTAGGTATCGTTGCCGAGATTTGTAACCTCCGCACCCATTTCCCTTAAAATCTTTATGCTTATTCTTACGTCGCTGATGTCGGGAACATTTTCAATAATACACGGTTCATCTGAAAGAATAACCGCCGGAAGTATTGCGACAACAGCATTTTTAGCACCGCTTATAGTAACTTCACCGGAAAGACGGCGACCACCCTTTATAACAAATTTATCCAAATATACTCTCTCCTTATTTCTCAGGAAATTTTTTTCTCTGCTCCTGAATATCTTTTATTACGGAAAAGTAAATTTCCGCTTTAAGCCTACACAGGCAGGATATAAATTATATATAAAAATTAAATTATATAACTTTACTTATGCGGGTGTTTCTTCAAAATACGCATCATCTGAAGTATCTTCTCCGGCTGTATCTGCCGGTTCTTCTGAAACTGGCGTATCATCTGCTGTTACGTCATAGTCCGAGATATACCAGCGTACTTCACTGCCGTCATACTCGCCGACCTTTACAGATTCAATAATAACGTCTTCGACTGGCTTGTCATTTTCGCCTGTAGTAACCTGCTGTAATTCAAAGATTATATCAAGACCGTCATATACCTGTCCGAAAATAGTATAGTTGCCGTCAAGCCAAGGAGTACCGCCGACTGTAGAGTAGATTTCCATAGCCTCATCAGAAAAGCTGTAGCCGTAATTTACATACTGTTCAAGGTCTGCCTTTGTGTACTTTTCGCCTGTCACGATATAGAACTGACTGGTATTGCTGGAGGTATCACCGCTGTTTGCATAGGCAACTGCTCCGGCAGAGTGAATAAGATGTGGGTCTGTACCGCCGTCAAAGCTACCGCCCCACATTGATTCACCGCCACGACCAGTACCCTCTGGGTCACCGCCCTGTATCATGAAATCATTTATTATTCTGTGGAATGTCAGACCATCATAATAGCCCTGCTCAGCAAGACCTATGAAGTTTTCAACGCCTTTTTCGGCATATTCGGGGAAAAGTCTGAATTTTACTTCGCCATAGTCTTTTATGGTCATGCTTATAACTTTGTCGCCCTCTTTGATTTCAGAGAAGTTTTCAACGGGGACTGCTTCAGCCTGAGTAGTTTCCTGCTCTATACTGTCGTAATCGCTGATATACCATTTAAGTTCCTCGCCGTCGTACTTGTCAACGGTTACTGACTCAATGATAACGTCTTTCATGGGCTTGTTGTTGCCGGTATCTGTAGAAACCTGCTGTATCTGGAATATTATATCAAGACCCTGATATACCTGTCCGAAAACAGTATAGTTGCCGTCAAGCCAAGGAGTACCGCCGACTGTAGTATAAATCTGTTTAGCCTCGTCGGATATGCTGTAGCCGTTAGACCTGTAAGCCTCGATTTCATCTTCAGAACATACCGTACCTGTAACTATATAGAACTGACTGCCGTCTGTTGATGTGCCACCGCTGTTAGCATAAGCCAAAGCTCCGGCAGAGTGAATAAGATGTGGGTCTGTACCGCCGTCGAACTTTCCGCCCCATATGGACTCACCGCCCGAACCATTGCCGTTAGGGTCACCGCCCTGTATCATGAAATCGTTTATTACTCTGTGGAATGTCAAACCGTCGTAATAGCCTTTTTCGGCAAGACCTATGAAGTTTTCAACGCCCTTGTCGGCATATTCGGGGAAAAGTCTGATTTTAACAGTGCCGTAATCTTTTATGTTCATAGTAATAACAGTATCGTCCTTTTCGGGAGCAGTAAAGTTAGCAACCTGAACATCTGAAGCAGACGAACTGCCGGAAGATTCAGAATCAGACGAGCCGTCGGCTGACTTTGAAGTCTCAGAACCGGAATCATCTAAATCGGCTTTCTTTCCGCATGACGAAAAAATCCCCGCCATTGTAAACGTACAGACAAGAACCGCCAATACTCTTTTTAACATACAATTTCACTCCTTAAATAATGTGTATATAAAATTTAAATATGAATAACAAATTAATTCAACTTATTTATTATACAACATAAATCCGTATTTGTAAATAGTTTCCAGTTAAATTTGTAACAATCGGGAAAAGTCGCTGTAAAAACCAATAATATTTATTCTAAAATGCCGTAATTTCACACGGAATTATTCAGTTTTTTCATTCGGGGAATATGCATCAATTTTTACGGAAATAATCATTATATCTTCATTTGGTATTTTGTAGTTTCCGTCGTCAGTGGAATCAAGAGAGGCGAGTTTTTCAACCACATCAAGTCCCTCATATACCTGTCCTATAACCGTCATCTGCTGTGAAAAATTAGGTATACCGCCCTTTTCTATAAAAGCCTCAGTAAGTTCCTCGCTTGTTGCAGAAGAACGCATTTCTTCTTTCAGTTCATCGGTAAATTCTATAGTATTGAGGAAATTAAGACGACTGCCACAGTAGTAAGTACCTCCGCCCACGAGCATTTCCGTAAAACTTCTGTCAAAATCAGTAGTTGCACAGCATACAGCACCTTTAAAGCTCCATAAGTCCTGACTAAGTTCACGCTCTACTCTTTCGCTTGCATTGCCCTGTGTGTATGAACCGTCTTTCTGTTTTGAACCTGCCGAAGAATAAACTCCGCTGTCGGAATTATAGAAATAGGTATTATCATAATAACCGCTTTCGGCAAGTTCGGTGAAATTTTTCACGGCATTAGGGGAATACTCCGGATAAAGCACAAAACGTATCTCGCCGAGAGTAGTCTCAACTATTGCTATAGGGTCGTTTTCCTTTGGTTCTTCAAGCTGTACAAGTTTCATAGAATCAAGGTCTATGGTAACGTAAGTATCATTGTTTTTTCTTACCTGTTCAAGTATCATCATACCTAAAGTAAGAAGTCCGGCGACCAGTATCATTATTATAAGGGTTTTCGTGAAATTTTTGTTTTTAGTATTTTTCATTGTTTACCTCACATAATCTTTATAAATCAACTATAACTTTTATTATACATAACAGTACATAATTTGTCAAGTTTAATTTATAAATCATGTGTGATTATTATTTGTCACGATGAGCATTATTATTCATATAAAAAGAACCGCCGTAGCGGTTCTATTAAAAAATATCAGAGTTTTTTCTTTTCTTCCTCAATAATTCTGAGCAGGTCGTCAACCGACATTTCGGACGCATTTCTTTTACGTCTGTTTGCCTCGGACTTGCTGATAATATCGGAAATATCCGGAGAACTGCTTTTCTTAGGTTCAGAGTATGATTTATTTACATTAGCCTTTATTTCCTCAACGCTGTTTCTTGTGCTTTCCGGATTCTTTGACACTTCTGAAATCTGTACAGCAGGGATAATTCCTGTGTTGTCAATGACTTCAGACTTTTCCGGTTTTGGCTGTGGCTGTGGTACTGGCGGATTTTCGGGCTTTTCAACTTTTTCAAGCTTTTCAATCTTTTTAACGTGAGAACCCTCGTAATCATTCTTACGGCGTATATCTTCCCTTATGCTGTCAGCAGACGGAGCAGGCGAAACACGTGATGGCTTTGCATTTTCCGGACGGCTTGCCTTAAACTGCATTGTACGCTCTTTTTCTTTCTGATAAGGAGAATTGGGGTTTACCTTTTTCTGACTGAAATTTTCAGCAATAGACATCTTTTTGCGTTCAAGTTCGTCACTTGACTGAATTTCCTGAGACGGTGCAAAAAGAGGTGCAGTAGAAGAAGAAGTTTGTTTCTTTTTCGGGGTATTCTTTGGTGCTGAAGAAAAGTCCGGCATTTCTGCTTCATCTTCCTCACCCTTTGAAGAAAGTCTGGAAATAAAGAAAACAAGCAGTATTAAACATGGTATTATAAGTTCTGCAACTATACCGGGAATACTTCTTGTAAAGGTTATAAAGCTACCGAGTTCGGCACTTTCCGGATAGCCAGTGCATATAGCCGAGATTTTATCTTTTGTTATTAGGTCAGTGTTATCTTCGTGACCGTCATAATATACCTGATATTTTTCTGTGCCGTCTTCACTCTGAACTATATTGAAGATTCCGCACAGACGGAGATTATCGGGGTCGCCGGCAGGGTAGCAAAGCACGAGGTCTTTCTGAGCTATGCTTATATCTGAGGCTTCCTTTGCAATAATAGCCGACCCAGCAGTAACATCGCTTATGCCGTTAGTATCTCTTTCAGTGACAATGTAAAAGTATCTTCCCATAAAGCTAGGAGTTTTGTTTTGTGAGTATATCAGATTCACTCCGACAGATACCACTATAAAAAGCACGCATATTATCGAAATAAAACACCTCAGCACTGAAAATCTTTTCTTTTTCATTAAGTATCCCTTCCTTTTTTAAAAATTTTTCCGTGTCAGAATAATCTTTTTTTATTATACCACATATTTACATAGATTTCAAATATTTCTGATATTTTTTAATATTTTACTTTATTATTTTGAGAAGAAACTTTTTTATTTTACAGTTAACTATACTTTTGAAATACTGATTTATTGTTTACAAAAAATAATAAATATTTTTATGATATTTTAAATGATATTTTTGTGCATATTCCACAAAAAATTATTGACAATATCAGCAACATTATATAATTAATCAATAGTTAAATATAGGAGGTGAAATTTATATGGTATGTCCGTATGCTAATTTAATTGATAAATTAGGAATCTTTTTTGTAAATTTAGATTGTTACTGCATGGCATCTTCAAATCTTGGAAATAAACGCAGTGACCAAACTAAAGTCGGAGTGGATTTGGAAAAATGTGCAAACGCTAACAGAGACGCTTTCCGTGACTGTCCTTTCTATAAGAAAGGCTGATACTTAATTCAAATCTGTTCTTTATTTACAGAAACTATAAAAACAGAAGAATACCTTTTTATGCAATCAAGGGATTCTTCTTTTTTTATTATACCACATATTTACATAAATTTCAAATATTTCTGATATTTTTAATATTTTACTTTATTCTCTCCGGAAATATTAATGAAAAGCTATATTACTTTTTGATTAAGTAATCAATATAAAAAGAAAGTAATTTTAAGTTGTCACTTATTGACTTCACAATACTTTTATTTAATGCTTTAACTAGGCTATCAAGATTCTTTTCTGACGAATTAAAATATGGAAACAATACATCTATGAGTTTTACAACAGTCTTGTCAGATATTTCTTCTGACTTCTCAGCCAATATACTTTCAACAGTTTCTTTTATCATAAATTTTATCTCGTCAAACTGTTGTGGTGTAAGGCTTGTATTTCCGTAACCGCCTGTCTTTCTGATTGTCGGGAGTACCTCAGATGTCACCCAGTGCCTAAACTTCTTAGCATCCGGAAGTTTAGACGACATGATAAGAGCATACAGACCGCTCTCGTTGACTATGATTACGTTTGGATTTCCTCTTCTACGAATACTACCCTGTTTTAGGGCAGTATTAAGATTGAAAAGCATTTTATCTTCTTCGTCCACATGCTGAGTAAGTGCATTTCCAGGCTTAGAATCCCCTAAAGCCTTAGCAACATCAGTACCGACAAAATAAATCTGTCCGTCGATTTCGAGGGTACGGATTTCTCTGAATTTTTCATGCTTAAAAATCTGAATTTCGTTCATTTTAAATTACTCCTTATAAAAATATTTTTTTGTGCCAGTTACAATTACAACACACAAAAAAAATTTTGCCATGCCTAAAAAAGACTTGACAAAATTGAAATCTTATGATATAATAAAGTAGTCATAAGACAAAGTAAGCCTTTTTGTGTGTATTCAATTGTTTTCTAACTAATTACTATTGTAACACATAAAAGGCTTTTTGTCAAGCTTTTTTCAAATATTCATGCCTGTGGAAGTTTAGAATGACATGATATAGCATACAGACCGCTCTCGTTGACGATTAATAAGCCACGATTAGGGAAATTTTCTAAAGTAACGTTTTGGAACTTTAGAAAATCTTTGCAAAATGATTTTGTAAGTACCTTTTTATCTTCCTTGTCCACGTGGTCTGTTAATGCCTTGCTTGGATTTGTATAGCCTAAAGCGTTAGCAATATCACGACCGACAAAATAAATCTGTCCGTCGATTTCGAGAGTACGGATTTTGCCGAACTCCTCATGCTTGAAACTCTGAATTTATTTCATCAGAATCTTTTTATTAACCATTTAATATAAACAGCAAGTAACTTCATGTTGTCGTTGATTGCTCTTATGATATTTCTGTTAAGTGTTTCAAAGAACGGGATTAATTTCATTACTGTTTCTTTGTCCCTCTCAGATAATGCACTTTCTACAGCTTCTTTCATCATGATTCTTATTTCATCACGCTGTTGTGGTGTAAGGCTTGTGTTTCCGTAACCGCCTGTCTTTCTGATTGTCGGGAGTACCTCAGAAGTCACCCATTCTTGAAACGGTTCAGCTCCTTTGCATTTGCTTGCGAGGGCAAGAGAGTATAAACCGCTCTCATCAATAACTGTTGTTTGTGTTGGTGAACCCTTTCCGTTTTGGAAACGGTTCACAGGAACTATTCTTTTATGATGTGCTTTAACCTTTTTAGAAATTGCAACGCTTGGGCGTGCATATTCTAAAGCTCTTGCCACATCAACGCCGACAAAATAAATCTGTCCGTCGATTTCGAGAGTACGGATTTCTCCGAATTTTTCATGCTTAAAAATCTGAATTTCGTTCATTTTAAATTACTCCTTGTTAAAAAATTTTTGAGCCAGTTACAATTACAACACACAAAAAAAATTTTGCCATGCCTAAAAAAGACTTGACAAAATTGAAATCTTATGCTATAATAAAATAGTAATAAGACAAAGTAAGCCTTTTTTGTGTGTTTAGTTTTCTAGCAATTACTATTGTATCACATAAAAGGCTTTTTGTCAAGCTTTTTTCAAATATTCATGCCCTATGACAGATGACATGATAGGATCATACAGACCGCTCTCGTTTATGATGATTATATTTGGATTTTCTATTTTGCGAGTACCGTCTTGAATTAGGATGGCATTAAGATTGTTAAAATATTTATTTTACAAATTTATCATATATAAATGACACGCACAGAATAAGAACATGGTTAGTTGTATCAACTACCATTTTTTTAATGTCCTTTATAATAGTATCAGAATTTTTTTCAAGAGCGTCTATTTTCTGCTCCAGTCGGTCGAGCCTTTCGATTATAGCTTTATCATTGTAGGACATCATCATATTTCTTACACGAAAATAGTTATCAACAAGAAATTCATATACTTCCCATGCTTTATCAGTGTTTATGCTTTTTGCGTGAAGTAATGCTCCCCTTTCTGTCCAAAGGTAAAGAACCCGAATTTTAGAGGAATTTGTATTCGTAAAATTCACGATTGCAAAAAATTTTTTGAGTTTGCCACCTGTGAGACGAAAGTAGTGTATGCCCTCAATGTAATAAGTTACAGCAAACTTTAACGGACAATCGGGAATTTCACGATTATTAAATTATTTATTTTATAAATTTATCATATATAAATGACACGCATGGAATAACAACATGGTTAGTTGCATCAACTACCATTTTTTTAATGTCCTTTATAATAGTATCAGAGTGTTTCGCAATAATGTCAAGCTTTTTTTCAAGCCTGTCTATTTTCTGTTCAAGCACTTTCTGATTTTCAGCAAGCTGTAATATCACCTCATTATTATAAGGTGATATTTCCCTCACTCTGAAGTATGTCTTGACAAGCTGACGCTGTACTTGCCATGAGAGGTCGTCCGTGAAAGACTTAACAAGCATGAGGTAGCCGTTCTCCGTGAAAAGAATAAGTCCGTTTGGTGCGATAATTCCAAATTCTTTTTTTGCTTCGTACGAATTTCGTACGAAGTAATCTTCGCCTTCTATAAAGCGTTCTCTGTTCTTGTTGAAATTACGGCGAGCTGTGCCTTCGGGTCTGCCATGAGCCATATCGATGTCTTTTAAGGTCACGACACGCTGACCTTTATACTCTTTGATTTTGATTTGTACATTGTTGATTAATTCATACATAATTAATCATTTCCTTTCAGAATTTTTTTGAGATGTTATTGATTTCGGATAGACGAATTTCGTCCGCACAAACTTTGAAGTAGTTATCACCCCTTTTGATAAAATTTTTTATGCAACAAAAAAAACTGTCAATAACAAAAGTCACCGACAGCCAAAAAAAGTCTTGACAAAATACTCACGATATGATATAATTATACCGTCATGGAGTATATTGCTTGCAAGCTATTATAAAGGTTAATTAGGGTAACTTTTGTTTTAGTGTTCTGTTTAGGTCTGCAAACCTGCTCAGAACAGCGGGCGGTATGCCCTATGATTTTTTATTATAACATATATTTCCGGAAATGTCAATAATATTTAAATATACATTATATATATAAGGAAGTGATTTACATAGTACCTGTTTTTCTTTTTGGATTTATTGATATTATTATGAAACTTGAAGAAAAATCCAAAAACAGATTTATACCTCTTTCAGAAAAAAACGCTGAAACAAACGATATTTTCTATGACGATTCGGACGAACAGTTTATATCTGAGATTTCCGGAAATCTCCATGTCTACAGAATAATTGAAAAATCAGAAATATTCGGGGATTCTTTTAATGATATGCCGTTTTACGCCGTTATCTCTGATGATGAAGACTTTCAGCCGTATATCCTTTTTATTCTCAAAGACGATGACAGTAAAACGTCGCTCCGCATAATAATAAAAAACGGCGAGACAATAACTGAAGAATGCAACACAGACAGTTGACAGAGTGACGAAAAAAGCGTATAATAATATTATAAATGTGGACTGACACGTTAAAAATCCGAAATTAATGCTGTACGAATGGGACAGAGTGTTGGCGGACAACGGAAAAATCAGTCGCAAAAAGAGAAGAATGCCTTGTCTGCGGTCGGGGTTCTTCTCTTTTTTTATTTCTACCCATGTGTATACAAATAATTATATTATAAAAATAAATTACAGACTATTTAACCGTTTTCGTTGTTTTTTAATGCGATTTTTCGGAATATGTGTAAATCGTTGATAAATATTTGTTAAAGTTTACAATTGCAAAAAATCCGCAAACATGGTACAATAGTTAATATACCAATTGTAAAGTTATTTCCGGACTTTCAGCGAAAAACCATTTGTAAAGTCATACCGGAATTTTACTTGCAGTAAAACAGCCGTTTATACACGGCAGATTGGAGTATAATTATGTCAAACAAACAGGTTAATCCCCTTATGGAAAAAATCTCTCAGGCATTCCCTGAAAAACTTCACGCACTTTACAGTGTATCACCCGAAGAAGCTTCCGACAAACAGGTTTATCATGTTCTTTCTTCTATCATTGTTGAAATTCTCGGCAAGAAAAGACAGAGTTTCATGAACCATACTCACTCTGTAGGCGGTAAGCAGATTTATTATTTATCAATGGAATTCCTTATGGGACGCTCTCTCAAAACAAGCCTTTACAATCTCGGTCTTGTTGATGATGTAAAGTCTATGCTTGCACATTCCGGCATAAATCTTGACAAAATCTATGACCAAGAACCCGACGCTGGTCTTGGAAACGGCGGTCTCGGTCGTCTTGCTGCGTGCTACCTCGACGCTCTCGCAACTACAGATTTTCCCGCTATGGGTCATTCTATCTGCTATGAGTACGGTATCTTCCAGCAGAAGTTACAGGACGGCTGGCAGACTGAACTTCCAGACAACTGGCTTCCGGGCGGTTCTGTATGGCTCGTTCCTAAGCCCGAACTCGCTATAGACGTTCACTTTGAGGGCGATTTACAGGAATACTGGGACAGCCAGTATCACTACATTTCCCACGTAAACTACAGCACAGTTGTTGCTACACCTTACGATATGTATGTTTCCGGCTATGGCTCAGAGGGCGTTTCAGTACTCCGTCTGTGGTCTGCAAAAGCTCCTGGATTTGATATGGAAATGTTCAATCAAGGATTCTATGACAAGGCTATCAACCAGAACGCCATTGCTAACGCTATCTCAAAGATTCTTTATCCTAACGATAATCACCCAGAGGGTAAATCTCTCCGTCTCCGTCAGCAGTACTTCCTCTGTGCCGCATCAGTCGGCGACATCGTAAACAACCACATGAACGTTTACGGCACTCTCGAAAACCTCGCTGACAAGGTAGCTATCCACATCAACGACACTCACCCGACTCTTGCTATTCCGGAACTTATGCGTATTCTCCTTGACGACTGCGGTTATACATGGGAAAAGGCTTGGGACATCGTTACAAGAACTTTCGCTTACACTAACCACACTGTTATGGCTGAAGCTCTCGAAAAGTGGGACGTTAACCTCGTTAAGACAGTTATTCCGAGAATCTTCTCTATTATCGTTGAAATCAATAACAGATACTGTCAGTCACTCATGGAAAGCAACGGCAACGACAGTGCCAAGACAACCCGTATGTCCATTATCAAGGATAATCAGATTCATATGGCTACTCTCTGTGTTGCAGTTTCGCACAGCGTAAACGGCGTTTCAAAGCTCCACTCCGAAATCATCAAGGAATCTGTTTTCCATGATGAATTCTGCAATACTCCTGCTAAGTTCAAGAACGTAACAAACGGTATTGCTTACAGAAGATGGCTCTATCAGTCCAACAAGGGTCTTACAGACCTCCTCACTGAAACTATCGGCAACAAGTTTATAAAGGACGGTGCAGAACTCGAAAAGTTCAGAGCATTTGAAAACGACAAGGCTGTACTTGAAAAACTTATGGCTGTAAAGAAAGAAAACAAGAAAAAGTTTGCTAAGTATGTAAAGCACAATACCGGCATTATTCTCAATACAGACAGCATTTTCGACGTACAGGTTAAACGTCTCCACGAATACAAGAGACAGCACCTCAACGTTATGAATATCCTTGCTGACTATTCATACCTGCTTAATAATCCGGACGCTGATTTCACACCTAAGACCTATATTTTCGCTGCTAAGGCTGCTCCGGGTTACTACCTTGCAAAGCAGATTATCAAGATGATTTGGGCTATCTCTGAGGAAATCAGAAAGAATCCGAGAATCAACCAGAAGTTACAGGTTATCTTCCTTGAAAACTACTGTGTAACTCTCTCCGAATTACTCATGCCTGCTTCTGAAATTTCTGAACAGATTTCACTTGCCGGTACAGAGGCTTCCGGTACTGGTAACATGAAGTTCATGCTCAACGGTGCTGTTACTCTCGGTACTCTCGACGGTGCAAATATCGAAATCAATGAAGCTGCCGGCGAGGGCAACAACATTATCTTTGGTATGAAGACACCCGAAGTTAACGCTCTCAAGGCACGTGGCTACTATCCTAATGACTACTTCAATAACAATCCTCTTATCCATGAGGCTATCGAGCGTATGTATCACGGCATCAACGGCTGTACTTTCAATGACGTTGCAAACTCCCTCAAGGACGTTGACCCGTACATGGTTCTTGCTGATTTCGACGACTACAGACGTGCGCAGAAGTTCAGCACAGAGTGCTACAACGATACTATGAAGTGGGCTAAGATGTCACTTAATAATATCGCCGGTGCTGGTATCTTCTCTGCTGACCGTGCCGTTACTGAATATGCAGACAATATCTGGCATTTAAGATAATCACGGCATTACCCGAATTAAAAAAGGGGACTGAATTAATTTTCCGTCCCCTTTTATTTTGATATACAGGAGCGATTTTTTTATGAAACCTATCTATGATACTTGGAATCTTAATTACAAGTCTATTTTCGGAGCTATAAAACAGGGCGAGACCTGCGACTTCTCGATAAGACTTCCGAAAAATATAAACCTTGATTTTCCGCCGGTTCTCGTTCTTTTCAGAACAGGCTTCAAGGAGCGTTTTCTTAACATGGAACTCGCTGAGGAAACAGATGAAGACCGTGTTTACACCACAAGCTACACTGCACGCTACACAGACGTTCATTACTACTATTTTTCATATACAAGCGGTGGAATCCGTCACTATATAAAGAAGATAAACTGCCATGAGGGAAATATAGATTTCGGCGATTTATTCCAGCTTACAGTTTATGCCGACGACTATGAAACTCCCGATTTTCTTAAAGGCGGTGTAATGTATCAGATTTTTCCAGACAGATTCTGTAAAAGCGGTAAAGTCCACGAAAATGTGCCAGAAGACCGTGTAATGCGTGAATGGGGCGAAACTCCTTACTACAGACCCGACCAGAACGGTCACGTATGGAATAACGACTATTTCGGCGGTGACTTTGCCGGTATACAGTCAAAACTCGGCTACCTCAAAGACTTGGGCGTAACCTGCATTTATCTTAACCCTATCTTTGAATCACACGAAAACCACCGTTACAACACTGCCAACTACTTAAAAGCTGACCCACTGCTTGGCACTAACGACGATTTCGAGGAACTCTGCAAAGAAGCTAAAAAATACGGCATTTCTGTTATCCTTGACGGCGTATTCTCCCACACTGGTGCGGACAGCGTTTACTTTAATAAATTCAACCGCTATGAGCCTAACGGTGCTTTTAATACCACAGAAAGTCCCTACTATGAATGGTACAGCTTTATAAACTACCCTAATGTATATGAGGCATGGTGGGGTATTGATACACTCCCGAATGTATGGGAAAACAACGAAAGTTACACAGAGTTTATCTGCGGTGAAGAAGGCGTGCTGAAATACTGGCTCTCAAAAGGTGCTTCCGGCTGGAGACTGGACGTTGCTGACGAACTCCCCGACCAGTTCCTTATTAATTTAAGAAAAAGCGTTAAGGACTACGGAGAGGACAAAATTGTTATCGGTGAAGTATGGGAAGACGCTTCAAGCAAAGAAAGCTATGGAGTAAAACGTCGTTATCTGCTCGGCGAACAGCTCGACTCTGTAATGAACTATCCTTTCCGTGAGGCTATAATAAGCTACGTCAAGGGTGGTAGTGTGAAGAACTTCATTTACTCAATCATGACCATAATTGAAAACTATCCAAAGCCGACTGTCGACGTGCTTATGAACTTTGTCTCAACACACGATATTGAACGTGCTATTAACCGTCTGGGCGGTGAAAACTGCGACGACAAGAGCAAAGACTGGATGGCTGAAAAATACCTCAATGAACAGCAGTACACAAACGGTAAAAATCTCCTTAAAGTTGCTATGGCTCTTATGTTTTTCCTGCCGGGCGTACCGAGTATCTACTATGGCGATGAGGCTGGTTTACAGGGATATAAAGACCCGTTCAACCGCCGTTGCTATCCTTGGGGCAACGAAGACAAGGAGCTTATTGAATATGTTTCTGAACTCAGCCGTATCAGAAAGTCTATCCCCAACATGAAGTACGGAAGAACATACTTCACTCTTAATGACAATGAAATTATTGACGAGCGTGTTGTTGCTTTCACAAGACAGGGCGATACGGACGCTATTATTTTCGTAAACAGAAGTTGCGACGATATTGTTTTGGAGAACGTTCATGAACTTATGCCGAGATTCAAGAATTTTGCAAAAATGTACGGCGAGTTTGAAAACAATACTGTGAAAATAAAACCTTATGGCTATACTATAGTTTCTGCTGAATTTATAGACTGATAAAAATAAAACGGTTCTCTCCGGAGAACCGTTTTTATATAATCGAATATATTGTCAAGTATAATAAAAGTGCCGATAAAGTGGTGGAACACTCTAACGGCGAGTTACCAAAAAAAGACTTGACAAAAAGCCTTTTATGTGATACAATAGTAATTGGAGATACAATTGAATACACAAAAAAAGGCTTACTTTGTCTTATGACTACTTTATTATATCATAAGATTTCAATTTTGTCAAGTCTTTTTTAGGCATGGCAAAATTTTTTTTGTGTATTGTAATTGTAACTGGCAAAAAATTTTTTAACAAGGAGTAATGTAAAATGAAAGAACTTAAAGCTATGAACTTCAACGGCGTGGTGGTCGTTGACAGCAGACAGGTTGCGGAGGCAGTCGGAAAGAAACACTGAAATCTGTTAAGAGATATTGCGGTATACTGCGAATATCTTACTGAACTCAAAATTGAGTTCAGTACTGAGACCAAAATTGAGCCCAGCGATTTCTTCATTAAAAGCACCTACACCGACCCGACAGGCAGAACATTGCCCTGCTATCTCTGCACAAGAAAAGGCTGTGAAATGATAGCCAACAAACTCACCGGAAAGAAAGGGGTAATCTTTACTGCACTTTATATCAACGCTTTTCATGAAATGGAAGAACAAATCAAAAAAACCAAGCAGATAAAGGTTGTACGTTGCAGTTCGTACAATGTGAAACAACTCGATAATAAAATTCAAACATTTAGGCATGAGGAGTTTGGCAAAATCCGTACAATCGAAATCGACGGTGCAACTTGGTTCTGCGGTCGTGATGTTGCTAAAGCATTAGGTTATAAAGATACAGTAAACGCCCTTAAAGCACATTGTAAAAAAAGGGGGGTGGTGAA
The DNA here is from genome assembly GCA_023667045.1 of Ruminococcus flavefaciens. GTDB lineage: Bacteria > Bacillota > Clostridia > Oscillospirales > Ruminococcaceae > Ruminococcus > Ruminococcus flavefaciens_AC. The sequence continues at coordinate 96,796 of JAMPAU010000003.1, read as the reverse complement.
TCGCCACCTACCTCACCCACAGTCTCCAACCAAGCAAATCGAGATGACTTTCATCAACGAGCCTAATCTTTACCGCCTTGCTACACAAAGCAAACTGGAAGGAGCAGAACGTTTTGAAGGTTGGGTCTTTGAAGAGGTACTCCCTACAATCAGAAAGACAGGCGGTTACGGAAACGCAAGCCTTACACCACAACAGCGTGATGAAATAAGAATCATGATGAAAGAAGCTGTAGAAACTGCATTGTCTGAGAGGGACAAAGAAACAGTAATGAAATTAATCCCGTTCTTTGAATCACTGAACAGAAATATCATAAGAGCTATAAACGACAACATGAAGCTACTTGCTGTTTATATTAAATGGTTAATAAAAAAATTCTGATGAAATAAATTCAGAGTTTCAATCTTAATACCGCCACGATTTAGGACGTTATTCGCAAAAGAGTAACAGATAATAACATTTTAAAAAAAATCAATAACATAAAAAGGCAGTTCAACATTTTTCTTATGCTGACGAATTTGTATTTATCCAAACCAAAACAACAGCTTTCAGTGTTTCCAGACTTCTTGAAAAACATCTACTTCGTCTTGCAAGGATATATGATTATCTTTAATGTGAAGTCATCATGTCCACAATTGCTCTGTAGTGTTCTGTATGGCATAGAAACTCTTGCTTTTCTATGCCATACAAAGCAATTACAGCTCAAACTGAATAGGTGAATTTATTTTTTGCTTATCAATTCCGCCTGTTCAAGAAGTTCATCAAGCCTGTTCTGCTTTATGAATTTCTTTTCAGCAAGTCTGCGGAGATTATCAGTATCGTTGTGGAGAACACAGTAGCCTATTACCTGCTCCAGTTCCTTTTTGATATATTTATCGGCAAGTCTTTCACCGATATGATATAAAGCAACTGGTATCTTCTCCTTTGCCATATAATCTTTATTCTTGAAAAAAGAACCAAGATATTTTTTGTTTCTTACTGCTTCAAAGAATGAACGGCTTCTGTCGTTCTGGAAGTACGACAGTCTTTCGTAAAGAACGATTGTTCCCTTGCTACCCTCTATAACAAGTTCTTTTATCTTATCACCAAGAGCAAGGGGAAGAAACTCCTGCATATTTTCCGATACGATTACTCTTTCCGTTCCGCTTTTGTCAAATACATCTCTGCCTATCCATTTACAAGATTTAGGCACACGGACTTCTTTCAGATTGGTGCAACCTCTGAATACGTCACAGACTAATTCTTTTGTGTTTTCCGATAACCTTACGTTGCGGAGACTGGTACAGCCGTCAAACACTCCGCTGTCAAATCCTGTTACACTGTCGGGAATGTACACATCTGTTAATCCTGTACAACTATCAAAAACATCACTACCGATACATTTTATGCTGTCGGGTATTCTCACTTCTTTAAGGCTTGTGCAACCTCTGAATGCCTTGTTTGATATTGCTTCCATTCCGTCAAGGAAACTCAAATCAGTTAAACTGGTACAGCCGTCAAACATATTAGGCATTACTGCTTTAAAGTCTTTCGGCAGTTTAACCTTTACAAGTGACCTGCAATTGATAAATGTACATTCTCCTATTTCCTTTATACTGTCGGGCAGACTGATTTCTTTAAGAGTATAACAATGACTGAATACATCTTCACCCAGTTCCTCTACACTATCGGGAATTGTAATGTTCTTTAAATTCCAACAGAGTTTAAACGCATAGTTTCCTATCTTCTTTACACCATAAGGAATATCAATACTTTTAAGGTGTCTGCACTCACTGAATGTATATCTTTTTATTTCCGAAATGCCGTGCGGTAAGCTGATTTCTTCGAGAGTATAACAAGCACTGAACGCTTCATTGTCTATCGCTGTAATACTGTCTGGCAGATTGATTTCTTTAAGAACCGTACAAAGACAAAACGCTTCTTTTCCTATCTTAGTCACAGTATCGGGGAGAGTTATTTTTGTAACTTTCCTGTTGTTATAGAATGCTCTGTCACCTATCTCCGTAACTCCCTCTGGTACGGTTATCTCTGCTTCGTCCGTTGTACAGCTTATAAGTACTCCGTTTTCTATTTTTAAATCAATCATTTGCTTTTCCTCTATTTCTCTGTATAATTTCAATTCTATCATGCCCCCTTCGCCGTTAAAGACAGAGGGGGCATAGGAAAGAAGTTAGAAGATGTCGTATTATTGTAGTTATTTAACAATTACAACTGGTTTAGCTTTCATTATCCAGATATTTCTATAAATATTGGTGAATTATAAAATGCTCCGGATAAAAATTATATTATCTTAGATATTGCTTAACAGTTCAGCTTTCTTCTGATTGTATTCATTTTCTGTTATAAGACCGTCATCAAACATCTGTTTCAGCTTTGTGATTTTTGTCTGTACATCGTCCTGTGAGTATCTCATGTTCTGCATTTCCATTGCCTGTATTTCCTCCTGTACGGCTTTTAGCTTCAGGAAAGAACCAAGTTCACATGAATACACAAGGGGTTTCTTTTTCAGATACATAATAAGGTCGGCAATCATGCATGGAGCTCCTATAAACATCGCAAAAGTAAAACCTACACATAACATTATTGCACTTATAAGCATAAGAGGCGGAAAATAGATTTTTAACAGTGATTTGAGGAATTTTGTGAAAAGTGATTTCAACAGCACTGCTGAATGAATCAGACCATGTATACAGCAACCGCCGAGGAAAGAAAAAAACAAAGTATTCATAAAGCCTTGGTTTTTACTGGATACCAAATCGACTATCAAAAAGATAACAGAAAGAATAATTGCTATAAACATACTCCCCTTTCTGATTTTGTTTGTCTGGTCGTATGCTTTCTGTGCTGATTCAGGAAGCATTTCATAAGTTAATTTCATTTTTTATTCTCCTTTATTATTTTTTCAGAATGGTAGCTCGCCTGTCTCTTCAAATCTTCGACGTTCATAGTCTTTCAATGCACTAAGAAACACATTTCTTGTTTCCGTATTCGGAGATTTGTAGTAATCAAACTCCTGGTGAAACATTTGAGGAGTAAGCTTACGACGATAACCTATAGGATAGAATGTTTCTATTTCTTCAGAAGACCATGCTTGTACCCAGTCATCAAAACGTTTCTCTTCGAAAAAAAGGGAGCCCATATTTTCATAAAAGAACTGTTGTCTTTTTATTTCATAACAATAATACTTTATATCATCAGGGCTTAATTTTTCTGAAAGAACTTCCGGACAGTTTTTCTGCATATACTCAGCGAGAGAATACCCCTTGTATTTTTCATACATAGCTGATATTCCGGCTCTTATTTCTGCCTCTAAAGTGTGGTCGAGTTTGATTTTTAACCATTTCTCGTTGCCGTCTTTTACTGCCAGTGTCATATTCATTTTATTATTAAACCATACCCAACAGTGAACAATACCGAAATTCTTCATATTAGCTTTATTGCGTATCTTCATGCTGACCTCGAAATTTGGAGTGAAAAAACATTCAAGAACAATCTTGTATTTTTTATAAAAATCAGAGTCAAATTCATGCGCTCTCATATTTTTAAAGCCGTATTCTTCTATTATGCCCTCTGTGCCTTTACCACTTTCTATCTCAAACCTGTCATACAGTTGCTCAATGGTACTGCACTGCTTTATCAGTTCCGGAAGTTTCAGCAAGTCAGCACCATATACTTTCATGAAACCTTGTCTTGCTTTTTCGATAATCATATTTCTTTCGTTTTCGGTAAGCACAAAGTCAATTCTTTTATATAAGTATGATTCACCGTCTTCATCGTACTTAAAGAGTGGAATGAAAAACTCAAACTCGCCGTTTGGTTTCATAAAAAAGCAGTGATTTATCTTATAAGGATCGCTCATTATTTTTTCGACTTCATCTCTGTCCATTCCGCATCTTATAAAAATTCCCTTTGTAAATTCATCAGAGTCAATGTTTTCGGGTAAAACAGGAGAAAACGACTGATAATAGATATATTTACTATTTTCTGATGTAAGACTGGTAAAATCATCATCATCTTTTCTTCCGAAAAAGTAATTAAAGAAGTTAACATTTTTTATTTCTAACGCTTCATCTTCTTTTTTTGTTGCAGATGTACTGCCAGAAGCGTATATTCTTTCCAGTGCCGCAATCTTTTCTGGAGTAAGACAATCTAATGTCTCGTTTCTGAGTATGACTACTGTTTCACCGGTGTTTTCGTCAATATATGATTCACATTCCGGTGCTTTTTTCTGTTCAGTTTCAGTATCTTCTTCGCTTTTATTTTTTCCGAATAAAGAACCAACACCAAATCCCATAGTATAGCCTCCTTTCTTATTCCTTTACTGTGTTTTCATAGTTGTATTTTTCAATCTGAGGTGTTACACGGTCACTGAATATGCTGTCAACGTTTTCTTTGCCATGAAGTGAATAAAAGCACGGAAACCAGCCATTGTCATAGCCGTAATCTGTTTCATAGCTGTATGAGGCAAGTTGTCCGTTTGATAAATCAACCGAGCAAGTTCCGTCAGGCATTATTACTATATTATCATAGTAGTAGCATGTATAAAAAGGCACTGTGCCTGTCTCCAGAGTTTTTCCGTCTCCGTGTCTCTTGAGGGCGTTAAACTCAACTGTACCCTTGTATACGCAGTAAATCTTGTTATATGGGCTTGCGTCGAAGCCTTCCTTGCCTGTAAGGTAGTAGTCGCCGAGATATTCAAGGCTTTTCAGTACGCCTGTTGTGCCGTATTCGTCCCATATACATTTTGCTTTGATTGCGTCTTCTGCCTGTGCAAGCATTTTGCTCTTCATATCTTCCGGAATATCTTCAAGTGTCTGTGCATAGCTTGCCAGTCCCTCAACAGTGTATGTCTTTTCAATTTCAGTGAGGGCTTTTCCGTTATTTTCGCAGTATTCATCAATATCTGTACTGTCTGGTGCGGAAACGCTTAATGTAACCTCATCGCCGTTTTTCAGACCTGAGGTCTTGTCAAGAGTATAAGTAAGTCTTATATCGGATTTGGAAGAAGATGTATCAGAACTTGCCGTACCGTTCGGGGACATACCGCTGAAGTTTACTGTTACATTCTTAAAAGGGTCAAGTTCTTCCACTTCATCAAGTCCGCTGACTGTGATTGTCTTTTCACCGCCTTTGAGCTTAAAATCATAGTCTTCAAGAGCCGAGTTGTCAACCTCTATTGTAAGCGTAACCTCATCACCGTTGGAGAGATTCTCAGAGGGCGATATACTGTACTTTACAGCGTTATAGAGGTCTTCCTCCAGCGTTGCAATCTCCATAAGGGACATATCCTTGCCGTATGTTGTTTCTGTATCTAAGAGCCAGTCACCCTTTGCAACGACGGCAGTTCCGTGACCGTCAAAACCGCTTACGGTAATGTCTGTATCGGCTGAAACGTCAACAGTTTCCTTGCCGCAGCCTGTAAGTCCTGCACATACGCACAGCAGTGTAAAACACGCTAAAATTGATTTTGATTTTCTTTTCATACTAAAACCTCTTTCTTTTTGTGTCCCTCTCTCTGTGATATTATAACTGGTATAATATGAGGGACAAATTTAAACTTTTTTGATACTATGAGTTATATTATTTCAGAATTGCTTTTTGCTTACAGAGAGCAACAAAACATCAGCAATCCTGCATAACAGAACCGAAATTTATTCTATCAAGAAAAATATGCAATTACAATACTTTTGAAAAAATTGTCGTTTTTAAGGAAAAATGGGAAAAGGTTAGAGACGGTTTGTTCATAACTTATTCATATTTCCATACCAAATCTATTGTATAATATCATATGAGGTGGTAAAAATGAAAGTAGCTTATGCTGATAATAATATCGGAATGTTAAAAAAGATGGAAACCTACCTGCGTGAATATTGCAGACAGAGAAATGAAGATTTCACAATTGACCTGTTCATAGACCCATATAAGCTCGTAAAAAGCATGGCAACAGAAATTTACGATTTATTTATTGTTGCTGTTGTCTTTCCCGAACAGAAAGTATCAGGGCTTGAAATAAGCAATAAAGCCCGCAATTATGCACCATATATACCTGTAATCTTTATTGAACCTAAGGATAACGACAATGCAGAAGTCTGTTTTATACTTCCACAGCGTTTTGAGCTGACACCGTTTTCAAAAGATTGTTTTGAACAGATAATGGACAATATATATATTCAGATTATCGCTTCTCCGCTGGGTACTATAAACGTTACAGATGTAATTAACAAAAATAACGAGAAGATAAATATTCACGAAATCGTATATGCTGAATCTTTAGGTAAAAACATATTGCTTTATATGTATAGCGGAAAATGTATTCAGACAGACGGACCTATCAAGAATTTTGCTGAAAAACTCTCGTACTTTCCGGAATTCCTGTTTCCGCATAAGAGCTTTATTGTAAATGCAAGATTCGTATCGAAAATTCAGAAAAAAAGCATATCTCTGAAGTCAAGTTATGTACAGATACCAATCGCCAGAGGTAAATTACAGCCTGTGCAGGAAAATTACATTAGATACTTAAAAAATATTATAAAAGAAAATTCTATAATGAATAACCTGTCCGCAATCAAGAGCTTATCCGCTAAAGAGGTTGAGCTTCTGTAAAATGCAGTAAAGTTTCTGAGAATAAAGAATCGTCCTGACTGACATTCCCATCAAGGAAATTCAGTGATTATATCATAGCACAAAAACTGCGGATAGTCGTTGATTGGCAATCAATATTGCAAAAAAACAAGTTTTTGTATAATTCTACAAATATCTGCATATTATGAGACAAAAAAATGCCGTTTTATACAAAACGGCATTTTTGTTATTTTATTCATCTGATTTTTTGCTTTTATATCCTCCGGACGACCTCGCTTCAATAGCAAAATCGGGGTATTTGTCCATTATATCTTTATTGAAGTCTACAACCTTGTTGTATCTTTTCTTTCTGAGTTGCTGTTCAATAAAGCGGTCATGTTCGGTTATCGGATAGCTGAAACCGGCTGAGTTTATAAATTTCTCTCTTTCCTTAACAGTAAGGTCAAGGGCTATTGCAAGGGCGATTATAACATTTTTGGACTTTGCTTTATATGTATGACTTTTTATTTTTGAGAGAGTGCTTTTGTCTATGCCTGCATTTTCGGCAAGTTCTGAGGCTGTTCCCTGATACCTGTTCAGATACTCATCAAAGAAATATGATGATTGCCGTAACTCACTGTAAGCCTGCTGTACCTTCGACTTTTCCGGATATACCGTCTCAATTTCAGCTTTTTTCCTAAGTTCACACAAATATGAACGGTTTTGTTCCATTTGCATAGCTATCATTTCTTTTTTAAATTCTTCTTTGGTTATGCGGTTACTTTTAAGGTTATAGATTGCTAGGCTGTGTTTTCTATTAACTACAATTAAATCATTAACAATAGCATATATTTTTTTATTGCTTAATTCAGCGTTCTGTGTATAAAGTTCTTCTAAAAGTTTATATACTTCTCCTTCTTCGTTTATGTTATTATAACCAAACAATAAAGGCTGTATGAGAATACTTTGTACATCAAGTTGTTTTATGCATTCAAATATTGAATTAAAGCATATTTCATGATATGTTTTCAGCCATTCTTTATTGTTCTTCCTGTCCAGTTTTCTGCTCCAGTCTCTCGCACAAACAAAGATATAATATACCCCTGTTACTTCGGAATATACAGCTTCAGACTTTCCAAACTCAAATTCAAAATCTTTTAATTGTTTGAGCTTTTGTTCTGTATCGTCATGCCATGCTTTGTCATAGTAGTAAGGTCCTGTTATACCTGATTTTGACTGCTGTACAGGAACAACAACTGCATCAAAGTTATAAAAATCCTTGTCAAATTCTTTAACTATATAGTTTATTTTCATATATTTTACTCTCCTGTTTTTAAATCAAGCCATTTATTGAACGTCTTTTCGTTCACTTTCAGTATCATCAAAGTCTGCTCTTTGTTGATATTTCCCAATATTTCACCTTGTTTCAAGCTTTTCTATCTTTTAGCTTAGGAAGTCATGCCGTTAAGAGTAAGTTTTAGGTCAAGACGGCTGAATTGTGAATCCAGTATACCGGTATTTTTATATTTCAGAAAAATTTTCTTGAATACAAGGGCAAGTTTCAGCGTTACTTTTGCTTTTTTGACATATTACTTTAAAGTGCTTTTTTCGCAGAATTACGCTGTTTTTACGGTTTTGTTATTAGATTATATTATATCATATAATTCTTACTCTGTCAACCGTTAAGTGAATTGCTGAAAAATCTCAATTGAATACATAAGGGGTAATTATTATATATGGCAGTCTGTAAAAAAATATTGACAAGTAATATAAATTTTGATACAATGAAAATATATTTACTAAGAAAAAGAAGGAGATGACAACATCTATATGAAATTTTGTAGTATATTAATAGCGTTATTGATATTCAGTAATCTGAATCCGGTTTCTGTTAACATTGACAACATATCTGACAGCATTACTTATAATGATATGAGTTTTGAAGTAAAAGCCGAAAACCCTAATGAATTGATTCTTATAGAATACAATGGTACTGCTGAAACTTTAGTTGTTCCCGAATCTATCGGGGCTTATACTGTTACGGCTATCGGCGATGAAGTGTTTAAAGATAATGCAGTTGTAAAAAATATAGAGTTACCAGATACTATAAACTATTTCGGTCGTGAAGTCTTTCGCAATTCTGCTATTGTGTCTGTAAATATTCCAAAAAGCTTAGTGGTGATACCCAGCTATTCTTTTAATAATTGCTCTGAATTGGAAACAGTTATATTTCACGATAATATAGCATTTATTAATTATACTGCATTTAAGAAAACTGATATTGAAATACCTGAGGAATTAAATGAACATATAATCGTGCAACTTATTAAAACATCTAATTTTCAGTTTTATAATAGCAGTAATAGTGATTGGCTGTATATAATAACAAGTGAATACGGTAATACTGATGTATGTTTAGCTGAATATAAAGGTAATTCTACAGATATTGTAGCACCTGATTATATTATGGGTATACCTGTAACTACAATAAATTGCGGAAAGATAGAATCCGATACCCCTATAAAGAGTGCGTATTTCCCTAAAACTATAACAAAATTCTCTGCTAGTTTCAGTGGTTCTGAAATTGAAGAGATAACTCTTCCAGATATTAACACTATTCCGGCATATGCTTTTACAAATTGTGCGAATCTTAAAACAATAAATTTTCAGAGTAATCCCGAATCATTTACGATAGGTAAAAATGCATTCAAGAACTGCAATATTGATTTTATACCCTGTCCGGAAAGTTGCAGTAATATTACTATTGAAGACAGTGCTTTTGAAAATACACCAATCAAGGAAGTTAAGATTGATTTTGATTCTTTTATAGGAGCAGAGGCATTCCGTAACTGTTCGGCTTTAAGTTATGTTGAGCTACATAGCACTAATGTAAAATCAAGGGCGTTTATGGATTGTTCTGCACTTGAAGATGTTACTATAACAGGGGATTCAGTTCTTGAGGAAATGAGTTTCTATAATTGTGAGTATCTGAAAAATATTTCACTTTCTGATTTGAATATATCAATGGTAAATGCTGTTTATAACTGTCCGGAATTTATGACTATCAATAACCGGAATGCTTTTGACAGTACGACCGATGACTTCGACAAAGAAATGAAAGAATTTATATTTAATAATTTCAGTGGCGTTGATGAGGTTGGTTTTGTTAATCTGTATATACAGGCTCAGGCAGATAAAATAACAGATGAAATCACATCTGACAATATGTCTGATGTACAGAAAATAAAAGCAATTCACGACTGGATATGTAAAAATACTGTATATGATGACGGATTGTCAGGAGACAGAAAAAATCACAATGATGCATCAGTGCTTATGAATGATTCCACAGTATGCGAGGGCTATGCAAGAATTGCCAATATACTTTATAATTCTGCCGGTATTGAATCTTACTATATCAGCGGTATAAGTCATGCATGGAACATAGTTAAAGCAGGCAATAATTATTTTCATATTGATACGACGTGGGACGACGGTGAGGAGATTTCATATGACTGGTTCATGAAATCAGACGATGAAATGAGAGAATCCGGTGGAAATCACGCTGAATGGAAAACTTATATTCCGTCATCACTGCATAGTTTTCAAGAAGGAAAGGTTTTACCAGAATGTAAGTATAGTATGGGTGATGTAAATCAAGATAATAGTATTAATGTTGCAGATTTAGTGACACTTAATAAATTTATTCTCAATATATCAACTGGTGATAATATTGACTATATACTCGCTGACCTAACTTTCGACGGCTTGGTTGATTCTTTTGACTTAGTAAAAATGAGGCAAATAATAGTCAGTCAATTATCTAATAATTAAATAAGGGGGAAATATAGAATGAAATTTAAAAAATTTATTTCTACAGTTATGGCATTAGCACTTATCGGTACATCTATTATTGTACCTAGTGCTTCAGCTGCAACAATTCAGTTAGGCGACTCAAATCAAGACGGCGGTGTTGCACTTATTGATGCTTACTGGATACAGATGTATCTTAAGGGTGCAGTAACTGCTACTCCACAACAAATAACAGCTATGGACGCAAACCAAGATAGTGTTATTGATAATTCTGATGTTACAACTATAATGTATACATTAGCTAATGCAAAGTCTCTTGGAACAACAGATAATCTTTATACTGTGCCTCATAATTCTACTGAAAAATATCGTAAGCATGATTATAATAGTACAGATTTAACCCAGCACACTACTTATACTATAGATGCTGCTAAATATACACCATCTAATTATGCCCCATACGCTGTTACAACTCCCGATGTTTATGATAATGAAAATGCTAATTCTGTTAAAATATATGCACATATGGGTGAGTATGATGTGATGGGTAGTGGTTTTGTTATTGATGACCATTTAATAGCCACAGCCGCAAATTGTGTATTTGATAATGAAAATGATGCATTTCTTTCCGATATGGGTATTGAAGTTTGGAATGAGGATTGTAATGTTAAATTGGTTGATACTAAAGTATTATATGCCCATGTACCGGAAAGATATGTAAATCCTATAGATTTATATGACACGGTAAATTATGATTATGCTTTATTATATGTAGAAGAAGACCTATCTGAGTACAAATCTAATCTCGGAGTTATGACTGATGAATTTATGTCAACAGGTAGTATTTTAACTGTATCTGGTTTTACTACACATAATAAAAGGAATCGTAGATATTATAGCAGTGGTCCTGTAGATATTGTTGATTTTGATCCATCTGAAATCCCTCATAGATATCATGCTAAAGCAATAAGTATTCCTGGTAAAAGTGGAGGTATGGTTTATTTTAAATCACTATATCCATACCGCTATCAAGATAACAATGGGAAATGGATAGAATCTAATAATGAACTTAAATCTGTTGTCGGTATAAATACTCATAGTGGTGCTGATAAATATAGTTTTGGCTGTAGAATTACAACATCTTTGCTTAGATTTTATTTTCAGAATGATTATCTTTGCTAATTATGGGGGTATTTTATGAAAAGATTTAGTTTTATATCAATATTAATCTCTATAATGTTGTGTCTAGTGCCTTGTTTTAATATAACTCATGCAGAGACAGAAGATACTTTATTAAAATGTTATGTAGATTACACTAATGATAGTGATATTATTGATTTAGATTGTAAATCTACAGGTTCTACATCTGCATATAAAATCACTGTAAAATCACCAGATTATATGAAAGTAATATTTTCTACAGATAAGGAATTAACTATATCTACTGATTATTTTCAAAAATACAAAGATAGAGTAAGTATATCTAGTTATTTTTCAGCGATATATAAAAAGCAAACTTTAACTGTAAATTTTTTATCAAAAGATTCCGAATCAAATAGGGTTATTGCCCAAAATTTGTATAATTCTATAAAAGAGGATTATAATATAATCCATGCCTATGCTTGTTTTGATGCAAATCCAATTTCTAGAAATTATAATATCAATTGGAATATACTTTATAAATATGATGAATTTGGATATACTACTTCCCCTAAAGAAGAATTAACTAAAAATCAGATAAATAATATTAAAGATTCAATTAATGATAATAATTTTTCTGCAACTATTGATGATAATGGAAAAATTACTTTTGATTCATCAGCATCTGAAGTTGAAAAATTTAGATTTGCTTTTTGGCTTAAAGAAGAATATGGATTTGAAGTCACTATAGTATCTAATAGTATATTTATAACACCAAAGTATAATTTAGTGGATATTCTTCATTATACTGATTTAGAGGGCGATGTTAATAACGATAATGTTATTGATATAAGTGATATTGAGATGTTGCGTGATTATCTTCTTACAGGAATGTATAATACAGACACATCAAGACCATATGTATGCTTTAACACAAAGAATGCCGATTTAACTGGAGACGGTGTCATTGATGTGTTTGACCTTGTATTGCTGAGACAACAAGTTATTTCTTATTATAATTGATATAAAAAAATCGTCTATCAGTATTATATCTGGCAGGCGATTTTTTTGTATACAAGAATATATATCACTTTTTAGCTGTCAACTTCTGATAAAGTTTCATCAGTTCGGCTACGCATTCGTTCTCTGTTATCTTATTGTCGAAACCATAAACGTTCATCACGGCTAAGACATTAGTTTGGCGTGCGGTTACTAAGTCGCTGAAAAAATAAATCTTGTCTCCATACATTTCTGCAAAAGATTAATGACATCAAGTATGCGTTATGTAGTCTGTTTTATGCGTGCTTTCTATTTAGGCGTTGAATCAAGTATCATATACATTATTCATCGTATAAATATAATCACTTTTTAATCTACAACATCACTATATAGTCCATATATCTGATTATAATATATTTTCTGTGTTCAGATGATATTGGTGAAATAACAAGAAAGTTCCTTTTGGCATATTCTCAACATGAAATCTTATTGATTTTTCGGCTTTACTTTATGCTTTATAGACAAAATCAATGTTTATGTCCTGTCCCCAAAAATTTTTCCACAGAATAACGACTTATTCACATTGAGTTATGGAGTTAGCCAAAACGAGAGTGACTCTGATTGTCATTATTTTGTCAAGAATACTAATAATATCTTTTTTCTATTTGGTGTTCATGATTATTGCTCCTACAAATGACGAATTTCCCATAATATAGGACAATTTGTCTTTAGGCACAACGTCTGCCCAGTCAATGCAGAGAAAGGCTATCTCATGCTCGTAAAATATTTTAAAGATTCAACTATTGACATTTCCATGATTATGTAATATAATAAAATCATAGAGCATACACTCGCCGTCTGAAACAGGTCTGCAAACCTGTGACAGACACTAAAACAAAAGTTACACGACTAACCTTTATAATAGCTTGCAAGCAATATACTCCACGACAGTATAATTATATCATGTTGTGGGTATTTTGTCAAGACTTTTTTCGGCTGTCGGTGACTTTTGTTATTGACAGTTTTTTGTTGCATAAAAAATTTTATCAAAAGGGGTGATAATTACTTCAAAATTTGTGCGGACGAAATCAACAACAACTCTAAAAAAATTCTGAAAGGAAATGATTAACTATGTATGAAATCATCAACAGCGTACTTATTAAAATCAAGGAATACAATGGTCAGCGTGTCGTGACCTTAAAAGACATCGACATGGCTCATGGCAGACCTACCGGCACAGCAAGAAAGCGTTTCAACGATAACAGAAAGCATTTCATTGAGGGCGAGGACTACTTTAAAGTTAAGTGTTCAGAGGTCCGTCCGTTTTTCGGACAGACCCTCCCGAACGGATTTAATCCGAAAGCTGACATTATTCTCATGACGGAGAACGGCTACCTCATGCTCGTGAAGTCCTTCACGGACGACCTCTCATGGCAGGTACAGCGTCAGCTTGTCAAGACATACTTCAGAGCAAGGGAAATGAGTAACTCATATACTGAACTCCTTGAAATGTATAAAAATATCAATAAGAGGTTTGACCGACTGGAACAGAAAATAGACACACTGGAATATAAAGCCGATACATCAGAATGCAAAGTTGATATACTTGAGTACAAAATAGACAGGCTCGAAAAAAAGGTTGACATTATTGCGAAACACTCTGATACTATTATAAAGGACATTAAAAAAATGGTAGTTGATGCAACTAATCATGTTGTTATTCCGTGTGTGTCTTTTCTGTATGATAAATTTATAAAGTGAATATAACAGAGAGCATTTCATTAAAGTAGAAGACTTCTTTAAAGTTGAGTATCTAAATGTATAAAATTGTCCCATAAAAAAATGAGAATTTCCGACTGCACTCACGTCTAATTGTATGACAGTACTGTGAATTGATTTGTATTATGTGAAAATTTCTTTATTTCCCTTGCAATCCAACGTAAAGTATAGTATAATGGTTAATGATAAAATAGGGGATTATGGCTTTTTAGGCTTTTTTAATTTTCAAATCTTTCCCCTAAAAAAAAGGAGGCAGAAAACTTTGTCAAAATCAAAAACCGGCTCTAAGCAGAAGCCGGCATTTACAGCGTCAGATGTCATCGCAGAAAAGACAAAAGTAAAGTACAAACCCCTTTACTATGTAGCTGCATTTCTGATACCTGCTCTGCTTACTCTCATTGCATATGCCTTTTTCGGCATATACCCATTCAATGAACGCTCCGTACTTGCACTTGACCTCAATGGACAGTACATCTATTACTTTGAGGCTATTCGTGACGCATTCTGGGGCGACGGAAGCGTTTTCTACAACTGGAGCCGTAACCTCTCTGGCGAATTTATGGGTATCACAGGTTACTATCTTGCAAGCCCCTTTACGCTGATTGTCATTCTTATGCCAAGAAGTATGATTCTTGAAGCTATGATGATAATGCAGTTGTGCAAAGTCGGTGCTGCCGGTCTGACATTCTGTATATATGCACAGAAGTCCAAGAACGTAAAACCGCTACAGTCAATACTCTTCTCGACTATGTACGCCATGATGAGCTATGTTGCAATACAGCTCATAGACCCCATGTGGATTGACGGACCTGTTTTCCTGCCTTTGATAATCTTAGGCGTTGAATACCTTATCGACGACGGCAGAAAAATCAACTATATCATTCCGCTTGCAATAATGTTTGTAGCTGAATTTTACATCGGCTACATGATTGCCATTTTCGTTGCAATCTATTTCTTCTACTATCTTTTCTTCGGTACTAAACGCAAATTCAAGAATGCCGGAGAATATTTCAAGACATTCTGCCGTATGGCACTATCTACCATTGTAGTTCTTATGTGCAGTATATTCATGATACTGCCGGTATACAACGGTCTTTCAAATGGTAAATTCGATTTCTCAGAGCCGGATTTCAGCTATAAAAATATGTTTGAACTCCTTGAGCTTCTCCCTACCCTGCTCCCCAACCAGTACTATTCCGTAAACGTTGACGAGGGGTCAAGAATGTACGGCAGACCGGAAATTTACTGCGGTGTGCTTACTCTTACACTTCTTCCGCTTTTCTTCATGAATAAAAAGGTTAAAACCAACCGCAAGATAGGCTACGGACTTGTAACTGTAATAATGGTTATGAGTATGTATATAAAGCCTATAAATATGCTCTGGCACGGCGGACAAGACCCTAACTGGTTGCCTTACAGATATTCATTCCTGCTCTCATTTGTATTCGTTTCAATGGCTGCCGAAATATTCTCAAATCTCGACGGCTATAAGCTTTCTGTGGGAAGCGTGGCAGGAACGTTTACGGGGATAGCAGTGCTTGTGGCGTTCTTCAATGAGCGTATGCCAAAGTATAACTACAATCAGGACAAGTACCAGTATGTCGCTACTGTACCATACAAGACCACTGAAACCTACCACACCGATACCCATGAGGAGTTATGGCTGGGTACTCTTGTATTCGGTGTACTGCTTGCCGGTATCTATCTGATTTTCCTTTATTTCTACAGTCATGCAAAAAACAAGAAGTCAAGAAATATAATGACCATAGCCGTTGCCTGTCTTGTATTCTTTGAGGCTGGCTATAATGCTTACGATACTTTCAAGAAAATCAACAAGGAAGTTGCATATTCAGACAAATCAACGTATGATGAAATCATGTCAGCACCAGATGTTGTCGAAGCTCTCGAAGAATACGACGACGGTTTCTACCGTTCAGAAAAGACTTTCCAGAGGTGCGTTAACGATAACCTCGCCTATGGTCTTAAAGGTATTTCCCATTCAAGTTCAGTCATGAACGCTAAGGCTATAAAGTTTATTGAGGCTCTCGGCTACTTCACACAGAGCTATGAAACTCAGTACAAGGGCAACAATATTGTTGCAGACTCGCTTTTAGGCATAAAATACGTCATTGACAACCCGAATAAAAATTCCGGCAACCGTTCGCTCCTTGACCCTTACTACGAAAAAGTATCGGAAACTTCATATACAGACGACGACGGCAAGGTAACTAATCTTGACATCTATGAAAACAAGGACGCTCTCTCTATCGCCTATGCAGCAAGTGAAGATATTCTTAAACTCGGTCATCTCGGCAATGACAACCAGTTTAACAGCATGAATATCTTCCTCAGTACTCTTACTGGCAATACAGACTTTGAAACAACATCAGAGGGTGCTATTCTTATAAACGGTTTCAAGGAATACTATAAACGTCTTGAGCCGGAAGCATACGAGGGTAATACTGTATTCGATTCCAACCAAGTACGCCACAGCATATACACTCCTACAAATGAAAAAGGAGAAGTCCTCGAAAGCAAGGCACACCATGCATATGACGCTCTCCCGAATGCTATAGACCCCGTTGTAAATATGCATATCACTACTCAGTATGACGGTCCTGTATATATGCACATAGACAGCGACTACTACAAAGGCGTAAATCTATGGGTTTCCACAGATAAGGACGAAAACGGCAACTACTACAATCATCAAGAATATGGAAATTACCTCAAAGACCACATAAGACCTATTGTACGTCTCGGCTCTTATCCTGCCGGCACTGAAATTGAAGTGCGTTTCACTATCACAAAGACTGAGGGAAGCAGTGTATATGTAGGTTCAAACGAGCATTTCATGTTTAAGGTAAACGGCGGTTTACAGTTCTATAACCTCGACTATGATGCTTTCCATGAGGATATAAACCAGCTCAAACAGAACCAGTTTGAAGTAAACACTGAAAAGTCCAATGACAGATACCTTGAGGGTACTGTAACCATCAATGAAGGTCAGTTGCTCTATACGACTATTCCATATGAGGACGGCTGGACACTCAAAATCGACGGCAAAAAAGCTGACAACCTCATTACAGAAGTCACCAATGAAGACGGTTCTATAGGCTATGAGAATAATGCAGAAATTGATACAGGTGAAGTAATAATGCTTAGTTCAACTATAGGTCTTAAACTCCCTGCCGGCGAACACACTATTACTCTGAAATATACTCCACCCGGATTTAATCTTGGTATGTTTACGCTTATTCTCGGTATCGGCATTATAGTTGTATTCTATCTCTATGACAAGAAAAATAATCCCGTTCTTATTGCAATGCAGAAAGAAAAGGACAGAATAAAACAGGGACTTCCGCCGGAAGAACCTGCTGACGCTCCTAAGAAAAAGAATGTCCAGATTATAAAGTCAAAGGGTGCTGTCACTGAACAGGAACTTATTCAGAAAACTGATGATGACGACGATGACAACGACGACAACAATGATGACGAAGAAGACAGCGACGGCGACGAAACAGATGATTCAGATGATGAGGAAAAGGACGAAAAACAGGAAAATACTGATACTCCCGAACCTCAGAAACCTAAAAACAGTCCACCTAAAAAGAAACTGAAAAAGAAAAAATAATATTTTTAAATCCCTGTTCTTAATGAGCAGGGATTTTTTTATATGTATATAAATAAAAAAAACATTGGTTATCGAGACGGAAAACCTAATGTAAATGCAGACGAAAATGATGATATATATTCTGCCAATCAGAGACTGATAGTGTGCGTATTTAATTTATAATTATGAATCAAGAATTATTAATTGATACACCCTTTCAGAGTGCCTTAAAATGCACTGTACAACTTTCCGGAGAGTTAATAGTATATAAGAAACAAAAAGCTTTACAAGGCATTTACAATGCCTTTACACCACAAAGCTGATACTGATATATATTAACAAGTGTTACATTGTAACATAGAAATAGAGTAAGATATAAAGACAGAGTTAGATATATATAAGAGTTTTTTGTGCGAAATGCCCACAGAAACGCCTGTAATTTTTGTATGCTGTGCCTATGTCATTTTTTCTGAAAATGTGCTATAATTATTATATAAACTTTACAGGAGGGTCTTAAAATGTATAATATAAACGATGCGGTTGTATACGGCTCAAACGGCGTATGCGTGATAACCGCTATTGAAGAACGTGATTTCAGCGGTGAAAAAGTTGAGTATTACATTCTCCGTCCGGTAAGCAATACAAAAAATATATTTTATGTTCCTACTTCAAATTCAATACTCAAAAATAAAATGAAAAGTATATGCTCACGTCAGGAAGTTGACAGGCTTATAAGCACAATGTCCGGCAAAAACTGCATATGGATTGACAATGATGTAAAAAGAAAAGAAGAATACAGAAAAATCATTGAAAAAGGTGACAGAAACGACCTCATAGGTCTTATAAAAACTCTCTACACTAAAAGCACCGAACTTGGCGAACAGCACAAGAAACTGCATTCCGCTGACGAGAGATTTCTGAAAGACGCAGAAAATATGCTGTATGATGAGTTTGCATATTCCCTTGATATTCCACGTGAGGAAGTTGTTGACTACATAAAACAACATATCTGACATATTTTTTCCCCTTGTTGTACGCAAGGGAATTTTTCTCACAAAAATTTTTCATAAATGTATTGACAAACCGCAAAAAACATGATATAATAAATATAATGAAAGTATTTTAAAGCCATACTTTCCCATCAGTTCGAGAAGATGCTATCACTCCGTTTTCTATCGTGTTCTCTGCTATAACTGCACGTTTTTTAAGGCGTATCTCAATGCCGTAAACTGAAGTGTACACATCTTTTCTGACAGTTATATATTTATTTTCGAGATTGTAGACAGTATGGGTTGTGCCGTCTTTCCATGTTTTAACGCTGTGTATCTCTGCACAGTTTTCAAGGTATATGACGACATCTTCAAGAGTATTAATTATGGCTTCTACTCTTGTTAGGTCAAGTTTTTTCATGGTATTCACCTCACTTAAATTTGATAAAGAAAACAAATATTTACTGATAAAAATTATTTGCAATCTTCGTTTGCAACCTCCGATGCCCCCCCTTATCCCCCCACAGTCTACTCTGCTGTTCGACTGTAATGCTATTATATCACCTAATTGGGTTATTGTCAACCTTTAAAGGTTATTTTTGGAGTAATGTACAAAAAGGAGATGTAATTGTTATGGAAAATACACAAATAATTGCAGAAAATATAAAACTCCAAATAAAAAAACAAAACATTACAATAAAAAAAATGCTTAAAGATTGTTCTTTAGGTGTAAATACAGTTTCAAAAATAGCGTCTGGTACGGATGTTACTACTCGCACTTTGTATAAAATAGCTGATTATCTCGGTTGCTCCGTTGACTATCTCTTAGGCAGAACTGACAACCCCGATTCTCATAAATTATAGAGTTGACAAACAGAAAGTTATATGCTATAATATATTAAAATATTATTTGCAATCTTCGTTTGCAACCTCCGATGCCCCCCCTTATCCCCCCACAGTCTAATCTGCTGTTCGACTGTAATGCTATTATATCACAGCTTTTGCTGTATGTCAAGACAATTTACAGCTTTTGCTGACTTTTTGTGTGTTTGCATAAAAAAGGAGTGTTTTGTATATGCAAAATAAACAAATAGCTGAAATAATCAAATTAAAATGCAAGGAACAAGGAATATCTGTATCATTTTTACTTAATTCCTGTTCTATTAATAAAAATTTTATATATGATTTAGAAAAATGCAATAAATCCCCTTCAGTTGACAAACTCATAAAAATTTCTGATTTTCTTAATTGCTCAATAGACTGTTTAATAGGCAGGGCTTAATGTAAGGTGCTTTTTTATGTTTAATTCTACCGAAATAGCCGAGAGAATTAAATTAACGGCAAAGGCTAAGAAGATTACCATTAAAGATATGTTGATTTCTTGTTCTTTAAATAAAAATGCCTTGTTTACAATGTCTTCGGGTGGTTCAATGCCAAAAGCTGATAATCTTGCTAAAATTGCAGAATATCTTGACTGCTCCGTTGACTATCTCTTGGGCAGAACCGATAACCCCCGATTCCCACAAATTATAATTCAGAAACTATATTCACTGTTCTTGACCGGACGGTGAATTTTTTTGTAAATTAATCTTGCATTTCTGTATTTTTTGTGGTATTATATAAAATAAGAATGCCATGACTTATGGTAAATTTTATTACGTACAGACTATATGTACGGGTTGGGAGAAAATGGTATGCCAAAAAGACAGGATATCAACAAAATTATGATTATCGGCTCTGGTCCTATTATTATCGGTCAGGCGTGTGAATTCGACTATTCGGGTACTCAGGCGTGTAAGGCTCTTAAAAATCTGGGTTACGAAATCGTTCTTGTGAACTCTAACCCTGCCACTATCATGACAGACCCCGATGTCGCCGACATCACTTATATTGAACCCCTAAACGTCGCAAGACTTACTCAGATTATCGACAAGGAACGTCCCGACGCTTTACTGCCTAATCTCGGCGGACAGTCGGGTCTTAACCTCTGCTCTGAGCTTGACAAGGCTGGCGTTTTAAAGCAGTACGGCGTGCAGGTTATCGGCGTGCAGGTTGACGCTATCGAGCGTGGCGAAGACCGTATTGAATTTAAACACACTATGGATAAACTCGGCATTGAAATGGCAAGAAGTGAAGTTGCCTACTCTGTAGACGAGGCTGTAAAAATCGCTGAACAGCTTAAATATCCGGTTGTTCTCCGTCCGGCATATACTATGGGCGGTGCAGGAGGCGGTATGGTCTATAACGTCGATGAACTCAAAGTAGTATGTGCAAGAGGTTTACAGGCTTCACTTGTTGGACAGGTTCTTGTTGAAGAATGCGTGAGCGGTTGGGAAGAACTCGAATTAGAAGTAGTCCGTGACGCTGAAAACAACATAATCACTGTATGCTTTATTGAAAATATCGACCCTATCGGCGTGCATACTGGCGACTCTTTCTGCTCCGCTCCTATGCTGACAATTCCGGAAGACGTTCAGAAAGAACTCGAAAAACAGGCTTACAGCATTGTTGAATCAATAGAAGTTATCGGCGGTTGTAACTGTCAGTTTGCACGTGACCCCGAAACAGGAAGAATTATCGTAATTGAAATAAATCCACGTACTTCACGTTCTTCCGCACTCGCTTCAAAGGCTACCGGATTCCCGATTGCACTCGTTTCCGCTATGCTGGCGTGCGGACTTACTCTGAAAGATATTCCTTGCGGTAAGTACGGCACACTCGACCAGTACAAACCCGACGGCGACTATGTTGTAATCAAGTTTGCAAGATGGGCGTTTGAGAAGTTCAAGGGTGCAGAAGATAAATTAGGTACTCAGATGAGAGCTGTCGGCGAGGTAATGAGCATAGGCAAAACTTACAAAGAGGCTTTCCAAAAAGCTATCAGAAGCCTTGAAACAGGTCGCTATGGTCTTGGTTTTGCTAAAGATTTCAATTCAAAATCAAAAGACGAGTTACTCTCAATGCTCCGCTACCCGACAAGCGAAAGACAGTTCATTATCTATGAGGCTCTCCGCAAGGGTGCAACCGTTGACGAAATTTATGAAATCACAAAAATAAAGCACTGGTTCTTGGAGCAGATGCTTGAACTCGTTCAGGAAGAAGAAAATCTCCTCACATTAAAGGGCAGTGTTCCAGAAAAGGACGTACTCAGACAGGCTAAACTTGACGGTTTTTCAGACAGATATTTAAGCTCTCTGCTTGAAGTAACAGAAGAAGAAATCCGCAATGCACGTATAGGTTTCGGCATTAAAGAAGCGTGGGAAGGTGTTCACGTAAGCGGTACACAGAATGCAGCTTATTACTACTCAACCTACCACCTCGACGAAGACCCAAGCACAGCAAGTGACAAGCCGAAAATAATGATTCTCGGCGGTGGTCCTAACAGAATCGGTCAGGGTATTGAATTTGACTACTGCTGTGTTCATGCAGCACTCGCCCTCAAAAAACTTGGTTTTGAGTCTATTATCGTAAACTGCAACCCCGAAACAGTTTCTACAGACTATGACACCTCCGACAAGCTCTATTTTGAACCCCTTACCCTTGAAGACGTTTTGAGCATTCACGAAAAGGAAAAACCGCTCGGCGTTATCGCACAGTTTGGCGGACAGACACCGCTCAACCTCGCTAACGACCTCAAAAAATACGGTGTTAAGATTCTTGGCACTACTCCGGAAACTATCGACCTTGCAGAAGACAGAGACCATTTCCGTGCAATGATGGACAAACTCGGCATTCCTATGCCAGAGGCTGGCATGGCTGTAACCGTTGACGAAGCTCTCGAAATAGCTAATAAAATAGGCTATCCGGTAATGGTTCGTCCGTCGTATGTTCTCGGCGGTCGTGGCATGGAGATAGTTCACGACGACGAAATGATGAGGGTTTATATGGCTAACGCTATCGGCGTAACTCCCGACCGACCTATTCTCATTGACAGATTCCTGCACCACGCTACAGAATGCGAGGCAGACGCTATTTCCGACGGCACAAACTGCTTTGTACCTGCCGTTATGGAACACATCGAACTCGCCGGCGTTCACTCCGGAGACTCTGCTTGTATACTTCCGGCTAAGAACCTCACTCAGAAACAGATTGACACTATCAAGGACTACACAAAGAAAATAGCCGTTGAGATGAACGTATGCGGTCTTATGAATATGCAGTACGCTATTGAAGACGATACGGTTTATGTGCTTGAAGCCAATCCCCGTGCATCAAGAACAGTACCGCTTGTATCTAAGGTTTGTAGCATAAACATGGTACAGATTGCAACAGAAATCATCACTGCTGAACTTACAGGTAAGCCGTCGCCTGTGCCGTCACTCACAGACAAGACTATCACTCATTACGGTGTTAAAGAAGCTGTATTCCCGTTCAATATGTTCCAGGAGGTAGACCCTGTTTTAGGACCGGAAATGCGTTCTACAGGCGAGGTACTCGGTATATCGGATTCATTCGGAGAGGCTTATTATAAGGCTCAGGAGGCTACTCAGACAAGACTTCCTGAAGAGGGAACTGTACTTCTCAGCGTATGTGACAGAGACAAGCCTGAACTCCTTGAAATCGCTAAGTCTTTCAATGAACTCGGTTTCCGCATAATCGCAACAGGCAACAGCTACAAGATGATTAAAGAAGCCGGAATCCCATGCGAAAAGATATTCAAGATTTACGAGGGCAGACCTAATATTGCCGACGAAATCGCTAACGGCGAAATCCAGCTTATAATCAACACCCCCGCCGGTAAAACCAGTGCTTACGACGACAGCTATATAAGAAAAGCTGCCATTAAGCACCGTGTGCCTTACATGACCACTATGGCTGCCGCTAAGGCTTCAGCTGAGGGTATTAAGGCTATCAAGCATGACAAGCACTTCAATGTAAAATCACTTCAGGCTCATCATGCCGACATAAAGTAATTTTTACTGTAAAAATATAATAAATTCTCCCTGCTGTACCATAACAACAGGGAGTTTTTTCAACAATGTCAATTAATATGTTGAAAACTTCGGAGAATATTATAATGAAAAAAATAATAAACGATTTTATAGATTTCACTGACGACAAAAAAACAGCCTTTTTTCTGACACTGACAATGAAAACAGTATCACTTATCAATAACAATGTACAAAGAAATATCGCTGAAAAAGCTATTGAATACTGCTGGAAATGGCTTGACGGAAAAAGTCATAACGGCGATTTTCTATATGAATTATTAGTGGACGAAGAAAACGGAATTACAATATTTGCTGAAAATACAGAAAATATTTCTGAGCTGTCAGCATGGAACTGCATTATTGATGCTATAGCTTTCACAAGCAGAAAAGCATACGAATACAAAAATACAAAATATTATCCCGAACCTATTGAACTTGTTTCAGACCAATTAATACATCATTTCATGGAATGCTACAATTTGTGTTTTCTAGACGATATTTATGCAGACAAAATTTCAGATTATATCATTTCTTCCGGCAACAAATCAGAATGGAAAAATTATTCTGAAAAAATAATATGAAAAATTTTCCGGATTTTCAACATTTCCGGCTGAAAAGTTGAAAACTTTGTGGATAAACAAGAAATTTACGTAAACAATAATGATACACTGCTGAAAATTCAATGCGGTGATTTCACGTAAAGGACTTGATTTGTATGAAAAAAACTTTATTGACCTGCTCCATATTGCTGACCTGTATGGCGTTTGTTTCATGCGGAAATAATGATAACTCTTATTCGTCAGACGGCGAAATGCTTACCACTGAATACAACGCCCCCACCACTGACCGCCACGACGATGACAGGCATGATGACGACCGTTATTATGATGATGAACATTATGAAACCGACGACGACGGAAACGTTGATACTACTGGGAGTAGTCATTCCGTTAAAGACCATGCAGAAGACGCTGTTGACGGCGTGGCAGAAGCAGGAGAAGATATAGTTGACGGAGTGGGCGACGGCGTAGGCGAGATTATAGACGGTGCTGGAGACGCTGTAAATGACGTGGTTGACGGTCTCGACGGCGAACAGATTACCAGTGATAACAGTGACGAAGACAGCCAATAATTCACAAAAGGGACTGCATATAAAGTGACAGTCCCTTTTTTTATGCCATGAATAAACTAATCCGGCAGAGTTTTCAACTTTTTAATTTGAAATGTTGAAAACTTATCCGCATATTTCTATTATAGCTTCTGCCATGATTTCGGCGTTTTTAAGAAGATTTTCCTCTGTTATGAACTCATTTGCACCATGCATATTGCCGTCTTCGTTGGGAAACTCCGCCCCGAATGCAACACCGCCGTCTATATCGTGTACATAAGTTCCTCCGCCTATTGCAATGCAGTGTCCCTTGTCGCCTGTGACACGTTCATAGACCCTAATAAGCGACTGCACAAAGGGGCTGTTTTCGTCAGTAACGTGGGGTTCTGTACCCTCGCACGAATCAATTTTAAAGCCGGCATTTTCCAGTGATTTACATATTATTCCGCTGATTTCGTCAAATTTTCTGTCAAGCGGAAATCTTATATCTATACCGCCATGAAGTCTGCCGTTTTCGGTATTGAGCATGGAGAGAACACAGGTCATTTTACCGGAAATGTCGTCCGAAAATCCTAAACCGCATGATTTGCCGTCAGTTTCGCCGTGATGGAATAATTCAGCAAGTCTGCATAACAGGGGATTTTTAATTTCTTCGGCATATTCTGCAAGAAACTTTGTTACAGCATTTTCGGCTTTTTCGGGAGTTGAGGCATGACCGGATTTCCCAGTGCATGAAAATTTTTTACTGCCATAATATCCTTTGCATTTTTCCGGCACTGCATTTATGATTTTTCCGGAAACTATAATTAAATCGTCAAAACAAGGTGCTGAAAAATATACTCTAATCATGCCCTTTTCTGCATTGATAACCGGATATTCTCCGTCCGGCGTGAAAACCATAGGTGGTAGTTCTTTTTTCGTACGGTAATATGCAAGGTCAGCCGAACCGTTTTCCTCGTTTGTACCGAATATCAAACGCACACCTCGTTTAAGGGGGCTAGCAAGCTCTCTGACGGCTTTTAAAGCAAACAAGGAAGATACAGCAGGTCCTTTGTCGTCGCACGTTCCACGCCCTATTAAACGTCCCTCAGAGCGTTTGAGTATATAGGGGTCGCTGTCCCAGCCCGTACCCTCCGGCACAACGTCAAGGTGTGTGAGGATTGCAAGGGACGGCTCAGTGTCGTTTAGGTCTGCCGAACCGACATAATTTTCAACATTTTCAACAATAAAACCCGATTCCTCACACTTGCGGAGCATGATTTCAAGGGCTTTGGCTGTTTCTTTGCCGAAAGGATAAAAGCCGTCCGGTTCATCTTGCACGCTCCTTACTGATACGAGTTCAGCAAGAAAAGAAATCATTTCCTCACGGTGTTCTTCAAGATATTTTCTTATTTCAGTCATAATAATACCTCCAGATAAGATACAAAAAACCGCAGATATTTCACTGCGGTTTTTCGTGTGTACCCGTCTGAAAACAGGGTATACAAAAGAAAGAAAGGATAAATATGAAAAAGATTGTTATTAGTTTACAATAGTCTTTTCTGTTTCCTTGTCGAAGATATGGATTCTGTTAGGGTCGATAGCTACTCTTACTTCATCGCCAGCCCTTACAGTAGACCTTGAGCTTACACGAGCAGTAAGCGGAATACCCTCGCATAAGAGGTACAGATAGATTTCAGCACCCATCATTTCAGTAATTTCTACCTGACAAGTGATAATACCTGTTGTAGCGTTAGAAAGATACATTTCTTCATCGTGAATGCTTTCCGGACGTACGCCGAGAACAATTTCCTTGCCTACATATCCCTGAAGCTCAGGAGTAACCTTTGATTCGGGAACGATAACCTCAAACTTGTTTCTTGCTGAACCAAATTCAACAATAAACTGGTCGTATTCTCTTTCATACTTGAGAGTAGCGTCAATGAAGTTCATCATAGGTGAACCAAGGAATCCTGCAACGAACTTGTTAACAGGCTCATCATACAGTTTCTGAGGAGTATCAATCTGCTGAACCCAGCCGTCTTTCATACAAACGATTCTGTCGCCCATGGTCATAGCTTCTGTCTGGTCATGAGTAACGTAAATGAATGTTGTACCGAGCTTCTTGTGGATTTTAGAGATTTCAGTTCTCATCTGAGCACGGAGTTTAGCATCAAGGTTTGAAAGAGGCTCGTCAAGGAGGAATACCTTAGGTGAACGAACGATAGCACGACCGAGTGCCACACGCTGACACTGACCACCAGACATAGCTCTCGGCTTTCTGTCGAGAAGATGTGTAAGGTCAAGAATCTTAGCAGCCTCATTAACTTTTCTTTCAATTTCGTCCTTAGGAACTTTACGGAGCTTAAGACCGAAAGCCATATTTTCAAAAACTGTCATATGCGGATAGAGAGCGTAGTTCTGGAAAACCATCGCAATATCTCTGTCCTTAGGAGCAATATCATTTACAAGACGGTCGCCTATATAAAGCTCACCTTCTGAGATTTCTTCAAGACCAGCAATCATACGGAGAGTAGTAGACTTACCACAACCCGAAGGTCCTACGAATACGATAAATTCCTTGTCTCTTATGTCGAATGTTGTATCATGAACAGCTTCTACGTTGCCCGGATAAATTTTCTTTATGTGTTTAAGGTTCAAACCTGCCATTTAATTCAGTCCTCCAATTCAAAATTTTTTTGCCGACACGCAACCACAATATCGACTATAATAATATAATACCAAACTTTTCAAAATTTTTCAAGATGTTAAATTGCCAAAGTTAAGGGCGTTTGTTTATGAGATTTGACGAAAAAATGCCGGAAAAATCACGGCAAAAACCGTTAAAATCAAGGGGTAAAAATAAGTTTTCCACATCTTTGTGCAATAATTCCATACACTCTCCAAATCCCAGTGTTTCGGGCAAAATCAGACTTCCGAGTGAAACTCTCATCAAAACTTCGACATGATTTCCGACAGCTGAAAACATTCTTTTTATCTGATGATATTTTCCTTCAAAAAGCTGTATAAAAGCCAGTTTTTCGGACGTTTTGCACATACTAACATCTGCCGGAAGACACACCTCTCCGTTGCCTAATTCTAAACCATTTTTGAATAAGTTAATATATTCACTTTTAAAGGGTCTGTCAAGTTTCACAATATAGATTTTTGAGATGTGACGTTTAGGGGAGAGAATACGGTGTGCAAGGTCGCCGTCGTCGGTGATTAACAAAGCCCCTAAAGAATCTTTATCAAGTCTACCGGCAGGGAACATATTTTTTGTTCTCATGTTTTCGGGGATAAGATTCATAACGCTTTCGCCGTCATTGTCTGACGTAGAGCAGACATAACCCTCCGGCTTGTTAAGCAGAATATACCTGTAACGCTCCGTGCGTATTTCATTGCCGTTTACAGTAACCTTTGCGGTATCGGGATTTATTTTCATGTCAGAATTTTTGATAACCTGTCCGTCCACAGTCACCGATTTTCTGCTGACAAGCTGTTTTATCTGACTTCTTGAATATTCAGTGCGTTCAGAAATAAATTTATCAAGTCTTATAGGGGTCATATTTTCACCTTCCGAAGTAATGCAATGCATAATGCATAATTCATAATGCATAATTATTATTAATTCAAAACTTCCAATTCTTAATTATGCATTTTTAATTCTTAATTATTTTCACCTGTTTAAATATTTTATACGGAGGTTTACATACATGAAAAAAAAGAAAATATTTTTTCTCTCACTGACAGCCGTTGCAATATATGCGGTTATATTTTTCATTCCGGAAAAAAACGAAAAGCCGGAAGTTCCAGATACTGAAATAATTTCCGTCTCAAATCAAAATGAACGTACAGATTATTTCGCATCGCACGGCTGGGAAGTCGAGGAAATAGCCGGAAAAGACATAGTCATACCGTCGGAATTTTCAGAGGCGTATGAAGAATATGCAGTCATTCAGGACAAACAAGGTCTGCCACTGCGTGAACACGCCGGAAAAAATGCACGTCTTTACGTCTATGAAGTCCGCAACTACAGTCCAGAAAACAAGAAAATGCTTGCTGAGTTGATTGTATGCGAGGATACGGCAATAGCCTCAATGGTTTACAGCGAGGACGGCGGAAGCATACGTCTTTCTGTGAGTTAGAATATATTTATCATTTCGCCCACAAAAGGAAGTCTGAGAGCCTTGCCCTTTGAAGCACCGTACATGAGAGCAACCGCAATTACTAACTCTGCAATATTGATTACAGCGTTTACAATACCGCCCAAAATGGGAATTATTCCGATTATGTTTTCAATTATTCCGAGAACAACCGTTACAAGAAACCATGTAAACTGCTGATTTGCATGAAATCTACAAAATTCCGACCTTTTTTCCTTGTCTGCTATCAGCGGAAGAAAAAACAAAAGAGGAATCAAGTAAGGAAGCACTGCCTGTACAAGATTTTTCTGCACTTCTTCTGCCCTAAATGTACAGGCGGTTTTTTCGTCATTGAAGTTATCAAGAATTTTATCAATATTCATAAAATCATTCTCCCTTGTGAGCTACCCATTGTCTAAAGCTAATGGGCTTCCTGTTTCAGCGACCTCGTAACCTACTATCTCCACAGGCGTAAATTCGGACAGTTCCTGCCCTAATTTGTTTGTTGATATGTTATTTTCTGTATTGTCTGCACCAACGGCTTGGTTTTCGCTTCTTTTGTAGCACAGGCACACGAAAAAGCACAATATCCTGACTGCACTTTATTCATACAAAATTAATATAAAAATATTAATATCACATTTTTTGTTTTGTCAACCTTAATCTACCGTCTAAAGCCGGTGGGTTAAGTTTCAAATTCGCTTATAGCAGCAACAAAACTCTCTATATCCGTGAAATCCTTATACACAGAAGCAAACCTTATGTATGATATGGGGTCAATCTCTCTGAGTTTTTCAAGAACTATTTCGCCTATTTCCCTTGACGGTGCAACGGTCTTTAATGCATTTGCGTAATAATTTTCAATATAGTCTGCAATTTCTGAAACCTGTCCTATAGTGACAGGTCGTTTTTTTATTGCCGTAAAAATTCCCTTTATAAGTTTACTGCGGTCAAAAGTTTCATACGTACCATCACGCTTTTCGACCATAAGCAGAGGAAGCTCAACAACTTCATACGTCGTGAATCTGCCCTTGCATTTCATACATTCCCTGCGTCTGCGTATTTTTTCGTCTGACGGTCGGGAATCCGTTACTTTTGAATCATCAAATCCACAAAAAGGACATTTCATATCTTACACTCCTTGCTGTATGGTTCAAGCATTTTTTCCAGTACGTTGTATGACGAAACAAGCTCGCCTATACCGCCGAAACTGCTCCGGTAAAGTTCAAGTATCACACTGCATTCCGGACTGAATGAATTAAGCTTTTCAAAAAAAGGTCTGAACATAAAACGCCCTTTTCCTATTGGCAGACAGTCGCCGTATTCTCCGGAATCGCTTATATGCACATGGACGGTACTCTTTCCGACAGTCTCAACAAAATTCATTGGATTTTCACCTGCACGGACAGCCTGTTTTGTATCAAGCACAAATGCAAATTCATTTCCGAGCATATTTGATATATCCCTCACAAAAGCAGACGACGCACTCTGACAGCGTGAAACGTTTTCAAGGGCTACTTTTATGCCGTACTCTCTGCCAAGTCTCCACAGTCTGCTGTAACGCTCACAATAAAAATCCTTATTTTTACCCGAACCTATTTTACCGCCGTGAAAAACAAAAATATCCGCTCCGACTGTATTCATGAAATCAAAATATAATTTATAATATTCAAGAATATCTTCCACTCGTCTTTCATAGTCGGAAAAAAACATCATTGTTTCCATTTCACAGGTAAAAGGGTGTACCGAAACGCATTTCACGTCAAATCTTTTCAGTATCTGTGAAATATTATGTGCAAAACTCTTTTTCAGTTCAGAATGGGTGTTTATGAATATTTCTGTACAGGAAACGCCGTTTACAGCGAGGTCGTAAAGGCTTTCCTCAAGTGCCTGCGGATAGAGACAGGCGGTTGAAACTCCGGCAATCAAAATAAAATCCCCTTTCTGAAAAATAAACTTATCCGCATAATACGGAAAGTTATTATTAATAATTATATCATAATTACAGAAAAAGTCAATATATTTTTTTAGCCGAATATTAAGATTCTCCGCTATATGCATTCCTTTGACATTTTATGCATTTTCTGCATATTATACGTCGGGAGGTGTGTGAAATTGTACGACGAAATTTTTCTTGCAGTAATTGTAAGCCTTGATACATATCTTGCTTCAGCGACATACTGCAACAGCGGAATAAAAATCCCGATGCTTTCAATGACTGTCATAAGCCTTATAAGTGCCGGCGTGCTTGGTTTATCGCTTGAATTTTCCGGCTTTATTGGCAGATTCGTGCCGTCTGAAATATGTCATGTATGCGGTACTGCTGTAATATCCGCAATAGGAATAATAACGATTTTCAAGAGCATTATCCGAAGTATTATAAAGCATATTTCCGAAAAGGGAGAAGTTTCTGTGCGGTCGGGAAAATACGGCATAGTCATGAAATTATACCTTGACGAAACAACCGCCGATTTTGACAACTCAAAAATACTCTCCGCAACAGAAGCCATAACACTTGCACTTGCCAGCTCTCTTGATTCTGCCTCAACCGGACTGAGCAGTGGCTTTGCTGGAATAAATCCCTTTTACGCTTTTCTTTTCACGTTTATCGCCGGACTTATTTCTATTACTCTTGGAAACATCACCGGAAAAAAACTCTCCTCACTGCACCATGACTTTTCATGGGTGGGCGGTGTACTGCTTATTATCTTTGCTTTTTCTGGGATATAGTCAGATATTATAAATTACTATTTCCGGAGGATTAAACAGCCGGAATTTACCAAGTCCGCCGGAAACAAGAAGTCTCATTCCGCCGACATCATAAACGCCCTTTGAGTATGGCGGAAAAAATTTTCTTTCCGGCGAAAGAATGCCCTTTCCGAAAATTCTTATAACACCGCCGTGTACGTGACCGCTTAAAGTATATTCAGCACCCCATTGGGAATAGACCTCTGCAAAAAACGGACTATGTGCGAGAAGTATAGTCTCACCGTCGGGGCATTTTCCAAGAAGTGCATTAATATCTTCCGGAATAATTTCATAAAGATTTCTGTAGCTTTTTCCGTTTTTATAAACTTTATAGTTTTCCATGAGACCGCAAATATGTAAACTCCGTCCTCTGATATTTATATCCGCTGAATTATTAGCCAGCATGACAACACCAGTACGCTTTATTATTCTGAAAAATTCCTTTTTCATGTCCGGTTTAAGAGTTCTCTCGTGATTTCCGCAAATCATATAGACCGGAGCGATTTTGCAGAGATTTTCAAGCATTTTTTCAACTGCTGAAAAATCCGTTTCAGTGCGTGAAACAAGGTCGCCTGTTATGAATATAATATCCGGATTTTCATGGCTTATTATACGACAGATTCGGGAATTATTCTTCCCGAACCTGCGTTTATGAATGTCTGAAATGTGTGCGATTTTTATTCCGTCCCCGAAATATTCACGCCTTGTACAGAGCATTAATTTATTTTCAAGAAAAATATATCCTGCCAAAAGAAACGGAATTATTTTCTTATTCATCTTCAGAAGTCTCCGGATTTTCTTCTGGTATTATTTCATTCTGTTCTTCAATCATAGCTTCCTGTTCTGCCTGCCTTGCCTGTTCTTCGGTAAGCTGTTCTACTTTTTCTGTTTCGGCGTTGTCGTCGTGTTCTGCACGTGTGAAAGCCACTACCTTTGCACCCTCTGTAACTCTCATCACACGTACGCCCTTTGCATATCTTCCCATAATTCTCACGTCGCTTGCAAGGATTCTGATAATAATTCCGTCACTTGAAACAAGAATAATATCGTCTTCTTCGTCAACAATTTTTATTCCGCATACGTGACCCTTTATGTCATCAACGCTGTAATTTTTAAGACCATAACCGCCTCTGTTCTGAATGCGGTAGTTTTCAATTTCAGTGCGTTTGCCGTAACCGTTTTCCGTTACTGTCAGCAGTGAAGCACTGTCACGGATACGAGCCATTCCTACAACATAGTCGCCGTCACGGAGCTTTATAGCCCTCACGCCGTGTGCGGAGCGTGACATTGAGCGACCTTTTTCTTCCTCGATGCGTATAACCATACCGTTTCTTGTGGCAATGAAAATCTGAGCCTTGCCGTCGGTCATGCGTACGCCTGCTATCTCATCGCCCTCGTCAAGACCTATAGCAATAAGACCATTCTTACGGACGTTTTTATAAAGCGAAAGATTTGTACGCTTTATCTTGCCGTTTTTAGTAACTATCGTTATGAACTTGTCTTCGCTGAAATCAGTTGTTTTAATCATGGCTGTTATTTTTTCGCCGTCGGAAAGCGGTAAGAGGTTTATCAGATTGAAGCCACGTGAAGCCTTTGAGCCGTCCGGAACTTCATAGCATTTCAGTTTGTACATTATGCCCTTGTCCGAAATAAACAGGATATTGTCATGACTTCCGCATATGAACATTTCTTCAACAAAGTCTTCCTCACGCTGTTTCATTCCGGTAATGCCACGACCGCCACGTCTCTGGGTCTTGTATTCGGCTACCGGCATACGCTTGATATAGCCATTGTTTGTGAGAGTAACAACACAGTCTTCCTGCGGTATGAGGTCTTCAATGTCAACTTCACCGCTTACTGATTCAATATCTGTACGTCTCTTGTCGCTGAACTTCTTACGGATAACGTTAAGGTCATTCATGATTATTTCGTACACACGGTTTATATCGGCGAGAATGTCCTCAAAGTCAGAAATTTTAGTAAGAAGTCCGTAAAGTTCGTCAGTAATTTTCTGTCTTTCAAGTCCTGTCAAAGCACCGAGTTTCATCTGAACGATAGCCTCTGCCTGTTCGTCAGAAAGACCCGTCTGATTTTCGATATGCAGACCGGTAAAGTCATATTGTGCATGGTCAAGCAGTGCAGAAATATCAACATCTTTAAAGCGTTCCATCATGTTTTGCTTGCCCTCTGCAATGGTCTTGCTTGACCGGAGTATTTCAATAACCTCATCGATATAGTCTGAGGCTAAAACAAATCCCTGAAGTATATGCGACCTTTCAAGTGCCTTTTTCAAATCAAACATTGTACGCCTGCGTATTACTTCCACTTGAAAATCAAGATAATTCTGCAACATCTCTTTGAGAGTGAGAATTTTAGGCTCGCCGTTTACGAGAGCAAGCATAATTATGCCTACTGTGTCCTGTAACTGTGTAAGTGCAAACAGTTTATTCAGAACAATTTCCGGCACAGCGTCCCTTTTGAGTTCAATGACAACTCTCATGCCGTCCTTGTCAGATTCGTCACGCAAATCATAAAGACCCTCTATTTTCTTGTCTCTTGCCATTTGGCTTATGCTTTTCAGAAGTCTTTCCTTGCGAAGCATAAAAGGTATTT
Source organism: Ruminococcus flavefaciens (assembly GCA_023667045.1). GTDB lineage: Bacteria > Bacillota > Clostridia > Oscillospirales > Ruminococcaceae > Ruminococcus > Ruminococcus flavefaciens_AC. The sequence continues at coordinate 62,380 of JAMPAU010000003.1, read as the reverse complement.
CGTCAATGATAATGCAGTTTCTGCCCTTTATCTCCTCAAAGTGAGTGCGTGAACGGAGTATTATTTTTCCACGTCCTGTAGCATATGCTGAACGTATTCCGGCTTTGCCCATGACAATGCCACCTGTTGGGAAATCAGGACCTTTTATGTGTTCCATAAGGTCTTCAAGAGTGCAGTCGGGATTGTCTATAAGGGTCTGCAATGCGTCTATAACCTCGCCTAAGTTGTGGGGCGGTATGTTGGTAGCCATGCCAACCGCAATGCCCACAGAACCGTTTACAAGCAGATTAGGAAAACGTGACGGCAAAACAGACGGTTCTTTCAGTCTGTCATCATAGTTTGAAACAAAATCAACAGTATTCTTGTTTATGTCGGTCAGCATATCGAGGGTTATTTTTGACATCTTGGCTTCTGTATAACGATACGCTGCCGGACCGTCGCCGTCGATAGAGCCGAAATTTCCGTGACCGTCAACAAGCGGATAACGCATTGAAAAGTCCTGTGCAAGTCTTACGAGTGCGTCATATACAGATGCATCGCCGTGTGGGTGATAACGTCCGAGAACAGCACCAACAGTATCGGCACATTTTCTGTAAGCCTTGTCCGGTGTAAGACCGTTTTCGTGAAGTGTATATAAAATTCTTCTGTGTACCGGTTTGAGACCGTCTCTTGCGTCCGGCAACGCTCTCGAAACAATTACCGACATTGCGTAATTAAGTATGGAGTTTTCCATCTCGTCACAGATTTCAGTATTTATTACTTTAGAGTTATCATTGTAAAGCAAAATTTTTACCTCCTGTAAGATAAATTTATGGAAATGCATAATCTTTAATTCACGGTTTATAATTATGCACTTTTCAGATTTCTTAAAATCTGAATTTCTTCACCAGAAAAATTTTCTTTGGGAATAATATAGAATATACTTTTTCCGGAAAACATCAAGAAAAATCTTTCATATTCCAGCATTGAAAAGTTTTCGTCAAAAGGTATACGGCTTTTTTCTGGCAGAGGTTCTTCGCTGTAATCGTCGTCATCATCTTCTGAATCTCCGGCAGAGTTTTCAACCGTTTCAACATTTTCCACTGTTGAAACCGTTGAAATGTCAGCATAGCTGTCGCCGACTGAAATTTTATAGACCGTTTCGCCCATAGACCGAAAACTTTCAAATAAATTCGCCCTCATTTTGCGTGGATTATACCACTGCCGTACAGCCATTGCAAGACATACCATTATCAACAGATATGAAAAATACTGTGAATTATCGTCAATTACTGCAAATACAAAAACTCCGGCGAGTATTATAAAAGCCAGTGCCGTGACGTTTGCCTGAGGAAATACGAATTTCTTCTGAAACGCCGTATAGCCCTCTCTGAATATTTCAAAAGGGATAGTATATTCTTTTTCGAGTCTGTAATTATTTTCTGTCATATATCCAAATCCTGTGCAAATTTTGCATTAGCCTCTATGAAATTACGGCGTGGCTCTACCTTGTCGCCCATGAGTACAGTAAATACCTCGTCCGCTCTGAGTGCGTCTTCCATTGAGATTTTAACGATTGTACGGGTTTCGGGATTCATGGTAGTTTCCCATAGCTGTTCAGGGTCCATTTCGCCGAGACCTTTGTAACGCTGTACTTCAACCTTGTACTTTCCGCCGTCCGAAAGTTCTTCAATATAGCGGTCACGTTCTTCATCGGAAAAAGCATAATGTATTTTCTTGTTTCTTTCCACACGGAAAAGCGGAGGCTGTGCGATGTATACATTGCCGTTGGTAATCAGAGGTCTCATATAGCGGAAAAAGAATGTCAACAGCAAAGCTCTTATATGCATACCGTCAACGTCAGCGTCCGCCATGATAATTACTTTTCCGTAACGTAATTTTTCTATGTCAAAGTCCTCGCCTATACCAGTGCCGAGTGCAGAAACAACAGGCTCTAATTTATCGTTGCCGTAAATTCGGTCTATACGTGCCTTTTCGACGTTGAGCATTTTTCCCCATAGTGAGAGTATAGCCTGATAACGTCTGTCACGACCCTGTTTTGCAGAACCGCCAGCGGAATCTCCCTCAACGATGTAAATTTCAGTGTATCTGTTGTCACGCTCCGAACAGTCGGCGAGTTTTTCTGGCATAGCAGACTTACCAAATGCATTTTTGTTTCTTTCGGCTTCCCTTGCACGCCTTGCCGCCTCACGTGCTTTTAATGCCGAAAGGCTCTTTTCAAAAATCATCTTTGCTATATCTGGATTTTCTTCAAGGAAATTCATTAATTTTTCCTGCACGAGTTTTTCAATAAAAGGCTTTACTTCCGGATTTCCTAAACGCACTTTTGTCTGTGATTCAAATTCACAGTCTGTGAGTTTTACAGAGATAATAGCAGTAAGACCCTCACGAATATCATCACCGCCGAGTTTTTCCTTGTCTTTGAGAAGACCCATTTTCCTGCCGTATTCATTGACGACTTTTGTTATCGCATTCTTGAATCCAGTCTCATGTGAACCGCCGTCTTTGGTATGGATATTATTTGCAAAGGAAAGAATGACTTCATTGTAGCTGTCATTGTACTGTAGGGCTATTTCAGCGAAAGAATCGCCCTGTCTGCCGGAAAAATAAATAACGTCTCCGCTGAGACTTTCAAGACCTCTTACAGTGTGAATATGCTCCACAAACTGCCTTATACCGCCCTCGTAATAAAGAACCTCGCTTTTAACGTCTTCGGGGTCTCGGCTGTCAGTGAAAACTATCCTCAGACCTGCATTTAAAAACGCCTGTTCACGCAGTCTTTTCAAGAGAGTTTCATAGCTGTAAACCGTCGTTTCAAAGATTTCAGCGTCAGCCTTGAACATTACGCTTGTGCCGGTTTTATCGGTTGTGCCAATTTTTTTCAGAGGTTCAGAATAGTGTCCCCTTTCAAAACGCTGAAACCATACATTCTCGCCGTCGTATACAGTAAGCTCCAGCCATTCGGACAGAGCGTTTACTGCTGAAGCTCCAACGCCGTGAAGACCGCCCGATACTTTGTAACCGCCACCGCCAAACTTACCTCCGGCATGAAGAACGGTATATACTACTGTAGCCGCCGATATGCCTTCTTTCTGGTGTATGCCAGTAGGTATGCCACGTCCGTTATCTGACACACGGATAATATCGCCCTCTAAAATTTCAACGTTTATTTCTGTACAGTAACCTGCGAGCGATTCGTCAATTGAGTTATCTACAATTTCATAGACAAGGTGGTGAAGTCCGCCCTCTCCGGTTGAACCGATATACATTCCGGGACGTTTCCGGACTGCTTCAAGTCCTTCAAGTACCTGTATGTCATTTTCGTCATAATTGTTATTCTGCTGACTCATGAATTTACCTCCGATTTTCAAAAATTAACCGATTGTGTCAAGAGAAATACTGTAATAATCTTTGTTGTCATATCTGAATATCTGAAACCGCCAATATAATATTTTTCTGTCATGAATTTTCCAATGTCATCTGCATAAAGCCAGAGATATTGACCGTTGTCAAAAAAATCTGCTCCACGATAATTCTGTAGCTTTATGTTGATAATTAATCATAAAAACAAGACCACATAAAATCATTACAAAAGCTACCAGTAATATTATAACACTTTTTTTGAAATAAAAAAAGACCTTATTGTTTTTTTCTTCCAATACCTCGTTTTTTATATATCAACTATTACGAAAGTTACACTGTAATTTTCTTTGCCGTCCGATTTGGAGATTTCGGCGTATACTGACTGATTGTCATTGTTTCTGTACGAAAAACTCATATTGTCGTATTTTTCGGTTATAATACCGTTGATATTTTCAGCCATGAATTTTTCAATGCTGTCAGTTTCAAGGCAAAGTCTGTACTCATATTCCGAGCGTTTTTCAGAATTTCTGACAGCCGGAAATTCAGACATTTTATACTCGCAAAGTTTAATATTGTCTGTAACTTCAATGCTGAATCTGTTTTCCATTTTTGCCGTGCGTTTTTCTGTAAACCACGTGTAATGCGGTTGTGAACTGAATGCAGAACATATAACCGCCGTCATCACTGTCACAAGCATTATCAGAAAAACTTTCATGTGCGGTCTGATTTTTTCAGCCAATGATATTACCCCCTCAGACGTTTTCTGAGCGTATATGCCGAAAGCTGTGATATATATAATTTTTCCTCGCCGTCTTTTATGGTGATGATAAAACTTTTCGGCATTTCGTAAGTTGCATACACACAAAAATGATTTTTTTCTGCACGTTCAAGAAGTTTCTTTGTGCATTTTCCGACTGTGGTATTTTCTATGTCGAATATCCCGACAACATCACGCATATTTACAGAAAAATTATTCCCGATATGAAGATACATTTTCAGTCCTCCTTGATTTTTCCGCCGTCTATGTGAATTATTTTTCCCTTTATTTCCGGAAGCAATGCACTTTCGTTGCACGTTGTTATAAAAACCTGCATATCCTTGATTATGTCAAATATAAATTTCTGGCGTTTTTCGTCAAGTTCGCCCATTACATCGTCAAGAAACACAACAGGAGCGTCTTCTGATTTCTGCATGAAGATTTCCGCCTGTGCAAGTTTCATGACGAGTGCCGAGCTTTTTATCTGTCCCTGTGAGCCGTATTCCTTAGCACTCAGACCGTTTATTTTTATTAAAATTTCGTCTCTGTTTACTCCGGAATGCGTTGAGCCTGTCCGTATATCATAGCCAGAAGTCTCACGGAGTTTTCTGAAATATATATCAATGGCTTTTTCGTCAAGGGGCTTTTCAAAATCTTCCGGTTTATAGACATTTGACTTGTATTCAAGTTCAAGGGTTTCAGTACCGCCGGAAAGAGTACGGTAAAGTCTTCCGCAGATTTCGTTTATTTTTCTGACGTAATCGTTACGCATATAAGAAATAAATGCACCCTCTTGTGAAGCCTGTCTGTCCCATATTTCAAGGGAATCTTCTTTTGCATGACCGTTCATAATTTCCTTGAGGAGAGCGTTTCTGTGATTCATGATTGTGTTGTGTTTGTTCAGATGAATCACTGAAACAGGGTTAAGCTGTGAATAAGCCATATCTATGAAATTACGGCGTTTTTCCGGAGAGCCTTTTATTATATCAACGTCGTCGGGTATGAAAACTATGCACTTGAAAATATCAAAAAGCGGTTTTGTGCCTTTCAGCTTTACGCCGTTCAGAAAGATATTTTTTATGCTGTTAGTACCCTTTGACATTTCGATTTTTATTTTATGCTCCCTTACGCTGTCGAGGACTTTTATTTCAACTGTCATTTTGTTGCCGTCAATGCATATATAGTCCTTTTCCTTTGACGACCGGAAACTCTTACAGCCTGACATTATCCATATCGCTTCAAGGATATTTGTTTTCCCCTGTGCATTCTGACCGGATATTATGTTATACTTCCGGTCGGGTTCAAATGATATTCCAGAAAGATTTCTGAAACCGTCAATTCCTGCATAAGTGACAATCACCGTACAACCTCCTCACAACCTCTGTAAGACGTTCTGTGTTTCAAGGCATAAACTTACACTACCCAACGTTCACAACCGCCTTAAAACGCATTCTGAACGCTCTGAGAGGGTGTCCGCTTAAAACTTTTCATTTCCTCAGTGAAAATTATTCTGCAACTGCTTTTTTCACACATTGTGTGTACAGCCCTCTCACAGTCTCTGTAAGCCGTTCTGTGTTTCAAGGCATAAACTACACTACCCAACGTTCACAACCGCCTTAAAACGCATTCTGAACGCTCTGAGAGGGTGTCCGCTTAAAACTTTTCATTTCCTCAGTGAAAATTATTCTGCAACTGCTTTTTTCACACATTGTGTGTACAGCCCTCTCACAGTCTCTGTAAGCCGTTCTGTGTTTCAAGGCATAAACTACACTACCCAACGTTCACAACCGCCTTAAAACGCATTCTGAACGCTCTGAGAGGGTGTCCGCTTAAAACTTTTCATTTCCTCAGTGAAAATTATTCTGCAACTGCTTTTTTCACACATTGTGTGTACAGCCCTCTCACAGTCTCTGTAAGCCGTTCTGTGTTTCAAGGCATAAACTACACTACCCAACGTTCACAACCGCCTTAAAACGCATTCTGAACGCTCTGAGAGGGTGTCTGCTGTAAATTTTTCATTTCTCCAGTGAAAATTATTCTATAACTACTTCCTCGTCACCGAAAGATACTCTGTCACCAGAACGTATTTTTTTTCCACGCATTGTGCATACTTCACCGTTTACAAGAATCTGTCCGTCTTGAATAAGCATTTTTGCTTCTCCGCCAGAGCCTACCATTGAGGCAAATTTCAGAAGTGCGTCGAGCTTTATAAATTCCGTTGTTATTTTTATAGATTTAGTCATATGTTCACCCTCATTCATGGAAAAATGTTATCAGTTCTTAATCTGAACCGGCATTACAAGGAATATAAAACTCTCGCCTTCAAGCGGAAGAATTTCAATAACTTTCATTGCACCGTTGAAACGTATGCGTATTTTGTCGCCCTCTGCTACACGTATAGCGTCAGCCATGAGCCTGTTATTAAAACCGATTGTTATATTTTCGCCTGTAACGTCTGCTGAAAGTGAATCGTTTATTTTGCCTATTCCTGTTTTGCAGTTGAGTTTGACAGTGCCGTTTCCGACCTCACAGCGTATGGGAGTTTTATTTTTTTCGTCGATAAGCAGTGAACAGCGTTCAAGACAGGTGAGAAATTCTCTCTTGCTGATAATAACTTCTGTTTTGTGTTCAGACGGTATGCTGAGTTTGTACTTGTGGAAAGCACCTTCAAGCAGACGTGAAATTACAAATACATTGCCTGTCTCAAAAATTATGTGACGGTCGTTAGTGTATACTATGCACTCGTTTTCGTTGTCGTCCTTGATGAGAGACGAAACTTCAAGCAGTGCCTTTTTCGGTACTACAAACTGATAGCTTCCCTGATTGGTTATGTTTTCGCATCTTATTGCAAGACGGAATCCGTCTATTGCCACCATGTTGAAGCTCTCGTCGTTTATGTCAAAAAGTTCACCTGTAAGGATTGGTTTGCTTTCGTTAAGAGAGGCAGCATAGCTTGTCTGGTTTATCATGGATTTCAGAACTGAATTTTTTACTTTGAAGCCTTTAGCAGAATCGACTACCGGTAAGTCCGGATATTCTTCTGCCGACATTGCAGAGAAACTGCATTCCGTTGAACTGCATGAGATGTTTATAACAAGGCTGTCGCTTACTTCAAAGTTTACCTCGTCTCCCGACATACGTTTTGTGAACTCACTGAAAAGTCTGGAGCTGACTACAAACTCTCCGGAGTCTTCCGTTACGGATTTGATAGAAGTGCGTATGCCCATTTCGAGATTGTAACCAGTAAGTTCAATCTCACCCGGCATAACCTTTACCTTGATTCCTTCAAGGGCAGGAATAGTTGATTTTGAAGATACAGCTTTTGAGACATTGCTGATAGCCTCACTGAGTTCTGTTTTGTTACAAATGAATTTCATTTTTATAGTTCCTCCTGTTAATATTTCGTTCATAATTGATTTTTGATGAAATCTGCTGAAAATGAAATTTTTGGTCAGCAGACTTGCTGGTTGAAAAAAAAAAAAAAAAAAAAAAAAAAAAAAAAAAAAGAAATAAAATAATAGTAGTAGTAGTAGGGGCTGTGGAAAAGTTGAAAAGTGCCTTTTTCAGCGATATATGATTGAAAGTTTTCAACATTGGTATGTTGAAAGATTGTTGAAAAATGTTGAAAACTTAAGTAAAATCTTTTACTCTGTGGAAACTGTTGAAAGATTGTGGAAAAAATGTTGAAAACTTGTTGAAAACTCGACATTTTCGAATATATGTTCTAAAAAGATTTCAACACTATGTTGAAACTGTTGAAAGTCAAATTGTTGAAACTGTTGAAAACCTTTTTGACACCCTTAATTTAAGGCTATATTAAGCATTAAAACAGGCATTCACAAAACTATCACAATTGTTAGTTTAGTGTTGAAAGCTGTGGAAAACACGAGTTTTCAACATTTCAACACCCTAAAAACTCGCCATGAATAAATTATGAACGACCATTTTTATGCAAATTAAAACAGTTTACAATTTTCCAAAAATCAAAAGAGAATGTCATTTTTTTACTATTTTTTGTTGAAAACTATATAATTAAAAAATATTACACCTAATTTAACGCTATTTTAAGCCTTTAAATCCATTGTTGAAAACTTTTTGCCATTGTTGAAAACCTGTTAGTTTACTGTTGAAAGTGTGTTAGTTTAGTGTTGAAAACTATGCTTTTTGGGGCAAAAAACACGTTCACAGAAAAGTTTCACTTTATTCATAAATGGGATTTTTCAAAAATGGGAAAAATGGACTGTTGAAAGTGTTGAAATTGTGGATAAATATTTTAATTATATAGCCCTAAAATAGCACTTTGCAATTATATATGGCATTTTCACATTTCAAAAATCAACCAAATTAAAAAGTGCAACTTTTGTGGAAAACCTGTTAGTTTAGTGTTGAAAGTCTGTGGAAAACTGTTGAAAGTTGTTGGTAAAAAATATAAATCAACTCGAATCGGTTCACTTGAACTCGTTCATAAATTAGAAATAAAAGTTAACCAAGGCTAACGCTGTGTTGAAAACTTTTGATTAAATCAAAAATTAAATTAATTTTCCCCAAAAATAAGCCTAAAGTTTGATGTTAATTTTTTTAAATTGACTGTTGAAAACCTGTTGAAAGTGTGTTGAAAACTGTTGAAAACCTATGTTAATAAATTCTTTTAATTTGGCATTTTTGGCGTGTTCATAAAATCATGTAGTTTTTTCAAAAGAACAAAGTTTCTGTTCATAATTTGTTAAATTGTTGAAAACTTTGGATTTTTCCGAGATGACAGCTTATTTTTCGCATAACACAGCCATAAGCCTAAAATGTAAAAATATATAACAACTGTTGAAAACCTGTTAGTTTAGTGTTGAAAGTCTGTGGAAAACTTTTCCGTAAAAATAGTTAACGGAAACAGTTAAATTTATTGCTTACCCTTATCTTTAATATTTTTAATAATATCATTTACAAGATTTTTGAGATTTGTGTCTTTTTTCATAGCCTCAGTAACGCTTGTGACCGAGTAAACAATGGTTGAGTGGTCTCTACCGCCAAATTCAGTGCCTATTGTAGCAAGAGGCATCTGTGTTATCTCTCTAACAACGTAAATGGCTACTTTTCGGGCTATTGAAATCTGCGCGGAACGTTTATTCGAGCGTAAATCTTCCGGTAATACGCCATAAACCGAAGAAACTTCTGAAATTATCTTCTCTACTGTTATTGGTATTGGCTGTTCGTTGGTGAGAACGTCTCTTATAACGCTCTGTGCCATTGAAATTGTTATAGGACTTCCGGCATAGTGATTGAGTGCTTTAAGTCTCATCACAGCACCTTCAAGCTGACGTATGTTTGATTTAAGGCGGTTTGCCATAAATTCAGCCACTTCTCCGGGCATTTTTAGTTCAAGGAGTTCAGATTTTCTGTTTATGATTGCAAGACGTGTTTCATAGTCCGGAGTTGAAATATCGGCGATAAGTCCGCCCTCAAAGCGAGTGATAAGACGTTTTTCGAGTGTCTGGAGTTCTTTCGGTGCTTTGTCCGAAGTTATTACTATCTGTCTGCCCTCTTGATGAAGCTGGTAGAATGTATGAAAAAATTCCTCCTGCATACGTTCTTTTCCGACAAAGAACTGTATATCGTCGATAAGCAGTAAATCGGCAGTGCGGTATTTGTCGTGGAAGTCAGAAATAAGCTTGTCAGTGAGAGAACTTACAAGGTCGTTTCCGAAAGTTTCGCTTGTTACGTATACTATGTTCAGCTCTGGGTGTTTACGGCGTACTTCATTGGCGATTGCAGTGATAAGGTGAGTCTTTCCCATTCCCGAAGGTCCGTATATAAACAAGGGGTTGTAGTCGGGGATTTTTCTTTCACCGCAGTTTTTTGCAACCGATTTACAGCACGCCAGTGCAAATTCATTTGAACGTCCTTGTATGAAAGTGTCAAATGTATAGTCATAATTGGCAAACTTGTATGACTGTTCAAGTTCAGCGTGTTTCTGGTCGATGTCTTCAGTGCTGATAACGCCTGTTTTAATAGTCCGCTCTGATTCAACATTTATGATAATATTTACGTCAAGACCAAGAAGTGACATAAACGCATCTTTGAGTATTGAACTGTAAGTAGACATTACAATGCCTTTCTGAAAGTCTGTCTGGATTTTAAAAACAGCGTCAGAGCCATTAAAGCTTATTGGCTTTAGTGGTTCAATCCATGTTTTCAGACCTATTGAAGGGATTTTGTTGTTTTCAAGGCAGTATTTTTTTACATTTTCAAAAACTTCCTCAAATGAGTTCATATTTAACCTCCGTATTTCATCATATTGAAACTGCTATCGGCAGATTTGCTGAAAAAACACAAATTTTTTTGTGCTTTTTTATTATGGCTGACCTGCTTTTCAGTTCCTGCAAGAAACAGAAAAATCTATTTCATTCATATTAATATTATACCATATTTGAGGGAAAAAAGCAAGTTTTTTTTTTGATTTTTTTCAAAAAAAATGCAGGAAAATCAGTGCAATTAGGGTATTATTTTCAACAAAATGACGAATAAAATATTGAAAATAAATCAAAAATTGATTAATATTTTTTTAATTTAAAAAAGCTTTTAAAAAAATAAATAATGTCATTATTTTACTATTTTTTAACAGGATTTTACCATAAAGATGTTGATTTTTAAGGTTTATATTTTTTACTGATTAAAATAATATACATATAATTACAACTAAGATATTTGCTTGTTTTGAATCCGAATTTTCAGTACAGACAAGAAATACAGATTACAAAGAGACTGGTTATTTTTTAGCTTTATTTAGTAAAAAAATATAAAAATCTGAAAAAACTGAAAAAAATTTCTTAAACTGCTTGACAGGATTGTTTTTTTGTTATATAATAAGCAAGTGTAATGCGGATTAGTCTGCATTGACCTGTTTTGCTATCAGGACTTATGGGGGTCTCCCGGAGTTCCTATATACAAATTTGCAGAGAGGAGGAACTGAATATGAAAAGAACATATCAGCCGAAGAAGCTCCACAGAAAGAAGGAGCATGGTTTCATGAAGAGAATGGCTACTAAGAACGGCAGAAAGGTTTTAGCTCGTAGAAGAACTAAGGGCAGAGCAAGATTAACTCACTAACGAGGCTGACCACAAAATCTATTTTTGTGGTCTTTTTTGTTAATGGCTCTTGATTTTCTATAATGGGACGCTCCTTTAGTCCCGCTTTAAAGGTATTATTATGCTTTATACGGAAATTCTTAAAGATAACAGGGATTTTGTTTCCCTTTACAAAAAAGGGCGTTTTACCGCCTGTAAGTATTCGGTAATATATGTGAAGCCAAACGGCAAACCATTCAACCGTTTCGGCATTACAGCCAGTAAAAAAGTAGGCAATTCGGTCTGCCGTAACAGAGCAAAGAGACTCATTAGGCTTGCTTACCGTAACGCTGAAATAAAACTGCCTGTCGGCATTGATATAGTCATTGTTGCAAGAAGTCCGATATGTGAAATAAAGTCTCAGGAGTATTGCGGATATATGGAAAAGTACGGCGTTCCGGAAATTATAAAGCTGTATAAAAGTTTTTCTGGCGGAAAGAAGAATTTATGAAGTTAATTATCATTTCGCTGGTTCGTTTTTACCGCAGATTTATTTCTCCGCTTTTTCCGCCGTGCTGTAAATACTATCCTACGTGCAGTACATATGCCTTGACTGCTATAGAGCGTTTCGGTGCGTTCAGAGGTTCACTGCTTGCTATATGGAGAATACTGAGATGTAATCCGTGGTCAATGGGCGGTGTGGACTATGTGCCAGAAAAATTTACTTTCAGAGTGAAAAAATATGATTACAGTGCGGAAGACTGTTTTGACAGGCATAATGACGATGAAGACAACAAAAATGAGAGGTATTGAAATTGAATTCACTTTATGACATTATCGGTATCCCTTTCGGGTATCTGATGTATCTTATTTATTCCCTTTGCCATAATTACGCTTTTGCGATAATTATATTTACAGTGGTGACAAAGCTTTTGCTTTTCCCTGTAAACTATCATACCCAGAAAGGTGCTGCACGTATGCAGTTGCTTAATCCTAAAATGGAAAAACTGCGTAAGAGTTTTGCGAGCAATCCACAGAGACTTCAGGAGGAACAGCAGAAACTGTATCAGCAGGAGGGTATTAACCCTATGGGGTCGTGTATGCCGGCTTTGGTGCAGATGCTTCTGCTTTTCGGCGTAATTGATGTTATATACAAACCAATCACGCATATTCTGCATATATCAAAAAATATAAGACAGGCTGCATTTAATATAGCCTCTGAACTGAGCGGAGGAAATTCATATGATTTCAAGTCGCTACGCAGTGAGCTTGTTACAATGGAACAGCTTGACAAGCACGCCGATAAATTCAGTGGTCTTGCTGAAAACTTTGCAAGCAGAGTTTCGGAATTTAACGAAAACTATACGATTTTCGGAGCTAATCTCGGTAAAATACCAGAACTTCACCCAGAGACATGGAATACTGAATCAATAATACTTTTCTGTATTCCTTTTCTTGCCGGACTTGCACAGCTTGCACAGTCTGTTTACAGTCAGATTCACCAGAAAAAGACCAACCCCGAAATGCAGGGCGGTGGCTGTATGGCACTGATGATGTATCTTATGCCTATTATGTCGGTTGTATGGGCATTTGCACTTCCTGCCGGTATCGGATTTTACTGGATATGGACATCGCTTTTTTCACTGTTGATTAATTTTGGTCTTAACCACTATTTTACTCCGGAACGTACTGCCAAAATCAACGAAAAAGAAAAGGAAAAGGCAAGAATATATGCCGAAAAACACCCCGAAAAAAAGACTTTCATGCAGAGAATGCTTGAACAGCAGGCAGAACTTGAACGCCAGCAGAATGGCGGTACAGCTCCGAAAAATAACGGCAATAAAGCCTCACGTTCTGAAATGAATAAACAGAACCGTGACAAGCTGAAAGAGGCTCGCAGGCGTATGGCGGAAAAATACGGCGAAGAATACGACGAAAATGATAACGATGATGATGATTGAATCCTTCATGGAGGTATATGAAAATGACTGAAATTTTTACTGCTAAGACGGTTGAAGACGCTAAAAAGCTTGCAGCCGCAAAATTCGGCAAGAATATAAAGAATATAGACTTTGAGGTGCTTGAAGAAGCTAAAAAGGGCTTTTTCGGAGTGGGTGCTAAGGACGCTAAAGTAAAGGCTACCTATGTTGAAGAAGTTCCGGAAGTGAAGAATGAAGTTAATCCGGAAATAAATGCTGAAACTGAAAAGGAAGCTGAAACGGAGACTTCTGAAGAAAAAACAAACACAGAAGAAGTTTCAACAGTTTCAGAAGAAGAAGTTGAAAACTCTGCTGAAAATCCAGAGATTCCGGCTGAAACAGAGCCGTCGCCTGTTGAAGTTTCCATTGCTGAAACTACTGAAACTGTTGTACAGGAAGAATCAACAGAGAAAGCTGTTGAAACTGTTGAAAAAAGTGCCGGAGAAAGTGAAGATGAGAATGACTATTCAATTGAAAACTTTACTCTCATAGAAGACAAGGCACTTATGCACCCAAAGGTTAAGCTTGCTATTGACTATATCACAAGTATTCTGCGTGCTATGGAAATCGAGGCTGATTTTTCAGTGTATCAGAATGAAAACGCCTCTGTGATAGATATTAAGAGTTCAAGCAACGGCACAATTATAGGCAGACGTGGAGAAACTCTCGATTCAATACAGTATCTCTGTTCTATTATCGCAAACAAAGGCGACAAGGACTATTTCCGTATTACTATTGACTGTCTCGGTTACCGCAAAAAGCGTAAGGAAACTCTTGAACAGCTTGCAGTAAAGGTAGCCAAGCAGGTACTGAGGACAGGTCGCTCACAGCCCCTTGAACCTATGAACCCATATGAAAGACGTATTATTCATTCGGCAGTTTCAGAGATAAACGGAGTTAACTCTCATTCGGTAGGTGAAGAACCTTACAGAAAGATTATTATTTCATCAAAAAATCCTAACCCGAATGCAAACAGACGTGACAACAGAAAACGTGACCGCCGTGACAATACAAGAAATGACAGACGTAACAGCCGTCCGAGAAGTCATGACAATAATAATTTTGAGAGAAAAAAAGTAGACATCTCAACGAGCTTTGAAAAGGATTATAAGCGTCCTAAGCCGGAAGACGCTATCGAGGGCGGACTTTACGGTAAAATAGAACTTTGATTTATAAACAGAGGGACTTTATGTCCCTCAGATCCTTATTTTTTTGACGGCAGAAAAAATGCCGTTGTTTTTTTGGGAGTGATTTTTTTGTCAACAATTACTGCTATTTCTACTCCGGATTCTGCCGGAGGTATAGCCGTTATAAGAATTTCCGGCGAAAATGCACTTGATGTTGCAGAGAGAGTTTTCAAGCCAGCCGGAAACAAAAGAGTTAAAGATATGGCAGGCTATACCTGTGCATACGGAATTGCACATGACAACGGTGAACGTCTCGACGACTGTATACTTACAGTGTTCCGCTCGCCACACAGCTATACAGGCGAGGATATTGCTGAAATCTCATGTCACGGCGGTATCTATGTAACCAAACGTATTCTGAGGGCTGTTCTTAAAAACGGTGCTGAAAATGCAGAGGCAGGGGAATTTACGAAAAGGGCATATCTGAACGGTAAACTTGACCTTACACAAGCAGAAGCAGTTATGGATATAATTTCTGCAAAGGGAGAACGTGAGCTTAAAATGGCTGAAAGTCTCCGTGAGGGTACGGCATTCAAGAGGGCTAAAAAGTGTTCTGATAAATTAATGAAAATTCTCGGAGACCTTTCGGCATGGGCGGACTATCCGGAGGAAGATATTCCAGAAGTCAAGCCGGAAAACCTCTGCAAAGAATTAGAAGAAGTACGTAAGGATTTGCTGTCACTTGTGGAAAATTACGACTGTGGAAGAATTATCCGTGAGGGAATTTCCTCTGCTATAATAGGCAGACCAAATGTGGGCAAGTCTACGCTTTTTAACTGTCTGAGCGGTTGCGAGAGAAGTATAGTTACCGATATTGCAGGCACAACACGTGATGTAGTTGAAGAATCTGTTAAAATAGGGGATATAGTTTTGAGACTTGCTGATACCGCCGGAATACGTCAGACAGACGACATAATAGAGGGGATAGGCGTTGACATTGCTGAAAAGCTTATTGATTCTTCAGAGCTGATTATTGCTGTGTTTGACGGAAACAGTCCGCTTACTGATGACGACTGGAATCTTATAAAGAAAATTGACAGCAAAAAAACAATTGCTGTAATAAATAAAAGCGATTTGGGAATATGCCCCGATATATCTGAAATTGAAAAGCATATCAAACAGACTGTTTACTTGTCGGCTAAGGAAAATGACGGCATTGAAAAACTCCAGTCGGCAATAGAGACGATTTTTGAAATAAACGAAAACTCTTTTTCTTCAGTTTCAGTTGCAAATGAAAGGCAGAAAAAATGCATTGACTCTGCACTTGTATGTGTTGAATCAGCAATTACAGCTATTAAAAACGGAGAGTTTCTTGACGCTGTAAACGTTCTTATTGACGAGGCAGAGCAGTATTTACTCAGTCTAACAGGCGAAAAAGTCACAGACGCAGTTGTTGACGAAGTATTTTCAAGGTTCTGTGTCGGAAAATAATGTTCCACGTGGAACACTCTGGAGGTAGTGGTTATGTCGTATAAAATGGGAAGTTTTGATGTTGCGGTAGTCGGGGCGGGTCATGCCGGAGTGGAGGCGGCACTTGCCTCTGCAAGACTGGGCTGTAAAACGGTTATGTTTACCATATCGCTTGACCAGATTGCAAATATGCCGTGTAATCCGTCAATTGGCGGTACTGCAAAAGGTCATCTTGTAAGGGAAATTGACGCTCTCGGCGGTGAAATGGGAAAAGGTGCGGACAAGTGTTTCATTCAGAGCCGTATGCTTAACCGTGGAAAAGGTCCGGCGGTACACAGTCTGAGAGTACAGGCAGACCGTGTAATGTATCATGACTATATGAAAAATATCTGCGAAAAACAACGCAATCTTTATGTAAAACAGGCTGAAATAGCTGAAATAATTGTTGAGGACGGAAAAATTACCGGAGTTGTAACGTCTCTTGGGGCTGAATATTCAGTAAAAGCCGTTATAATTGCTACCGGAACTTATCTGAAAGGTAAAATCCATATAGGCGAGGTTTCGTATGAAAGTGGTCCGGATTCGGCTTTGCCAAGTAAATATCTGTCGCAAAGTCTTAGAGAAAACGGCGTTGAGCTAAGGCGTTTCAAGACAGGTACGCCCTGCCGTGTGAACAAGAGAAGCATAAACTTTGATTTTATGGAACGTCAGGACGGCGACGAGAATATTGTACCGTTTTCTTTTGAGACTTCAACAGAGGGGCTTGAAAATCAAGTATCATGTTATGTCACCTACACCAACAGCAAAACTCATGAAGTTATTCTGTCAAATCTCGACAGGTCGCCGTTATATTCCGGACGTATTGAGGGAGTAGGTCCAAGATACTGTCCGTCTATAGAAGATAAGATAGTGCGTTTTTCTGACAAGCCGAGACATCAGCTTTTTGTTGAACCTATGGGACTTTCAACTGAAGAATATTATTTACAGGGTATGTCTTCATCATTGCCGGAGGACGTTCAGCTTGCATTTCTGCGTACAATTGACGGTTTAGAAGATGTTGAAATAATGCGTCCGGCTTATGCTATCGAGTATGACTGCTGTGACCCCACTCAACTTTCAAATACTTTGGAGTTCAGAAAAATAAGCGGTCTGTATGGTGCAGGACAATTTAACGGAAGTTCCGGTTATGAGGAAGCGGCAGCTCAAGGAATAGTTGCCGGAATAAATGCCGCTCTCAAAATAAAAAAGCGTGAACCTATGGTACTCGACCGTGCAAGCTCATATATTGGTACGCTTGTTGACGACCTTGTGACTAAAGGCTGTTCAGACCCTTACAGAATGATGACATCAAGAAGTGAATACAGACTTGTTCTCAGACAGGACAATGCCGACCAGCGTCTTACTCCGATAGGGTATAAGGTGGGACTTATCAGCGAGGCACGTTATAACAGACTGCTTGAAAAAACAGAAAAGGTGAAAAATGAGATAAAACGTGTAAGTTTGTTTAATATCTCACCGACCGCTGAAGTAAATGAATTTCTTGAAAAAATGGGAACTACTATGATTTCTACCGGCTGTAAGCTTGCCGACCTAATACGCCGTCCGAAAATCAGCTATAAGTCTCTAGCACCTTTCGACCCTAACAGACCGGAACTTTCAGACGAAATCGCTGAACAGGTTGAACTTCAGATTAAATATGAGGGTTATATTTCAAAACAGCTTGCACAGATTGAACAGATGAGGAAACACGAATCAAGAAAACTTCCAGAAAATCTTGATTATAAAACGGTTTATGGTCTGAGACTTGAGGCGGTTGAAAAACTTAATAAAATCCAGCCGTCATCACTGGGACAGGCATCAAGAATTTCCGGAGTATCTCCGGCTGATATATCACTGCTTGACGTATGGTTACAGCACGAAACGGAGGACAGCAATGCTTCCAGAATATGATTTCTGTAAAAAGAGTTTTCAACAGTTTGACATTGAATTGTCGAAAACTCTCTATGAAAAACTTGACATATATGCGGATTTTCTTGTTGAGTACAATAAAAACGTAAATCTCACAGCAATAACAGAACCTGTTGACATTCTGTACAAACATTTCATTGACAGTATTCTTCTTGACAGATATGCTGACATTCCGGAAAATGCAAGTCTTATTGACGTGGGAACAGGTGCGGGTTTTCCGTCTGTACCGCTAAAACTTTTCCGTCCGGATATTAATATCACACTTTTGGACAGTCTGAACAAGCGTATAACATTTTTAAAAATGCTATGCGAAAAACTTGAAATTAAAGCAGAGTTTATCCACGAAAGAGCGGAAATTGCCGGAAAAATGCCCGAACTCCGTGAAAAGTTTGACGTGTCATGTGCAAGGGCGGTTGCTAATATGTCAGTGCTGAGTGAAATGTGCCTGCCGTTTGTAAAGGAGGACGGAATCTTTACAGCTATGAAAGGTCCTGCTGAAAATATTTCCGACGGAAATAATGCTATAAAACTGCTGGGCGGTGAGATTCAGAAACAGTCCGTTTATGATATTTCGGGAGAGGGACGCAAAATAGTTATTGTAAAAAAAATATCGCATACTCCGACAAAATACCCAAGAAACAGCGGTCAGATAAAAAAGAAACCGCTGTGATTTTAAATAATAATGTCAAAAAAACCGCTTGTTTGCTGAAAACAGGCGTTTTTTTTGTGTAGTAATTATTTCCGGCAAGTGTTAGAATTGTTTTACAGGGAAAAGCTCCCGAGTACTTATGTGAGGATAAAACAATGGCATTTTTAAATTTTACAAAAGAAAAACTCATCAATAAAGTGGTTGAAATCGAAATCAGCATGATTATTCCAAATCCTAATCAGCCACGCAAGGATTTTCAGGATACAGAAATTTCTGCTCTTGCTGAATCAATTTTACAGAACGGTATTTTACAGCCTTTGTCTGTAAGACGGTGCGGCGAGAGTTTTGAACTGATTGCAGGAGAAAGGCGTTTGAGGGCGGCTAAAATGTGCGGATTTACTGTTGTGCCATGTATAGTTCATGAGATAAGCGACAGAAATTCCGCAATACTGGCACTTGTGGAAAACATTCAGCGACAGGATTTATCCTTTTTTGACGAGGCTTCAGCAATAGAAAAGCTCATTACATATTATGGCATGACACAGGAAGACGCTGCCTCAAAGCTCGGAAAGGCACAGAGTACTATAGCTAACAAACTCCGTCTTTTGAGACTTACTCCGGAAGAAAGAGAACTGATAGTTAAGTTTGGACTTACTGAACGTCATGCAAGGGCTTTGCTTAAACTTGCAAGTCCGGCAGACAGACTTGAAATTCTTGAAAAGGTTGTAAAGAATAATCTTAATGTAGAACGCACTGAAAACCTTATTGAAGAATACATAGGCAGTCAGCGTGAAAAGGCAAGCTATAAAAAACGCTCTAAGGTTTTTCAGAATGTGAAGATGTTTGTGAATACCATAAACAAAGCGGTTGAAACAATGCAGTCGGCAGGTATTCCGGCAGACGCTAAAAAAATCCAGAACGAAAACTATATAGAATATCGTGTAAGAATCCCGATTCAGAAAGCTAAATAATAAATTGTTCCACGTGAAACATTTTTGCGTGGAACTTTTTTTATAATGTTCCACGTGGAACAAAATTATCAGACAGCTATTTACAAAGCGTTTTAAAAGTGATATAATATTAAATATAAAAAATGAAAGGAAGAAATCCCATGAGCAAAATAATTGCGGTGGCAAATCAGAAAGGCGGAGTAGGAAAGTCAACTACTGCCGTTAATCTTGCCTCTTATCTTGGTTCAAGAGGTTTTAAAGTGCTGTGCATTGACTCCGACCCACAGGGCAATACTACTACTGCTTTCGGTATAAAAAAGAAGTCTGCCAGTGCCTCAACTTATGATATTCTTACAGGGAAAATCAGGATTCAGGACGCTGTTATTGAAACCGCTTTCAGTAATGTTTCAATAGTTCCGGCTACTGAGTCGCTTGCCGGTTGTGAGATTGAACTGATAAATATTGAAAATAAAATGAAACGTCTTAAAATGCAGATTCTGACCTGCCGTGAAGATTATGACTATATATTCATTGACTGCCCTCCGGCACTGGGACTTATTACTATAAATGCACTTGTGGCGTGTGACACTATAATAGTTCCCATGCTTGCGGAGTTCTTTGCACTGGAAGGTCTTTCACAGCTTGTCAATACTATAAAGATTGTGAAGACCAATTATAATCCTTCGCTCAATATTGAGGGTATTGTTTTCACAATGTTTGACGGCAGACTGAATGTAGCTAATGACGTTGTTGCAGAAGTGGAAAAATATTTTCCGGATAAGGTATTCAAGACAAAGATTCCAAGAAATGTGCGTCTTTCGGAAGCTCCCAGTCACGGTAAGCCGATTATGTATTATGACAAGTCATCAAAGGGTGCTGAGGCTTATGAACTTCTTGGACATGAACTTCTCGGCGAACCTCTTGAACTTCCGAAGAAAAAACTCAGAGGGATTTTTTCATTAAAAAAATAAACCGGAAAGGAGTGTACGCTATGGCTATTGGTGGTCTGGGGGCAGGTCTTGACAGCCTTTTCAGTGATAACACAAATGAAATACAGGTGAAGAAAACACTCAGAACTTCTGAAATAGAGCCTAACCGTGACCAGCCCCGAAAGAGTTTCAGTGAAGACGCTATAGCCTCTCTTGCTGAATCTATCCGTGAGCATGGTATGTTACAGCCAATTCTTGTACGTCCGCTTTCAGCCGGAGGGTATCAGATTGTAGCCGGAGAACGTCGGTGGCGTGCTGCAAGAATGTTGGGTCTTGATGAAGTGCCAGTGAATATCCGTGAACTTTCTGACACGCAAACAATGCAGATTGCTGTTATTGAAAATCTTCAGCGTGAAAATCTTAGTCCGGTTGAAGAAGCTAACGGATATTGCGACCTTATTGAAAAATATGGCATGACACAGGAACAGGTCGCAAAAATGGTGGGACGTTCACGGTCTGCTGTTGCAAATGCCGTGAGAATACTGTCACTGCCGGACACGGTGCTTTATATGCTTGAAACGGGCAGTTTGTCGGTAGGTCACGCAAAAGTACTGCTGACGGTTATTGAAGATGTAAAGTTTCTTAAGGAACTTGCTGAAAAAGCGTCAGACGGTAAAATGACTGTCAGACAGCTTGAAAATGAAATACGCAGAAAAGAAAATGCATTGCAGAAAGAGCGTGAAATAGGTCTTTCCGATAAATATTTTGCTGAAATGGAAATCGCACTTAATATGAGGTTAGGTCGCAAAGTAAAGGTGAATTATGCAGGAAAAAAAGGCTCACTGGTACTTGAATTTTACGACAAGGACGATTTAAAGGAAATCGCTGAAAAACTCGCAGGAGATTAATAAAGGAGAATTATAAAAATGCTTGATATGAAATTAGTCCGTACAAATCCGGAACTTGTAAAGGAGAATATTAAAAAGAAGTTTCAGGACGAAAAAATTGAACTCGTAGACAAGGTTATTGAACTTGACGAACAGTGCAGAAAAGCAAAGTCTGAGGGCGACGACCTCCGCAATCAGAAAAACAAAAAGAGTAAGGAGTTCGGCAAATACAATGCAATAATCAATAAGTCGGACGACGAAAACGCAAAGGCTGAGGCACAGGAAAATATTGCAAAGCTTACATCAGAAATCGAGGAAATCGACAATAGACGTGCTGAACTTGAAAAGCTTGAAGCGGAACTTAATGAGGAAATTCGCAAGATTATGCTTGTTATCCCGAATATCATTGACGAAAGTGTGCCTATTGGCAGAGACGACAGCGAAAACGTTGAAGTTGAGCGTTTCGGTGAACCTGTTGTACCAGATTTTGAAGTGCCGTATCATGTTGATATTATGGAAAAGGTTAATGGCATTGACCTTGACAGTGCAAGAGACAAGACAAGCGGTAACGGTTTCTATTATCTTATGGGAGATATTGCACAGTTGCAGTCATGTATACTTTCGTATGCAAGGGATTTCATGATTGACAAGGGCTTTACATATTGTATTCCGCCATTCATGATTAGAAGCAGTGTTGTTACTGGCGTAATGAGCTTTGCGGAAATGGAAGGCATGATGTACAAGATTGAGGGTGAAGACCTCTATTTAATCGGTACAAGTGAGCATTCCATGATAGGCAGATTTATGGATACTATTACTCCGGAAGAAGAACTCCCCAAAACTCTCACAAGCTATTCACCATGTTTCCGTAAGGAAGTAGGCGCTCACGGTCTTGAGGAAAGAGGCGTTTACAGAATACACCAGTTTGAAAAACAGGAAATGATTGTTGTCTGCAAACCGGAAGAAAGCATGGAATGGTTTCATAAACTTTACAGCTATACGGTTGAGTTTTTCCGCACTCTTGATATTCCCGTACGTACTCTTGAATGCTGTTCGGGTGATTTGGCAGACCTGAAAGTCAAGAGCATAGACGTTGAGGCATGGTCACCGAGACAGAAGAAATATTTTGAGGTAGGTAGCTGTTCAAATCTCGGTGATGCACAGGCTCGTCGTCTCGGTATAAGAGTGAAAACAGCAGACAAGAAAAAGTATTTTGCACATACTCTCAATAATACGGTTGTAGCACCGCCGAGAATGTTAATAGCATTCCTTGAAAACAACCTCAACGAAGACGGCAGTATAAGGATTCCAGAAGCTCTCAGACCTTATATGCGTAAGGACGTTATAGCAGTTCCAGTAAAGAAGTAACTGAAAAACAATTAATATATGAAAATGTTCCACGTGGAACATTTTAAGACTGTCGGAAAAATCCGGCAGTCTTTTTATTCATCAAATCCGTTTTGCTTGTCGGCTTCTTTGGCAGATACGCAAAGGCACATTGTAACTATTCCCACTGTACCGCCGAAGAATGAACCCAGTAAAAAATTAAGCATAATATCACCTCAGTATATATTATGTGAGAATTTTATTCATGTAAACAAAAAGCCCCGAAAATTTTTCGGGACTTTTATTTTTTATTTGAGCATTTCAAGAATGCTGTTTTTCGGGATTACTCCAACAGACTGTTTCTGTATAATTCCGTCTTTAACGACAACAAGCAACGGAATACTTTCCACTTTGAACGCTCCGGCGAGTTCGGGCTGTTCGTCAACGTCTACTTTGCCGACTTTTACTTTGTCGGTGAGTTCTTCAGCGATTTCCGAGACAACAGGTGACAGCATCATGCAAGGTCCGCACCAGTCTGCCCAGAAGTCTAGTAATACAGTACCTTTGTAGTTGCGGACTTCATCATCAAAATTTTCTTTGGTTATAGTAACTTCCATTTTTAGTCCTCCTTTGATTTGTAGTAAAGCATACAGTGACAGAATCCCTCAAAATCGGGGTCGGCAATCTGTTCACGAAACTCCTTACACATACATTTGTTTTCGGGAGTGCGTGGAATACGGCACGGACAGTAACCGTCTTTTTTTTCCAGTCCCTCTTTTATTCTTGCGACAATCTCTTTGTCGGGATTGAGAGTAATTTTCATAAAACCCCTCCTTTGTGGTATTATAAACTATAAACAGTGTTTTAATGCAGATGTTCCACGTGGAACATTTTTTACTGTTTCACAAGTTCTTCAGCCATAGATTCAATCTGTATAATATTATCGGGTTTTACAGCGGACTTTATGCTTACAGTATTTTCAAGCCATGTGATATTCTTTGACTTGCTGAACATATCACGCATTACTCTGCCGGCGGTTATTGCCCATGAACCGTTTTCAATAATGCCTATTGTGCGGTTCTGATAATTTCTTTCGGTGAGTTCGTTGATGAAGCGTTTCATGAACGGGAAAACGTCAGCGTTGTATGTAGGGGAGGCAAGGACAAGTTTTCCGTATCGGAAAGCGTCTTCAACTGCCTCTGCCATGTCTTCACGTGCAAGGTCGCATAATACGACTTTAGGACAGCCTTTTTCTTTGAGTTTGTCCGAAAGTATTTCACAGGCTTTTTTAGTGTTTCCGTAGACGGAAGCATATGCAATCATAACGCCCTCGCTCTCAACTCCATATGAAGACCATGTATTATAAAGTCCGAGATAGTAGCCGAGATTTTCAGTAAGTACCGGACCATGCAATGCACATATAATTTTAATATCAAGTGCGGAAGCTTTTTTCAGTACTGTCTGTACCTGTACGCCGTACTTGCCGACAATGCCGAAATAATAACGTCTTGCCTCACAAGCCCAGTCTTCCTCAACGTCTAAAGCTCCGAATTTTCCGAAAGCGTCAGCAGAAAAAAGTACCTTGTCGGTGCTGTCATAAGTGAACATAACCTCAGGCCAGTGTACCATAGGAGCAAACACGAAATGAAGTTCATGCTTACCGAGTGAGAGTGTATCGTTTTCTTTTACAACCAGTTTGTTAAGAGATTCAGTGTTTTCAAAGAAGTTTGACATCATAGTGAAAGTCTTTGCATTGCCGACTATAGTAGTTTCCGGATAGACTTTCATAAAATTCATGATGTTTGCGGAGTGGTCGGGTTCCATGTGCTGAACTATAAGATAGTTAGGAGTTCTTCCGTCAAGGACTTTTTCGATGTTTGCGAGCCATTCTTCTGAGAAGTTGCCGTCAACCGTATCAAGCACAGCGATTTTTTCGTCCATGATTACATAAGAGTTGTATGCCATACCATTAGGCACAACATACTGTCCTTCAAAAAGGTCAACGCTGTGGTCGTTTACGCCGACATAAAAAATATCGTCAGTAATATTCATTTTATGTACCTCTTTTCATAATATTGTACTATCATTATAGCACATATTATGTCGGAATAAAAGAGTTTTCCGGAAATTTTTTCGTATATTATTATTAGATAATACGGAATAATCAGCTGATGTTTTTTATGGTGAATTTAAACAAAAAATCTGTCTGTATTAAATGTTCCACGTGGAACATCTGAAAAACTCTGTATATGATTTTTTGGCTTTATACCGTCGTATATGAATATTATTTCCTGTATGGGCAAATATGTATTTAAAGTAAAATTCCGGCAACGTTATTTTTCACAAATTGGATAATATTTATTTGTCCGTTTCGCTAAAATAAGCTGAAAATTGACATTTTAAATTTCCGAATATTGACAAATACTTCACCGGAATGTATAATAATATTATAAGTACAGGCTATCCATGAAAGGTCTTTTTGGGACGTTTCACGGTGATTTTTTCTGTACTGGAGATTTTATTAAAAAAGGAGATATGTCTATGAATCTTAATGGACTGTCAGCAAAACAGGTTGAAGAAAGCCGTAAAAAACATGGCGACAATAATCTAACACAGATTCCGCCCGACCCGCTATGGAAGAAAATTCTTGAGGGTTTCAAAGACCCGATGATTATGATTCTTCTGGTGGCACTTGTTGTACAGGTAGTGTTGTGCTTTATGGGACAGGCAGAGTGGTTTGAACCTGTAGGCGTTCTTATTGCAATTCTTATTGCAAACGGTGTTTCATCAGTCAGCGAATACAAACAGGAAAACAAGGCTTCTGCACTCAAAGAGGAAGAAGAAGCTAAGGAAATGGCTAAGGTTGTCCGTGACGGCAAACTTTCCGAAATTCATGTAAGTGAAGTAGTAGTAGGGGATATTGTATATCTTCAGGCAGGTGATAAAATTTCAGCTGACGGCGAAATAGTCGAGGGTGAAGTAAAGGTTGACCAGGCTGCACTCAACGGCGAAACTGAAGAAGCTACAAAACGTCCCGTAAGCAACGGCGAAACTTACAACACCAAAGACCTGCTCAATAAAAACTATGCTTATCGTGGCACTGTCGTATGTGGCGGTGAAGCTTACATGGAAGTTAAAGTAGTTGGTGACAAGTCTTTATTCGGTGAGCTTGCTCTTGAAGTACAGGAAGACCAGCGTGAAACTCCTTTACAGGTAAAGCTTGCTAAACTTGCAAAACAGATTTCCACTTTTGGTTATATTGGTGCTATAGCTATTATTATCGGCATTTTGCTCAAAACCATTATAAGCGGAGGTACTCCCGATTCAGCTATTGAATGGGTAAAGCTTATAATGAATGCTATAACAGTAGCCGTTACTGTTATAGTATGTGCAGTTCCGGAAGGTCTGCCTATGCTTACATCTATATTGCTCTCATTCCAGAGCCTTAAAATGTCAAAGGATAATGTACTTGTAAGAAAAATAAATGGTCTTGAAACTGCTGGAAGTCTCAGTCTGCTTTACAGCGACAAGACAGGTACTATCACAGAGGGAAAACTCTCAGTAGTTGAGTTTATCACAGGCGACGTAAAGAAGTTTTCAAAACTTTCCGATACCTCTGAAAAATACATTGATGACGTAGTAGTAGGTGCAGGCGTTAACAACAGTGCCGTCGCAAGTGACGGAAACGTTATCGGCGGTAACAGCACAGACCGTGCTTTAATGAATTTCCTTATTGACGCAAAGGCTGAAAACAGAATAAACAAGGACGAAGCCACAAACTTCAATCCTTTTAACTCTACTCAGAAAATGTCAAGCGTAACTATTTCAAGAAACGGCAACAGCTATACTTATGTAAAGGGAGCTCCGGAAAAACTTCTTGTAAGATGTACGCAGTATGTTGATTCAAATGGCAATATAAATACTCTCAGCAACCGTGACGCTATCACGGCATATATCGACGAACAGGCAGGACGTTCAATGAGACTACTTGCTGTTGCAAAGCGTGACGGCGACAGCGACGAGGGCGATTTAACTCTTGTTTGCATTCTCTGTATCAGAGATAATGTGCGTAAAGAGGCAGTTGACGCTATCAAGGAAGTTCAGGACGCTGGTATTCAGGTTGTAATGGTAACAGGTGACAGAAAAGAAACTGCTGTTGCTATTGCAAAAGAGGCTGGACTTATCAGAAAAGATACTGATATTGCACTCACCTCTGCTGAACTTAACGAAAAGTCTGACGAAGAACTCAAAAAGGTTATTCCTAATTTAAGAGTTGTTGCACGTGCGTTGCCGACTGATAAGAGCCGTCTTGTGCGTTGCGCTCAGGAGCTTGACTATGTAGTAGGCATGACTGGCGACGGCGTAAACGATTCACCGGCACTTAAAAAGGCAGACGTTGGTTTTGCAATGGGCAGTGGTACGGAAGTTGCCAAAGAAGCCGGAGACATCACCATTCTTGATGATAACTTCTCATCTATCGCAAAGGCTATACTCTATGGACGTACAATGTTTAAGGGTATAAGAAAGTTCCTCATATTCCAGTTAACAGTTAACGTTGCGGCAGTGCTTACCTGTTTCTTAGGACCTCTTATGGGTGAGCCGACTATGCTTACAGTTATTCAGCTCCTCCTTGTAAATCTCGCTATGGACACTCTCGCCGCTATTGCATTCGGAAGTGAACCTGCTCTCAAAGAGTACATGAAAGACAAACCGATTCCACGAAAAGAAAGTATCGTAAGCAAATCCATGTTGATACAGGTAATTATCAGCGGACTTTATATCACAGCACTTTGTCTCTGTATACGTTTTGTTCCGGCAGTGCGTGATATTTTCGGAAATGTAGATGACACTTATTTACGTTCGGCACTCTTTGCGACTTTCATGATGGCTATTACTTTCAACGGCTTTAACGCTCGTACAGACAAGTTAAATGTATTTGAGCATATCGGACGTAACAAAAACTTCCTGCTTGTAATGGCTGCACTTCTTCTGATTCAGTTTGTGTTTGTAACATTCGGCGGAGCATTCCTCAGCGTTGAGGCTCTTAATGTAAAGACATGGTTAATATGTATTGTACTTGCATTCATGGTAATTCCGATTGACTTGATACGCAAGGCAGTTACTAAAAAATAAAGGAGGCAAAATATGAGTATTAATCTTCAGAAAGGACAGAAAATAAATCTCAGCAAGGAAAACGGCGGACTTAAAAAAATTATGGTCGGTCTTGGCTGGGACGAGGTAAGACAGAACAATGGCGGTTTTTTTAAGACTCTGTTTTCAGCACCGCCGGCAAGCATTGATTGTGATGCGTCTGTAATACTCTGTGGTGAAAACGGAAAAATCATCAGCACAGATGTAAAGCAGAGTGTTGTGTACTATGGCAATCTTAAACATTCAAGTGGTGCTATAGTACATCAAGGTGATAACCTCACAGGTGCAGGCGACGGAGATGACGAGCAGATTATGGTTGATATAAGCCGTCTGCCGTCTAATATCGGAAAGATAGTATTTACTGTAAATATCTATGACGCACGCACAAAGGGTCAGCATTTCGGTATGATTGAAAATGCTTTCATAAGACTTGTTGATATGGAAAAAAATCAAGAGATATGCCGTTATAATCTTTCTGAAAACTACAATAACATGACAGGTCTTGTAGTAGGAGAGATATACCGCAAGGGTAGTGAATGGAAATTCAATGCTATAGGACAGGCAATAAGAGAAGCCAGCCGTCTTGATGCACTGATTTCACTTTACAGGTAATTTCATGAAAGGATTCAAAAAATGAATATACTGAATCTCGAAAACTCAAGCAGAAAAATCATAAATAAACTCGGAAACTTCAGCGTTTTGGAGTATGAACGTGATATAAGCGTTTCTTCCAATAATGCCATGACGGAATATTTCATGGCAGAAATGGGAGTACGTCGCAGACAGGTTGTTATAAACATGAACGGCTCAAACACAGCTATTCTTCAGGCAGGTGCTATGCAGTGGACGGCAGGAGATATTGAAATTACTACCGATGTAAAAGGCGTAGGCGATTTTGTAGGAAAAATGTTTAAAAGTTCCGTAACTAAAGAAACGGCTGTAAAACCAAAATACAGCGGTAACGGTATACTGGTTCTTGAGCCGACATATAAGTATATTATTCTCAAGGAAGTAAGTGAGTGGCAGTCCGGACTTGTAATTGAGGACGGAATGTTTCTTGCGTGTGACGGCACAGTTAATCAAGGAATTACAGCAAGAAAAAATGTATCATCTGCTGTTCTTGGCGGAGAAGGTCTTTTTAATCTTTCACTTACCGGTAAAGGTGTGGTTGCACTGGAAAGCAATGTGCCGGAAGATGAACTGATTGAAATACATCTTGACAACGATGAGCTCAGAATTGACGGAAACATGGCTGTGTGCTGGTCAAAGTCGCTTGAATTTACCGTTGAAAAAGCCACAAAGACCTTTATAGGTTCTGCCGTAAGCGGTGAGGGATTTGTGAATGTTTACAGGGGTACAGGTACAGTCCTTATGGCACCTGTTACATCTTCATCATCACTTTTCAAAGCTACAAACAACGTTTCTGCAAAACCATAATCAAATATTTAAGACGGAACAGTTATATAAAATATTCTGCTCCGTTTTTTAAAAGGAGGAATTTTTATGGCAATCAATTTACAGAAAGGTCAGCGTTATGCATTCGATAACTCTATGAAACTCGCTCTTGTGGGTCTTGGCTGGGATACAAATCGTTACGACGGCGGTTATGATTTCGACCTTGACGCTTCTGCTTTTATGCTTGGCGAAAACGGTAAACTTTTACAGGACGAGGACTTTGTTTTCTATAACAACCTCAGCGGACGTGACGGTGCTGTAGTTCATACCGGCGATAACCTTACAGGCGACGGCGAGGGCGACGACGAAGTTATTATCATTGATTTCAGTAAACTTCCGTCCGAAATAAAGAAAATAGCAATATGTGTAACGATTCACGAGGCAGAAGAACGCCGTCAGAATTTCGGTCAAGTATCTAACGCTTATATACGTGTTGCAAAAATGAAAGATGAGTTTGATACAGCAGGTGAAACAGTTCTGAGGTTTGACCTTGAAGAAGAATTTTCAATAGAAACGGCACTTGTTGTTGCAGAGTTTTATTTAAGAAACGGCGAATGGAAATTCAATGCAATCGGCTCAGGCTATCAGGGCGGACTTGCTTCAATAGTACGCTCATACGGCGGAGACGTTTAAAAAAATCAGAGCTTAAAGAGATGTTCCACGTGGAACATTTTCAGCAGTCATAACAGAGATTTTTAAAATAACATACTTACAGCATTTACAACCATACAAAGCATTATTCCTGTAACGGTCGGCAGTGCGAAACTTATGGCAGTCCATTTTAGACTGCCTGTTTCTTTTTTTATAGTCAAACAGGTTGTTGCACATGGAAAATGAAACAGCGTAAAAATCATCATGCATAAAGCTGTGGTTATATTCCAACCGTGTTCAGTCAGCAGTGCGTGCAACTGTACTGTGTCGGACATTTCAACAAGACTGCCCTGTGCAAGATAAGTCATCAGTATAATAGGGAAGACTATTTCATTAGCCGGAAATCCCAGTATAAAAGCAAGCAGTATAACGCCGTCAAGACCCATAAAGTTTGCGAAAGGGTCGAGGAAGTCCGAAACTGCCGAAAGGATTGTAACGTTGTTGACATGGACGTTTGCAAAAATCCATATCAACAGACCGCACGGAACAGCAGAAACACAAGCCCTTGCGAGTACAAATATAGTACGGTCGAAAATAGAACGGACAAGCACTTTTGTAAATTGTGGTTTTCGGTATGGCGGAAGTTCAAGAGTGAATGAAGAAGCAACGCCTTTGAGTATAGTGCAGGAAAGAATTTTTGACATGACAAGCGTCATTATAACTCCGAGAATTATAACGCCTAACAGAATAACCGCTGATATTATACTGCCGGACGTTACAAAGAACATTGTTATTATCATAATTATAGTAGGAAATCTTCCGTTGCATGGTACAAAGTTGTTTGTAAGTATAGCGATAAGTCTTTCATGTGGAGAGTCTATTATTCGGCAACCAGTAACGCCACAGGCATTGCACCCGAATCCCATAGCCATAGTAATAGCCTGTTTACCACAAGCGTTGGCACACCGGAAGCTATGGTCAAGATTAAACGCTATTCTCGGCAGATAACCGAAGTCCTCCAGTAGCGTGAACATAGGAAAAAATATCGCCATAGGAGGTAGCATTACAGAAATTACCCATGCAAGCACTTTATATATACCTTGAATAAGTATTCCGTCAAGCCACTGTGGAGAGTTGATTTTTTCAAGACCGTCTGACATGATGTCGCCTAACCCGAAAAGAAGATTTCCGAGTAGGTCGGAAGGGTAGTTTGCACCAACAATTGTAATCCATAATATAACTCCTAACAGGATAATCATGACAGGTATTCCGAAACGTCGGCTTAAAAATATTCTGTCAAGTTTTCTGTCACGGACGTACGGAGAGGATTTTTTATAGCTCACAGTCTGATCGGTTATTTCAGAGGCTTTTTGTATTGTTGTCGAAATAATCATATCGGATATTTTTTCATCTGTGAAACCTTTTTCATTCAGAGAAGATTTTATACTTTCTATTTCAGAAAACTTTGAAAAGTCTGATTCTTCATATTTTTCTGCTTTTTCAAGGAAGTCCGTATTATTTTCAAGCATACGCATGGCGACGAGTTCCGGCGGTAATTTATGTATATCGTTTCCGATTATTTGGCATATTTCAGAAACTGCATTTTTTACTTCGTCGGCTAATGGAAAATCCGGACTTGTATTTTCAGAACCGTTTTTTATACACGTGTAAAGACATTCAAGGAGTTCGTCAAGACCTTTTCCGTCACGTGCGGTTACTCCCACTACAGAAACGCCAAGCAGTTTACTTAATAATTCAAGGTTTATTTCAATTCCCTTTGCCTCTGCCTCGTCGAGAAGATTAACACATACTATAGTTTTGCGTGAAACTTCAATTACCTGTAATACAAGATTGAGATTTCTTTCAAGACAGGTAGCGTCGCATACGACTATTACGGCATCGGGTTCAGAAAAACATATAAAGTCACTTGCGGAAGTCTCCTCAGCGGAGTTATTGCGGAGTGAATACATTCCGGCGGTATCGGCAAGAGTAAATTTCATATCTTTGTATTCAAAAAATCCCTCTGCACTTGAAACCGTTTTACCTGCCCAGTTGCCTGTATGCTGATTCATTCCGGTGAGAGCGTTGAAAACCGTTGATTTCCCTACGTTAGGATTTCCTGCAAGTGCAACAAGGCATTTGTTATTTTCCATTATATCACCTCCTAATTATATCATAGAATAATATGCCGTAAAAAATAACAATATGCTTATAAATATCGAAAAAGGACATACCACAGTATGTCCTTTTTATGTTATATTTTAATTGTTCCACGTGGAACAATCAGTTTGTGCAAAACTAGAAAATGTTCCACGTGGAACATCATGAGTATTTTTGTTTTGTATCGTCGTTGATGTCATAATTATATAGGTCTTCGGCAATTTCTAAAATAACGTCTTTCAGTTCAAGGTTTTCAAGAAACTTTTCCTGAATAGCTTCCAAACCGAGATAAGCCCCGATAATATTTCCTGTCACTGCTCCAGTTGAATCGCTGTCGCCGTTGTGGTTTACAGACGTAATAATTGCTTTTTCAAAATCGTCTTCATATTTCAAGGCACAATAGACAGCTATAGCGAGAGTTTCCTCAGCCACCCAGCCTTCGCCGAGTTCATGAATAGCATCAAGGTCGTTTATATTCTTTTTGGAAAGTTTCACAGCCTTATTCATAAGCTGACAGAAATCATCTATATATTTGCAGTCTTCAAAGAGTTTTTTCATGTGGAAAATGCTGTCATTAACTGCGTCTTTCAGTGAAATGTCGCTGTGTGAAACGAGGTTTATAATATGTGTGAGACACGCCGACGGTATATAGCCGAGTTCATGACCGTGTGTAATGGCAGATACTTCCGCTGAAATCATATCTGTCTGTGATATTTTTGTTATATCCTTAAAGAAAAGTCCCACAGGTGCTACACGCATTACTCCTCCGCAACCTTTGCTTTCATTCAGCGGATTTTTTATTGAGCCTTTTTTGCCGGAAGAAATAGCGTTAAGACACGTAAAACCCGGAGCTCGTCTTTGCCATAGTTCCGGAACGTCCGCAAGCCATGATACAAGCAAATCACGGTATTTTGAACTGTTTTCATATTGGCAGTTCTGTGTTATAAACCACTCCTTGTAGCAGTCGTATACAGAGCTGATATATAAACTGTTTTTAGCACCAAGCAGAATACCGTTTGCAGTGAATAAAGTCATCTGTGTGTCGTCCGAAAAAACAGCTTTTCCGTTAATGATTTCATATTCTGTGATACCGTCCTCACCGTAATAGCTGAAGATGTCATCTTCACGCATGAACTCAACAGCATATCCGAGAGCGTCCCCGACTGCACCGCCGATAAGACAGGCTTTATATTTATCAGACATATTCATTGTAAAAACCTCCTTATTATTATGATTTTTTATAATCTATTATAGCAGATATTTTAATTGAAGTCAATACGTTTGTATAATAGTATTTACATATACATAAAGTTGAAAAAATTATAATAAAAGGCTAATTTACCCCTAAAAATACAGTACAGAATGTATAATTTCAAGAGCATATTAAGAAAAATGTAAAGAAAATATGAACTTTACACAAAAGGGTTGACTTTTTGATTTGTAGATATATGCTAAAAATATAGTAAATGTTGAGAAAAAATTAGGTCTGATTTTGACAGATAAATTATTAAAATTGGAGGCATTAATATGAAATTTAAAAAAGTTTTATCAGCTGTTACAAGCACATTATTATTATCCACATCAGTAGCATCATCTTTAGCAACTACATCATATGCTGCTGAAAATCAAAGTAATGACGTTAATTACGGTGAAGCCCTCGCATTATCATTGTATTTCTATGACGCTAATGAATGTGGCTGTGACGTTGACATGGGTTCTCTTAGTTGGCGTGGAAACTGTCATACATATGATTCAACTGCATCTATTGATAATGCAGTAGGTCTCGGAAGTTCTGAAAAGGAACTTATAAAGCAGGCTACAGGTTCATCTACAGTTGATGTTTCCGGCGGTTATCATGACGCTGGCGACCATGTAAAATTCAATCTTACAATGGGCTTTAACGCTACATCTCTTGGTTGGGCATATTTCGATTATCCCGAAATATTCAAGGAAACAAACACTGAGGCTCATTTACTTGATGTTTTAAGAAATACCTGTGATTACTTCATGAAAACTACTTATCTTACTGACAGCGGTGATGTTTTCGCATTCTGCTACAATGTAAGCGACAGCAATGACCATAATTACTGGTCTTCTCCGGAATCACAGAACTATAACAGAAAAACTTACTGGGCTACAAAGTCCAATAACAATTCTTCCGTTGCTTTTGAAATGGCATCTGCACTTGCATCAACATCTGCCGCATTTCAGGGTATAGATAATGAATACTCAGCAGAGTGTCTCAAGTATGCAGACGCACTGTACAGATTCGGCAAGGCTTATAACGGCAACGAAACTGCCGGTATGGGCGATATGTACGGTACAAGCGGTTCAGCAGACGAAAAAGCATGGGCTGAGGCTTGGCTTTATGTTGCTGACAGCGACACATACACACTTCCTACTCTTAAACCGGACGGCAGTGGTCATTATGGTTCAGAAACTGACTGCTGGGTTTACTGCTGGGATAAAGTATGGGGCGGATATTCTTCACTTATGTATAGACTTACTGGTGATTCCGCATATGCTAATGAACTTAAATTCGAGATGGATAACCTTGTAAGCGACAAGAATCAGGCTTATTATCCTATCTCCGGTTGGGGAACTTCCCGTTATAACTGTGCTTGGCAGAAGTACGCTATCACTTATGCTGAGGGACAGGGAAATACAGATTATCTGAATTATGCTAAGAAACAGATGGATTATATTCTCGGCAATAACCCTACAGGATATAGTTTCCTTATTGGTTACGGCGATAAGACCCCCACAAGAATACACCACCGTGCAGCTAATCCGGGCGTTGGCGACCCTGAGGCTAATACAGAGTGTTCACATACTCTTTACGGTGCATTAATCGGCGGTCCTACAACTTCAAACGGCGATTATGAAGATAATGCTAACAGATACCAGTATACAGAGCCGGCACTTGACTACAATGCTTGCTTTACACTCGCAATATCCGGACTTTATGCACACTTTGGCGGAGACGCTTCTGAGGCTGATAACATAATAGCTAATGCGGTTGAGTTTAAAGAAGGTTTTGATTTTGGTGACATCGAAAATACAGCTACACCTTCAAGACCTGTCGTAACAACAGTTGCAACAGCTAAGCCTTCTGAAACAACCACTACAACTACTACAGTTCCGACGATTACTGTTGACATGGCAGACGATAATTCAACAGTAAATCTTAACAGTTCTCTTAACTGCAAGGACAATAACCAGATTCACCTTACTATAAGCGATTATATCCCTGCAAATGCACAGCTCCAGAAGATTGTTGTAAATCTCAATTCTTCTAATAATATGGGTACAGTAGTAAGTGCAGCAGGATTCTCCACGAATGACGGTTGGTATCAGATTGATAACAATAAGTACATGGGTACAAGTGGCACTCTTGAGTTTGACACATCTGACGTAAGCACATCTATTATAAACAGCAGTGAAATGATGTTTGGTTTATGGTGGTGCGATTCAACAGTTTTGAATGTTGAGTCTATAAAGTTTGAGTATAAAGTACCGGCAGACGATACAACAACTACAACAACTGAATCCACAACAACAACTACAACAACCAAGCCTACTACCACAACTACAACAACTAAGCCCACTACCACAACTACAACAACCAAGCCCACTACTACAACCACAACAACCAAGCCCACTACTACAACTACAACAACCAAGCCTACCACTACAACTACCACAACCACACAACCAACAACCACCACTACTACAACTGCATCTGATGATAAGAATAATGAAATAGTTCTTACAGATGTTGTATATGGTTCATCATATTCATTAAAGGACTATGATTATAAGTCAATTGATAAGATTGTTCTTCAGCTTGACGGTAATGTAGGATATGGTTTCGGCGGTAAGATTGTATTCGGCAACTGGACATTACAGCTTGACTATAGTGCATCTAATCTCACAGAAGATAACACTATTGTATTTGATGTAACCAATCCTCAGGATATGCTTACTATTTACAACTACTGGGGCAATATGTCTCTCGAAAGCGTAACACTTATAATGAAGTAAGTAAATAAAATTCGCCCTCATCGAAAGGTGGGGGCGTTGTTTTGTAATATGACAAAATATAGATAAATTTTGTTATTACTGAATAAATGAAAAACAAAAAACTCGAAAAACCATATAACTGGATTTCCGAGTTTTTATTGGTGACCCGTACGGGAATCGAACCCATGATTCCGCCGTGAAAGGGCGATGTCTTAACCGCTTGACCAACGGGCCTTATTAAATGGTAGCGGCAGTAGGATTTGAACCAACGACCAATCGGGTATGAACCGAGTACTCTAGCCAACTGAGCTATGCCGCCATATTTGCCGTCTTTGCTATTACTGCCTTACGACGTTTATTATTATATCACGTACTTGTGAAAAAGTCAATAGAAAAACTGAAAAAAATTTATTTTTGTAGAAACTTCTAAAATAATAGTTGTTTTAACAGAATAAACTGTTATAATAGCATATCAAACATTACAATATGGATAATATAGGTCTGTTTATATTGACTTGTAATATTATCTGTGATATAATTATGAAAAATTAAATGAAAAGGAGATATGCAGAATGTCGGATTTTTTAAATATAACTTCTGACGATGAGAGTATAAGCCTTGTTTTTTATATCGAGAACGAAAATATAATGTCAATCGGCAGTAAAATTGAAAAAATCAATCCCGACGCTTACATGAACGGCTACAACTGGGAGGCTTTCCTTAATTATTACCTTGAAAAACAGTCGCCGGACGTTCTTGAAGATATGGATTCCGACCCTGAAGCAGGTACGTATGTGGTATATTATGAAAATACTCCGGAAAATTCCGTAAAAGTAAGTAAGTTTGCGGAGATTATAGAATATCTGATAGAAAATCCCGACGATATTTATGAAATTGTCCGTGAACACGGAGACGAAATAGAATGGGACTGAACATTAAGCACAAACCGGAGCGTTACAGAGTTAGGGACGAAATAGAGGAAACTATTAAAGAAGAAAATATTGACCGTTCAAAATTTCATGAGGTATCAAAGTTTTCCTATGAAAACATTCTCCAGAAGTTTTACTATACATTTTTTGAATATGACAGAAATTTAGGATATTCAGAACCGAAAAAAATTGACTTGTCGTATGCGTGGCTGAATTTCCGGAAAAGTCTGAATTATTCCGGAACAATACGCCTTTACTATGATGAAAGAGACATTGATTCAGTAAAAAAACTTGTTCCGGATTATTCGGACGATAAAATCTGTTTTGGTATTGTTGAGGACGGCTGGGTTTATGAGGGCGAAATATCCGCAATGCTGACGGCTTTTTCAGAAATCTATTTCAAGACAGATTTCTATATTATATCAAAAAAATTTGACTGGGTTGTTGTAAACTGTGAGGACGGTGAATGTTTATGGCGTATGGATTCAGAAAAACATTGAATGTTTTACTTGTTTTTGTAATGATGATTTTTACGGGTTGCGGAAACGTTGAAGAAGTCAGTCCGGAAAGTATTGAAGAAGAAATCACTACAGAAATTACTGAAGAAATTACTACAGAAATTGTTGAAGAAGTCACTACAGAAATTTCAGAAGCGGGCAACATGGATAAGATTTTGTTTTATGCGACTATTTCCTATAATTATCAAAATGGAAACTATACAGGATATACAGATACAGATGTTTATTATTTCGTGGTGCAGAATGATGGCACTGTCTGGACTATGAACACTGGTAATTACTCAGAAGATAACTATGAGTGGGTGAAAAAGTTTGCTCGACATGATGAATCTGCATGGGAGACGGCAAAACACCTTGAAAATATCGGCAGTCTTTCGTCGGAGGAAACAAAATTATTAGCTGAGTATATTTCCGCAATAGATTACGACAGTGAAGATTATGACCGTGAGCGTGACGACGGCGTAGAACCGGAAGTTATAGAAACTGTTTACTATGATTATTATTGTGTTATTCCGGACAATAAAAGTAGATGGTTCGGTATCATGTACACAGGAGCAGAGCAGGGAGTACACTATCAAACGTATGACGAAAATGCACTTTCTGCCTTGAAACTTATTTGGAACAGCAAACTCTATACCGACTGGAAAAATAAACTAAACTAAAGGCACTTCCGCACAGGAAATGCCTTTTTTTAGTCAGCTTTTGTCTTTCTGCTTGAAAACCGCCGACGCTGAAAGTCCGGCAAGCAGAGCGACAGTTATTCCGGCGGCGGCAGAAGTAAGACCGCCTGTGAATATCCCTAAGAAACCGTCACGGTCGATAGATTTTCTTACGCCCTCAGCGAGAAGATTTCCGAATCCCGTCAAGGGAACTGAAGCACCTGCTCCGGCAAAGTCAACGAGAGGCTTGTATATTCCTACTGCTGAAAGAATAACTCCGGCTACAACAAAGCTGGTAAGTATTCGTGCCGGAGTGAGTTTGGTGTAGTCAATAAGCAGTTGACCGACGGCACATATAGCACCGCCCACCAGAAAAGCCTTAATCAAGTCCCATAACATAATTTATCAGTCCTTTCTTAGATGTACAAGATGTGCGATTGTCGGGATTGATTCACCCTGTTGCAGAGACATAGGCGACATCAAAGCCCCTGTGGCAGTAAAGAG
The DNA here is from genome assembly GCA_023667045.1 of Ruminococcus flavefaciens. Lineage (GTDB taxonomy): Bacteria > Bacillota > Clostridia > Oscillospirales > Ruminococcaceae > Ruminococcus > Ruminococcus flavefaciens_AC. The sequence continues at coordinate 23,926 of JAMPAU010000003.1, read as the reverse complement.
AATATTTTTCGCTGAACCGTTTTCGAGCATTGGCAGAAAATAACCGCACAATACGCTTGCACTGCAACCGCACCCCGACCCTCCGCAATGTGTATCTTGTTTTTCGCTGTCGAAAATAAGACAACCGCAGTCACGGTGCTGTGCCGAAATGTCAATATCCTGTTTCTGTAGAAACTCAACAAGTAGTTTACTGCCGACAATGCCTAAATCTCCGGTTACTATGAAATCATAGTCTGACGGATTAGTTCCGGTAGCCGTAAGGTAACGTTGAATGGTAGTCGCACCAGCAGGAGCCATAGCACTGCCCATATTATTGATGTCGTTAACGCCCATGTCAGTGATTTTTCCGATACAACCACCCACAACCTTTATATTGCCGGTTGTCTTTGAAAGTACCACAGCACCCGAAGCTGTACAAGTCCATTGAGCAGTAGGTGTACGCTGTCCGCCGTATGAAAGCGGAAAACGGAACTGTCTTTCAGCGGTCGAGAAGTGCGAAGACGTAACTGCAACTGCACGGTTTGAGACATTATTATCTGTAAGAAGTGAAGATATAATAAGTCCCTCAGCCATAGTGGAGCAAGCACCGTATATGCCCAGAAATGGTATCTCCAGTTCACGCAAGCCGTAAGTCGAACCAATACACTGATTAATTAGGTCGCCGGAACATATAATATCAATGTCTTCTTTGGTTATTCCGGCTTTCTGTACAGCAAGGCTTACGGATTCAAGCTGGAAACGGCTTTCAGCTTTTTCCCATGAATCTTTTCCGAAATGACTGTCCTCAACTATTTTATCAAAATACTGTCCTAAAGGACCTTCGCCCTCTTTTGAGCCTGCAACAGATGCGAAACTTTCAATTTTCACTGTTTCTGAAATTTTGAAAACTCCCTGTGAAATGTATTCAGCCATATAAAAAACCTCCGATTTTAATAATCATATTATTTCACGGAGGTTTTATAATATTCACTGGAAAATTGCACTTATAACTGGTATTGCCACACTGAATCCGAGTGCAACAAGCAGTTGGTGTGATGTGAGGGTTACAGTTTCAAAGACTGCCTGCAAAGGCGGAAACGCTACAGCAAGTGCCAATGCTCCGAATGATACAAGCACTGCAAGAACAAGTTTTATATTGCTGAAAAGATTTATTTTGAAAATTGATTTTGTTTCAGACTTGCATTCAAAGACGTGTATAAGCTGTGACATTACAAGCGTAATCAGTCCGGCAGTACGTCCGGCTTCAAGAGTACCGCCCATGCGGAGAGTTACCGCAAAAGATGCAAGCGTTGACAGTCCTATAAATACACCTCTGAAAATTATTTTTCCCATGAGACCGTCCGAAAAAAATCCCTCTGTGGACTTTCGGGGCGGTTTTGTCATGATGTCACTTTCTGGCGGTTCAAGACCTAACGCAATAGCCGGCAGTCCGTCAGTTACGAGATTTACAAGAAGTATCTGCACCGGTAAAAGCACTATCGGCATACCCATTAAGATTCCTAAGAACATTGTAAGCACTTCACCGATATTACACGACAGCAAGTATCTTACAAACTTCCTAATATTAGAATAAACACACCGTCCCTGCTCAACGGCATTTACAAGAGTAGCTAAATTGTCGTCAAGCAGTATAACGTCAGCAGCTTGTTTTGTAACATCTGTTCCAGTGATTCCCATAGCCACGCCCACGTCCGCCTCTTTTATAGCCGGAGCGTCATTTACACCGTCGCCGGTCATTGTTACTATTTCGCCACGCCTTTTGAAACTTCTTACTATTCTTAGTTTATGAACAGGCTCTACTCTCGCAAAAACCGTATATTTATGTATTTCCCTGTCGAGTTCCTCATCTGACATTTTATCAAGTTCAGCACCTGTCATAGCCTTACCTCCTTTAAGAAGTCCAGCCTTTTTCGCAACCGCAACGGCGGTGTTTATGTGGTCTCCAGTAATCATGACAGTACGTATAGAGGCATTTGCACATTTGCGGATAGCGGTTTTAGCTTCCTCACGTGGAGGGTCAATCATTCCGGAAAGTCCTAAAAATATCAAGTTACTGTGCTGAGGGTCAAGGGTATCTGATACACAGTAAGCCAGTGCAAGCACTCTAAGAGCCTTGTCGGACATTTCTATGACTTTTTCGGATATTTCACGTCTTATTTTCGGGGTTATAGGACTGACTGTACCGTTTTCGTCCATATACTGAGTACAGCGTGGGACTATTACTTCTTCCGCACCCTTGAAATAAATACGTCTTTCTGAACCTGTCGCACAGTGTACCGCCATGAATCTTGTTTCGCTGTCAAAAGGGTATTCGTCAAGTTTTCTGAAACTCGTTTCCAGAGAGGATTTTGTGATACCTGCCTTTGCACCTGCAATCAGCAAAGCTACTTCTGTGGGGTCGCCTGTAACCTGCCATTCGCCTTTACCGGTAAGATTTCCACGGTTGCGGTTTTTAGGCTGTTTCAGAGTGCTTATAGTTGCGGTTGAACATATCACGCCACACCTCAACGATTCCGTGAGGGACTTTTCATTCTGTGGGTTTACAGCGATATTTTCCTTGCCTTTAGTAACTCCTCCGTTAATGCGGTAGCCCATACCACTAAAATAGTAGCTTTCCCCGACTGTGCTTAATTCAGTAACAGTCATTTTGTTTTCAGTTATAGTACCCGTCTTGTCGGAACATATCACAGAGGCACAGCCTAAAGTTTCAACGCTATGGAGTTTATTGACAAGGGCTTTTTGTTTCAGCATACGGTTTACAGCAAGTGCGAGTGCTATTGTTACAGTAGCCGGAAGACCTTCCGGAATGGCTGCAATAGCGATAGTAATTCCTGTCATGAGCATTTCAAAAACGTCTTCGCCCCTGAGTACTCCGGCAAGGAAAACCGCCACGCATACCACAAGGCATATAATAGCCACAACTTTTCCGAGTTCAGCAAGTCTTTTTTGCAGAGGTGTCATTTCCTTGTCAATATCGGTGAGCATTTCAGATATTCTGCCCATTTGGGTGCGTTTTCCGGTAGCTATTACTCTTGCACGACAAACGCCCTTAGTTGCTGACGTACCACAGTAAACTATATTATCCTTATTCAGAGAATTGTCTGTATCGTTGGTAAGACCGGCGATTTTGGCGACTGCCTCTGATTCTCCGGTAAGCATTGCCTCGTCTGCAAAGAATCCGAAAGATTTCAATATAACGCAGTCAGCCGGAATCCTGTCGCCTGCCTCGATTTCGATAACATCATCAACGACAAGCTTTGATGCGTCTATTTCCTTTAAAGTTCCGTCACGGTAACACTTAGCTGTCGGGGAAGTCATAGCTTTAAGTGATTCGAGAGTGTGTTCGGTTCTGTATTCCTGAATAAAACCAAGTATTGCATTTAGTAGAACTATTAATATTATTGTCACAGCGTCTGATATTTCGCCGAGCAGTACTGATATTGCGGTTGCTCCGAGCAGTATCATAACCATTACGTCTTTAAACTGATTAAAGAATATTTTAACCGGACTGGTTTTCTTTCCGCTTTCAAGGACGTTTTCGCCTTCCTCTTTAAGCCTTGCCGAAGCCTCTTTTTCCGTAAGACCCATATTATCACCCTTTCAGATGTTTGATTTCGTCATTAAAGAATATGAGCATTCACGGACAAATATGCATTATGTAAAAGTTTATCTTGTGAGGGCAACAATGGCGATGAGACCGAAGATGAAGGCAAGGAAATTCGGGTCAGCCTTAGTCTTGCGGAGCATTTTAAGCAGACATATTATTATTTTGTTCTTTTTCATTTTTTAATCCTCCTGTAATTTTATTTGATAGGGGCTGTAGCTCAGTTTCCCCCTCACTGTATTACACGCTAAATCTGTTGCGTTTTGCATTATGTAATTGTATATTTTCATAAGAATCACGTATTTTTCACTTTTCTGTCACATAATGTACTTATTTGTCATGTACAATTTAAAAACTATGAAAAAACGATAATTACAGGAAAGGGTGTTTATATGAAAAATTTTGGAATGATTAAGGCAGTAGTACTTTCTGCTGGTCTGGTATCATGTATGGCAGTTTTTACGGGGTGCGGTGAAAAGAAAGTAAATCTCAACGATTATCTTGAAGTAACTTACGACGGCTACAATACCGCCGGAACTGCCTCCAGTCACTTTGACATGGACAAGATGATAAAGGACAATCCGGAGGCTTTCGGCATAAAAGGCGACCCCACAGATATGGAACTCCTTAAAATTGAATTTGAACTCGAAGACGTTATTGACGGAAAACTCAGCAAGAGCGATGAACTCTCCAACGGCGATAGCATTTCATACGTCTGGGACGTTTCAATGACTGATAAGCTCAGTGAAAAATATAAAGTTGAGTTTGTATATGAGGACAAGGATTTTAAAGTTGATTCTCTCGACGAGGCAGAGGAGTTTGACCCATTTGAAAATCTCAGCGTTACATTCAGCGGAATTTCTCCGAATGGTTCGTTAAGCATGAATGGCAGTATTGATGAAGTACCATCAATTTACTTTAAGGCTGACAAAACTTCCGGTCTGAAAAGCGGAGATGTTGTAAAGGTTACACTTGACTGCTACAGCGATGACATTGAAGAATACTGTATGCAATACGGAAAAATCCCTACTGCTCTTGAAAAGGAATTTACTGTTGAGGGGCTTTCGGCATATGTTTCAGCAATCGACGAAATCCCAGAAGATATGCAGGAAAAAATGAAAAGTCAGGCAATGGACGCTTTCACTGCCAATGCGGCAAAGTGGGCAGAAGGAAACACTCTTGACAGTGCTGAATTTATAGGTTATTATTTCCTTACTCCTAAAGAGGGATTCTATACATCTTACAACAATGAGCTGTACTGTGTTTACAAGATAACTGCAAACCTTACAGGCTTTACAGAAGATAACACTGAAGAAGAACAAACCGGTCAAGAAACATACTATACATACTATCACTACTCAAATATCATGATACTTGATGATGGCACTTGCTCTGTTGACCTCAGCAACGGCTCTATGACAAGTAATACTTTTAACAGTAAATTCGGTTCAATGAATTTTTGGTTTTCTAATTATTACTTCTATGGATACGGCGATTTGGACAGTATGTTTAATGATTGCGTTACAAAGAAAATTTCTGACTGCAACTATGAATCCACTGTACAATAAATATAAAAAGTCCCTTGATTGTAAGGGACTTTTATTTTTATCATGTTATTCCAAGACCAAAGCTTATGGATAGAGCCGTATTTACTTTTGTCATTGCTCTTAGGTCAAGCTCTCCCATTTTGTCTTTGAGTCTTTTTTTGTCAATAGTGCGTATCTGCTCCAGTAAAACTATACTATCCTTAGCAAGACCGCATTTATCCGCCTGTACTTCAATGTGTGTAGGCAGATGAGTTTTGTCACGCTGGCTTGTGATTGCGGCGGCGATTACAGTAGGGCTGTGTTTGTTGCCTACATCATTCTGGACAATAAGTACTGGTCTTATGCCTCCCTGTTCAGAACCTACCACGGGACTGAGGTCGGCGTAATAAATTTCTCCCCTTTTCACTGACATAATGTTTCACTCCTGTATTAGATTTTCAGCATAAGCTGATATTATTATTAACCGGATTGATTTGATTATACGATTATTTTTTATTATATGTAATCAGGAAAGAAATGGTTTTTGTCATATCTTTATCAGTCAGTGTTTTTCTGTAATTTTCCGTTTATAAATATGATAAGCAGAGTTACGGCAGTTCCTCCGGTATAACAGACTAAATCAATCGGTGAAAAACTTGTCCCGATAAGCACACAGAAGAATTTTATATTTCCTAAACCTATTAAGTCCACTATATTAATATATTGCAGAAACTCCACTGCAAAAGCAAATATCATCACGCCGACAGCCGTTAAATAACTGTTTATTTTCGGGAGTATTATTTTCACAAAACAGTACACAACCCATACCACAATAACGTCCCCGAAATAGTTTCTTATAAATCCACCATGCAGAAACATTGCTATTAAAACCTCCACAATCAGCAACGCCATAAATCCTATAACATATGGAAGTCTTTTTTTCATAGCAGTTTTAACAAGTCGGGAAAAATTTCTATACTGCGTTTAAGTATGCCGTTCATAAGGGCGAGCGCTATTCCGTAATTTGTAAACGGCACATTTTGGTCAAGTGCGGACTTCATTCTGTACGTAACTTCACGTTCATTGAGCATACAGCCTCCGCAATGTATAACCAGTTTATATTGTGATAAATCTTCCGGAAAGTCACGTCCCGATGAGAGACTTATATTTATATTTTTCCCAGTGAACTTTTTCAGCAGAGCAGGGAGTTTCACGCTTCCTATATCACCACATTGTCTGTGGTGGGTACAGCCCTCAGAAATCAGAACCGTGTCGCCGTCATTTAATTTATATATAGCAGAAGCACCTTTTACGGCAGTCTCCAGAAAACCTTTATACCTTGCCATTAAAATAGAAAAAGACGTAAGAGGGATATTTTCCGGTACTATCTTACTTACATACCCGAAAGCCTGACTATCTGTTATAACCATTCGGGGAGACGGTATTTTTTTCAGTGTTTCGGCAAGCTGAAACTCTTTCGTCACAACTGCCATAGCATCGGAATCAAGTATATCACGTATAGTCTGCTGTTGCGGAAGTATCAGACGACCTTTAGGGGCAGATTCGTCTATGGGTGTCACAAGTATGATTATGTCATTCGGACTGATGAGGTCGCCGACTATATGCTTTTCTTTGTTCTGAACGGCAAGCGAGGCGATTTTTTCTTTGAGTTCGTGAATGTTGTGGTTGTTTACTGCACTGACGGAAATTTCATTTTCATTGCATGGTATTTCTTTAATGTCTGACTTATTATAGGCTATAATAAACGGAATGTTCTTATTTTTAAAGAGTTCAATAAGTTCTCTGTCTGATTCTGAAAGACCTGTTTCGCTGTCAACGACAAGTACGGCTATATCTGTTCTGTTGAGAATCTGCCTTGTCTTGCGGACACGCATTTCACCGAGTTTTCCAGTATCGTCATAACCTGCCGTATCTGTAATCACGACAGCACCTAAAGGCAGTAGCTCCATAGCCTTTGAAACAGGGTCGGTAGTAGTGCCTTTCACTTCCGAAACTACAGAAAGTTCCTGTCCGGTGACGGCATTCACAAGGCTTGACTTTCCGGCGTTTCTTTTTCCGAAAAATCCTATATGTATTCTCTCACCGGACGGCGTATCATTAAGGCTCATAAAAAATTCCTCCTGTAAAAATCCGGACAGCCATTAGACCGTCCGGAAAAATTTTTTTATATGCGTGCAACGCCTGTATCACGTGCAGCCTGTGCAACGGCTTTAGCTACTGCCTGTGCAACTGATTTATCAAGAACACTCGGTATAATGTAATCCGGAGCGAGTTTGTCGTCAGTCACAAAAGATGCGATAGCCTTAGCGGCGGCGATTTTCATAGCGTCATTGATGTCGCTTGCACGTACATCTAAAGCACCTCTGAAAATACCAGGGAATGCAAGAACATTGTTAATCTGATTCGGGTAGTCGCTTCTTCCAGTACCGACTACTGCCGCACCTGCTTCAAGGGCTACTTCCGGCATAATTTCCGGAGTAGGATTAGCCATAGGAAAGAGTATCGGGTCTTTAGCCATAGACTTTACCATTTCGGGAGTTACACAGTTTGGCGCTGATACGCCTATGAATACGTCTGCACCCTTGATTACTTCAGCGAGAGTGCCTTTTCTCATCTGCTGATTAGTAATTTCAGCCATTGCTTCCTTGACTGGATTCATGTCTTCGGTACGACCTTTGTATATAGCACCCTTGCGGTCGCAGAGTACAACGTCTTTAAGACCCATTGAAATAAGAAGTCTTATAATAGCGATACCTGCCGCACCTGCTCCGCTTGTAACCACACGGATTTCGTCAATGTGTTTTCCAGTAAGTTTTAGGGCGTTGAGCATAGCTGCAAGCGTAACTACTGCCGTGCCGTGCTGGTCGTCATGGAAAATCGGAATATCACAGCATTCCTTTAACTTCTTTTCGATTTCAAAACATCTTGGTGCGGAAATGTCTTCAAGGTTTACACCGCCGAAAGAACCGGCAAGCAGTCTGACGGTATTTACAATATCGTCTACCGACTTTGAGCGTACACAGAGCGGTATAGCGTCAACGTCGCCGAAAGCCTTGAATAAAGCACATTTTCCCTCCATAACCGGCATACCTGCCTCTGGTCCTATATCGCCGAGACCAAGAACAGCAGTTCCGTCGGTAACTACAGCCACGAGATTTGAACGGCGTGTTAAGTCATAGCTTTTCAGCACGTCTTTCTGTATTTCAAGACACGGCTGTGCTACTCCGGGAGTGTAAGCAAGCGAAAGGTCTTCAGTAGTTTCAAGAGGAGTACGGCATACTACCTCTATCTTGCCTTTCCATTCGTAATGTTTTTTCAGAGATTCTTCAGCATAATTCATTGGGATTACTTCCTTTCCAAAAATAACAGCGAAAAATATTAAAATTCTTCGCTGTCGTAATATTCTCAGAATGTAAGCTGTGAAATAACGTTCTTAAGTGATTCTGCACTCTTCTTGAGTTTTTCGAGTTCTTCATCAAGGAGAGGAGGAGTTATTTCACCTGCAATGCCGTGACGGTTTACGATGCACGGAAGACTGAGACAGACATCATCAATACCATATCTGCCGTTTGCCATTGTTGAAACAGTAAGAACGCTGTTTGAGTCACGCAGAATAGTATCGCAGATTTTATTTACGGAGAGAGCGATAGCATAGAATGTAGCACCCTTTCTCTTGATAACTTCTGCACCTGCTACACGTACGCTTTCTTCAATAGCGTCTGTGTCGAGTTCTTCTTCTGCACGTCCCATAGACTTCCAGTAATCAAAAACATTCATACCGCCGATATTTGTGGTAGACCACGGAACAAATGAAGTATCGCCGTGTTCGCCGAATACATATGCATGAATGCTCTTGGGGCTGATTTCAGCCTTTTCAGCGATAATTGAGCGGAGTCTTGAACTGTCAAGAACAGTACCAGAGCCTACAACCTGACTTGCTTTAAGATTTGTACACTTTAAAATAGTGTATGTAAGAATATCAATAGGATTGCTTACTACAACATAAACAGCATCGGGAGCAATTTCTGCTACTCTGGGCATAACCTGCTTGATGATATTTACATTATTCTGAGTGAGGTCAAGTCTTGACTGACCGGGTTTTCTTCCCATGCCAAGAGTTACAACAACGATGTCAGAGCCTGCTATATCCTCATAAGTGCCGTCTTTGATGTCGATATTCTGAGCAAGAGAGATACCGTGGCGGATATCCATAGCCTCGCCCTTAGCCTTAGCCTCATTGATGTCAACAAGGACAACGTCCGAGCAAGTGCCATTTACTGCGAATGTATAAGCAATAGTAGCACCTACATTACCTGCACCGAGAACAGAAATCTTACTGCCTTTATTATTTTGCATTTTAAGAGCCTCCATATAGTTAGATTTTTCGCACGCTGAAATGCCTTTCAGAGAATACCGTTATAAATTCCGGCAGTCAGCGGTACGAACTTATACATAATACTATTATAACATAAAAACAGAAAATATCAAGAGAAATAATAATAATTCAGTAAAAATCGTAAAAACGCACAAAACTAAAGGGCTTTTAATGTGAGATTTTCCATATTGTCATATCTGTGCAGACTGCCTTTTTAATCAAATCTGATAATTTATGAATAATATTCGGCATAATCTGAATATTTTTAAAAATAATGAATATTTATTCAAAACCTCTTGACATTATCTGTAATAAGTGTATAATATACTTATTAACAATCAGTCTAGGAGGTTTTTAAAATGGCTAAGGAAATCAAAAAGGTCGTTCTTGCTTATTCCGGCGGACTTGATACATCTATTATCATTCCGTGGCTCAAAGAAAATTATAACAACTGCGAGGTTATCGCTGTTTCTGCTGACGTGGGACAGGGTACAGAGCTTGACGGTCTTGATGAAAAGGCTAAGAAGACAGGTGCTTCAAAGCTTATCGTTCTTGACTTAAAGGAAGAATTTATACAGGATTATGTTTTCCCGACTGTACAGGCTGGTGCAGTTTATGAAAACAGATATTTACTCGGCACATCTTTTGCACGTCCGATTATCGCTAAGAAGATTGCTGAAATCGCTATCGCTGAGGGTGCAGACGCTATCTGTCACGGCTGTACAGGTAAGGGCAATGACCAGGTTCGTTTTGAACTCGCTATCAAGGCTTTCGCTCCGGATATGGCTATTATCGCTCCTTGGAGAGAATGGGATATCAAGTCAAGAGACCAGGAAATCGACTATGCTGAAGCTCATGACATTCCGCTGAAGATTAACAGAGAGACTAACTATTCTAAGGATAAGAATATCTGGCATCTCTCACATGAAGGTCTCGACCTTGAAGACCCCGCAAATGAACCGCAGTACGAAAAGGAAGGTTTTCTTGAATTAGGCGTTTCACCTATCGTTGCTCCGGACAAGCCCACATATGTTACAATTCACTTTGAAAAGGGTGTTCCTACTGCTATCGACGGCAAGGAAATGAACGGCACAGAAATTGTTACTACTCTTAACAAGCTCGGCGGTGAAAACGGTATCGGTCTTGCTGACCTCGTTGAAAACCGTCTCGTAGGCATGAAGTCAAGAGGTGTTTATGAAACTCCCGGCGGTGCTATCCTTTATCACGCTCATGAAGTTCTTGAAACTATCTGTCTTGACAAGGAAACAGCAAGAGTTAAGCAGTATCTCAGCATAAAGTTTGCTGATATTGTATATAACGGTCAGTGGTTCACACCTCTCCGTGAAGCTATGAGTGCATTCGTTACTGAAACACAGAAGACAGTTACAGGTGACGTTAAACTCAAGCTTTACAAGGGCAATATCATTAACGCTGGCGTTACATCTCCTTATACTCTCTATGATGAGGAAGTCGCTACTTTTGATGAGGATGAAGTTTACAATCAGGCTGACGCTACAGGCTTTATCAACCTCTTTGGTCTCCCGATTCACGTTAAGGCTAAGCTCGACCAGAAAAGAAACAACAAGTAATTTTTTCCGGTTGATATAATTGAATTTGCACGGGCAGGGTAACTCCTGCCTGTTGTACTTTAAGAGGAGATAAACAAAATGAATTGTCCGTATTGTGAAAAGGAAATGGAAAAAGGCAAAGTATCTTTAAGTATACCACAGGGACTTGCACAGATAATTTTATCGTATACATCGGAAGAAGAATCAAAGAAAAGTTTTTTTGCACGTCAGTCAAAAGATAAAATAATTTTGTCGGGTGCAAAAACAGAGGCATATTGCTGTACAGACTGCAAAAAGATTATACCGGTTTTTGACATATGATAAAATTAATATTTGAAATTAGGTGCTGAATATGAAAGTAATCAAAGCTATATTTACAATGATTAAAGCCGTATTTATACTGATATTAATTCTTTTTTTAATTCTTGTAATTCTGCTTACTGGTATAGGTATTAGGAATACAATAATATATAAGATGTATGATGAAACGTGTGTTATGAAAAACGGCAACCTCTGTATATCGCATATATGTGATGGTCCAGTCTGTCATGGTGAATATTATAATTCTGACAATAACGTTTTGCAGGAAGTCAAGAGGTTTGCAAAGCCGAAAGGTCTCAAACTTGGCAGTAGTGGTTTTACTGATGATGCTTTCGGAATAGTATATAAGCCCGTAAATTCCGGAACTTCTGATGTATATGTAGGATATGTTCCAGATGACACTGGTCCTCTGAGATATTTTGAATTATATCACGTTGAAGTCGATAAAGACCTTAATATAACCTACACTATGGAAACAATCAGCAAAGAAGAGTTTGAAGAAAATACAATGCAGTGATACAGGGGGAAAAATGTTTAAAATTGTATTGCAGATAATTTTTATAATGGCAACTGTTATTATGCTGTCCGGCTGTGGAGATAATACCTTGCCCGAAACGTCACAAAATAATGAAATCTCAACGGAAGTATCATCAGTTCCGGAAGATAAACCTATAAGCTATGATACAGTTGAACCAAATGCGGACGGCTGGACTACTGAAGAAATAATGAATGTAACATATTTATGCGACAAGAAATTAAGCTATCCTTTATCTTTGGAATTTCTCGGCGATGATTTTTCATTGTCACGTTATAATAAATCAATTGCAGAAAAACGTCTTATTCCGGTTTCACTTAAATATAAAGGCGATAATCTGGCTAATGCAACCGTTGTAAAACCGCATAACGAAATAATGATATATAATATTGTTTTGCTTCCCGATGTATGTAAGGTCAATGACGTTGAGCCTTTTGTGATAAACGGCATAAAGATGTATGACAGCTTTGAAGATGTACTGAACGCTTTAGGTGACGGCTACAGATATATGACGGATGATTCTTTGCTGTATGATGACAGGGAAACCGGCGAATCTCTGTACAGTCTTTTCTTTGAGGACGGTAAACTTGTACATATAAATGTAGATTTCCAGTTTGAAATAGACCTGCCTTTATACCAAGATTTACAGCGTAGATTTCAGACAGAAGATACATATGAAATTAACTGATTATGAAAAAAATGAACTTTACAGAGGGACTATTTTAAGATTTAATGGGGAATATCCTTTTTGTGAAGAATATGTTGATTTTATGGTTTGTGATTATCCGTCAGTTGACGAAAAATGCTGTCCGTTTTCACTTTACTGCATATCCGGATATTGTGCCGGACATCTTGAGTATGTTTTTCCAGCGGAGGCAGAATCAGAAAATTCAAAAAGCATAAGCAGAAAATGGCTTATAGAAAACTAGCATGAAAAAGTATATAATGGTTGCAGTGCTGACGAAATAGAAGTGATTATATAATGAGAAATTTTCATAATGGATTTGATATTTTTGAAATAATTAGAAAAAATAAATGTGAGGAATATTTATATATGTCTCATGAGGAGTTATTTCAGAAAAAGCTGAAAATAGACGAGGACGTTATAAAATGGAAAGAAGACAGCCAAAAAGCAAAACATTTTCCATATGAGCATTTTTATCCCGACCCGTCTTATGTATATGGATTTTTTCTTATTGAATCAGCAGTAATCTCAATTATAATAAATTATAAGTTTCATAATCTAGAAAGGCTCGAAAATCTCATTTTTTTAAAAAAAGATAAACCGGAAATATATGAAACTCTGATAAACGCAATCAAGAAAAAACCTAAAATCTCATATATTGATTTGATAAATTTAGGAACAGAAAAAGATGAGTTTGAAATGTATCTCGAAAAACTCATTGAGGACGGCGTAATATCACGTCGTGGCAAAAAATACGACAGATACTGGAGGACAAAATGACAGAATATTACAGTATTGTTTTCAGCGGAGTGTCTGCCGAAAAAATAGACTATTTTATAAAGGAAGTTCTCCGAATAAGAATATACAATATTATAGGTTCGCATTTTTATTCTGACTGTTTAGGTGATTATGAATTTTCCGACGATATGGATTTGTGCGGATATTTTTCAGAAAACAATACGGCGAATATATTTGCTAAGACAGTTGAGTTTAACCGTACTTATAATAACGTCGTATGTGTGATTACTTCAGACAGCAACGACATTGAGGTTGATTGCAGTATAGCTGAATCGGATTTTGCCGAAACGTCCGTACATGAGTTGGCAGAATGGCTTAAAAGTCTGCGTGCTGACGGAATTATTACTGGTGCGGAAATCTGTTATGACGCTGAAAACAATCCGTTATTTGAAATTTAAAGGGGGGAATTTTTATGGTTGATAGTGCAGAGTGTTATGTTTCACTGTGGGTAGGCAATGTAGATTCTGACGAACTGCTTTCCGATTATATTTCCGTTAATTATGAAGATGAAGAATCTGACAGCTATGGATACTCACAGTTTATGAAAAATTTTGACATTGACGAATTGTACGAAGATGACATGGAGAGAATATTTCATGACAAAGAAACAAGCTCTTTAAGGGAACTTTTGTCGGGGTGTTCGTATGAAGATAAGGTTATACCAGAGTTTGAAAAGATATTATCTGATTTTCCGGATAAAAATTACAATTTCGCAATACTTGTCTATGATATGAACTATGACGGAAATATCACAATGGCTGATGATGACTACTACTGGATTAAGTTTATTGATACAGTAAAAATAACTATAAAAAAATAGTTTGAAAATCATGTATGATATAATGCAAAATTGGAGATTAATATGAAAAAAGATTATAACTTTTTTTGTAATAACTGGCATGATGTTATTTACAGGCTGTAATGGAGATGATTCCTCTGAATCAGCTAAAAACTATGTGGCTAATAAAAACAGCGGAAAACTCCATAGCATTCAATGTGATAGTCTTCCCTATGAAAAAAATAGGGTTTATTTTTCATCAATTGAGGAAGCAAATAACGCTGGTTATACTGATAATCATAAAGAATGCATGGGTAATTGATATTTAATAAAATTATAAAGGAGATTTAAAATTATGGCTGATATGATGTGGGCTGGAAGATTTTCCAAGAAGATTGACGATACTGTTAATGCTTTCAATTCGTCGATTGCTTTTGACGGCAGAATGTACCGTCACGACATACAGGGAAGTATCGCACACGCTACAATGTTAGGTGACTGCGGTATCATCACCAAAGAGGACAGTTTACAGATTATTGACGGACTGAAAGAAATTCTTTCCGATATTGATTCCGGTAAACTGGAGCTTGACCCCTCTGCTGAAGATATTCATATGTTCGTTGAGGCAGAACTCACCAAACGTCTCGGCGATGTCGGAAAAAGACTTCATACGTCACGTTCACGAAACGACCAGGTAGCAGTGGATATTAGGCTTTACCTCCGTGACGAAATAAAGGAAATCCGTGACCTTGTTAAGAAACTCGCTGTAACTCTTGTTGAAATGGCTGAAAACCACACGGAAACAATCATGTCCGGATATACTCACTTACAGAGGGCACAACCAATAACTTTTGCACATCACTTAATGGCGTATGTGTTTATGTTTCTGCGTGACCTTGACAGGCTCGACGATATGACAAAGAGAATGAATTACTGTCCGCTCGGCAGTGGTGCATTAGCAGGCACTACCTACCGCACCAACAGAAAACAAACCGCTGAACTGCTTGGCTTTACCGCTCCCATGCCGAACAGTCTTGACGGTGTTTCAGACCGTGATTTCTGTGTTGAATTAAACTGTGCATTGTCGCTTATCATGACACACCTTTCAAGATTTTCAGAGGAGATTATAATGTGGTGTTCATGGGAGTTTAAGTTCATTGAACTTGATGACGCATTCGCTACAGGTTCGTCAATAATGCCACAGAAGAAAAACCCCGATATTACAGAACTTATTAGAGGTAAGACAGGACGTGTAAACGGCGACCTGATAACACTTCTTTCCATGCTGAAAGGTTTACCGCTTGCATATAATAAGGATATGCAGGAGGACAAAGAGGCTATTTTTGATGCAGTGGATAATGTCAAGCTCTGCGTGAAGACTTTCATTCCGATGATTTCAACTATGAGAGTTTTCAAGGAAAATATGCGTAATGCCGCCGCAAGAGGTTTTATAAACGCCACAGACTGTGCAGACTACCTTGTTAAAAAGGGTATGCCTTTCCGTGACGCATACAAGATAACAGGTACGCTTGTGGCACAATGCATTGAAAAAGGTCTTACACTTGAAACACTTCCGCTTGATGATTACAAGGCTATGACGGAACTCTTTGACAATGACGTTTATGACGCTATAAACCTTGAAACCTGTGTGCGTGAAAGAAAGTCTGAGGGCGGACCTTCACCGGAAGCAGTAAAAGAACAGATTGCCATTGCTAAAAAAGCACTTGAAATATAAGTTTCTATGAATAAAAAAGATGTAATATTCACAATGGGTCTTTCATTGCTCATGGGAGTTATATGGGTTATCGGAGAGATTATCATGGGCTTGTGGCTGGCTGTCAATGTAAAAGGGCATATTTTCTGGTTTGCATTGATAGTTATTCTTACTCTTATTATAAGCGTGTGGCATTCCATGATTGAAGATGAATCAGACCTTGAAGACCCTAAACGTGCCAAATATGAAAGAAAAGTCAACAAACGCAAAAAAAACAGGAGGAAATAAATATGTCTGTAAAGATTTATATAGACGGTCAGGAGGGTACGACCGGTCTTAAAATACTGGAGCGTTTCGAGAACAGAAATGATGTTGAGATTCTCCGTATAAGCGAGGAAAAAAGAAAGGATTCAGCAGAGAGGGCAAAGTTTATAAATATGTCGGATTATACTTTTCTTTGTCTTCCGGACATTGCCTCACGTGAGGCTGTGTCTTTCGTAAACAACGACCACGTAAGAATCATTGACGCTTCAACCGCACATCGTACCAATCCGGCATGGGCTTATGGTTTTCCGGAACTCTCACCAGCTCACCGTGAAAAGATAAGAACTTCAAACAGGGTAGCAGTGCCGGGTTGCTATGCAAGCGGTTTTGCCTCAATAGTATATCCGCTTGTCAACAACGGTATTATTCCGGCGGACTTTCCGGTTTTTGCATATGCAACTTCCGGATACAGCGGAGCAGGCAAAAAAGCTATAGCAGTTTACGAAAGCGACGAAAAACCATATGAATACAACAGTCCCCGACAGTATGCACTTTCACAGGAACACAAGCATTTACCCGAAATGCAGGCTGTCTCCGGACTGGCTTATAAACCAATGTTCAATCCGATAATATGCGACTATTTCAGCGGTATGGTAGTAAGCGTGCCGATACAGACCCGACAGCTTGATAAAAATATCACTGCTGAAAAAATCCACGAAATGTACATGAAACATTATGAAAACGCTAAACTTGTTGAGGTTATGCCGTTTATGTCAGCAGAGGAGCAAAAAGCATTTTTCCTTGCTTCCAATACCCTCAGCGGACTTAACAAAATGCAGGTTTTTGTTTTCGGAAACGACGAACAGATTTTACTTTGTTCACGTCTTGACAATCTCGGCAAGGGTGCAAGCGGTGCAGGTGTGCAGTGTCTCAACATCATGATGGGCATTGACGAAACAACAGGTCTTGTCTGATATGGGCAGACAGTTGGTATTCTGGAAAAATACATACGGTTTTTATGCGGACAGTCATGAAGTATATGAAAAGTTATGCAGTGAGGAAAATATATCCGGACTTGAAAATCTTGATATAAATAAAATCCTCCGGCGTGTAAATGAAGTTTTTTCAGAATGGTGCAGACTTGACGAATATAATTTTGAATCTGAAAACAGTTCGTTTACCATTGAAACGCATGAAAAGGCTGTGCTTTTTGAGTGTTCAGAAAGTATGGATTACAGCAGTCTGAATAAGATAATTGACATTATGCTTGAATTTGACTGTCCGCTTTATGACCCACAGATTAATGTGAGGTTTGACAATAAGGAGTTATAAATAATGAATATACGCACAATGAATATCTCAGATTATGACAGGGTTTATGCTCTCTGGCTTTCCTGTAAAAATATGGGTTTCAATGATGTTGATGATTCCCGTGACGGAATAAAACGTTTACTTGAACGCAATCCGGCGACTTGTTTTGTGGCAGAAAAAGACGGCGAAATTGTGGGTGTAATTATCAGCGGAAATGACGGTCGCAGAGATTACATATATCATATGTCCGTTGCCGAAAAGTACAGACGGTGCGGAATAGGGACAGAGCTTGTAAATACCTGTCTTTCGGCTTTGAAAAACGAGGGGATAAGTAAAGTTGCACTGCTTGTTTTCAAGTATAATGAAGTAGGGAATGCTTTCTGGGAAAAGCAGGGCTTTACTTTAAGAGAAGATATTTTCTATAGGAATAAAGCCCTTTGTGAACTGGTGCGTATAGATACTTAATAAAGGAGTTGTAAATATAATGAATCTTAAAAAAGTTAACGGAGTGACTTTTGTTGATGGCGGTGTGTGTGCCTCAAAGGGTTTTAAGGCTAACGGCATTCAGTGCGGACTTGCTCATAAACCTCTTACAAGCACAGAGGAAAACTCAGCGGTTGCAAATAACGCACTTCCGGCAAAAAAGAAAAACGACCTTGCACTTATCGTTGCTGACAAGGAATGTACAGCGGCTGCGGTTTATACGACAAATAAAGTAAAAGGTGCTCCAATACTTGTAACTAAAGAACACATTAAAAATGGTACTGCAAAAGCCGTTATCGTAAATTCAGTAAACGCTAATACCTGCAATGCAGACGGCGTTGAAAAGGCTCAGAAAATGTGCAGTCTTGTATCTGCTGAAACAGGCATTGACGAAAACGATGTTATAGTTGCATCAACCGGAGTAATCGGACAGATTTTACCTATTGAACCTATCGCAAACGGCATGAAAGAGCTTGTTGACGGTCTGACATATGACGGCAACTCAAGAGCAGTCGAGGCTATTATGACTACCGATACACAGGTTAAGGAAGTAGCCGTGCAGTTTGAGTTAGGCGGAAAAACCTGCACAATGGGCGGTATGTTAAAGGGCAGTGGAATGATACATCCCAATATGGCTACAACTTTAACATTCATAACTACAGACGTTGATATTTCAGCGGAACTTCTTCAGCATGCATTGAGCGACGTTGTAAAAATAACCCTCAACCGTGTAAGCGTTGACGGCGACACCTCAACAAATGATATGGTCTGCGTACTTGCAAACGGCACTGCTGAAAACATTCCGGTAACTAAAGAAAACGAGGATTTTGAAAAGTTCGTCAATGCTCTTTATGCAGTAATGATGAACCTTGCAAGAAAAATGGCTCGTGACGGCGAGGGTGCAACAAAATTGATTGAGTGTATCTGTCATGGTGCTGATACTGAAAAAACTGCTGAAACTGTCGCAAAGTCTGTTATAACGTCAAGTCTTTTCAAGGCTGCTATGTTCGGCGAGGACGCTAACTGGGGACGTATACTCTGTGCAGTGGGTTATGCTGATGCTGACTTTGATATAAACAAGGTTGATGTTTCGATAGGTTCAGAAAAGGGCAGTATTGAGGTTTGCAGAAACGGTGCAGGTGTGGAATTTTCAGAGGAAAAGGCAAAGGAAATTCTCGGCGAGGAAGAAATTATCATTGATATTTCTATCGGCAACGGAGCAGGCAGAGCGGTTGCATGGGGTTGCGACCTCACTTATGACTATGTAAAAATAAACGGCGATTACCGTTCTTAATGGAGGTTATATAAAATGGCTTATTCAGATATGGCAAGTTTTAATGCTAAGAGACTCAGAGAGCTTAAACCAGGAGAAGAACTTCTTGACATAGACAATGAAGTTTATGGTGTTCTTGGACTTCAGCCAAAGAAAACGGAGGTTATTGTAAAAGATTTTCAAGAATTGCTTTCCGATAAAGGTGATGAGGTGACTTATGAGTTGGCTGAACAGATAACAATTAAGTCGCTCAATAATCTTGCGAAAAAAGGCAAGGTAGTATATTTTCCAGAAAAACTTCCAGAGGATTCACAGGAAGATTTTCAACCTAAGAAGTGGGCAAAAAAATAATTAAGCGGGGTGATATAAAATGGAAAAAATTTCAAACAGCGATAAGTCACAGATACTTATTAACGCACTTCCTTATATACAAAAGTATAACAACAAGATTCTCGTAATCAAGTACGGCGGTAACGCCATGACAAACAAAGAACTCAAAGACGCTGTAATGACAGATATTGTTTTGCTGTCACTGGTAGGCGTTAAGGTCGTACTCGTACACGGCGGTGGTCCTGAAATCAATGATATGCTCGGAAAACTCGGCATAGAGAGCCGTTTTGTTAACGGTCTCCGCTATACCGATGACGACACAGTAAACGTCGTGAAAATGGTTCTTGCCGGAAAAGTCAACAAGGAACTCGTACAGCTTCTTGCACAGCATAAAGGCAGTGCCGTTGGTCTTTGCGGAATCGACGGCGGTATGATTAAAGCCGAAAAGCAGACTACTGAAGACGGTCAGGACTTAGGCTGGGTAGGTAAGGTTACAGAAGTAAACACCAAACCTATACTTGACGCTCTCGCTAATGGAAATATTCCGGTTATAGCTACAGTCGCTACAGACGAACAGGGCAATACATACAACATCAATGCCGATACTGCCGCCGCAAGAATAGCCGCTGAACTCGGTGCGGAAAATCTCATACTCATGACTGACATCGCCGGACTTCTCAGAGATAAGAATGACCCGTCCACTCTCATTCCGGAAGTAAATGTCAGCGATGTGCCTTTCCTTAAAAGACAGGGTATTATTTCCGGCGGTATGATTCCGAAAATAGAATGCTGTGTCGAGGCTGTAAGGCGTGGCGTTCACAAGACCGTTATCATAGACGGCAGAGTACCTCATTCTATTCTTATTGAGATACTTTCAAATGAAGGTATAGGCACACAGTTTGTATAATATAATAACAGATAAACAGAAAATTTACTTATTTGCTTGCTGTGGATATTGATTTTAGGTCACAAAGAGAGTTATAATTATATAGAACTGTGAATTTGTCTGAATATATTACAGACAGTTAAGGAGATTTGTTTTTATTATGAACACAATTGAAAAATTTGATAAGCACGTTATGCACTCTTATGGACGTTATCCGCTTGTTATGCAGAAAGGCGAGGGCAGACACTGTACCGACGAAAACGGAAAGACATATATAGATTTTGGTAGCGGTATCGGCACTAACTCGCTCGGCTACTGTGATGAAAAGTGGGCTGACGCAGTTTGCAGACAGGTCAGAACACTTCAGCACAGCTCCAATTATTACTATACCGGCATTCAGGCGGAATTTGCTGAAAAACTCTGCAATATATCCGGTTATGATTCTGTATTTTTCGGAAACAGCGGTGCTGAGGCTAACGAATGTGCTATTAAAATCGCAAGGAAATACAGTTTTGACAAGTACGGAAAAAACCGTCACAACATTATAACTCTCGTAAATTCTTTTCATGGCAGAACTCTTGCTACTCTTTCCGCAACAGGTCAGGACGTTTTCCATAATTACTTTTTCCCTTTTCTTGAGGGCTTTATAAATGTTACTGCAAACGACATTGATGACCTCAAATCAAAGCTTGACGATACAGTATGTGCCGTTATGCTTGAATATGTTCAGGGCGAGGGCGGTGTAAACGCTCTTAATCAGGATTTTGTTAACGCCGTTTATGAACTCTGTGAAGAAAAGGACATACTCGTTATTGCAGACGAAGTACAGACAGGTGCAGGAAGAACAGGCAAATTCCTTGCCGGTGAGCATTTCGGTAAAAAAGCCGATATAACTACTCTTGCAAAAGGTGTTGCCGGAGGTGTGCCTGTGGGTGCTTGTCTCACTAATGAAAAATGCAGTGGTGTACTTACTTCCGGAACTCACGGCTCTACATTCGGCGGAAATCCTATAGCTTGTGCTGGCGGTATTGCCGTTATTGATAGACTTGAAAGCGACGGTTTTCTTGAATCAATAAATGAAAAGTCACAAATTATAAGAAGCAGGCTTGCGGAATGCAGTGAAGTTGTATCTGTCAGCGGTCTTGGTCTTATGATTGGCATAGAACTGAAAACTAAAAACGCAACAGACGTTGCAAGAAAAGCACTCGATAAAGGACTTCTTGTACTGACAGCCAAAAGCAAAGTAAGACTTCTGCCTCCTCTTACTATATCTTCAGAAGAAATCGGAGACGGATTAAAAATTTTGATTGATATACTGGAGGAATGATTTATGCAGTTGATGGTACTTATAAAAGGCGATAACAAATACAGCGTTGAGGACAAAAAATCAAGAACTCTCTATACCATAAAAAAGAAAGGTTTTGGCAACAATAAAAGGCTTGTTCTCCTTGATGCGAGCAACTACCACCTCTATACCCTCATGACCGCAAGCGTGGATTCCTTGTCATATTCTGTCATTCTCAATGACGATATTTTTATGAGAATTAACTGCAAGTCGAAATTCCTTGACCCTACAATCGAGTGCAAAAGCAATGACATTTTTTATAAGCTTGTAAGCAAAAACAGCCGTGACTTCACTATTATGGATGGCGAGGAAGAAAAAGGGACGATTGAAACAAACGTTTCAATTTCCGGCGAATTACAGTATGACCTTGATATAAACGACAAGATTTTTGATGACTATATACCGCTTTTTGCCGTTGTCATTGATAAGATTTTCGGGGACGCAAACCGTCAGCCGAAAGTTATAGAGCAGATTGCAAAGGAAAAAAAGCAGAAAAATAAACAACAATAATTTAATGAAAGGAATAAATTTCAATGAAACACTTACTTAAAATGCTCAACCTCACCGGCGAAGAAATTATTGACATACTCAATCTCGCCGACCAGCTTAAATATGAACTAAAGCACGGTATTCCGCACCCACACCTCAAAGGAAAAACTCTCGGAATGATTTTTCAGAAGGCTTCCACAAGAACCCGTGTATCTTTCGAGACAGGTATGTATCAGCTCGGCGGTTATCCGCTTTTCCTCTCATCACATGATTTACAGATAGGCAGAGGCGAACCGGTTCAGGACACTGCAAGAGTTCTCTCACGCTATCTTGACGGTATAATGATACGTACTTTTGAGCAGAAAGAAGTGGAAGACCTCGCTGAATACGGCAGTATTCCGATAATAAACGGTCTTACTGACTTCTGCCACCCGTGCCAAGTACTTGCCGACCTCATGACTATCCGTGAATTTAAGGGCAGTTTTGACGGTCTCAAAATGTGCTTTATCGGCGACGGCAACAATATGGCAAACTCTCTTATTGTAGGCTGTCTTAAAGTGGGTATGGCTGTATCTGTTGCTTGTCCGGACGGCTACAGACCTCCGGCTGAAATCCTTGAATTTGCAAGCAAGTATGATAACTTTGAAATAACTGATTCTCCGATTAAGTCCGCTGAAAATGCAGACGTTCTCATTACAGACGTTTGGGCTTCAATGGGTCAAGAGGGTGAAGCCGAAATGCGTAAAAAGGCTTTTGCTGGCTATCAGATTAACGACGAACTCATGGCAGTTGCCCACGACGATGCAATGGTACTGCATTGTCTGCCGGCACACCGTGAGGAAGAAATCACTGCTAAGGTTTTTGAGGCACACGCTAAGGAAATCTTTGAGGAGGCTGAAAACCGTCTCCATGCTCAGAAAGCCGTTATGGTTAAGCTTATGGCATAATTTAAAAGCAGACAGGATAAACTGTCTGCTTTTTAGTTATTTATTGTATTTACAGTCCGGACACAATATATTTACATTGTTTTCTTTTAAGATACACTTTTTTATGGTATAATTAAAACGTATGATTTCAATAATATTATGGAGGAAATAAATGAAACTTAAAAAAATATTGTGCATAGCAATGCTTGTGTGTTTGTTGGGACTTGTTTCGTGCGGAAACAGTGAAGAAAAATCATCTGAATCAGAGTATTCACAGGTGGCTACCGTTAAGCTTATACATGATGAGGATTTTTTAGGAGAATGGAACAGCGTAGCGGTGAAAATGAAAAACGGCGAAGAAATGACTATTGACGAAGTGGCAAAAATGAGCGATGGGTCTGCTGATGATTATTTTTGCAGACTTATAGTAAATGCCGATAATACGGGAAAACTTGAAGATTCTTTGGATAAGTTCAAAGGTAACTGGAGCTGTTTATCAAATGAACTTACTTTTACAAGTGACGGAAAAAAAGGCTGGACTTTCACATTTGAAGATGACGGAAGAATTACATTGCCCCTTGAAGACGGCAATAAGCTTATTCTTTCTAAATAAAATGTGTGCAGAATAACTAAAAAATTAGAAAATTTGAGAGACTTTTTTTACTTGACT
Source organism: Ruminococcus flavefaciens (assembly GCA_023667045.1). Classification (GTDB taxonomy): domain Bacteria; phylum Bacillota; class Clostridia; order Oscillospirales; family Ruminococcaceae; genus Ruminococcus; species Ruminococcus flavefaciens_AC. The sequence continues at coordinate 24 of JAMPAU010000003.1, read as the reverse complement.
TTTGCTGAAATTGGTGATATAATA
>JAMPAU010000039.1 GCA_023667045.1 Ruminococcus flavefaciens | reverse complement strand
GCTTATCCTTGTTTTTCAAGTATTCATAAAATCCCTGCCTTGATACTTCCAACGCCTTACAGTAAAATGCAATTTTTTCCGTTATTACGCCGTTTTCGGTCTTAATGACTATGAATTTCATTCTTTCTTTTTTGCATACTTCTGACGGCTCGCTGCGAAAAAAGCCGACGCTTCCTCCAGCTGCTGTACAAAACTGAGCGATTCTTCCGGTTTTCTGCTTCCGATTCCGGTATCTATCTCTCCGTCTTTTACCTTCTTTACCTAGCCTCCAAGCGTTCCTTTCGGTATCCCAAGCTCTTCTGCTGCCTGTTTCGCTCCTAATCATCACCATTAGTGAATGAATGCCTATAACTTGATAGAAAATATTTACAAAAACACTTGACAAAATTAAAAATATATGTTATACTGGTGAATAGACTAAATAGTTATAATGTGGATATTTAATAATTGGATTGAAATATATGTTGAAAGATTAAAGATTGGTTTAAATAAACAGGGAATGGACATTTAGTGAAATTATGCTAAACAGAAAAATAAGCTGAAAATTGGATATAATGATTTAGAAAACGTCACCGCCAGTGAATAAATGTCTATAACTTGATAGGAAAAATCCACAAAAATACTTGACGAATTCGGAAATATATGTTACATTAGTAAATAGACTGAATAGTTACAATACGACTATTTAATAATTAGATTGAATAATCATGTGATATGTTAAAAAAATTAAAATTAGTCTAAATACACAAGGAATGGACATTTAGTGAAATTATGCTAAACAGAAAAATAAGCTGAAAATTGGATATAATCATTTAGAAAACGTCACTGCCAGTGAATAAATGTCTATAACTTGATAGAAAAAATCTACAAAAAATACTTGACAAATTCGGAAATATATGTTACATTAGTAAATAAACTGAATAGTTATAATGTATTGGAGTGAAATATCATGCAGTATATTGACCTAATTGCAGCTAAAAGCAACTGCAATGATAAAACAAAATGGCTTCCATATAAGGTACACGCTTTAGATACGGAATTTATAATGGAGCGTTTGTATGAAGAATGGCTTCCGAAATCATCAAGACGTTATATAGCAATTAACCTCAATGCAAGCTATGATATTGAGGAAAGTGAGTATATAGCAAAAAATTTTTGCCGACTTATTGCTTTGGTTCATGATATTGGAAAGATAACGCCTGCATTTCAGAAAAAGATAACTCCAAATATAGAAAATCATACTGAAATGCTTTTCGATAACGGACTGAAAGTTTCCGGCATTACTGAATATTCTAAATCTCCCCATAATATTGCAGGACAGGTTATTCTTGAGGAACTTAAATTTCCGAAAGAAATATCTGTGATAATCGGCTCACATCATGGACGGGCTGTACAGAATTACAGAGAACAGCTTACAAGCTATTCTGCTAATTATTTTGGACAAAATAACGAACAAGAACAGAAATGGCGTGGATTGTGGACTGAATGGATTGACTATTCACTTAGAAAAACAGGCTGGTCTTCTGTTGATAAACTTCCAAAACCCGATGTAAAAACGCAGATGATAATTACAGGACTGCTTATTATGAGCGACTGGATAGCAAGTAATACAAATTATTTTCCGTATATTGATATATACAGCAATATCAGTGATGAGGAATGTAATAACAGGTGCAAATATGCGTGGGATAAATTAGATTTTCCTAATAGGTGGGAAGCTGAAAACGCTAAAGATATTATTCGTGAGTATGGTTTATCAGAATTTTTCAGAACAAGATTTTCTTATGAGCCAAATCATATACAGCAAGCCGTTATGGAAACGGTATCTGAAAATGCACAAGAGGGAATATACATACTCGAAGCACCTATGGGAATCGGAAAAACCGAAACGGCACTTGCCTCAGCAGAGATCCTTTCAGCAGAATTTGGAGCAGGCGGTATTTATTTTGGTCTTCCTACACAGGCAACGGCGAACGGTATCTTTGGAAGAATACGTGATTGGGCAAAGGGCTGTGATGATAAATATCATACTATCCGTCTGGCACACGGTATGACGGAACTGAATGAAGAATATCAAGAGATGTTTAAAGGAAAAGCTGAAGATTCTGGTGACGAATGTGTTATAGTTCATGAATGGTTTGAGGGAAGAAAGCAAGCACTGCTTGCTGATTTTGTTATAGCTACAATTGACCAGCTTCTTCTTGCTTCTCTTAAACAAAGACACGTTATGTTACGTCATCTTGGACTTTCGGGTAAGATTGTTATTATTGATGAATGTCATGCTTATGATGCATATATGAATGTTTATCTTGACCGCACACTTACATGGTTAGGTGCATATAAAGTGCCAGTAATCGTACTTTCAGCGACTCTTCCACCACAGAGAAGAGCCGAACTTATAAAAGCATATCTAAATCAGAATAAAAATATTATTATTTCAAATGAAAACAGTCTTGCTTATCCTGTACTTACATGGACGTGCGGAAATAATGTAATGCAGAAAGCAATTGAAAGTGATACTCCCAATAAACATATATCTGTCAATGAAGTAGACGAATCCATGTTAATTACAGTACTTGCTGAAAAACTTTCAGACGGTGGCTGTGCAGCTGTAATTGTCAATACTGTAGATTACGCACAGAAGATAAGTAAAAAAATATCTGCGGAAATGTCTGATTTTTCAGTAATATGTTTCCATAGCCGATTTACTGCCGCCGACCGTGCGGACATTGAAAAAAAACTTCTTAAGGCAACCGGAAAAGATTCTTCTTATGAAATCAGAAATAAACTTATTGTTGTCGGAACACAGGTAATTGAGCAGTCTCTTGATTTGGATTTCGATTTTATGGTAACCGAGATTTGCCCTATGGATTTACTGCTTCAGCGTTCGGGCAGACTTCATCGCCATGAAAGAATACGTCCCGACAGACTTAAAAATGCGGAGCTTGCAATTCTGCGTCCTGCTGAAAGTAAAAGCAGTATGATATATAGTGAATGGATACTTAAAAGAACAGAAAATTATCTGCCTAAGGAGCTGATAATCCCACAGTGTATACCGTATCTTGTAAGCAGTGTATATAATGAACCGGAAAACGACGAAGAATACGGTAGTGCGGAATATAAAGAGTTTAAAAGGGGGCTTAGTGATAAAAAAACTAAAGCGGAAAAGTATTGTATAAAATCAAATATGCTTAAATCTCGCTTTAAGAATACATTAGCTGATTTCCTTGACAATGATGCGGGGAATAATTCTTCCGCTGAGGCTTCAGTAAGAGATTCAGATGAGACTATTGAAGTGATTTTAATGCATAAAAAATCAGATACTGGTTATTGCTTACCGTCAGTAACAGATTCAGTTGTATTTGATACAACGCAGGTACTTAGTGATACAGAAGCAAGGTTGATAGCAATGCAACGTTTAAAGTTGCCATTTTATTTTAGTAGCAAATATAATTTTAATAAAACCGTCAAGGCTCTTGATGATATGCCGAAAAACTGGAGGGAATCTAAATGGCTTGACGGTGAATTGTTGTTGCTGGTAGACGACAATTCCGAAGTTGAACTTATAGGAAAAAAACTGCACTACAGTAAAGAATTTGGACTTGAAATGATTTCAGAATAGGGGTGAAATATGGAAAGAGAATTTAATCTGATTGACGAATCATGGATATGTGTCAAAACTCCTGAATTGACAATAAAAGAAGTAAGTCTGAAAGATATATTCTTGAATGCTCATATGTATACAGAGCTTGCAGGTGAGACAAAATCGCAGGATTTTGCTGTACTGAGACTTCTTCTCGCATTAATGCACACAATATTTTCCCGATATGATTCTGACGGAAATGATGTTGATATAAGCGATGATGTGGATTTTCCACGTTATAATTGGGAAAAAATCTGGAATGACGGATATATTCCAAATAAACCTATAGAGCGGTATTTTGAAAAATGGCATGACCGTTTCTGGCTGTTTGACGAAAAATATCCGTTTTATCAGTCAGTTTCGGTGAAAGGAAAGGGCAACCCTTACAGCACGGCAAAAATGATAGGCTCATTGTTTGAGAGCGGAAATAAACCGAGAATGTTTTCAGACAGGCATAATGATGGCAGACTTCTTTCATATTCCGAGGCGGCAAGGTGGCTATTGCATATAAATTGTTTTGATGATATTGCTGCCAAAAAACCTACACCTAAAAAAACATGGACAAGTCAGTTGTCATTGATTGCTGTCAATGGAAAAAATCTTTTTGAAACACTTATGCTGAATTATAATGCTGAATATGATATTGAAAAGAGAATATATGAAAGCACTCCTTCATGGGAATCTGACAATAATTCAAATGAGTTCAATACTCTCATAGCCATTCCAAATAATCAGGCTGAACTGCTTTCATTGCAGTCAAGGAAATTGTACTTATGCAGGGAAAACGGCTTGGTTAGCGGATACTATATTTCCGGCGGTGATTATTTTGAGGAAAATGATATTATAGATGAACAGATGACCTTATGGAAAGGTTACAAGGAAAATAAAGATTCGCAATGTAAATATAAGCCGAAACTTTATGATACTTCAAAAAAGGCATGGCAGGAATTTGGCAGTATCGCTGTACTTGACGGAGATATGTACGGTGAAGACAAAGAATACCATAGAACTCCCGGAATTATAAAATGGATAAATAAATTAATAGGGTATAATATTCTTGATAATGATTATATGATAAATGTCACTACATCGGCAGTTATATATGATTACAAACAGGCTACTTCTCTCCCTGTTATTGATGTGGTCAGCGACAGTTTAACGTTTCATTCTCAGCTTATTCTTAAAGTTGGTTTTGCGTGGAGAACACGTATCAATGATGAAATTGAAAAATGCAGTCAAGCATCTATGAAAGTATATTTCCTTTATAAAAATCTTCAGAAAGCTTGCGGAAGAACAGACAAGGATTCAAAAACAGAACAGTCGGGAGAACTGAATGCAAAGGTACAGTTTTATGACATGATTGACCGTCCGTTCAGATTATGGCTTGCAGAGCTTAAAACCGATTATAATATGGACGAATATTGTAAAAAACTTGAATCGGAACTGAGAAGAATTACATTACAGTTCGGAAACGAACTTGCTGTACAGACAGGCGATATGGCAATTTTCGGACGATATAAAATTGAAAAGGAAAATAAAAAAGAAATTACATCTTCAGCAGAGGCACTGAATATATTCTCGTCTCAGATAAGAAAGATTTTTAAACAGGCAGGTGACGGCAAAAATGAGTAAAAGCGATTTGGTTTACAATTATGTTGCTTCAAAAATAGAATATATTCAAAGTATTTACGATGTTAGAGCAGGCAGAAAAATTATGGCAAATCTGCGTCATGGTATCGGTAAAAAAGCAGGAGAACTTCCTGAACTTTGGGGAATGATTTTTGATGGTCTTCCTATCGAACTTATGGGGCATAGGGAAGTTTCAAATGCTGAATGGGCAATATATACAGCGTTAACACTGTATGCACTTCATCAGCAGGGAAATGATATATGCATAAATCAAAGGGGTATATCAGTAGGGTGTGCTGTCGCTCGTCTTGTGAAAAATAAAGAAGAAGATACTGAACGTATACTTAAACGTCTGAATCTTGTTGTAACGTCTGTTTCTCAAGATGATTTGGCATATCATATGAGAGGTTTGGTACAGCTTTTGAAAAGTAAAAAAGAAAGTATTTCTCTTGATTATGCAAGGCTTGCAAAAGAACTATACCTGTTTTACAATCAAGAAAAAGCCTCTGCAATAAAACTTTCATGGGGTCGTGATTTTTACAGAACAATATATAATTCAGATGAAAAGGAGAATGAGAGTAATGAATAATAAGAGACTATACATTGATTTTCACGTAATACAGACTGTTCCACCAAGCTGTGTCAACAGAGATGATACAGGCAGACCTAAAACCGCAGTTTATGGCGGTACTACCCGTGCAAGAGTTTCAAGTCAGTCATGGAAGCACGCTATGAGAATGATGTTTACTGATATTTTCAGCGATAATATTGGTTTCCGTACAAAATATGCTGTAGGTTTAATAGCAGAAAAACTGAAAAATCTGTCTCCCGATATGACAGACGAGGAAGCAAATAAAGTTGCGGTGCAGTCTCTTGCAAATGCGGGCATTAAGATAAATGAGAAAAAAGGCAACAGTACAGGTGCATTGTTTTTTATAAGCAGTGTGCAGGCTGAAAAGCTCGCTGAACTTGCGATAAACGGCGAAAAGGACAAAAAAGCGTATAAACAGGTATTAAAGTCATCTCCGTCTGTTGATATTGCTCTCTTCGGACGAATGGTTGCAGATGATGCTGATTTGAATTTTGATGCGGCTTCACAGGTGGCTCACAGCATTTCTACACATACTATTCAGAATGAATATGATTACTTTACTGCTATTGATGATTGTATGCCTGAGGATAATGCTGGAGCAGGTCATCTGGGAACTATGGAGTTTAATTCAGCTACATTGTACAGATATGCGACTGTAAATGTATATGACCTTTTTAAAACAATAGGTGAAAATACGGCAGACGCAGTGAGAGGATTTGCTGAGGCTTTTATATGTTCAATGCCTACTGGAAAACAAAACTCATATGCAAACAGAACATTACCTGATATTGTATATGTAACTGTCCGCAATAATCAGCCTGTTAATCTCTGTGGAGCGTTTGAGAAACCAATCAGCAGTTTTGACGGATATGTTGAAAAGTCGAAATCAAATCTTTTTAAGTATGCAGAAAAGGTATACAGTGACTACTGTGGAAGTCCTGTTCAGAGCTATATAATAGGCAATGAGTCCGTTCTTGGTGCAGATAAGGTCAATCTCACACAGCTTCTTGATATGCTTCACAAATATATTATTGATGAGGTGATGTAATGGCTACATTGTTGCTCCGGCTTGCCGGACCGCTTCAGTCATGGGGAGACGAATCAAAATTTGATGTCCGCAGAACTATGGGATTCCCCACTAAGAGTGGGGTTATTGGTATGCTTGCAGCAGCTTTGGGATATTCACGTGAAAAGTCCCTTGATGATTTGAATAAACTAAAATTCGGAGTAAGAGTGGACAAAGAAGGCAGTCTTGTGCGTGATTACCATATTGCTGTAAATAAAGCAGTCAATAAAAATCCGTTTGTTACAAACCGTTATTATCTGTCGGACGCAATTTTTCTTGTAGGTCTTGAAAGTGATAATGTGAAATTTCTGAATACTATTGAAAATGCTCTGAAAAATCCTGTATTTCCTCTTTTTCTGGGACGGCGTTCATGTCCGCCAACTATGCCGATTATTATTGGAATGCGTGATACTTCTCTTATTACCGCACTGAAAGATGAGCAGTGGCTTTTGGAAGAATGGAGACAGAAACGTATATATGATAAAAGTCAATGCAAACTTCGTATTATTGCTGATAGCGACGATAATAATGGAGCTGTAATCCGTGATGTTCCTGTTTCGTTCAGTCCGGTTCAAAGAAAATTCAGCTGGAGAAAAATAAAAGATTATGGCTATGTTGACAAAAGCACAGATATTGCATCTACAATACATGATGCTATGGCAGAATTGGGGTGAAGCATATGTTTTTATCAAGAATATCTCTTGACAGGTATAACAGAAATACTCTTAAAGCGTTAAATTCTCCAAGTATTTTTCATGGGGCAGTAGAGCATTCATTTAAAGGTAAAAGAAAACGCAATCTGTGGCGTATTGACTGTATTGAAAATCAGCTTTATCTGCTTCTTCTAAGCGATTGCAAGCCTGAACTTTCGTCATTTTGTTCGCAGTTTGGATATAAAGAATCTTCATATGAAATAAAAGTTTACGACGGACTTCTTGACAGAATAAAAAACGGTGATAAATGGCGTTTTCGTTTAACTGCTAATCCTACTAAATCAATGCCACATCAGAAAAATAAAGAACGTGGACAGGTTTCTGCACATATAACGACAGATTTTCAAAAAGAATGGCTTATTAAAAGGTCTGAAAAAAATGGATTTTCCGTTACTGAAAATTCTTTTGATATTGTACAGAACAGGTGGTTTAAATTTTATAAAAAGGAAAGTAAAAAAATATCACTGCTGTCAGTTACATATGAGGGAATACTTGAGGTGACAGACGCTGATTTATTCCGAAATGCTCTTACTAACGGAATCGGAAGAGGAAAAGCATATGGTATGGGATTTCTTACTATTATGAAAGTTTAGGTGCGTTATGGCAGAGTCAGCAGGTATGATAAAGCCCGATATTCAAGCTCTCCCACAAATAACCGACAGGATAACATTCCTTTATCTTGAACACTGCAAAATAAATCGTCAAGATAGTGCAATAACTGTAATTGATGAAAAGGGAATAACTAATATCCCCTCTGGGATGATTTCTGTCTTGATGCTTGGTCCTGGTACTGAAATTACACACAGAGCTATGGAACTTATCGGCGATTCTGGTGTCAGTGTTTGTTGGATAGGTGAGCATGGCGTGAGATACTATGCCGGTGGCAGACCTCTTACACACAGTTCACATCTTATTTTAAGACAGGCAGAACTTGTATCTAATCAAAGAAAACATCTTGATGTTGCAAAAAAGATGTACAGTATGCGTTTTCCCGATGAAGATGTGTCCAGTCTAACATTACAGCAACTCAGAGGCAGAGAAGGTAGCCGTATACGAAAAGTTTATAGAGAATTGTCGAAAAAATGGGGAGTGGATTGGACTGTGAGAGAGTACAATCACAATGATTTTAATGCTTCCAATGCGATAAATCAAGCTCTTTCAGCAAGTCATGCTTGTCTTTACGGACTTGCTCATGCGGTTATCTGTGCGATAGGCTGTTCTCCGGCACTTGGATTTGTGCACGTAGGGCATGAGCTTTCATTTGTTTATGACATTGCAGACCTCTATAAAGCGGAAATCACTATACCAATCGCCTTTGAAATCGCTTCACAGGAAACGGAAGATATATCAAGAGTTGTACGGCATAGAGTAAGAGATGAAATGGTCAAGGTACGGCTTCTTGAAAGAATGGTAAAAGACATAAAATATCTTCTTATGAGTGAAAATGAATATACAGAGGATAAAGTGATGTACCTTTGGGACGATAAAAATAATCTCGTTGATTACGGAAAACAATATGGTTTAGGTGAAAGCGTATGATGGTTGTAATAACATTAAGCAACTGTCCTCCAAAACTAAGAGGCGATTTGACAAAATGGCTTATCGAAATAGATACTAATGTTTTTGTTGGAAATCTAAATGCAAGAATTCGTGACGCAGTATGGGACAGAATATGTGAAAATATAAAAAACGGACGTGCTTCAATGGCTTTTTACGCAAATTGTGAGCAGAAACTGGATTTTCGTATACATAATACGGAATGGGAACCAGTTGACTTTGATGGTGTGAAACTTGTCCGTCGGAATTTTAAGTCAGATGAAAACAAAAAATATAAGGAAACATCTAAAGTCGTAACGAATCACATAAACCGTCTTTCTCAGATGAAACGAAATTCTTCAGATAACTATGAAAGATATGTTGTGGTTGACATTGAAACGACAGGTTTGAAAGATGAGGATAAAATTATTGAAATCGGAGCAGTGCTGGTTGTGTACGGTCAGATAAGCAGTAAATTTTCTGTACTTGTTCAATGTGATAGTCAAATTCCAGATGAAATATCAAGGCTTACAGGAATTACTTCAGATGATTTGGCGAAGAATGGTATTGTACAGAAAAAAGCTCTTGAACAGTTTCTGGAATTCTGTGGAGATGATATTTTAGTAGGGTATAATATTGATTTTGATATGAGATTTTTGCAAATTTCATGTAAAAATAATGGTTTTCCAATTATAAAGAACAAAACTATAGATACAATGAAACTGGCAAGGAAAAAAATAAAAAATTTGTCACGTTATAGTTTATCTGTAGTTGCTTCACATCTGGGAATTGAAGATGAGGTCAAGCACAGGGCTGTTGATGATTGTATGCTTACTTATAGGGTCTTTGAGAAGTTAAATGAAATTTAATAATCAGTTTTATAAAAACCGCTAATTTTAGCTTCTTTTTTAGTCTTTTCCCCGCATACGCGGGGGTGATCCTAGACGTATTTCTGTATACGTCTATTTTTTATGCTTTTCCCCGCATACGCGGGGGTGATCCGACACTTTTCTTGTAGTTTCCGTGCCTGCTCATCTTTTCCCCGCATACGCGGGGGTGATCCTTTTTTGTCAACTTCCTCTTGACATTCTGCCGGCTTTTCCCCGCATACGCGGGGGTGATCCTTAAATTGAAAAAGTTACCAGAAATTAAATTTTCTTTTCCCCGCATACGCGGGGGTGATCCTACAAAACTCATCTTTCATATGAGAATAAAGTGCTTTTCCCCGCATACGCGGGGGTGATCCTAGTATTGTTAGTGGAATATTCGGCACTGCAAACTTTTCCCCGCATACGCGGGGGTGATCCTTACCTTTATACAGGGTAGTGCCTTCTATTTAGCTTTTCCCCGCATACGCGGGGGTGATCCTAAAGTGTAATTAAAGCCCCTTTAAATCGAGTTCTTTTCCCCGCATACGCGGGGGTGATCCTATGCAGACATGATGTTTGTAATCTGTCTTTTTCTTTTCCCCGCATACGCGGGGGTGATCCTAGCATCAAGTTCTTCCGGTGTTTCATCACCTGCTTTTCCCCGCATACGCGGGGGTGATCCCTTGCATTTAATTTCCTCCTTTGTATTTTTGAGTGCTTTTCCCCGCATACGCGGGGGTGATCCTTGTCTTGTCGCTGGACTGATAATACGTAAGCACTTTTCCCCGCATACGCGGAGTGAGCTTCTAACACGCTAAAAAGTGATGTACTGATATTTTTAAATACTAGTATAGCACTTAATTGATTGCATCGACGGTCTGATTTGAAGACTTCAAATCACATTGTATTATTTTAATTACTGTTAAACAGATATTATTATGCCGTAACTGCCCCTTTATTTTTGATTTTTTACCAAAAATATTTTTATTTGTCCGCAGGCAAATCTCGTTTTGACAAGTCCATTCTTTGCTGATATAGCGTAAAGATTTTGTGTTGTCATGTCATCAAAGCCTCTGGTAAAATGACAGCGGACTGTTTCCAATCCGCTTTTTCTTATTATATCATATTAATTGTATTATTTCAACCAAAAATTATGCAGTAT
>JAMPAU010000038.1 GCA_023667045.1 Ruminococcus flavefaciens | reverse complement strand
TGTCACACAAAGAAACACGAAACTGAAGGAAAGGCTGCAAGAGAAATAGTGATATGAGACTCAGCTTGGTATAATACTCCACACTCCAGCAGATCATCTGTTGGAGTGATTTTTATTTGACAGAACATTTACATTTCTTACCCACAGCTTGGGCTGTGTTTTTTACGTTCTGATTTTCTTACCTAAATGATAAAAACCAGCCGTTCCTATTGAACACGGCTGGTTTTATTTTGAAAAATATCGGTGTATCGATTTTGTACCGGAAATTCAAGTTCCAAGACAAAAGACGGAACTTTGGATGGTATATGCATCTGCCCATTGAGTTTTTCAACCGTTCGTCTTATATTGTGTAATCCTAAACCGTGATTTTCTTTATCCGTTTTTAATGTTTCGGTAGAGTCCCTTTCGTTTGGATTGGAAATACGAATTACCTGAATGTTCTGCCGGACAGCACATTTTATCTTGATTTTATTTACACTATCCGATTCGATGTAGGAACATGCTTCAACTGCATTATCAAGAGCATTTGAAAGAATGATACATAAATCAGAGGACGGTATTTCATCTGAAATGAATCCATCAAAACAAATCATACTACCATTTTTGCTTGCATATTCATTCTTATCATTCAGAATAGCGTCTGCTAGCTGATTTCCACTGAAAAACTTATGAGTTTCGATAATATTCTGCTTTGTTATATCCTTAACATATTCAGTTGCCTCCTCGTATGCCCTACACTCCAACAATGCTTGAAGACTTATCATATGATTCTTATAATCATGTCTGAATTCCCGCAAATCCTCAGTAAGCTTATCTACTTTTTTGTAATATCTGATTTGCTCCTCAATCTGCTTTTCCATCAGTTGTGATATGTTCTCATAATAGTTTTTGGATAGGCTGTTAAAAATAAAAAGAATGATGATTGCAATAAATATCAACACTGTGATGACAATTAGAAAATTATTGATATTTTGGCTGAAAAGTAATTCATCGTTTGGGACAGCCATGTTTCCACACAGGTTGCCGATAAGAATCAATGCTGCCAGTATCAGGACATAGAGTTTTTTCGGGAGCAGTCGAATACTGTCTTTCACTTGATTTTTATAGGGTTTTACTACGCATTGAATCAATATAAATACGGAAATGTTGAAAAGCAAGGATGTCATTTTAAGGGCTATATCTCGGCTAAAATGATCTGCAATCAGATCAATGAAAATGCAGCCGAGCGTTTGTATAATGGAATCCAGCGATAGAAAGACGGATAGGATATATACCGTTCTTATTTTTGATGAGGAATTGTTGATGATAAGATACATAAACAGGCAAAAATAAAAACATATCGTTGCAAAGGAATATAGTATTGCGCGGTCACTGTCTCTAAGCAGAGCAATCAGAATTGCAGATATTAAATATGGTAGCAACAGCAAGTTTGTCCATTTGTTTCGTTTTGAAGATGATCCTATAATCTGATTTATCTCATGTAAATTTACTATGTACAAAAACGCCGAAACAATAAATCCTATTATAATTATCAAAGTCATGCATCCTCTCCCATGCTTTTTCTCCTGATAAATGAAAGGTAGGATGTTTTAAACTCTTTCAATTTCAGCTTGGAGATAAGTGCCTTATGTCCGTTCACAAGTGTTATTTCCTTGGTGCTGTAGCTGGAGATGTAATTGAAGTTCACGATATAGGAACGGTTGGTTCTGTAAAAATAGTCTCCTCTCAGATTTTTCTGAAGCTCACTTATACTATTTAAATAAATATAGGAATTATTTGCTGTAACTACAGTTGAATAGACATTATCGGCTTGAATGTATATGATTTCACTTTCAAGAATCGTGATATTTCTTTGAGTTTCGGGATCTTTTACTACAATTTTGGCGATTTCTTCATTTTCCCTGATTACGGAGTTCAAGGCCTCATATAAATTGTTTTTATCAACCTGCACTATCAAAATGTGCTTGCCTGCAAGGTGCAGCTTGATTCGGGCTGCGTTACTGATTTTTTGATGAAATTATCTGATAATTTATCCGTTCTGAAGTTGAAGCAGACAGGTAAGGCGATTTTTACGGTTGTCGATTCATTTGTTGAATTCAATATTCCGGTGGATACAGTCTTTCAGGATAATTCACATTTTCAGTACAAGCCCGAATTTAAGCTCGTTAATGCTGTCAGGGCAAGGCATTATGGTTCGTTTGATGACATTAAGAAAAGGGTTATAGAATTAAATCAATATATAGAAAATGCCTCTCTCAATTCTGTTACGCAGCCTTATTTTATAGCACAGGATGTTGTGAATGGTGTTTATGATGTTTGGATTGGAATTGATGAAAATGTTTTGTGATAAAAGGAGTAGTGGATGCAATTCGTTTTATATAAGGCACATATTATTGAATGCGGTTTAAGAAACCGCAGAAATGGAGGAAAATATGAGTTTTAAAAGTAAGTTTAAACGGGTTGTTTCAGGCATCTTGGTATGCGCCATGGCAGCAACATTGCTTCTGTGTTTTCCGGCGACTGCTGAAGAAGGAGAAAGCTATCCTTATACGATGTTCGCGGCTTCAAGTGATGATGGTGCTATTACCGTCAATGCAGATAATTTCTGTGTGAACGGTAATGTGGCTACTAACGGTACTATCGTTTCAAGCGGGAATGTGAATATCAATGGAATAAGAACCGAAAACACTGAAGAATCAATGATTTTTATCTTTGATAAGATAGATAATCAGTATTTTTCAGCTTCTAATGTTGATGAACACGATGAGGACTATATCCTTGATGAAATGAACATCAATATCAATGTGCCTATCGAGGTACTGGGTGAAGCGACGCTGACAGGTAATATCAACATCAACAATGCTCTCAAGTCTCTCGAAGATGTTAATCTCTACGGAGAAGTTAAGAATACGAATGATTCTGTTATCTTTTCTAAATATGGAGATATTGTAATTGACAGCCAGAATGTAAACCTCAATGGACTTGTTTATGCTCCGTTCGACAGCGTAACGATCAATGCTCAAAATCTCAATAATGTGGTTATCATTGCTGAGAGTATTGTTCTGACTTGCCCCAGTGTTAATGCGAACAATAGCAATAATGCAAGTTCGTTCGTGGGAACAACCTCAGAACCGTTGGATATTCCCTATGATGAGTGGCAGTACATGAAAGACGAGAACGAGAACGATTTTCCCGACTTCTTTGAGAATTATGAGAATTGGGTACTTCTTAAGGATACAGACGGAGATCATCTTCCCGACTGTGTAGAGCAGTTCCTTGAAACAGATGCAACTCTTGCAGATACAGACGGCGATATGCTTGATGACTACTATGAGGTGTTTGTAACTGGCACTGATCCTACACTGTCTGATACAGACAGCAATGGCGTTGCAGACGGAGATGAAGATTTTGACAGTGATGGTCTTACAAACTATCAGGAGTATGTTCAGGGAACATCTCCTTGGAATAGCGATTCAGACAGTGATAATTTGAGCGATGGCGATGAAGTCAACACCTATGGCACTAACCCATTAGAGCCTGATACCGATTTTGATGGACTTAGTGATGCTGATGAGGTTGCTCTTGGTACAAATCCTAATCTCTTCGATACAGATGGAGACGGAACTCCTGACGGAGAGGAAAAGTTCGCTCAGACTTATGTATATGATGTAGAGAACAAAGATTGTGCCGTAGAACAGGTTATTGTTTCAATGGAAGGTACGGGTAATATTCAAAAAAATACTTCGGTTGAGAGCGTGATGAATAAGGACGTTATCTGTTCAGATGTAGTCGGACTTATCGGAGAGCCGTTTGAAATCGAATCTGAATCTAAATTTGATACGGCGACTATTACTTTTAAAATTGACCAGACCAAACTTGGCAATGCAGAACTTGACAATTTGATGTTTTTGTGGTATGATGAAGAAAACTATGAATTTGTTGAAATGGAGACTATGCACGATACAATAGACAGTACTGTAAGTATTACTACCACACATTTCAGCAGATACATGGTCGTTGATAAGTATCAGTGGTTTGAAGCATGGGCTGTGGAGTTTGACTACAATCCGGGAGCAGAAGGAACACATGGTGAGCCTGATATTTATCATAATGCTGTTTTAGCGATTGATTGTTCCGGGAGCATGGATTCCAATGATAAGATTAGCATCAATTTCGGAATATCTCCTTTGTTTCAAATGCTTTATCCAAAGACATGTCAGAGGATTGAAGTCGCTACCCAATTTATTCAAAATATGAATGACATAGATAAATCGGCTGTAGTTGTATTTTCTTCAAAAGCGTTGTAAGATTCTATCAGTGCAGCGTAAAAACTTGTGTTTCCATCACTTGTAATGTTCTGCAATGATAATATAAAATCTCCCTTATTGTTAGTCATTGCCTGTACTGTACTTGCACTGCTTGTAAAAAGAACTGGTGCTTATTATACTAATAATAGAATTATTCTTCTTTCAGATGGTGAAGACGGAAGTTACAGCAGCACACTTTCTCTGCTTCACTCTATTTATGATGAGAATAGCACTGACAAGAGAAAGTCTATTAAAATTTATACGATTGGCTTAGGCTCGTCATATGATTCAAGACTTGAAGAAATTGCAAATATTTCGCACGGAGAGTTCTTTAAGGCATATACTGCTTATGAGCTTGTAGACATCTACACAGAAATTGGACTTGATGGGGATTTTGATACTACAGATACTGATGGGGATGGGTTGTATGATGCGGTTGAAGCAGCGGGAATTAGAATACAGAATGGAACAATACTCTATTGTGACCATGCAAACCCTGATACCGATGGTGACGGATTAAAGGACGGCGAAGAGATTGACCCCACTATTCGCAGAAAACATAATTACTGGGGTTCTACTGAGCTTGTTTCGCGATGTTCTGGACAGTACTATTTTGTGATGATATCAAATCCAACTGAAATTGATTCTGATGGAGATGGAATAGATGACTTTAATGATTGTTATCCTTCAGATCCAGAAGCTTCACTTGATGATGAAGAATTATATGGTTTGTATCAATATTTTTTAGATTTAAATAATGAAAATATATCGAAAAGAGCATATATATACACTCCAGAAAACTGGGAAAATGAGTTGTATGATAATATTAATGAAACAATATCGAAAATTCCTGATGATTTAACACAGTCAGAAAGAACTCTAATAATCGATTCAGTCATTATAATCGAGGCAAATGATTTACAAGAAAAATATAAAACAGTATACTATGCATCTGATAACTTTATAAGCAAATATATAACTGAACGCGGATTTCATCAAAGCTTAGTACCATTATTTACTCAGTATCCGGTATATAATAAAAACGACCACCCGTACTTAAGAGCTTTTTTTGAAGGTTTTACAGCAGGATTTCAATGTGGTTTAATGTATGCAGCAAGTGATACAATCGCATCCTATGAATATAATGATTCTATGGCATATGCAAGAAAAGTTGGAAAAGCTGGTGAAATCGCTTCCGGAATCACCAAAAACACTCGGCATATTGAATCTATCACAAAAACGGCAACTTATAGAATACCAGATGGCTTAGATGATGTCAGCATGATTTTAAGCGAGGTAAAAAATGTTAAATATCAAGGCCTTACAAGTCAAATTAAAGACTTCTTGTATTATTCGCAACGTGAAGGATATCAATTTGAACTTTATGTTCGTTCAACAACCAAAATATCAAAACCGTTGCAAGAACTTATTGATTCAGGTGAAATAATACTTAAATATTTATCTTAAAAAACGGATTTTGTAATTTTAAATAAATAGGTGATTTTCATGAATGATATTACTTTAATAAATCAATTGGTTAACTGGTTTTGTGATAAAGGGTATCAAGTAATAAATTATACTGATATAATAAAAATTAAGTATGATGATAGCGATATTAATGTACTGAAAGAGATTCTAAGTAAGTTAAATGATATCAATTATAAAAAATTTATTATTAGGTGTCTTACTAAAAAGAAACTATATTCCATTACAGTGTCATTAATAGAAGAGTTTATATCAGCTACTGATAATGACTATAGATGGATTATCGGAAATGCACTATATACAATAGCGGATAAAACACATAATGAAGATTATATAAAAATCGCATTAAATAAGGAATATAGGTCATCACGGCAAATGATAATATTGCTTTTAGGTAAAACAAAAAATGATGAAATTAGGAATGTTCTATTATCATTATTAAGCGATTATGATCTTCTACCACATATTATTAAGGCGTTAAAGAATAATATTAATTCTGAAGCTTACGCTCAAATCCAAGCAATAGTATCTGATGAGAACAAAGCAAAAGTAATTTCTGATTTGAAAATGCTAAAGAAGAGTGATCCTGATTACAGAAACGTTGATGTAAATGGATATTGGAAATTAGTACAAAGGGAAGCAAATAAAACTTTAAAATAATAAGTGAGAGGACAAAACCATATTTTACTTCTTATATGTATATCAGATAAAAAATTTTTTGTTGGATATGTTTTACAATAATGAAAGTGAGAGAATTATCAAATGAAAAAGTATTTAAGATGGCTGTTGATAATTCCGTGTTTAATTTTGTTGTTGTTTCTTGTCAAGCCAATATACAGACGGACGCTAAACATATCAATTACCTGTAATAATACTAATCAAAGAACATATTATGATGGTGAAAACTATTATTATCTCCAGGCAGATGGCATATATTTGAAATCGGATGAAGATAAAAAATTGATTTCTGTCTTTGATTGTATTCAGTTTTTGGTAAAAGAAAACAATATATATTGTTTGACAGTTGAATCAAATGTATGTCAAATGCGGATTTTTGATATCACTTCTTTACAAGAAATTGACACTATATATTTTTCTGAATCAGAAGCTCGTGTATATCTACTTGGGATCACAGATAAAACATTAATTTACTGCTATTACGATAAGGATATTAAAAAGATAAATATTGTATCCTATGACATTTTAAGTAAGGTAAAGAAAAATGATCTGTCTAAGGATTTTTTCAACACATCTGAGATCTTGTATTATACAGATGATGATTTATTTCTTGCAAGCTATAATTCCGGATCAATATTCTCGCAACAGAGTATAAATAAAATTGGCTTTAATTATAAAGTCTCTTCCGAAATATTCGGATTGGTAGGTTCAACTAAGTTATTGTATACAGATAACGTTAACCTATCTAATATATATATTTATGACTTCTTAACTGGCGAACTCGTCAAAAGTAATATTTCGGATAATTCAAAGATTTCAAATTGTAAAATTCAACTTTCATATATTGATAAATCAATTGATACCTTTGCATTGATTGGAAATAGTGCATCCCCCTTTTTATTTGAAGGTGGAGATTTCAATTTCTCAAATCAACTTAAATACCATAATCACGACGTTCTAACCATATTTGATTCAGGAAATGGTAATATAATGCAAGAAAAATCATTTAAAACCTTTGAACGTATTCTCTATATTGATAATGAGAAAGTGATAACATACCGTAATGGAAAATACTTGTTTTATGATTTAGACAATTGGGATTTAATTCGCAAGTTATCGGCAGACGAAATAAAAAACGGCGGCTTCTATACATTTGAGATCTGCGGCGATTATATCTTCGTTTTTGATGATAATTCTGGTGAATTGTTAAATATGATTGAAACCTGATTCCGCAGACTTCATGAACTGCAAATATTGATAATACAGCATAAATACGCTGGAAAACCAATCATTTCAGGTGCTTTAGATTTTCAATCAATGGGTGAAATGAGAGGAACACGTAAAATATGCCACAAATCGCGGAACGGGAGCTATGGAGGACTTCCACCCGTACAGCACCCCAAAAAATTTCCTGGGCAGAATGGGACGAACAGATCTATGCCGTAATCATTGAGGATGGTGTCACTGAGATTGGTGAATGTGCATTTTATGATCTGGAACAATTAACTGATGTTACATTTCCGAACACATTGGAGAAAATCGGAAATTTTGCATTTCAGAATACTGGTATTACTGAAATTAACCTTGGCGAAAATGTTGTTTCGATTGGTATGAACTCATTCGCTGCGTGTGACAATCTCACCCATGTAACCTTGAACGAGAATCTGAAAATAATAGGGAAAGAGGCATTTTACTATTCCGATAACTTAAAGACTTTGTATATTCCGCCATCTGTTACAACAATCGTGGACTGGGCATATGGATTTAGAATGACAAGCAATGGAGATTGGCTTGGCATTCCGGACGAAACCAAAACGATACAGGGATATCAAGGAAGCTATGCTGAAACGTATGCTTATGAAAATGGGGTTGAACTTCGAGTCAGTAGAGCCTGTCGTCAAGGGTGACGTAAATGGGGATGAGGTTGTGGATGTATTTGATGTAGCACTTCTGAAACGTCAGTTATTAAATAATAAGACCTCAGTTTATATGACTTCTGTCGATGTGGATGGGGATGGGAAATTAAGTGCGAAAGACCTCAGGCAAATCAATGATTATGTTATGGGGAAATCTACTCGATTTTCATAAGAAAAATTCAGTAGGTTTACTTTATGGTAAATAAAAAAATACGATCAATTATTTCGATTGCGTTATGTGCCTTGATTGCATTCAGCAATGGCGTACCTGTTACAGCAATGGGGGAGGGTTTTGAGTATAGAGAGAAACGGAGACATGGAGAATCATGATGATGCCAGTAATGTTCCATGGGTTAATTTCAAAAATCAGATTACACAGGTTATTATAGGAGAAGGGAACACTTCAATTGGCTTGAACAGTTTTGTGAATTTGTTCAAGCCTCCAAACTGTTTCTATAGCAGACAGTGTTAAGTATATTGGTATTTGGGCATTCTATGCTTGCAATTCGTTAGAGTCTGTTTCAACCCATGCTGAAATAATTGATCAACTGGCATTTGCGCGTTGCAGTTCTTTAGAGAATGTAGAATTAAATGATACTGTAAATATTAACTATAAAGCATTTGCCTTTTGCAACAAGCTTACAAGAGTTACTCTGCCGAAAGCAATAAAGCAATTTTATATCCATTCTACGGTTCTGAAAATTTGGAGAGAATTGATGTAATTTCCCATGAAACTGGGGATGAAACAACATATTATACATCAGTTAATGGTGTTCTTTATAACAAGGATCTTACATCTATTGTGTTTTTTCCACCCGCATATAAAGGGGAAAGTTACACTATCTTATCATCTGTAAATAAAATAGAAAATGGAGCTTTTGCTTATTCACAAAAACCTATATGATCTGCAATATCCTGAAACTCCTATTACGTTTGGTAAGAATGTTTTTGAAGGGTCAAGTTTAAAAAATGGATGGAATACAGTAGGAAACAAGTACCGCTATACTGATAGCAATGGCAATTATTGCTATGTAGTGAATGATGTGTTGTTAGATATCATTCCTAATGATCCTCTTGATAAGCTGAATAAGCTGGATTTCACTGTAACTATTTATGACAAAGAAAATACTCCTTATCAAATTGCGTCTGTTGATTTTATATACTTAGAGAGATTTTTCGATGTTGAAACGGTGATATCTGATTATTATGTAACCATATGCAATAATTGTCTTTCAGAAACAAAATGGTATAAGGAAAATGATACTTGCACCATCTATAATTCGATTGCTCCTGATACGGCAACGTATAAATTGTTATATCGCTTTAAGGACAATTCGACCGATGTTCTCCACGCAGAAGGATATACTCACATTGGGGCAGAGGCGCTGTCTGACTGGAAGCTGCCAATGGACTCTGAAGGGGCTACGATTTATATCAATTCGAATATGGAGTATATTGATAAATATGCACTAAATAAAGTCCAAATAAAAGATGTTATTGTGGATAATCAGTTGGTCACAATAGAAAATCTTCATATTTCCGAAAATGAAATGAATAATTTTCAGGTTAATGGATCAAATTTTAACTGCATAATTGATGTGAATAGCTTTAAGTATATGATGGCAAGATGTATATCAGTAAACCAGGATTATTTTAATAAAATTGTTCATGAATATGCTGGACGAGTTTTAGATGAACTGAATATTGAACAATACAAAACAAAAGGACAAAAAGTGCAAATTGTCTATGAATGGATACATAATACAGCTTGTTATAAATTCGGATTCTTTGTTTATCCAGATTCAAATGGCACAATTATTTATAATGGAAAGAAATACTCTAAGGATCATGAACTGACACATCTTGCTTCAGGTCACTTACTTACGGATTATGGAGTTTGTTCTTCATTTTCACTTGCATTTCAGATCTTTGCTGATGAAATGGGCATAGATTGTAAACATTTAGTAAGTGCTGATGGAACTCATGCTTGGGATTTAGTGAATTTGGATAGCGGCTTTAATGGGACAGATTATGTGAATAACTGGTATCACTTGGATGTGAATTGGCAATGGTTTTTATTTGGACAAAACACATTTGATAGACGTGCTGATGAAAGTCATGGAGGATATCGCACAAAAGACGATTTAGCTCTTTTAAATATGTACTTCGATGATTTGTCTACAAATATAGTTCCAAGCGCAGACTATGAAAAGATGGTTTATAAGATAATTGTTCAATCAAATGCAATCGGTATGGACTATAGCGTTATTTTATCTGCAAATGATCTTCTTTATTGTAAGCAAGAAAATCAGGGCAAGGTCACAACTTATAATATTTTTGGAGAGGTGTCTTGTTACAATAACCTTTCAATCACTGTTGGCAACGATGACATAGGGTATACAGTCCTTCATAAATTTGATGATATTTCGGCTCTGGAGGAATTTGAGACTATCGAAGGAAAGCTACCTCTTAATGACCAGCATTATATTCGTTATTTAATTAATAATGTGGGGGATGGAATTGAGATCTATTTATGGGATAGTGGTTCTATATCTTTTGAACTCAATGATGTCGCAGATATTGTTTCCTACTACGATGTCACAAATGGTGATGTAACAGACGAAAACAGTGTGTGCACCAGATATTATGGCAACAATAGAATTTGTGGAAGTACACCTACAAGTGTTGTGCTCTATGATAAGAATGGAAATGCAATTACCGACCCTATAACCATTATAGATGAGAATCATTTTTACCTTGAATACATAGATTGGCTGCCGGATTATGAGGCCGCTTATCATCTGTATCCCGAAACTGAATCTGGAGACAAAAGATTTGTGCTTGAAATATACGAAATGGGTGATGTGAACCTGGACGGTTCTGTTAATGGTAGTGACTCTATGACACTTTTAAGATACCTGATTGGGCTTTACAACTTTGTACAAACAGGCAGCGAGAACGATTTAGTGCTTGGGAATGGAAATGTAACGGTAAACGGTAACATCTCATCAAATGGTGCATTTAAACTTAATGCAAACAATGCGAACATTAACGGTCAGCTTAGTGCAAGCAGATTTGAAAACAATGTTCAGGGCTGTCTTAACATGAACAATCCACAAAGCCCCAATATCATTACAGAGGATCAGATTCTGTCAACTCTGACCGATGCCGACTTTTCAATACAAATCCTGTAGGTTTCCTTTGCCGCCTCAATGCTGTTGCTGTAT
>JAMPAU010000037.1 GCA_023667045.1 Ruminococcus flavefaciens | reverse complement strand
GATTTTTTCCATATTTTTTTATTTTAATTTGTTCTTGTAAGTGGCAAAGTCGGGTCGTGCCGTTTGGCGGGTACAGACCGTCTATTGCGGAGGTCATATACTTATTTGCGGTACTGGTCAGATTGAGTTGGTCGCCGTGTTCGTTTTCGAGTGTTAGAGTGAAAAACATAGCATCGCCTCCTTGCTTTTTCATAAACTCTGTGGTATAATAAAAGAAAACATCTTTGAGCCACTAAATTTCAGAAAGGATGATTTATATGATGTATCCGTTCCTAACACTTGATGATGAGACTGAAATCACCCACTCTGATTTCCTTCTTACTGAGAAAGTCAAAATTTATATTGAAAAACCCGACGAAAAGGACTGCTTTCACCATATGACCTGCTATCTTCCTGATTATTCCATAGAAGAGGTGTTTGGTTTTGACGATGATGAAGTCAGAAAATACATGGAGATTGTACGCTCTACAGCACACTTAATCATGGAGTTTTCCAGAGTGGGAGGTTTTGACAATGCCGCAGGTCTTTAGAATTGGCTCTTATTGGGTATATTTCTGGTCTAATGAAAATGATCCGTTAGAGCCTATTCATGTCCATGTCGCTGAAGGCAAGCCACAAGCAATGGAACTAAAATCTGGATCACTTCCAGTGGAAAGTGTCTTGTAGAACATAATAATTCTCAAATTTCTGAAAGGGTACTAAGGAATATAGTGCGTATCATCGAAGCTCGAAGCAGTGAAATTGTAGACAAATGGATTCAACATTTCGGCGAAGCACACTATTATTGTTGATAAATTTTGCCTCTCACACATTCAGCATATTTATAGTCTGCCGATAAATCTCCAGCCGTGACAGTGACTTAGGCGAATGATTCGTCTGATTCACCGTCCGGCTGTTGTCGTAATTGTTGATAACCGTCCCAATAATACTGTTTTTCACATGGAAAATTACTGCCTTTCTGGAGATTGACTTTTTCAGGGCAACATGGTATACTTAACTTAAATGAATTGTACATCAAAGGAGAAGCAAAATGGCTTTTGATTTTAAAAAGGAATATAAGGAATTCTATATGCCGCCTAAAAAACCTACTATCGTTTCCGTATCACTAATGAATTATATAGCAGTGCGAGGTAATGGCGATCCTAATCTTGAGGATGTGTTTTTGATCTGTATTGTGACAGCAACCATAGCTTCGATCGTGTCGGCTCAATTTGCAAATAAGGTCAATAACCGCACTGTCGGATTAGTCACGGGCGTAATTTTAACAGTTCTCGGTGCAATAATACTTGTATTGAATTATCGGGAACAGATAACAAATCTTTTGAAACGATAATGCAAAGCGAGGGACATAGATATGGATAAACAAACAGATTTACGGACAATTCCCAATGTCGGAGAGAAAACAAAGCAGGCATTTATAAACATCGGCATCAATAGTGTTGAGGATCTGAAAGGAAAGGACCCAACCGAATTGTATTTTCAGGATTGCCTCATGAAAGGATTTCAGGAGGATAAGTGCCAGCTTTACCTTTTCAGAATGGCTGTGTATTATGCGGAAAATACCGAACACCAGCCGGAAAAGCTGAAATGGTGGTACTGGAAAGATAAAGAATATCCGGAAGTTGAAAGAGACGGGCAAATATGACATAAGCTGTTCGTTCAAAGTCACCATTACGAAAATGAATTTCAATTTATAAAATCAAATCTCTGTCAGAAACCGCCAGTGGTTCTAATACCGCAGGCGGTGTTTTTATACCAAAATCACGAAAGGAATGATGAAAAATGAAAGAACCCCCTTTAATACTCGTCCGTTGGTAAAACGGATTCAGGTTTTGGGTTGACTTTTTCAATTTAGAATGCTATACTGGATATATAAAAGTCAAAATCTGAAAGGTGTTTTGTACAATGGAAAATTGGTTTACTGTTGAAACAATAGATAGTGAAACATGTTTATGCCTATAGTAGTTCTGGAAATTTGCTTGATAGATGGTGTATTGAAACAGGACATAGAACATATGCGTATGTTCCGCAAAATATTAAGGGCGACATAAATGCTGATGAAAACATCAATGTTGCCGATGCAGTTCTTCTTCAAAAGTGGCTCTTGGCTGTATCTGATGCTGAACTTGTTAATTGGAAAGCTGCTGATTTATACGAAGACGGCAGAATTGACGTGTTCGACATGGTTGAGATGCGAAAGCTTATTGTAAAAAAATAACTCTCTGTCTGCACAAGAGAGCATAAGGGTAATTCCTACAATATGGGACAAACAGAAAGCACCGCAGGAAAAAAATATTCCTGCGGTGCTGTTTTCAGTTTATAGCCTGCTGTATAGGTCTTTCATATAGTTGTTGGAAAACTTCTGTATGAGTAGTGAAATAAAGCGGACTGCTTTTTGATTACACTTATATTATACACTATAAATTCAGATATGTCCAATGCTTATATTTTATACTTTAATATGCCTTTGTTGTATGCTTTTCAGATGCTCCAGAAATTTACCGGCAGCACTTGAAAACGGCTGAAATTTTTTCCAAACCAGTACAGATGTCATAGAAAGCTCCGGATAAAGAGGCTTAAATACCAATAAATTTGGGTCAAATAAATCAACTGCACCTTCGATCGTAAGAGCATAAGCGACTCCATGAGATACAAGCATGGCAACGTTGGTAATAATATTGTAAGTCGCAAAAATATTCAGCTGTGACAAATCATTGTCAAACCAGTTTGATAGTTCTTTTTGCACACTCAGACGATTTGATGTAATCAAAGGAGGCTTGTATAAATCCTCTTTGGTGACAAACTCCTTTTTCGTCAAATCGCAGTCAGCGGGCATTAAAATGCCCCAGCGTTCTTTTTCTTTCAGCCGAATATAATCATACTTCGCAATATCGACAGGTTCAAGCAGACCTTTATTCAGACGTTATTTGACGTAGTCGGCATTGTTTGTATAAAGTTCGTACTGCACACGGGGATATTTCTTCTGAAAAGCTTTCATAACATCGGGAAGTATTTTAGATGAATTCAGACCTCCACTGCTAATTCGTGCTTCTTCAAGATTTCCAAAACAACCGTCCTCATGAAACAAACAACGCCCTATTTCATCTGCCGGAGTTTCAAAAATATTCAATGCACTGGAAAGCGCCGTAATATATCCGAAAGTAACATGATATTTAAAACCGTTTCTAAGTGCTCCGAATCCTCCCATAGAAAATCCTGCAATAAATGTATCTTCTCTATTATGAGACAGTGGAAACATTTTTCTTGTAACATGAATCAATTCTTTTCCGATAAATTCTCCATAATTATTATTGGGAATCGGAGAGTCCAAATAAAAAGAATTGTCACCGGAAGGTATAATAACCGCAAGATTCTTTTCAGAAGCAAGTGCCTGTATATTTGACTGTACAGTCCAGTCCGTATAATTTCCAAGAAGTCCATGCAATAAGTATAATGTCTTGAATGGCTTCTGTTCGTCTATTTCAACAGCACCACCAAAAAGTTTATCTACAGGCAGAATCGCCATGAAAGGAACCGTTCTGTTTAAACTTGTTTCTTTAACTGATAAACAAGATAGTCAAGGCAATCTATTTGCTTTTGTTCTTTGTGCATTTCGTCCAGTAAAAAGCGTCTGTGTGATTCCAGTAAACGAAATCCGGATCGCATACTTCCATTTTTCATGTCTTCGACAAACTCAGAAATTATATCCGTATCACAGCCGGCATCTTTCAGATTCTGAATAATGTCAATTTCAGAAGTATATTTTATCATTGTATTTTCCTTCCTGTTTTTCAATCCGCCAGCGACAGCGTGACGGTTACATCTCCGTCACCAAGTATTTCCAACAAGCTTTCTTTTGTGGCATTGTTGATTTTTCCAAGTCTTGTGAAATTCCAACTGTTCGTATCGTAATATATAACAAACGAATTTCCCTGATACAGGATCAAATCACCCGGTTCAGTGGTGATCTGCTCGTCATTACGAGGCAGACTTGTTCCCAGCGAACCAACCTTTTCAAAATTTGAATAGTCGCTCATATTAATTGTCAGAGACCCTGCTTCGAGTATTTCTTTCAGAGCCTTTGCCGATGAATTATCACACATTTCTGCAGTAAGCGTTGTGTTTCCAACAGTGATATTCATTGTGTATTCTCCTTCTGACTTCACATTATTTTCTTTCAGCCACCGGTCTATTTCCTCCTCATCATAGGAAGAATAGGTAACGTCAAGACCTTTTTTCATTATGCTGTCGGGAGTCAGCTTTGCGACCATGCTGATCGTCTGACCAAAACGTCCGCCGCCCATGGAACAGAACGGTATAATGGTTTTTCCGGTTAAATCATAATGCGATAGAAATGTTGTGACAGGTGCGGGAATTGACGCCCACCAGTTGCAATATCCAAGAAGTATCGTGTCATAATCATCCATATTCAAACCGGCATCTTCAAGATATGCTTTGAGTTCGGGAACTTCATTTGCCCTTATTTCATCTAATGCTTCTCCATATAGTTTAGTAGAATTTGATGTTGCAGAATACGGCACGGCACGTTCAATACGGAAAATATCAGCGTTTGTTTTTTCGGCTATCATTTTAGCAAAACCGTCGGTATTGCCTGTCTGAGAAAAATATGCAATAAGCACTTTACCATTTGTGCTGCTGTCAGAAACAGCCTTGTACTGACTGGTAACTGTTTCATTGGTGAGTTTGTAGCTTCTTACAGGACGTATGCCTATGCTATAAAATGGAACATCGGCAGGAAAGGCGCTTCTGTATGCGCTTCTGATATGCTTTGGCATATCATTCCAACCGCCGCCGCGTGCGATTTTGTAATTGCCTTCTTTTGCGCCTGTCGGATCAGAAGTTTGATTATTATATTCACCATACCAATCCCATACCCATTCTGCTGCATTGCCATGCATATTATACAGTCCAAAACCATTGGCATTATAGCTGTCAACATCAACTATATGCTGTAAGTAGCCATTTACCCAACGACCGCTTGCATCGTTGTTGTAGCCATAAGCATTATAACAGTTCGCATCATCATCATTTACATAGTCGCCAAAGGAGAACGGAGTATCTGTATTTGCCCTTGCTGCATATTCCCATTCTGCCTCTGTCGGCAAACGATATCCGTTCGCATTTTTATTCCATATAATCGTTGTTCCTGAAATTGTGTAACATGGTGTAAATCCTTCTTTAATACTCAGCTTGTTGCAGTATTCTACGGCATCATACCATGTGATATTGGTAACAGGAAGGTTATCTCCGACATTTTCACTTGGATTATTCCCCATAACCTCCTGATACTCCTGTTGCGATATTTCAGTCTTTGACATATAAAAATCGCCGACAGTTACTTGATGCTGAATCTCATCAAGACTGCGTTCAGGTTCGCTTTCAGGACTGCCCATCTGAAATGTTCCGCCCTTTATAAATTCATATTGCGCATTATTGTTTTTTATTTCTGCAATTTCAGCCTGCTTTTCATTCATCCAATCACCAACGCTTTCTTTAGTTGCAGTTGAAGCAAAACGCTTTCCCTCAAGCTGAGTGCCTATCGTAACAAGATTTGCAATATTTTTTTCACTCGTTGAAATACCGCTGCTTGCGGAAGTACAAAACGGAATCACAATTTTATCCGAAAAATCATAGCTTTCAAGAAATGTATCAATAATTCTTGGTTCTTCGCCCCACCAGATCGGATAGCCAAGATAGATAACTTCATAATCGTCAATAGAATCGATCGGATCGGCAATTTCAGGACGTACAGTTTTGTCATTTTGTTCTTTGTTGGCACGACAGGAAGAATTATTGTAGCTAATGTCCTCATCGGTATATGGAACAGCGGCTTCAATTTCATAGCTGTCCATATTTCCCAATTCAATCAGATATTCAGCAATTTTCTCCGTATTGTTTGTGCGTGAAAAGTATACGATCAATGTATCGCTGTCAGCTGAAGATTGTTCTAAATACTGACGCTTCATCAGACAAAGATCAAATGCATCCCACCTGTCATCGTCATTTAAATCATAATCCTTATCGCTTAAATCAGGTGTTTCTCTGGCAAGCAGGAAGTCCTGCAAATTGCGAAGATCTTCGACCGTATATCGCGTTGTTACAGCGGCTTCAACCGGCTTCCATGTTTTTTGTATACCTCCGATTGAAACAAATGTAAAAGCACATAAAACGACTGCTGTAAAAATAGAAACTATCTTTTTCATGTTATCACCTCTGATTTAAAATCACATTTATCATCAAAAATTTTTACCCAGCTTGTATGCCTGTTCCGGGTAGTCCGTCTTTTCCATAGCGGCAACATCTGCACAATCAATACCGATAACAGTTCCGACAATATCCCATTCCAGAAATCCTGCCATGCCATTGAATGAAGCAACTGCACCATCAGCAGTTTTCTCTGTATCATCTGCCATTGTTACTATAAGTGCGGTTTTCTTCTTTCCGTGCAGTGCCGCGTCATTGGCATAAAAGCGATCAATTACAGCACGAATCTGTGCATTCATGGCATAATAATAAATCGGTGTGACAAATACAATTGCATCTGCCGCAAGAAGTTCCGGATTCAGAGCTTTCATATCATCCTTGAATACACATCCTGTATCTGTATTGTGACACTTCTCACAGGCGATACATGGGTGTACCTTCTTGAATGCAGAATCAAAACGGTAGATTTCATGTCCCGATTCTTCTGCACCTCTGATAAACTGTTCCGCCAGACGAGCGCTTGTGCCATTTTTGTGAGCGCTTCCCGTAATCACTACCATTTTCATTGAAAATTCCTCCTGTTGTTTTTTATTTGTTAAGGTCGATTTATTCCGTATCAACTTTTTTTATGAATTTTGCAGGTATGCCACCAAAAATGCAGTTGTCTGGTACATCACAGTTTACAACTGCACCGCCTGCGATAATGGCACCGTCGCCTATGGTCACGCCGGGAAGAATGGTAGAATTTGAACCTATCCATACCTTGTTTCCGATGTGTATTGCTGATGGTATCAGGTTTCCGCGCTTTTGCGGATTCTGATGGTGATTCAGGGTTGCAAGTACAACATTGTGACCTATCAGTACATCGTCGCCGATATAAATACCGCCCTGATCCTGAAATTTGCAGCCTGCATTGATAAACACATTTTTACCTAAGTGAATATTGATGCCGCAATCGGAATAAAACGGCGGAAACAATCCGAGATTTTCAATTTTATGAGTTGTAAGCTTTTCCATAAGTTCCTGCAATTCATCGGGGTTATGATAGCTGTCATTCATCGCATGTGTTATCTTCAATGCTCTCTGAGAAAGACCGTGCATATGAATATGCACCGGCGAATTTGCCTGCATTTCTTTTCCGGTATTCATGATATCAAGAAATTCCTTGTCTGTCACGTCGATTCCTCCCTTTCTGTTTCAATTATATCATACTCCTCCTCAAATTACAAATACTTATATTGAATAGACTGTCATGCTGAAAAAGCATAGATAATTTTATGCCTGATAGGCATATCTTATTATTCAATATAAGTATTTGTAATTTTTTATGCTTTGTACTATAATTTTAGCAGAGGAGCTATTCGTAGCAGCTGAGGGAGAAACATGACCGTATATCAGAATGAACAATTTGATCAGGAATGTGCATTGTACGGATTAAACGGCGCATCAGTGCAAAAATGCACATTCGACGGACCTGCCGACGGAGAATCTGCATTCGAGGAGTTCAGCGATATTGTCGTAACAGACTGTTTTTTCAATCTGAGATACCCATTCTGGCACAGTAAAAATGTTACAGTCACAGACAGCGTTGTAAAAGGAGAGTATCTGGGCTGGTACTCGGAAAATCTCATATTAGTGAGATGTCATATCATTGGTACTCAGCCGTTATGTTACTGCAATGGGGTGTCTTGCTTGTCAGAAAACAAGCAGCTGTGTAATGAAAGATGATGCAATAAACATTGAAAAAATTGTACTCAATGCTGATGTGGTCGCTTTTGCGACACCTATCTACTATTATGAAATGTCAGGTCAGATGAAAACTCTGCTTGACAGAATGAACTCGCTTTATCCCAAGGAATATAAATTCAGAGATGTTTATATGCTTTCTGTTGCAGCTGAGGACGAGGAATATGTTCCCGAACGCGCAGTTAGCAGACTTTGCGGTTGGATAGATTGTTTTGAAAAAGCTGCGCTGAAAGCTTCAATCTTTTGTGGAGGCGTTGGTGATCCTGCCGATATTGAGAACCCTCCAAAACTTGATGAAGCCTATGAATTTGGCAGAAATATATATAGATTAATTACCTTTTTATAACAACGAAAAGCTATTGAACATTTTGATTTTGCCTATACAATTTGATTATTCCTCAGACCTGCAATAAAAAGTCAAGAGGAAAAATAGAAGTTTCACAAAACTTTCACAGAAGAAACAGTGTGCATGACAAACAGACCGCCGAAGCGATCTAAAAAAGAAAATGCAGTTGTACTGACCGGCAACCTTGACAGAACATCATAAAAATGCTAAGAGGTTTGTGCCGACGGTGAGGAACTCATGAATAGATGAAGACAGTCACCGTCAGACAATGCATTGTAGCATTTTTATGATAACCTGTCAAGGTCAAGCGGCTACGCCGTTGCCTGGATAATGCCTCTGGTTCAGAATCTATGAATAGATGTTATGAACTTTGTGTAGGCATTATTTCCTTGACTTTTGCGAAATAAATGCGAAGAAATTTGTGTGCAGCAGCGATCATGTAAACTTTGTATGGCTTTCCTTCGGAACGTTTCTTGTCAAGGAACTGATATACAGGATTATCTTCAGGCTTCTTTTGCAGGTATATTGCTATGACTTGGAACAATGTTTTTCGCAGAGCCGGTGAACCACGCTTGGAGATACTTCTTGACTTTGTGTCAACAATACCTGACTGGCTTGGTGGTGGATCAATTCCTGCCATGGCAACAAGGGACTTTCCACTTTTCAGCTTTCTGATATCGCCAATCTCGGCAATCAACTGAGAGCCAAGAACTTTTCCTACGCCATAAATATTCATAACAGTTTCATACTCAGGAAGCTGTGCTGAAAGAGCATTCATTTCAGAACGAAGTTCACCAAGAGCTTCAAGCGTTGAATTAACCATTTTGGCAGCTTCACAAATCACCATTTTTATTGATTCTGTCATCGGAACCGTACTGACCAGTGTCCTTGCATATTCGTGTATCCGTTCAGCTTTTGGAGAACTGTAACGATGCGATTCTAAGCGCATCAATTTTGTCAGTTTTTACCTTTCTGACACGATTTGTGCTGTAATCATTGATAAGCAGTGGATTGACGACTGATACAAATACTCCTGCATTATGCAGTGCATTGGCAATCGGTTCATAATATACGCCGGTGTATTCCATTACAGCTTTTGTTTCTCCCGGTAGAGATTTGATATAACTGACCAGCTCTTTCAGACCGCTGTCTGTATGCTGTACCTCAAACGGCTCCGCTATCACAACTCCAAATGGCTGTATGACTGTCACTGTACTTTTTCCCTTTGAAACATCGATTCCCACTGCATTCATAATATCCTTCTCCTACTTATAAATATTGTGATCGATAAATCCACACATTCCTCGTTACCTATTCTGACTACTTAGTGATGCGAGTTCTTTTGGTTGACTCTACCTGCAAATACGAACGCTATAACGAAAGCATGGATAACTGTCTGGGGCTCGGACGTGGTGTCCCATGGGCGTTCCCGTTAGTCCAATCACTGCTTTCATTATAACTTAAATAACAAGTGCGTGTAAACCATGTCTGGCTTGGCATGGATTTAACGACTATATTTATTATAGTAGGTCGTTCAAATGTTAAAATAATGTTAATAGAAACAAATTCTAAACGTTCATTAAATTTGGAGGACTAAACATGAGATTTCTGAAAAAAACAGCATCATTTATGACGGCTGCGGTTCTGAGCATCAGCGCTTTCAGCTGTTTGGGTATAGGAAGTACAGTTTCAAATGCCGCCGCAAATACGACTATTGTCAACGACACATTCTGGAAAGATGTGGCTAAAAGCGATGTTAAAAGAAATCAACAAGAGAAAAAGGGAGTTCACCATTTATATGACGCTGACGATATTTAAATTTAGCTTCACCAAAGCGGTTATACGCATCAACAAAAACAGAAACAACAGCTTTTAGAGTTTCGAGCTTTCTTGAAAAGCAGCGACTACGTCTTGCAAGAACAGGAATATAATGACGTAAATCAGCATTTATGCTTTCCACGTTATGTGTATCGCTTTTGTCACGGATATTACGAATATGTTTACCGGGATAAACTACATCAACATATCCATTATATCCGTCTGTAAAGTAATAATCTGCATCGGGTGAACTGTCTGTAATTTTTTGTATGCGTTCAGGTGATTTATCGAACGCCACATCAAAACCAACGATTTTGCGTGGATTGCGAGTTATCATTGTAATCAGATAAACATTTTCACGAGTTTTTGATTTGCTCTTTTTTGAGATAAACCAATAAAGTTCATCCAGCTCACGCTCAGGAGGCAAGTTTTCAACATCGTTATTTAGTTTTTTTTATCCAGTTATAGACATTGGCTTTGTTCATGCCTAAAATCTTTCCTACACCTCGTCCGCTTACTCCGGAATAATACATTTTTATTGCGAGTGCTTTCGTTTCTTCAGGGTATTCATGTTTCTTGGGGTCAAGTGTATAACTAACATTACAGTCTTTACATTTGCATCGCTGCGTTCCCGAACGATTATATCCAACTCTGATTTGATTCTCTGACTTTCCACATTTTGGACATCTTATGTTTTCATCTATCGTTATTTTCTTCATTTTTTCGCTCCTCGTGGCTTTTTATTTATTATACCACAAAATTCGCTATTTGTCCACTCCTTAAAGAATACACAAAAGCACGGAGTAACAGAAGCAAGCATCAGAAACAAAGTGAGCCGGATGTCGATATATCGCTGGATAAAAAGATATAACGGAAAATGGTGGAGCTTAAAAGAACGCTCGCATCGACCAAAACATCACCCGGCAGAGCAGACAGAGGAAGAATACAACCTCATAAAGCGTTATTATCCATATTACGATGACATGATAATGCTGTGGGACAGACTGCGTGAAAAAGGCTATAAAAGATGCTATCAGACCATGCTGAGAGCAATTCGCAGAATGAAGTTTGATAAATCACCATGTGCAAGGAGAGCTCGTAAGCCAAATCCGTATCAAAGAGCAGATTATCTGGTGCAAAAGGTACAGATAGATGTAAAATTTGTCCCGAGCTATTGTGTTGCAAACGGTAAGAAGTATTATCAGTACACAGCAATAGATGAGCGTACACGATTCTGCTATCGTGAGATGTACGACGAGCACAGCACCTACAGCTCAAAGGATTTTTTGATGAAGCTGATAAAGGCGTTTCCGTTTCCGATCAGGGAGATACAGACAGATGACGAAACGGAGTGGACAACTCAGCTGCTTGTAAAGAACCCCGAAAGCAAAACTATGTTTGAAAAAGCTCTTGAGGATATGGATATCATATATCATCGAATCAGAGTAGCACCTCCAAGACACAACGGCAAGGTCGAACGTCAGCATAAAATAGATAAAAAGCGGTTTTACAGCAAAATGCGGATGTACAGCCTTGAAAACGGCAGAAAACAGCTTGCAAGATACAACAAGAAGTCAAACAACATATCAAAAAGCTGCCTGAAATATCGCAGTCCGAATGCTGTTCCTGCTGATTATATGGCGGTAATGTGGTAAGGCGATAGGCACAGAAATCAGCCAAATCTTCGTCGATCCGCTCCTCACATTTGGATGATTTCTTTTATACCCGCTTTTAACATCGTTTTTTGAAGGCGTGCGTAACATATCATTGACAAGTCTACAACACTAACTTTTTGAAAAATTCACCAGGGCAACCGCATGAAAAAATCAGTGGAATTTATTAAGAATGACAGAAGAAAAAGATTTGTAAAGGTTCAGCGAAATATGGCGAATCACGACTAAATTTTCACCACTGTTATCCATTCTAATGCAACATCTATCTTCATTGAAATTCATATCAAGACACCAATGAAGATTATTTTCAATGCCCCAGTGCATTCTGCCTGACTGTGAAAATTTATCCAAATCAGTCAACGAGTTAATAAAATAGCGACGTTCAACGCTTTCCGTACAATCAATAATTCTCTTAGATTTTACCATACCAATGGAAGCCAGCCCTTTCCATTCATCAGTATTCACAAAATCGTGAATTTCAGAGGACAGAAAATACTGCCTTGTTTCAATTCTTACGCTATAATCATCATATCGGCTTTCCATCAATGTCTTTCCATCTACGCTAACAATTTCATCCTCTTGTATTTCACATACCGATTTCACCCAGTTCACAAAGCATTTTTCAAGCTGTTCCGGTTT
>JAMPAU010000036.1 GCA_023667045.1 Ruminococcus flavefaciens | reverse complement strand
ATTACCGAGGAGGACGAGGAGACCAAGAAAAAGAAGGTCAAGCAGGTATTTCCTCGTTATCATCAGCTTGATGTGGTGGAAAAGCTCTTCGCTGATGTGCGTGAAAATGGCACAGGCAAGCGGTATCTGATTCAGCATAGTGCTGGCTCTGGCAAGTCCAATTCGATTGCATGGCTTGCACACCAGCTCATCGGTCTGGAAAAGGACGGCAAGTCTATCATAGACACTGTGCTTGTTGTCACTGACCGAAAAATCCTTGACAAGCAGATTCTTGCGTCGCTGCAATTTACGGCTCTGCGGGTGTTGGCAAATCGACCTTGATAAACCATGTGTCTCAGCTCTTTAATAATGAAAAGAAACTGTTTCTGGCACAAACAAATCCTGCTATTGATAATTTGAAACGCAGAGTCGATGCAGATCACTGCACATTTTCTACTATTACCAGCTTCCTGAAACGTGAAATGTTCAGTACAGATTACCACCTACTGGTAATTGACGAAAGCAGTACAGTCAATAATAACGATATGGTGAAAATACTGAATAAGGCGAATTTTAATATCATCTTGCTGGTTGGCGATACATATCAGATAAATTCCATCAGATTCGGCAATTGGTTCACAGTGTTAAGACATTTTATTCCTGAAACATCCGTGTTTGAATTGACACAGCCATATAGGGCAAAAAATAATCAGCGACTTCTGAATTTGTGGTCTAAAGTAAGAGAAATGTCTGATGATGTCAAAGAGTATGTAGAAAAACAGCGGCATTCCCTGAAAGTGGATCATAGGCTTTTTGTAAAGTCCGATGAGGATGAAGTAACACTCTGCTTGAATTACGACGGCTTGTATGGCATCAACAATATCAACCGTTTCCTTCAGGAGAGTAATCCTAACCCGACTTTCACATGGGGAATACAGCAATACAAGGTTGGCGATAAGTTTCTGGCTGCGATGAATGAAATTCTTGCAGTGAAAGATGAGATCATTGAAAACTGTCTGATGCTTGGTGAGGTTTTTTTCCATGACGAACAGCTGCAGGAAAAAATTGACCGCATTAAACTTGAAAAAGAAGCGGTTTCTAAGAAGATACGGCAGCTTATACAACGGCACAGCGTGAAGCCGATGAAGGCGGAAGAATATTACAAGCAGTGCGATATTCTGAACAGCGAGTATGAAGCACTGGAGGCAAAGGAAGCTCCTCTGCTTCGGAAAAAAGAGGATATGCTGGTCAAGCGGAAATTCATTCAGGATTATGTGGAAATGCTCAGAATGCAGGATTGCTTTATCACTGAGTTTTCTGAGGAGCTTTCGCTGAAAGCGGTTGACCATGCGACTGTTTGTGTGAGCGGTGAGATGATTTTCTGTTTCAAGGATGGGACGGAGACCAAGGTTTGACATATTTCGGAATTAATGATAAGGGCATCCTGATTTTTTTGTTTCAGGGTACCCTATTTTTTTATGATTTTATGCAAAGAAACGGCAAACTCCAAAGAAACGCAAATCATGCAACCACCCCGAAAAAATGCAACCATAGGAGCAATCGTTTCGTTGTATTTTGCTATCGTTTCTTTCCTCTTGATTTTTGGTACAAAGAAACGATATGTCCATTAGCTGCTGTTTCTCTGAGTTCCGAAATCTACGCTGTTTCGGCTTTTTTAACAAAACAAAAAACGCAACGATTTTTGTATCAATCGTTGCGTTTTGATATGGCTAAGGACTCGATTTTTGATACAATGCAACCATCTGAATTGTATCGTTTCTTTGCTTGGGTTGCGTTTCTTTGGTCATGGTTGCATTGAACTGTCCCACGAAAAGCAGACACAAAACAATGAGGAGTATAAAAAAGTAGCACCCCTTGAAAAGTCAGTAAAATTTTTTTACGCATGAAGAAATCTGTGCAGTAGTTGAGGACTGGATCGACTATTACAATAATGAGCGATACCAGTGGGATTTAGCAAAACTGTCACCATCAGCATTTTACGAGTATACAATTTCCGGTAAATATCCAATTACCATCTGACGAACAGAAAATGCAATTTCCGATTATATTCCGCTATGCTCCATTCCATCAGAAATTGCATTATTTCAAATGATTTTTACTGTACTTGATATGAGGTCACTTCAACTATACTGTGAAACTTTCTGATAACGGTCGTACATCAAACATCTTGCACGCTTCTTTGATCTGCTTCATTGAATAAGCAGTGCAATAGCCATTGTATCAAGTTCATGCAGTTGTTTAGCCTTCTCCTCCATACATAAGAAAATTAAAAATATCGGCAAATATCTCTGCATTTTGCATATATTTCTTTTGTGATCTGAATTGTCAACCCAAATTTGGACAGAAATTATTTAGCCAGGCGTAATGATTTAAACTGAATTGGAGAGAGATAGCCGAGAGAGCCATGAATATGTTGATTATTGAACCAATGAATATAATCAGCGAGTTCAAGTTTAAGCTGTTCAAGAGAGTCGAAGGCTTTATTCATAACAAATTCAGTTTTAAAGATCTTGTAGGTTGCTTCAGCGACAGCGTTATCATAAGGGCAGCCTTTATGACTAAGAGAACGGTCAATTTCAAAAGTATCAATAAACTCATCTATGATTTTATTTTTAAATTCATTTCCTCTGTCAGTATGAAATATCTTTACCTTGGAAAGATTTACCCTGCTGCTCAGAAAAGCGTCATATACAAGCTGAGCGTCTTTGTGAGCGCCTGCTGAATATCTAATGATCTCACGGTTAAACAGATCTATTAGAATGCAGATATAACACCATTTATCACGCACTCTCACATATGTAAGATCGCTTATTACAACTTCCAGACGCTCACGGTCATTGAATTTTCTATCAACTTTATTCTCGATTTTTTCTTCATTACAGGAGTTTTTATGAACCTTGAACTGCTTTATCGTATAATTTGATACCAGCCCGTATTTATCCATAACACGTCGAATCCTGCGCTTTGAAGCAATGATGTTTCTCTTTGCAAGTTCAACTTTTATCTTCCTTGAACCGTAATTATTGTGGCTCTTTTTGAAAATTTCAATCACAGTGTTTTCAAGTTCGCTGTCTGTTTTCCGCATCTTTTTCTTGTAATAAACAAGACTTCTCGGAACTCTGAGCCTTCTGCACATTGCGCTGATACTGTACTTATGTCGATTCGCAAGAATTATTTTGACTTTCGTATCATTATCAGCGCTGCCTGTTTTAAAATATCAGCCTCCATTTCAAGTTCCTTTATTCGCTTGCGGAGCTCTATCAGATCGTTTTCTTCCGGAGTCCTGTTATCCTTCGCTTTAAATGAACCCGAATTATTGAAATCTCTCACCCACTTCGTTACACTGGATTTTGATATCCCATATTCCTTTGCCACTGAATTTGATGACTTTCCGCTTTTTACAAGCATTACTATCTGTTTTTTGAATTCTTCTGTGTAATTCCTTACCTTTACTGACATTGCTTTTACCGCCTTTTTACTTTTTTATTATACCATGGCTTATTTTTTTCTGTCTAGTTTATTGTAGACGATCCAATCATATCTTTTACGTCCATGCCGTATCAGTCCTTTTTATATTTATAGTATAGCATGTTTCCTGCCAAAAAAGCAAGAGAGTCTTTAATTAAAAATAGGAACATTCGATACAAAATCACTTGGCAATTGCCGGAAACATCTAAATCAGATACTTTCTCAAATGTCTTTTATTTTAGAGGATTTACAGACTTCAGGTTGCATATTTTCACAATAAGCTACATCAAAGCACATATATTGTTTATTTTAATGTACTAAATATGCAATTCGCAGTTGACAAATGGCAACTTGTGTACTATAATATTATTTGGAAGATATTCACAGACTTTTACGCATATTTCCTACGTACTATGTACATTTGATTCAGAGAGGAGTGATTCCAATGGTGGATGATGAATCATCACAGCTTCTCCGAACAGCGGACAAGATACAGCTGCTGTTCGGAATCAAAACAAACCGATGAATTACCTCAATTATCGGTGGAAATATATAAGTAAGCAGTGCATCACAATAGTTCTTGATATTTCGTTCAAATCAATATCACATCAAAAGTTTACCAGCATAATATGCTTACCGGATAAACGCATGAGTATGCAATAGTGTACCCAGTAAGACGCAGCGGCACAGATTTCAACAGGTCTGTGCCGTCCATAGGAGGAACTGATGGAAAACAATTCAAATGCTCAGAACTTAAGCAATTATAGCTTAAAAGAATTGAGTGAGCTGGCGAAGAAAGCACTCAGCGGCTATGCTGTCAATGCTATCGCAGATACATGTCAATTAAGCCGCAGCTTTGTTTCAAGGCTTCTCAATGCCAAATTATCAGCCCAGCCAGCAAAGAAATCAATTTACAAGCTATCAAAAGCAAAACTCCGGAATGGAGTTACATTGTTCGATTTGCTTACTGCCGCAGGCTATCACGAAGAAGCGATTGCTGCTAAAGATACTGAACGTGCATCACTTTCAGACATAATTGTCCAATACTACGCAGCTT
This sequence comes from Ruminococcus flavefaciens, assembly GCA_023667045.1. Classification (GTDB taxonomy): domain Bacteria; phylum Bacillota; class Clostridia; order Oscillospirales; family Ruminococcaceae; genus Ruminococcus; species Ruminococcus flavefaciens_AC. The sequence continues at coordinate 8,637 of JAMPAU010000036.1, read as the reverse complement.
CCCCGGTACTAGGACTCAATATGTTCTTAAAAATTCTGGCAGACAATCCTCAATACGGAACAGAATACAAAATAGACTTTCACATTGGATACTTCAATATTGTCACAAACACCGGACTCGATATTTTCGGAATCCCTGTGTTCTGCAAAGAAGAATCCGGAGTAGATGCTGTTATGCTGTCTGCACTTCAAAGAGTGGTCAGTCTGCTGAATCTTCCGCATACAGAGGCGAGCATTTACTTTATCATAACCGATAGTGACGCTGTTTATAAAAGGTTTTTTGGCGGCTTTGTTCCAATTCCTAAAATGACAGTATCGCTGTTCCACACATCAGATTATCGGAAATTCGACAGACAGGATATGCTTCCGACTGCCGAAAACAAAGCCGCTGATTTCCCGGTAATTCTGACGCCCTAATAAAAAGAAAGGTAATATTATGTTTGAGAATGAGAACATGATTGCCGCTTTGGAATGTTACAACGATAATATTGTAAATACTGACCCGCAGTGCAGAGAAAATCTTCAGAAAGCAGAACGTCTTTATCATATTCTGCGATCTGCCGTACAAGAGTACGGTCTTCCTGCGGAGATCAATGACAAATTATCGGATTTTATGGATCTGTTTACTGAAAGAGAAGTCTTTATAACATCTGCTCTCAGTCAATCGCTCTGCAAGGCAGATTTTTCTCCATGTATATGGACTCATCTGGAACATGAGCTGACTCCAAAAGCTTATCTTCAGCTTCAGCTGATACATAAAAATCTGGAAAAACTCTTTCCAAGACCCTAAAAAATTCTACAGCAATCAAGTATGGGTGCTAACCCTTGTTGTTAATCCACAGGGGTTAGACAGCATCCATATTCAATACATAAATTTACCTGAAAAATAAAAGAGAGAATGAAGAACACCCGCCCCATACAGAAAGGAGCAGCCAATGAAAATATAATTTCAAATTCTCAAGAAACAATATCACGAGTCGAAATCTCAACTTATAGACAGATTGAGAACGAATGCCGCTGTACGTCCAAACAGCACTTTTCTAAAATGATGTATGTTTCACTGTTCGCAAATAGAATCATTTACAAATTAGTAACCGTTCCATACATACAGAAAATTACACAAACACCATAAAACTAAACGATTAAAGGTGAAGGTTTATGCGTAAGATCACGAATTTGACTGAAATTTTAATCAGATATGTAGCCAGGTGTTCATTCCCTCTCCTGCGTATTGAATGTTCAGGTCAAAAAGTAAGAATGCAGAGCAACTATCAGCACCACAGTTTCGTATATAGATTGTAATAGATACGTGGTACATGATTAAAATTCAATAATCAATAAAGATGCAGCCGCACAGTCAATACAGATTGTGCGGCTTGTTTTGCAAGAGTTATTTGTTTTTTCTGTCACAGTATTCTGCATACGCAACGGCCTGATCGATAAGATGCTGAAGCTGACCGCTGGTCAGTTCATTTCCTGTGATAAGTGACGCAATTTCTGTAATTGCCATTTCCTGCTGATCAGTTGATATACTCGGAAATGCAACTCTGACCAAAGATTCACTCTGCTGAATACTCTGCCCTGAAATCGACAGCAGTTCCTCCGTCGGAACATTCAACGCATGAGAAAATGCTATCATCAGCGACATAGAATCGATACGTCTCTGTCCAAGTTCTATTCGTGTAATATGTGTTGTGCTGCACCCAACGATCTCGGATAACTCCTTTATGGTCAGTCCTCTTTCTTTTCTAAGTTCACGTATGTGCTGCCCCAATCGAGGGTCTATTTTTGTAGTTTGCATTTCTTCCATTTCTATTTTCTCCAATTTGATGAAGTGGATTTTGCATTTTTATTATAACATTATTGTTGCCAAATGTCAACAATTTAATTTGGATTTAATGTTGAACGTATCGTTTTTATTATATATATGACATCTGTTTTCAAATCTTATTTTAAAATATACTTAAAAAGCACTTGGCAAAAGAGTGACTAAGGTGTATAATATCATTAGGATGTCAAACGTTTTAAAAAAACAGGATTATATAAATATTTAACGCACTTTTTGGTGCGTAATTTCACAATAAAAAAGTGCTAATTGTATTCACGAAACGTTGGTGTAAAAAACGAATGGTGTGTTTATATAAAAATCAACATTAAATTTGTAAAAGAAAAAATAGATGAAAAAGGTTGGACTAAAGCAGAATCTGCAAGACGTACCGGACTTTCACGTTCTTATGTCGGACGTGTACTGAACATGGAACGAAACGGAGGCGGAACGTTCATTATCGGACTTTCGACTGCTTTCCCCGATGAAAAGATCAACGATTTTTATTACAGAAGATCACAGAGCCGAAGGAGATCCAAAATGAAAAAAATCTTAAAAATACCAATCAAAGCAAACTTGTATCAGCACAAGACAGAACGCCTGCAAATTTGATTGTGAGCGTTTCGGAATCCTACATGAGTGTCGACATATGAGATTAGAAAAGTACATGTTTTTCAGACTTCTCATATCAGCTAATAGTTTTGAAGAGAAGTGGTTCTCAGAAGAAAAAGCTGTTTAAAACTGCATAGAAAAGGGAACTGAATATGTAGAAGGAATGTTTTTAATAGGGAAGGAGAAATTCTAATGAAATACATAATCATGCTACTAATGGTGGTCAGTCTGGCGATGGCAGATTTTTTGACTGATTGTATCAAGGACTACATCCTGAATGACGGATTGAGCATCTCGCGAATTCTCAATGGCAGTCTGAAGAAATTCGCAGAGATTATAATTATGGCAACTGCGTGTGATTTTGAGTACGGACTGGGAAAACTGGGGCAGTATTATGACAGTCCGGAAATTGCACAGCTTGCCGAGTTTATTACAGCGATGGGCGTGTTCGCCTGCATTGCAATAATGGAGATTATATCCATTCTGGAGAACTATGCCGAGATTAATCCAAAAGCGCGATGGGTAAAAAAATTTAGGGATAAGGACAAATGATGGCAATTTTATGGCTAGTATAAGTCACTATTGAAACAATCAGCGGCACTATCCTAAATTTTGTGTAACCACAAAATAGAGCAGAAATAAAAGAGCAGAATTCTATGATGAAACCGGAGGATAAGCCCGCAGTCTTATCTGCGTATTAACACAAATTTATGCAGTTGTCAAGATAAGTATCGTCATCCCGGGATCCTGTCGCCATAGTAAATCACAGGCTGTGCATATATTTTACTCTAATCCTGCCTGCGACCCGTCCATTTTTTAGTGATATCCTTCATGGCTAAATACAGCATTTTGAAAAGGCTGTCATCGGTGGGAAATACGGACTTCGCCTTGGTGACTTTTTTGAGCTGACGATTGAATCCCTCAATGACATTGGTCGTATAGATAAGCTTCCTCAGCTCCTGCGGGAACTTGAAACATGTGCTCAGATTCGCCCAGTTTTCATACCAGGATTTCGAGATCTTAGGATATTTGCCGTCCCATTTTGCTGAAAAATCGTCGAGAGCGTCGTGAGCAGAAGCTTCATCGACAGCGGCATAAACGCGCTTCAAATCCGCCATAAGTGCCTTCAGATCCTTGTAGGACACGTATTTGCTTGAATTTCTCAGCTAATGAATGGTGCAATTCTGAATATCGGTCTGAGGAAATACCGCATTTATCGCCTGAGAAAATCCACTGAGATTATCCGTGCATGCTATGAGAATATCCTCAACGCCCCTGTTTCTCATATTTTTAAGAACGCCAGCCAAAAACTTAGCGCTTTCGTTCTCTCCGGCCCACATTCCCAGGACGTCTTTTCTGCCGTCAAGATCGATACCGATAGCTATGTAGACAGCTTTTTTCACGATCTGACCTTTGCTGCGAACGTGGTAGTGGATAGCGTCGAGGAATACCACTGCATATACGCTCTCCAGCGGTCTTTGCTGCCTTCGGGGAGTATCTTATCGGTTATGCGGCTGACAGTCGAATCTGACACGCTCAGACCATATATATTGCGTATGTGAGCCTGAATATCATAGGTTGACATACCCTTAGCATACATGGAAATTATCTTGCTTTCCATATTCTGCGATATACTCGTCTGATTCTTAGGCAGTATCTGGGGCTCAAATTTGCCGTTTCGGTCACGAGGAATTTCTACTTCAACCTTACCCATTTTTGCTGTGACCGTTGTGGCTGTTATCGGTGTTCTTGTAGTCATAAGGCTCATAGCCCAGTTCCTCATCAAGCACAGTCTCGAGACTGTGCTCCATGAACGCTGCGATCGTTTCCTTGAACAATTCCTGGATGTCCTCCATGCTCTGAACATTTGCTGTCGCCAACAGTTCACTGATCAGGTCACGTCTTGCCTGTTCTTCTTTGCTTCTTTTTCTCCTTCTTCTTGTCATTGTTAAAACCTCCATTGTTGTGTCTCTTTTATTATACACTACTTTCCTGGTTTACACAAGATTTGGGATTGAGTCGAAGATTTTAGATTAGCTGAAAAACTTGAAATACACTATACTCCCAAGCACGCCAGCTGACTTGACATGGCTGAAATTGAAATTGGTATCATGAGTCGGTAATGTCTCTCAGATTACCTTATCACTAAAGAAAGCGTTATTTCTGCATATATATGGGAATCCGTCAATGACGAGCAGTTTTTTTATCATCACCGTATGACAGCTTGATCTTTTATAAGCAGTTTATCCCCTTCTTTTAACTCTTTAGAGATGATTTCGACACTATTCTGCGTGGAGATTCCAATCATAACCTGAATCTGGATCACATAATTTTCCGTTTTACCGTTTTCTTCATTTCTAACTTTATATACATAGAAATTTCCGGAATCGTCTGTGTGGATGCAATTATATGGAACAATTAAAGCAGATGAATGAGTATCCGTGCAGATTTTAGCATTAACCTTTGTTCCGATCATCAAGGAAGTTTCTTCGATTGATGCTTCAACTTTATAAGTAGCCGCCTCCGGCTCTTTAATCGATGAGATCCTTGATACTTTTCCTTTGTATTCCTTTTTTTCTCGACCCAAATAGAATAGTATGGGCATTCCAACTTCCACATTGTTGATCTCAAGTTCATCCACTTGAAGTTCTACAATAAGCTGCTCAGTGGAAACTATAACAGCGATCTTCTCGCTTATACAGGATTCTCCAGCTGTGATGTAGAGCTCAGCCAATACGCCGCTGACGGGTACTAACACTTCTGCATTATTAATACGCTGCTGAATTTCGTCCATCTGAGTCTGGAGCGTCCAAAGGGTAGTATCAAACTGTTCTGCGTCGAGAATATCCTGCATAGCCTGTACATTATCAAAACAGCTTCTGACAGTTTCATCGTACTGATTCTGTGCCTGTGATACTGTCAGCTCACAGTCAGCAAGAAGCGTTTCCAGTAATTCGAGCTGTTCGATATATGTCTGATACTTTAAAGTCATGTCTGTCATCTGCTCTTCATCTTTTACGGTGTTTAACTGTTCATCAAACGAATCAAGATTAACCCTAATATCTGATATCTGCTGATTTACAGAATTTATTTTTTCATTTGCTGTAGCGAGCTCCTGACTTGCTTTTGCTACGCTCTCCTCCTGTAATGCTATTGCCTGATCGAGATTACGCTGATTGATACTGTGTTCGTAGTTTATTCGTTCCGATTCCTGCTGATACATTACCTGTAACGTAGCAAGCTCCGCTTCATCAGAAGCTGTACTGAATCGCAGAAGGACATCTCCTTCTTTGACTGTATCTCCGGTCTTTGCATATAACTCCTCGACCAGACCAGTATATGGGGACATAACATTTATTTCGATAGCACTTTGTACCGAACCTGATGCACTCACATACTGACTTATCTCATCGTACTGGAGAATAAAAAAATCGTCGTCATCGTAGGAAACTCCAACATCTGTATTTGGTCTAAAAAAGAAGGCTAAAGTTGCCACACAACCTAAAACAATCACAGTGCCAAGACAGATCAAGAGTATTTTATTTTGTTTCTTCATTTTTTCACTCCATTAGGTTAATCCTGACTTCTAATTGCATCAACGATCACGAGTTTCGATGCTTTATATGCAGGAATCAAAGAAAACACCAAACTGACGATCATAGTTGCAATAACCGCATATGCAGCCGCTGTCCAGGGCATATAAATTGAAAAATTTTGTATGATATCAATATAATACAGCGATATCAAAAGAGTTATAACAGTACCGATTACAAAGCCAGACAGAATGCCCAACAGTGCGCCTATTACAGAAAACACCATAGATTCATCCATGATCTGCAATGAAATGTCCGTATTTGTCGCACCAATGGCTTTGCAGATACCGATCTCCTTGGTTCGCTTTACAATGGAGATCAGTGTCATATTCATGATGCCAAGATTGCTTATCAGAAACGCCAGTACAGCAAATATAAGGAGCAAAATACTGAGGGCACAAACCAGAACATTATATGCGGAGTTGTTTACCGAACTTGTTGTAACTGCGATTTTCCAGTCTGTATTGTAATATATTCCCATAAACTCATACTGCATATATTGCTGGATCTCGTCTATATCTACTTTGTCAGTAGAAATAAACTCCATATTGGTCAAACTATTTTTCATTTGAAATATACTATTTAAATAATCATAACTGACGTACATGGTATGTACCTGCTCTTCGTTATTTGTAGTATCTTCTGTTTCATCATACACTCCAACGATTGTGACCTCAATTAGTCCATGTGAATCGGTATGAACATAGATAGAACTTCCAACAGCATTTATAGTTCCAAACAAAAGCTCCGCAGTATCAGCCGAAATTACCGCAGACGGCATTGCAAGCTTTTCTTCTGTATTTGAAAATGGTCTGCCTGCTTTCATTTCGCCCAAAAAATTCTGTACATACATAGAAGTACAGGCAATAATTTCTGTCTTTGCGTCTTGTAGGATACCGTCAGCCCAACCGTTGTCAAATGTATCTGAATAAATAAACGATGCGTCAAATTTCCACATAGCGTCCCTTACCTGTGTTATCGGTAAAAGCAACTCCTCCGAGATATCCTGAATTTCTTCTGCCTCACCAGATTTATTTAAAAGTGAAACAGAAAAAACTTGTGAATCTGTCAGAAAGCTGTCATCACTGAAAATCTGACCAATCGTTGACTGACTGATACATTGCATTATCACAATCACAGCTCTGCTTATTATCATTGAAAAAATATGTTTTAAATATATCTCTTTATGGAAGACAATCCTTCTAATTGCCAAAGTTAAAACAGCAAGCATTTCCAAATACCTTTTAATTTCAAGAATGAAGTGCGTCTACAATTTTCATTGAGGCGGATTTATGTATCGGTTGATTGCAGCAAAGAATGACAACACCAACGGAGAAAAATAGTGAGACAGCAAGCTGGAATGGGGATAGATAAAGCTTTTCTGTTCCGCCTTCAAATATCATCATTTGCGTACTCTTTACAAGAAAATCACAAATAGCGGTCATGTTTTCGTTAATGATCCGGATAGACGCAAAGGAAATCAAAAATCCGCAGAATGCACCGAACAAAGCGATTATTATACCAATCATCAGGTACTCTATACAGATAACAGTTTCTGATGCACCAATGGATTTTTTTATGCCGATCTCACGGACATATGTCTGCATTAGACTGATGACCATATTGCGGATACTAACACCGCTTACGAAAAAAATGACTACAGAGCAGAAAACTAGCAGTACAGAAACAAAATTGACGACCATATTAACATTGTTAACCACATCCGCAACCATAACTTTGTAGGAATACTGTTCTAATTTTGGATAACGGTCACGAAGAATCGAGACTACATATAATCTGGTATTCGTAATATTCGTCAGATCCGTTGGTATCACCTGAAACTTAGAAACCAGATACGGTTCAGTTTTTCCTTGCGTAGCACAAAAAGCTGCAAAGGATATGTAGGCAATAGAACTATTTTCATCTGAATTTGTATTTTCATAAACTCCACGGATACAAAATTCTCGTTGGATATCATTCATATCTATCATTACAATACTCTGTCCTATAGCATTCTCTGCACTGCCAAACAGCTTCTGTGCCGCCGAGTAATGAATAATGATATTATTACATTCGTTATGCAAAGATTCCTCATTGGAAAGAAAACTATTTACTATCATCCTAATCATCAATGGCTGACCGTACGCACCTATAAGCTGAAATGACATCTTATCTGAGCTATCAGAACAGATAAGAGAATGATCTGATTGAAACAGGATATTATTGATCAAATCGTTTTCCTTACAATTCAGCGAATTCAGCTCAGACAGCTTCATTGAAAAATCTTCTTCACTTTCTATACGGCAAGTGACGGTAGAAATAGACGGATTGTCATATGTCAATAACCGAAGCACCGCAAATTTCGCATAATTACTGCAAATGAAGATAGCGTGCATCACACATATGCTAATAGTAACGCCAAGGGAGGCAAGGAAAATAAATCTCCAGCTTCTACGCAACTTGCAGAAAGTATTATATAATATTTGCATCATCTTGGCTTTGACTGATCCTTTTCGATTCGTCCGTCAGAGATCGTAATAATACGCCCCGCTTCCGCCTAATGTCATTAAGCTAAGAAAAGCAAAAATAGTCACGAGAATAAAGAGAA
>JAMPAU010000035.1 GCA_023667045.1 Ruminococcus flavefaciens | reverse complement strand
TGACAAGGATATTGAAGATATACAATCCAGATTAAATATGATTTGGCAACAGCTTAACTTTCTGAATGCAAAGATTTTGCAGTTGAAACATTGAGTTATTATGACTACAGAAAAAATCTCCGCAATGATTATCAAAAATTGATGATAGGATTTCTCTGGCTGAAAAAGAAAAACATATCACTTATTTATTGAACGGAAACAGTATTTTTAGGTTTGCAAAATCTTATAAAGTGTTCTGATTACAACGTCTCAAATAATAAATAAGCACCTCAACTGTATTGAAATTATACAGATTGAAGTGCTTGTTTTTTTAAAAAACATATATTCATTTAAACGATAATTTAGCGGCTTAGTCCGCAACGGTCGCCTGACCGTTCATCAGCATTGGCAAGAGCCAGTCACGGAGAACAGTAAGTTGACGATTTTCACATATATTCTTGCTTATTTGTGAAAAAATTCCTTTGCTAATATTGTGATAGTTTAACAAAACAGTATCAATTGGAATAACCATATGGATTGAAAGCATATCATCATTATTTACTGCTTCTTGTGTTGCACCATGTGCTAAAATATCTTTTATAATTTCAAAGTGTTCATTCGCTACAAATGAAGCAATATATTCAAAAGACTGCTCCGAGCATTGTATTCCACAAAATCCCGTTGATAAAATGGTGTTGTCAATTATAGGTTTCATATCATCATTGAGAAATAGATGTTTAATGCTATTTTTCATCTTAGCAAACCAAACGCTATTTTGAGTTGGCTGCATATTGGCACGACTTTCTCTATCAGCATAAGTAACAATATTTCCAGCAGATATTGATGTGCCGTTTACGTTGGCTGTCGCTAAATACTCTTTGAAATCAAACACATCAACACCTGATTTTATTAAAGTAGAAAGAGGATTATCAATAATAGACGCAACAGTCCACCCAACTGGAATTTCCCGCTTTAACTGCTCATTCCACACCATTTTACCGCCCGAAGAACGATACGGCTTGCCGTTTTCGTCAGGAAAATCAAATTGCGTGAACCAATAGTCATAGATTGTCTTTGCCATCTGCTGTAAATTATCGTTTATGCGACTATTTAGCAATATCTTTTTATCAAGTCTTGCTAATACACTTACTATTTTATCCTGTAATCGTTTAGTTGGAACCTTAAAATCTAATGTTGTTAAATACTCAATATTTATATTGTCTTGTGTACTTCCCGACGCAGCGTTTTGAATAGCTCGTCTTATAAAATCAAAAACATAATACATAAACTTCTCAGAGGATACACCTCGATACGCTCTGAAACCAACAACACTATCAGGAAAGCACATTGGATAAGCAAGCAGCGCCGTCTCAGCTATATTTGCTGCTATTGTGATACATAAAGTTTCCGAATCCCAAAGTTTACTTTGAGCTAATCCAAACTCTCCGTATTCCTGTGTATGGCTAGTGATATAAAGATTTGCATCTTTAATCTCCCCAGTTTGTACCAGTGGGTAACCTCCTCCTTCAAACAACCGAGGGTCATTTCTTGGTCTATGTTTGGATTTTCCTCTTGAAAACTCCCCAAGTTCCGAAAGTTTCTTTGTTTCCCAATCAAAGTTGTAATCACTCAGATTATAAATCATATTCGATTACCTCCGTTATCCTATAAACTTCCGATGAGCAATTTTGACATTGCTCTGTTTAACCATAGCATACTGTAATGTGGTATCGATACGCCTATGTCCGAGGAGCTGTTGAAGCTGTTCAATAGGCATCCCCTTGTCGATTGCCATAGTTGCTAATGTTCGCCTGAATTTATGAGGGTGTGCCTTTTGAATGTTCAGACGTTTACCTATTTTTCTGATTCTAACCTCTATACCGCCGATTTTAAGCCGTTGATGTGGAGCTTTTAATGATACAAAAAGAGCATCATTATCATCTGTTCTGCTGTCAAGATACTGCTTCAAGTGCAATTTTGTACGGGCATCAAAATAGACTATACGCTCCTTATTGCCTTTGCCGAGAACAATGCATTCACGTTCCTCAAAATTAATGTCGGAACGGTTAAGCAAGACAATTTCTCCTACACGCATACCAGTTGAAGCAAGCATATCAATTAAAGCCAAATCACGCAGTTCTGAGCAATCATCACGCATTTGTTCCAGCACCTCATCACTGTAAGTGTCCTTGATTGTGCTTGCTGTCTTAATCTTATGTATTCTGCGAACAGGGCTTTTCATAATATAGTTTTCTTCTTCAAGCCAAGCGAAAAAGCTCGATAATATGCGCCTTATGTTATCTATTGTAACTCTGCTTGAATTATTATTTTTCTGATAGTTTGTCAGATATTTTCTTAAATCGTCAGTTGTGATATGCTTAACCTGCTTATTGACGGCAACAAGTGTATTGTTAATGGTCTTTTGATAGTAACTCAGCGATTTCTCCGAGCAACCCTCTATCCGCTTTGATGAAATAAACAAATCTACGAGTTTATCGTTGTTGTCTTCCTCTGTCTTTTCATAAGATGTCACCGTAACACCAAAGAAAACAACATCTAATACTTCTGATAGCTGTTCGAGTTGGGCATTATCCAACACTGAAAGCATTTTCTGCATAATTCCGTTTTTGATTTCTTGTATCATAGTCAACTCTCCTTAAAATAAATTTCAAGAGAACGACTCCCAACGGCAGTCTCTTTTTATAGCCTTCCGCCGTTGGAGGAAGATGGATTAAGTATTATAAACGATAATTTAGCGGCTTAGTCCGCAACGGTCGCCTGACCGTTCATCAGCATTGGCAAGAGCCAGTCACGGAGAACAGTAAGTTGACGATTTTCACATATATTCTTGCTTATTTGTGAAAAAATTCCTTTGCTAATATTGTGATAGTTTAACAAAACAGTATCAATTGGAATAACCATATGGATTGAAAGCATATCATCATTATTTACTGCTTCTTGTGTTGCACCATGTGCTAAAATATCTTTTATAATTTCAAAGTGTTCATTCGCTACAAATGAAGCAATATATTCAAAAGACTGCTCCGAGCATTGTATTCCACAAAATCCCGTTGATAAAATGGTGTTGTCAATTATAGGTTTCATATCATCATTGAGAAATAGATGTTTAATGCTATTTTTCATCTTAGCAAACCAAACGCTATTTTGAGTTGGCTGCATATTGGCACGACTTTCTCTATCAGCATAAGTAACAATATTTCCAGCAGATATTGATGTGCCGTTTACGTTGGCTGTCGCTAAATACTCTTTGAAATCAAACACATCAACACCTGATTTTATTAAAGTAGAAAGAGGATTATCAATAATAGACGCAACAGTCCACCCAACTGGAATTTCCCGCTTTAACTGCTCATTCCACACCATTTTACCGCCCGAAGAACGATACGGCTTGCCGTTTTCGTCAGGAAAATCAAATTGCGTGAACCAATAGTCATAGATTGTCTTTGCCATCTGCTGTAAATTATCGTTTATGCGATTATTATACTGAATTTTTCGTTCTACATTATACAATAAATCACCTATTTTGACTTGCTCTTCATAATCAGGCAGATATAAATATAGAAAAGAAAACATATCCTCATTGAAACTCGCTCTTAATGTCATTATTGTATTACAATCTATGACTTTTCTGAAATATTTGCTTCTTAAAAAGAAAGCCATATACTTATCATAAGCAATACCAGTTGTTTTAGGTCTGAGTCTTTTTACAAATCCGCTAAATGTTGCATTAGGATAATCTTTAAGAGCAACGCAACTCATAGCAAGTTCATCAATAGTTTCGCTTGTTCGTGTTATCAATATATCACCCTTTTTAATCGAAAACTGTTTCTGCTCTTTTTCAGATGTATCCATTAAATCGGGCAAAATATCAGGTAAAAAGTAGTTGTTAAATACTGTACTAAATGAAACAAAAGGTGCGCCGTGTCCTGCCTGAGATTTTGTTGTAGATATACCGGAAGATATGTCATATAAATCTGAAAATGCGTACTTATGTAAATTACTCATACTTCACCTTGCCTAACTGCTCCATTATCTCTGATTGCAGAGCATTGCTTTCAGCAAAGAATTTTTGCAGATTCGCTGTATATTCAGCCATTTTTGCATTAAATTCATCCTGTGTCAATTCCACATATTCTATCTTGACATCAAAATACTGTCCTGCTGCAAGGGAATACTTCTTGGCTTTGATTTCGTCATATGTAACAGCTACTGAGAAATCCTCTACAGCTTCTTTGTTTCGGAATGTTGTAACGATTTTTTCTATTTCCTCATCACGAAGCCTGCGTTTCTGCAAATTGCCGTCCTTGTATTCTTCACCCATTTTTGACGCATCAATCAGCACGACTTTATCCACAGTTTTCGAATTATCAAAAAACAGTACAGAAACATTAGTGCCTGTATTAGCAAAAACATTGGACGGCATACTCACACAGCCATAAACGATTTTCTTATCAACGATATGCTTCAATATTTTATTTTCAACACCGCTTTTTGCTGTAATAAAGCCGGTCGGTATAACAATAGCACCCTTACCCGTCTTTTTCAGCGAGTTGATAACGTGCTGAATAAAGCAAGTATAGATAGCCATACTATCTTTTTTCTTAGCTGGAACATTAGGCACTCCTGCCCAGAACCTTGCAGGCATAGCGGCTATTTTCTCTCTTGTATCGGAAAAATCCATTTTAAAAGGCGGATTTGAAACCACATAATCGAACTGTCGGAGTTGCTGTCCGTCATCGCTTTTGTGATAAGGTGCAACGAGAGTATCGCCCTGTATAGCGTGGTCAAGCGATGACACAAGACCGTTAAGTATCAGATTGAGTTTCAGCATTTTGTTACTACGCTGAGAAATATCCTGTGCAAAGATAGTACATCTGTCCTCGCCGATTTGGTGACTGAGAGCCATAAGAAGTGTACCCGTGCCAGCCGATGGGTCATAGCATTCTATGTTGTGCAAATCTGCATCGTCACCAACCAACAGGCGAGCCATTATTGTTGCGATAGCGTGTGGAGTATAGTATTCAGCGTATTTTCCACCACCTGCCGTGTTATAGTCTTTGATGAGATACTCAAATATAGCGGCGAAAAAGTCATAATGTTCAGCAAATGTTTCCTCAAACGAGAAATTAACGAGCTTGTCCACCAATGCACGAGCAAAAGGCGCTCTTTGTGCCTCATCAGTAACATATTGAGTTAATTTTTCAAACAGCGGTATTTTTGTATTCTGAGTAGTCTGTGTTGAGAATATATCAATATTTTTATCGGCTATATCAATCATTGTGCTGTCAAATATCAAATCAAAGTCGCCCTTTGCCTGCTGATTCCACAAGTGAGAAATCAGATGTTCAGGGTTAAGACGTGGAACATCGGGATTCAGCGTATCAAATAAATCTTCTCTGTCATCATCTGATAGTTCTGAATAGGCAATTTCCCACTTATCAGCATTTGCGATTCTGCTGTCAAGCTGTTTTATCTCATAGCCGAACTTGTCATTGATATACTTATATAAAAATACTTGTGTGATGATTTTATATTCATTTCCGTCATTTCCCATACCATAAGTCTGACAGGTTGACTTCAATGAATCAATCAACGCTATTGTTTTTTCTTTTATCAAAATATCCATTTGTTTTTCTCCTGATTATGCAGTAGGGTATGTTTCGTTGTATTGGTTCAGATATTGTGCAGATATTCTTGACTGAATAAATACACGGTCTTCTCTTGTACCTTTAAGCTGTAATATGTCCATTCCATGCTTGACCTGAGACATAACGGTTCGCTCAAAATAAGCATCTTTTTTGAGAATATCGTTTCTGTCAAAGACTTTCTGGTCAACATCGGTTTTTATAGCAAGCAAAACTTCCATAATAGCTTCATCATATTCTGAAACTATGGGCGATTTTCCTTGTGATTTTCTTTGAGCATTTTCTTCTCTGATACGCTTATGCACCCTTGCAAATTTTACATCATCGTTATATTTACGCATAAGTGCCTTGTTGTGTTTCTGTAAATCCGCCAGCTTTTTTAGGATTTCATCCAATGCCTTAGAGTGCTGAGTAAATTCTTCAATTGTATCAACAACAAAGCCATGTTCTTTGAATCTTTGTATAAATGCTTCTCTTAAAGTGATAAATTCAGGGTCATCTTGGTCAATATTGTCTGTAAATGCGTGAATCGTCCTCTGCCATTTTTCTTGCAGTTCAACTCCGCCTGAAATCATCTTCATTTCCTCAGAGCCGATTTTGCTGAAATTAAAAGTAATATCCTGCATTGCTTCATTTATAAGTTGTTTTGTGGAATCATCTGAATCAAATGCTTCTTTCTGATTTATTGTATCTATCTGTCTTTGTACTTCTCTTATCATTTCAGGCAGACGAGTTATTTCCAACTTAGCGAAAGTTGCTTTAAGTTCATCATCACCGAAAGTACGAACAATATTACAGCAATCACGGGCAGCGATAAGAACTTTTTTCAGCTTTATCAATTCTTGCTTGTCCTCAACTGTAGCTATCTCCAAACTGAACTCTTCAATATTATCAGTTGTATAATCAAAAAGGATTTGTCTTACTTCTCGCATTTGAGATACAAGAGCATCTTTATCCTCAATTACCTGAGTGAATGTATCCGTTGCATTACTGTCACCGACTTCATCTTTATCATTGAAACGATTTAATTCTTTAAGATAGGCTTCATTTGTCTGCTCGAAATTCGCCTTAATATCCGCAAAATCAATAATATAGCCATATCTGTTGTCTTTGTAGGGTCTGTTTACACGAGTAATAGCCTGCAATAAATTATGGTCTTTCAGCTTTCTGCCGAAATAAAGCCTTTTCAGGCGTGGAGCATCAAATCCTGTCAGAAGCATATTAAAAACAATAAGCACATCAATAGTCATATTCCTCTTGAAATCGGTAACTATCTGTTTTCTTGTTTCCTTATCTTCACTATCGTGAAGTATCAGACCAGCTCTGAAATGTGTTTTTACTGAAGCACCAGTATTCAATTCACACTGCACCTCATCAAACAGAGCGAAAATCTTTCGAGCCTGTTCACTTGTTTCACAGATAACCATACCACCGAGCGTATCATCTCCATGTATCATTCTGAATTTTTTCAAATCACTTATGATATAGCGTGTAAGTTCTTTGACATATGAATCGTGTTCGATAATATCACTCTTTTTGATTTCCTTTTTCTTTACAAGTGTTTCAAGTTTTTCATATATTTCAGAAAGTTTTTCCTTGTATTTGGTTTCAATATCTTCACGAATAATTTTTAAAGTATATCCGTCCCGAATTGATTTATCATAATAGTATGTATGTAGATAGTTACCAAATACTTTCCAAGATGCTCTTTCAGCCTTTAACAGAGGAGTACCCGTCAAAGCTATTTTTATTGAATTTTCGTCGGCATCGAACAGATTAGCAAGAAAACTACCCTCGGGTTTGTATCCTCTGTGTGCCTCATCTATTATGAAAATACGCTGTAAATTGGTTGCATAATCGGGAAGATTGACTTTTTCTTTATCTTCGGCAAAGCGTTGAATATTTACTACTGTTATTTCCTGTTGTCCACTGTTACCTTCCTGTGCCTGATTGTTGCGGAACTGAGCTATTAACTCTGCACGGCTGTTAGCTGTCTTAACAACTAATCCACGAGCTTCAAATTCTTGTGAAGCCTGTTCAAGCAAGTCAAGGCGGTCAACAATAAAATAAAATTTCGCAACTTTATTCTCTTTTGCAAAATAATCGGAAAGAATATTACTAAGATAATAGGAAAGTGCGGTTTTTCCGCTTCCTTGTGTATGCCATACAACACCTGATTTGATACCTTGTGACAGCTTTTCACGAATAGCAAGTGCTGCAAAAAGCTGTTGATAACGCATAATATGCTTTTGGTCAATAACTTCAATTTTTCCATCAACTTCTTTTTCCATTTTTACATACGCAATACCATATTTTATGATAAAAAGAAGTCTTTCAGGTGAACACATTGAAGTAATAATGCGATTTGTAGGAGTATTCACATTCAAATTGGTTTGATATTCTGGTGAATTATGTATTACCTGATTGTTGAAATCTTTCAGTATCTTTTTCTCTATATCACTATCAATAGAAGTGTATGGATAATCATTGATAAATGGAGCGATAGCATCATTATTAGGATTTTCTTCACGAAAACAGTTAAAAGGTGTACTATTTTTAGCTGCTGTACAATAAAATGCACCCTGAATTGGGACGATGCCACCCTCTGCATCATATTCCATATTATTTGAAAAAATCATTAACTGAGTAATATTGATAAATCTACGGAATTTCTTATTAGGGAATCTTTGATTATTCATTCTTTGGCTTTCAGCCACTACTCCACCGTGATTATTAGGTTTTTTCACCTCAATAAACACTAACGGTAAGCCGTTTACAAAAAGCGTTATATCAGGACGAAATTCATCTTGGTCACGCTTGCAGGTAAATTCAGCAGTACAATGAAATACATTGTTAAGAGGATTTTCAAAATCTATCAGTCGAGTAGGAGACGTATTTATCAATCGGTCATAAAAGCTACGTCCAATATCATCATTGTCTAACTCCTGACGAATTATTTTGAGTATCTGCTCAGCTTCTCCCTCGTGTTCAGGATTCAGTTTTTTGAATTGAGATATAAAAATATCTGTTAATATATTTGTATCAGAATCATATGTTTTGCCTGCCATATTCTCTGATATTTTGCCATAGTACGAGTATCCGAGCTTTGTCAAGTGAACAAGTGCAGGCATTTGCACACGAGTCATTTCATTAAACAAACTATTTCCGTTCTTTGCTTTACTCATAATGAACCTCCTTTTCTGCATTCAGCTTGCAGATAAATTGATACATTTATAATTATTATATCACGAAATACATAACAAGTCAATGCTTAAACGCAAAAAAATTGTTATTTTTCACTGAGCAAAATAAAGGTTATTGTAAAATCAACGCAATAGCCTTTATTTAATCAGTTAATGTTTTAACAAAATCCGATAGTGTATCAGCCTTTTTTTGAAAGCATAATCAATATAGCTGAAAGTGAATGATTTGCTTTCAAAAAAAGAAAAAGGCTTTCAAGAGGTGCTTTATGGCACTATCTGAAAGTCTTTTATTTATTATTGTCGGTATAAGGTCACTTCGGATTTGCCCTTTTTCAACTGTCACAAAGTAAGAGGTGAGAAAATTGAAAGAATCGGATATTGTAAAAGCGATTTTGAAATACCTGAAAACTGTGCCGGAGTGCTTTTGCTGGAAGGAACACGGCGGTATGTACGGAACGGCAGGTATTCCCGATATTATCTGCTGCTATCATGGAAGATTCATAGCTTTTGAGGTAAAGACGGAAACAGGCAAAACTACGGCTTTGCAGGAGTCGGTTATCAACAAAATACAGAAATGCGGTGGAAAAGCTGCGGTTGTTCGGTCTGTTGAGGATGTGAAAGCAGTGCTGAAGGAGATGGTTGTATGACGGCAAAAGAGCACATGAAACAGGCGAAAATTCTTCTGAGAAGGATTGACAGAAAGCGAAAAGAAGCCAACAATCTTAGGAAAAAACTTTCCGTCCCACAATCACCTGATTTTTCAGATATGCCTAAAACTGCATCTCCAGAACCAAATGAAATTGAAATCGGTGTTGCTAAAATCATATCTTTGGAGGAAGAAGTCCGTGTAGCAGAAATGGAACTTGAGAAACTTAAAGGTGATTTCAAAATGGCTATCTTAGCTATAACCGATACGGAATATCATGATATTCTTACGAAAAGATATCTGGAATTTAAAGACTGGAGCATTGTTGCAGATGAAATGGGATACAGTGAGCCATCGTGTTACCGTCTGCATCGTGAGGCTTTGGCACTCATGAAAAGTTGATAGTTCATGATAGTTTATGATAGTTCGTAACACTTGATAATAGTTTACATATGTGATATACTGTAAAGTAGGAAAATAAGATAAAGCGAATCAGCCTTTGCGGGAGAAATCCTGCGGAGGCTGTTTTCATAACCAAAGGAGAATTATTATGCTTGCAAAGAAAGTTTTAAGAAACGGCATCGGTCTGAACAGCCGTATCAAAGAGCAGATAGCTATTTATCGTGATTGGAAGGCACTGTCCGCCGAATTTAATGATGAGGAAGTACAAGGAATCCTCACAGATGCTCGTGCAGACCTTTTGGAATCTATCCGAATGAAACGTAACCTTGAAGAAATCATCATGGACAACAACAATGCCGATCAGCGTGAAATTCTTCGTCTGCGTTATTTCTATGCAGCAACTTGGGCAGCCATTGCCGATGCACTGAACGATACGGTTGAGTGGGTTAAGGAGCAGCATCGCAAGGCGCTGAAAAAGATTCACGTTGAAGTGACCGACTGCTGCGAGGAGTATGATTTTTATGCCGAGGAAGAGTAAGAAACCGTGCAGTCACCCCGGCTGTCCGAAGCTGACCGAGGGTAAGTACTGCGAAGAACACAAACCTCTCCACCCCGACAGACCTTCGGCAGAGAACCGAGGTTACAACAGCAAGTGGAGAAAAGTTCGTGCGGCATATCTTCGCAAGCATCCTCTTTGTGTGATTTGTATGCGTGAGGGCAGATATGTTCAGGCAACTGTGGTTGACCATATAGTCCCACATAGGAACCGTCCGGAACTGATGTGGGACGAAAGTAATTTTCAGGCACTCTGTAAACCCTGTCACGATAAGAAAACCTGGACTGAGGATAAGAATCCTGAGTACACATACTGACCGCCGGGGGTAAGAAAATCCCTAAAAATAGGCGAAAAGCTGACCGGGGCTCCCTCTCACGCACAAAAATCAAGGTTCAAACGCCCTATTAACCCCTTTAATAGTATTACAAGCCGAAATCAGCAAGATTTCGGTATTTTTTATGTCAGAAAGCAGGTGAAACACCATGGCGAAAGACGGTACAAACCGCGGCGGCAGGCGTGTCCGTGCAGGCGATAAGCCGAAAGCGCTTGCCGATAAGATCGCAGACGGCAAGGATGCCGATATTATCGAGTTCCATGCTCCCGAACTGGAGGCGGCAGATTTGGATGATGCCGCGGATTTAGTGGGTGCGGATATGCCTTCTCCGAGCGAGTATCTGTCCGCACATCAGAAAAACGGCAAGCCGCTCGGTGCGGATGAAATCTACAAGGAGACATGGCTCTGGCTCAAGAATCGTGGCTGTGAAAAGCTGGTAAACAAACGGCTGCTGGAAAGCTATTCTCAGGCATTTGCACGATTTATCCAGTGCGAAGAAGCACTCAGTTCCTACGGACTATTGGGAAAGCACCCGACTACGGGCGGTGTGATTGCTTCACCATTCGTGCAGATGAGTCAGACGTTTCAGAAACAGGCTAATTTGCTCTGGTATGAGATTTTTGACATTGTGAAGCAGAACTGCACCACCAAATTTGACGGTTCTCCACAGG
The DNA here is from genome assembly GCA_023667045.1 of Ruminococcus flavefaciens. Classification (GTDB taxonomy): domain Bacteria; phylum Bacillota; class Clostridia; order Oscillospirales; family Ruminococcaceae; genus Ruminococcus; species Ruminococcus flavefaciens_AC. Next base: position 2,042 of record JAMPAU010000035.1, on the reverse strand, counting down.
ACGATTTAATGGAACAGCTGTTAAGCAGCAGGAAGTGAGGATTTTTATGAAAGCAAGCACCGACACACAATTCTGGCGTGACTTGAAGAACAGCCGTCAGCACCTCACCAAACAGCAATACCGAACGCTCAAAGGTCAGGCGGCGAACGGATGAGTTATGGACGCTCGTAAGGGACTGCAAAGGATTTTACACAGGAGGGCTGGATGATGAAAACGACTACAGAATTTCAGCTTGTAAATATCGACAAGCTCGTGCCCTATGCGAATAACGCAAGAACGCACAGCAAGGAACAGATTCTGAAATTACGCTCTTCTCTGCGTGAATTCGGATTTGTCAATCCTGTTATTATCGATAAGGATTTCAATGTCATCGCAGGTCACGGAAGAATTATGGCTGCAAAGGAAGAAGGAATTTCAGAAATCCCTTGCGTGTACGCCAACCACCTGACAGACGCTCAGAAGAAAGCCTACGTCATTGCGGATAATCGTATGGCGTTGGACGCAGGCTGGAACGAGGAGCTGCTCGCCGTAGAAATGGAAGAACTCCAGAATCTCGGTTTTGACCTCGATCTGACGGGTTTTGACGGAAAGGAACTGGCGGATTTATTTGCATCGGACGAAGATGCAAAACAGGATGATTTTGATGTTGAGGCGGAACTGGAAAAGCCATGCTTCTCTAAATCAGGCGACATATGGCATCTCGGCAGACATACCGTTATCTGCGGTGATTCCACGCTCCCCGAAACTTACACGGCTCTGCTCGGCGATACCAAGGTAAATCTTGTCTGCACCGATCCGCCCTACCTCGTCAACCTCGAAAGTACATCGGGTAAAATCAAAAATGATGATTTGGACGACGAAAAGGGTTACGAATTTCTGAAATCCGCATTTGAGAGATTTCACGAAGCTATGGCAAAAGATGCAAGCATTTACGTTTTCTATGCAACTTCAAAAGCCCGTGTATTTCATGATGCTTATGAGGACGCAGGATTCAAGGTCGGTGCAGGTCTTGTATGGAAAAAGGATCACCTTGTACTTACCCGAACCGACTGGAAATACATTCATGAGCCGATTATCTGGGGTTGGCGCAAGGACGGCAAGCACATATGGTACGGCGACCAAAAGCAGAAAACCGTATTTGAATTTGACCGTATCAAGAATTCTAAGGAGGAGGGCTGCGGTCACCCATCGAGTAAGCCTGTCCCGTTGATTGCATATCTGATTCAGCAGTGTACACAGAGCAACGGAATTGTTCTTGACGGATTTCTCGGCAGTGCTTCTACGCTCATCGCTTGCGAACAGCTTGACCGTATTTGCTACGGCGTGGAGCTTGAACCGAAATTTGTAGATGTTGCGGTCAAAAGATACATTCAGCTTCATGAAGGCAATTCCAATGATGTGTATCTGATTCGTGACGGTCAGCGAATTGAATATGCAGATGTTCCGAAGGAGGAGCAGAATGGAGAATAAACAACTCACCCTCGGCAGCCTTTTTTCAGGTTCAGGTTCATTTGAAACAGCCGCATTATTGTCGGGAATCACGCCGATTTGGGCATCAGAAATTGAACCTTTCTGTATCAGAGTGACAACCAAAAGACTGCCGCAGGTAAAGCATTTAGGCGATATTTCGCAGATTAACGGTGCGGAGATTGAACTTGTTGACATCATCACATTCGGCAGTCCATGCACCGACTTATCTATCGCCGGAAAGAGAGCCGGACTGAATGCGGAGCGTTCTGGACTGTTCTTTCAGGCAATCAGAATTATCAAAGAAATGAGGTGTGCAACGAATGGAAAATATCCGAGATTCGCAGTGTGGGAAAATGTTGGAGGCGCTTTCTCCTCCAACGGCGGAGAAGATTTCAGAACCGTCCTCGAAGAATTCTGCAAAATCAAAGATTCAGCAGTATCTGTCCCTAAACCTGAGAGGTGGACAAAATCAGGCGAAATGCTGGGAAATAATTACTCTGTTGCCTACAGAACATTCGATGAGGTAGATATAGGTCGCCTTACTGCTTTACAACAGCAGGTTTACCTATACC
>JAMPAU010000034.1 GCA_023667045.1 Ruminococcus flavefaciens | reverse complement strand
TTTTTATAACTCTTTAATAAAAGAATATATAATATATATATAAAATAATAAAATAAAAAAGGTTTTGGAAAATGCGTCATATCCGTCACCCGAAAGACTGGAAAAGCTGATTTATGGCTGTATTTAGGGAAAAATCAAGGTGACGGATAAATATGAATCTGTCACCAAAAAGAACATTGCAATTAATAATTAAGAATGCATAATTAAGAATTAAAAGCCAGCTATCTTTTTTCAGAAATTTTTCTGTACTGATTATAGAGATTTTATACGCTTGAACAGAAATTATAAGAATTATGCATTATGAATTATAAATTATGAATTAAAAAGAGGGGAAGAAAACATGAAACGTTTAAAGAGAAATATATTAGCCGTCATGACCGCTTGTATGATGATGACAGGTTGCGGACAGGTAGTACAGAATATGCAGGATATTCCGGTTATGAGTGAACAGCAGTCGGCTACTCAGACAAGCACTGAAACCGAAACGACAACCACAGATATTGTTACATCGGCTACCGCAAAGGGCTATACTGTGGCAGTAACGGAAACAGTTTCCGGTACTCTCGCAGAACCGCACAGCACTCCGGCAGTAACAACTACTACCGTATCGTCTCAGAGGGTTGTAGCACACGTGGCAGGTACTTCCGGAGCGGTACATAATGACGATTCCGGAATACAGCGTGGTACTACTCATGTAGTGCCGGTTAATCCAAATCTCAATACAGCAGGACTGACAGCAAGAACAACTGCTACCAAGTCTACCACCACCACAACTACTACCGCAAATAATGCTACCACTGCAAAAGTCACCTCTACCGCCAAGACTACCGCAATAGTCACGACAGCCACTACAGTTACTTCTGCAACTACTGTCACTACCACTACTGCTACTACAGTTCCTGTAAAGCCCGACAATCCGCAGGCAATGCTTGAACAGATGTCTCTTGAGGAAAAAGTATATCAGATGTTTATGGTAAAGCCCGAACAGATTACAAACGTTTATCCCACTACTGCTTCCGGCGAGACTACAAAGAACGCCATTGCCGAATACCCAGTAGGCGGACTGATTTACTTTGCCGACAATCTTGTTTCCGTACCGCAGACAGAAAGTATGCTCGCTAACGTCCAGCAGTTTGCGAAAGAATCAAGCGGTGTGGGTATCTTCACGGCTATAGACGAGGAGGGTGGAACTGTAGCCCGTGCCGCTCTGAAACTCGGTACAACTTCTTTCAGCGATATGGTATATTACGGCGAAAGAAACGATTCAGACGAGGGATATTATATAGGTCAGACAATCGGCTATGATTTGCGTAATCTCGGATTCAATCTTGATTTCGCACCGGTTGCAGACGTTAATATAAATGAATATAACGAACTCGGCGGACGTATTTTCAGCAGTGACCCCTATGTAGTAGCAAATATGGCTACCGCTGTGGCACGTGGTTTGCAGGACGCAGGAGTTTCAGCTACCTTAAAGCATTTTCCCGGCTTAGGTGCTGAAGACGGCAACACTCATGAGGATTCTTTTGTTGTCATTGACAGAACCCTCGACCAGCTCCGTGAGACAGAGTTTGTGCCTTTCCGTGCAGGTATAGAGGCAGGTGTGGACTTTGTAATGGTAAGCCACCAGATTGTAACAGGCTTTGAAGATAATCTACCAGCTGACCTTTCTTACTCTGTAGTAACTGAATGTCTCCGCAATGAACTTGGTTTCGACGGCATAGTTATTACCGACGCACAGCAGATGAATACTATTTCAACTGTTTATTCTTCCGGCGAATCTGCCGTAATGTCGGTAAAGGCTGGAGTGGACATCATTCTCATGCCGGAAGACCTCACAGAAGCCGTAAATGCCGTATGCTATGCCGTAAACAGCGGTGAGATTTCGGAAGACAGAATAGACGAAAGCGTTATGCGTATCTTAAATCAGAAGTACGAAATGGGATTATTTTAAGATGAAAAACAAAAAGCTTGTCTGCGGTATCGGCGTGGCGGTATTGATTGTGGCTGTGATTGTGACATTGGTAGTATCGTATTATTTTCCGTATGCGTACGTGCAGGGCTGTCTGTACTCGAATAAGGATGACTTTGAAAGACTTCCGGATTATGTAAAAAGTCTGTACTCAGAGGGAACAACTCATATAACAATCAAAGAAAACAGCGACTGCAAAGAGATTAACGCCATACTCGCCGGACTGAAAAAGCAGTATCAGAAAGACAGTCCGTATCCTGTTTTTTCTTCCGTTGACGTTCACTATGACAGCGACGGAGACGTTATGTTTATGATAACGGCAAGAAAGGAAAAGCTCCCAAAAAGCAACGGTATAGAAAGTCCGGATATAAGATATTATTCTCTTGTATATATTGATGAAGATTATGACGGAAGTTCTTCATATATCAAAGACAAAAAGCCGTTTTCTGACAACTGGCGTACATGGTCGGCTGATAGGTATTCCGGTTGAAAAATATAAAAAAAGTCCCCTGTTTTTTGGTAAAGCGGGGGATTTTGTATTGACAGACCAGTATTTTTATGATAATATAAAATCAGTGAAAAATATATCATTAATATTCTGAGGGGGGAAAATATATGAATAAAAAATTAAAGGCTTTTGCAGTAGCGGTTATGGCAGTTGTTTCAACGGTCGGAGTTACGGCGGTTAATACCAGTGCTGAAACTTCAGAAAGTTCCGCCTACCATGCAAGCGGTGACGTTAATTCTTCCGGTACTTTTACTATTGCGGACGTTCTTGTTTTTCAGAAGTGGCTTACCGGAAACGGCGGTGTTTTGAATAATTGGCGTGCAGGAGACTTCACAGGCGACGGAGTACTTGATATTTTTGACCTCTGTCTTATGAAGTCCGCATTGCAGGAGTATAACCAGAAAACAGGCTATCCTTCCATTGATACTGATGTAATTGATGAGTTTGTACCATGTACCGCTGATATGACGGACTTCTTTGACAATTCCGGAATAAGCGTCGTTATAAAGCACCAGTACAGCGTTTCCGACCGCATATGGACTATCGGCGATTTCAAGGGTGTGGAGAATATAAAGTCAATAGCACAGCAGGATAACTATAATCCTACATCTTCTTTAAAACAACCATACAGGCAGATTATAAGCATAGAACTTGATGAATGTTCATGCGAAAACGTGCTGAAAATGGTCAAGCAGATAGAGGCACTGAATATACCCGAAATAATGGAAGTAAAGGTGCGTATGTACGGAACTGGTCTGTTGCCTATGACACGTGAGGAGTGGGACAGATATTTCATCATAGAAGAAAACAGCGATAACTGATATGACCCATAATTTTTTATAGGTCATGCTGGGTTTTGGCTATATACAGGTGAAAACAAGAGATTATGAAAATAAATATGACCTATATTTACTGTTTTTGTAACTCTTTAATAAAAGAATATATAATATATATATAAAATAAAAAATAGAAATAGTTTTATGAAATGTGTCATATAGGTCATATTGATAGAAACAAAATCACAATTTTTAGCTATAAATAGGCAAAAGTTGAATATGACCCATAATTTTTTATAGGTCATGCAGAATAAAAATATATGTGAGGTGTTAACGTGCTGTACATAATGCGACACGGCAAAACTGATTGGAATGCTGAACACAAGTTACAGGGCAGAACCGACATTCCCCTTAACGACGAGGGCAGGGCTATGGCTGAAAATGCTGGAATCATGTACAGGGATATACACATAGACGTATGTTACTGTTCCCCCCTTGTGCGTGCAAGGGAAACTGCTGAAATTCTTCTTAAAGGCAGAAACGTCCCAATTATAACGGACAAAAGACTTGCTGAAATGAGTTTCGGCGTATGCGAGGGAATGAAAAACTACTTTGAAGTAAAGGACAATTCCATTTCACCGCTTTTCAGTCAGCCGGAAAAATATGTGACTCCGGTTGAGAACGGCGAGAGCTTTGAGGAACTCTATGCACGTACAGGCGAGTTTATCCGAGAGGTAATAGAACCTCAGCTTAAAGACAGGGATATTCTGATTGTCGGTCATGGTGCAATGAACAATAGTATAATATGTCAGCTAAAGGATATTTCCCTTGAAAATTTCTGGAGTATAGGCATTGAAAACTGCAAACTGATTAGATTAAAATAAAAAAGTCCCTGTCATCACGGCAGGGAGTTTTTTAGGGGGTCACCCCCGCGTGTGCGGGGAAAAGTTAACACTTTTGATCGGCACTTTTTGCCGGTCAGGGCCACCCCCGCGTGTGCGGGGAAAAGACTGATAACGCTATCCTGTCATACGCTTTAGCAGGGCCACCCCCGCGTGTGCGGGGAAAAGACTAAAAAGAAGCTAAAATTAGCGGTTTTTATAAAACCAATTTTTAAATTTTATTTAACTTCCGTCGACCCTATAAATAATAATAGACCCTATAAAAAAACATATTTTATATATTATATCATATATTTTTAGAAATGTCAAGAGTTTTTTGAAAACCTTTTTATTATATCATAATCTTTGCTAAATATCCACTCCCAAATAAAAATATCTTGACAAAAAGCCGAAAAAGTGTTAGAATATTTTAAATAGTGGTATGAACCGGAAAAGAGGAGTTAAATGGAAGAGCAGATAGAGCATGAAGTTGAGACAGAGTTTGGCGGTAAGGCTAAAGTTCTGAGTATAATAGGCAAAGGCAAGCAGAGTACAGTTTATTGCGTACAGTATAACAGCATGAAAATGGCTCTGAAATGGTACAATGCGGACAAAGTGAAAAACCTTGACAGAATACACGAAAATATCAAAAAAAATATTAAAGACGGCGAACCGAGTAATAAGTTTCTGTGGCCTAAGTATATGACAAGGGTTGACAGGAAAACAGGTACTTTCGGCTACTTTATGGAAATGAAACCGGACAGCTTTGAGTATTTCGTTGATATTATGAACGGCTATAAGTTTGTAACCGACGCTGGCACAGGCAGACCGGTAAAGAAAAAAGTTCGTTTTGCAAGCCTGTATGCAATGATTACGGCTGTGATAAATATAGTAAATTCATTCCGTCAGTTGAGCAGGGCAGGAAAGGGTTTTCAAGGACTGAGCGAGGGGAGTTTCTTTATAAATACCGATACTGGTGCTGTGCTTGTAAGCGACTGTGACACTATAGCTCCGCACAGTACAGACTTGGGCGTGCGTATAAGGTCGGTCTATAAAGCTCCAGAAGTACTTCTAGGCGGTCTTCCCGATAGTGATTCCGATAAGTATTCACTCGCAATAATTCTTTTCAGACTGCTTTTCAGAGGTGACCCCTTTGAAGGCGAAAAAACCGTAATGGACGTATGCTTTAATGAAAAAGAACTTTCAAGGCACTACAGTTCTGAGGCGGTATTCATATACGACCCCGATGACGATTCAAACCGTGCTTTGAGGGGCATTCACGACAATGTACTTAAATTCTGGAATGATTACCCCGATTATATAAAAGAAGCATTCATACGCTCTTTCACAGTGGGCATAAAAAACCCCGAAAAACGTCTTTCTTTTGACGAATGGCAGAATATTTTCATACGTCTGCGTTCCGAGATACTCTCATGCATATGCGGAAAAAGCCATTTTGTTTCCATGCTTGCAAAACCGGAAGACGAGGTTTTTACCTGTCCGTCGTGCAAACTGAAATACGCTACAATGAAATTCACAAACAGGCTTTACCGTATGCCCCTGTATATAGGCTGTAAGATTTTTGAGTGCGAGATAGACCAAGATTCTGACGACTTCCTCAGCGTTGTAGGCGTACTTGTTGAGAATAAGCTACAGAGGGGTCTCATGGGCATAAAAAACTGCTCCGGTCAGAAATGGAGAGTGAGAATGCCGGACGGTATGGTGCATGATGTTACTTCTGGAAAAGGCTTTCCGGTATGGCAGGGTCTTGAAATTGATTTCGGTAAAGTAAAGGCGAATTTATAACGGAAAGGAATTATATATATGTTCAATGGATTCAGCCGTTCAGTAATCGGTGCAAGCCATGTAAAAAAAGGCATAGTATGTCAGGACAGCTCCGGCTACAGAATAAGCGACAGGTACGCTGTGGCTGTGGTGGCAGACGGTCACGGCAGTAAAAAGCATTTCAGAAGCCACGTCGGCTCAAAGACGGCAGTCGAATCAGCAGTGGAGATTATTGATAGATTCTGTGCCGACTATGACAGGCTCGAAAAGGAAATTACAGAAAATCACGACCTCATAATACACAATATAGAAAAACAGTTTATTGCTGTATGGCACAAGAAAATAATGAAACACTTTTCGGAAAATCCAGTGACGGAAGAAGAAAAGAAACAGTTTACAGAAGAAGAATTTAATAAAATTCCGATAGAATCATATTACGGCACTACTCTTGTATCGGCTGTAATGGGCGAGGGCTTTACTTTCGGCTTTCAGATAGGCGACGGCAGTCTTGTGGCTGTCTTTGAGGACGGAGAGACTTCAATGATTATGGACTATGAAGAATCAAATCCGGCTAATATTACCGCTTCTGTCTGCAATAAGAATGCTATGTCGATGTTCAGCCATTTCTATACAGAAAAGAAAAAGGTGCTTGCTATGTTTGTTTCCACCGACGGCTTGTATACGTCTTTCGGCAGTGACCATGATTTTCTTGACTACCATACGATAATAGCAAGCCAGTTATATGATATTGCAGTATTTGAAAATTCAGTGGTGAAAAATATAACCAAAAGAACGCACTTCGGCACAGAAGACGATATTTCACTGTCATGCATATACGACACAAGGCTTGCCTCTGAAAATAATGCCGTTCTCCGCAACAAGACGGAAGAAAACAAACGCAGGGCTATTGAGAGGAAAAAACTGAAAGCCAACTGAAAAAGCTGTTTCGGCACTCTGAAAGGAGTATTTTTATGAGTATAATGAAACTGTGTCCGGCGGTAAAGGAATATCTGTGGGGCGGTACAAGGCTTATAAAAGAGTACGGAAAGGACTTCGGCACGGCACGTATTTCTGAAACATGGGAATGCTCCGTACACCCCGACGGTCTGAGTACTGTGACAGACGGAGAATACAAGGGCTGTACTCTTGAAAGGATTATATCCGGAAATCTAGAATATCTCGGAAAAAATAATCAGAAAGGCTTTCCGGTGCTTGTAAAGTTCATTGACGCAGACAAGGATTTATCCGTGCAGGTACACCCCGATGACAGCTATGCACGTATTCATGAAAATCAGAACGGCAAGAATGAAATGTGGTATGTCCTTGACGCTGAAGAAAATGCAGAGCTTATATATGGCTTTGAGGAAGAAATCTCTCTGGAGACAGCACGCCGTGCGGTTTATGACGGCACAATTATGGATTATCTTCACCATGAAAAAGTCAGCAGGGGAGATGTTTTCTATATACCGTCCGGTACAGTCCATGCAATAGGCAGGGGCGTTGTGATTGCCGAAATACAGGAAAACTCAAACGTTACGTACCGTGTGTACGATTATGACAGAAAAGACGAAAACGGCAGTAAGCGTGAACTCCACATAGAAAAAGCCCTCGACGTTATGTCGCTCAGACCCGCTGGAAAAATAAAACACTATGATAATTACTGTGAGTGTCCGGAATACTCAGCCGTTACTCTGTGCAGGTGCAGGTATTTCACGACGGATAAAATAGCTGTCCGGAAAAGCTATTCTTTCAGCGTTGATGATAGTTCATTTCAGATTATGCTTTTTACCGACGGAGCAGGCACTATAAAAAACAACTCCTCTGAAATCAGCGTGAAAAAAGGCGACTGTATATTCATTCCGGCAGATACCGGAAAAGTGGAAGTTACTGGAAAAAATGAGTTTCTGAAAATAAAATGCTGATATTCAGCGTGGCATAATATTGATACATGACTGCAAAATGTATATATTTTGCGGTCTTTTTGTTGCTGAATTGACTTTTTCCGTGCGTTATGATATAATCTATATAACATAACAGGAGGTATATAAGAAATGTCTTTTGAAATACCAATGAGGAAATCCGCCACGCTCGACAGCAGTTCACTGGCGAATAAGAGCGGTTTTATGAACGTCCGGCAGAGCCTTGACAGAAATTCTCTCAGCAATGAAAGCTTTAAGAAAACACCACAGAGAACAGCACAGCCTGTCAGCACTCCAGTGCAAAATACAGTACAGCGGACCGCTCCGGTACAGCCCACAGCACCAACTCCGGTACAGGCACGACCGCAAAGAAAAAAACGCAATATTCCGGCAGGAAACGTCTTTCTGCGTAAAGGACAGAAAGTATCGGTTGCAGATAACACTGGCATAAAGATTGCTCTCGGCTGGGATATTCTTGATTCACGCTGTGAACTTGACGCATCGGCTTTCATGCTTGACGGCAACGGTAAAGTACTCGGCGATGAATGGTTTATTTTTTACGGACAGAATAAAAGCCCCGACGGCAGTGTTGCATACTCCGCTGGACAAACCGACGACGACGCTGTGATGACGGTTGACTTCCGGAAAGTGAATCCGGCAGTGCAGAGGATTGTCTTTTCTGTCACTATATATGAAGCTGTCGAAAAAAGGCTTAATTTCGGCATGACCGAAAATGTATACGCACGTATGATTGACAGCAGTAATAATGAAACCGCACGCTTTATTCTTGACGAATGCTACAACAATGTCACTGCTATGGTACTCGGCGAACTATACCGCTATAAAGGCGAATGGAAATTCAACGCCGTCGGCTCTGGAGTGGCTCGTGATTTGGCTGGATTCTGTGCCATGTACGGCGTAAATCTTATATGAAAGGATTTTTTTTATGATAAAATTTGAAACACTTAACGAACTCTGCCTTATGATTACTTGCAACGGCAGTGCAGGAGACTATATTTTTACAAAGGCAGGGGCTTTTATCGGCGGTGAATGCTTTGGTGCAAAAAATTTCAAGTTCACTAAGGTTCTCTTAGGTCCGCAGGAAAATGCCGGACGTGCCTTTCTCGGACAGCTTGCAAGACGTTTTACCGGCGAAAATCTCCCGCTCATGAAAGTTGAGTTCAGCGGTGACTGCATTACATACTATGCCAACGACCAACAGCACGTTGTTGTCTATCATCTCGGAAACGGCGAGGTCATATCCGTTGAGAGCGAAAATATACTTGCCTTTACAAGAGACTGTGATTATGGAGTTAAGTTTTTAGGACAGGGCGTTATTTCTCAGAAAGGTCTTGCCACCTCAACTCTTACCGGAAAAGGTCCGGAGGCTTACGTGGCGGTACTGGTAGACGGCAACCCCCTCGTACTGAGCAACGTCCACAACGGCTCTACCCTTGAAGCAGACCCCGACGCTACTGTTTGCTGGATAGGTGCAGACCCCTCTCTGAAAACCGATATATCATGGCGTAACTTTATCGGTCAGAGTTCCGGCGAATCGTATATGTTTGAGTGGTCGGCAAACTGCCCCGCTACCGTGATTATTCAGCCTATGGAGAGGACTTCCGGCGTTGATGTATCTATGGACGGCTCACGCTCTGGCAGTCGACCCTCACAGCAGAGGAGACTTTATTAATCGCTATGAAATTAATAAAAATCATACCTGCTGTATTGGTGTGTATCTTGCTTGCAGGAGGTATTTATTTTGATACGCATTGTGTAACAATTGATAGCGGAACATATAAAAAAAGATGTCAAAGAAATAGAATTTGTGGATTTAGATGAAAATGACTATATCAGACAGATAAACAAATGTACTGCACTGGAATATTTATTTATAACAGATACAAGTGAAAACAGAATTTCCAGACTTAAAAATCTCACCAATCTTAATACTTTAATGATAGCAAGTTCTGAGGTAAGCAGTGCGGATTGTGAAAAAATCAGTCAGTTTGATAATCTTGAAACTTTACATATTTATCTTGATTCTACTATTGATTTTAAAGGATTTGATAATGATAATGTTTCTTATATATCATTGTTTTATAATTCGTCTGCTGTAAATATTGAATCATTGTCAGAATGCCAGTCGCTTAAAATTCTTGGTATATGTTATTCGACAGTTGATAATTGCATTGTCATAGAAGACGGCAGATATACCATGAAAGACAGTTCTGTTTTTGCGTCTTTTGATTCTGTTGAAGAACTGACAATATGGGTTAAAAAAATAGAAGATATATCCGGCATACTGGAAATGGATTCTCTTAATGAATTTAGTGTGGTGAAAGATTCTATTTCAGAAGATGATGTTAAACTGCTGGAAGACAAGGGAATTTCTGTTATGGAAAATAATTAATTATGATAAATTTGTAAAAAAGTGAGAGAAATGCCGGACGTATACGTCAAATAAAAAGAGAGGGCGGTATTTCTTTCAGAGAGGGGGAAATCAATGGATAACGGCGAAATCAGCTACCGGCGTTTTCTGTCCGGCGATGATGAGGGAATGGTCGAGATTATCCGTGATTACAAGGACGGTCTTATACTCTATCTTAACGGTATAACCGGAAATATACTTCTTGCAGAAGAAATAATGGAAGATACTTTCTTTAAGCTAGTTACCAAAAAACCGAGATTTTCCGGAAAAAGTACCTTTAAGACATGGCTCTACTCGATAGGCAGAAACTCCGCTATAGACAGTCTGCGGAAAAGGTCGAGGTTTTCTGATACTCCCATTGATGAGTACACCGACCTCGCCGGAGAAGAATCCATAGAAAGAGATTATCTCAAAGAAGAACAGAAAATAGCACTGCATAAGGCACTGCAAAATCTGAATCCGGATTACAGACAGGTGCTTTATCTTGTTTTCTTTGAAAATTTCAGCAACTCTGAAACGGCTAAGATTATGCATAAAACTAAACGACAGGTGGAAAATCTTCTTTACAGAGCAAAGCAGTCGCTTAAATCAGAGCTTGAAAAGGAGGGTTTTGAATATGAAGTCATATAAAGAAGTGGCAGAGAGTGTCTTTGAAAGACGTGACAGGTATCTGGCAGAGAAAAAGAGAAAACGTGCTTTTGTCATGAAGACCGCTACTGTCGGTCTCAGCTTCTGTCTTGTCGTAATGGCTGGTATCGGATTATGGAATAATGAAGAAGTCCGCAATGCTCTTGAATCGTATTTCAATAAAGATGACGGCGAAGTTATCATTGATGTATCAAAGCCCGACCCCTCTGAAAGTACTCCTGTCAGCACTTCCCAGACTACTGTCTCTGCTCCGGAAGTTTACTATCAGACCACTGTATCTGACGTACAGAGCAGTACGGAAATAAAAACGGAGACTATATCCGGCACATCTGTTACTACTGCTGTCTCTCCGGTCAGCACTGCCGAGAGAGTTACCACCGCTGTAACAACTGCTGTTACGTACCCTGTCACAAAGACAACCGCTCAGACAAGCGTGGATATTCCGCATACCTCTGCAACAACTGAAACCACAGATATGGGGTTTATTACCGTGACGGCAACTACTCCGGCAACAACAGAAATAATTTACACCACTGAAATGACAACCGATAACATAGAAACAGGCAAGACAACCACTACCCGTCCGCCGTATACTACTACCACTACAGCAGGCACTACAGTTGCCACAAGAACTACTACCACGAGACCAACATATACTACTACTACACGTCCTACTTATACGTATACCTATTATACTACTACAACTACTACAACTACTACGCCTGTGTGGTTTACAACTGTCACTACTACAGAAACTACCACCGCTACTACTACTCAGACTACAACTCAGACCACTACTGAAACTACCACCGAAAGCTATATCACTCTCACGCCTACTACTGTTACCACTACCACCACTGAAGCTACCACTACCGCCACAACTACTACTGCCACATACACGGAAAGTTATATTACTCTTACACCTACTACTATGGCGTTCACAACTACTACTACAACTACTACTGCGTACACAGACAGATATGAAGAAGATTTCATAGGCACATATCCGTACTGATTATTACTTATGCCGGACGTACAATGTCCGGTATTTTTTTGCAATGAAATGAATATTGCAATATATTATTAAGCAGTGCTGTTACTGTAACATTCAGTGATGAAGAAGATTTCATAGGCACATATCCGTACTGATTATTATTTATGCCGGACATACAATGTCCGGTATTTTTTTATCTATCTATTGAAATATCACTGTCTTCAGACGGTTGGTTAAAGTTGACAAAGCAAAAAGATTATGATATAATATTTTTGTATTAATAAAGTACAGTCGGGACACTGTGCTTTTCGTGTGCCTGTGCCACAAAAGAAGCGAAAACCAAGCCGTTGGTACGGACAATTCTGTATGATAAACAATGTACGGCAGGGACTGCCGGATTTCAAGCCTGTGGAGTCTGAGATTACAAAGACTATGAAGCAGGAAGCCCATTGGCTTAAGATAATGAGTAGTTCAAAGGAGATGAGGCAGTGAATGACATACAGGCAGACTTATGTTTCAAGGAAATGAATGACTTTCTTGAATACTGCAAAACAGTTAAAAACTCCAGTGAGCAGACCCTTTATAATTATTTCAGGGACTTGCTTATGTTTTTCCGGTATATGAAGTTTATAAAGGGCAAGTGCAGTCCTGCACAGGAAATAGAGGGCATACCGGTGGACGACATAGATATTTCATTTATAGAATCTATAAATATTGACGATATATACAGGTATTTCGACTATCTCAAAATATCACGGAGCAACAGCCAGCGTACTTGCATTAGGCGTGCCACCTCGCTGAAAATGTTCTTTAAGTATCTGCATATCACTATGGAAACAGTAAGCAGTAATCCTACCGAAAAGCTCGAACTTCCGGCAATCAAAAAACAACCGCTTAAATTCATGGACGAAAAAGACTGCATAACGCTTTTAAATTCCATAGACGGCAAAAACAAAGAACGTGACTACTGCATACTCGTGATATTTATTAACTGCGGTGTACGTCTCAGTGAACTCGTCCGGCTCAATGATACCGACATACAGCCCGACGGCACTGTTACTATAAGGGGCAGAAATACCTCACGGGTTATTTATTTCAATAAGGCTTGCATGGAAGCTCTCGACGAATACAACGATTTTAAGGAAGATTTCTTTGAGGGCAAGCGTTACGACCACCATGCAGTATTCATAGGTAAAAGCGGTAAGAGACTGACTGGCAGGTGGATTGAGGAGATAGTAAAGAAACGCATGAAAAAGGCGGGTTTTGGGGATATGGGTATAAGCCCGAACAAGCTCCGTCATACAGCTGGTACTATCATGTACAGACGTGGCATAGATGTCAGCATTATGAAAGATATTCTCGGTCATAAGGATATGAGTGCTACTCAGATTTATGCACTACCTAAAGTGAATCAGATAGAAAACGCTATGAAGAATAATTCCGTGAGCCGTAAAAAAAAGTGACAAATGCCGATTGTTTTGCTGTGTAAAAAATTTAACGTCAAAACAGGCTTTATTTTGCAGATATTATAAATTAAAGAAATATGAGCAGATTTCAGATGATTGAGTGGCAAAGTCGTAAAAAAAAGTGACAAATGTCGATTGCTTTGCTGTGTAAAAAATTTAACGTCAAAACAGGCTTTATTTTGCAGATATTATAAATTAAAGAAATATGAGCAGATTTCAGATGATTGAGTGGCAAAGTCGTAAAAAAAAGTGACAAATGTCGATTGCTTTGCTGTGTAAAAAATTTAACGTCAAAACAGGCTTTATTTTGCAGATATTTTAA
>JAMPAU010000033.1 GCA_023667045.1 Ruminococcus flavefaciens | reverse complement strand
CTTCAAAAAGTGCCTTGACGTGATTTTCGGTCGCATCGGTTCTTTTTGCGATTTCGGACAGAATATCATCATACAAAAGACCTGCTTCTTGAAGCTGTTCAATCTGATGTTTGGTGGTTTCCGTGACGATTCCAGTCTTCATAATCCGGCAGACAACATCGGAAATTATGTCGTTTTCATCGAGTTGTTGAGTCTTTAATGCATGATTTCTTCACATTCAATCGTTAATAAGCAAAGAGTATTGTTTTTCTGCTACATTGATTTGAGTTTAAGTAGTTTTTCCTAATTTCGCCATATGTTTTGGCATAGACTAAACAATATTTTGGCTTGCTATCGGACGGAAACCATTTTTATACTGTCTTTCCCAATGTTCATCACTACACTACGTTTGTAAATATTTATTTTCTTTTTTAGCATAGTACTTTTTCTTTCTGCTATATTTATGACAGCAATAAGTATCAATTTTATAAAAAATATTGTCACTACTTTGTATATTTGCACAAAGTTTTTATACTTTTTCATATTAACTATTGACAACTATTTATAATAGATGCTATAATAATTTAAAATTTGTTTGAAGAAAATGCGATTTTGTATTATCGTCAAGTAAACAAATTTACGAAAATTTTTACATGGCTTTATAAAATATCTATATTCATAAAATTAGAAATGTCTTATGGTAAAATATAAAAATATTGTTTTTAATGCCTTATATTATAAGATTTTTCCGTTAATACAAGTTAATGTGTTTAATATGATTGCAAGTTTCAAAAAAACTTCACTTAACAAAAAAATATTATGTTGATGGATATGGGCAGCTTTTGTAAAAACTAGGGGTATTTTATAAAAAATGTTAGCATGAAGGTAAAATCAGAAATAAATAATGTGTTTTTTAATATAAAAATACTGACAAAGCAAATAAAAATGACTCATCTTACCTTTTTATTCAAACGAGCATTTGACTTGATTTTTTCTTTAATTGTAAGCATCATTATATTATAATTCCGGTTGCCATAATCATATTGATTATTTTTATTAAAGCCCCGGAAATATTTTTTATTTGCAGAAACGTGATGACAGTCTGGAAACCTTTAAAAATTCTCAAGTTTCATTCTATGAAGAAAATTTGGATAATATTGAAAATTCCTTAAATGAGAAAGAAATGAATTTTTATCAGCAAAGCCTGGTATGACTGGTTACTGATATGGTTATGTAAGGAATAATACAGGATATAAAGACCATAAATATCAGCATATGAAATTATATTATGTAAGGAATCACTCTTTTGCTTTGGATATGAAAATTATTTTTAAAACTGTTGAATCAGTTTTCAGAAAAAGTGAGAGCAAAATGAAAACTGAATTATTTTTAAGAGGGTTTTGTATATGAAAATAAATAATGTAAAATATAGCGTTCTTATGTGTGTATATATTAAAGATAATCCAGAATGGCTGTGTTTAGCTATTAATTCAATGATCTCTCAGACTTTGCCGGCTGATGAGTTTGTGATAGTAAAAGACGGACCAGTTACATATGAAATCGAAAGTGCTTTAAATAAATATTGTTCAAAGTTTCCTAAGTTATTTCATATTGTACAATTAGAGAAAAATTCTGGACTTGGCGAGGCTCTGAGATACGGAATTTTACAATGTCGTAATGAATGGATTGTAAGAATGGACGCTGATGATTATTCTATTCCGTCTCGTGTAGAAAAACAGCTTAAAATCGCTTACAGAAAAAATGTAGATATTGTAGGCAGTGATGTTGCTGAATTTATTGGTATGCCTGACAAAAAGCATCAGACAGCACTTCGTGTTTTTCCAAAAAATCATAAAGATATTGTTAAATTCAGCCGTAGACGTACACCTTTTGCACACCCTGCTGTAATTATGAAAAAAAGTCACGTTTTATCCGCCGGAAATTATAAATCTGCATTTTTGCACGAGGATTTTGATTTGTTTATTCGTATGCTTAAACAGGGAGATATTGGATACACAATAAAAGAACCATTGGTTTTTATACGTATCAATGAGGATTTCTATAAAAGAAGAGGCGGAGTATTTTATCTTAAATCATTACTTAAGTTTAATCTTAAGCAATTGAAAAGCGGTTGGATGAAACCATCTGATTTTATTATCCGTTCTGCAAGTAATATAGTTTTTTGTTTACTTCCGAATCAAATCAGAGACTTTATGTATCGGAGGGTCTTAAGAAAATGATAAGAATATTACACGTTTTTTCAACTTTGAATGCAGGCGGTATGGAAAATTATGTAATGAATTTGTATCGTCAAATGGATAGACAACAAATTCAGTTTGATTTTATTGTACATCATAAAAAAAAGGGTCTGTATGAAGATGAAATAAAAGCTATGGGAGGGAAAGTTTATCATTTTTCTGCTCTTGATGATAAAAATATTTTTAAATATATCAATGAACTGAATGTATTTTTTACTAAGCATAATGAGTATAAAATCATTCATGGACATCTGAGTAGTTTAGCTTTTTTTTATTTTGGAGTAGCTAAAAAACATGGTGTTCAATGGAGAATTGCACATAGCCACGGAGCTGGGTTTCTTCATACTCCAAAAGGATTCGCTAAGTATCTTATGTTCCGAACGACAAAATGGAATGCCAATGTAAGACTTGCCTGTTCATCTGAGGCGGGTAAATATTTATATGGAAAAAATTCTTTTAAAGTCGTGCCAAATGGAATAGACTGTTCTCGTTTTTCCTATAATGCACAGATACGTGAACAGATAAGGTCAGAACTTGGGCTTATTGATAATTATGTTATCGGACATATCGGGCGGTTTAATTTGCAGAAAAATCATTGCTATCTTTTAAAAATATTTAAAAGTTTTCTGAAAGATTTTCCAAATGCTAAACTTTTGCTTTTAGGCGAAGGCGAACTATGGGATAAGATTCAGAAACAGGCAGATGAAATGAAAATTGCAGATAATATTATTTTTGCCGGCGTGCATAAAGATTGTGAAAAATACTATCAGGCGATGGACGTTTTTGTACTTCCATCTCTTTTTGAGGGTCTACCTGTTACAGGTATCGAAGCTCAGTATGCCGGACTTCCATGTTTATTTTCAGATGCTATTTCAAAAGAAGTAGAAATCAGCGAAAATGTCCATTTTTTAGGAATAGACGATGATAATATCAAAGACTGGTGCAATGCTTTAGCAGATATAAAGAAAAACTGCATTGAACATAACTGCACAGTAAAAAATGATATGTTTGATTCTGAAAAGGCAGCGGAAAATATGGTTTTGTTATATAAGAAACTATGGAGGAAAAAGCCATGCTGATATATTGGAGTGTATGTTTACTATCCGTTTTGTTTGCATGGTTCGGCAATAAGATAAAACATAAAAAAACTGATAGTATCTATTATTGGAAACTAGCTTTCTTTTCAGCACTTCCAATGATATTTGTTGCATCAGTAAGATATAATGTAGGAAAAGATTATTTTTATACTTACGTTCCGTATTTTCAAAACTTAAAATATGGGATTTCAGATTTACGGCTTGAACCGCTTTATCATCTCATTAATGTAATTGTTATAAAACTTAACGGAGATTATCCATGGGTTTTTGCAATTTCAGCGATTATTTTTCTTGGAAATGTCTTTTACCGGATTTTTCGGGATTCCCCAAAAATTTATCTGAGCATATTTCTCCTTGTCGGGACAACATATTATTTTATATTTTTTAATACTATGCGTCAGCTTATTGGTTGCTCTGTCTTATTGCTTTCACTAAAGTATGCACGTGAACGGAATTTTGTTAAATTTTTGCTTGTAGTTGCTGTTGCAACGTGTTTTCATTCGTCATGTGCTGTGTTTGTATTGTTTTATTTTATATCAAATGTCAAGATAAGCCCTAAAGCAGTATTTATGATAATAGTTTGTGTAGCTGTATTTGGACGAATTTTAGGAAACATTCTTGTTAATATAATTATGAGTACCAAATATGCTATATATATCGGTTCACGTTTTGATACTTCAGAGCAGGGTTATATTGTGCTTTTAATGAATATCGCTATTCTTATGTTTGCAACAATATTTTATTCTGATGATAAAAAATACAGACAATATTATAATCTTCAGTTTATAGCTGTTTGTATTGCATTATTAAATGGTGAAGTTGCACTTATAAGCAGAACGAGATGGATGTTTGGACTTCCTGTTATTATTCTTATTCCTCTTACTATCAACAATATAAAAGACGCAAAGAGCAGAGGGCTTGCTGAGATGGCAATTATAGGACTTTATTTTATTTATGCTTCTTATACAATAGGAGTAAAAAACGGTAATTCTGTTATTCCATATCAGACAATTTTTTCAGTGATGTAATAAAGGAGGATAACTAATATGAATGAATTTACTGTAATTGTTCCTGTTTATAATGTAGAAAAGTATCTCCGCAGATGTCTGGATTCAATTTTATCCCAGACATTTGCACCTAAAAAAATAATTCTTGTTGATGACGGTTCAACGGATTCAAGCGGTAAAATCTGTGATGAGTATGCAGAAAAAGAAAAATCTATAATAGTTGTACATCAGAAAAATCAGGGACTTTCAGCAGCAAGAAACAAGGGCATTGATATATGCAGGACTGAACTGATAACTTTTGTTGATTCAGATGATTACATTGAAAATAATATGTATGAAGTAATGATAAAAAATATGGATTCAGCTAAAGCAGATATGTCAATCTGTGGCGTGTGGACTGAAAAGGAAAATGGTGAAAAAACTACACGCCGCAAAACTGGCATTAAAAAAGTTTGGTCGGCAAAAGAAGCACTTATTATATTGAATAGCTATCAGCATTTCAATATGAGTGTTTG
Organism: Ruminococcus flavefaciens; assembly: GCA_023667045.1. Classification (GTDB taxonomy): domain Bacteria; phylum Bacillota; class Clostridia; order Oscillospirales; family Ruminococcaceae; genus Ruminococcus; species Ruminococcus flavefaciens_AC. The sequence continues at coordinate 9,037 of JAMPAU010000033.1, read as the reverse complement.
GAATGTTATGTTTAAACGCAGTCTTTTTGAAGGTGAGAATCCGCTCAGATTTCCTGTAGGAAAAAAATGTGAGGATTATTATCTTATGCACCAATTAATTGCAAGAGTAAATAGGTTGGTATACGATTCTAATCCGTATTACCATTATGTACAACGACCAAATAGCATTTCACGAAATGTTAAAATAAATTTAGCCCCGATTGGTGCATCGCTGGCACAGTTGGATTTTTACAGAAAAAATTATCCGGATATTGCATATGTTGCTGAAACAGCCTGTACTTTTTCTCATATGGGAATCTATACGGCTTATGTGAGAAATCATCAAAAATGTCCGCCAAAGTTATTCAGAAAGCTGAAAAAAACCAGCAGGAAATTCTTGCCGTCCGTGATAAAGAATCCGCATATTCCAAGGATAAAAAAATTTCAAGCTCTGGCATTTTGTTATGCATTGCCGGTTTATAAATATGTGATTGAAAGGACGGAGCATAGATAATATATGAAAATCAGTTTAATAACATTGCATACTGTAAATAATTATGGTTCAGCTTTGCAAACTTATGCTACACAGACGATACTTGAAAAAATGGGTCATACGGTAGAAGTTGTTGATTACTGGCGAAAAGATAATGCCGGTGAAGCAGCCGTTGATAAAGCACTGCAAAGTCCGTCTATGCAGAAAATACGCAAGTTTTGGGATTGGAGTAGTATATCAAGAAAAATTGTACGTATACCGCTTAAGTTACTTCTTGCGTATAAGCGTAGACCTATGCAGGTATTTTTAAAAAAAAGGGTCAATTTGACATCTCGCTCTTATTATTCTATGAATGAATTACTTGCAGATGTGCCAAAGGCAGATATATATATGACTGGCAGTGACCAAGTATGGAATAGCATATGGAATAAAGGCATAGAGAAACCATACTTTCTAGAATATGCTCCAGAAGGAAAAAAGAGAATAGCATTTTCGGCAAGTATAGGGCGTACCAAATTTTCAGAGTATGAAATTCCAGAAACAGTTGCTATGCTAAAAAAATACAGTGCTATTTCTGTACGTGAAGAAAGTGCAGTTAAACTTCTTGAAAGTTTTGGCATAAAGTCCGAGCTAGTTCTTGACCCTACACTTATGCTGACAAAAAAAGACTGGTTAAAAATCGCAGAAAAACCTCATGAAAAAAAGCCATATCTGCTGATATATCAGTTGAATCCAAATAAAAAAATGGACAAATTCGCAGTTGAGATTGCCAAAAGAAATAACTGGAATATAATCAGAATATGTTTTGCTTATCCTGTATTGCAGAAAAACGGAAAATGTGTAGTAAGTCCGTCTGTTGAAAAACTGCTTGGATATTTCTGTGACGCACAATGTATTCTGACAGATTCGTTTCATGCTACTGCTTTTTCCCTTAATCTTGGGAAAGATTTTGTAAGCGTACTGCCAAAAAGATTCGGAACAAGAATAGAAAGCATACTCAAACTCACCGGTACTGAAAATCGTATTCTTAAAGATTATTCTGATTATAATATTGTGGATTCTATAATTGACAAAAGTCATGTGCATTCTGTTCTTGTACACGAGAGAAAAAAAGGGAGAGAGTTTTTAAATAGAGCTATAGGGGGAGTATATGAAAAACATAGTGCTATTGGATAATAATAAGAAATGCTGTGCTTGTGGAAGTTGTGTTAATATATGCCCGAAAAATGCAATTTCAATGAAAGCGGATTCTTTAGGATTTATTTACCCTAATATTGACAGAAACAAGTGCATTGAATGTATGAAATGTATAAAAAGCTGTAATTTTCAGCATGGAGAAAACGGAAATGAACCTCTTAAAGTATATGCTGCTTCTGCAAGAAATGATAAAATTTTGAAATCGTCATCTTCCGGAGGGGCATTTTCTGTATTTGCCAAAAAAATATTAAGTGAAAAAGGCGTTGTATTTGGCTGTGCAATGGAACGTTGTAACGAAAAATTTTCTGTTCATCATATAATGATAGATTCATTAAAAGATTTGCCGAAGTTGCAAGGCTCAAAATATACGATGAGCAACACAGAATATGTTTTCAGAGAAGTATTATCACAGCTAAAAACAGGCAGAAAAGTGCTTTTTTCCGGAACACCTTGTCAGATTGACGGATTGCTTGGATATTTGGGAAATAAAAAATATGATAATCTCATTACTGTTGATATAATATGTCATGGAGTTCCGAGCGAAAAAATGTTTCAAGATTATATTTCAATGGAAGAAAGAAAAAGTAAAATGTCGGTATTAAGATTTTATTTTCGCAGTAAACAATACGGGTGGGGAAGTTATGTATCTAAAGAATACCGCAAAAATAATAATGGAAAGAAAGTAGTACTGACAAGATTTGCAAGGCGTTCATCTTATTATTGGCTTTTTCTGAATAGTGTATCTTGTCGTGAAAACTGCTATACCTGTAAGTATGCAGATAAAAAAAGAGTAAGTGACATTACTATAGGCGACTACTGGGGCATTGAAAAGGTACACCCTAAACTTGTAAACGAATCGGGTACTTTTGATATGAAAAAAGGTATATCGTGTATTCTTATTAATAGCGAAAAGGGAGATAATTTCCTCAATCAGTGTGCAGACAATATGAATCTAGAAGAATCTGATTTTGAATCAGTCGCCTTAAGAAATGGACAATTAAACAGTCCAACAGTTCTGCACCCGAAAAGAGATTTGATTATGAATTTATACCACAAAAATGGCTATGACGCTGTTGATAGATGGTATAAAAAGTATCTTGGAATAAAAAGATATATCTATGTATTATGGGACTTTATTCCGTTTAATTTTAGGTCAAGACTTAAGAAATTATTTAAACCATGAAAGTGAGATTATAAAAACTTTATGAAAGTTAGTGTTATTACATTACATACTGTAAATAATTATGGTTCTGTTCTGCAAACATATGCTACCCAGAAAGTGTTGGAAAATCTAGGCTGTGATGTTGAATTTGTTGATTATTGGCGAAAAAATCAAACAGAGCAGGCAAGGGTAGAAATGCTTCTTGAAAGCAGAACAATGAAAAAATTCAAACCCATATGGAATATAAATGAATTTACAAAAAAAACGGCTGTTTATATTTTAAAATGCTTTGTTAAACAACAAAAAATGCCTACAAAAGATTTTATCCGGCAAAATGTGAATCTTACAAAAAAAAGATATTTTTCTTTTGAAGAACTGATTAAAAATCCTCCAAAAGCAGATATTTATATTACTGGCAGTGACCAGGTATGGAACAGTATTTGGAATGAGGGAATCGAAAAACCATATTTTCTTGAATATGCTCCAAAAGAAAAACCAAGGATTAGTTTTTCGGCTAGTATAGGCAGAGAAGAATTAAGTTTGGAAGAAATGGAAGAATTGAAACCGCTTCTAAAAAAATATTCAGCAATTTCAATGAGAGAAGAAAGCGGAGTAAATCTGCTTGCTGATATGGGTATAAAATCAGAAATAATCCTTGACCCTACTCTTATGATTGATTATCGTCAATGGAAAAAAATAGCTGTTTTTAATAAAAAACATACTAAACCATATCTTCTGATATATCAGTTAAATGCAAATCCTAAAATGGATAAATACGCTAAAGAGTTAGCAGCATTGAAAAATTGGAATATTATTCGCATAGGTTATAGTCATTCTGACAGAAAAAAGGGCGGGCGTTGTGTAATGTCGCCGTCTGTTAATGAATTTTTAGGATATTTCATTCATGCTGAATGTGTTCTCACAGATTCATTTCATGCTACTGCTTTTTCGCTTAATTTCGGAAAAAATTTTGTAACAATAGCTCCGCCTAGATTCAGCACAAGAATTGAAAATATTCTTAAACTTACCGGAACAGAAAATAAACTATTAACAAGTTATAATGATTTTCAAATTGCAGACAGCGTATATGATGTTAAAAAAGTTCAGAAAATTTTAAATTTGGAAAGAAAGAAAGGGTATTTATTTTTAAAAAATGCTCTTTATAAAGGAAATGTGAACTATGAAAGAAAGTAGAAAAAAATACTTGCTGAAAAACACGGCTGTTTTTGCACTTGGAAGCATGGGAACAAAATTAATTTCTTTCTTCTTGATTCCTCTTTATACTAATATACTTTCAACTTCAGAATATGGTATAGCCGACCTTGTAACTACAATAAGTACTGTTGTTGCACCTGTTATAATTTTGAATATAAGTGAAGCGGTTATGCGTTTTTCATTAGACAAGAATGCAGATAATAATAAAATAATGAGTACAGGCATTCTTACTTTTTTAATGGCAGTCTTTATTGGTTTGCTTATAATTCCCTTTGTAAATCTTTTTGAAACACTACATTCATATGTAATCCACATTTATTTTTATACAATTTCCCTTGCAGGAAGTCAATTATTTTTATCTTATCTTAGAGGAAGAGAAAAATTAGTTGCGTATTCTGTTGGTAATATATTACATACTCTTGAAATTGCTAGTTTTAATATTTTGTTTCTTTTGGTATTTAAACTTGGAATTATTGGATATTTTTGGGCGTATATTCTTGCTAATGTAGCTACAATAATCTATGCTTTTATAGCCGGAAATGTAATTGATGTAATAAAAAATTTTAAATTTGATAAAGAATTGTCTAAAAATATGATAATTTATTCATCAATTCTTATACCAAATTCTTTTATGTGGTGGATTACAAATTCATCTGATAGAATTATGTTGACCGCTATGGTTGGAGCAGCAGCAAATGGCATTTATGCAATTTCTTATAAAGTTCCATCTTTGGTTCAGACAATTACAAATATCTTTAATCAAGCATGGTCATATTCTGCAATCCGAGAAAACGAAAGCTCTGATAGAGATAAATTCAGCAATGATGTTTATGATATAGTAGTTGCTATTTCAACTGTTTCTGGAGTTAGTCTTTTAATGATTATGAAAACTTTTATGAAATATTATGTTGAAGAAAATTATTATGAAGCATGGAAATATACTCCGTTTTTGATTATAGGATATGTTTTTTTAACATTAGGTACTTTTTTGTCAACATATTATACAGTGAATAAAGATAGCAAAGGATTTTTATTTTCTGCTTCTTGTGGTGCATTAGTAAACATAATATTGAATATTTGTCTTATTCCTTTGATAGGTGTTTATGGTGCTGCACTTGCAACTGGTATAAGCTATTTTGTAGTTTATTTATATAGAACTTTTGATACAAGAAAATATATATCAATCAAATTTTTTAATTTCAAACATATAATGGCATATATTATTTTATTATTATCTGGAATAACAATATTTATTGATAATATTATTGGTCAAATATTGTTAATCATAGAATTTTTTATTGTTGTCTTTTTATTCAAGAACAAATGGACATTTATTTTTAAAAAGGTCATTAATAAATTCATTCATTAAGATAAATTTTGAATTTTATAAATTTGAATATAATTAAAATATACAAAATAATGTTGTCTATATATATTTCTGTCATCTTTTGGCTAAATCTAATCCATTGCACCCACACATCTACAAACAATCACATCACTTTTTTATAAACTAAAGCTGATTATTTAAATGCAAGACACAACGAAATATTCTAATGCTGATGCCGTTTGATTTTATGATTCCAAAAGTATATATAATTGCTTTTTTGGTATTTATTAAAACTACACAGCATTATTTCACAGAGAAAGGTTACATTCTCGGAATATCGTGTAGTACACTTTTTTCAAAACTGCTCTCTGATATGCACTTGTTATGGACATCCTAAAACCCGAAATTTGCAATAAATATTGGACGTAAAAATTACAAAAATAAGCATGAAAAATTCGACCGACTTTGAATTTAAAATGATAAAAATAGCTGTCAGATTTGATGATTTTTACATCAAAATCCGACAGCAATAATTTTTATTATTTTTGACAACAAGAACAATATACACTGCTTCTACCGCCAATTACGATACGGGAGAGAGCCGTTCCACATTTTTTACATGGTTCTCTTTCGTGACCATATACTCTTAAGAACGGTGTATTTTGGTATTCTTTTCCTCTGCTATTAAGGTATTCAGAGGGCGTTACTATATTTTTTTCAATAAAATAATTAATTACTTTAGGAATATCTGATGTAATCTTTTCCCATTCCTGAACTGTCAGGCTATTTGCAGGACGTGCAGGGTTTATACAGCTTTCAAATAAAATTTCATCAGAATAAATATTGCCTATTCCTGCAATAACATTCTGTTCCAAGAGACATTCTTTAATTGTTTTTCTGCGACTGCCAAGTTTCAATTGAAGATATTCAGCAGTCAGCTTACTGTCTGTAGGTTCAAGTCCAAGCTTTTCTACACCGCTATATGTATCATTTTCACATTTACGGATAAACCAGAAACGTCCGAATCTGCGTACATCTATGTAACGTATCTGATAACCACCCGACAGATTTATAATCAGATGAGTATGCTTTTCAATAGGATATTCATTCGGCGTGACTAATAATTGCCCTGTCATACGTAAATGCAGTATCAATTTATCATCACTTTCAAAATGAATCGTGAGATATTTTCCTCTACGGCTCATGTTCTTCACCTTTTGATTGCTAAGTAACATTATGAAATTTTCTTCATTGGGATAAGCAATCACCTGTGAATTATTTACAATAACAGAAATAACATTCCGACCTGTAATCTGCAGTTCTATTACTCTTTTAATGGTTTCAACTTCCGGTAATTCAGGCATTTTTCTGTCCTCTCTTTGCAGACTTCTTGATTTCCTCGTGATAGAAGAAATTTACAATAGCAGGCAGAGTATCAAAAGGTTTCTGCATACTGTCGTCATCACGTAAGTACTCCAGTCCGGCTTTTTGTGCGTAAATTTTAATTTTTTCGTCGAGTTTCTCCCAGTAAACACGACAGCCTTGTGTGTAGATTTCATAGTATAAAGGCAGTAAACTGGGATATTTTTCTTTTATGTAGTTTATAATATCCGCCTTGTAGCTGCCACGCAGATTGAGATTTTCAAGCCAAATCAGATTGCATTGGTCTTTTACACGTTCAATGATAGCTATAACATCTGTAATTTCGGGAAAAATCGGTGAAATGAAACAAGTAGTTCTTATTCTTGAATCGTGAAAAATTTTCATAGCCGAAAGTCTGCGTTCAATGCTGACTGCCTTATCCATATCATTTCTGAAATTCTCATCAAGTGTGTTTATACTGAAGCCTACTCTTGCATTCGGAAAGGTTTTTATAAGGTCAATATCACGCAGAACAAGGTCTGATTTAGTCTGAATACTTAATTTAATATCAATCCCCTGTAGCTGTTCGAGAAACGAGCGTGTCTGCCTGTATTTTTCTTCCTGTGGATTATACGGGTCAGTAACCGAGCCGAAAAATAATTCTTTTCCGGCGTATTTCCGAGGATTTTTAATTTCCTGCCAATACTTCACATCAAGGAACTCTCCCCAAGGTTCAGCATAGTTTGTAAAACGTTTCATAAAACTTGCATAGCAATATTTACAGACATGAGGACAGCCTACATAAGTATTTACCGAATAATCGCTTACAGGCAGGTTCGACTTTGTTAAAATATTTTTAGTCTGAATTTCTTTTATAATCATTTCCATCTTCCAAATCGCAATTGTTTATCTATATCGGGTTTATGTTGCTCTAACTGTACTTCTTCGGGATTTGCATAACCAATACCGATAAATACAGGTATCATATATGTTGCCGGTACTTTCAGTCTTTTCTTGACTGCGTCGTGTTCTTCATTCAGAGGGATTCGCATGGAACAGGATAATCCTTCTGCCGTTGCAGCCAAAAAGATATTTTCTATCACGCACCATATCGTTGCGAACGGATTTAATTTTGAAACATATTCGCCATTCAGTTCTTTTGATTTGAATACAGGAACGATTACATATGGTGCTTCTTTCAGCATAGTGTACTGCTTTGGCATAGCATAGCCGTACATTTTCTGACCTAATGTAATCGGGTATGGTCTGGGCATATTTAGGTACTTTTCGGCATTGAATTTATCCGCAATCTCCTTTGCTTCTGAAAAAGCATACTCTTTTTCTTCGTCTGTTCTCAGAATGATAAACTGCCAGTTGCGGTTATGATTCCAAGTAGGAGCTTTGTTGCCTGCTTCCAGAATCCTTTTTATAACTTCAAAATCGACTTCTTTCTCTAAAAATTCTCTCATTGTTCTTCTTTTGTTAATAGCTTCATAAAAATCCATATTTCAATCCTCCGTTTCTGAATTGACGAATTTTTCAAGATTTCGGGTAAAACGTCTTGACAAATCAATCAACGTTTTCTGTTCTTCAGCTGTAAACATTGACATTGCTTTATCTTCCGCCCATGTAATATGTCTGACCGGTTCTTCTGCGTAAGCACGTCCTGAATCGGTCATTTTTACTATATTGTTGCGTCTGTCATTAGTATTTACTTTCAAAGTCACATAGCCTTCTTTCAGAAGATTTTTAATAATTAGGCTTACAGTCTGTTTGAATTCAAATGCAATGTAATAAAATTCTTTGTCACGAACTTAAAGCCAGCGTGCAACAGTACGGTCAATTATTTTCTGCAAAACCTCTGCCATATCGTCCTTAATTTCACAAATGCCGTTGCTCTTTCTGCAATAATAGCACGCACGGCAGTAACCGATTTTCTTTTTCTGCAACACGGATTTTTTCAACCTCGTTGCCGTTTTCTACTGCTCCACGCATAAACTCATTACAGAACAGGTCGGAATCTCCGTTTTTTCGTGGACTTCCTAATAAAATTAAAACTTTCTTACTCATAAAGTAGCATTTCTTTCTGATTTTGTAATTTCATTGTAGAACATAATTTATTTAAAGTATAGGATGAACAGGCACTTTTTTCAAGTATTAACCAAAAATTTTCAGCGAATTTTCAAAATTATTTTTTAACTTTACTAACAAGCCATTCCATAACCTCATTATCGGATTATGATATATTTTTTTACATACCACCAAACACGGAGTATGTAGGCAAAAACGACTTCGTTCTAAA
>JAMPAU010000032.1 GCA_023667045.1 Ruminococcus flavefaciens | reverse complement strand
GTTAATTATTTGTAAATTATGCTTTTTAGGGGTTGATTTTTATTTGCAGGTCTCAATGAAGATACTATCATAAAAGCAATATTTTGTCAAATTAATCTGCAAATAAAAAGTATATATTAACACGAATGCAGTATAATATAAATCGGGGTTGTGATAAAAAATTAACTAACTATTTGTCTAATTTGTACAATAATTTGATGTTGAAAGAATCGAATTGCACAATCTTAGGATTTTCAGCCAAAACTTCTTTGACATTCGGGATTTTTTGTGGTATAATTAATCCAAAACAATTTTTATGATTTTTTATAGAAATCCGGTGCTGTTCGGCAGAATTTTCCACTGCTCTGGCTTACGGATATCGGAAAGGAAATGAAATGTCTGAAACTTCAAAAATTATTGCTGTCACATCGGGAAAGGGCGGTACAGGCAAGTCTACCATATGCTCCGGTCTCGGCTATACCCTTGCTAAACAGGGTCACAGAACTCTCATTATCGAGCTTGACTTTGGTCTTAGATGTCTCGATATAATGTTTGGTCTTCAGGATAAAATCGAGCATGATTTGAGCGACGTACTCAGCGGAAAAATGACCGCACTTGAAGCCTGCTCTAAAGTTCCTATGGCTTCTAACCTTGAAATCCTCTGTGCTCCGAAGACCCTCACGCCTGTTACTGCCGAGCAGATTTATGATATTTGCCGTTCAGTAAAAAAATACTATGACTACATACTCATAGATACAGGTGCGGGTATCAATTCACACGTATTCGATATAGTTGAACAGGCTAATCTTATACTTGTCGTTTCAACTCCCGACCAGGTGTGCATACGTGACGCTTCTCTCATGTCTGATGAATTTTACAACAGAGGAAACAAAAGCCAGCGTCTTATCATAAATAAGGTAAGCAAAAAGGTTATCGGCAATTCACTCGTAAAAAATCTTGACGAGATAATCGACAAGATAGGCGTTCAGCTTATCGGTGTTATTCCCGAAGATTTCAAGCTTACTGTCGCTACCGCAAAGGGCGACCCCATTCCTACTGAATCAGAGGCTTTACTTGCTTTTGACGCACTCTCTAAAAGGCTTAACGGCGATTTCGTTCCGCTTACCATAAAAGGTGCATAAATTACAAAATATTATTCTGCATTGCAGGGAAAGGACAGAAATATGAATATTGCCATTATTGCACATGATGCAAAGAAAGAGCTTATGGTTCAGTTTTGCAGTGCTTACTGCGGAATTTTGTCAAAGCATTCATTAATAGCAACAAATACTACCGGAAGAATTGTCAGCGACGCTACAGGTCTTTCAATAAGAAAATACCTCGCCGGTCAAGGAGGAGCAGAGCAGATTCTTGCCTTGCTTTCTTGCAATGAGGTTGACATTCTTCTCTTTTTCAGAGACCCGATAAATCCAAAGACTACAGACGTTCACGATATGAACCTCCTCAGACTTTGCGATGTACACAATGTGCCTGTCGCTACAAATATCGCTACCGCTGAGGCTCTTATTCTTGCTCTGGAGCGTGGCGACCTCGACTGGCGTAAAATGGGTACTCCGAGTATCTGACTTATGATTGTCCCTGTACTCAGGGGCAATTTTTATGCTGAAAAATCTTTTTGCTATTGACGTACAGAAAAAAAAATAGTATAATGTTATAGTGCATATCGCTTTATTACAAATACAGAAAGGATTTGAAACCTATGTCTATAAATGTCAAAAGACCTAACGGCACTGAAGACGTTCTACCGAAAGACGTTCACAAGTGGCACACTGTTGAAAAAATCGCCCGTGAAACTGCCGAGAGTTTCGGGTTTTCTGAAATAAGAATACCTACCTTTGAAAATACTGAACTCTTTCAGCGTTCTGTAGGCGAAACAACCGATGTGGTACAGAAAGAAATGTACACCGTTATGGCTAAGGAAACTAAATTTACTCTCCGTCCGGAAGGCACAGCCGGTACTATACGTGCTATGCTCCAGAATGGTCTTCTCAATGAGGCTCTACCTCAGAGAGTGTATTATATTCTTTCATGTTTCCGCCACGAAAGACCACAAGCCGGCAGACTTAGAGAGTTTCATCAGTTTGGTCTTGAAATGGCAGGCAGTTCCGCACCGTCGGCAGACGCTGAAGTTATCTCTCTCGCTAAGAATATTCTCGACCGTCTCGGACTTAAAAATATTGAATTGTATATTAATTCAATAGGCTGTCCGGCGTGTCGTGCAAAGTACCATGAAGCTTTAAGAAATTATTTTAACGACCGCAAGGAAAACCTCTGCGATACCTGCCTTGAAAGACTTGAAAAAAACCCCATGCGTATTCTTGACTGCAAAAGCCCGATATGTCAAGAAGTAGCCAAAGACGCTCCTGTTATTCTTGACTACCTCTGTGAAGAATGCAGTCAACACTTTGAGAGCCTTAAAAAATACCTCACAAATCTTAATATAGATTTTAAGGTAAACCCCAAAATAGTACGTGGTCTTGACTACTACACAAAGACAGTATTTGAGTTTGTAACTACCGAAATAGGTGCGCAGGGTACTGTATGCGGTGGCGGTCGTTACGACGGTCTCATTGAACAGCTCGGCGGTCAGCCTACATCAGCACTGGGTTTTGCTATGGGCATTGAAAGACTTCTGCTTGTCATGGATAAACAGAACTGCGATTACCTCATGCCAAAGAAATGCGATATTTACTTTGCTACTATGGGCGAAAATGCTCTTGAAAAGGCTATGAGCATGAGCCACGAGCTGAGAGAATTCGGCTACCGTGCGGAGTTTGATTTGGTTGGTCGTGGCATAAAGGCTCAAATGAAATACGCCAACAAGATAGGTGCTGTATTTACGGCTGTTATCGGTGACAATGAAATTGAATCGGGCAGTGTAAAGATAAAGGACATGGAAAAAGGCTCTGAAGTAGAAATAGCTCTTGACGATAAATTCATAGTTAATTTTGAGTCGCTTTACTTCAATAAAATGATGGACAGCATAGACGATACTGATATTATCGGAAACGGAGGAAACTTAAATGGCTGATAGCATGAAAGGTCTTAAACGTACCCACTACTGCGGAGACGTTACTGAAGTAGGACAGGAAGTAGTAGTAGGCGGTTTTGTTGACAGAATAAGAAATAAGGGCGGTGTTATCTTTATCGTCCTCAGAGACAGGACAGGCATTGTGCAGTTGCTCTTTAATGACAAGTCAGACCCCGAAATCTTTGAAAAAGCCTCGTCATGTCGTGGCGAGTACGTCCTTATGGCTAAGGGCAAGGTAGTGGAGCGTGAGAGCAAGAACTACAAAATAAAAACAGGTCTCGTTGAGATTTTCGTTGACGACTTACGCATACTCGCTAAGGCTCAGACACCGCCTTTTGAGATAGTAAGCGATTCAAATGTAAACGAGGAGTTACGCCTTAAATACCGCTATCTTGATTTGAGACGTGAACCTTTACAGAAGAATATCATGATGCGTCATGAAATCGCAAAGGTGACAAGAGAGTACTTCTATGAGAACGGTTTTCTTGAAATAGAAACTCCTATGATGATGAAGTCCACGCCGGAGGGTGCAAGAGACTATCTCGTGCCGTCAAGAGTACATCAGGGCAAATTCTATGCACTTCCTCAGTCTCCTCAGATATATAAGCAGTTGCTGATGATTTCCGGATATGACAGGTACATTCAGCTTGCAAGATGTTTCCGTGATGAAGACTTACGTGCAGACAGACAGCCCGAGTTTACACAGATAGACCTTGAAATGTCTTTCGTTGATTCAGAAGATATTCAGGAGTGCGTTGAGGGCTTTGTACAGAGAGTTTTCAAGGAAGTAATGGGCGTTGATATTCCTACACCTCTGCCAAGACTTACTTTTGCCGACGCTATGAACCTTTACGGCTCAGACAAGCCCGATACACGTTTCGGTTTTGAGATACAGGATATTTCCGAGACTGTCAAAGACATCGACTTTGTTGTTTTCCAGAATGCTCTCAGCGAGGGTGGTTCTGTCCGTGCGATAAACGTAAAGGACGGAGCAGGCACTTATACACGCAAGGAAATAGACAAGCTCATTGAACACGCTAAGGGCATAGGTGCTAAGGGTCTTGCCTATATCCGCTGGGCTGACGAACCAAACTGCTCATTTAAGAAGTTCCTCAAGGACGGCGAGCTTGAATCCGTCTGCAATGCTGTAGGTGCTGAAAAAGGCGATTTGGTGCTTATCTGTGCCGACAAAAACAAGACAGTTCTTTCTACTCTTGGTGCAATCCGTTTGATATGCGGTAAGAGACTTAACGTTATTCCGGAAGACCAGTACAATTTCCTTTGGATTACCGAAATGCCTTTCTTTGAGTACGACGAGGAAAATAACACATGGGTTGCCGCACACCACCCCTTTACCATGCCTATGGAAGAATGCCTTGAATACCTCGATACCGACCCCGCAAACGTTCGTGCAAAAGCATGGGATTTGGTTCTTAACGGCACAGAGCTTTCAAGCGGTTCAATGCGTATAACCGACTTTGAGTTACAGCAGAAGATGTTTGAAGCTCTCGGCATGACAGACGAGGAAATTCAAGCTAAATTCGGATTCCTTGTTGATGCTTACCGTTACGGAGCTCCACCGCATGGCGGTATGGGTATAGGTCTTGACCGTCTCGCCATGATTATGTGTAAGGCTGAAAGTTTACGTGACGTTACGGCATTCCCGAAAGTACAGAATGCAAGTGAGCTGATGTCTGAGTGTCCATCTGTAGTGGACGACGAGAGCCTTTCCGTACTCGGCATAAAGGTTGACGTAAAAGAAGACTAATTATTAACAAACTGTTAATTTTATGAAAAGCCTTGACAAACGGTAAAATTTGTTGTATAATTATTACCGTAAACTGAATAGGATTTATAGGGAGCTGTCTGTAGGGATATGCTCCCTTTGTCTTTAAAAAATAAAAATGCATGAAACTGTATAATTTCACGCATAAATATTCATACTGTTCAATGGGGAGCTGTCTGTAGGGATACGCTCCTTTTGTCTTTATAAAACGGCAAAAAAATGAATATCAGTCATTTTTTCTTAAAAAACTATTGACAAATTAAAATTAATCTGCTATAATAGCAATATGAAAAAATGACTATCGGTCATTTTAAGGAGGTGACACTATGGCTTCAGAGGCAGTTAAAAAAGTTCTTTCTGCTGAGGCGGTCTCAAATGAGAAGATTTCAGAGGCTCGCCGGACGGCTGAGGATATTATTACAGAGGCAGAAAAATACTCTGCTATTGCCGTTCAGAAGAAAATAAGTCAGGCGGTTGCTGAAACAGAAAAAATCCGTACTGAATACATGGAAAAGTTTGATGTTCATGCAAGGCAGTGTGAAAGCGATTGTTTTGAAAAAATGGCTGAAATACGCTCACAGGCAGAAAAAAATATGGAAAATGCCGTGAATGCAGTAATCAGTGAGTTTTTCTAAGGAGGGTGATATGAATTGGCAAAACTCAGAATGAAAAAAATAGAAATCGTCGCACTTCTTACTGACAGCAAGAAAATTATTGAAATGCTCCAGAGACGTGGCGTGGTTGAGATTTCACGGAATGATGATGAGGAACTCGACAGCACAAGCGTGACGGCAGTGGTCGGGGAGTTTGAAAAATTCCGCAGTACCGCCGTGCAGGCTCTCGATATACTGAACAGATATTCTCCGGTAAAAAAGCCGATAACTGAAATGTTTGAGAGCAGGACGGAAGTAGAGGTTGATAATTTCGGAAAAGGTGCTATGCAACTGGAAAAAATAATGTCCATCGCAAATGATATTATCCGGAGCAGTCAAGAAATAGACGGCAATGAAAAAAGCATATCACAGTCTGATATTAAATGCGATATTCTCAGCCAGTGGACTAAGCTTGATGTTTCGCTTAATTTCAAAGGCACATCTTCCACTACTGCTTTTATCGGGTCTGTGCCGTCCGGCATTAATCCGGAAGATATTTTACCCGACGGCAGTTATGCCGAGATAATCTCACAGTCCAAAGAACAGACTAATCTTTTTATACTTTGCAGTAAGGAGACCGCAGACGAAACAGAAGATATTCTCCGGAAAAATTCTTTTGTCCCTGTCTCTGAACCCGAAAACAGCACTCCGGCGGAAATTATTCAGCGGTGCAGGAATGAACGCAAGGTTTTGGAAAAGCGTACCGCCGAACTTGAAAAGCACATCAGAGAACTTTCAGAAAACAGAAAAAGCCTTGAGTTTGCAGTTGACTATCTGCAAATGCGTAAAGATAAATATAACGCTCTCGGCTCTCTTGGATTCACAGAAAATACTTTCGTGCTTAATGGCTATATTCCGGAAAAATATACGGATAAGCTGAAAAAGGAACTTGAAAAGAAGTTCACGGTGCATATAGACTTTACCGACCCGACAGAAGAAGACGACGTGCCGGTACTGCTTGAAAACGGCAGATTTTCAGCACCTGTCGAGAGTATAACGAAAATGTACGCCATGCCCTCAAAATCAGACGTTGACCCTACTCCAGTAATGGCATTTTTCTACTATCTGTTTTTTGGAATGATGTTATCAGATGCAGGGTACGGTCTGTTAATGCTTATCGGCACAACGGTAGTACTGAAGAAATTCCGGCTTGACAGCACCATGAAAAAAACAATGACGATGTTCCGCAACTGTGGCATATCAACTCTCATATGGGGAGCTTTGTTTGGTAGCTGGTTCGGGGATATAGTGCAGGTAGTAGGGCGTGAATATTTCGGAAAGGAAATCGGCAGTATAGCACTGTGGTTTGAACCCCTCGACGACCCGATTAAACTGCTCCTTTATTCTTTCGCACTGGGTATACTTCATCTTTTCTTAGGCGTGGGAGTGTCCTTTAAAATGGCATGGGACGAGGGCAGAAAGCTTGACGCAGTTTTTGATACAGTACCAGTATATCTGACTATATTAGGCGTTGCTCCGCTTGCTTCAAGCATACTGGTGAATGTTCCGGCGGTACTCAAAACTATAGGCACTTACCTTATGGTAGCCGGAGTGGTTTTAATAGTTCTCACATCGGGGCGGTCTTCAAAGTCAGTTTTCGGAAAGTTTTTCGGCGGACTGTATGCCCTCTACAATACGGCTACAGGTTATCTGAGCGATATTCTCTCATATTCGAGATTGCTTGCACTCGGTCTTGCTACAGGCAGTATAGCAGGCGTTATAAACCTCATCGGTACTATGCCGGAAAATATAATTATAAAAACTATTCTGCTTGTTGTGGTCTTCATAGTGGGACATACGGCAAACTTAGCTATAAATCTTCTGGGAGCTTATGTGCATACTGATAGGTTGCAGTTTGTTGAGCTTTTCGGAAAATTCTATACGGGCGGTGGTCGTGAGTTTAAACCTTTCACCGCAGATACACAATACATCACTTTCAAGGAGGAAAATTAATATGAACAGTATGGGTATAGCATTAGCAATAATAGGTGCGTCGCTTGCGGCACTTTTCGCAGGTATAGGCTCTGCAAAGGGCGTTGGTCTGGTCGGCGAGGCAGCCGCAGGGGTAGTTTCCGTTGACCCAAATAAATTCAGCAAGGTGCTTATTTTACAGCTTCTGCCGGGTACGCAGGGTCTGTACGGACTTCTTACGGCGATACTCATGTTGAGCAGAATCGGCGTTATCGGCGGTAGTCCGGCTGAACTCACAGTAGCACAGGGACTTATGTTTTTAGGTGCTTCTCTCCCGATAGCAATAGTGGGCTTATTCTCCGGCATAGCACAGGGTCGTACAGCTTCCTCTGCCGTAAGCATTACCGCTAAGAAACCCGAACACAACGGCAAGGGCATTATCATGTCGGCTATGGTAGAAACTTACGCTATCCTTGCACTTCTTGTTTCTATACTTCTTATTTACAATATCGCTATATAAGGGGGTGCGGAAATGTCAGGAATTGACGGAATACTGAATATTATTGAAAGTCAGCAGAAAATGACGGAAAATAATATTATCCGTACCGCTGAGGAAAAAGCCCGTGCTATAGAATATGACGGCGAATCAAAGGCTGAAAAGGCTTACAGCGACTACATGAAAAAAGCTATGGCAAAGGCTGAAACGGATTACAGAAATGCCTGTAATTCGACGGACGCTGAAAACAGAAGAAAGATTCTGCAATGCAGGGTTGAAATTATTGATACTGCCGTTGAGAAGATTCTTGAAAGACTTTCGGGACTTCCGGACAGTGAGTACTTTGATATGATTCTCAGACTTGCCGGAAAAAAACTTCACAATGGTGACGGAAAAGTATTTTTCGGTAAAAAAGACCTCGCAAGACTTCCGGCAGACTTTCCGGAAAGACTTTCAGCTCTCGCAGTGGGAGCAGGCGGTAAGGTTGAAATATCGGCAACTCCGGCGGATATAGACGACGGCTTTATACTGGAGTATGGGCTTATCTCGGAAAACTGCACCTTTAAGGCAATTCTTGAATCCGAAAAAGATACAGTCCGTGATATTCTCGCAAAAGAACTTTTTGGCAGGTGATTTGAATGGGTACAGAATATGCAGGTGCAGTTTCGGCAGTAAGGGCTATGGAAAACTCGCTTTTTACTCACAGCGACTTGGAACAGCTTATTAATGCACGTACTCAAAATGAATTTGATATGCTGATTTCCTCAAAGGATACTGGCGGTCTTGCTGAAGTATGGGATATGCTCCGGACTTATGCACCCGACAGCCGTGAACTCGGAATACTCCTCTACAGAAATGATTTCCATAATCTGAAAGCTGTCCTTAAAGCTATGATTTCCAGCAGAGACCCCGACAGCTATTTCATTGAGCCGTCAAATGTCAGTCCCGAACTTCTTAAAGAGGCGTTCCGGACAAAAAACAGCGACATTCTGCCGGACTATATGCGTGAGACTGCCACTTCGGCTTACGAACTTCTCACACGCACCCTTGACGGTCAGCTTGCCGATACCCTCATAGATACGTCTTGTATGACAGCTATGCAGAGGTCGGCGGAAGACTTCGGCGGTGAGTTTATCCGGCGGTACGTGCAGATTATCACTGTCTGTGCCGACATAAAAACCGCTTACCGTTGCAGTAAAATGAACAGGCAGAGGGCTTTTCTTGAAAGTGCCATATGCGGAAGTTCCGAACTCGACAAGGAAACTCTCATAAGGGCTACACTCGGCGGTACTGAAAGTCTGCTGTCTTTTTTGGAACATACACCATATTCGGAACTTGCTTTACTGCTGAAAGAAAGTCCTGCACTCTTTGAAAAACGCTGTGATGATATGCTTATTGAACTGGCAGAGGAAGCACGCATGAAGGCTTTCGGGGCAGACCCTCTTATAGCTTACTATCTTGCAAAAGAGGCTGAAATAAAGAATCTCCGGATAATATCCGTATGCCGTGAGAGCGGTGCAGACGTTCAGACTATTACGGAAAGGTTGAGGAAACTATATGTATAAAGTTGCAGTAATCGGCGACAGTGCGAGCGTTTCGGGATTCGGTGCTTTAGGACTTTCCGTTTTCTGTGAGACCGAACCGCAGAAAGTTTCAAAACTTATCACAAGGCTTGCAACCAATGATTTTGCGGTGATATATATTACCGAACCGCTTGCAGTCCTTGTTAGCGATACAATAGATAAATATAAAAGCAGTCCGTTGCCGTCTATAGTGCTTATTCCTGCTATAAAGGGAAACACCGGAGCAGGCATGAGAGCCGTACATCAGGCGGTGGAAAAGGCTGTTGGTTCTGATATACTGAAGAATTGAGGCGATTTATAAAATGAGCAGTACTGGCACAATAGTAAAAATATCCGGTCCTCTGGTGGTTGCAGAGGGCATGAGAGACGCTAATATGTTTGACGTTGTGCGTGTAAGCAGTCAGAAACTTATCGGCGAAATTATAGAAATGCATGGCGACCGTGCTTCAATACAGGTTTACGAGGAGACGGCAGGTCTCGGCACTGGCGAAAAGGTTGTTTCCACTGGCGAGCCTATGAGCGTTGAATTAGGTCCAGGACTTATCGGAAGTATCTTCGACGGCATTCAGCGACCTCTTGACGATATAAGAAAATTATGCGGTAACTCGCTGAAAAGAGGAGTTGAGGTATCTTCTCTTAAACGTGACAGGCTATGGAATTTTACCCCGACGGTACAGGTAGGCGACAGGCTGACAGGCGGTGACATAATCGGTACAGTGCCAGAAACTGATATAGTTCTGCATAAAATACTTGTCCCGAATGGTATTGAGGGTGTTGTGAAAGAAATAAAGACAGGGGAGTTTCATGTTGACGATACCGTGTGTGTCCTCGAAACAGACAAGGGCGACCATGAGTTATCGCTTTTTCAGAAGTGGTCGGTACGTCGTGGCAGACCATACAAAAAGAAACTCTCTCCCGATATGCCTTTGGTTACCGGACAGCGTGTAGTAGATTGTCTTTTCCCGATAGCCAAGGGCGGTGTAGCTGCTATTCCCGGACCTTTCGGCAGCGGCAAGACCGTTACACAGCACCAGCTTGCAAAGTGGGCTGAGGCAGATATAATAGTATATATCGGTTGCGGTGAACGTGGCAACGAAATGACAGACGTTCTGAATGAATTTCCGGAGCTGATAGACCCTCACACCGGCAAGTCTCTTATGGAGCGTACAGTGCTTATTGCTAATACTTCAGATATGCCTGTTGCTGCCCGTGAAGCGTCTGTCTATACCGGAATCACTATAGCTGAATATTATCGTGATATGGGTTATTCTGTGGCACTCATGGCGGATTCTACATCACGTTGGGCTGAGGCACTCCGTGAGATGTCTGGACGACTGGAAGAAATGCCCGGTGACGAGGGCTATCCGGCATATCTTGGTAGCAGACTGGCACAGTTTTATGAGCGTGCAGGTCGTGTTATCTCCAACGGTACGGACGGCAGAGAGGGTACTCTTTCTGTTATCGGTGCTGTATCTCCGCCCGGCGGCGACATCTCTGAACCAGTATCACAGGCTACCTTGCGTATTGTAAAGGTCTTCTGGGGGCTTGACGCTAACCTCGCATATCAGAGACACTTTCCGGCTATAAACTGGCTTACAAGCTACTCGCTGTACGTCGATTCACTGGCAGACTGGTACAACAATAACGTCTCTGCCGACTGGACTAAACTAAGAGCAAGGTTCATGGAGATTCTGCACGACGAGGAAGAACTGAAAGAAATAGTAAAGCTCATCGGTATGGACGCACTCTCGGCTAACGACCGCATAAAAATGGAAACCGCACGCTCCATACGTGAGGACTTTTTACATCAGCTTGCATTTCATGAAGTTGATACGTACACAAGCCTTAAAAAGCAGTTGTATATGATGAAGCTTATACTGCTTTTCAACGATAAGGCGGTTGAGGCTGTCGGAAAGGGTGCAGACGTTGAGGAAGTTTCCGGCTTGCCTGTCCGTGAAAAGATAGGACGTTTCAAGTATGTACCGGAAGAAAAGACCGCTGAGGAATTTGAGAAGATTTCAGTTGAAATATCGTCAGAAATTGACAGCGTTATGAGCAGAAAGGAAGATTGACAAATGCCAAGAGAATACAGAACTATAGAAGAAGTTACAGGTCCTTTGTTGCTCGTCAAGGACGTTGAGGGGGCAACTTACGGTGAACTCGCTGAAATAAGGCTGAAAAACGGCGAAAAAAGGCGTTGCCGAGTACTTGAAGTTGACGGCACTAATGCACTGGTTCAGCTTTTTGAAAACTCCGCCGGAATAAATTTGCAGGAGAGCAGTGTTGTATTTTCCGGTCACCAGATGGAATTAGGCGTATCGGAAGATATGCTGGGTAGGGTTTTTGACGGTCTCGGCAGACCTATTGACGATAAGCCCGAAATCATTCCGGAAATGCGTATGGACGTTAACGGTCTGCCAATGAATCCGGTTGCACGTCGCTATCCGCAGGAGTTTATACAGACGGGCGTTTCGGCTATCGACGGTCTGAACACTCTCGTAAGAGGTCAGAAGCTCCCTATTTTTTCGGCGAGCGGTCTTCCTCATGCACAGTTTGCAGGACAGATAGCAAGACAGGCTAAGGTACGTGGCACAGATGAACCCTTTGCAGTGGTATTTGCGGCTATGGGCATTACCTTTGAGGAATCGGAATATTTTATTAATAGTTTCCGGAGTACAGGGGCTTTGGACAGGACAGTTCTCTTTATCAACCTCGCCAACGATTCGGCAATAGAAAGAATAGCTACTCCTAAAATGGCTCTCACTGCCGCTGAGTATCTCGCTTTTGAAAAGGATATGCACGTGCTTGTTATCCTTACCGATATTACAAACTATGCCGACGCTCTCCGTGAAGTATCGGCAGCACGCAAGGAAGTACCCGGCAGGCGTGGTTATCCGGGCTATATGTATACCGACCTTGCGACGATTTACGAGAGGGCAGGCAGACAGGACGGCAAAAAAGGCAGTATTACTATGATACCGATTCTTACTATGCCCGAAGACGACAAAACTCACCCTATCCCCGACCTTACTGGCTATATCACTGAAGGTCAGATTATTCTCTCCCGTGAACTCTACCGCAAGGGAATTAATCCGCCAGTGGACGTTCTGCCGTCGCTGTCTCGTCTCAAAGACAAGGGCATAGGCGAGGGAAAAACACGTGCAGACCATTCCGATACCATGAATCAGCTTTTTTCAGCGTACGCTCGTGGCAAGGACGCTAAGGAACTTATGGTAGTTCTCGGCGAATCAGCACTTACTCCAACCGATTTATTATATGCAAAGTTCGCTGACGAGTTTGAGAAGAAATACGTCTCACAGGGCTTTGATAACGACAGAACCATTGAAGATACTCTTTCAGTAGGCTGGGAACTGCTCCGTATGTTGCCGAGAAGCGAACTCAGACGTATAAGAGAAGAATACCTAGACAAGTATTATTAATTAAGATTAATTACCTGCGTGCTTTAAGGCTATACACGACAATACGCCGATATATTCAGAAAACTTTTATTATTACAGATTAATATTATCAATATCGACGTGCCGACGTAAACAACTATATACAGCTACAAACTCCCTCGTCGGTATTATGAAGATAATTATTCAATTGAAAGAGGTGAGGAATTTGGCAAGACTTAATGTTAATCCTACTCGCATGGAACTCAGCAAGCTGAAAAAAAAGCTACAGTCCGCACGACGTGGTCATAAGTTGCTCAAAGACAAGCGTGACGAACTAATGAGACAGTTTATGATTTTAATCAGAGAAAACCGACAGCTCCGTGAAGAAGTGGAAAAAGCTGTGGCAGAGGCTGATAAGTACATGGCTGTGGCAGGGTCTGTTATGCAGAGAGAGGTTTTAGAGACGGCTCTTTTACTGCCTAAACAGGAAGTTTCTTTAGAGGTCTCTCAGAAAAACGTCATGAGCGTGTATATACCGGAGTTTCACACAAAGTACAAAACAGGCGATACAAATGACATCTACTCTTACGGCACGGCTTTTACGTCGGCAGACCTCGACGGTGCAGTGAGTGCTTTGAGCGAGGTTTTCCCGAAAATGATACGTCTTGCAGAAGTAGAAAAGGCTTGTCAGCTTATGGCAGACGAAATAGAAAAGACCCGTCGGCGTGTCAATGCCCTAGAGCATATCATGATTCCCGACTATGAGGAGACTATTAAATATATCACCATGAAGCTTTCCGAGAATGAACGCAACACGACTACTTCCCTCATGAAAGTAAAAGACATGGTACTACAGCAGAAACATAACTACAGTTGATTATCTGGTGACGGGTTTATATTTATCCGTCACCTTGATTTTTTCGAAATACAGCCTAAAATCAGATTTTTTAGTCTTTCGGGTGACGGATATGACGCATTTTCTAAAACCTTTTCTATTTTATTATTTTATATATATATTATATATTCTTTTATTAAAGAGTTATAAAAA
>JAMPAU010000031.1 GCA_023667045.1 Ruminococcus flavefaciens | reverse complement strand
TGCCGAACTCGTCACAGTAGAACATGACCCTGTTTTTCAGCGAACCGCCGTTCTCGTCGGCGATGACCAGAATTTCACGGTACAACTGCTGAATCAACAGGCTGACCATGAAATATTTGCCCTGGTCTTCTTCTGGCAGAATAACGAAAATTTCCGATTTTTCGGAGCAAAACCGTTCAGCGTCTATCGCAGTGTCAAAGCAGAGCATCTGCTCCATTTCGCTGTCGAGGAAGCTGTTCAGCCTCGAAAGAGCCGTACTCATTACCGACATCATCGCCTGTTCCGCCGAGTTCAGAGCCGCTCCGGCAAGCCATTTTGCCTTGTGGTCGCCCGGAAGTTTTTCCATGAGTTTCGTGAAGTACATAGGCTGTTTTTCCTTTGATACCGTCATTTTCGGCTTTGCAATGAGGTCTTGGATAAGTTTGAAAACCGACACAATATGGCGTTCATTTTTCTCTCCGAACTCCGCCAGCAACAGTATCACAGACGCAAGAAGTCCCTCCGCAGCGTCGTAAAAGAACGCATTTTGCCCGTAATTTCCGTCACCGCCACCGATGTTGATAATCGTTTTTGCCGTGATTTTGGCGTATTTTTCGGCTTTTGCCTTTGCAGAAAGATTACTGTTGTCTGCAAGATATATGTCCATGTATTTGTTAACAAGGTGCAGAATATTGTTTTCGTCGGAGCGTGTCGGATTACGCAAATCAAGCACGGAAACGTTGTAGCCGTAGTATTTTTTGGCTATATTTCCGTAATTTCTTGCGATGTCGCCTTTTGTGTCCGTACTCAGAAACGACATTCCCGAAGCACATGCCAACTCAATATTTGGGTATAGAAAATATGCGGTTTTGCCAACACCTGCCGCACCAATCATCAGCGTGTGAACGTCGCCGGTGTCCACCAAAGCAACGGTCTTTTTCCGACCTCTGCAACCGATTATTGTACCTTGAATTGTCGGCAAATCCTCGCCATTACGCCATTTTTCGGGTTCGTACGGCAGAAAGGAAAAGGCGGATTTCACTTCCGATTTGTCCGCCCACCTTGCTGTTCCGTGCTGTCCGTCGCCTACCTTTTTTGATTTTATTCCGTTCAGACTTTTTCCGTCAAGCCGTTCGACAATCACCACGAACAGCACAAATACTACTATGAGTATAATTAACATACTCTCTTGATTTAATGAATTAACTTCCAATAATATTTTCCTTTCTGTATTAAAAATAAACTTAATATGGAAAATTAACTTTCCCGTGTCATGATGTCACGGGGGGAGTGACAGTCCGAAAAGCACTGTCTCCTGTTGTGAATTTTCTTCAATTTTTTCGGAATTTTCGCATATTTTCAGATGTCCGTCAACCGTCATTCTTACGGCACAGTCCGCCAGCTGATACAGCAGTTTTGCCGTTTGGACAGACTGCTCCGTTGTCCTTGCGGACTGCCTGAAATCCTGTTTAACCTCACGCATTTTGTCGCTCAGAAGACTTGATTTCTGTGCCGAACTGCCCTTGTCAGTATACGATTTGTATTCTTTTGCCAGCTTTGCCCGAAGCTGTTCAAACGTCGCATTAAAGCCCGATTCGTGCAGAAAAAACGCTGAACCGGCAAGTGCATACTCCGCAAGATAATTGTATTGTCTGTTTATGAAAGTCGTGTCGATTTGCCTCACGACTTTTTCGGGCGGACAGTTGATTTTTTGCAGATTTTCGGCAAAAAAACGATAGCACTCTTTCCGTTTATGCGGAACAGCCGGCAGAGCTTCAACGCCGTTCTGAGCCTTTAAGACCTCGTTCCAGTCCTTCATTTTTGGCGAAATTCTGGCGATATTTCGGTAATTTTTCTCTCTGAGAATGTCCGACAGCCTGTCAACCGCCTCAATTCCACCCTCGTCGTTGTCCAGACACAAAATGACTTCAGACAAGTTTTTGTGCGTTTCCAAAGCCCTCAGCATTGCATTTTCGTACACGCCGTTTAAGGCTATATAGCTGTGTTTTTGCCAGTTTTGAGGATAGAGCGTCAGAAAACTCAGCATATCAATCGGAGCTTCAAAAACGAACATTTTTTCTGATTTTCCGAAATACGAAAAGCTGTATTTTGTGTCCGAACCCTCGCAGGTCATACGGAAACTTTTTCTGAGCGTGGTCGTCGAACGCTTGTGTGCCTGACGTGGAACACCGTTTTCGTCAAGTCCGACAAACACCGCATTGTGATACTGTGCTTCCTCGTAAAGAGTGCGATTTTTCGCAAAATAACTGATAATTTCGGGATTTATGAACCGTTGTTTAATCAGATAGGCGTAAACTCTGTGCATATCGGAATTGGCTTGAGGAAGCCGAAAATCACGCTTTTCCTCCGTTTTTTCGTAATTTTTCGGGGGACTTCGCTGTTGCGGTTCGACCGAGTAACCGAGCAGTGTCTGGACAGCCGTCTGAAAATCCATATTGTAAAAATATTGAACAAATTTTATTGCACCGCCACCGACCTGATTTTTGTGGTCAAACCACCTCGCCCCCGACATCGTAATGCTGTCGTGCCTTCCCGAACCGTCGCTGTAAACCAGCTTGAATTCACGACCGGCACGTTCAATTTTTTCGCCCCTCATACGCAGAAAATCCGGCAGATTTACGCTGTTTGCCGTCATTTTCTGCTCCTCTGTAAACGGAATATACGGCATTTTTGCACCTCTTTTTTCAGATACTCACGACCGTCCAGATGTACGTCGGAGCGGTCAGCGTGAACAGCAGACAGCCGAAAATAATGGCGATTGGAGTCCACTCCAGCTGACCGTGCTTGCGGTAATCGAGGTACGCCAGACCTATCTTGACAAACAGCAAAATTGCCAATATTACGTCGATTACGGGGAAAATCACGTTGTTTACAATCGTCTGAATCTGTCCTTTGGCGGAATCCCACGTCCCTTGAACCGCCCCCGAAATGTCGCCTTCAGCGTGTGCCGAAATTGCAAAACAATTAACTAATGCTATTGCGGAAATCATACCGAAAACCGCCATTTTTTTAATTTTCGTCAAAATTATCAACCCCCATTTCCACGAGTTTTCCGGTCAGAATCGTCCGTGCGTTCTGGAATTCATACGAACAGGTTGACAGCGAAATAAACCGATTATTCGGCGAATATTCGACTTCACGACTCACCACGGAAAGCCTCTCGATGTGCGGAATCCACTCGTCAACGGACATCGAACCGTCGTACAGCGTGTCGTAACAGCTTGCCCTTGCCGTCGAAAAAAAGTCAATTCTGTAAACCGTTTCCGGAGTTGCAAGCCAGCCGTAGCGGTGAGCGTCAAAATACGCAGAATCGGCAAATTTCAGCACTCCGGCGAACATCGAGCCGTTGTTCATATTGTGACCGTACAGGACGTTCACGGGGTTCATCAGACGGCTTTCGCACCGATAATCGAGGAAAATCGACCCTGCCGACAGACTTCCGCCGTCGTAGGCATGGTGCAGATAAAAGTCGTTGTCGTCGCCCTTCAAAATCGGATAATTTACCGAAGTATCGGGAATATACAGCCATCCGACCGTGTCGGGAAACGCCTCATGGAGCGATTTTGCCGCATCAATCAAACTTTGCATGACCTCTGCCGGAAGCGTGTCCGGAACCTGAAAATCCGTCCGTACAGGTTCGTTATTTTCCGTTTCTGAAACAGGAGTTTCCGGCGTAATATCGGGAAAATCAGTGATATTTTCGGTGACAGGTTCGAATGAACTTTCTATCAAGTCATTTGTTATCAAGTCGAGCTGTGAAAAAGTTATCATCGGCGGTTTATACGGCTCTATTTCGAGGTTTTTGACGGTTTGTGCCGTGTCGTCGCCAAACAGGACAACAATTCCACCCAGAAGAATGGCGGCTGAAACAGCCGCCGCAAATATAATTTTTTTGTTGATTTTCACTAATTTCTTTCCTTTCTTTTTGTGATAAAAATACAAATCAGACCGCTTAAACCTATCGCAATCATGACAAAACCTATCGGATTTCTTCCTGTATCTCCTGTGGGCGGAACGGTTGAAACCTTCGATGTGGGAGTTGACGGTGTATACGGAGTTTTCTGCGGTGTTTCGGGAATAATCTCGTCTTTCATGACTACTTCCGTGACCGTTCCGTCGGCTTTCACGGTGAATTTCACGTCGTTTGCTACACTGTAACCGTTCGGAGCGATAGTCTCACGGAGCGTGTAAGTTTCACCTGCAATGAGTTTTGCCTCAATATATCGTGGTTCTTTGGTAGAAGTCCACTCCTCGACGATTTTCTTGTCTTTGTCGATAATCTGGAGTTTTGCACCCTCAAGCTCCTCGCCGGTCGTGATGTCCTGCTTAGAAATTTTAACTTTTGTCGTATCGTCCACCATAACAATCAGCGGAACGCCGTCCTCAGAAATCGGCGTAGAATCGACGTTTTCGACGGTAACAGCACCGTCTTCGCCGACAGTGAACTTTATTTCAGTAACGACGATGTAGCCGTCCGGAGCAGCGGTTTCTTTCAGAATATACTCACCGGCAGAAAGTCCCGATATTACGTGGTTTTTGCCGTCGGAAGTCCATTTTTCAATGACCTCGCCGTCGGAATTTTCAAGCTGCATTTCCGCACCCTCAAGCTCGTTTCCGTACACGTCACGCTTGCTGATTTCAACGGTCATAGGCTGATTTTTTGCCGTAATTTCGATAATTTCGCCGTTCTCAGAAATCGTTACGGGGTAACTTTCTTTGGATAAAATATATCCTGTCGGAGCAGTTATTTCATGTACAATATATTCTCCGTACGGAATTTCTGTAAAACTAAAATTTCCGTCCTCATCGGATTCAGCGGTCATAAATGCCGATTTTTCGGTAAATTCTGTTTCTTCAGTGCTGAAAATCCCGAACACTGCCTTTGCAAGCGGTTCGTCCTTTTCGTTGACCTTTTTTCCCGAAATACTGCCTTTTTTCAAGGTATTCTCAAATTGTCCGCAGTCAATTGCAACAGTAGTCATTTCCTGTCCCATATATTCAAAATTCACAAGATATTTTTCGCCGTTAAGAATGTAGTGTTCGTCGGTTGAAATTTCCTGCACATAGTATCTCGCAAACGGCAGTTTTTCGCTGAATACAGCCGTTTTTTCGCTGTTGATAGACACTTCTGAAATAAGTCCGTCTTCCGGAATCAAACTTCCGTCGTCGGCGACAATTTCTTCAGCGGCGAACAGTCCGAAACGAACATTTTTATAGCTGTTTTCTGCCGAAATATCGAACAATTCGCTGTTTTCCATTACCTTTTCAAGACTGATTTCCACGCCCTGATAGTCATTGCTGAAATTCGTTCCGACAGCGTCCGTAACAGCGATTTCCTGCCCCGCATAAGTCAGCTCGACAAAGCTTGTTTTGTCGCTCAGAACATAGCCATAAGGGGCGATTTTTTCCTTTATTTCGTACTTTCCGAGGTACAGGGGAGCGGTTTCCGCAAAGCCGTTTTCGTCGGTTGTGAGTTCGCCAACGACCTCTCCGGCGACCGCACGGACAGTTCCGTCGGGAGTGACGATGTCCTCGCTCGCAATGACCTCAAAAACAGCGTCAGCAAGCCCTTTTTCCACAAAAACAGGACAATAGGTCGTGGGATTTACGACAGTTTCACCATTTTCGTCGATAAAAATTGACGAAGCTGAATCCACAGATGCGAAAATTTCGCCGGTTTTCTGAACTGAAATTCTGCCCTTCTGGGCAACGTCGGACTTCTCGACCCTGACGATTTCAACGGCGTTTTCTATCTCGGAATTTGCCGATGTTACGCTGAATTCTACAGGTGTAGGGTCAAGAACATAGCCTGCCGGAGCCTGAACCTCGACGAGCGTATAATTGCCGTAGGGAAGCGTTTCGGGCGTAATCAGAAAGCCCTCGGAGTTGGTGTAGAACGTGTCCACGCCCATGTTCATGAGGTTGCCGTCAGCGTCAAAAATCTGGAATCCCGCACCCTCGCAAGCGACGTTTTTTCCCGATTCTGCGTCCAATTTCGTCACATGAATGTACGATTTGAACGGAGCGTCGTTCAGAATATACTCATAAGTTTTGCCGTTTTCCGCAATGAAAACGTCGAAATCCGGCACAAATTCCGAGTCGTTTACGGACTTCGTCTGGTGAACCGTGTACACACCGTAAGGCATGGTTTTTGCCTTAGCATAGCCGTTTTCGTCGGTTATGAGGTAGTCACGTTCAGAATCCTTTGCATTGTCGTAACCACCGGCGGACTTGAGGAAAATTTCAAATTCCGCACCGATTTCAAGATTTTCAACGGTATTTTCGTCCTCGTCGGAGTGCTTTATTATCGAAATATCGCCTTTTTTCACGTCCTCGACAACGTCCGCCGAAACAAAATTTTCTTCAATCGTGTAGTTTTCCGGTTCTGTACCGAGAGTATAAATTTCGTCATTCAGAAGATAGCCTTCGGGCGGAGACAGCTCCTGCAAAGTATAATTTCCACAGGGATATTCTTCTGTAATAAAATATCCATTCTCGTCAGTTGTATAAGTCGCAATACGTTCGCCGTCACGATACAAACCGTAAACTGCCCCTGCAAGTGTCGCATTTCCCTGAGAATCGCCGTTTTCCGAGTCTCTCTTGACGACTTCGGCAGTGAATTTTTTCAGCCTGTTCTCGAAATTTACTTCGACAGTTTCGCTGGTTTCAAGGCAAATATCCTGGCTTTCGGGAGTCAC
The DNA here is from genome assembly GCA_023667045.1 of Ruminococcus flavefaciens. GTDB lineage: Bacteria > Bacillota > Clostridia > Oscillospirales > Ruminococcaceae > Ruminococcus > Ruminococcus flavefaciens_AC. Next base: position 7,387 of record JAMPAU010000031.1, on the reverse strand, counting down.
ATATCTGACAGGAACATTATTTTCGCTTATCGTGTAAGTTATGGGATTATTTTCACTGTCAAACACCGGAATATCGGCAAGAACCGCCGTTCCGTCCGCACCTGTAACGAGCGTATAGGTCTGACCTCCGCCCGAAATGACGAACTCTCTGTCGCCGTTCTGACCGTCCTCAGACAGCTTGTTTATGCGGATATTTCCCTTTTTCAGCACGTTTTCAAAGTCCACAGCGACCGTCAAATCGGCATTTCCGCCTGTCAGAGTCACGTCCTGAGCCTTCGGGATTTCGTATCTCGTTTCCGGATTCAGCTCCGAAATATTGTAGGAAATCGCACTTTTGCTCTCAAAATCGTACACATGAAGACCGTCAATTTCGGCGATTCCGTCGGAATTTGTGGTCACATTTTTGGAGTGTTCCTTTCCGTTTTCCGTCCATGAAACCACAAATTCACGGTCTGCAACCACGCCGTCCTCAGCAGTCTTGTTGATTTTAATTATACTGCTTGTAATATTTTCTTCGACGTTGACGTTGGAATTAGCTTTCAGTGCGACAATATCTTTTGATAAATCATAACCTGTCGGAGCAGATATTTCCTTGACATAATACTGCCTGTCCGGAAGCTTAATCGAACCCGTGCCGTCGTCGCCGATTGTGATTTCGCCGACCTTGTTCTGACACGCCTCGTCGGTGTAAACTCCGTAAACCGCTTTCGAGTTGTCAATTGGACTTGTACCGCTGATTTTTACCGAATTATCGCTGTTTAAGACCTTTGTGACCGTGAACTCAGCGTCGGTTTTTGTGACCTTGAAAGCGTACATATTCAGTGCCGTTGACTGCTTGCCGTCGGTGCGGTTATTGATGACAACTCCCTCCGAACCGTTCGATTCGATACGCCAGTGAGTACCGCCGTCACCCTTTCCGTCGCCGACAGTTGATGATGTGATTAAGTTCTCGGAAACGCCTATATTTCGCAGATAATCGACCACTTCGTCCCTGTTTTCAAACTCGCCGATGTAAATCCACGAGTGGTCTTCGGCGTACGGATTTTCGGCGATAACCATCGAGCCGGGAGCGATTGTCGAGCCGTCCGGACACTCCCAGTAGGGATGCTCAGTGGTCTTGACCGCCGCCTTTTCAATGTCGATTTTTGAAGTTATACCGTCATATGTGATAGTGCAGTTGTCGTCGACGGTGACCCAGTGCATCGTATCAACCGGCACAGGATTGTTCCACGAAAAGCCGGTCATGCTGTAACCGAGATGGGTTAGCGTGTAGTAAATCAGCCCCGAGCAGTCCACGCCCTGCTGTCTGACCGTGGCGAGCGGAAGTGCCTGAAAACCGCCCTGATAGTACGCTCCGGTGTAGCCTTTGTAGCCGAATCCGTAGGGCGAACCGAGCAGAGTTGCGGCTTCGGCGATGACCTCGTCAGCCGACGGAAACACCGGATTTTCGGTCAATAATGACGTTTCTGCGATGTCGTTCGCCGCTCCTGCAACGACCTCCGAAGCTGTTCCGCCGACCATCGAAACCGCACAGATTCCTGCCAGAATTCCAGCATTTAGTTTTTTGATTTTCTTTTTAAAGTTGGTCATTTTTTTCTCCTTTTCCACGAAAAAAACCGGATTTTGCTCCGGCTTAATCGTAATAAATTTTATCTGAAAGTATCGGACTGCAAGCCGATATTTCGCCGTAGTTTCGAGAAATTCAGGCTCTTTTCATTTTTCGCTGACCACTATGGTTTCCTGTGTTCCCGAAATTTCCGACGGCGTGTCGGGGAAATCATATCCGAACTTATTTCAATGTGACTTCGCATGATATTTCCCCGTATTCAGCGGAATTTCAGTCACAGTCCGATAAAATCAACATATTTTACATATTAAATTCCGGCTCGTCAGAAAAGTCCGGATTTTCCAGAATAATCACGGGATATCGGAACATTTTGGAAAATTTTTCAATCTGCTCATCTGTCAGCGAAACTTCCACACACTCGCCTTCATCGTCGAGGCTGTCGCCTACAATCATGAACGTTCCGTGAACAAGAATATCGCCGACAAAACGGTTGGGTTCTGAACCGTCAAGCAGAAATTCTTCATTGCAGAAAACAAGAGATTTTCCCGAATTATCAAAGTATATAGGTTCTATCAGTCCGCCGACAACACTCTGTTTAGCCTCAAGTTCGTTACGGATTTCCGCCACATAAGGCTCTTTGCTGTTCTCAATAATCAGAATTTTTAACATATTCTTGTGGTCTGTCTTTGAAATGTCAAACTCAGCCGGCACGAAATCCGAATTTTCACGGCGGTAAAAGCCTTTTTCTTCGCCTTCGCAGACCTCCACGACATCGCCCTCAAAGAGCGGTTTTCCGCAATATCCCGGCGGTTTTTGCGTATTGCAGAGACGGAAAACGTCATCAAGCGTTACACAGTCAACCGTTCCGCCGTAAATTTGCCTGTAATTCGCTGAAAAACCGTCATTCTGAAAAACTCTTATTTTCATTGTTTTGTCAGCGCAATCCACCGAAAACCGCTGATTTTCGCCGAAATTCTGACCGTTAAGCACTTCCTTGAACGTTTCCAGCTGTTCCGGAGTCAGCGAACAAAAATCACGCTCGCCGTATTCGTTAAAATTTTCGCCCAGAACGATAAACGTCCCGCACATCTCCCGATTGCCGATATATCGGTTAAAATCCGCTCCATCGTTCAGAAAGTCGTCGTCATGAACGACCACAGCGTTGGGCAGTTCACGACATCTGTAAAACCCGATGTCACCACCGACGATGTCTGACATTTTCTCGAAATCATAGTCGATTTCGGCTATATACGGTTCTTTTCCGACCTCGACTATGAGGCACTTCATTTTTTCGTCCATTCTAAATCCTTTCCGCACTTGAATTTTTTGCAGATACGGTTAATTTTTTCCGTAGTGTTTTCGGCTCTAAACGCCGAATTTTCGCCGAATTTCATTGATAAAGAACACCTCCTGTTTCGTCCGTGAACGACAGCTGTCTGTGCATTTCCGAACGTTCTTTCGTGTTGTAATTCGCTATAAAAATTTCGTCATATTTTGCTCCGCCGTCGTAACGCTGTCTGAGGTTGTCGATTCTGCTGATGCTCTCGATGTTTACGCCGTCAATTCGCCAAATTTCACGAATTTCGGGACAGTCGTTGTACGAAACAAGGAACTTTCCGCCACTCTCCATGAGCGAATCTCTTAGACGGATATGGTCTTTTTTTGAAAAATTTACATCTTTGTAATAACTTTCCGTGTCATAATATGGTGGATCACAGTAAAAAAAGCTGACCGGACTTGCAAAATGTTTTATCAAAGTTTCGAAGTCCTGATTTTCGATTACGACCTTCTGCAAACGCCGTGAAGCCATGTCAATCAGCGGAAAATCGCCCCAAATCGAGTGCGGACGGCTCGCAAAACTCTCGAGACTGCTGCCGTAGCTGTACCGAATCAGCTGATAGAATTTCGCTGCCCTGTCGTAGTCGTGAAATCGCTGAAAAATGCCGTTTTTATGCAGAAAAGCAATCCATCGGAAGTCCTCACGGGAATTAAGCACATATTTTAACTTATATTTCAGACGATTCGGATTGTCACGGACACATCTGTACAGATTCACTAAATTTTTGTTAAAATCATTAAAAATTTCAACATCATTTCCGGGAAGTTTTCGGAACAGCACCCAGCCTGCACCGCCGAAAACCTCGATATATCGCTCATAAAAGGACGGCATACGAATAATAACCTCGTCACGCAGGGCTTTTTTTCCGCCTACCCACGACATAAAACTATTCATAACTGCTCCTTTCCGACGTTTTCCGGAAACAGAAAAAGCTGTTTTATCGGGACTTTTTCTGCTCCCGACAAAACGGCTTTAAATAGTATTTTTTGCCTTAATACAGGCTTTTATCAGTCCTTTCTTTTCGTTGTAGCCGTCTGTTTCGTTGACGGCTCTGCAAAGCTCACGGTACTGCCTTTCCGACAGCACGGATTTGGATTTTTTCAGCATCGACGGAATGCTTCCAGACAGGCTGACATTCATTTTGTCATATTTTTTTCTTTTTGTCATAAAACCTCCTTTAGCCTATTTCAAGGGAAAAATCCTCGTCGGGTTCTTCGTCGGACGACGTTATATGGACGTATTCGCCGATAATTCCGAGAGCCTCCCCGTAGCTCCCTGCCGAAAACACACGTTCGCCCATTTCCTTTGCCTCGTTCGCCATGCCGTTTCGCCTGAGCGTACCGGAAGCGATTCCCAAGAGGTTGAAAATATTGCCATTTTCGCCTATAAGCTGACAATCCGGCTTGTTTTTTTCTGTCATCAGTACGCCTCCCCGAACTCATTTTTAAGCCTGTTGATGATGTACAGCTGACCCTTTCCGGTCACAAGCGTCTGCTGATGAGTTTTTGTGAACATACCAACGTCCACGACAGTTTCTTTCACCACAAAATATCCGTTGTCAATATATTTTTGATATGGTATATTATTGGACATGAGTATTCCCTTGCTCCTGAGCCAGCGGAAAAGGCGGTTTCTGCCAATTCTGATGTCGTCGGCGACGGCAAGTTTTGCCATAGCATTCATGTCGATGAAATTCTCGCTTTCGGCGACCTGATTTGCAAATTCAACAAGCGGTTTGTCGTGCCTGATGCGGTCGTTCAGCTGATTTATGACCTTCATCTGAAGCCGGAACAGATTTTTCACCGGTTCGTCGGCAAACGGAAGGTAATTTTCAACAAACAAGTCTTCGTCGTTGACATAACCGCCGGTTTTACGGATTGTCGGCAGAATCTCGTCAAAAATCCAGCGTTCAAATTTTTCAGCAGAAGGCAGTCTTGAGTGGACGACAAGCCTGTACAAATCGCCCTCCGGAATAAAGGAAAGTGCCTGAACACCGCCGTTTGTAAGGGTGTCACGTTTTGTGACACCCTTGCAGTGAGCAATCAAAGCCTGTCTTGAATTGTTGTAGCCCAAAGCCCTTGCAACGTCCGAACCACAGAACAAAATCCTACCGTTTTCCTCGATGGTTCTGACCGAGCCGAACTCGCTATTATTAAATATTTTTACATGATTTTTCATTTCCGAAATTCTCCTTATCAAATTTTATTAAATTTTTAGCAATTTCCTCGACAACGTTCACGGTCACGGCATTTCCTGCTTGCTTGTAAAGCTGTGCGTCGGACATTCCGGCGGCGACGACTTTTTCAAACTGAGCCGTTTCAAAACCCTGCAAACGCCAGCACTCAACGGGCATGAGACGACGAATCCGCCCCTTGTGGACAACGCCGTGACGGTCGGTGACAGTCAGCGTAAACATCGGTTCATCGGGATTTTTTATGCGTCTGCCGTTCTGACGGGTGGTCTCCCTAAACGGATTCAGAATTGCTCTCGGAACTTCTGAATTTGCCATAAATTCGCAAAAAACAGCGGAATGTTCGCCTTTGTGGCTGCTCACTCCGCTGTCCTGCCTCGCCGTAATGCACCTCGCATTTTCTGTAAAATTAGGCGGAAAATTCATGTCAATCAGATACAAACCGGTTTTCCCGCCCATACCTCCGCTTCCGCTGCATTGGGTCACCGCAAAACCGTCCGTACTGTAGACCCTCTGACCCTGACTTCCGCCGATTAATTGCCTGATTTTCCGGCTATTTTCCTCGTTGCTTTTTCCGAAAGCCAGTATTTTTCCGGAACAGTCCGTTCCAAGACATCCTGCAATGTAGACTCGCCTTCTCGACTGCGGAACGCCGAAGCCGGAGCTGTCATGCACAAGCCATTCCACGCAATACCCCAGTTCTGAAAGCGTTTCAAGGATTTTTCGGAAAGTCGCCCCCTGCGAAATCCCCAGCAGTCCGGGAACGTTTTCAAGCAGAAAATAGCGAGGTCTTTTTGCCTCAAGGATTCGGGCAAGTTCAAAGAACAAATCGCCTCTTGAATCGGCTGTTCCGAGACGTTTTCCGGCAACGGAGAACGGCTGGCACGGAAATCCGCCGACAAGGAGGTCAAAATCTGCAAGTCTTGCGGTGTCAATATCTCTGATATTCTCATAAAACTGCTCACCTCCGGTTTCATAAAGCGTCCGGTAGGCTTTCTGTGCGAACTTATCGATTTCGCACCAAGCCACAAATTTAAATTCTCCCACTCTCATCAGACCCGAACGAAAACCGCCGATTCCTGCGAAAGCGTCGAATACACGAAGCATATATGAACACCTCCAATCGTCTGTTTTTCGGGACATTCCTCCTTTCATCATTATGTAAAACACCGCCATTTCGGACGGCTAATCGTTCGGTTCAATCACGAATTCCGGTTCAATTGCCCAGCCCTTGATAAACCATATATACACATAAATTTTTCCAAATTTTTTTGTCAAAATTCTGCTGTTTTTCAGGATTTCGTTGACCCTGACAACCTGATTTTCCCACCAGATACAGAACTCGTCAAGCTCCTTTTCGGTCAGAATTTTAAAGCACTTGCAGTTCAGGACAAGTACAAGCCGACCGTTATTTTCCTCGATCGACGGAACTGCCGAAAAGACTTTTTTATCAAGTTCACTTTTGCGGTCAAAGTCTTTCATAAGCCCCCGACGGCTGTTTTTCGGAAAAATCAGCCGACATACCGCCTTGCTGATTTCCTTCTGACACTTCATTTTTTCGATTTCCGTCATAATGCTGTAATCCTCACCGCAGTCCCACGGATTTTCGTAGGGAGCGTCGCATTTCGCTGATATCGGCGAAATCAGTTTCAGATTTATACTCATTCAATCACCTCGTTTACATGGAAATATCGCCGAATTTTTCAGTTATTTTTTCTGCATTTTCCATACTTTCAACAAGTATTCCGTCGCCGTTGTATTTATAATAAAATAACAGACAACGACAAATATTGTTGTTATCAAAATACATTAAATCTTTATTTTTTGCTATCAGTTCATTGTCACTAAACAGATTATTTTTTAAATAATCAAACTCATCGACAGAAAGAGGAAAGGCTTTTTCCACCACATGAGGATTCGTTCTGAAGTCGGACACCTTTCTGAAAAGAGTAGTATTTATGAATATTTTATTATTATTTTTATTCATATATCTATCTTCGTTATTTTTTCAAAACAAAAAAGCCGTTTTTACCGATTTCTCGTTTTGTGAGAAACCAATAAAAACGGCTCTGAAAGTTTGTGTATTATTTTTCGTATAATTTTCGGGGATTTTCCTTATCTCTGTCATTAAGTCCCTAAAACCTGCTCCGGAACTTCTTTCAAAAGCGTTCAAATCCCCCCGAAAGCAAAATGTCATCTATGGTTTTGACTATAAAATTTCCAGCGGATGAATGCGAAAAAAGTCCGAATATTCGGACTTTTTTGCGGTGTCATCTATTTTGGTTCACCA
>JAMPAU010000030.1 GCA_023667045.1 Ruminococcus flavefaciens | reverse complement strand
TAGTCCTAATGTGTTACTAAAATCAGTATGCTCTTGATTGGGCATACTGATTTTAAGTGATATTTTATAAATTAAAAATTTATTAGTAGTTGTATTTCGTTATCTGAAAATATTTTATTGGTATGAATGTGTTTAAAAGATGTTTAGCATCTAATGATTTTGTGCATATTGACAAAATTAAAGCAATTTTTTTATGAAAAGTATTGATTTTTAGTTTCGATTATGGTATAATTATATAATAGAAGATTAAATTTAGTTGCATAAGGAGGAGAGATGAATGGCTTTGACTACAGCTGCAAAAATAGCTGAAGAATTAAATATCTCTCGCTCTTATTTATATCGCTTACATCAAAATGGAGTATTTGAACTTATTTCAAAAAATGGGAAACCTCAGTGGGATACGGGTGTAATTGAAAAGGTACGAGCTTTTCTTTCAGAAGGTAAAAAAGAAAAGATTGAAGAGAAAGAGATAGTTTTATCTTATAAGACTACTAAAATAAATAACAGAAGATACCTTGGCAATAAGTATAAGCTTATTCCTTTTATAAAAGAAGTAATAGAAAATAATTGTGGTGAAATCAGTACAATTGCAGATATATTTGCTGGTACAGGAGCAGTTGCTTCAGCGTTTTTAGATAAAAAAGTTATTACTAATGACAATATGTACAGTAATTATATTTGTCATATTGCTTGGTTTAGTGCAGAAGAATATGATGAAAATAAGATAGTTAAGTACATAATGTATTATAATTCTATTGATACTGACGAAGAAAATTATATGTCTTTAAATTTTGCTGATACATATTTTAGTAAAAAAAATTGTAGTAAGATAGGTTTTATAAGAGAACATATTGAGAAGGAATATTCAAGCGGAAATATAAATTCAAGGGAACGTGCAATATTAATAACTGCATTATTATATGGAATGGACAAAATAGCAAATACTTGTGGTCATTATGATGCATATAGAAAGGGAGCAGAACTTGATAAAATCTTAGAATTATCTGTTCCACAATCTGAAAAAAATAATAATCCAAATAATCTTTTCTTTAATGAAGATTCTAATGAACTTGTAAAACATATTGAAGCTGACCTTGTTTATATAGACCCACCATATAATTCAAGGCAGTATTGTGATGCTTATCATCTTATTGAAAATGTTGCCCGTTGGGAAAAACCAGATGTATTTGGTGTTGCAAAAAAAATGAACCGTTCAAATCTTAAAAGCAAATACTGTACTTCTGAGGCTACCTTAGCGTTTGAAGAACTTATTAAAAATATTAAGGCTAAGTATATTCTTTTGTCATATAATAATATGGCTGAAAAAGGTAACGGACGTTCTAATGCTAAAATTACTGATGAAGATATATTCAGAATATTAAATGCAAAAGGTGAAGTAACTGTATATACAAAAAAATATAAAGCTTTTACTACAGGTAAATCAAGTATTAAAGATAATGAAGAAAGATTATTTCTTTGCAAGTGTTATGAAAAAAAAGAAATTATTCCTTCTCCTCTTAATTATACAGGAGGAAAATTTAAGCTTTTACCACAAATTTTACCTTTATTTCCAACCGTAAAGGGGACTTTTTTTGATTTATTCTGTGGTGGTTGTAATGTTGGAATCAATATTGATTGCAATAGAGTTGTATTTAATGATACAAATCAATCTTTAAATTGTTTACTTAATACTTTTAAAAACCTTGATAAAGATGTGCTTTTTAACTTGATAGATGAGATTATTGATAAATATCAATTATCATGTTCTGATGTCAATGGGTATGAATTTTATGGTTGTGAAAGCTCAAAGGGATTAGGTAAATATAATAAAGAACATTTCTTAAAACTAAGAGAAGACTTTAATAATTATAAAAATCGAGATTACTATTATTATGTAATGCTATATGTAATCATTGTTTATTCTTTTAATAATCAAATTCGGTTTAATAAGAATGGTGATTTTAATCTTCCAGTAGGAAAAAGAGATTTTAATAACAAAATGAAATCCAAACTTTCCAAGTTTGTTGACCGTATAAAAAGTGAGGATTACAGGTTTTTATGTAAAGATTTTAGAAAAATAGATATTGATTCGCTTGAAACAGAGGATTTTATATACGCTGACCCACCATACTTTATCACCTGTGCTTCTTATAATGAACAGAATGGCTGGACCGATGTTGATGAAAAAGACTTATATTTGTATTTAGATTCTGTTAATGCTAAGGGAATTCGTTTTGCTTTGTCAAATGTGCTAAGTAGTGAGGGAAAAACCAATCATATATTACTTGACTGGATAAATCGTAATAATTATAAAGTCATTCATCTTAATTATGGATATTCAAATTCTAATTATCACAAGAAAGACAGAAAATCGGGTTCAGATGAAGTTTTGATAATTAACTATTAAGGAGGCATATAATATGTCGATTGAAGATATTTCATACAGAAGTTTTTGCTGGAGTTTAGGGACTACAAGTTTTCGTACAAAGAACTTTAACCTCACAATTGAACGACAGTTACAACTTCTGGATAGTTTTTGGCAAAAAGCAGATGCACACGGAGTCTGTTGGAGTAATAATAATATATTGCAGGAAAAATATTATCTCTTTATGAAAGAGAATAATTTTGTAAAAGGCGATGCTCAAAGAAAAGATAAAGATGCCCGTGAGAAAACGTCTGGATTAGTAGACATAGGTTTGATAGATAGTGAAAGACATTTGACGGAGGCAGGTGAATCTTTACTTAAAATAAGCCTTGATTCAGACTTTGAGTCAGATAACAGTTTACAGATTGCAAAAGACAGCTTTATTTATTTTAAGCAATTATTAAAAACAAGTAATAATGTTGATGGTGATATAGTTCGTCCATATATTGTGCTTGCATATTTGCTTTCTGAACTTGACTATCTTACTAAAGAAGAGTTTACATATCTTTTACCACTTTGTACTACAAAAGAAAAGACCATATATATAAAAGGTAAAATCAATTCTATTCGTTCAAAAGGTGGTTGTATTGATGAGATTATAATTAGTACTCTAATGCAAATGGATAACTATAAATTAGCTTTGAACGAGTTATTGAATAATCAGGTTGATGAGAAACTGATATGTACTATAGGTATAAACAGAAAAAGCAGACAGTATGATGCACCATATTATCAGCTTTATCTGGAATTAAAAAAACTTTATTTAGATAATGATATTGATAATGCCATTAATGTATTTAAGGCTCTGGATAAGATAAAAATAAAGAATCTTTGGAAGAAAACTCTTTTTAATACTGTTTCAAAGAAAGCTATAGAAAAAATCCTGATAAGTGCTTAAATAATACTATGTTTTCTGGAGTTAATTCGGAGCAGGAGTTTAAAGTGGCTTTTTTCAAGACAATGCACTTGCTCAAAGCTAAAGCTACACTTAAAGATTATTTTGACCTTAACAGAAGATATTTTAAAATTACAGATACAGTCATATTTGAAGATGGTAATGTGCATTTTGATATTGTTCCTAAATATTTCTTTAAATCTGTAATATCTAAGTTGTTTGAATATGGTTTTTCAGTTTCGGATAAGCTTTATAATGACTGTAAATTAATAGATATTGCTTCTTGTCTTGTAATTAATGAAAATACTATTATCAAGGGAATCAATGATGAACTTGGTGGCAATATTAATACAATGGAAAAAGCTAAAAAAGCTATTTTTGATGAACGTTTAGACCGTTTCAATAATCTTATAGATAGCAAGTTTGATAATGATACTCTTGTCAGTCTGTTGGATAAATTTGCAAATCGTGATGATAAAGATATTCAAGAAATTGTTACTGATAATGCAGATATACCTACAATTTTCGAATATATTCTTGGTATTATTTGGTACAAAATAAGTGAGCGTAAGGGGAATATTCTTAAATTTATGAATCTTTCACTGGAAGCTGATTTATTGCCTAAAACTCATGCTGGCGGTGGTGAAGCAGATATAGTTTATGAGTATGCTGCTTGTAGTGATTATCCAGAGCATAGTGTATTGCTGGAAGCTACTCTTGCAAATGGTATTAATCAGCGACGTATGGAGATGGAACCAGTATCACGTCATTTAGGTCAGTATATTTCTAAAACTGGAAATGATAATTCATATTGTGTTTTCACAACAACATATTTAGATAAAAATGTTATTTCTGATTTCAGAGTAAGAAAGATTTCAGGATGGTATGATGAAAATGATAATAATATATCGTTAAAAATTATTCCTCTGCAAACTGATAAACTGAAACAGATTATTATTAAGAATCTGAAATATAAGAATCTTTATAATATTTTTGAAGATGCATATAAATCAAATGAAATAGGTCCGAGCTGGTACAAAGATAATGTTGCTGATAAAATATAATTAATTATGGGATATTTTTATTCAAATTAAAATAAAATTTTTATTCTGCATCTTACCTCAAAATTGACATTGCCCGAACAGAAAAAGAATCAACTGAACAAATCTATTCTGAATACGAGGGCATTATATCATAATTGATTTATACAATGAGCTTAATTATGTCTCTAGAATTGAGAAAATCACACCAGCAAAATGATTTATCCGTGATGAATTCTTATGGTTTCAATAAGAACATGACAGAAAATGAAATTGTAGCTGAACTTATGAAGATATATGGAATTGACAGGAGGAAAATGATATGAAATTAGATTTATTATCCGCCTTAATAGGAATGATATTGCCATTTATTACCATTTTGTCAGAATTTGCATTAAAAAGGCTTAATATAATAAATGTTCACAAAAATCATATAAGCAGAACAAAATTTGATAAGGAGTTTCAAATTTATCAGGAACTTTCTGAAAAAAATCTTAATGCTGTTTATTGTGTTGGAAAAGCCACAATAATGGTATTGCATAATTTAAACTTTAATCAATCAGAAAAAGAAGAGTTATTAGAAAATTTTTGTGAAAAAATGAATGATGCAGAATTTTCTAATAAGAAATACGCACCATTCATTGATAAAAAAATATTTGATAGTTATAAAAAGCTTGAAAAAAATATTTCGTTTTGCTTTACTTTATTTAAGTTTTGGGTAAAGCATAATTCCGATATATTAAAATATATGGATAAAGAATATAAATTGAATGAAGTTAGTGAGATTTTAGAAAAAAGTCAAAAAGAAATTTCTAATATGTCTGATAAGATACTTGATGATATTAGAGAATACTTAGACAGCTTAGATGTTATATCATAAATAAAGTAAAACAGTTGCATATGAAACACATCTATTCATTATTAAATATAAATTATATACTTACTAATGTTAACTGATTCCAAAATCATAAAAAGGAATTAAGTTGTAATGAAAAGAAAATAGCAAACATTTATGTATGAGGAGAAAAACTATGATTAAATCATTTGTAGTTGGTGTAAGTGATTATAATTTACCAAATTGTAAATCACTTCCGCTATGTTTAAGTGACATTTATATGTTTAGAAATGCACTTGTTTTAGGTTTAAGTGCAAAAGAAAAAAATATTTTCTTATGTGGTAAAAATAAAAAGGTATTAAAAAAAGACTTTGAAACAAATTTTATTTCTTTCATTGACACCATAGAAAATAATGACACATTTATTTTCTATTTTTCAGGACATGGAGCAAAGCAAGGAAAAACTAACTATCTTGTTTTTAGTGACACTTTTGAGACTGATGCTTTAATTAGTATTGATGAAATAATAAATATTATTTCGTCTATAAATTGCAAGAATAAAGTTGTGATTATTGATAGTTGTCATTCAGGAAATGTTAATAACCTTAATTTTCTTCAGAAACTTGATGTAAATGAAACGGCAGATAAATTCGTAGGTATTGGCTGTGCTGTAATGGCAGCTTGTGATATTGATGAAAAATCAGGATTTGATGCCAAATCTCGAATGAGTCTGTATACACGTATTGTATGTGATGCACTTACAAATAGATTTATTATTAGAGAAGGAAAGAAATCTCTTGAAGAAATTGTTAGAATAGTTGATAGGGTTTCTGAAATTGAAAATTCACAACGCACTAATAAACAACATGCTAATTTTCGTTCTGATATTGTAGGAACTATATTTTTTGATGTTGAGGATTATTCTCCATACGAAAAACAAAAAATATTTCAAGAAACTGATGAATACATCATATACTCTGTAGAACCAGTCCATGTAGGAATTGTCAAACGATATTCTATTAAAGTAATTTTAAAGTTTCCATTCGATAAAACAGGAATATCTATTATAACTAATAAAATTAAAAACGAATCTCTTTACTATGATGTATATGAAAATAGAATATCTGAAAGATATTTAAAAGGCAAGAAAACAAATATTATTTTCTGTTATTTCGGTTATAGCATAGAAGATATAGCTAATAATAACTATGTTTTTAGAGCTAACTGGGTTGATGATAATCAAGATAGAGTCTATTGGTATAAAGAATCAAAAGATGCAATAGTAATAAATGATGTTATTGTTTATACTAATAATAGTTATTCATTTTTAAGAGAATATGTTTTAAATAACACATCTGATAGTGAAACAATTATAAAGAATACTAGAAGTTATATATATCAGATGATAGAGTTGACAGAAACGTATATCAGGCAGTTTAGAGAGTATAAGAATAATATAATAACAACTGAAGATGAATTAATGGATAAGGTTGAGAAAATTAGCAAAAGAATTAGAAAACTATATTTAGATTATACAGATTTGCCTATTGCTCCAGTTGAATTAAAAAATTGGGAAAGTGCTTATTCTAACCTTGCTGCTACAATGGATGATTTTTGTTTTTGCTATGATAAAAATAATAAGCGTGACAGTAAAAATCGTTTTGCATTGACAGAGCAAACTATAAGAAGATATTATGACAACTTAGAAAAAGTAAAGGAAGTTGATAAGGAGTTTCAATTTAATAATTAGGTGGATTTATGGATAAAAATTTGTTTGAGTGGATTCCGTGTGCTGTTCGCCTTCCAGAAAGTATTGAAGAAGAAATATTATGTTTAGTTACTTGTAAGGAATGGAATATATTTACTGGTGAGTGGGGAAGAAAAGAAGTACGGATATTATCATATTCTACTATTCTTCATGATTGGAATATTAAATCAAATATAAAGGTAGAAGCGTGGGCATATCTTCCAGAACCATTTTAGAAAAAATATATAATTTCTTTAATAATAGACAACTTATTGGAAGAACCAATATGATGACCCCAATCTTGACCCCCAAAAAGTTGCTCACGGTGTGTAAGCTGGGTAATGTAGAATTTCAAAAACCGCGTAGAATAGGCATATTTCAACGCAATGCGTAAATTGAGAAACACCAGATATCCTTATGTAAATCCCTCATAACCCGAAGGTCGTTGGTTCAAATCCAGCCGCCGCAACCAAATTGAAAAGCACCATAGCAAATATCGTGAGTGGAGGTATAAATCTCATTTTATTTGCTGTAGTGCTTTTTTGCTTAAAAATAGGCAAGAAATGACTTTGTGCATTTCGGCGGAGCAGGTAAAATAGTGAAAAATTTCTTGTAGACCAGTTGTTTACAGGATTTTATTTTTGTCCGAAAAATTAACGAATAATGCTTCATACCCTTACCGTACCCTTACGGATTTTCGAGTTTATGGGTATGAAGCTATTTTTATGCGTTTTGTGTTAACTCAGGTTAACAGAAAATGAAATGTCAAATCATGATTTCTTGGTTGACTAATATGGTGATTTGTGATATGATATATTATGATATAATTATTACAGAATGGAGGAAATGCAATGTCTAACCTGTCGCAGAAAAAAAGACAGCGAATGTTTGAGATGCTTGCCCGAATCCGTGAGGAACACAAGGGCGATGATGAAACATTGTCGGCGATAAACGAAATTGAAAACGAACTGAACGCAAAGAAATACGGTCTTGTGTGGGAGGAACACGAAGAGGCGGTAAATGTACGTATGCGGACGCACATTCCGGTGTTTACGGAGGACACGGACAAGGAAATAACGTCCTCAGAGGGAGGTTATAATTTTCTTCTGGAGGGGGATAATCTGCATAGTCTGTACTTGCTGGAGAAGACCCACAGAGGCAGGATTGATGTTATTTATATTGACCCGCCGTACAATACAAAAAACAAGGACTTTGTTTATGATGACTGCAAAATAGGTGAAGACGACGGTTTCAGGCATAGCAAATGGATTTCCTTTATGAATGAACGTTTACAGGTAGCTAAAAATCTTCTTTCTGATAATGGTGTTATTTTTATTTCGATTGATGATAATGAACAGGCAAATTTAAAATTATTATGTGATGAAATTTTTGGTGAAAATAGTTTTGTTGCTTTAATTCCATGGCGAAAAAGGACAGCAAAATCTGATGTTCCGTTTGGTATTTCGCAGGACTGTGAAAATATTTTGTGCTATGCCAATCCATTATTTAAAGCAGGAATTAAAGGAAAAGAACGGAAATATTATGAAACTCCTGATTTTCCTAACAGACCTTGGAGATTTCACGATTTGACAACTCAACGAACTATTGAAGAACGTCCAAATAGTAATTATACAATGATTAATCCAAAAAATAATGAAGAATTTCCCGTTAATCCGTTAAGGTGTTGGGCTATTACAAAAGAAACATTTCAAAAATACTATGATGAAGGAAGAATAATTTTTCCAGGCGATTATGATTTTTTAAAAATATCAAAACCAGTTTTGCGTTACTGGAAAGAAGATGATATGAAAAAAGCAGGTGCGGATTTTGGCGTTGTTGCGGTAAGTACATATCTTCCGTCTGATACGGTCGGAATGACACAGGACGGAACAAAAGAAATTACTGCACTTTTCGGCTCTAAAAAATTCAGTTTTCCTAAACCTGTTGGACTTATAAAATATCTTATTGAAGTGGCTACTTTAAGAAATAAAAATGCCATAATTCTTGACTTTTTCGCAGGTAGCGGAACGACAGGACAGGCAGTCCTTGAACTGAATCAGCAGGACGGCGGAAACAGAAAATTCATACTCTGTACCAACAATGAAAACAACATCTGTACGGATGTGACCTATCCACGCATAAAAACCGTAATATCAGGAAAACGTGCGGACGGTAGCGTGTACTCCGACGGCATACCCGCAAACCTCAAATACTACCGTACGGACTTTGTGGCAAGGGACTGTGAATATCTGTCGGACGAACTTCTTGAACACGTCGCCGAAATGATACAGCTTGAAAACGGCGTAAAAATCGACGGCAGTCAATATATAATGCTCCTCGACGAACAGGACACCGACGAAATGGCTGAAAACTGGGAAAATTACTCCGATGTGAAAAACGTTTATGTCGCACAGGACGTGCTTTTCACGACGGAGCAGACTAAAATTTTTGCGGACGTTGACATAAAAACCATTCCCGATTATTATTTTGAATTTGATTTGAGACAGGAGGGCGAATCATGGTAACAGGCGGAATTGCAGTGAATCTTTTTTCATTTCAGGAGCAGGCAGTTTTAAAGTTAATTGATTTGACGGTTGCACCCGATTCAAAACAGGTCATTGTCATGAAATCCCCGACGGGTTCGGGAAAAACGGTAATTTTGCTTGACTACATAGACGAATACCTTTTCAAAGTCGATAAAAACGTTGCATTTGTGTGGTTTTGTCCGGGTTCGGGCGGACTGGAAGAACAAAGTCAGGAAAAAATGCGTAGACTTCTGCCGAACCGCAGAACGCAGAATATTTTCGACGCTATGCAGAACGGTTTTGAGGCGGAAACGACGACTTTTATTAACTGGGAACTCGTCCGCAACAAAAACAAAAACCTTGCAATCCGTGACGGCGAACGCAGAAATCTTTTTGACCGCATAGCCGAAGCCCACAGAAACGGCTTGAAATTTATTCTGATAATCGACGAGGAACACGCCAACGATACCAAAAAGGCTCAGGACATTATTGATGCTTTTTCGGCGTTTCACATTGTGCGGGTCAGTGCGACGGCAAACCAAAATAAAAAGTGTGAGTTTTTCGAGATAGACGAAATTTACATTATCAACGCAGGACTTATCACAAAAGCACTTTACGTCAACGAGGGTGTCGCCGATAACGCACAGGTTACGGAAGATTATGACTATTTGCTGAATCTCGCCGATAACAAACGTAAAGAAATACAGTTCCGATACAAGAGCCTGAACAAAAATATAAGACCGTTGGTGCTGATACAGTTTCCGAACGGTCAGCGCGAAACGATAAAGGCAGTTGAGGAAAGACTTTACGGAATGGGTTACACCTATGAAAATGGTATGGTTGCAAAGTGGCTGGCAGACGAAAAGAAAAATCTGACTGATGATTTCACAGCAAATGACGGTATACCGGTTTTTTTGCTGATGAAACAGGCAATAAGTACGGGCTGGGACTGTCCGAGAGCTAAAATTCTTGTCAAGCTCCGTGAGGGAATGAGTGAAAATTTTGAAGTCCAGACTATCGGAAGAATACGCAGAATGCCCGAAACAAAGCACTATGAGGACGATTTACTGGACTTTTGTTATGTTTATACTTTTGACGAAAAATACAGACAGGGACTTCTTTCAGACGTTGACAAGGCTTACGAAACAAGACGTTTATTTCTGAAAGACAAGTGTAAGACTTTTACCCTTGAAAAACAGGTCAGAGATATGGATTTTGACGGTTTAGGAGAGCGTGATATTCTTGCAATGCTTCATCAGCACTTAATAGACAAATATAAATTAGATGACAACAAAGAACAGAATCAAAAGATACTTCATAGTGCAGGATATATTTTCGGAGAAGATATTATCAATCAAGTGCTTTATGGTGAATTTGTCCGCATATCAAACCTGACCGATAAAAATAGTCTTAATGAAACAAACTACCATACTACGCTTCAAAAGGTTGATACACACAAGAATGGTTTGCAGTTGCTTCACAGCATGGACAGCATAAAGAAAGCAGTCGGAATACCTACAGCGAAAGTCAAAGTTATTCTTGAACGGCTTTTCCGTCAGAGCAAAAAAAGAAAATATAAGATTGTTGAACTAAACACAAAAGAATTTTATGCGTTTGTAATAAATAATTCCCATAAACTCCGTGAAGAATTTAGGGATATTACCTCGAACATAGGACGGCAGGCTGAATTGGTAAAAAATCCAAAAACTTCTTTATTTCACATTCCGGAACAGGATTTTTTCAGATACGACCCGAATGTCAAATCAGAAACCGATTATCTGAACAACGCCTATAAAGAGTATACTTCGGGATTTGCAACAAGCCTTGTCCGCAGTACTTCCGAAATGCTTTTTGAGCAGTATTGCGAAACAAGAGACGATATAGAGTGGGTTTACAAAAACGGTGATACCGGACAGCAGTATTTTTCTGTTGTTTATGTTGACGGCGTTCAGCATCAATGGCTGTTTTATGCCGATTATATTGTTATGAAAAAGGACGGAACGGTCTGGGTGATAGAGACCAAAGGCGGCGAAAGTCACGGTCAGGACAAGAATATTGACCGACAGATTGAAAATAAATTCAACGCTTTCAAGTCATATGCCGAACAGCATAATCTTCATTGGGGATTTGTTCGTGACAAGGATAATCGGCTTTATATCAATAATACAGTATTTGCTGAAGATATGGCTGATTCTGAATGGAAACCTATTGATGATATTTTTTGAAAGTCATAAAAAATAAAGGCGGAGCAATTAAGCTCCGCCCATATTTAGAAAAGTCCTGATATTTTATTCATACTGTCACGCATAAGGTCGAGTGAGGAATGACAATACAAATCCATTGTTATCTGTACAGTTGCATGACCTAAGATGTCGCTGAGAGCCTTGACGTTCACACCGTTTTCGATAGCCCTCGTCGCAAAAGTGTGGCGGAGAGCGTGGAAATTAGCGTGTTCTATTTCTGCGATTTTAAGCAGATAATTGAGTGCATCACGCATTGTATGCGGTTCAACGCACGTACCGAACGGCATTGAAAATACAAATCCGTTTGGCATAATAGGAACACCAAGTGACATATATTCCTGTTGTTGACGTTCTTTGTGTTCGAGAAGTTTTATCCACACATTCTGCGGAATCGGAATTTCCCTGTAGCCTTTCGGAGTTTTTACATTGCCCTCGATAAGCGTAGTGGTGCAGGAAGTTTCGTCGTATTCGTCGATTTCTTCGAGTTCGCCCATATTCTTCTTGATACGCTGTAATGTGCGACTGACTTTGATAGTCTGTCTGTTGAAATTCACGTCAGTCCAGCGTAACGCACATAGTTCACCGATACGCAGACCTGTTGCGAGGTCGAAAAGAATCGCAAATCCGAGCCTGTGAGTATGTATAACGCTTAGGAGTTTCGTCTGTTCATCGATTGATAATACTCGCATTTCTTTTTTCTCCTGCTTTGGAATTACTGTACCCTGCGTTGGATTGCTCATAATGATTCCGTTGATACAAGCCTGCTCCATAGCCTGATGAAACATATTGTGGAGGTTGCGGATTGTCTTTGCCGAAAGACCGCCTTTACCGTCGGTTCTGCCACTTTCAAACTTTTGGTTGTAGAAGTTCTGGATAACGGCAGGTGTTACCTGCTGTATCGGAATATCGCCTAAAATCGGGATAATGTGGTTATATACATACCCCTCGTAGCTTATGTAGGTGGACGGTCTGATGCTTACAGAAGCGTAATTTTGAAGCCACTGGATAAGCCAGTCTTTTAATAAAAGTCGGTTTGGTGTAACATAAGAACCAGTCTGCTTGTTGTGAAGTACGGCGTTGAGTTTCTCGGCTACTTCCTTGCGTGTTTTGCCATAGACGGAACGCTGAATCTGTCTGCCTTTTTCATCACGACCGTCTGAATAACGTCCCTCCCATGTGCCGTTGGAGCGTTTTCTAATTGAGCCTTCATTGTTTCCTTTTTTCATTTGTAAATCACCTCATTTGTGTTGTTGAGCCAGCTCAAAAAATTATCACGGGTCACACGGAGCTGCTTGCCGAGTTTCATGACCGGGAAACCTTTTGAGTTCATGACGTTGTAGCCCGATGTCAGGGAAATGTTGAGATAGCCTGCGATGTCCTTTGCAGTCATCACGAGCGGAAGCTCGTCATTGGAGTTGAATTTAGGTAAATTCATAAAAAAATACCGCCTTTCATATAATTTTTTATTTATATGTTAGGCAGTAATATTTTTTTATTTCAGAATTTGTCGTTAATTACAATTCGGACAGGAAACTGTTGCATTTAATTTCCTGTATTGCCGAGCGTAGCAGGTTAGTGTCCATGAACATTTCTTCAATTTCCATAGCGGTATAACCATAGTCGAGGAGTAGAAGAACATCATCTTCATCAATACCATAGCAGTTGCACATATCAAGCAGGAGTTCTTCCTCGCTTGTATATTCGCAGTATTCGTCGTCTTCCCAGTCGTACCACTCATAGCTGTAGCGAGTTTTCTTGTTGCTTGTACCTATACCGAAAAACGAATAGTTTTCGGGAGTAAAACGACTGCTGTCAATTTTGCCGTCTGAGTTAATTGAGATAATGTCACCCTCGCATACATCTATAATAGTATATTTTTCGTGGTTTATACCAACAGCTTTCAATGCCTTATCCATAATCGACTTTGTGGAAGCATAGATATAAAGTCCGAGACGTTCGAGGTAAATCAGATATAACGGATTGTTGCCCTTGACGAAATAAAGTGTGTTGTTTTCGTCGAGCAGAGTAAACACGAAGTTGCCCATAACGTCCTCAGCCATATTTTTCAGACTGTTGAAGTCCAGTTTTTTCTGTTTCTCAATAAGCTGTACCGCAATATAGCTGTCTGTTTCGATTTTGGTTTTCGGTAGATTATGGGATTTTCGGAGTACTGTATCGTTATATAGCACTCCGTTGTGGGCAAATGCAAAAGCCTTATCAGCCTTGCCGAAAAATGGGTGGTTATTGAAGTTGTTTTCCTTGTCGCCCTGAGTTGCAAGTCGTGTGTGTCCCATTACTGCCACAGTATTTTCGGGGATATTGAACTTGACCTTGTGAGCAGGTTTCGGACGTTTATAGATTGTGACGTGACCGTTCTTTACGTATGAGATTCCGGCAGCATCTGTGCCACGCTCTTCGGCGGCGTTTGCAAGTGACTGAGTGAGTTTCTTTAAAAGTTTGTGCGGAAGTTTCTTTCCGCAGTCGAGCCAG
>JAMPAU010000002.1 GCA_023667045.1 Ruminococcus flavefaciens | reverse complement strand
TGACACTTAACCACAAGTAAAAGTGATAAATAGTATACATTTGGTGCAACTTTGTGTATAAAATTTTAGGGAGATATATCCTATCTCCCCTTGATATTTTTATAGTTTCAGTTGATTTGCATCACCGAGTTCTTTTGCAAGTTTTCCGACGGACGGCAGACTTTTAGTCCTATATTTTTCAAGTTCAATTTCAGAAACAATTTCAACAGAAGCAAGCACAGTGTTTTTTCTCAATGTCATTACTTGTATACCTTGTGAGTCTCTTGTGGTCTTAACTGAAATCATTTCTGTATTCAATACAAGTGCATGACCGCCCGAACTCCTCAGCAGTATATCGCAGTCATTCTGAATAAACAGAACTTCAGCCAATGGCGATTTGTCAGAATAAGCCTTAGTAAGTTTTCGGCGGTTGGTCTTAGTTTCATATGACTTTAACGGAACTTTTGTAGCCTTGCCGTTTTCAAAGAAGAAAATTATATAACCGCTGTAATCCACTGTCGGAACAAGCTTTTTAAGGGATTCACCTTCATCAAATGACAGTTTAGCAGGTATATAATCCCCCATCAGACTTGCCTTAGTATCGTCAAAAGCACTTGCTTTAGACTTATAAGCCTGCTCATTGTTTGTGAAGAAGATAAGTTCCGTCTTGTTTGTAACCTCAAAGCTCTGACTGATATAGTCTCCCTCTTTGAGTTTCTGTTCACCGCTCATTCTGAGTGACTGCGGAGTAATCTTCTTGAAATAACCGCTTGCTGATACAAATATATTTACCGGATAATCGGGCGTATCATCAATAATTTCTATATCCTGCTCAGTGTATTCACAGATAAGAGTTTTTCGTGGCTGTGAATAATTCTTTATAACGTCCTTTAACTCTTTTATTATTATCTTTCTTATTTTATTTTTGTCCTGTAAAATTTCTTCCATTTCTGCAATATCGTTTTTCAGACTGTCTACTTCCTCAATACGCCTAAGAATATATTGTCTGTTTATATTGCGGAGCTTTATTTCTGAAACATACTCTGCCTGCTCTCTGTCTATGTCAAAAGCTCTTTGAAGATTCGGGACAACTTCATTCTCGTTCTGAGTTTCACGGATAATCTTTATAGCGTTGTCAAGGTCAAGCAGAATTTTAGAAAGTGCCTCAAGTAAATGCAGTTTTGATTTTCTGTCCTGTAAATCGTGATATGTTCTTCTGTATATGCATTTTTCTCGAAAAGCCGTCCATTCCGTAAGGATTTCCTTTACTCCCATTACTTTAGGAGTTCCGGCAATGAGTATATTGAAGTTGCAGGCGTAGTTATCCTGTAAAGGTGTAAGTCTGTAAAGTTTCTGCATGAGTTTTTCGGGGTCAGTGCCACGTTTCAGGTCAATTGCTATTTTCAGACCGTCAATGTCAGTTTCGTCACGGATATATGAAATCTCACGTACCTTTCCGGACTTTACTAAGTCAACTATCTTATCTATAATAGCCTCTATCGTGGTGGAATACGGTATCTGAGTTATCTCTATACAGTTTGAAGACTTATCGTACCTATACTGTGAACGTACTTTCACACTTCCCCTGCCCGTTTCGTATATTTTACGGAGTTCATTCTCGTCATAAAGCATAATTCCTCCACTGGGGAAATCCGGTGCTTTGAGGGTTGTTATAATATCGTGGTCGGGATTCTTTATCAGTGCTATGGTTGTTTCGCAGACTTCAGCAAGATTGAAAGGACATACATTACTTGCCATTGATACGGCTATACCAGTATTTGAATTGACTAAAACCGTCGGAAAAGTAGCCGGAAGTAAAGTAGGTTCTGTCATGGTGTTATCGTAATTAGGTACAAAATCAACCGTTTCCTTGTCTATGTCACGGAAAAGCTCATTGCATATCTTTTCAAGCTTTACCTCTGTATAACGTGGTGCGGCAAAGTGCATTTTACTGGAATAAGCCTTGCCGAAATTGCCCTTTGAATCTATATACGGGTGAAGCAATGCCTCATTACCTCTTGTCATACGGACGAGTGTTTCATATATAGCCTGGTCGCCGTGCGGATTGAGTTTCATTGTTTCGCCTACTACATTTGCCGACTTTGAACGCTCTTTATCCGGATTTAATAATCCCCTCTTATACATCATATACAGCAGTTTACGGTGTGATGGCTTAAAACCATCTATTTCCGGCAACGCTCTTGATATGATAACGCTCATGGCATACGGCATATAGTTCTTTTTGAGGGTATCTGTTATTTTTTCGTCAACTATACTTCCCGACCCTTCTATATAAGCCTCATGTTTAAAAACCGGTTTTTTAGGTGTCTGTTTTCTTTTTGCCATATTTAAAAATTCTCCCTTTCGTTTATTTAACCTGCTCAGTGGTGGTACTTTTTTGTACAGTATTTACAGTGGTGCTACCGTCTGGAAACAAGTCTATCTGTGCATTATGCATAAATTCTTTACCTCTATTTTGATATTTAATTTTATGTTTTAATTTTACTGCATTCCGAATACTGCACTGCTATTCTGTTTTCCGGCTGTACGTCAAACATATACAGTACCGCCAAAAATAACCATTCAAGCGGTTTCATGGCGATATACACTATATCCGCCCTTGTGCGTGTTGTTATATGCCTTGATACCGGATAGCCGTATTTATCATAGAAGTTTCTTATTATCCGATGCGATTTCGGAAGACGTTCCTTTATTAAGTCCTCAAAGGCATTAGCTATAAGCAACTGTCTGTTTACTACTATCTTCTTATTTAAACGCACTCCGTAACGCAAGGGCTTTACTACTTTTTCATGACCGCATACCGCAACCGTACACAGATAATGCCCTTGATACTCCATAGGTGGAGGTGGTACTTGTGTGGAAAAAGTCCAGTCGGCAGTCATCGTGAAAGCCTTTATAAAGCCGTCCGCACCCTGTCCGAGAAGTATATAGAGTATCTCACATATTACAGCTATCGGCAGTATCAGCATAAAGCTGAATTTGGTCATTCCGGATATGGTTGACATTATTTTATGCAGTCTCTCACCTGTTTTCGTCCGGAATGCCGTTTCACATTCGTTTGCAAGCCTTACCTGCTCAGTTATGTGATAGCGTATACGACGTGCCGATATTATTATCAAGTTGAAGTAGTACAGGTAAAACATAATAAAGCTTATTTCAAAGTTTTTTATCATCTGAACATACATCACACCCATGAGCAACAGCGTTATCGCCGTGAACGCTATACACAATGCAGACTGCAAAGGCGGTGTTTTCATGGGTTTTCTTGCACATAACATTATCATACTTATAAATCCTATTACCATTACCCACTCTATTATTGAACCGTATTCACTGTTTATCATCTCGTGATATTGGTTTGGATATATGGCTTCTGTGTAGGGCTTGCCGGACATACCGTCGGTCATAGCGTCACCGCCTATCATACTTAAAAGCATAATATGATATACTCCACCTACTACTATAGTCAGAATATCGATAGCCCATGAGTTTGTATCCTTGATGAGGTGCTTTATATTAAGACCCGTCATACTGAACGGAAACCATATAAATGCACTGCCTGCAATCAAAATAAATATATCGTCAATCGTTACTGTTCCGCCATTGTTTATTATGTCACCAATAATCAATACCAATAAAGGCACTGCACCTGCTCCGAATATAATTTTATCTGCTTTTGTGGTTTTGCCGTCGGGGTTATGGTCGGATTCCTTGATGATACATATATTGAACATCATCATCACAGTGAAAATACTTAAAACAATTAGCATAATCATCAAAAATCATCTCCTTTCTTGTTAAAAATATATAAGTCGGGTTGTCTCCAGACGGTAGGTACACTATGAATTATGCACAAAAAATCGTGTCATCAGCTTATGTCGGCGAGTTCGAGATAATCCGCACCGTATTCTGAAATATACTGTTTTCTGCCCTGCAAGTCGTCACCGAGTAGCATTTCAAAGACTTCTGCCGATTCTGTTATGTCGTCCGCCGTGACCTTTATTAAACGTCTTGTATCGGGGTTCATGGTAGTCAGCGACATCATATCCGGCTCATTTTCGCCAAGACCTTTGGAACGCTGTATAGTATACTTCTTGTTGCCTATCATTTTAAGAATGTGCTGTTTTTCCTGCTCAGTATATGCGAAGTATGTTTTGTCTTTTGTGTTTATCTCAAATAAAGGCGATTCAGCAATATACACATAGCCCTTTTCAATGAGTGTCGGAGTAAGTCTGTACAGCATGGTGAGTATAAGCGTTCTTATCTGGAAGCCGTCAACGTCAGCGTCCGTACAGATTACAATCTTGCTCCAACGGAAGTTATCTATATTGAACGTGGAAAGGTCTTTGTTTGCCTTGGTGTTCACCTCAACGCCACAGCCTAAAACCTTTATCAAGTCCGTTATAATCTCACTCTTGAATATCTTTGTATACTCGGCTTTAAGGCAGTTAAGGATTTTGCCACGCACGGGAATTATTGCCTGAAACTCCGCATCACGTGCGAGTTTTACAGAACCTAATGCAGAATCACCCTCAACTATATATATCTCTCGCCTTGTAACGTCTTTAGTTCTACAGTCAACGAACTTATCAACCATATTAGCAAGGTCTATACTGCCGGTAAGTTTCTTCTTTACATTCAGACGTACCCTTTCAGCGTTTTCCCTGCTCCGCTTGTTTATTAGAACCTGCTCCGCTATCTTCTGTGCCTCGTCGGGATTCTCTATGAAGTATATTTCAAGCTGATGTTTGAGGAACTCTGTCATAGCCTCACGGATAAATTTATTAGTGATAGCCTTTTTGGTCTGATTCTCGTATGATGTCTGAGTGGAAAACGACGAGGAAACAAGCACCAAGCACTCCTCAACATCCACATAGCTTATCTTGCTCTCGTTCTTCTGATAACCGTTATTCTGCTTTATAAAGCTATCAATCTGATACACAAAGGCACGTTTAACAGCGTCTTCCGGTGAACCGCCATGCTCCAGAAAACTTGAATTATGATAATATTCTGTAAGCTTTATCTTATTGGAAAAAGTAACTGCAACATCAAGTTTAACCTTATATTCGGGTTTGTCTTCACGGTCACGACCTCTTTTTTCAGCCGACCAGTGCTGAATAGTAGTCATAGCCTTATCTCCTGCTATCTCGGAAACATAGTCTGTTATGCCGTTTTGGTATATAAATTCCTGCTCCGTAAAGTCGCCTGTTTCTGTTTCAGAACGGAACACAAAAAGTATATCGGGATTGACAACCGCCTGTCTTTTCAGAATATCACAGAAATAATCATCTGATACTGCTATATCCGTGAAAACCTCCAAGTCGGGTCTCCAGTGTGTTTTAGTGCCAGTCTGTTTCTTACGGCAAGGTTCTTTATGAAGACCGCCGACATTATCGCCCTTTTCAAAGTGAAGATTATATTTAAAGCCGTCACGTACAACCTCAACGTCCATGAACTCAGACGAAAACTGTGTAGCACAAAGTCCGAGACCGTTAAGACCCAATGAATATTCATATGATTCCGCTGTATCGTCATACTTACCGCCTGCATAGAGTTCACAGTAGACAAGCTCCCAGTTATACCGCTGTTCGTTATTATTGAAGTCAACCGGACAGCCACGCCCGAAATCTTCAACCTCAATATCGTGGTTTCTGTAGTGCGTGACGATTATTTTCTTTCCATAACCCTCACGTGCTTCATCAATGGAGTTTGAGATAACCTCAAAGATTGAATGCTCACAGCCGTCGAGACCGTCCGAGCCGAATATGACGGCAGGGCGTTTTCTTACCTTGTCAGCACCTTTCAGCATAGTGATACTGTCGTTTCCGTAATTATTTTTATCAGCCATATTTATACCTGTCCTCTCTTTTCTTTAAAAGTTTCTTTACTATCATAACACATTTCAGAATCTTTTGCAAGAAAAAATTTCAGAAAAAGAGAACTATTGTTCAAGCCTTTGTGCATAGTATATTTCCGGAGGTGATATATATGTTTGCAGAAATCATCAAAAACCTTTTCTTTTTTGCCCTGCACGTTGAGGGCAATAATGCTTTTCCTAAACCGCTCTCAAAAAAAGAGGAGGGAGAATGTTTCAGAAAAATGGCAGACGGCGACAAATCTTCACGCAATAAGCTTATAGAGCATAATCTGAGGCTTGTTGCACATATAGTAAAAAAATATGCCTCGACTGTGCCGGAGCAGGACGAACTTATTTCTATAGGTACGATAGGTCTTATAAAGGCAGTGTCTACTTTCGACTATACAAACGGTGCAAAGTTCGCAACCTATGCAAGCCGATGTATAGAAAACGAAATACTTATGAGTTTCCGTTCAGCACGCAAAACCGCCGGAGATGTATATATAAACGAACCTGTTGAATTTGACAAGGACGGAAACGCCCTCACCCTTATGGACTTGATTGACGACGGAATAGACATTCATGAACAGGTAGATTTGCTTATACGTTCAAGACAGTTATATGAATTTCTTGACAAGTGTCTTGATAAGCGTGAACTTGAAATTATCATATACCGATATGGTCTATACGGAAAAAGTCCGCATACACAGAGCGAAACATCTAAAAAACTTAATATTTCCCGTTCATATGTATCACGGCTTGAAAAAAAGGCTATTGAAAAGCTGAAAAAAATGTACGATACAACGCCTTTCTGAACAAGCACACAAAAAAAAACAGACCTGCTCATTTATTCAGGTCTGTTTTCTTATTTAATATCTGATTGTATTTTTGCAGTTTTACATCTTTTCCCTGTATTTTTGCAGTCTTACGTCTGAACCAACAAAATGAAAATTGATATATTGTGTAACAAGACGTGATGCTACTCTTGCCTCATATCTCTTACTTATTTCATTAGGTTCAAGATTAGTACTTATAATAGTTGGTTTACTGCGGTTAAGACGTGTATTTATTATGTTATATATAGTGGAACTATAAAAAGGCGTGGTATGTTCTGTGCCTAAATCATCTAAGATAAGCAAATCAGTTTGCATAACAAGGTCTGTCATTTCGGAAATATGCTCACGGCTAAAATGCTCTTTTTCAATTTCATGCAGAATATTGATAGTTGAATCATAGACAACGCTATAGCCCTTTTCAAGCACCTTATTTGCAATGGCAAGCGAAAGATGTGTTTTTCCTAAACCAGTACCGCCTAAAAGCAAAAGGCTTTTTGACTGCTGATTGAATTTCTCTGCATAGCGTTTCATACTTTCATAAATTTCTTTCATTATATAATAATCGTTATTCATATAATATGAAAGACTGAATGTATCAAAGCTTGAAAGTTCAAGATGTGAATGTTTATTTATTTCATCTGCTTCAAGTTTTCCGCACAGTTTGATAAAACATTCACATATATTATTGTCTTTGTCATATCCTGTATCACTGCATACAGGGCAGGTATAATGAATATCAAGATAATCGGCCGGATAGCCGTTTTGGACAAGACACCACCTTGACGCTTTTTGTGCATCGAGATTGTCACGTTTGAGCTTTTCAATTCTCTGTTGTTTGTCATTATCGCCTGCTCTGATAATTTTTATAAGTTCTTTTCCTGCATTTGCTATTGTATTGTTAATTTCCCTTATTTGAGGGATTCTTTCGTTTATCTCGTCTATACGGCGTTCATTTTCAATTACCGCATTTCTTCGCCTGTTTTGTATGATTATCTGTACTTTTTCAAATATTTCAGATTTCATTTTTTATTACCTCAAAGTTATTTATGCATATGCTGTACATATCTGCATCGAAGTCATCATCATTTTTGGTGTACTTCTGTGAGTTATTCTGTTTATACTGTCTGTTATCCTCATTTATGCCATTCAAATCCTTTATTCCCTTTTCATGCCATTTTTTAATAATGCCGTTCATATACCTAAAATCAAGCTTATAGTCCAGATTCTTGTTTTTCAGATTTATTTCGTAAGCCTCAGAAATTAGCTCTGATGATATACCCCATTTCTGCCACTGCTCTATTATTGCCTCATGCTCCTTTGCAATCCTGCTGACTTTTACAATATTCATAACCTGATTGATATAGTCATGTTTTGATTTAAGACGCTGTACCTCGTCTGTTGCCAGTTCAAGAGTATTGATATTATCCTCTTCCCACTGGCATGCTATTTTTTCTATGTAATTTGTACTTTTTTTATCTATATCACAGCAGTAGCTTATAAGAATGATTATTACTTCCGTTTTAAGTCCGAGTTGTATACACATATACAGAAGCGAATCTGTCTGAGCAGGATTAAGAATACCAAGATACGACTGTGCCACCTCAAAAAGCTCTGCTATGTCACGGCGTTCATTTTTTATGCGTTCTATTTCAGAGCCTGTCCATGTTCTCTTTTTGGGTGATGGTTTTACTGCATTTTTCTGTACGGGCGGATTTTCCGGAACGGTCTTGGTTATCTCCGGCTGTACAGGCTGAACAGTACGTAACATATCCGGCACTGCATTCTGTGCGGTAATGACATTGGCTCTCTGCCAGAATGAAACTGCGTCTCTTACTTCCTGCAATCCTACCCCCGTATTAGCTGATATTTCCTCATCTGAACAGTCTTTACCCGAATATCTGAGAATATACAGCAGAACTTTTATACACTCTCCGTCTGCTATTTTCAGCAGATTATCGGCAACTACGCATGGTACTCCAAACATATTTCCCCATGCACCGTTATTAGCTTTAAATTCCAAAAAAATTCCTCCCCTCAGATTTTATTTTTCATATAATATTATACCATATTTTTTTTAGATTGTCACCATGCATAATGCACAATTTTTAGTCTGTATATTTTTCAAGAATGCGTTTTGCCTCTGAATATTTATACCGCCAGTATATCAGCTTTTCTTCCGGCACGGCTTTTATGTCTGTTATACGGCTTGTATCGGAATTATGTTCAATGTCAGCAATTTTTACGGCACGTGCGACAGGATTCGACCCTATTCTTTCTACATATTCAAAATAATCCGTTCCCTTTTCATGCGTAAGAAGTTTAAGGGCATTTGTTACTTCCGGCGGAAACTCCTGCTCCAGTTCCTCCATAGTTATGGCAGTATCTTCAACAACGTCATGAAGCAAGGCTACACAGGCGGTTATTTCGTCTGTCATCTGCTCGGCAACATGGTATGGGTGGAATATATACGGCACGCCGTTAATGTCATACTGTCCGTGATGTGCCTTGTATGCAATATGCATTGCCTTATTTGTAAGTTCTGTATAAATCATAAAATACTCCTATAAAAAAGGGACTATGCAGGAAAGCACAGCCCCTTTTTTTCCGGTAGACGTTATTCTGTTGGTTCGAGTGATGAGAGGTCAAGCTTGAAAGGAGCGTATCTTCTGAATGAAGAATCATTCTTTTCAGGAACTAAATTTTTAGCAAGACCCTCCATATAGTCAACGAAATCATCATTATATCTGAGCAACTGGAGACTGTATATATAGTCTTCAGACCAGTAGTCATCTTCTGTCATACGTTCTCTTAGGTCTCCTCTGATTACGACATAAAGAGTATCTTCGTCATATTCATAGACTGTAGCCTTGTTCATTTCAATCTCATCAAATAAAAACTGCTTGTATTCTCTGTCTGCCTTTTCAGAATCAGTTTCTTCAGCAGTTGTGGTAGTTGTTTCAGAATCGTCTTCTGTATCGTCAGTAGTGGTAGTTGTGTATCTCTGTACGAGACGTTCATTTTCATATGGATTTGTAGTAGTGGTAGTCTGAGTTTCGTCAGTATCAGTAGTAGTTGTTGTGGTAGTAGTAGTGGTGGTAGTTTCTTCTTCATCTGCGGAAGTAGTCTGTGTGGAAATATACTCATCATAGTCTTCCTGCATTTCGTTCATCTTGAACATTTTATCCATGTTGTCTTTTTCGCCATTGATTTCTCTTGCATAGTCTTCAGCTTTACGGCGTAAAGCTCTCTTTTCGTCGTCGCTGAGGGATTCGCCTTCTTCATCTGTCATGCTGATTGAGATATACTTTACTCTTGCGAAGTTTTCATCAAAATAGTCTTTGAGTTCTTCTTCTGAACAGCCTTTTTCGCCGTCAAATCCGTAATAATGTTCAAATATGCATTTCTGCATATATTCATATTCTCCGAAATAATTGTTTCCGCTTCCGGTAGCACTTACTACCTTTTTCAGTGATTCCTTGCCCACGCCGTTTTTAGAGTAAATATCAGTACCCTCTGGGTCAATCTGACTGTCTGCTATTGTTTCAATTTCAGAGAGTTCCTCATCTGTAAGCTTACCGCCTATCTTGTTAAATTCATTTTCAATAGCGGCAATATTCATACAGTATTCCGTTGCCTTGTCCTGAATCCATTCTTCAGCCTCAAGATTATCAATATGTGAGTTTTTTACTTCCTTTACAGTAGGCTCTGTGCCGTTCTTTTCAGAAATAATACTAACAGCGTCTTCATATGCACGGATAGTATAGAAGATAAAAAGACCGGAGCTTACATCATAGCCGTCGGCAGTCATAGCCATTTCAGTACCCTTGCCTATTGTGGGAGTACAGCCGACAGCAGTCACACCAAGTGCAAAAGATACCGCCGCCGCCACGAGCTTATTGAATTTTGTCATTTTAAACATTCCTCCATTAAAATTTACAGATACTAATTTATTATACAACTTTTTTATTCAAATGTCCATACCCATTTGAAAATTTTTTCATTCTTTCACATTTTTTATTTTTTAAAAATATTATCTTAATTTATTTCCGTACCTGCCTTGACTTATAACTCCGGAAATGGTAAAATAAGAATATATGTATTCTCATAAGCGGAGGTCTTAATATGAAAGTAACCCTTATATCACATACTCCCGAACCCGAAAAACTCGTTGCTACTGCCGGAAAGCTGTGCTATTCAGACAGCGACATAGGCTCTCTGAGAGACGGTCTCACGGAAGAAAAAACTAAAAGCTTCATTGAAATGCTTGTCTCCGTCGGTCATGAAAGTGTTATGGAACATATCTCTTTTACATTCGGCATAGAGGGGATTTCACGTGCCTGCTCACATCAGCTTGTCCGCCACCGGATAGCCTCGTACTCACAGAAAAGCCAGCGGTATGTAAATGAAAACGGCTTTGAGTTCGTCACTCCTCCGGCTGTAGAGGAAGTTCCGGAGGCTGAGGAAGAATATATCAGGATTATTGAGGAAATTTCCAAAAGCTACAGCAGAATTGCAGACCTGCTCACAGAATATCATAAAAAGAATCTCATGCAGAACGGTCTTGACGAGAAAACCGCCCTCTCCAAAGCACGCAAAACCGCCAACGAAGACGCAAGATTTATACTGCCGAATGCCTGTGAGACTAAAATTGTCGTCACAATGAACGCACGCTCGCTGTTTAACTTCTTCCGCCACAGGTGCTGTAACAGGGCTCAGTGGGAAATACGTGCCGTTGCTGATGAAATGCTTAAAATCTGTCTTGAAGTCGCTCCAGATATTTTCCGTCATGCTGGTCCGTCGTGCGTTTCAGAGGGGAAATGTCCGGAGGGTAAAATGACTTGCGGTAAAATATCACAGGTGAGAGAATATTTCAGCAATCTAAAAGGCGATGACGGCAATGCTTGATTTTAGGGATATTGACATATCAGACAAGGAACATATAAACAGATGTCTTGCGGAATCAGACTTCATGGGCTGTGAATATACTTTTGCAAACAATATGGCTTGGAAACGTCTCGCCGATTCAAAAATATCATTCTATAAAGACTTCTACATAGTATGCTCACAGACTGCTGAAAATACCCCCTATTTTGTTTTTCCGTCCGGAAAAGGCGATTACAGGGAGATTTTTACGGAACTTAAAAAACATACTTACTCTTTAGGTGTTCCTTTGAAGATTATCGGAGTGACAGAAAAATATCTGCCCATTTTCAGTGAACTCTTTCCAGAAGAATTTACAGTTGAATACGACCGTGACAGTTCAGACTATATATATCTTACGTCAGACCTTACCAGACTTTCCGGAAAAAAATATCACTCAAAAAGAAATCATCTGAAACATTTCCGGTCTCTTGACTATGAGTTTTCCATGATTTCCGAAAAGGATTTTGACGACTGTATTTCTTTCTGCACTGAAGACTATAATAACAAATATCAGGATTATTCTTCTGTTGCAGAACAATACGCAATAAACACCTATTTCAGCTATTTTGACAAACTCGGTCTTTCGGGCGGTATTATACGCATAGGCGGAAAAGTTGTTGCCGTGACCATAGGCGAGCGACTTAATTCTGAAACTTTTTGTGTACATACTGAAAAGGCAGACAGGAATTTTTCCGGAATATATACGGCAATAAATAATCTGTTTGTGTCTTCTGCCTGTCGGGATTACCATTATGTCAATCGTGAGGAAGACTTGGGAATAGAGGGTCTGCGTAAAGCCAAACTCTCCTATCACCCTGCTTTTCTTCTCAAAAAATATATTATAAATTTCAAATGAAAGGACTTTTTTATTATGATTTATGTTTTTCTTGCAGAGGGCTTTGAAGAAACTGAAGCCTTAGCACCCGTTGACCTGCTCAGACGTTCCGGAAAGAAAGTGGTTACTGTCGGTGTGGGCGGTCAGACTATAAAGGGTTCGCACGGCATACCTGTTGTTGCAGATACTACAGCAGAGGAAATAACCCTTGACGGCAACCTCGAAATGATTGTACTTCCCGGCGGTATGCCCGGCACTCTCAACCTTGAAAAGTCTGACTGCGTACAGAAAGCTATCGACTACTGTATACAGAACAACAGGTTTATAGGTGCTATCTGTGCAGCTCCGTCAATTCTCGGTCACAAGGGTCTGCTCAGAGGTAAAAAGGCTGTCTGCTATACTGGTTTTGAAAGTCAGTTAGAGGGTGCTGTAATCGGCGACGGTGCAGTTGCAGAAGACGGTATTTTTATTACTGCACGTGGTGCAGGCGTTGCAATTGAATTTGGTCTGAAACTCGTTGAAAAAGCTGTCTCTGAAGAAGAAAGCAGAAAACAGCGTGCCTCTATTCTCTGCGATTAATTATGGAAGATAAAAAATTACTGCGGAAAAAATTTTCAGAGATAAGAAAAAATATTCCGGACAAGACAGGAAAAGATATTATTATCCGGAATAATTTTCTTAAAACTCTCAGAAATACTGATACTGTACTTTTATATGCTTCTTTCGGCTCTGAAATCGATACTCTATCCATTGCCGGAGATATTTTCGGGAAATGTACCGTTGCTTTTCCTGTATCGCACAAAGACGGCGTTATGACATTTCACATCGTAGAATCCCTCAGCGAACTCCATAAAGGTATGTATGGCATATATGAGCCGGACAGTTCCCTGCCCCAGCCTGCAATAACTGAAAATACCCTGTGCGTACTGCCCGGACTTGCTTTTACTCCCGACGGTGCAAGGCTTGGTTATGGCGGAGGCTATTACGACAGGTTTTTACAGAAATATCCGCAGATACATAAAACCGCCCTCTCCTATGAGGAAATTATTACAGAAAATCTGCCTGTCATGTCTCATGATATACAGGCTGATTATATAGTTACACCAGAAAGGATGATACTCTGTCATGCAGAACAAAGAAGACAACGAAATTCTGAATGAAGACATTAATGACGAAAATATTCCGGAAGAACAGTTCAGCGAACCTGTCCCACTGATTGACGATTACGACGATTATTCACAGCAGGAAGACAGCTATGAACCGGAGGAATATTATGAGCCTGAACCCGAGCCGATTCGGGAAGTACCAAGAAAAAGAAAAAAGAAGAAAAAGAAAAAACGCAGTCGTCTGCCCGGAATTATTATTCTCACTACTTTTATATTCGCTGTGTCAATATGCCTTTCGCTTGTTATCATAGCTTTCGGACGTGATATGCTTGGTATCGGCAAAAGCGACAGTACAAAGCTGATTGTTATTCCGGAGGGCGCTTCAACGATTGAAATCTCTGAACTCCTCAAGGACGAAGGAATTATAAAATCTCCCGAATGTTTCCAGCTTTTCAGCCGTCTAAGAAAGTCTGATTCAAGCTATATAGCCGGAGAACATTTTGTACGTCCTAATATGGCTTATGAAACTATAATAACTGAACTTACAAGCATTACTGAAGAAGAACAGGAAACAGTTGAAGTTACTTTCCCAGAGGGCTGTACAATATTTGAGGCAGCACAGATTCTTGAACAAAACAGCGTATGCTCTGCTGATGAATTTATTTTCTATTTCAATTCCGGCGGTCTCGGATTTGATTTTGAAAACAGACTTCCTACAGATACTTCTCTTAAATTCTATCGTATGGAGGGTTATTTATTCCCCGATACGTATTTCTTCTATGAAAATATGAGTCCGGAGCAGGTATGCCAGAAAATCTATCTTAACTTCGATAACAAGATGACTGATGAAAGATATGCAAAAATGGAAAGTCTCGGTCTCTCACTCGACCAGCTTATAACTTTCGCCTCAGTCGTTCAGAAAGAGGCAGCCAATACCGACACAATGCTTTATGTCGCCTCTGTTTTTTGGAACAGATTAAGAAATGCCGACGTATTCCCTCTGCTCCAGTCAGACCCTACTTCAAACTACTCTGAGTTTGTAAGAACAAGAATGGACGTATACGACAAAACTATTGTTGATTCCTATGATACATATGTAAGTCCTGGACTTCCTCCGGGAGCTATATGTAATCCGGGTATTGAGGCTATCGACGCTGTTCTTGAAAATGTAGAAAGTAACTACTTCTACTTTATCGCAAATATCTACACAGGTCAGACATACTTCTCTGAAACTCTCGGCGAACATGAAGAATATCAGGCAATGGTAGAAAATCAGGTTGACGAATACATTATTGCATCACGTGAAGCCGAAAGAGAGGCTGAAAATGATGAATAAGCTTGAAGTTCTTGCTCCGGCAGGCGATGAAGAACGTTTCAACGCCTGTATAAATTACGGTGCTGACGCTGTATATCTCGGAAGAAAACAATTCGGCATGAGGTCTTCTCCTCTTAATTTTGACTTTGACCAGCTTGTAACCGCCGTACAGTCGGCTCATGCAAAGGGAATAAAAGTCTATCTTACCTGCAATACTCTGCCCAGAAACAATGAAATCCCACAGTTTGAGCAGTTTGTACGTGAGGCAGTGGAAGCTGAAGTTGACGCACTCATAGTGGCTGATATAGGGTTGCTTGCTTTAATCAAGAAATACGCTCCGGATATGGAAATACACATTTCTACACAGACGGGCGTTGTGAATTACATCACTGCACGTGAGTTATACAACATGGGTGCTAAAAGAATAGTTCTCGCACGTGAACTTACACTCGAAGAAATAGCTGAAATCCGTGCTAAAACAAGTCCCGATATGGAAATAGAAACTTTTGTACATGGTGCTATGTGCGTATCTTTTTCCGGAAGATGTCTTCTTTCACAGTATCTTGTAAACCGTGACGCTAACCGTGGCGAATGCGCACAGCCGTGCAGGTGGGGTTATCATCTTGTTGAGGAAAAAAGACCTAATGAGTTTTTCCCGATATTTGAGGACGAAAAAGGAACTTACATTCTTAATGCTAAAGATATGTGTATGATTGAACACATTGATAAGCTCGCAAAAGCCGGAGTTAACAGCCTTAAAATTGAGGGACGTGCAAAGTCTGCATATTATGTGACAGTAGTCACTAACGCCTACAGAATGGCAGTTGATGAATATTATAAGAATCCCGATAATTTCATACTTCCCGACTGGATTAGAGACGAGGTTTACAAGGTGAGCCACAGAAAATACTGCAACGGTTTTTTCTTCGGCACTCCCGAAAACTCACAGTACTATGAAAACAGCGGTTACATACGGAATTACGACGTTGTGGCGGTTGTTGAAAAGTGCGAAAACGGTACTGTTTACTGTACACAGCGTAACAGATTCTTTGCAGGTGATACAGTTGAACTGCTCGCACCGTCCGCAAAGCCTGTGACTTTAACTCTTGATACTCTCTATGACGAAAAAGGCGAGGAAATACAGACAGCTAATCACGCTATGATGAAATTTTCCTTTAAGTCTGATTTGACTTTCCCAACGGGTACAGTTATACGCAAGGAAACAAAATAAAAAAACTGAGCAGGACGTAAAAAATCCTGCTCATTATTTTTTATAAATTAGAATCCGATGACTGCTGACTGTAATAATTATAATAAAGTCCGCCAAGCTGTATCAGTTCGTCATGAGTTCCGCATTCCTTTATTGTACCGTCCTGCATAACGCAAATATTGTCACAGTTTTTTATTGTCGAAAGTCTGTGGGCAATAATTATACAGGTCATATTTTCACCTAAAACGTTTATTGCATTCTGTATGCATGATTCTGTAACGGAATCAAGATTGCTGGTTGCCTCGTCCATAATCAGAATATCCGGCTTCCTCAGCAATGCCCTTGCAATTATCAGCCTCTGTCTCTGACCGACAGATAAATTTGTACCGGATTCTTCAAGCATTGTATCATATTCCATAGGCATTTCCTGTACAAAATCGTCAATACAGCAAAGTTCACAGATGTTATAAAATTCCTCGTCTGTAACATTATCATTTCCAATCAGCAGATTATTACGGACAGTATCGGAAAAAAGAAACATATCCTGAGATATATATGATACATGATTTCTGTAGCTTTCAAATGAAAATTCAGATATATCAGTATTATCTATCATAATACTGCCTTGATTCTGTTCATAGAAACGCATCAGCAGTTTTGCAAGCGTTGTTTTACCACAGCCACTTTCACCTATAACGGCAACTTTCTGACCTTTCTTAACAGACATACTGATATTTTTTAAAACATCGTTTCTGTTTCCGTAACGAAATGTAAGATTTTCAATGCAGATGTCGCCGTTGCAGAAATCTTTATCCCCTGTATCTTTTTCAGTTTCAGTATCAAGAATATCGTTAAGACGTTCTGCGGCAACTAATGCAGTCTGTAGCTGTGGTTGGAGGTCTATCAGATTGCTGACAGGACTAAGAAAATAATCAATCATATAGTAGAATGTAAACAACGCTCCTATGGTAATTGTATTTACTGTGCAGAGATATGCACCTGTCCACAGCAATGCGACAACAGAAGCAGAACTGATAAACTCAACAATTGCATACTGTATTCCGCCGATTACAGAACCCTCTATACATTTGTCTTCTTTTCTGTTGACAAGTTCTTTCAGCCTTTCTTTTACAACAGAATTATACTGATTAGCCTTGACAGTATTCACGCCCTCAATAGTTTCTTTAAGATATGAAGTAAGATGAGCGTCGTTTTCCATTATTTCATAATTTATATTTCTTATGGGGTTCTTGAAAATAAACATCACTACGCCGTAAATAAATATTGTAACAAGAGTTATGAAGAACAGCGTTTTACTTATGAAAAACAGAATAACTCCAAAGATAACAGCCATGAGACTGTCAAGCATAACTGTAAGCGTGGCAGAAGAAATAGCGTTTTTGATTTCGTCGGCATTCTGGAATCTTGAAATAAGTTCGCCCGACTTTCTTGTACCAAAAAATCCTGCCGGTAAGTCCATCATGTGATTGTAAAAATTAGTAAGCAAAGGAACGTTTATATTTTTTGTCATTACAGCAAGCATACGGCTACGGAAAATTCTGATGATACTTTTCAGAAGATACAGACCGAGAATTGCAATGCAGACAACATTTAAATTACTGAATATAACGCTTATTTTTGCCATTGCTTTTCCATAGAAACTTGATTCGTCTGATTCATGTTCATCATCTTCTTCATGCTCATGGTCGTGGTCATGTTCTTCACCCTCATATTCAGCTATTTCTTCTTCTGTCATTGCCGATTCTGACACATGGGTGGCACTGTCAATAACGTACTGAAAAATAACTGTTCCGAACATATTTATACCCGATACAATAAGCGATATAACAAAAATCATAGCAAGCATTTTTTTCTGAACAAGAATATAGCTGAAAAATCTTGAAAGAATACCTTTTGATTCGTCCACAGCTTTAAAGTTTTCATTCGGCTGAAATGTTATCACCTGCTCCTGCCAGCATTCCTCAAAATCCTTTCTTGACATTTCCGATATTTTCATTTTAGCGGGGTCGCCTATAATAAGTCGGTCATGCTGTATATCATAGCTGAAAACCACAATAAAATGCTCATATCCTTCTTGATTGACTATTCTTGCAATAAATGGCTGATTTAAAGATTGGTTTTCCTGCATTTCTTCTTCAAGTTCCTGTAGAGAACCCTCAAGAGCGTCAGCCGTAAATCCGATTTGTTCTGCACCCGTTACAATGCCGTATATATTTGCTCCCTGATTATCCACCTGAATCAGCTCACGGTATTTTGATATTGGCAGTTTTAGTTTATAATACGATGCAATCATTGAAAGACAAGCTGCTCCGCAGTCTTTTTCATCATGCTGTCTGATGTGTATATATTTTGAACGCATAAAGCACCTCTGTTTTTTAGTTTGTTTTGTGATAAAAAAAGAATCAGAAACCGCACTTATCAGCACAGCTTCTGACTCTTAAAAAAATCCGTATTACTTAGAGCAGTGCATTAGCACCAACCGATATATACAGACTTGCCGTAGCATGATTTTCTGCCAGAAACGTGAATACCGTTCATGACTTCAGCAGCCCACTTAGTACCACCGCAAATGCTTCTGCCACAACCTCTGCAATAAATCTTGTAATACTTACCGCCGTTTGCCTGCATCTGCTCAGACTTTGACATCTTCTTCATTGTTAACGACCTCCTTTCAGTAATATTATACGCAAAGGCGTTAAATTGATTTTAACGCTCTTATACAGCTTTATAAAATATTATCTTTATTGAAATTTCTTTAACATTATTATACACTATTCAACAAAAAAAGTCAATAGTTAACAGAAAAAAGTAGTAAAAATATGATAAATTTTCTGTTAAAAAAGAAATAAATAATTCAAAGACCATTAAAAAATATACTGTAATATTCTTTTATTTTTAATTTAATACTAGTTTTCTGAGTTCGATCATATCAAAAGAATCAATTCTGCCGTCCTCTGCCAAATCGGCTGTTTTGCACTGCTCTGCCGTAAGTGAATCTATGGCAAGTATGTGTTTATTTAAAAGCACCAAATCAGCAACGTTTACCTTGCCGTCTGAGTTAATGTCGCCTTTAAGCTGTTCTGTTGCCGTATGAGGCTGTGCGAATAATGTAAAGTTCACGCAGTTTGCAGACTGTCCGTTATAGCCGATTACTACAGATTTCATTTTCTGGAAAGTTCTTTTGTAAAGCACGAAAGTAACATCATTTGAAGATGTAAATGTTTCGTCTGTCTTTGTCCAGCCGTCAAGGAACTCTGGAGTTTTTTCTACTCTTGTATCAACACCAACGTATATATCAGCGTCTGCTCCTGTCGTGAATACAAGAGTATTTCTCTGTGTAACGCTTTTTGCGTCACAGGCAGTTTTCATTATCTCAGCACCTTTCAGGCATTCCGGAATTGTCGCAATAGTAAAATCACGGTCACCGAAAATCAGAGAGCCGACCTGTGCGTTTTCTGCTATTTCCCATGAATTAGGATTAGCTGATTCCAGTACGGAAGCATGAGTGAAATATTTACCGTTAAGAGATACGCTTTCCTTGCCGAAAATAAAGCTGTCGGCGTTCATGAGGTAGCCGTCACCGCCTGTGAACTTTATATACAGATTGTGAGTATCTGTAATTTCGGGTATATTAAACATAACGTCCTGATAGTCAGAAAATCCGGAAGTGCCTTTGAAATTTACCGTTGCAACCGGACTGCCGTTCATGTTGTCAAGGTAAAGCTCCATAGCACAGGCATTGCCGGAAATCTTTCCGCCGAATGACTTAGCACCATCACCGAAATCAAGCTTATTATATACTGCATAATCGCCGTTTTCAATAAAGCCTATATTCTGTCCGCCCGTTGATAAATCTTCAGTTTTTATGCCGTCTTGCGATGTATAACTTTCCGCCTCAATAGTCTCAAATGCCGACTTTGCAGGGACTGGCTCTACAATAGTTGTTTTGGGCGAGAGAGTTACAACGCCCTCCGGAAAAGAATTAACAGTAAGATCATTTATGTAGTATTCTATGTTCATATAACCCTGTCCGCAGTAATCGCCTTTATAGTCGCTTGCGTCATTCGGGTCGAGACCTCTTGCAAGTTCCCATTCGTCCGGCATACCGTCATTGTCGCTGTCTGTTATTTCCTTTGTGAGAACTGCCGACGGATATTCATAAACCACTCCGCACTGAATCTGATACTTGTCAATATTTTCCTTGTTAGCGTCAGTAGCGTCATCATACGAGGCTGTACCGCTACATGAGCCTGTGCCGTTAAGTGTTTCTTCTGCACACTGTAGGTCTATAGCTGTACGTTTTTCGGGTGATATACCGTTTCCGGCATAGCTTATAACGTGATTATATGAATCTTCCGCACTTTCAACGTCCTGTACAGACGATACATTTTCACCGTTTATCAAAGTCTGAAAAGGCGAATCTGAAACAAGCTGGTCTTTAGTGATTCCGATAGATTCTTTAACGTCAACGCCTGCCCAGTTGTCATTTGTGGGAGTCTCATAAACCGAATTGTCTTTATTGAGAATCCTGTTTCCGTCAATGTAAATTTTGAAGTTTTCCGGTTTTGTGGAACTATCAACATTTACATAGTGTTTTCCGCCTGTTGTGGAGTTGCCCATTTTAAGAGTATTGTTTACATAATTAAGATGTCCGATAGTGCCGTAAGCTGTCTGATAGCCCCAGTCATAGATGACGTTGTTTGTAAAATCCGCTGTATTTGTACCCTCGACTTTTCCCCTGAAATTTCTTGAAACGTTGTGTATTATGAGGTTGTGGTCAAAGGTGAGGTTGCCCTTGCCCATCATCATTCCGAAACCGTGAAGTCCCTTTTTGTGACCGCCCCAAGAATCAGCAGGACCAAGCACGGAATACTGTACGGTATAGTTCATATTGTTTGAATAAAGCCCCCACTGTTCGTCGGTTGTCCAACCCATTGAGCAGTGGTCAATTATTGAGTTTGAACCGTTAGAACCGCCCCACGCATCGTTGCCGGAACTCGTCGCAGTATACGGTCCGGGTCGTGAACTTATATAACGGCATATTATATTATCGCCGGACATACCCATTTTATAGTTTTTAAGAGTTATTCCCGAACCGCCAGGGGCTGTCTGTCCGGCAATGGTGATGTTGCTCTGGCAGAGAATGTTACTTTTCAGCTCGATAGTACCGCTTACGTCAAATACAACTATACGCCCCGATTTGCTTACAGCGTCACGGAATGAACCTGCTCCGCTGTCGTTAAGGTTGGTGACGTGATAAACTTCACCGCCTCGTCCGCCTGTAGCATACTTTCCGCCACCGACCGCTCCGGGAAATGCAAGGACGTTACCGACCGCATTTACATCAGGTGCAGAACTTACCGCCGGAACTGCCACGCCAAGCGAACAAACAGCCATTACTCCGGCTATTATTTTTTTCAGATTCATAATTAATAACCTCCCGATATTTATTATACTGATATTATAACAGAAAATAACAACAAAATCAAGTTTTTTTATTTATACAGCCTAAAACATTAATGGTACAAAAAATGAGCAGGACGTAAAAAATCCCGCTCAATATTTTTATAGTTGTCTTTCAAAGAAAATACCTTCCGGCAGATTATCCGGCT
This sequence comes from Ruminococcus flavefaciens, assembly GCA_023667045.1. GTDB lineage: Bacteria > Bacillota > Clostridia > Oscillospirales > Ruminococcaceae > Ruminococcus > Ruminococcus flavefaciens_AC. The sequence continues at coordinate 309,126 of JAMPAU010000002.1, read as the reverse complement.
TTAAAAATCCCTCTGTATGTATATGAATATAGTAATCATATCCGACATCAATTTTATATCGGTCAGTAACAATCACAAACCATGCTTCTTCCCTCAGCATAATTTTCACAAGTGCCAGAATATCGCTGTATTCAAACTCATGTACACCGTTGTAAAGTGATTTATATATACCGCTCTGATAGTCTTTTTCATATATATTCATCACGGATTTATCTGCAAAACTTCCTGTCCGTTTTTGGATTTCTTCAAAATTCTCTATTCTGACAATACTTTTTATATCGTCATTGATTACCGTCATAAGACTTTGTATGTATAGTTCTTCATATCTTAAGTACTCACCGATAGTCAGATTATAACGCTTATCGCCGACATCTGTAACTGAAGTCCATTCGTCAGAATAACTTTTAGGATTGTACTTTGAAATCCTGTAAATCACGTGTTTTTGTCAACCTCATGGAATTTTTTAAGGTTGCCGATTTTTTCGTTTCTTTCATCAAGAACCTTTTCAACGTCAGACCATTCAAGACCTTGATTTGCACAGAGTACCATGACATGATACAGTAAGTCGTTGATTTCGTTCATCAACTCGTCGTTGTCTCCGTTTTTTGCAGCGATTACAGTTTCTGTTGCTTCCTCGCCTACTTTCTTGCATATCTTGTCAACGCCCTTGTCAAAAAGATAGCAGGTATACGAATTTTCAGCAGATGTACCGTTTTCGTACTGCTTTTTTCTTTCCTTGATTACTTCAAAAATTTCTTCATAAACAGTCATATTAATTCTCCTTGTTATTGTAGATTTCATTAAAGAAACAGCTATAGCTTCCGGTATGGCAAGCAACACCCGTCTGCTCGACATTGACTAAAAGCGTGTCATTGTCGCAGTCGCCGTAAATGGAAATTACTTTCTGTAGATGTCCGGAAGTAGCACCTTTGTTCCAGTATTCCTGCCTCGACCTGCTCCAGAACCATGTATAGCCTGTTTCAAGGGTCTTTTTAAGGCTCTCCTTGTTCATGTATGCAAGCATAAGAACGGTTTTAGTGTTCACTTCATAGCAGATAGTCGGAATGAGTTCACCCTTGACAAAAAATTTATCAAGGTCGTTTAAGTTAACTTTTATCATTTCAATCTCCTTTCTAAGTCCATAATGACGTTATAAACATCGGACTTGCATTATCTGATTTTTTAAAACCGCATTTTTCATAAAAAGCAAGTTCAGAATCATATGCAACCACGACGATTCTCAGATAGTCAGCATATTTTTCCTTTGCCATTCTGACAAGCTCCCTGCCTATTTTTTTGTTTTGATATTCGGGATTTACAAGCAGATAGTGAATATATGCTGTCATAATTCCGTCGTCCATGGCACATATCATGCCTATAAGCTTATCGCCGTCCCATGCGGAAAATACAGTCTCAAAGTTTTTCATTGCCGTCACGAGTTTGTCGGGATAATGCCCCGAAGACCATTCAACAGACAGGAATAAATCTTTAAGCTGTTCACGGCTGAAATCGTGAGTGTCTTTGTAGACTATGTCCAAACTATCACCACCCTTTGTACTGTAAAAATCTGCTTACCGCCGACCATAATTCCGACCACATAAATGCACAGCCTATGAATGATATTAAAGTTATGCCAATTGTCCGCATAAAACGACGTATTTTTCTTTCCTCGTCTATAAAAGCCGTCACGTCAATACAGAATACCGCCATACATATAAAAAGCGAAAGACTTCCGGCTATCAGACAGAATGGATGTGCATATGGGTGTGCCGAAACTTTATAGTCAAAGTTAAGCAGAATATTTATACAGCATATAAATCCGAGACTGCCGAAAAAACCATAAATCAGCGGATAGATTTTATTCAGCGTTTTCACCTTACTGTAATGTTTCTGTCATGGCAGTATGATTTTACTTCCTGTACGGTAAGTTCTCTGAAATGGAATAGCGAAGCGGCAAGTGCTGCTGTTGCACCTGTTTTTTCAAAGACTTCCACAAAGTCGTTTATCTTTCCTGCACCACCGCTTGCGATAACCGGAATACTGCAATTGTCGCATACAGCTTTCAGCATCTCGATGTCAAAACCATTTTTAGTGCCGTCAGCGTCAATGGAGTTCAGACAGATTTCACCTGCTCCGAGCTTTTCAATCTGGTGAACCCAGTCTATCAAATCAAGACCCATATCAACACGACCGCCGTTAATGTAGACTGTCCACTTGTGGTCGGCAATTTTTTTAGCGTCTATTCCAACGCATATGCACTGACTGCCGAATATGTCCGCACCGTCATGTATAAGCTGAGGATTCTTTACGGCTTGCGAGTTCACAGAAACTTTATCCGCACCTGCACGGAGTGTTTCACGTATGTCATCAACTGTCTTTATGCCACCGCCGACAGTGAGCGGTACGAATACTTTTTTAGCGGTTTCCCTTACAACGTCGAGAAATACGCCACGTCCCTCGAAAGATGCGGTTATATCATAGAATACAATCTCATCAGCACCCTGTCTGTTGTATTCTTCGGCACACTCCACAGGGTCGCCAACGTCACGCACTCCCTCAAAATTAACGCCCTTTACTACCTTGCCGTTGCGTACATCAAGACACGGGATTATTCTTTTTGCAAGCATTTTTTCAGCCTCCTTTATATTTTTCGAGAACCTGCTCAGTGTATTTTATGTACAGATACTGAACAGGCTCTCTTAATCAATTAATAGAAAAATAAATCTGCCATAGTCTCCAATCCATATTCTGAAAGCAAACGCTTTATGCCGTTTTCAACTTCATCACGGCTAAAACCACTTATTTCCAGATAATCATCATCTTTTTCATTAAGATGTGAGTAGAAAATAAGTCCTGCTAAAAGACTGTCCATAGTTCTGTTTTCTGTCATTTCAAACAGTTTATTTTCAGCTTCATGGATATTTCCTATGTCTATATTTTTCAGCATATAATCTGCCGATTCTTTTGTTTCTGTATCTTTTATCAGATTTATAGACAGATATTGATTTTCAACATTAAATAATAGTTTAACCAGTACTTCTATAATCTGATGTATTTGTCTCATGATATAGTCTTGTTCAAACATCATAACCCTCCTTTCTGCAAAAAATATTTGCAGAAAGGATTTAATTATTCATGCGCACTTTACAATCTACAATTGTATTTCTTTTATTGTCTGATTCATGATAATTTTCATAAAAGCAAAATACATCACAGAAAGGAATACAGAAAATCAGTCCCGAAACCTCAACAGTTACTAATCGTAAACATAGAATGACAGGCAGAATCAACCATTTTAATAATATAATTTTTCTGATTATCATTCCATAACAGCCCTCTATACAATTATCAGCTCTATTTCTTTGCCGGAAGTTCCCTCTAAAAATACGCCGTCCAAATCCGGATATAACTTTTTTATTCTTAGCTTGCCGGTACGTGACAATTCGGGCAGATATTTTATTTTATGCGTTTTAAACTTTCCATTCTGTATTTCAAGCTTTAATTTTTCAATGAAATTTTTCCAGTCTGTGTCTGTGATTTCTTCATTGTCAAACAGAAATGAATAACCGTCAGCAAAATCAAAAATCATGAGTGCCGTACCTAAATCGCAGTGTTTATTCTGAATAATGCACTCCGGAATATCGAAGCCGTCGTCCCAGTTGTAATTAACCGCTGTCATATGCAGAAGTACCGGATTAGTCATTTCGGAAATCAATGCTTTTATTTCGTCATATGACTTTTCATATTTTATTTCTGTGAGGAGTCTTTTTATTTCCATGTTATGCTCCGTTAGTAAAATTACAGTCTATGCAATGACCGAAAATATAGAATACATATTCATTTGTATAAATCTCAAATCCATAGCCGATACCGGAATAATGACAGCATTCGTCCGTCGAACAGAAAACAGGTTTTTTGTTCATAACCGCAACAAGTATATAGTCAGTTATTCCGATACACAGCCACAAACTCAAAATAACTAAAAATATTTTAAGAATTTTTTTCAGCATATTCAATAGCCTGCTTTAAGTCAAGAGTGCCTTTGTAGATTGACTTTCCGCAGATAGTGCCATAAAGTCCCATAGCTTTACAAGCCTTTATGTCGTCCATTGTATGAACGCCACCGCTTGCAATGATATTGCAGTTTTCTGTACCGTCGGCGAGTGCCTGTAACTGTTCCTTGTTCACGCCGGAAAGCGTACCGTCCTTTGAGATGTCCGTGAAGATAAAATATTTAACACCGGACTTTATCATCTGATTTGCGAGGTCGATATAGTTAACGTTGGAAGTTTCAAGCCAGCCCTCAGTAGCTACCATGCCGTTCATAGCGTCAATTCCGACTACTATTTTTTCACTGCCGAATTTTTCAACAGCGTCACGGACGAGTTTAGGATTTTTGAGTGCCACAGAGCCGAGAATTACCCTTGAAATACCCATATCCAAGTATTCCTGAATCGTTTCAAGACTTCTGATACCTCCGCCTAACTCTACTTTGAGGTTAGTTTTTTCGGCAACGTCTGTGTATATTTTTGTGTTTACTGGTCTGCCCTCTTTTGCACCGTCGAGGTCAACCATGTGAATCCATTCAGCACCGGCATTTTCAAAGCTTTTTGCCGTTTCGAGATAGTCGGAGGCTACTTTTTCAACGGTTGAAAAATCCCCCTTGAAAAGCCTTACACAGTTGCCGTCTTTTATGTCGATAGCAGGTAAAATAATCATATCAGACCTCCGAAATTTTTCAGTATTTTCAAACCAGTCTCACCACTTTTTTCGGGGTGGAACTGTGCTCCGTAAACATATTTTCCGTCGTGTACGAGTGCTGGAACACGTCCGCCGTACTCGCAGTATGCAGAAATATCCTTGTCGTCGCATTCTGCTTTATACGAGTGAACGAAATATACATACTCATTGTCGCCGATACCGTCAAGGAGTTTGCAGTCATTCAGCTTTTCAAGCTTATTCCAGCCCATGTGCGGGATTATTAAATCTGTGTTTTCCATTTTGCGAACAGAGCCTTTTATCAGTCCGAGACCGTCGCATTCCTCAAATTCATAACCCTTTTCAAAAATCAACTGCATTCCGAGACATATTCCCAGAAATGGCTTTATTTTTGCCTGTTCCTTGATTGTGTCTATAAGTCCGGAGTTTTCAAGCATTTTCATAGCTGACGGAAATGCTCCCACGCCGGGCAGAATTACAGCGTCGGCATTTTTAATTGAATCGCTGTCAGAAACAAGACGGCTTTCAAGTCTGAGATAGTCAAGGGCGTTTTTCACGCTGAAAATATTACCTGCTCCGTAGTCGATAATCGCAATCATTTATAATACCCCCTTTGTTGAAAGTACAGTACCGTCGGCGTTTTTGGCAACGGCTGTCTTAAGTGCGTGTGCGACAGCCTTGTATATGGCTTCTGCTTTGTGGTGGTCGTTACTGCCGTAAAGCAGATTGATGTGCAAAGTCATTCCGGAATTAAAGGCAAAAGCACGGAAAAATTCTTCTGTCATGCACAAATCGTACTCACCGCAAGACTGATTAGTAAAATCACAGTTGAAAACTAAAAACGGTCTGTTGCTGAGGTCGAGACTTGCCATAGCTAAAGATTCGTCCATAGGGATATATGCCGTACCATAGCGGACTATTCCGGACTTGTTACCAAGTGCTATTCCGAGAGCCTGTCCGAGTGCTATTCCTGTATCTTCTATAGTGTGGTGACAGTCAACGTGCAAATCGCCTTTCACCTTTACGGTCATGCTTATACCGCTGTGTACGGAAAGTGCCGTGAGCATATGGTCAAAAAAACCTATTCCGGTGGAAATATCAGCCTTTCCCATGCCGTCAAGAGTTACTGAAATATTTATATCAGTTTCTTTAGTGGTGCGTGTGACTGTTCCTTTTCTTGTAAAATCATTCATGAAGAATTTCCTCCAGTGCCTTAAACAGAGCGTTCATTTCTTCGTCAGTGCCTACTGTAATTCTCATGTAATTGTTTATGCGTGGCTTGTTCCAGTAACGCACGAAAATCTTACGCTTTTTAAGTTCCTCAAAGATATATCCGGCGTTCTTTTCCATGTGACTTGCAAAGATAAAGTTGCTCATTGAGTCGGTGAAAGTGAAACCCAGTTCAGCGAGTTTTTTCTTTGAGTATTCACGGGTGGAAATAATTTTATTTACAGTATCATTGAAGTATTTTTCGTCACGGACAGTCTCAGCACCGCATAACTGTGTAACACTGTTCATGGTGTATGAGTTGACAGAAAACTTAACATCATTCATGTATTTTATAAGTTTTTCACTGCCCATTGCAAAACCTATACGCATACCTGCCATTGAGCGAGATTTTGAAAAAGTCTGTATGACAAGCAGATTGTCGTATTTTTCAATCAACGGCAGACAGCTTTTTCCGCCGAAATCTATATATGCCTCATCAATCATAACTACAGAATCCGGATTCGATTTGACAATATCTTCAATCATATCAAGACTTTCAAGCACGCCTGTGGGGGCATTCGGATTAGGGAAAATAATACCGCCGTTTTGCTTTTTGTAGTCGTCGGGATTTATAGTGAAGTCCTCACGGAGCGGACAGGTCTTGTATGGTATTTTATAAACGTCTGCCCATACATCATAGAAAGAGTATGTCACGTCCGGAAAAAGTACCGGCTTGTCTGAGTTAAAGAAAGTCATGAAAGCCATTGAGATAACGTCGTCAGAACCTACTCCCACAAACACCTGTGAGGGTTTTAAATTATATCTTTCAGCAAGTGCATTTACTAAAATTTCAGAATCCGGATTAGGATACAGACGCATATTTGCAACGTCGAAATTATCAAGAATTTCACGCACTGCCGGAGCAGGCGGATAAGGGTTTTCGTTGGTATTTAGTTTTATAATGTTTTTGTCTTTCGGCTGTTCGCCGGGCGTGTAAGGCACTACCCGACGTACATTTTCCTCCCATTTATTTATCATCTGAAACAACTGCCTTTCAATTATTCAAAACGTACCTTGATAGCGTTGGCGTGAGCCGTGAGACCTTCCTTTTCAGCGATAAGTACAATATCGTCTTTAGCTTCTTCGAGAGCCTCACGAGTGTAGTAGATGTAACTTGAACGCTTTGTAAAGCTTGCCACTCCGAGCGGAGAGAAGAATCTTGCTGTACCGCTTGTGGGGAGTACGTGGTTAGGACCTGCAAAATAGTCGCCGAGTGGTTCGCTTGCATAGTGTCCGAGGAATACAGAGCCGGCATTGTCGAGACTGCCGAGTAATTCCATAGGGTTATCCATGAGTACTTCAAGGTGTTCCGGAGCTATTGCGTTTGCAATCTCAACGGCTTTTGCACGGCTGTCCGTGATAATAACTGCACCGTAATCTTCAAGCGATTTTTCAATGATTTCTTTTCTTGACAGGTATTCTTTCTGACGGTTTATTTCTGCGATAGTCTCATCGGCGAGTTTTTCGCTTGTCGTAACCATTATTGCAGAGGCTAATTTATCGTGTTCTGCCTGTGACATAAGGTCAGCAGCGGCGAACTTCGGATTAGCAGTTTCATCTGCAAGTACAAGAATTTCACTTGGTCCTGCTATCATGTCAATGTCAACAACGCCGTAAAGAAGTTTCTTAGCGGTAGCAACGAAAATATTTCCCGGTCCTACAATTTTGTCGCACTTCGGGATTGTCTCTGTACCATAAGCAAGTCCGGCTATAGCCTGTGAACCTCCGGCGAGGAATACCCTGTCAACTCCGCATATAGCAGCAGCAACAAGTATATCCTTGTTTGGCGTGCCGTCTTTGAGCGGAGGAGTAACCATAATCAACTCTTTTACTCCTGCGATTTTTGCCGGTATGGCGTTCATGAGTACGCTTGACGGATATGCGGCTGTTCCTCCCGGAACATACAGACCTACTCTTGCAAGACCTCTGATACGCTGTCCAAGAATAACGCCGTTTTCCTTGGCATTGATAAAGCCCTGTTCAACCTGTCTGTTGTGGAAGTCTGCTATATTTTCCTGAGCGTCAAGGAGTGCGTTGACAAATTCGGGGTCTGCCTCTGTCATTGCATCGTTTATGACTTCTCTTGGCACTTCATAGTATTCGGGAAGCTTGCCGTCAAACTTCATTGTGTATTTGTTTATAGCTGAATCGCCGTTGTTTTTTACGTCTTCTATGATAGCTGAAACAATCTCAGTAACTTCCTTGTTTGTTTCGCCGGCACGTCTGCCGAGTTCGCTGAGGAACTCAACTTCTGCCTTGCCGTCTGCATAAATTTTTTTCATTATAAATTCTCCTCTATAAGTGTTATAAGCCTGTCAATTTCGTTCTTTCTGAGTTTAAGGCTTACGGTGTTAGCGATAAGACGGGCGGAAATAGGTGCAACGTCTTCGATTACTTCCAGACCGTTTTCTTTTAGTGTAGTGCCTGTTTCTACAATATCAACAATGCCGTCGGCAAGTTCAAGGAGAGGTGCAAGTTCAACAGAGCCTTCAATCTTGATAATCTCCGTGTCCATGCCTTTCTTCTCGAAAAAGTTTCTTGCGACATTGGGGTACTTTGTGGCGATAGTCTTCACGCCGTAACCGCTGTAAAAATCGTAACCCTTTTTGGTTGCCAGTGCAAACTTACAGCGACCGAATCCCAAATCAACGAGTTCAAAAAACTTTCCTCTCATTTCCATGATAGTGTCTTTGCCGACAACGCCCATATCGCAAACGCCGTGTTCAACATATGTGATAACATCGTTTGCCTTTGCAAGCACTACCTCTATATTAGCGTCCGGAATAGGCAGAATTAATTTTCTACCTTTTTCGTGAACGGCTGTGCAGTCAAATCCGAGCTTGTCGAAAAGACCGATAGTATCTTTTTCAAGTCTGCCCTTAGTGAGAGCTATTCTTATTGGTTTTTTCATTATTCAACCTCCATAACGTCGCTGTTTACTACAACAACTTTCGGGATTTTCTTTTCCATAGCATAATGTCTTACTGTTTCGAGGTCGTCAAAAAGTGCGTTTTCCACGACAAGACCCTGCTCACGAAGTGCCTGCGCTGTTTTTATTGCAGTAACTTCAAATCCTTCTTCCGCATAAACTATTGCGTCTATTTTAGGCATTGACGGAATAACTCCGTTTTTTTCTATGAGCTTTGCAACAGCATTGACATTTACGGCAAATCCCACAGCCGGAACATCATATCCGAACTCTGATATAAGCTTATCATAACGTCCGCCGGAAAGTACTTCCTCGCCGTGACCCTGTAAATAGCCCTTGATAATAATTCCCGTGTAGTAGTCTGTTTTGTTTACAAGACCTAAATCAACTGTTATTGTGCCGTCCTGTCCGCAGAGTTCAGCGGTATTGCAGTATACTTCACGGAGTTCATCAAGCAGACGTTTTATGTTTTCGTCCGGCATTATTTCCTCTGCCTTTTCAAAGACTTCCTCACCGCCGAAAAGTGCAGGCAGTTTTTTCAGTGCATATGTAATGCTGTTGTTTCCGAGAGAATCGAGTAGGTCATTGAGTGCAGGAAAGTTTTTAGTTTCGATAAGACGGCGTATTTTTTCCTTTATCCTGTCTGTAACTTCCAGCTTGCTGACAAGTTCCTTGAAAATGCCTATATGACCTATTTCAAGCGAGAACTCCATGCCGAAAGACTTCAGCGAGGCGACAGCAGTAGATATTACTTCGAGGTCTGACTTTTTAAGCTGTGAGCCGATAAGTTCTATGCCTGTCTGTACAATCTCGTCGCTTCTTCCCTTGAGAGCGGGTTCAGTGCGGTATACCGTCTGATTGTAGAAAAGTTTAAGAGGGAGTATAGCGTCTCTCAGACGTGTGGCAACAACCCTTGCAACAGGCATTGTCGTGTCTGGTCTCATAACAAGAAGTCTTCCCTTGCTGTCAGTGAGCTTGTATAAATTTTCCTGAGGAAAATATCTTGAATTAAGATTGAAAACGTCATAAAATTCAAGTCCGGGAGTAATTATTTCGCTGTAGCCACAGCTTTTGAATAATTCAACGAGAGTATTCTCTACGTCACGTATCACTATGCATTCACCGAAAAGATAATCTTTAGTACCCTCCGGAGTAATAAGGTCGTAATTTTTCATTTAAGTCCTCCAATCACTTTAGCGTGTTAACATGATAATATGATAACACATTACTAATTAAAAGTCAAGTCAAAAGAATGACAGCTGTGCAGATTCGGGTAAATCACCAAAAGCCCCTGCACTTTTCAGCATATCTATTGTTGTTTTTGACGCACCACTCATCTGCTGAAATTCATCTATTGAAATAAAACCGCCCTGCTGTGCCGTCTCATAAATACCCATAGCTGCGGTGGCACCTACGCCGTTCATAGCTGAAAAAGGTATTCTGAGTTTTCCGTCTTCAACAAGATAGTCAACTGCATGGGATTTAAAAATATCTATTGGCAGAAATTCATATCCCCTTGAAAGCATTTCATTGGTGATAAGCAGAATATCGTACAGGTCGTTGTCTTTTTTGGAACGGCTGTTGCCCATTTCCTTGAGTTCTTCTATTTTCCGGCGGACAGTTTCTTTTCCTTGTATTGCTAGTTCAGCGTCAAAGTCGTCTCCCCTTACTGAAAAATAAGTAGAATAGTATTCCAAAGGCATATGCAGTTTAAACCAGCCTAACTTTATAGCGGCTATAACGTAAGCGGCTGCGTGTGCTTTCGGGAACATATACTTTATTTTGAGACAACTTTCAATGTACCAGTCCGGCACGTCATGGTCTTTCAGCATCTGAATAATTTCCGGCGTAAAGTTTTTCGGAGCTTTGCCCTTACGTGTCCACTCCATAATCTGAAATGCACTTTTAGGCTCTACGCCCTTATACAGCAGATAAGTCATGATACTGTCACGAGTACCGATAACATCAGAGATAGTGCATATTTTCTGGTCTATGAGGTCTTTTGCGTTTCCTAACCATACGTCAGTACCGTGTGAAAGTCCGGAAATCTGTAAAAAGTCGCTGAACTTTGTAGGCTGTGCGTCAATAAGCATTTGTATCGTGAAATTCGTACCCATTTCGGGAATACCAAGACTGCCGGTTTTGCAGTATATTTCTTCCGGAGTAACACCTAAAACGCTACAGTCTGTACACATCTTTATAACGTCGGGGTCTGATGTCGGCACGTCCTTTATTTTCATTCCGGTTAGGTCTTCGAGGTGCTTGTATAATGTCGGCACAACGTGACCGAGTTCGTCAAGTTTTAATATTGTATCGTGCAGTGAATTGAAGTCAAAGTGAGTGGTTATAACTTCCGAGCCGGCAGAATCGGCAGGGTGTTGTACGGGTGTAAAGTCGTATACTTCATAGTCAGACGGCACAACAACCATTCCGCCGGGGTGCTGTCCGGTAGTTCTTTTAATTCCTGTACAGCCTATGGATAGACGGTTCATTTCTGCATTGTTAAGAGTTATGCCGTTTTCCTCACAGTATTTCTTGACATAGCCGAAAGCCGTTTTGTCAGCTACCGCCGAAATAGTACCTGCCTTGAAAACGTTTGATTTGCCGAAAAGTTTTTCTGTATATCTGTGTGCATAAAACTGATACTCACCGGAAAAGTTAAGGTCTATATCGGGGGCTTTGTCGCCGTCGAATCCTAAAAACGTCTCAAAAGGTATATCATGTCCCTCACGTATCATATCGGCATTGCAGTGTGGACATTTTTTCGGCGGAAGGTCAAAGCCTGAACCGTATGAGCCGTCTGTAATAAATTCGCTGTGCTTGCATTCCGGACAGATATAGTGCGGAGGCAGAGGGTTTACTTCTGATATTCCTGCCATTGATGCTACAAATGAAGAACCAACAGAGCCACGAGAACCTACCAGGTAGCCGTTTTCGACGGAGTTCCAGACAAGTTTCTGTGCTATTATATACAATACGGAAAAGCCATGTTTTATGATTGATGAAAGTTCTCTGTCAAGACGTTTTTCAACAATTTCGGGCAGAGGATTGCCGTAAATCTCATAAGCCTTGTCGTGAGTGATTTTTTTCAGTTCTTCTTCAGCACCGTCTATTGTTGGGGTAAAAGTACCCTTTGGTATAGGTCTTACCACTTCAACCATATCGGCTATCATGTTTGTATTTGTGATGACTACTTCCTTTGCCTTTTCCTCGCCTAAAAACTCAAATTCCGCAAGCATTTCCTCTGTTGTTCTGAAATACAAAGGTGCTTGGTTTTCAACGTCCTTGAAACCCATGCTTGCAAGAATAATCTTTCTGTATATAGCGTCCTTAGGGTCTATGAAATGAACGTCGCAGGTAGCACATACCGGAATATTGAGCTTTTCGCCGAGTGCGACAATACGGCGTGTATAGTCACGGAGTTCTTCAATGTTTTCGGCAGTACCCTCACGAATCATAAACTCATTGTTGCAGGTGGGCTGGATTTCGAGATAATCATAGAAACTTGCAAGGCGTTCTATTTCTTCTTCAGACCTTTTGTTGAGCATAGCCTGAAAAAGTTCGCCAGCCTCGCAGGCACTTCCGAAGATAAGCCCCTCACGGTGAGATTGCAGAACGGACTTAGGAATAAGAGGTTTTTTATAGAAGTAATCGAGGTTGCTGTATGAAACAAGCTTGTAAAGGTTTTTAAGTCCTGCTTGATTGCGTACGAGAATAATCTGATGATATGATTTAAGTTTCTTTACATCAATGTCTCCTGCTTTTGAATTGAGGTCATCAAGAGTTTTAACGCCCTTATCGCTTATTAGTCTTCCGACGAGTTCTATGTAGATTTTAGCAAGCATGAATGCATCATCAGAAGCTCTGTGATGTTCAAATTTTCCGAGCTTTAACTTTTTTGCTACATAGTTCAGCTTGTGGCGTGACATTTCCGGTAACATTATCTGACACAGTATCAGCGTATCAATCCAGTTATATTTAAACTCTATATCATTACGTCTGCACGCCTCATCTATGAATGTAGTATCGAAGTTTGCATTATGTGCGACAAGTACGGGATTTTCACCGCAGAACTCCATAAACTGCCGTATAGCTTCTTTTTCTTGCGGAGCGTCTTTAACGTCATCGTCTGATATGCCGGTAAGTTCTGTGATTTTTTCGGGAATATGTCTCATAGGGTTTACCTTTGTATTGAAAGTATCAATAACCTGCATATTTTTGAGTTTTACTGCACCTATTTCCGTGAGCCTGTCCGCTGAAAAACTCAATCCGGTAGTTTCAACGTCAAATATAATTACTTCGTCGTTTATACTTCTGCTGTCGGGATTTTTAAGTATAGTCTGCTTGTCGAGGTCATTGACGACGTAAGCCTCACAGCCATATATCACCTTGAAATTATCCGGCATATTGTACATACATTCCGGAAAAGCCTGTACTGCTCCGTGGTCTGTTATTGCCATAGCCTGATGACCCCATGATGCAGCACGCTTTATGAGGGTGGCAGGTGGAGTTACAGCGTCCATTGCAGACATATTAGTGTGACAGTGCAGTTCAACACGCTTTTCGGGGTAGTTATCCATTTTCGGAATCCTTTTCACCTTTATGACCGAATCGGGCGATATGGTTATATCATTTGCGAACTTGTCGAAATCGGTCTTTCCGTGTACAAGAATAGTACAGCCTTTCTTCACGGACGTTAATTTCATTTCTTCTATATCTTCATTCTTCGCAAAGACCTTTACCCTCAAAGAACCGCTGTAATCTGTTATATCAAATGTTACTACTGTCTTTTCGTTTCTGAGTTCCTTAAATTCAACTGCGAAAACATCTCCGACAATGACGAGTTTTTTTCCTAAAAGCTGTACAGCTTCAGAAATCGGTACAGGCTTGTCACGGATAGCCTTTCCGAAAACTATTTCAGCGGATTCAGCATCAAAATCAGTATCAAGCGAATCTATATCAATCGGCTTGTCCGGTACAACGATTTCCGGCATTTCTTCCGGTATTTCCGGAGCAAACTGACTGCTGTAATCCGGAAGTCCGGCAGAAAGTTTTTCAATCATCTCATTGTATTCCTGTGAGGAGAACTCTCCGCCGTCAAGAGTAACGGATATTTCTGTACCAAACTGATTATAGATAAGCTGTGAAAAGTTCTGGCAAAAATGGTATTTTTCAAGTATTTCCCGACCGCCGTGAAAGATTTTTATTGCAAGTGTATTTTCATTCAGACGTATGTCAGCACCGTCAAGAAAACCATTTATCACGGATATGTCACGTCTGAGTAGCTTGATAAGTTCATCACAGCAGTCAATACTGAAAAGCTCCGACGGATATCGGCAGACAATACGTATGCGGTCTACTTTCAGTGCATTTTCAACGGCTTTTTCAAATGCAAAAATATCATCACTCGGCACAAGCTTTTCAAAGAGTGCAAAGAATGTCATCTTGTCCATTTTTTCGGAGTACGTAAGCCGGAAGACTTCACCGCTCCTTGTGCTTTCGGGGATTTCAGTATAATCCTTTAAAAATTCAGCTAAATTTATATTCATATCAAAGCTTGTCAATCTCTGCCATGAGTTCTCTGACAATATCCTCCTCTTTTATTTTCCTCTGAGAGCCGTCTTTGCGGAATATAACAGCACAGCCGTTTCCTCCGGCAATTCCAACGTCTGCCTCACGGGCTTCTCCCGGACCGTTTACGATACAGCCCATTACGGCAACCGTTATATCCTTATCCATGTTCTTTACTGCTTCCTCGACGATATGAGCGACTTTCACGAGGTCTATTCTTGTACGTCCGCAGGTGGGACATGAAACAAGTCTTACGCTTTTCTTTTTTCCTATGCATTTTAAAATATCCTGTCCGGCATAGATTTCTTGTACGGGGTCGGCGGTAAGCGATACACGGATAGTCTCGCCTATGCCGTCGCACAGCAGTGAACCTATTCCGACGGCTGATTTTATTAAGCCCATGCGTTCAGTACCAGCTTCTGTCACTCCTAAGTGCAACGGATAATTACACTTTTCTGAGGCAAGACGGTATGACGCAATCATTTTGTTTACGTCGGAAGACTTTATTGAAATGACAATATCATCAAAGTCAAACTGCTCCAGGAGTCTTGCGTGATTCAATGCACTTTCCACGAGTGCTTCCGGCGTGGGAGAGCCATATTTAGCAAGCAGTTCCTTTTCAAGAGAACCGGAGTTAACGCCTATTCTTATCGGGATATTCTTTTCACGGCACACGTCAACAACTTTTTTTATGCGGTCATTACTGCCTATGTTTCCGGGATTTATACGTATTTTGTCAACTCCTGCATGGGCTGATTCAAGGGCTAGCTTATAATCAAAATGTATATCTGCAACAAGCGGTATATTCACGGCAGACTTTATAGCCGGAATGAGCTTTACCGCCTCCATATCCGGAATAGCTGTTCTGATAATCTCACAGCCGGCTTTTTCAAGTTCTATTGCCTGTTTTACGTTTCCGTCAATATCGTCCGAGCGTGCATTGAGCATAGACTGTATGTATATATGTTTTCCGTCAAGAACACAGTCCCCGACTTTTACTGGTTTTACGTTTCTCATTTAAAATTCCTCCGTTTCAGATAAGGCAGGAAAAATAATATTCTCCTGCCTTTTTCATTAAACACCGCCTGTAATAAGACGTACTATATCATTGTATGTTGCAAAAATCATTATGCCGAAAAGCAGAACCATTCCGGCGAGGTGTACATATCCCTCATGCTCCGGCTTAACGGGCTTACGGCGGATAAGTTCGATAAAGCAGAAAATAAGGCGACCGCCGTCAAGTCCTGGAATGGGCAGAAGATTAAATATACCTATATTTATGGTAATCAGTGCCGTCATATATACTAACTGGAATATAGTATCTTTTATATCTTCGCTTTCCTGAGTTGTTTCATTGATAGCCGTAACAACCCCGACAGGACCGGAAACGTCTTCTTTTTTTGCCTGTCCGGAAACAAGCTGTTTAAGTGACATTCCCACGATATGACCCATTGACATGAACATCTGTCCCGAACCCTTTAGAATTGTAAACGGATTCTTTTCTTTCTGCACAAGTCCGAAATCCACAGCACTGCCACTCGGACTTTGAAAATTAACGTCGTCAAATTCAATCTTTTCGCCGTTACGGATAACTGTAACGTCATGGACATTTGTTGGCGACGACGAGAGAATATAATTCAAGTCAAGCATACTGTATATCCTTGTATCGTCTATTTCATAGAAAATATCTTCATGTCTCAGTCCGCTGTCATAACTTCCCGACTGTCTTTCAAGAGTGCCGTCTTCAAGCTGTATCGCACTGAATCCCTCTATCTGAGTGGTAGGCACGGAAGAAAGCATTGACATCATGATTACTATTGCCACGAATCCGAGAACAAAATTCATGCCTGCTCCGGCAACAAGTATTATCATGCGTTTCCATAGTTTAGCACTCCGGAAACTGTGCGGGTCGTCTGAGTCTTCGTCTTCTCCCTCCATAGCACAGTAACCACCGAGTGGCAGAAGACGGAGCGAATATTTTGTTTCGCCTATCTGTTTCTGGAATAATTTCATTCCCATACCTATGGAAAACTCCAGTACTCTTACACCGCTTAACTTTGCACAGATAAAATGCCCGAACTCATGCACCATGACTATAAGCCCGAAAATGATTATCGCAATAATTATGCCCATTGTAATATCAGTCTCCTTTCATGATAATTATTTTTCTATAATATTACGGACGTATTCTCTTGCGGAAATATCAGCTTTTACAACGTCTTCATAGCAGTTTATCTGAGCAGGCGAGAATTTTTCCATGACAGACGATACTATTTCGCCTATCTCTATAAATGGTATCTCGTCATTAAGGAATGCCTTTACAGCTTCCTCATTTGCGGAGTTCACAAGGCACGGATATGCACCGCCGGCTTTTATCGCCTTTATTGCCGTTGACAGACACTTGAATGTCTTATAATCTGGCTTTTCAAAAGTCAGCATGCCATAATCCGTAAGCGACAACCGACGTGTAGGGCATTCCATTCTGTCCGGATATAACAAGGCATACTGAATCGGTATTTTCATGTCCGGTACACCTAACTGTGCGATAACTGAATAGTCGTTGTATTCCACCGCCGAATGCACTACGCTCTGTCTGTGGACTACTATTTCAATCTGTTCGGGCGTAAGGTCGAAAAGCCATTTAGCCTCTATAAATTCAAGACCCTTATTCATGAGGGTAGCAGAATCTATGGTAATCTTGTTTCCCATGCTCCAGTTAGGGTGATTTAGTGCGTCGGCTTTTGTGACTTTTTTCAAGTCCTCGTAAGACTTTTTAAAGAAAGGTCCGCCGGAAGCCGTAAGAATAATCTTACTTAACTGTTCCCTCTTGTTTCCCTGTAAACACTGGAAAATAGCTGAATGTTCGCTGTCCACCGGATAGATAGTCACGCCCTTTGCCTTTGCGGAAGACATTACTATTTCACCGCCTGCCACGAGTGTTTCCTTGTTGGCGAGTGCCAAATCTTTTCCAGCGTTAATAGCTGTTAAAGTCGGCAGAAGTCCCACCATGCCGACTACTGAATTTAATACAATGTCATTCTGCTGTAATGAGGCTATCTCACAGAGACCGTCCATTCCGCACAGTACTTTAACGCCCGTATCGGCAAGGCGTTTTTTCAATTCAGAATAATTTTTTTCGCTGTATATGCAGACGTATTCCGGACTGAATTTTCTTGTCTGATGTTCGAGCAGGTCAACGTTGTTGTTGGCGGAAAGTCCGGCTATCTTAAAGCCGTGCTTTTCACAGACTTCTAGCGACTGTGTACCGATAGAACCAGTAGAGCCTAAAACAGAAACTGTCTTTTTCAATTGCGTCATCTCCTTTATTATATGAAAACTTTTGTGTAATTATTTTTCAATGCATAATTCATAATGCTGAATGCTGAATTATTTTTCGTGTGGTGGATAAAAAATTAAGCACCACAAACACCACATTTTTCATTTATCCAATAGTGAATTTTTCCCATAAAATCCAATTTTAATTCTTAATTCAGATTGATATAAAAATAAACGTCAAGGCACATACAACCGCTACAATGCCGTAAATTATGCAGTCTCTTAGGGGGTTATGTAATAAAATACCTTTCATATCCTTAGCAAATGCCTGTTCAGGATTGTACGGGTCATAGTAAATTTTAATATCATCATAGCATTTAGGATTTTGTATAGACATTCGTCGAAGAATCATAGTTTGTATCTTTTCTCCATTTACACTAAAACAAACTTCTGTACAGGTATATTCGAGGGGAAAATTAGAAACATTCTGAAAACCAGCGAGAATTTTAGAGACTTGTCGCAGTCCGCCCTCTGCATAATTGTTATCTAATACAACAGGGTTTATGACGGTTGCCATGCATTCAATGCATCTGTTGACAAGTTCTTTTATCGTTTTGTGTTCACGCATATATTTCTTGATAGATGATATTGTAAGAAAAGTATATAATATTGTGATAAATAACAGTATTTCCGGAATATGTGCCAATATAAATCCATTCATTTATATCTCCTTATGGCAAAAGAGACTATCCGCCTTGTAATAAAAAACGTTTAGTCTCCTTTCGTGATTATAATAGTGTAAAAGCCATTGCCATAAATGCATAAAAAGTAGGCAGTACAAAAAGCACGCTGTCGAATCTGTCCATAAGACCGCCGTGACCGGGCATGATTTTGCCGTAATCTTTAAAGCCTATCTGTCTCTTGACCATAGAAGCGGACAAGTCCCCTACCGTTCCGATAACTGCACATACTGCACCCATGATAAACGCAAAAACAGCCATTCTTATATCAAATCCGCCGTAATGCACACAGAATGCCACAGCGTAAACAATACCCGTTGTGAGAATACCGCCTATAAATCCCTCTATGGTTTTTTTAGGGCTAATTTCCGGACAGAGTTTGTGCTTGCCGAGTGCAACTCCCGAAAAATACGCTCCTGTGTCCGCAATCCACGCACCGCAAAGTCCCATTATCAGAAAGAAAAGACCTTCCTTTTCGTGAAAGTTATTTATGCGTACCATAGTTGACATAGCCTGCGGTACAAGCACCATGACGGCAAGCACAAAGAATACCTGTTCATAGCGGATTTCCTTATGCTTCTTCAGCCATGTCACGAATATCACAAACGCACATAAAAGCGTAACCGCAAACTGAATAACAGAAAAAAATTCAGACGGCATTGAATCAGGTGAAAACTTTGCTCCGCCCTGATAGTCGTTATAGCTTGTTTTGGTGACATTTGCTATTAAGGGCGTAACTATACCGCACACTTCCGACGCTATCAGAACAGGCACGCACTTATGCATATTAACTGCTCTTAAAAGTTCGTAAAGCATTATTGCGATTATCACCGCAACGGCTATGGGCAGTACTATTGTATTATGAAAGTACAGTATCACCGCCAGTATCAGAACGCCTACCGCACCCGAAATAATTCTTGTAAGCATTATACACCTCCGAAACGTCTGTTTCTGTTGTTAAATTCAATCAATGCTTTGTCAAGGTCTTTCGGGGAGAAGTCCGGCCATAGAACGTCCGTAAAGTAGTATTCTGCATAGGCACACTGCCATATTAAATAGTTGGATAGTCTGAGTTCACCGCTCGGACGGATAAGTAAATCAACGTCCGGAAAACCTGCCGTATACAGATTATCTGCTATGGACTGTTCAGTTATGTCTTCGGGTTTTATTTTGCCGTCAATAGCCTGCTGTGCAAGTATACGTGCAGAATGTGCTATCTCATCACGACCGCCGTAATTAACCGCCATCATCAAAGTCATTTCAGTATAGTGGGCGGTGTCCTGTTCGAGCTTTATCATTTTTTCACGCAAATCATCATCAAATGCCGACTTGTCGCCTAAAAAAACCATACGGGTATTTTCGCTGAGGAAGTTTCTTACATCAACGATATAATCACGGAAAAGCTCCATGATAGTATTAACCTCATCGGTCGGTCTCTGCCAGTTTTCAGTCGAGAATGCATAGAAAGAAATATTTTTAAGTCCTATATCCTTGCAGTAGCGGACTATCTTCTTGAAATTCTTAGCACCCTCACGATGACCGAAAGAGCGTGGCAGACCTCTTTTTTTAGCCCAGCGACCGTTGCCGTCCATTATGAATCCGACGTGCTGTGGAAGAACAGCCGGCAGTGACTGTTCTTCCTTGTTTTCTTTTTTACCAAATAACGCCATAGTTCTCCTATCAGACAGTCATGATTTCTTTTTCCTTAGCAGAAACAGCCTTGTCTACTTCTGCACAGAACTTGTCAGTTAAATCCTGTACTTTCTTTTCGCAGTCTTTGAGGTCGTCTTCTGTGATTTCGGAATTTTTCTTCATAGCCTTGAACTTGTCCATAGTGTCACGTCTGATAGAGCGGATAGTAACCTTGCATTCCTCGCCGTACTTCTTTATGTCTTTGCAGAGTTCCTTACGTCTGTCGCCTGTGAGCTGAGGGAAAACAAGGCGGATAACAGTGCCGTCATTTGTCGGATTAATGCCGATGTCGGAAGCAAGTATAGCCTTTTCAATGAGTTTGAGGGTTGACCTGTCCCATGGCTGAATAACGAGTATCCTTGCCTCAGCAACGGAAACGGCAGCCATCTGGTTTACAGGTGTGGGAGCTCCGTAGTAGTCAACAAGCACCTTGTCGAGTACGGCAGGATTTGCACGACCTGCACGGATTGAGGCAAATTCATTGCCGAGAGCGTTAAGGCTCTTGTTCATTTTTTCTTTAGCATTGTTAATCTGTTCTTTCATTATAGTAATTCCTTTCATTAAAAATCATACAGAGACAATTGTTCCGACATCTTTTCCCATAACAGCGTCATATATATTGTCGGGACGTGAGAGGTCGAAGACAAGCATTTTCACTTTATTGTCACGGCACATAGTAGCGGCTGTACTGTCCATAACGGCGAGTTCGTCGCTGAGTACTTGACTGAAAGTAAGAGTATCATATTTTTTAGCGTCTTCAAACTTATGTGGGTCTTTGTCGTAAACACCGTCAACAAGTGTAGCTTTGAGACATATGTCAGCCTCTATTTCAGCGGCACGGAGAGAGGCGGCAGTATCCGTTGAGAAGAACGGATTACCAGTACCACAGCCGAAAATAACCACTCTGCCTTTATTAAGGTGATTGACTGCCTTGTTTCTGATATAAGGCTCTGCTACCTGTTGCATAGTGATAGCCGTCTGAACTCTTACGACACAGCCGAGAGATTCAAGAACGTCTGCAAGGGCGAGAGCATTCATGGCGGTAGCAATCATGCCTATGTGGTCGGCACGTGTTCTGTCCATAGCACCGGAAGAACGACCACGCCAGAAGTTTCCTCCTCCGACTACAACAGCAACCTGTACGCCCTCGTCAACACACTTCTTTATGCTTTTGCATATGTCAGTGATAATGTCGAAGTTCAGACCGGTTTTTTTGTCGCCTGCCAGAGCCTCACCGCTTAACTTTAATAATATTCTTTTATACTTTGGGTTCATATTAGCACCTCACAAAAAAATTATATATGTATATTTTACACTAAAAAAACCATTCTGTAAAGGTTATTTGCTGAAAAAAATCCTGTTTTTTGAAATTTTTTCATTTCAGACACAATTGTTTGGTAATATTATACAAAAATAAAAGAAAAAAATTCTTGTTTTTCGTCACAAAAAATGCTTGACTTTTTTGAAAAGCTGTGCTATAATATAATAGTCGTAAGGCACAGAACAAATAAACAAAACACGGAGAGGTATCGAAGCGGTCATAACGAGGCGGTCTTGAAAACCGTTTGACTTAACGGTCACGTGGGTTCGAATCCCACCCTCTCCGCCATATTATGCGGATTTACCCAAGTGGTGAAGGGGCTCCCCTGCTAAGGGAGTAGGTCGGGAAACCGGCGCGAGAGTTCAAATCTCTCAATCCGCGTTATTGTTTGAATCGCTGTATATTGCTTTTTGTAGTATACGGCGGTTTTCTTTATGTTTCATATAATTTGAAAATAAATAGATTCATCTCAAAAGAATAAGATTTTAGTCTTTAAGTTTTAAAATTTATACTAAAATATGACACGAAACGACTGCAATATAAAAATATACTCCCCATGGTCTAAAATCTGTTCAAGAGTGTTCTTTTCGGAAACAGTCCCCTAAGTATCAGACTTTAGCTGTGTGTATAGTTCAAACGTTGGTGAAACTTTCTCAGCACGGACTTCACTGTTTTTACTTTGAGAATATAATATTTTTGTGCTTACTTTGGCACTTACAGCGATTTATTCAGAAAATAATATAATCTGCTCCGTCTTAATGGTGGAGTTTTTTATATTCCGGAAAAATTTGACATACATGAAAAATGCTGTTATAATAAATAAAAAACGAGGTAAACAGATATGAAAAACTACAACAATGAAAGCAATCCGGAATTTCTTAATAATTATCTGGTGCATCTGAAAGTAGTAAGAATGCTTTCAGAGCGTACAATAAATGAATATTATCTTGATATACGTCTTTTTCTTAAATATATACACAGAAATAATACTGATTCTGAAAACACACAGGAAGATACTGATATATCCGGCATGACTACAGACGAACTTTCAGAAATTTCCGTCTCCGATGTATATAACTTTATATTTTATGTCGCCGATGAAAGAAGCAACAGTCAGCGGACACGTTACAGAAAATTATCCTCACTTAAAAGCTTTTTTAAATACCTTACCAAGACAGAGCATATCCTTGAAAAAAATCCCACTGTAGATATTGATATGCCATCCCCTAAAACCGCCCTCCCGAAGTTCCTTTCACTTGATGAAAGCATGAAACTCCTTGAAACTTCCAGTAACGGCGATTCTCTCCGTGATTACTGCATTATTACTCTCCTGCTCAACTGCGGTATGCGTCTCAGCGAACTTATAAGCATTAACACAAAGGATATTGACTTCAATGAAAACCGCATAAGAATTGTCGGAAAAGGCAGAAAAGAACGCATGATTTATCTGAATAACGCCTGTATTTCCTCTCTGAAAAACTACCTCGCTGTAAGAAATGAAAACCCTAAAGCAACCAATGAATCCGCTCTCTTTATAAGCAATCAGAACAAACGCATATCAAAACGCCGTGTACAGCAGATTGTCGAGAATACTGTACGCCGTGCCGAACTCGACGGAAAAGGCATAACCACCCATAAACTACGCCATACTTCCGCAACACTTATGTATCAGTACGGAAAAGCAGATATACTTACGCTCAAAGAACTGCTTGGACACTCCAGTATCTCCACAACTGAAATCTATACACACCTTGACAGCGAACAGGTACGGGGAGCAGTTGAAAGCAACCCCCTTTCAGATGTTGATTTCAGCAAGAAAAACAAATCATAAAACGTTTATAATTATTAATTGCAACCGCTCATTTCGGGTGACCTATAATCATTTATGGGTCGTCTTGATTTTTTTACCAAATATAGCTACAAAGCAGTCTTTTTTGCTTTTAGAGTGACCTATATGACCTATTTTCTAAAACCTTTTTTATTTTTCTATTATATATATATATATATATATATATATATTATATATTCTTTTATAGAGAGTTATAAAAATAGTAAATATAGGTCATCTTTCGTCACCAGAAGTGCTGTTTTTACCGATATACAGCCGAAAGCACAGATGATCTATAATTTTTTATGGGTCACCTTGATTTTACCTGTATTAGCCAAAAATCAGAATTTGATAGTCTTTTCGGGGGGACAATAAATGCTGTTTTTATAATAGCTGATTATCGTCCCCAAAAGTAAAAAATCTGGAGCATAGCACTCCGGATTTTTATTATATGAATTTCTTTACTTTATAGCCCTCATTTTCTATTGCCTTTTTCATACTTTCACGGCTTATATTTTCGCCGACCTCAATAACAGCTGTGCCTTTTTCGTGGCTTACCTCTGTAACGGTTACGCCCATTTCTTCCAGAGCTTTTCTGACATGAGCCTCGCAGTTACCGCACATCATTCCTTTTATGCTTATTGTAAGAGTACCGCCGGAAACGCTGTCATTATTTTTTGTATGCTCCTTAACCTTTCTGTCATGGCTTGAATCGTGTATCTTTACAAGGTTAAGTCTCAGAGCGTTTGTTACCACACAGAAACTCGACAAGCTCATAGCCATAGCCCCAAACATTGGGTTTAACTGCCACCCGAAAATCTTTATATATACTCCGCAGGCGAGAGGTATTCCGATAACGTTATATATAAATGCCCAGAAAAGATTCTGACGGATATTTCTTAATACGGCACGGCTAAGTCTTATTGCTGACGGCACATCACTCAGACGGCTTTTCATGAGTACCACATCAGCCGAATCAATCGCCACATCTGCACCTGCTCCGATAGCTATTCCGGTATCGGCACTGGTGAGAGCCGGAGCGTCGTTTATACCGTCACCGACCATTGCCACACGTCCTCTGCTTTTCAGACTGCGTACAGCACTTTCCTTACCGTCTGGAAGTACTCCTGCTATTACCTCGTCAACACCTGCCTGTCTGCCGACAGCTTTTGCAGTGCGTTCATTGTCTCCGGTAATCATAACAACATGAATGCCCATATTCTGCAAATCTTTTACCGCCTGTGTGCTGTCTTCTCTGATAACGTCGGCAACCGCTATTATACCAGCGAGTTTTTTTCCCTCTGCAAAGAATAAAGGGGTTTTTCCGTCCTCTGAAAGTTTTTCTGAACTCTCTTTTATATTTTCCGGAATGTCTGCCACAGTGCTTATGAATTTATAGTTACCGCCGGAAATCTTCACGCCGTTTCTTTCAGCTGTAAGACCGTTGCCGGATAATGCCTGAAAGCCTGTCACCTCGTCCGCCGATATATTTTCCTGTTCAGCCTTTATTAAAACAGCCTTTGCTAAAGGGTGTTCGCTTTTTCTTTCAAGGGAATACGCCAGTGAAAGAAGATAATTTCCGTCATAGCCGTCAGCCGTAATTATATCCGTAACTCTCGGTTCTCCAGAAGTTATCGTGCCTGTCTTGTCAAGTGCCACTACATTAACCTTTCCGGTTTCTTCCAGTGAGACAGCCGTCTTGAAAAGTATTCCGTTTTTAGCTCCCACGCCGTTGCCCACCATTATAGCCACAGGTGTAGCAAGACCCAATGCACAAGGACAGCTTATTACAAGCACGGATATAGCCCTTGCAAGAGAATATCCCACAGTCTGACCGACCGCCAGCCACACTATAAGAGTAATTATCGCTATGCATATTACAGCAGGAACAAATACACCGGAAACTTTATCGGCAGTTTTGGCGATAGGTGCTTTTGTGGCTGAGGCTTCGCTTACCATTTTTATTATCTGTGAAAGGGTCGTATCTTCGCCCACTCTTGTTGCTTCGCACTTTATAAAGCCGGACTGGTTGAGTGTTCCGCCGGAAACGCTGTCCCCTGCTGTCTTGTCCACCGGAATGCTCTCACCAGTAAGTGCAGATTCGTTAACGGCACTTTCGCCCTCTGTTATCACTGCATCAACAGGAATACTTTCACCAGGTCTTACAACAAATATATTGCCTTTCTTTACCTGTTCTGCCGGAATAGTCTTCTCTATGCCATCTTCAATTATAACAGCAGTTTTCGGGGCAAGTCTCATAAGGCTTTTGAGTGCGTCGGTAGTCTTGCCTTTTGAACGTGCTTCAAGCATTTTTCCAACCGTTATAAGAGTGAGGATAGTTCCAGCAGACTCAAAATAAAACTCATGCATATAGTGCATTGTTTCAAGACCTTTTAACTGTGCGTCGGTCATTGCAAGCAGTTGGTACAGGCTGTAGCCGAAAGACGCTCCCGAACCCAGTGCAACGAGCGTGTCCATATTCGGCGACCTGTGAAAAAGGCTCTTGAATCCGCTTATGAAAAACTTCTGATTTATAATCATTATTATACCGGCAAGCAACATTTCTATAATGCCAATCATTATATAGTTTCCGTCCATGAAAGACGGCAGAGGAAATCCCCACATACTATAACCCATAGAGATATACATAAGCAGAATAAGAAATCCTACAGACGTGAAAAGCCTTTTTTTCAGTACTGGTGTTTCGTGGTCTGCCAGAGAATCTTCATCGGCTGTAGACTGTGCAGTATCTGAACCGCCTTTCAGCGTTGCACCGTAACCGGCATTTTTTACGGCATTTATTATATCGCTGTCGTTTGCCGTTCCCTCAACGCCCATAGAGTTGGTGAGCAGGCTCACGGAACATGATGTTACACCGTTTACAGCATTCACGGCTTTTTCCACCCTCGCCGAACACGCCGCACAGCTCATGCCTGTAACATTGAATTGTTTCAATTAAATTCCTCCTTTTATTTTATGTACTTATTATATCATATCCGGAGAAAAAACAGGCAATTATTAACTCTGCCTAACTGTAACAGCAGTTTTATTAATAAAACAAAAAACCGGAGAAACTCTCCTGCTCTCCGGTTTGTCTGTTATTTAATGATTTCTTCCCATTCTTTTTCTTTAAATCCGACAAGCACGGTATTTTCTGTAACAAGAATAGGTCTTTTGACTAACATTCCGTCAGTCGCAAGCAGTTTTAACTGTTCATCGTCTGACATTTCGGGAAGTCTTTCTTTAAGGTTCATGGATTTATATAAATTTCCGCTTGTATTGAAAAAACTCTTTAAAGGCAGACCGCTTTTACTGTGCCATTCTTTCAGCTCGTCGTATGACGGATTATTTTCTTTTATGTCTCTCATAGTGTATTCAAAGCCCTTGCCGTCAAGCCATTTCTGAGCCTTTTTACAGGTTGTGCATTTTGGATAACATACATACAGCATAGTTTTCACCTCCTTACATATAGCAGACGAGTATTTCAACGTCAGTACCGCTGAAAATATCCCTC
The DNA here is from genome assembly GCA_023667045.1 of Ruminococcus flavefaciens. Classification (GTDB taxonomy): domain Bacteria; phylum Bacillota; class Clostridia; order Oscillospirales; family Ruminococcaceae; genus Ruminococcus; species Ruminococcus flavefaciens_AC. The sequence continues at coordinate 282,267 of JAMPAU010000002.1, read as the reverse complement.
ACCTGCTCAGAGACTTCTTCCCATTTCATGCCGTCGAGACCACAGGCAATAAGTGGCATAGCGAGTTTTTTTATATTTTTTTCTGTAACCTGTTTATGCAGTTCGTGAAGACATTCTTTCACGCTGTCCATAGTGGGCTTACGTCTCCAGGTTTCTTTGGTGACAAGATTGAATACCCTGTCAATGAGTATGCACTTTCCGGATTGTCCGGAATTTCTGAGTTTGTTTTTCATATCGAAACGCTTTTTAAACTCCATTGCTATGCCCTTGCCTAAAACAAAATCAGCACTTACACAATGAACTAAATAATAATCTTCTGGCACTGAAAAGAGGTCACGTTTTTCTTCTGTGTAAATCATTATACATCACCAATAATTGCTAATGTATCATCTAATAATTCTGAAAAGTCCTCATAATCTGTTGGAATATTAGTTGTGATTAAACCGGATTCCATGTTAATATCAGCAGAATAAAGCACTTCTTTGTCTGACGGATTATAGTAATTTATGCATATAGTTCTGTCAAAGGCACAGATTTTGTACGTATCAGTTTTGATTATGAAACCGTCCGGAATTTCTTCAATAGTTGCGTTGGCTTGTTTCTGTGAAAAAGCAATTACTTTTTTCCGGACAGATTCAATTTCCGGTGCTTTATCATCTAATTGCTTTGTCCTGAAAAAACGTGGTAAATTATCATCATTTTTCATTTCTGTAACGTTCTCCTTGTTTTAGTTGTCGGTCATTGCTTTAAGTTCTTCCTCGCTTATTACAGTCACGCCGAGAGACTGAGCCTTAGTTAGTTTGCTTCCTGCATCTTCTCCTGCAACGACATATGTTGTCTTTTTCGATACAGAGCCGGAGACTTTACCTCCGAAACTCTCTATCAGTTTTTTAGCCTCATCACGTTTCATAGTGGGCAGAGTGCCGGTAAGCACAAAGGTTTTCCCCTTGAATCTGTCATCATTTACAGATTTTTTATCATATGTCATATTAAGACCGCATTCACGGAGACGTTTAATTAACTCAATGCGGTGCGTTTCTTTCAGCGACCTGTAAACACTTTCCGCAATAATCTCCCCGAATCCCTCAATATCTGCTATTTCTTCTTTTCCGGCACTGAGCAGGCTGTCCATATCGGGAAACCTTTCACACAGCAGAACCGCACCACGCTGACCTATGCTTCTTATGCCGAGTGCATAAACAAGTCTGTCAAGTCCTCTGTCCTTTGATTTCTGTATGGAGTTTATGAGATTTTCGGCGGACTTCTCTGCAAACCTCTCCAGTGTTATCAACTGTTCTTTTTCCAGTGAGTAAAGGTCTGCCGGAGAACTTACAAGACCGTTGTCAACAAGCAGTTTCATGTTAGCGTCGCCCAGACCGTCAATATCCATAGCGTTTTTAGATGCAAAGTGTATCATATTCTTTAAAAGCTGTGCCGGACACTCCACATTAGGACACCTTAATACACTCTCGCCGTCCTCACGCACACACTGGGTTTTGCATACCGGACAGACTTCCGGCAATCTGAATGCTACAGAGTTTTCCTCATGGCTCACCGAATTAAGCACTTCCGGTATTATATCCCCTGCCTTGCGTACAGTAATGGTATCGCCTATGCGTATGTCCTTTTCCGTTATGAAATCCTGATTATGCAGTACCGCCCTTGAAACGCTCGTGCCTGCCAGTATAATCGGCTCAAAGACTGCAACCGGAGTTATTGCACCAGTACGACCTACATTCACTTCAATGTCAATAAGCTTTGTTTGTTTTTCTTCCGGCGGATATTTATATGCTACCGCCCATTTCGGAGTTTTTGAGGTAGCACCCATTATATCACGCTGTGCAAGACTGTTGACTTTTATCACAGCACCGTCTATATCATAGGCAAGACCGTTTCTTTCCGTGCCTATGCGGTTTATTTCGTTTTCGACTTCCTCATACGTATGACAGACCTTATGCGATACAGTTTTAAAGCCGAGTTCTTTCAGATAGTCAAGGGTTTCGCTGTGCTTTGCAAACTCCCTGCCCCTGCACTGCTGTATATTGAATATAAATATATCCAGTTTTCTTTCCGCTGTAACTTTCGGGTCTTTCTGTCTGAGAGAACCTGCGGCGGCGTTTCTTGGATTCTTGAAAGGCTGTTCGCCGTTTATTTCCTGCTGTTCTGTGAGTTCGTTAAAGCTTGATTTAGGCATATAAACTTCTCCACGCACTTCGAGAAATTCCGGAGCGTTTTTTATTTTAAGAGGCACAGAACGTATAGTCTTTATATTTGCCGTAACGTCCTCACCGGTGAATCCGTCGCCACGTGTAGAGGCTCTTGTGAGTATTCCGTCAGTATATTCAAGAGAGACAGAAAGACCGTCTATTTTCGGCTCTGCCGTATACTCCGGCGAAACAAGCTCCTCACTGCATTTATCGAGGAAATTTTTAACCTGCTCAAAGTCAAAAACGTCTTGCAGGCTTGCCATTTGTACGGCATGTTGAACTTTTTCAAAGGTATTCAGAGCATAACCGCCCACCCTCTGAGTTGGTGAATCCGGCATAATCAGCTCCGGAAACTTTTCCTCAAGGCTTTTGAGTTCCTGCATCATCATATCAAAATCATAGTCGCTTATATCCGGATTATCAAGAACATAATATTTATAGCTGTGTTCTTCCAGTATCTCCGACAGTTCTTTTATCCTCTTTTCAGCGTTTACTTTATCCATATTTTCAACCTCCGGACTGTATATTTTTCCTGTATTTATTTTATCATATTTTTTAATTCAAGTCAAATGTCATACCGTGTATTTTTATGCAGATATAACAGACTTAATGCGGACAAGCGACATTTTTCGGTTACAATCTGTAATCATTAACAATATTGTTACAAAAATGAATAAAGCCATAAATCCCCATAAAACAAGGTGAATAATATTATTTTTCCTGTAATTTACATATTTCTGTTTTATCTGCTGTTTCACTGTTTTGTATCTCTTGTAACATTTCTGTAACCATTTACAGATATATTTTTTGTTTTATTCATATCAAATAAATTTTTCATACATAATTTATTAACCTTTTTTGTATCATTTTACCCGATAATGCTTTTTTTAACTGTCTCTTTTTGGGCGTAAAATGGAAAAATTTCAAAAAGTATTGCCATTTCATGCGATATATGCTATTATTATCTCAGCTCAGAAAGAGCGTCCGAAAAAATTTTCGGGGAAAGGATTGAGTCGATGAGTAAAGGTAAAACGGCAGTTTGTGTTTGTGCAATGGTTGCTTCATGCATTACAGGCTGTGTCCTTATTGCAGATTGTGCAGTATCAGGAAACATGGTAGGAAAAATGAATAATCAAGAGGTTTTCGGTTTCGAGAACCAAAAGCTCGCAAATACTATGCCGACTTTCACCGAGCCCATAGGTGAAAACACAGAATTTATCACAGCAGATACAGAATATTATACAGAAGAAGTACCGGCAATGAATCAAGAATGCATTGTCGATGTAATGACAAAAGAGCTTACAACAATCTATACAGAAGTAAACACTACAGAAACAGTCCTTACACAAGAGGCTGTGACATCAGTTGTCTCAGATGTATCTTATACAGATACAGAAAATTCTCCTGCTGTGGCAGAAGAAGCAGAAGAAATTGTTACAACAACAGCAGTTGCCATAACAACTACAACCACCACTACCACCACCACAGAAACAACAACCACAACCACTACAACAGAGTTTACAGAGCCTGCTGAGTGGTTTTATATGGAAACAACTACAGCATTAGCATATGAAGAACCAGTATACGAAGAACCGGCAGTAGAAGAATATATAGTGGAAGAATCTGTCTATACAGAGCCGGAAGTTGTTGATACTTATGTATCCGGTCTTAACTACATATCTGAAAGCGATTACATTCTTTTATGCAATGCTGTCGCTCATGAGGCTGGCTCGGACTGGATTGATATTTACAGCAAGGCTAATGTAGTTGAAGTTATTATGAACAGAGTATACAGCCCGCTGTTTCCGAATACAGTATATGAAGTTCTCACACAGCCTTATCAGTTTGAAGGCTCTGAAACATATACCTATCTCGGCGGTTACTCCTATGAAGTTACCGACAGCGTAATTTCTGCCGTTGACCTCTATTTCAGCGACCCCTATTCATTCTCTCAGGGTTATCTGTATTTCTTCGGCGACGGCTACCAGAATTATTTTTCAGTAAGTCAGTAAATAATTGTACATACGTTTTCAAAGGAAGTACGGGGTTTTGATACTCCGTCTTCCTTTTTTATTTACAGAATGGTCACATTATATATACATATCAGTAACGGATATTGAAAAATCCGGCAGTATGTGATATAATATTCTATAGTCCTGCAAGAAAAATTCTCAACGCTATGGAGGTGTTTTATGGATTTCTTAAATGATATGCCCTATTATTCTCTGTGTTTAATTTCAGCTTTTATTCTTGTCTTGTGCATATCTATACTTTTTCTTGTATCGCACAATGAAAGAAAACACGCACGCCAGTACTGGAATGCAGTTTCGGGCTTTATGGAGCTTTCAGAGCCGAATATCTCATATCCCCTTAACTGTGACGAAATACTTATAGGCAGACACGCTTCTGCTGACATACGTCTGCCGGATTTGTCAGTATCACGCTATCATGCAATAATGACTGTTGCCGACGGCATATGGACTATTACCGACATCGGCTCAAAGTCCGGCGTTTTCGTTAACGGCAATCTTGTAAGACAGTGCATTCTTTACGAAAATGACGTTATCAATCTCGGCAACAGAAGACTTGTTTTCAGACGCAGGAGGGTGAACAATGTACGTTAATATCTTCCTTTATCTTATATCATGCCTTTTTGTTCTGCTGACACATTCAGCTATGCTTTTGAATGTATACGTAAACGGCAGTTATGAAAGTGCAACAAATGTCATAATTCTTGCAGTGGCTGTATTGTTGCTTGACCTTACATGGTTTATTGTGATGAAGATGTTCAGACAGCGGAGTTTTGCTGTTGACTTCATGCTTATACTGATTCTGAATATGAGTGTTATTTTCCAGTCGTGTTTCGGCGGAGTAAATCTTTCAATAAAGCATTACATAACCTGTATAGTTTCGCTTATCGCCTCAAAGGTCGGTTTTGTTCTCTGCCGTAACTACAAATGGTTGCAGATGCAGAAAAAATACGTATATATCGGTATAGGCATACTTATGGTAATAATACTTACTCTTACCGGTTCAAGAAGTATGTGGATAGAGATAGGCGACTCTATATCTATACAGCCGTCAGAATTTATAAAGCCGTTGTTTGTGCTTGCCTGTGCCACCACAGTAGCAGAACAGCAGAACAAGCGTAAGGTTGCCTGTTTCTTTGTGGTATATGAAAACTTCGCCCTTTATGGACTTACCCTCACAATATGCCTGCTCCAATGGTGGTGCAGAGATTTAGGCAGTCTGCCTACCTTTATGGGAATATTCATCAGCGGATTCTTTCTTAGAATATGCTACCCAAAAGCGAAATTTTCCAGAAAAACTCTGATAACGGCAGGTGTCATTCTTCTGATAGCCGTAATAATAGCCCTTAAATTTGCTCCGGAATATGTTCAGCAACGTCTCCACGCTGATATATGGAACGACAGGAGCGGAAACGGCTGGCAACAGTCCCACGCACTTATAGCAATAGCAGAGGGTGGCTGGTTCGGAAAGGGAGCAGGAAAAGGCAGCCTGTGCGAGGTATTCGCCTATGAAAGCGATATAGTATTTGCCACGATAAGCGAGGAATGGGGACTTATATTTGCACTCTTATTAATTTTTGCAATAATTATACTTATTGCCACACCTCTTTTTAATCCGCCTTGTTCATACTACCATGCCACAATGACTTCCGGCGTATGTGCATACTTTATAATGCAGATGGCTCTTAATATTTTCGGTTCATGTAATCTCATTCCATTTACTGGCGTAACAATTCCGTTTATATCAGCCGGAGGTAGTTCAATGATAGCGAGCGGACTTATGGCAGGTATGCTTATGGCATCGCAGTCGCCGGAAATAAAAAATCCTGTTGCAAGGAGGCGGTCGGCATGAAAGGCATAAGACGCTCACAGTATATGATAAGCCTTTTTATACTTTTCTTTATAATAGCAATGGCTGTGCTTACAATAAAAATCCGGACGGAAGCGAGGTTCTATGTATCAAATTCTGAAAACCAGTCTCTCGGTATGGTTTATGACCGTAACGGCGGTGTGCTTTTTGACGGCACGGGAAAAGGCTGGTATGAAGATAATTTCTTTGTTGATGTCGGAAATCTCATAGGCGACAATAAAGGTCAGATGACAAATACCCTCGTTGCCCAGAATCTTGAAAAACTCAGCAACTACAGTTTTTCTTCCGGCTCTATCGAAGACGGAAAATCTGCTATCTATACTACTCTTGACCATAACGCCAACCGTGCGGTATACAATGCTTATGGTTTTCAGAAAGGCTGTGCTGTAGCATACAATTACAAAACCGGTGAAATACTCGTCTGCACAAGTCTGCCGTCGCTTGACGTGACAAAGGGTTATGACGGTATAGAATATTTTGAAAGCGGTACGCTTATTTCCAAAAATATGTACCGTACAGTACCCGGCTCTACACAGAAAGTATCAACGGTTGTTTCCGTACTCGAAATACTCGGTGCAGATAAACTTTTTTCAAAGATGTATAGCTGTGCCGGTCACTATACCAACATGAACGGCGATACTATTGACTGCCATAACTGGAGCGGTCACGGCGAGCAGAACATACAGCAGGCAGTGGAAAACAGCTGTAATCCTTTCTTTGCACAGCTTGTTGAAGATGAGGAGCTTGACCTGAATGATATAATCAAGAAGTACAGAAAACTCGGCTATGCTGTCAATGATGATGAAATGGAATACATAGACATTGACGGAATACAGTGCGAAACTGCTTCTACTACACTTGTGGATAAACATGAGTTCAGAACGCAGTGGGGCTGTATCGGTCAGGGCGATACAATGGTAAGCCCAATACAGCTTATGATGTGGCAGAGTGCAATAGCCAACGGCACAGGTAAAATGACAATGCCTCACCTTATAGACCATGTGACAGACGTTGACGGCGATATAACAGAAACCGCAAAGACAAAGTTCAGCAAACAGATTTTTTCACCAGATACAGCAAATACTGTCAGACAGATTCTTCTTACCAACGGTGCAAACCACTATGCCTACACGATAAGCGGTTATACTCTCGGCGTAAAGAGCGGTACGGCACAGGTTGAGGAAGGCGAAAAGGAAAATTCACTGCTTGTCGGATTTGTTGATGACCCGAATAAGCCGATAGCATTCTGCATACTTATTGAGGATAAAAACGCTGGCTTTGCCACTACCGAGCAGATAGCACAGATTATGCTTGATTCGATTAATTTACAGTGATTGTCTGAAATGCACAAATATTTCCGCTCATTTTGTATCATCTCACGAAATTGCCAAAAATCTATTGTAATTTCCGGAAACTTATGTTATAATATACCTATAAAATTTATACATCAGTTTTACGGCTGGTGTCTAAAGGAGGACTAAAATGAAAACAACTATCACTGCTAAGAAAATGCAGATTCCGCAGAATTTCACGGAGTATGCAGAGTCAAAAATCAACACGAAACTCAGCAAGTTTTTCGGCGACGAGGCTGACGCTAAAATCGTTATCTCGGAAATCAGAAACAATATCGTTATCGAGCTTACTGTAAAGTACAACAGCATTATCTTCCGTGCAGAGCGTACCGCTGAAGATAAATTCGTTGCACTCGATGATGCTATCGACAAAATCATCAGACAAATACGCAGAAACAAGACAAAAATTGAAAAACGTCTCAAAGATAACGCTTTCAAGGAAGCATTCGTGGAAACTGTTCCCGAAACTGCCGACTATGAGGTTATCAAGCACAAAAGATTCAAAATGCGTCCTATGGACATCGACGAGGCTATTCTTCAGATGAATATGCTCGGTCATAACTTCTTTATGTTCACAAACGCTGAAAGCGGTGAAATAAATGTAGTGTACAAGCGTTCTGAGGGCAATTATGCCGTTCTCGAACCTGACAACGAATAAAATATTAACCGGCGGTTCATGAGAGCCGTCGGTTTTTTGAAAGGATATTTTTTTATGGATAACAATAAAAAAGCTGTGATTGAAAAATGCATTAAGAAAACAGGCGAAAACCTTGTAAAAAATAACATGGAGTTTTACTATGCCGAAACTAAAGACGACGTACGCCCTATTGTTGAATCACTCTTGAAAAAAGGCGATGTTATCACAAACGGAGGTACTGTAACTATGGCTGAATGCGGTCTTTCCGACCTGCTCACCTCTCCGGATTATACATATCTAGACCGCACAGGAAAATCCCGTGAGGAAGTCGAAGAAATATATATAAAAGCTTTTTCGGCAGACGTATATATTTCCAGTTCAAACGCAATAACCGAAGACGGCGTTTTATACAATGTGGACGGCAACAGCAACAGGATTTCTGCTATCGCCTATGGTCCTAAGTCTGTTATTATAATCGCCGGATATAATAAGATTGTCAGAAATCTTGAAGAAGCTGAAATCCGTGTGAAGAAAGAATCTGCACCGCCTAACTGTATACGCCTTGACTGCCCCACCCCATGCGGTAAAACAGGCGAATGCATTTCACTCTCAAAGGCAGACAGGCAGATGACCGACGGCTGTTCCGGTGACGGTCGTATATGCTGTAACTATCTTATCTCTGCACAGCAAAGACACAAGGGACGTATAAAGGTTATACTTGTAGGTGAGGAACTCGGCTATTAATAATGGGACAGGATACATATATTGAGGCAACTATATATGAAAAATCTACAGGCAGAAGAATTTCTGAGGAATGGTTTACTGTATACTGGGACTGTCATGATACTGCTGTAGAAACTGCACGTGCATGGACTAAAATATTAAGCAAATATGTTGATACAAGCTCCCTTGCGACAGAATATGAAGTCGTTTTTCCTCAGACAGCACTAAGAGAAATGGCAAGCTGTCTGTTCAGTTATGCAATGATTCCGGAAAGTGTCCGCCATGAATATTCAACGATAAAAGGATTCTGGGACGTTGAAAACAGAGGAAAAATAAATGATATTCCATATAAACAGAAATCTGAAAGGTTTTACTGGATTGAATGGGACGATATTCAAGACAATGAAGAAAATTTTTTGCGGAAAGCATTACGTCTGCGTGAGTTTATCTGCGAACTGGACAGAATCCATTATGAAAATAAATATACTCCCCTACCTGCAAGCCGTGCTGACGGTCTGGAGGAATATGGAAATATTCCTTTGCCTGACAGATATATTACAGATATAGACGACCTAAGAAATTACAAAAAAAATCCACAGGCTTATGAATGGAAATTCCGTTTTGTTGATTCATATTAAATGAATAATAAATAAAAACTCCCTCCGGATAAAATTCAGAGGGAGTTTTTTTATTCAGTGTTTTATTATCTGTTGAATCCAGCGTATCATATCTGGAGCATTATCTTTTTACAAAGTACTCCTCATACCATACAAGGAAAGTATATATAGTCCAGATTTTACGCCAGGTGTCAGAGTTACCGCCGATATATTCATTGAAGATTTCATTTATCTCATCTACATTAAAGAACTTTTCAGCAATATCGCTGTTGAATTTTGCTCTCACATCACCGTTGTAGCGGTTATCGGCGAGCCATATTCTTATAGGAACTATAAAGCCGAGTTTCTTTCTGAAAGCTATTTCGTCCGGAAGAACCTTTGAGGCAGAAGTTCTGAAAGCGACTTTGTTCATTTCGTCGTTTACCTTGTATTCAGACGGCATTCTTGAAGCTATGTCAAAAACTCTCATATCGGTAAGTGGCATACGTATTTCAAGACCTGCACAGGTACTCATCTTATCTACATTGAGGTAAATATCACCTTCAAGCCATATCTGTATATCAACGTCGGACATCTTTGTGAGCGGGTCAAGACCCTCTGTTTCCTCGTATATGTGCTTTACAAGATTAATCGGCAGAACTTCCGGATTATAGCTTTTCAGAATTTTCTGTTTTTCGTCTTCTTTCATAATGTTGGTATTGCCGACGTAGAAGTTTTTCAGATTATCGCCGTATCTTTCGGCATTGCGGTACATATTGTAACCGCCGAAAAATTCGTCAGCACCCTCGCCGGAATAGCAAAGTTTAGTATGTTCGGCAGTAGCCTTGCAAGCGATAGCGAAAACTATAGCCGATGCGTCGCCGAGTGGCTGTTCCATGTTGTACATAACATACGGCACAATGTCAAAATACTGCTCCGGAGTAATCAGACAGCGGTTATTTTCACGTCCGAGAATATCAGCAGTCTGTTTTGCAAGACCGGATTCGTCAAAGCGTTCATCATCGTAACCGCAGGAATCAGTAACTTTAGCGTCTGACATGGCAAGAACGTATGAAGAATCAACACCGCCGGAAAGGAAAGATTCAGCAGTTTCGCCGTCTTCCTTAACTTCCGGAAAAATCTTCTGTATTGTGGTGTGAATTTCGTCTGCCCATTCGTCAAGGGACTTTGAATTATCGGGCTTGAAAGTCGGTGTCCAGTAGCGTTCAACGGTAAGTTTTCCGTCAGCAAATTCAAGCCAGTGACCCGGCATTAATTTTTTTACACCCTTAAAGAAAGTATCTTCTCCGGCAACGTAAGTCAGCGACATATAAATCTGTAGCATATCGGTATTTACTTCTTTTATAAAACCGTCCTGCTCCATGATTCTGTGTATATTTGTACCGAAAAGGAGTTTTCCGTCATCTGTCTGATAGTAGTAGAAAGGTTTAGTGCCGAATTGGTCACGCATACAGAAAATTTTTCCGTCATCTTCGAGTGCAAATGCAAACATTCCGTAAATGTGGTCTGCCATACCGTGACCCCATTTTTCATAAGCCTTTTCTATTATCTTTTTTTCACGCTCGTCACGAGTGAGCGGTTCTATGCCGAGTTCTCCGCAAAGGTCTTTCCAGTTTCTTACATGACCTCTGTATTCAAGAATTTTTATCATAAAAAAATCACCTCATCAATATATATGTTATAAAATTTTTTATAATGCCTCATAATAAGCCGGACGTTTCATAAGTTCGTCAACTGCTGATTTTACGTCTTTGTCATTAAAAAGCACCATGTAAAGCTGTTCAGTTATGGGCATTTCAATGTTGAGTTTCCGTGCGAGTTGAAAGGCATTTTTACAGCTTGAATAACCCTCTACAGTGCCTGTTTTTTCAACTGCTTCTGCCGGCGATAGTCCTTGACCGATAAGTAAACCAGCCTGTCTGTTTCTGCCGTGACGGCTTGTGCAGGTTACTATCAAATCGCCTATTCCCGTCAGACCGCTGAATGTTTTTTCGTCAGCTCCGAGAGCCATTCCAAGACGTGTCGTTTCATAGATTCCTCTTGTCATCAGTGCAGATTTTGTATTGTCTCCGTAACCCATACCGTCGCATATTCCGACGCACAGAGCAATAACATTTTTCAAAGCACCGCCTATTTCACAGCCTGTCACGTCACTGCTCAGATACACTTTCAGATAATCATTTGAAAAGACTTTCTGAACGTATTCAGCACAGTCGGCATTTTTTGATGCAACAACCACAGCAGTAGGAATATGCCTTGCCAGTTCTTCAGCGTGCGACGGTCCGGAAAGAACCGCTATTCTTTCTGTTTTAATCTCCTCTCCTATTACATCGCTCATCATTTTGAGACTTCCGCTTTCAATGCCTTTTCCGGTATTTACAATAATCATTCTGCTGTCTGTATAAGGAGAGACAAGCCGTGCAGTTTCCCTTACGAAAACAGTCGGCACAGCAAAGATAAGAATATCACAGTTTTTTACGCATGAAATATCGCTTGTGAGGGCGATATTTTCAGAAATCTTCACGTCCGGAAGTTTGCCGGTATTTTCGCCGTTTGCTCTGATTCCGTCAATTTCTTCCTGAAATTTAGACCAGACCGTTACATTATGTTTGCCGCAGTATTCGGCGGTTACTGCAAGGCTGAGACCAAAACTTCCTGCTCCCAGTATAACTATATCTGCCATAAACAATCCCCTGTCAAATGAGCATATCCGGCTTACAGATATGCTCATTTTATTATTTATTTTTTTGTAAGACTGCCGGACTTGAATGAGAATTTATTTTCATTTCCGGCAATAAGCCTGTCAATATTCGGCTTGTGTTTCCATACCACAGTAACAGCCATTACAGCGGAAAGGAGCGTATACAGAATACTTGCACCTATTGTCTGATTCTCTACAATAAATGACATACAGAATACAGCTATAGGGCAGTATGTTGCTGAAAATATCGAGGCAAGCGAAACATATTTTGATATTGCAAGAATAACAACAAAAATTGAAAAAATAGCAATGAATACTTTCGGGTCAATCATAAGGAAAGATGCAGCGGCAACAAGTACGCCTTTTCCGCCTCTGAATCCATAGTACAGAGGGAAGATATGTCCCATTATAGCGGAAATTCCGGCGATATAGCCTATGTACAGCGTGTCATTGTCGGGCTTTAAACCTGCTTTCAGCATAGTTGCAAACATCATTGAGAATGCAACGGCAAGCACACCTTTGAGCAGGTCTCCGGCAAGGGTAAGCAATGCACAGGTTTTTCCTGCACATCTGTATGTATTCGTGAGTCCGGCATTTTTACTGCCAAGCTCACGTATATCCTTTCCGGTCATGATTTTTACTATTATAATTGAAAAGTTACAGCTTCCCAGAAGATAGCCCAGTGCAATGGAAATAATAACAGCAAGTAAAAATTTCATTTGTCGTTTCCTCCTCTTTCACGGACTATAAAACGCACAGGTGTTCCCTCAAGTCCGAATGTTGAGCGTATCTGATTTTCGATATATCTTCTGTAAGAAAAATGAAACAGGTCTGCTCTGTTGACAAAGGTAACAAAGGTAGGCGGTTTGGTTGATGGCTGGGTCATGTAATATATTTTCAGTCTTCTGCCCTTGTCTGACGGTGGCTGTACCCTTGTGGTAGCATAGGCGAGAACGTCATTCAGCATACCGGTTGATATTCTCATGCTGTTCTGTTCAAAGGTATATTTTATCAGTTCATACAGCTTATTTATACGCTGACCTGTCTTTGCGGAAATAAATACAAAAGGCACATAAGACATAAAGCTGAAATCATTTTCAAGCTTTGTGCGGTATTCCTGCATTGTCTTGTCGTTCTTTTCGATTAAGTCCCATTTGTTCACAGCAACAACACAGGCTTTACCCTGTTCATGTGCATAACCGGCAACCTTTGAATCCTGCTCAGTGAATCCCTCAGAAGCGTCAATCATTATAACGCATACGTCTGCACGGTCTACCGCCATGTAAGCCCTCAGTACGCTGTAATGCTCCACTCTCTCCGTAACCTTTGATTTTTTGCGTATTCCTGCGGTATCAATGAATACAAACTTTCCGTACTCATTTTCAATTACCGTATCGGTTGAATCTCTTGTAGTTCCTGCAATATCTGAAACTATCACACGTTCTTCTCCAGCTATCTTGTTTATAAGTGAAGACTTTCCGGCATTTGGTTTGCCTATTACAGCAACCTTTATATACTCCTCGTCGTATTCTTCTTCATCTGAATCCGGAAGATATTCATATACAGCGTCAAGCATATCGCCTGTTCCGTGACCATGTACGGAAGATACGGGGTAGGGGTCGCCGAGACCGAGATTATAAAATTCATATATTTCCATAGGCGGTTCGCCGAGAGTATCGCATTTATTTACAGCAAGTATTATAGGCTTTCCGCTTTTTATCAGCATTTCAGCAACCGCATAGTCATCAGCAGTTACTCCGCAACGTATATCTGTTACAAACACAATAACGTCGGCTTTTTCAATGGCAAGCTCTGACTGTCTCCTCATCTGAGCAAGTATAACGTCGTCGCTGTCGGGTTCTATACCTCCGGTATCAACCACCATAAACTGCTTGTTACGCCATTCGCATTTAGAGTAAATACGGTCACGGGTAACTCCGGGTGTATCTTCAACTATTGAAAGCCTCTGTCCGATAATTTTATTGAAAAGTGTTGACTTGCCCACATTTGGTCTGCCGACAACTGCAACAATTGGTATTGACATTTTATCGCACTCCTTTCATATTTTCAGTAAGTAATTCCCATAATTGCGTCAAGAAGTTCATATCCGTCATTAGGGGTGTGCCTTATTTTTACGCCCAGAGCGTTTTCAACGTCTGTTACTGTAAGGTCATCAAGAAAAATTTCATTGTCACGCATAAGCATGGAAGACGAGATGAGAAGATTATCGCCGAGATTTTTGTCTTTAAGCTGTGCTATTAAATCCTGAGCGGTAATAAGTCCGGTAACAGTAATAGTCTCCCCGAAAAAGTCGTTTCTTATCCGGTAAATATCGCATTTAAGCATAGGGAAATATTTTTCAGCCTTTTCCGCAAGAGATTTTATCACCGGATAAGCTGAATATCCTGTAGCTATCGAGACGTGACGTTTTCTGCCCTCCCATTCAGCTATTTCCAGAGCCTTTTCAAATTCGTCAATAAGCGAACGCATCATACCCACGCCGTTTTCATACTGCGGAAAATCTTCATAGTATTCCATAGGCGGAAGTTCACGCTCTGCAATAAGAAAGAACTCGTCTGACGGAAAAACAGTTCTCGTGCCGTATTTTTCCAGAAAAATTTCCTGAAACTCTGCTATTATATCAATAGTCTCTCCTGCTTTTTCCGGAGTGAACGTTGTCAGCGGAAACAGACCTTTACGGAATTTTGTAAGACCGACAGGTACAACAGCCATGCTTGATATATTCGGCATAAGTCCGCCTAAATCTGTCAGTGAACGCCTTAGCTCGTCGCCGTCGTTGAGATTCGGACAGCATACAATCTGACAGTTCAGCTGTATACCGTTTTCGGCAAGCTGATAGATGTATTTAAGCTTTTCGCCGGCAAAGCGGTTATGCATCATCTTGACACGCAGTTCCGGATTTGTAGTATGCACGGAGACGTTTATATTAAGTTTCATTTTAATAATTCTGTCAATGTCAGACTGTTCAAGATTAGTGAGAGTGACATAATTTCCTTGCAGGAAAGAGAGACGAGCGTCGTCGTCCTTAAAGTAGAGAGTTTCACGCATATTAGGTGGCATTTGGTCGATAAAGCAGAAAACGCACTTATTACGGCAAGACTGTTTTGAGTCCATTAGGAAAGTATCAAATTCAAGACCAATGTCGTCGTATTCATCTTTTTCGATAGGGACTGAAAATTTTTCGTCATTTCGGATAATTTCGAGAGAAACGGAAGTTTCTGCGGCATAAAACATATAATCAAGCACGTCATGAATTTCCTGACCGTTTATAGAAAACAGGGTATCTTCCGGCAGAACGCCCATACGTTCAGCAGGAGAACCATGAATTATGCTCTTGATTTTAACCATACAAGCCTCCTGTCAGATAATTCAAAAAAAGGAGAGCAGGACTTAACTCCTCCTCTCCTTCTCATGTATCGGATTAAGCCGATTAAGCGTCGATTTTAATAACCTCAACGCCCTTATAGAAACCGCAGTTCTTGCAAACCTTGTGCGGAGCTTTATATGCACCGCAGTTGTCGCATTTGGACATAGCCGGCACGTCAAGCTTCCATACAGCAGAACGTCTCTTATCACGTCTTGCCTTGGAAGTTTTTCTCTTTGGTACAGCCATTTTTCTCTACCTCCTTACAAAAGAGCTTCACAGCTCAGAATTGAGACAATTGCAATCAGAGACATTGAGGTCACAGCCACAGACCATACATAGACCCTTGCAGTCATCTTTGCAAAGATTCTTTGACGGAAGCTGTAACAGCAGGTCAGTAAAAGCAATTTCATTTAGTTCAATGCTCTCACTGTCGGCAACAATATACTCATCGTTATCATTGCTTACAGAGGGGACGACAATATGAGAGAAATCAAAGGAATATTCCCTTTCAAATTCTTTGAGACATCTGTCACAGGTAACAGAGAGGGAAAAATCAACAGCGTATTCAAGGTAGACAATTCCGGCACGGTTAAAAATTTTTCCTTTTACCTTTACCGGAGAAGAAAAGCTGTAGCCGTGAATGACAGAAAGCTCGTCCTCGCCTATAGAATAGCATATATCTTTGGATTCCCCTACAATATTGAAAAGTTGTTTTAAATTAATTTTCATACGCAAAAACCCTTCAGAGCATCATAAAATATATTATACACCAATTTACAAGATATGTCAATAGGTGTTTCCGAAAAAAAGTAAAATTTTATTTCAGAATTACTTGATAAACTGCTTTACGTTTTCAGAGAGTTCTTCAACGTCAGCAGAAACGGTGAATACAACGGAAACGTCTTCGCCGGTGAGCTTGTCAATCTTTTCAAGCATTTTGCCGAAAGTCTCGTAATCACGACCGCCGATTTTGAAGATACCGTCAACGTATATGTCGGTAATATCGTAGTTGCTTGCAAGAAGACCAGCGATAAAGCCATAGAAAGCCTCATAGCCCTCAACGTTGTAGTATTCTGTATCGCACCATCTTGCCTTACGGCTGATAGAATATCTTACAGTTGAGCCTTTTTCAACACATACGACACTGCCGTTTGTGGATTTTACAGATTCATTAATCTGGTCGATAAGAACCTTTGTTTTGCCTGTACCTTTTTTTCCGGTAATCAGTTTAATCATAAGTTTACTCCTTCCGATGCCTTACGGCATTTTCGTAATATATATGCCTCCGCCGAAAAAACGGAGAGCATATATTAATTATACTTTATCATGACAGTTATGTCAAGTTTTTCAGTGAAATCAGCCGAGCTTTGCCTCAAGTTCAGCCTTTGCACCCTCATAGCCGGGTTTGCCAAGAAGTGCGAACATATTTGACTTATAGCTCTCAACACCGGGCTGATTGAACGGATTAACGCCAAGAACGTATCCGGAAACAGCACAGGCTTTTTCAAAGAAATAAATCATATAGCCGACGCTTTCTTCAGTAGTATCGTCAAGTTCAAGAATAATATTCGGAACTCCGCCCTCAGTGTGAGCAAGAACAGTACCCTCGAAAGCCTTTCTGTTTACAACAGACATATTCTGATTTGTGAGGAAGTTGAGACCATCAAGGTTTTCTGCATCTGGTTCAAGGAAGAGGTCGGTCTTCGGATTCTTTATATCAACAACAGTCTCAAAGAGGATTCTTGCACCGTCCTGAATATACTGACCCATAGAGTGCAGGTCTGTTGAGAATACAGCAGAAGACGGGAAAATGCCCTTATTGTCCTTGCCTTCGCTCTCGCCGAAAAGTTGCTTGTACCATTCAGACATCATAACAAAGCTTGGGTCATAAGAAACGAGCATTTCAACGGACTTGCCCTTTCTGTAGAGAATATTTCTGAGTGCTGCATACTTGTAGCAGTCATTGTTGTCGAAATCTGCACAGAAATCATTCTGAGCCTTTCTTGCACCTGCCATGAGCTTATCAATATCACAGCCGGCAACAGCAATCGGGAGAAGACCAACAGCAGTGAGAACAGAAAAACGTCCGCCTACATCGTCAGGAATAACGAAAGTCTCATAGCCCTCAGCGTCGGAGAGGTTTTTGAGAGTTCCTCTTGCCTTGTCTGTAGTAGCAAAGATACGGTTTTTAGCTTCTTTCTTGCCGTACTTTTCTTCAACCATTTTCTTGAAGATTCTGAAAGCGAGAGCAGGTTCTGTAGTAGTGCCGGACTTTGAGATAACGTTTACAGAGAAATCCTTATCCTTGCAGAGTGCGATAATTTCATTAAGGTATGTAGGATTAATGCTGTTTCCGACATAGTAGATGTCGGGGGTATCTTTTTTCATGTTATTGTAAAGGGGCGATTTGAGGAGTTCGATAGCTGCTCTTGCACCGAGATATGAACCGCCGATACCGATAACGATAAGAATATCTGAATTATTCTTGATTTTTTCAGCAGCGGACTTGATTCTTTCAAATTCTTCCTTGTCGTAATTTGTAGGAAGTTCAACCCAGCCGAGAAAATCATTTCCGAGACCGTTTTTCTTGTGGAGAGAATCAGCGGCAGCCTCAACCTGAGCCTTTATGCCTGCGAGTTCATCACAGTTAATAAAATCGCCGAGATATTTTGTATTGAGTTTTAAAGACATTTTACTTACCTCCAGTTTGCACGGCGAAAAACCCGTACAAATATAATTTACCATATTTATAATACTATATTTTCAGATTTTTTTCAAGAGTAATTTGAATATTTGACATAATTCATAATATTCAACCCTGTTTTTTGATAATATTAGACAAAATTTTCTTAAAAGAATAACCGAAAGAAAGAGCTTTCACGTTATTTTTCACAATAATGTCAGTTTCGCACACCAGCGTATCACCGCTGTAGAATCCTGCCGAGCCTATCACCTGCCCTTTTTTGAGTGGTGCTGTAAGGTATTCCGGCAGTACAACTACTGTATTCAGTTCGCTTACGCTTTTCGGCACAACTAAATTGCTTTGGTTTTTCAGACATATTTCAACAGCCAGCTCAACGCCGTTTTTTACTTTTACAGGCATAAGCATTTCATCGGGGAACATAGTAGCCATAACATGAAAACCGCTGAATCCCCTGTTGATAAGTTCCTTAGCCTTGCTCATTGATATATCGTCATTTTCAGCACCAAGAACTACAGAAATATAAACATTTCCCTCGTCGTTTCTTCCGCCCTCTGCAATGCAGTAGCCGGATTTTTCAGAATGTGACGCTTTAAAGCCGATGTGGCGGTCGTAAGTACGTGAAAGTGTATTTTCGCTTACAAGCTCTGCCTTTCCGTCTCTGACAAAGTCACGCCAGAGACAGAAATATGGCTCTAAAGCATCATACTCAGAGAGTTTCGCACAGATTATAGCCAAATCGTGTGCGGTTGTGTATTCCCGCTCATCATAATACCCATAAGGCGAATAAAAAGCGGTATTTCGCAGACCGAGGTCAAAAGCTTCACTGTTCATACGCATAACAAAATCCTCAACAGATTGCTCGGAATATTCAGCAAGAACCGTCATTGCGTCGTTTGCATTGCCGACAATCACAGCCTTCAGCAGTTCGTCAACGGTAATATTTTCGTCCGGCTCAATCCACACCACAGCACCGTCAGTACCGGCGACAGCCTGCGACGCTGTCATAACAGTGCCTGTTGTGTATTTGCCTTTCTCAATATCCTCCGCTATCAGAATCAGCGACATCAGCTTGGTCATGTAGCCTGCATTCATACGCAAATCAGCGTTATACTCATCAAGGACAGCACCTGTGCGTGCTTCTATCAGAATATGAGCCGAATATTTTTCCTGAGCATCTTCAGCCTTGTCAGCAGAAATAAACAGTGCGGATATCAGCAGTGCAGTAAGCACCGCCGTTATCTTTTTCAGAATATTTTTCAAATGTACCGCCTCCCTTTTCTGAATATATATGAGGGAAGCGTATCGGGTATTACGGAAAAAATGATTAAAACTTGACTGACGTTATAATAAAGCTGTCAGTATTGTTGCCGGAAATTGTATAACTGCCGGAAGACGGCACTTGCACAGGAGTAGTTTCACCTGTTGATTTCACGGTATATATCGAGTACATAGTACCGTCAAGATTGTATGAAAGCGGGTGGTCAAAAGTATATCCGCTAAGAAAACTCAGATATTCTTCAAGGCAGTAATTCAGCTTTTTCATTACAGTGGCGTGAATTTTTCCGACATAGCGGAGATGCCACGGGCAGAAATCCGAGCCTGTTATTTCGGCTTTTCTTGCCGGAAACCTTATAATATACCCATAATTATGGCAGTTTTCAACAATCCATTTTTCAACGTCACAGCCGTCATAGGTAAAAACCGAACTGCCGACATTAACCGCCAAATCCACCGTATTTCCTGTTGCCGATTCCGGAAAGAACTGCGGACAGTAAGAACCCTCTCCGGTGTATGTATCAGTAGTACCGTAAACAAGGAAATTTGCCTGTCCGGTAGAACTGTAATAATCCGCCATCATAAGATTGAGGGCATTGGCTGCCTCTGTATTAAGGATAACGGAATCTGTTTCATTTATAAGTGTGTAGTAATCATTTCTGTAATGTATAAGGTCAACAGTGGCTGGTATTTCCGGCGATACATACGGCAGATTATTATTAACCATTATAAGCTCACCGGAAACAAGCTTAGACGAATCTATATTCAGCTCTGAAAATCCGGAGTTCTGACTTTCATCATTTCCGGTTATTGTATAGCTGATTTCAGCGGGTTTTCTTATACTTCCCTCCTGACGTACAACAATAGCCCTGTCAGAGCCATATAGATTCATATGTTCAAGCACGGCTCTTTTCATGCCGTCTGTAGCGAAGATAACCAATACCATTATAAATATTGAAGCAATAAAGCGACCTTTTCTGAGGCGTGGTTTTCCCATTATAATTCCTCCGAAATTTTATGCACTATCCGGAGGCAAAAAATGAATAACGAGTTATTCATTACCGGTTTAGGAATCATCAGCTTTTACTGTTTTCGGAGACGTATTTTTCACCGCCTGCTCCGTATACGCTGTAAATGCTGAGAGTATCATATACAGCATTCCACCTGTCCGAATATCCGCACAGAATAAGAATGTATGTTTCTCCATTGATTTCAGCAAAGCTACCCATACAGTTTTTAGCTTTTACAGTAAAACCGGTTTTACCTCCTTGTATTGTAACATCGGGCATTTCATTGCCGTACATACGGCTGAAAAAAATGCTCGTAAAAGTCAGCCCCTCAGGGTTTTGTTCTGTAGGAGGGACTTTGTACTCATAGGCAGAAATAATTTTCCGGCAGGTTTCGTTCTGAATTGCGTACTCCAGAATCAGCGCCATATCTGTTGCTGTGCTGTAATGCTCCTTGTCATGGAGACCAACTACATTAGTGAAATGAGTACTTTTAAGCCCAAGCTCTCCGGCTTTCATGTTCATAAGTTCAACGAAAGCCTCTTCAGAGCCTGCGACATATTGTGCGACAGCGAGTGCCGCATCTGCACCGGAGCTGAGAATCATTCCGTATAATGCGTCTTCAAGCGTGGGTGTTTCATCGGGCAGAAAACCTGCTCTTGATGCGTCACGCTCTATCATAGGAAAGACCATATCGTCAGTTATCTTAACTGTATCAGAAAGGTCTTCAATATTCTCAACGGCGACAATAAGCGTCATTATCTTTGTAAGAGACGCAGGGTACATTCTGGCGTTTGCATTTCTGTATGCTGCAACCTCATGCGTACCGGCGTTCATAAGTAAAGCGTATCCGGCTTTATAATCCGGACTTATACGCTGTGATTTATCAGTTTTTTCAGGACGTGCAGAAATATTTTTCTGTTCGTCGGTTGCTTCGGTGACAGTTTCAGTATATTCAGTAGTTGTTTCCGTCTGTGTCTGAACCGCCGTACTTGTGCGTACAGAAGTTTCAGTGATGTTATTTTTTTCTGACTTGCAAGAAGAAATAACCACCAGTATACCATATATAAGTATAAGCAGTAACAGTACGAATATAGCTGATTGCAGATAATAAATTTGTTTTTTCTTTTTGTGTCCTTGTTTCATTTTGCACCTCTGCATAAATAACTACCATTCTATTATAATGCAAAAAGCATAAAATGTCAATCCCCCTGAAAAAAATTAAGGAATTGACTTTCTGGAAAAGCCATGATATAATAATATCCGACATAAAGTGAAAGGCTGGTATATTATGGATTACCATATTGATATAATAATATCTGAAAAAGATTTTTCAGTTGCCGGAATAAAGGAGATGAAATTTTTTTGGGGCGGTGAAAAATATTCGCATACTCCACGAAAATTTGAAACGGAAGATTCACTGATACTTAAAGAGTTTGAAACATCAAGCTACAGCACAGAAAATATTGATACTCCTGTTATGCTTACCACAAATGCGATATATGATTTAAGAAACACTGCATACTGGTGTCCGGATAAACTGGAATCCCATATTTTAATGAAGTTTCTGAAAAGAGTTTCCGGACTGGATAGTTTTAGTATTTATCTGCAAGGCGACGACGAACTAATAGACTATACCATAGAATATACCGGAAATCCCGATATATCAGAAATAATATATAAAGCCTTTAGATATAATAAAAGCATAATGATATATAAATAAAAAAACTGCCGGAGAATATCCGACAGCTTTTTGTTTTTACTTGAATACTGCAAGCAGGAATCCGGCAGCTATTGCAGAGCCGATAACTCCGGCAACGTTAGGACCCATAGCGTGCATGAGCAGGAAGTTTTTCGGGTTAGCCTTTTGTCCCTCAATCTGTGAAACTCTCGCAGCCATTGGTACGGCAGAAACTCCGGCAGAACCAATAAGGGGATTGATTTTACCGCCGGAAAGTTTATACATGAGTTTTCCGACAAGCAGACCGCCGACTGTAGAGAAGCAGAAAGCGATAAGTCCGAGACCGACTATTTCCAGTGTTTGAAGTGTAAGGAAGCGTGAGGCTACTGTTGTAGCACCGACTGAAATTCCGAGGAATACAGTTACTATATTCATAAGTGCATTCTGTACAGTATCGGAAAGTCTCTCAGTAACTCCGCATTCTTTCCAAAGGTTGCCGAGCATGAGACAGCCAATAAGCGGAGCAGTTGACGGCAGGAGCAGGATAACAAAGACTGCTACTACAATCGGAAAGATTATTTTTTCTGTTTTTGATACTGTACGGCTTTGTTCCATTACTACCTTGCGTTCTTTTTCTGTTGTAAGCAGATTCATAAGACGTGGCTGAATCATAGGAATGAGAGCCATATATGAATATGCCGCTATAGCTATAGGACCAAGAAGATGAGGAGCAAGACGGGTTGTCAGGAATATAGCCGTCGGACCGTCAGCACCGCCGATAATACCGATTGAGGCGGCTTCTTCACCTGTAAATCCAAGACATACAGCTCCGAAAAATGCAAGGAATACGCCCATCTGTGCAGCAGCACCAAGCAGAAGACTTTTAGGGTTTGCAAGCAGAGGTCCGAAATCTGTCATTGCTCCGACACCTAAGAATATAAGCGATGGATAAAGTCCGGATTTTACGCCTATGTAGAGAATATCAAGCAGTCCTCCGGCGGACATTATGTGACCGTAGCTGTGATAAAATTCACTGTTCGGGTCAAGGAATGCGTCCCATAGTTCTGGGTGATAGAGTGCCTCTGCTGAACTTACTCCGTCAGAAAAGAAGTTTGATACGTTTACAAGCAGACAGCCGAAAGCTATTCCGACAAGTAAAAGCGGTTCAAATTTTCTTTTAATGCCGAGATAGAGCAGAAAGAATGAAACAAGTATCATCACAAGATTTTTCAGACCGTCTATTGAAAGAAATCCTGCAAAGCCGGATTCAGAAGCAAGGGTTTTAAGGGTTTCAAGAATATCCATTCAAATACCCCCTTTATGCTATTACGACAAGCGGTGAACCTGTTTCAACGACTGCACCCTTGCTTGTGACCACCTGTGCTACAGTGCCGTCTTTGGAAGAAACTATTTCGTTTTCCATTTTCATGGCTTCTAATATAACAAGCACCTGTCCGGCAGTAACTTTATCGCCCTCTTTTACGTCCACACGGATTATATTTCCCGGCATAGGAGCGGAAATAGTCTCGCCGTCGGCAAGGCTTACCGGAGCGGGTGCAGGAGCAGGAGTGGACTGTACCGGTGCAGACTCAGCAGGGGCAGTGGCAGCCGCCGGAGCAGGTGCGAGAGCCTCATATTCGTCCAGTAAAACAGCCTTTCCGTGTTCCACTTCTACTTCATAGGTTTTTCCGTTAAGTGTAACTTTGTACTTCATAAATTATTTAACCTCCTTAATGGAAATAAAATGCAGTTCATTTATAGGTTTCTGCATAGTATCGGCAACAATAGCCATAATCATAGCGGCTTCCTTGTCGGGAACATCATATAGCTTTACGTGTCCGGCAGAGCCTTTAGCCACAGGCTTGTTAACCTTTACAAGCTTAGGAATTTTATTTGGTTCTGTTTCCTGTTTTGCTGGTTCAGCAGATTTTTCAGTTGTTTTTTCCTTTGATTTAAAATAAGCACCCATTATGGAGATTACAGCCATAAGAATGAGCAGTCCGGAAAATACTACCGCATAGCCGAATATTGCAGTAATTCCTGCATCTGCTATACTCATATAAACACCCCCTTAGTCGATAGCTTCAATAGTATATACAGCCTCGTTTTCTTCTTTTTCACGGCGAGACTGTAGGAATTTCATAGTCTGGTCGGGATAGCATATGTAGCTCATGATGTCTTCTTCAGAGCGTGCCAAATCGCCGAGAGCCTCACGGGCTGATTCAAATTCCTCGCCTGTGCGTTTTTGGTCTTCAATACGACAGTCAACAGGCTTACCGCCCTCACCGATAACCTTAGTGATAAGTTCCTGACTTACCGGAGCAGGTGCAGTGCCGTATTCGCCTTTGATGTAGTTTTTGATTTCCTTTGATATGTTCTTGTATCTTTCGCCGACAAGAACGTTAGTTACGGCTTGATTTCCTACCATTTGTGAAAGGGGTGTAACAAGAGGAGGATAGCCGAGGTCTTTTCTTACTTCCGGAATTTCCTTTAAAGCCTCGTCAAACTTGTCCATAGCGTGCATATCGGTAAGATTAGCAATCATATTTGAGAGCATACCGCCGGGTACTTTGTATACAAGAGCCTGTGCGTCTGTAGAAAGGCTTTTGGGGTTAATCTGACCGCTGTCAACGTATTTCTGCTTTATAGGTTTGAAGTAGTCGTTGACCTTGTTGATAATATTTTCGTCAAGACCTGTTTCAATGCCGTACTGCTGTAAAGCATAGAACATAGTCTCTGTTGACGGCTGAGAAGTACCGCCGGAAAAGCATGATGAAGCACAGTCAATAACATCTATGCCGGATTCTATAGCTTTAGTGAGTGTCATGTAAGCCATGCCGGTAGTACAGTGAGTATGAAGAATAAGCGGAATATCGCCTACAGCGTCCTTTATTCCCTTGATGAGACTTTCTGCTTCATAGGGTGTCATAGTGCCAGCCATATCTTTAAGGCATATAGTCTGAAAACCCATTCTTTTGAGTTCACGGCACATTTCAATGTACTTGTCTACAGTATGCACCGGACTTTGAGTATATGATATACAGCCGGAAGCGATAGTCTTAGGGGTAGCATATTTCATGGTAGCGTCAAGGGCAGTGCCGAGATTTCGGAAATCATTAAGAGCGTCAAAAATACGTATTATGTCGATACCGTTCTTGATAGAAAGTTCTATAAACTTTTCCACCACATCATCATGATAGTGTTTGTAGCCGAGAAGATTCTGCCCTCTCAATAGCATCTGCAATCTGTTATTTGGGAGAAGTCTTCTCAGATTTCTTAGACGTTCCCACGGGTCTTCATTGAGATAGCGAAGACAGGAATCAAAAGTCGCACCGCCCCAGCATTCAATCGAGTAGTAGCCTGCTTTGTCCATATCCGGCAGAATATCTTCATAATCGGAATACGGCAGACGGGTAGCCATGAGTGACTGATTAGCGTCACGCAGGACGGTTTCTGTAATCTGTACTTTTTTCATGTACATTCCTCCTTTATAAATTCACGTAGTTATTATAACATAATTCCAAAAAAATTTCCATAGATTTTTTTAAGTTTTCATATTTCTTTCATATTAATAAGGAATGGCATTATGATAAAAAGATGATAATTTGTTGCACTTATGCATGGGGTCTTGCATTTTCCAGAAAATAGTGCTATAATAAAATTACGTCCTGTATATATGGGATAGTATATAAAGTAAAGAAGTGTTTGTATATGACAAAAATCACAATTTTTTCCGGCTTTCTTGGTGCAGGAAAAACCACGCTCATCAAGAAACTCATTTCAGAGGGATATAAGGGTGAAAAGCTTGTCCTTATTGAAAACGAGTTCGGACAGATAGGCATTGACGGCGGATTTCTTCAGGACGCAGGAATCGAAATCACCGAGATGAATTCCGGCTGTATCTGCTGTAGCCTTGTGGGAGATTTCGGAAAGGCTCTGGAGCAGGTTATTGAGCAGTACCACCCCGACAGAATCCTAATCGAACCTTCCGGCGTTGGCAAACTCAGCGACGTTATAAAGGCAGTTCAGAATATCGACGCACACGATGTTGAGCTTGACGGATTCACCACAGTCGTTGACGCTAAGAAATGCAAGATGTATCAGAAGAATTTCGGCGAGTTCTTCAATAATCAGATAACATATGCAAGCTGTCTGATACTCAGCCATACCGGCGGACTTTCACAGGATAAGCTTGATGACTGCGTAAAACGTCTCCGTGAGTGCAACCCGTCAGCACCTATCGTTACTACTGAGTGGGAACAGCTTACAGGATTACAGCTTGTCGAGGCTATGACACAGAAAAATACTCTCGACGACGAGTTAAAGCACCTGCTCCATGAACAGCACGAACATCATCATCACCACCATGATGAAGAAGAACATGAACACCATCATCATGACCATGAACACGGTGAAGACTGCACCTGTGGCTGTCACGACCACGACCATCACCACGACCATGACAATGAAGAACACGAACACCATCACCATGAGCATGAACACGGTGAAGACTGCACTTGTGGCTGTCACGACCACGAACATCATCACCACCATGCAGATGATGTATTCACAAGCTGGGGTGTTGAGACTGCTAAACCGTACACAGAAGAAGAAATCAGAAATGCTCTCGAAAAACTCTCTGATTCTGATACTTACGGTATGATTCTCCGTGCAAAAGGAATTGTTCCGGCAAGCGACGGCGAATGGATTCACTTTGACTATGTGCCGGATATGCCTGATGTACGCAGAGGAAGTGCAGGCACTACAGGCAGACTGTGTGTAATCGGTTCAAAGATTAACGAAAAGGCGATTGCAGAGCTTTTCTGTGCTGAATAAGGAGGTTTGCTGAATGCCTTACAATGAAGAAGAAACAATACCCGTGTATCTGTTTTTAGGATTTCTTGAATCCGGTAAGACAAAGTTCATTCAGGAAACTCTCGGAGACAAGCGTTTCAATACTGGTGAAAGAACTCTCCTGCTTGTCTTTGAGGAGGGCGAAGAAGAATATGACACGACAGACTTTGAAAAAGATAATATTTTCCTGCGTGTAGTTGATGATAAATCCGACATGACACCGGAAAATCTCCAAAGACTTGTTGATGAGTGCAGTGCTGAACGTATCGTTATAGAATATAATGGTATGTGGCAGGTTACGGAACTTTTTGACGCTGCTCCGGACGGCTGGGCTTTTTATCAGATTATGTGTTTTGTCGATTCAACTTCCTTTGCACAGTATAATGCGAATATGAGAAGCCTTGTTGTTGATAAGTTCAATGTCTGTGAACTCGTGGTATTTAATCGCTTTGAAAGAAGCTATGACCCGAACCAGTTTCACCAGATAGTAAGGGGTGTAAGCCGTCGCTGTGAGATTGCCTATGAATATACCGACGGAACTGTTGCATATGACGACATTGAAGACCCACTGCCCTTTGACATTGAAGCACCGCATATCATCATTAACGACAACGACTATGCACTGTGGTATCGTGACATCATGGAAGAACCGGAAAAATATGACGGTAAAACAATAACATTCCGTGCATTAGTTGCAAGAAATCCGAAATTCCCGAAAAATACGCTTGCTGTCGGACGGCATATAATGACCTGCTGTGTTGATGATATACAGTACTGCTGGTGCGTTGGACAGTTTGATGATATATCAAAAATCAAGGAAAAAAGCTGGATAATGCTTACTGCAAAGATAAAAGTTCAGCGTCATAAGCTGTATCGTGGAAAAGGACCTGTATTGTTTGTTACAGACTATACACCGTCTGCACCTCCGGAAAAGGAAGTAGCAACTTTTTATTGATTATATCAAATACCGGTGTGAAAACGCCGGTATTTTTTGTTAAAAAAAGAAAATATATCTCCACCCTCTTGATTTTTTCCGGATAATCTGATATAATAGTTTAGTAACATTGGGGTATAGCCAAGCGGTAAGGCAACAGACTTTGACTCTGTCATCTCGCTGGTTCGAATCCAGCTACTCCAACCATTTGAAAGTCTTCTGATATTTTCAGAGGACTTTTTTATTTTATAGAATATTATGTATAAAAAAGGTCTTCCGATACATAGGAAGACCCTTTTTGTTTCATATTGATAAACCGTCAGTAATCATATCAGTTATTTTGTTTATGTGTTCTTTTTTCAGTTTCAGCAAACCAAGAGCAGACCGTATAATATTCCTTGCATTTGGAATATCTGTATCTTTCAGCGAGACCATAGGCATGACAAGCAGAAAAATCCTTTTGTCTGCAATGCCGTGAGTAAGTTCAGAAAAAAGCTGAAAGTCAATTTTACCGAGAATAAAATGACCGCCTGTACAGCCGATTTGCTGACCGTCAAGGAAATAGACAGTATCTCCTGCATGAAATTCAATCTTAAAGTCATGACCGTTAAGATTAAGTTCAATTGTGTTCGGGTTATCGACGTACCCGTCATTTTGGTTGAATATTTCGTCTGAATACTGTACAAATTCGTCAATCCAGTCATTGTCGGGACTGTATTCTTCGATTATTTCGGAAATATCCGTATCTGTGGTTTCGTCGTAAGCATTCGGGAAATTAACGCTTAGAAAGTAATACCAGAATGAAGTGTTATTCATGATTTCATTTGCAGAATACATAATTATTTTCCCTCTGCCTCCAGCTTGCGTATATTGCGAAACTCATAGAAAGCCATAGCAATAGCAACAATAGCTGAGAGGAAGTCCGCTGTAGGACCTGTGTAGACTATTCCGTCAATCCCAGACTGGAAAAAGTGCGGTAATATAAGCAGGAATGGTATAAAGAAAATTATCTGCCTTGTAAGAGACAGGAAAACGCCCTTTATAGGTTTGCCGATTGAGGTAAAGAAAGTTGAAGTTATCGGCTGTAGACAGTTAAGCCATGTAAAGAAAAGGAATATCTTGAAGAACTTTTCGCCGAGTTCGTAATATGTATCAGTACCGCTTCCAAAAAGCGAAAGAATCTGTCTCGGAAATAAATGGAAAAGTATAAACGCAATAACTGATACGACCGCACCGACTGTTACAGCAAGTTTGTAGGCACTGCGTACACGTCCGTATTGCCTTGCACCGTAATTGAAACTCTCAATAGGCTGAGTACCCTGAGCAAGTCCGATAACTATAGCGAATACTATCATATTGACTTTCATTACAATACCGCATACTGCGATAGGTTCTGAATCTCCGTATACTGATAATGAACCGTAATGCTTAAGTGAATTATTTAGGACTATCTGTACTATTGCAATAGCTATCTGATTGAAGAATGAAGCCATTCCTATGGAGGCTATACGTCTTGCGGTAAAAAATTTAATCTTTATGTGTTCTTTTCCGAGCGGTACAGTTTTGTAGTGCATTGCATATACAAATACGATTACAGCAGATACAATTTGTCCGATAACGGTAGCCCACGCTGCACCTTTCATGCCCCAGTGGAAAACCATTACAAAGAGAGCGTCAAGACCGGTATTTATAACAGCACCTATAATATTGCAAGTCATAGCCATTTGCGGACTGCCGTCGGCACGTATAAGATGACCGCCACCGGTTGTGAAAACCAAGAACGGAAAGCCTATAGCCGTTACTTTAACGTAATCATGTGCATACTGCATTACTATTCCTTTCGGAGCTCCGAAAATATTAAGTAAAGGATTAAGGAAAATGAGCGTTACTGCACTAAGTATAATACCGCTTACGGCGAGCAGAGCGAAAGAGTTTCCGGCAAAGTAACCTGCTTGTTTTTTGTCTCCCCTGCCCATAGTAAGATTGAAACATGAAGCACCGCCTATACCGAAAAGCAAGGCAAGGGCAGTACACGCCGTTGTGAAAGGAAAGGCAACATTTGTAGCTGAGTTTCCGTCAATGCCCACTGCATGACCGATAAATAACTGGTCAACAATATTATACAGTGACGATACAAGCATACCCAGTATACTTGGTATTGCAAACTTAATCATCAGCCTGAAGACCGATTCTGTCTGCAAAGGATTTGATTCTGTTTTGTTTTTTTCGTTCATAAATCGTACCTCTTTTCATATTATTTCTCATATAATATTATACTCCCTGTTTTGTGTAATTTCAATAGCCACTATGGCATAAAAACAAATTTATACTATTTTATTGAAGTTTTTAGTTGACTAATATGTTATTTTGTGGTAAAATAATAAGAAGATATTCAAGACGACTGGAGATGACTGGTATGAATAAAAAAGATATACCATATGTGTGGACAGATAAGAAACGTACTTTTTTAGGACTTCCCTTATCATTCACGAGATATTTTCTTACTGAAAATAAAATCATAACACGAAAAGGTTTTTTCAATATCGAAGAAGACGAAATGGAAATATATAAGATAGATGACAAAAAAATGACTTTTTCATTTGGTCAGAGGATTTTCGGGTGCGGAACTATCATAATCTATAGCCGTGACCGTGACACGCCCACAAAAGAGATAAAAAGCATAAAGAATGCACGTAAAGTCTCCGATATGATAGACCAGTATCTGAATGATGTCCGTGACAAGTATGGCATAAGAGGACGTGACCTTATAAATATAGACGGTCATGAAAATAACGACGATAATTATTAATCATGGGGTGAAAGTATGCTCTCCTTTATTACAGAAAAACAATCATGCTGGGATAGACTCTCAGCCGAAAAAAGACCTATTTTTATTTACGGCATGGGCGACGGTGCTTTAAAGATAATGTCTGTGTTCAGAGAAAGAAATATAGTTGTTTCCGGAATTTTTGCAAGCGACGACTTTGTAAGGGGTCACTCATTTGAGGGTTTCAAAGTTCATAAGCTTTCGGAAGTTGAATCAATGGTTGATGACTTTGTAGTAGTACTTGCCTTTGCGGCGGGCTATCAAGAAATAGTTGATAAGATACACAATATAGCTTCACGGCATACTCTTTATGTGCCGGACGTTCCCGTTGTGGGCAAAGGTCTGTTTACTTACGAGTACTGTGTGCAGAATGCCGAGAAAATCCAGAAAGTATACGACAGTCTCGCCGACGACTATTCAAGAAAAGTCTATGCTAATATTATAAATTTCAAGATAAGCGGAAAAATAGAATATCTTTCGGCGGTGACAACTCCGAAATCCGAAATTTACCGCAAGATAATAAAGCCCGGTCTTAATGAAGTGTACGTTGATTTGGGTGCTTACAACGGCGATACAATACGTGAACTTCTTGAATTTACACGTGGTAAATACGCCGAAATATATGCTGTAGAGCCGGACAGAAAAAACTATAAAAAACTCGTGAAATATGTCGGTGATATGCCGAATGTCTTCACATATAATGCTGCCGCATGGAGTACAGACGGCGAGTTGCCTTTTGCTTCAAAAGCCGGCAGACAGTCTGCTATTTCTGCAAACGCCACCACTATGGTTACGGCAAGGGCAGTGGACAGTATCGTTAACGGCAACCGTCCGGCGACGATAATAAAAATGGACGTTGAGGGCTTTGAACGTGAGGCAATATGGGGTGCTTCCAATACCATTTCACATGACGCTCCTAAACTCATGATAGCACTGTACCATAGAAATGAAGATATTTTTGAAATCCCCCTGCTCATCATGACATTGAATCCACAGTACAAGCTGTATATCAGACATCAGTTGTATATTCCGGCATGGGAGACCAATTTATATGCGTCTCTCTGAAATGAAAGAAAAAATCAAAACCAACCATAAAAAAATAATTGCTGTTATTTGTGTTTTGGTACTGGTTTTGTTCTCAAACTGCATTATAGCCGGAAGAATAGTCTGCCGTTTTACTACTAAACTCGTCACAGATATGAATTTTGATGATTTAATCACAGATAAAGATGTTGATAATATCAGAGGACTTTATTTTCTTAAAAAACTTCATATAGACAATGCCGTTACAAATGATGTAAGTTTTCTGGAAAATAAAAATTTCCTTACAGATTTAATAATAATCAGACAAAATTCTGATGGCATTGATAAAACTGGCATTGATGACTGGTCATATCTCAGCAACTGCAAAAAGCTGAAAAATTTTGAGGTTGCCGGAAAGTGTACATTCCGTAATCTGAAAGACTTTTCCGGACTGAAAAACCTTAAGGAATTATGTATTTCGTCAGAGATTGAGCCTGACCCTGTAATTGAAAGCCTTGACGGTTTGCAGGATATTTCGGCTACTCTTACAAAATTAGAACTTACCGGAATACAAAATGAAACAGTCCTTAACCTTGAAAAGTTCAAAAGTCTCAGAAGCCTTGAAGTAACAGATAGTTCACTAAGGGAAATCCACGTCAATTCATACCTTGAAAACCTATATGTTGCCAATAACCCGAATTTAATGGCGGTATATCTTCCGGTACATTCCGGAACTCCGGAAAATATAAGCACATATAACTCCCCTTATGTCAATATCATATACGAATAATAAAAACCTGCTCCGTGTAACTAATACATAAGGGAGCAGGTTTGTTTTATTTATATAAGTTTTCTCTCGTCGCAGAACTCGCATTCAAGGAGTGTTTCATCACCGCTTGAACGGAAACTCTTAGGTAAATAGTGTTCATGGTTTGTTATGCAACGTGGGTTGTCACATTTTACAGAGTTGTAGATTTTGCCCTTTAAAAGCTGTGTGGACTTGTCTTCACTTAGTATGGTAAGTATAAGTGCCATACGTGCAAACACGCCGTATTTAGCTTGTGTGAAGTACATAGCACGGCTGTCCTCGTCAACGTCAACTGTTATCTCGTCTACTCTCGGCAACGGGTGCAGTACAATCATGTCTTTTTTAGCAAGTTGCATTTTTCTGCGGTCAAGGACGTAAGTATTTTTCTGAGCTAAATATTCTTCTTCGCTTGCGAAACGTTCCTGCTGAATGCGTGTCATATAAAGAACATCAAGTTTGTCTATAGCTTCTTCGAGGGTGTCGACTTCCTCGAAAGTACTTCCGTTAGCCTTGATGATGTCTTTTATGTAAGCCGGCATACGTAATTCCGGCGTAGAGATGAATATAAACTTATTATTCTCAAACATACTAAGGGCTTTGCAGAGAGAATGCACAGTACGACCGTTTATTAAGTCACCGCACATACCTATAGTGAGACCGGACAGTTTTTTCTTTTCAATTTTCAAGGTGAGTAGGTCGGTAAGGGTCTGTGTGGGGTGAAGATGTCCGCCGTCTCCGGCATTGATTACTGAACAGTCGGCAGTAAGTGCAGCAGCCTTTGAAGCTCCGGCTATGGGGTGACGGATTACAAGAATGTCTGCATAACTGCTGACTATCTTTGTAGTGTCCTTGATTGTTTCGCCCTTTGATACGGACGAGTTAGCAGGATTGTCAAAGCCTATTATCTGACCGCCGAGACGTATCATAGCGGTCTGAAAAGACATCTGTGTACGGGTTGACGGCTCATAGAAAAGAGTAGCCATAATTTTGCCGTCGCACTCGTGGGCGTATTCTGCCGGATTGTTTTTTATTTTTTCGCCGAGTTCTACAACCTTTTTCCACCATGAAACAGGGTAGTCGCTTAGGTCGATAAGATGCTGATGTGCCATATAATTTTTACCTCCGATTTTGTATTTTAATATTCTCCGTTTTTGTTGAAATAAACATCATACCACACAAGGAAAATGAAAACAGTCCATATTTTACGGCTGTTGTCGGCTTTTCCGTCTCTGTGGTCGTCGAGCAGTTTAATTAGGGGTTCTCTGTTGAAGAACTTTTCAGCGTCTGCACTTTCAAAAGCACTTTTAACTATATTATAGTATTTTTCTTCTTTTAGCCATACACGTATAGGCACTGGAAAACCGAGTTTCTTTTTTGCTGATGTGCTTGCGGTTTGTGGCGGAGTGTCTTTTTTAGCGGAGAGCCTCATAGCATACTTGGTGATATATTTTGTTTCGTCTGTTCCCTTGTCGTGCGTAACTCTGAACCGTGTAGGTATTTTTTCGGCAAGGCTCATAATTTCCTTGTCAAGAAAAGGCACACGTAATTCAAGGGAGTTAGCCATGCTCATCTTGTCGGCTTTTAGGAGTATATCGCCAGACATCCACATATGCAGGTCAAGGTACTGCATTTTGGTTACATCGTCCTTGCCTTTTACACGCTTATAGAATTTAGCTGTGATTTCGGACGGTTCGGGAGCTTTAGTTTTTATTTTGAGGAGTTTTTTTCTGTCCTCAGAAGTAAACATATAAGCGTTGCCTATAAATCTTTCTTCAACGTCTCTGCCCTTGCGTACAAAGAAGTTCACTCCCCTTTTAGCCGGAAGTTTTTCAGCTATGTCCGCAACGGTTCTTTTCACTGCTCTCGGCAGTCTATCATAAAGAGTGCCGTCGGGGTCGCTGTATACGTTGTAACCGCCGAATATTTCGTCTGCACCCTCTCCGGATAAAACTACTTTAAGTTTTTCAGAAGCTATATTGCACACAAAGTACAGTGCAACTGCTGACGGGTCGGCGAGTGGTTCGTCCATGTGGTACTGAATCTTTGCAAGATTTCCCCAGTATTCTTCCGGAGTAATCACCTTGCTTGTATTTTCCTTGCCGATAGCTTTTGAGAAGTTTTTAGCCCAGCCGATTTCATTGTATTTTTCGTCATTTCCGAAACCAACAGTAAAAGTCTTGTCAACGTCTGCAACAGACGCTACATAGCTTGAATCCACACCGCTTGAAAGAAAAGAACCTACTTCAACGTCGGCAATTTTGTGAGCCTCGACAGAATCATGAAATGTATCTGATATTTTATCCACCCATTCGTCAAGATTCGGGGTATTGTCCTCATTGAAATGTACGTCCCAGTAGCGATGAGCCTCAAATTTGCCGGAACGCAAAACAAAATAATGAGCAGGCGGAAGTTTATATACATTCTTGAAAAAAGTCTCATTGGTCGGCGAATACTGAAAAGTAAGATAATTTTCAAGAACGTCCGCATTGAGTTCCTTTTTAAAGTTCGGGTGTTCGAGAAAACTTTTTATCTCAGAGCCGAACATGAAAGTTTTTCCCATTACCGCATAATATAAAGGCTTTATGCCGAAAAAGTCTCTTGCACCGAAAAGCTCCTTTTTATTTTTGTCCCATATTACGAATGAAAACATTCCTCTGAGCCTGTCAAGAAGTTTTTCGCCGTACTGTTCATAACCGTGTATAATAACCTCTGTGTCTGTGTTTGTTCTGAACTTATGACCAGCCTCGACAAGTTCAGAGCGGATTTCAGAATAGTTATAAATCTCGCCGTTGAATACGATAACCATAGACCTGTCTTCATTAAAAATAGGCTGGTCGCCCTGTGAAGTTACGTCAATGATACTGAGACGGCGATGACCTAAAGCTATGCCCTCATCAATATATTTTCCCTCTGCGTCAGGTCCTCTGTGTCTGATTCTGTCCATCATCTTTTCAAGGACAGTGTTTGAATTGTCAATATCGTTAGTAAACCCTACAATTCCGCACATATATTTCAACTCACAATACTATAATTTTACAGCAGAAAAAAATTCCTGCCTTAAATATTATACTACATTATTCCGCCCTTTGCAACACCGCACGGAAAATTTTTTCATATTTTATGATATATAGTCATATTCCATGCCGGAAAAATATATGTGATTTATATATATATTTGCAAAATACCTCTTGACAAATTCTGAAAAAAATGTTATAGTTAATAAGCAGTGTACAGTTGTTCACCGCTGACGGACGATTCACACAGCTCAGAACGTTTTCCAGAGGTGTATTCTCATGAAAAAATCACAGCTTATTGTTGCCGATTCTGATATTCTGCCGGAGGTTTTCACTAAAGTCCTTGAAGTGAAAAAGCTTATTGTCTGCAAAGACGAAAAAAGCCTTGCTTCTGCCTGTAAGCGTGTCGGCATATCCCGCAGTGCATACTACAAATATAAAGATTCCGTTTTTTCGTATGAAGAACTTTTTAACCGCAAAATCGTAAATATGTATCTTCTGCTTAACGACAGTCCCGGAGTTCTTTCTAATGCACTTGCTTTTCTTCATAGTCTTAAAGCTAATATCCTTACCGTCAATCAGAGTATTCCAGTTGATGGTGCAGCAGCAGTAAATATTTCCCTGCGTCTCACTGACGGTGAAGATAATGAGCTTGAGGGGCTTAATTCTATAAATGAACTCGACGGCGTTCTTGAAGTACGCATACTTTCTGCCGAGTAAAAATAAAAAATCCGGAGGTATTATTATGAAAAAATTTGCAGTTTTAGGTCATGGCGTTGTAGGTTCTGGCGTTGTGGAACTTTTCTACAAAAACAAAAACAGCATTGAAAAACACGCCGGCACTGAAATGGACATCAAGTACATACTTGATTTAAGAGATTTCCCCGATTCGCCGTATAAAGAAAAATTCACAAAGAATTTTGACGATATTCTCAATGACGACGAAGTAACATCAGTTGCTGAATGCATGGGCGGTGTTGAACCTGCTTTCACTTTTACAAAAAAACTCCTTGAAAAAGGCAAAAGCGTTTCTACATCAAATAAGGAACTTGTTGCTAAAAAAGGCGACATTCTCCTTAAAACAGCAAAGGAACATAACTGTAACTTCTTCTTTGAGGCAAGCGTTGGCGGTGCTATTCCGATAATCAGACCGCTTCACCGTTGTCTCGCCGCTAACGATATAACTAAAGTTTCCGGCATTCTTAACGGCACTACAAACTTTATCCTTACAAAAATGTACAACGACAATATGCCGTTTGATGAGGCTCTCGCCCTCGCTCAGAAACTCGGCTATGCTGAAAAAGACCCCACAGCAGATATTGAGGGTCATGACGCTTGCCGTAAGATATGTATTATCTCATCGCTTGTTTTCGGCAAGCACGTTTATCCGGATAGTGTTTTCACAAAGGGCATTTCAGACGTTCAGCTCTGTGATGTTTCCTCAGCAGATATGCTTGGTTATTCAATGAAGCTTATCGCCTCAGTTACCAAAAACGAAAACGGAAAGATTTTACCGGTTGTTATGCCTATGCTTGTGCCTTTCAGCAATATAATTTCCGGAGTAAGCGACGTTTTCAATGCTGTTCTTGTTTACGGCGACGGCATTGACCAGACAATGTTTTACGGCAGAGGTGCAGGAAAACTCCCTACTGCAAGTGCCGTGCTTGGTGACGTTATTGAATCTGTTAAGCATAATGTTACAGTATTCTCACAGTCATGGGAATCTTCCGATGACGATTCATTCATTGATACACCCGATAATTTCAAGGCTCACTGGTACTTCCGTACACCTGCTGAAAACACTCCGTCTACAGGAATCAGCGATACTTACGATGTACACGACAACGGCAGTGAATATGCATTTATTACTGACGAAGTTCTTACATTTGCTCAAGCTAAGAACATCGCTGAAGAAATAAAAGCACTGGCAGTAATTCCGGTTCTTGACTAATAAAAAACTCCTCCTGTAGTTTCTGCTATGGGAGGTTTTTCTATAAATATTATCTGATAAAGAAAAACAGCACAGACTTTTATAATCCGTGCTGTTTTTTATCAGTCGAAAGAATCGAGGTCGATTTCCGCCAAAACTTCCTTGAGAGTTGCCAGTTCGTCGGCTGTCAGAGTAACACCTTTGCCCATTCTCGAATGGTCGGGAGACCACTCACGAATATCATATTTCGGGTCATGTTCGTTCCAACTTACAAGGTTGATTTCCTTTGTCCAACCTTTTGCGTTTTCGGAAAGCACGCCGATTTTTTCAGTAATTTCAAATTTCAGTTCTGCCATAAAAAACTTCCTTTCATAATTTCTGAATTATATTCTACCACAAAAAAGAAAATTTGTCCATACCTTTTTCAAAAAAAATTCAGATAGTCCGGCGGAGATAGTCGAGAGCCTTTATGTAGACATACTTTGGAGAAACTTTATTTTTAATAAGCATTTCCACAAAACAAACAGCGTCCTCAATGTTTCTTGAAAAGTCAGAAATCGCTTCAACTTCTCCGGAGTTATAATCTTGTGTTTCTATGCCATAAGTAACAATATCCCCTATACGTCCGACGGTAACTCTGTATGCCGTTTTGTTCTGTCCGTAAATTTCCATGTATATAGTTTTATCAGTAACAGGTATCTTTTTGGTAAACATTATTTCACTTCCCTTCTGAAGTATTATAGCATAGTTTTTTATAAAATCAAATGGGTGTAAATTGTTGTTTTTGTTTGTAGCGTGTCGATGTGGCAGTTATTAGTGTTTTTGTATTCTTTTTGTTGTTTTATTTTTTGATATTTTTTATACATGGGTTCGTATAATATATATTATGAGTTTATAAAATCCTAAATTTTATTCTGGCAACTAAACTTTCATAAAGCATTCTGATAACAATATAACTTTTAATAAAAATTTAGATAAAAAAATACCGCCGATAAAAACCGACGGTAAAATTTTATTCTGCAACAATATTATTATAAAGATTAACATAAATTTCAGCCGAAGCCGACCAACTATAATTGCAATTCATCGCACGTTTCATGAGAGAATGCCAAATATTTTTATCATCATAGTCATGTTTTGCACGTTTCACAGCGTCAAGCATATCATTGGCGTTGTAGGTTTTAAAAGTAAAGCCGTTGCCATTTACACCGCCGTTATCATGGACAGAATCACGCAGACCGCCTGTTTCACGAACTATAGGAACAGTGCCATATCTCATCGAAATCATCTGTGCAAGACCGCACGGCTCACTTTGAGAGGGCATAAGGAACATATCAGCACCGGCATAAATTTTGTGTGAAAGTTCCGGCACAAAACCCAGCGTTACGGAAACTCTATCGGGATAGCGTGCGGACATCTCACGGAAAAAGTCCTCATATATTTTTTCGCCACTTCCGAGAATAGCAAATTTGATACCCATTCCGACGATTTCCTCCAGAACGCACCGTATAAGGTCGATACCCTTATGGTTCACGAATCTCGTAACTATACCGATAACAGCCTCGTCGCCATCAGCAAGACCGAGTTCAGACAACAAAGCCTTTTTGCAGACAGCTTTTCCAGAAATGTCATCAGCAGAAAAACTTCCGGCAATCGCATTGTCATTCTGAGGGTTATATAAATCATAGTCTATGCCGTTAAGAATGCCTTTCAGCTTATACTGTTTTGTGACAAGTATTCTGTCGAGAGAATGAGCATACCAAGGGTCAAGGATTTCCCACGCATAACTCGGGCTTACAGTAGTAATGTAATCAGCGGTTTCAAAAGCACCTTTCATCATATTTATGTAGCCGTCATATTCGAGGAGATTTATATTGTACTGTGGAATGCCCATCAGCTCGCCGAGTACCTCACGCCCATAACGTCCCTGATACTCGATATTATGGACTGTAAAAACAGTTTTAATGCCGTCAAAACCCTGCTGATACTTATAATATATATTGTAATAAACAGGTATAAGAGCGGTCTGCCAGTCGTGACAGTGAATAATATCCGGCTTAAAGTCTATGTAACGGAGCATTTCAAGCACGGCACGGTCGAAAAAAACGAACCTTTCGCAGTCGTCATAAAAACCGTACAGACCGTCACGTGAAAAATAATATTCATTGTCAATGAAGTAGTAATCAACGCCGTTTGCAGTAGACTTAAATATACCACAGTACTGCTTACGCCATGAAACATCAACCGTTATATTATTGACAAAAATCATTTCAGAGCGTAATTCCTTGCTTATGGCACTGTAAAGAGGCATTACTACACTGCACTTATGACCTTTTGCGTTAATGGCTTTAGGAAGCGAACCTACTACATCTGCAAGACCGCCGGAGGCTGCAAATGGTACAGCCTCGCTGGCAGCAAAAAGTATATTCATAGAGAGCCACCCCGTCAGATTTTGCCGTTTTTACCTATATAGAGGGGATAAGTTTCAGAACCGGTTAAAACCTTATCGTCGCTTATTTCAACACTCTTGTCTGTAATTACGGAAGAAATGCTACAGTTTTCGCCTATTTTAGTACTCTGGAGAATTACTGAATTTTTAACTACAGTACCCTTTCCTACCTTTACGCCTCTGAAAAGGATAGAGTTTTCAACAGTACCCTCAATTATACAGCCGTCTGCGATGAGGGAGTTTTTGATATTTGATTCAAGACCGTATTTTACAGGACCATTATCACCGATTTTAGTATAAACAGGCATACTCTTTTTAAAGAGAGCGTTTCTCTTTTCTGAATCGAGGAGCATTTTATTAGCAGAATAATAGTTCTGAACGCTGTCAATCCTTGTGAAGAAGTCCTTGTGTTCATAACCCATTATCTTGTATTCGTTCATTTTACCCTGAAGAATTTCACGAGTAAAGCTGTACTGGTTACGGCTTGATGCTTCAAAGACAATTTTCTTTAAAAACTCCTTGCTTATGATAAGCATATCGAGCCACATATTGCACTCGCCGGACATCTGAGGGTCAACGAGAACGTCGCTCAGACAGTTTTCGTCATTGAAATCAAGGATTGTTGCACAGCTGTTCTTTTCGCTGTCATAAAGACCTCTGCTGTAAATAAGGGTAATGTCAGCACCTGTTTCAGTGTGCTGTTTAAGAACTGGTGTAAAGTCTATTGTAGTTACAACATCACAGTTGGCAAGAATAACATACTTAGCCTTTGAATGCTCTACAAAGCTCCATATATTGCTTAAAGCGTCAAGTCTGCCCTTATAGATACCGCCTGTCTGGCTGTACGGCGGAAGAAGATGCAGACCGCCTTTTTTACGTGACAAATCCCAGTCACGACCAGAACCGAGATGGTCGAGAAGTGAGCCGTAATTTGACTTTGTGATAACGCCGACTTCATACACGCCGGAGTTAACCATATTGGAAAGCGGAAAATCTATCAGACGATAGCGACCGCCGAATGGTATTGAACCCATTGTTCTCTGCTTGGTAAGTTCGCTCACATAGGAATCATGCATACTTGCAAAGATAAGTCCTAAAACATTATAATTAACACTCATAGTAAAAATCCTCCGGTTAGATGTTTTCGCCGATAATTTCTTTCGGTGCAACTGTTTTGCCCTCTGAAACGGTTACATTGTGACCAACAACGGCAATACCCCAGTCGTCACGGTTTTCAACTTGTGCAGGGTCTAAGCCGATGTGAGAACCGCTCTCTATAACGCTGTCACTGCCGACAATAGCGTACTCAACTACAGCACCGGATTTTATCACAGCACCCGGCATAACTATACTGTACTTTACAGATGCGTCCTTTTCAACGGTAACACCCGAGAATACTATTGAGAAGTCAACAGTACCGTCGATATTGCTACCCTCATCAATCATAGAGTTTTCTATGTTAGCGTTATCGCCGACATACTGAGGAGGCATATAATTATTTCTTGAATAGATTTTCCAGCTCGGGTCATAGAGGTCAAGCGGAACACTCGGGCTGAGTAAGTCCATATTTGCTTCCCAGAGAGAGTCAAGAGTTCCAACGTCTTTCCAGTAGCCCTCAAACTCATAAGCAAAAAGTCTCTGTTCGTCACGGAGCATAGAAGTAATAATATCCTTGCCAAAATCCTTAGACCATGCCTCACCACGTTCACGTTTAGCGTTAGCGTCGTTTTCGTTTTCAATGAGATATTTTTTCAGCTTATCCCAACTGAATACATAGATACCCATTGAAGCGAGAGTTGACTTAGGCTCTTTCGGCTTTTCAACGAAGTCAACAACTTTTCTGTTTTCGTCACAAATCATAATGCCAAAACGTGAAGCCTCAGCTCTCGGAACATCAATAACAGAAATAGTGCAGTCGGCGTTGTTTGCGATATGAAAATCAACCATTTTGGAGTAATCCATTTTGTAGATGTGGTCACCGCCGAGAACAACAACGTATTCCGGATTGTAACGCTCAATAAAGCGGATATTCTGATAGATAGCATTAGCTGTACCCTCATACCATGAAGCACCTGCTTGTGTCTCGTAAGGCGGAAGAACATGGACACCGCCGTTCATTTTGTCCAAATCCCAAGGCTGACCGTTGCCGATGTATTCATTGAGTACAAGAGGCTGGTACTGTGTAAGCACGCCTACAGTATCTATACCGGAGTTTGTGCAGTTTGAAAGCGGAAAGTCAATCAGACGGTATTTTCCGCCGTAAGGAACAGCCGGCTTAGCGACGTTTTTAGTAAGTGCATAAAGTCTACTGCCCTGACCGCCGGCAAGCAACATTGCAACGCATTTTTTCTTTGTATACATATAATTCCTCCTAAAAGTATTTTCATTCAGCCCGTATACGCCGGACTGTTACTGAAATAATTACAGCAATTTATTCAGCCTTAGCAGAGCGTTTTGACTTTGCTGAGGTTTTAGGCTTTTCAGAAACATCATCGCCGGACTTTACCGACTGTTTCTTTTTTGCGGAAGTATCTGCGGTTGTTTCTTCCGTTGATTTCGGAGTTCTTTTCTTTACCGGAGCGTATTTAAGATATATTACAGACAGCGGAGCAAGTGTCATTGAAATGCTCTGATCAAAGCCGTGCATAGCGGTTTTTCCTGTCTTGAATGATTTTTCAGTTACTCCAGAACCGCCGAACTCCTCAGCGTCCGTATTGAAAATGAGCTTGTATCTTCCTTTTTTGGGAACGCCTATCTTATAATCCTGTCTTCCGACCGGAACGAAATTGCAGACTATAATAATCTCCTCGCCGTTGTCATCAATACGGCGGAAAGCAATTATACTTTGTTTGTTGTCGTCATTTGAAATCCAGCTGAAACCATTCCATGAATCATCATTCTGCCACAAAGGTGTATTTTCAGCATAGAATTTATTAAGCTTTTCAGAATATTTCAGCATTGTCTTGTGTTCCGGAGACTGCTTCATTAAATTCCAGTCAAGCTGAGACTGATAATTCCATTCGTTTTCCTGTGCAAATTCCTGCCCCATAA
The DNA here is from genome assembly GCA_023667045.1 of Ruminococcus flavefaciens. Lineage (GTDB taxonomy): Bacteria > Bacillota > Clostridia > Oscillospirales > Ruminococcaceae > Ruminococcus > Ruminococcus flavefaciens_AC. The sequence continues at coordinate 239,185 of JAMPAU010000002.1, read as the reverse complement.
AAAGAAGTTTTTTTCCGGGGTGTGCCATCATGTACGCAAGAAACGCACGGTATGAAGCGAATTTCTGTTCACGCTCGCCGGGCATTTTATTAAACATTGAGCATTTACCGTAAACTACTTCATCATGCGAAATCGGAAGTACATAGTTTTCAGAAAAAGCATAATAGAACGAGAATGTAAGCTTATCATGATTATATGAACGGAAAAGCGGGTCAAGCGACATATACTGGAGCATATCATTCATCCAGCCCATATTCCACTTGAAATTGAATCCGAGACCGCCCATATTTGTAGGCTTTGTAACCATAGGCCATGCGGTTGACTCCTCAGCAATCATAAGAGCGTCGGGGTGATTTGCAAAAACAGCCTGATTGAGATTCTTAAAGAACTGTACAGCCTCAAGGTTTTCCTTACCGCCGTTAATATTTGCTGTCCATTCGCCGTCACGCCTGTCATAGTCAAGATAAAGCATTGAAGCCACAGCGTCAACACGGAGACCGTCAACATGAAATTCATTGAACCAGTAGTTTGCACTTGAAATCAGAAAAGAGCATACCTCCTGCTTGCCGTAGTCAAAAACTCTTGTACCCCATGCCTTGTGTTCTTTTTTGCGTTCATCGGTATATTCATAACAGCAAGTGCCGTCAAACTCATACAGACCGTGAGCGTCTTTCGGGAAGTGTGCCGGTACCCAGTCAAGAATAACGCCTATGCCTGCCTCATGGAACATATCAATCATCTTTCTGAAATCGTCGGGGGTTCCGTAACGTGAAGTAGGTGCGAAATATCCGGTAACCTGATAGCCCCAAGAGCCGTCATATGGATATTCAGTCAAAGGCATAAACTCTACATGAGTATACGACATTTTTTTAAGGTACGGAATAATTTCACTTGCGAATGAAATATAGTCCATGAAAGTATCCTGTTTTTTTACTTTCCAAGAACCGAGATGTACCTCATACACATTTACCGGACTTTTATAGATATTCTTACTGCGTTTCTGCTCAAACCAAGCACTGTCATTCCACTGATAACTGCTTTCATAGATTTTTGAAGCGGTATCGGGGCGGGTTTCAAAGTGTGTTGCATAAGGGTCTGACTTGAGTATAGTTCTGCCGTCTTTAGTTCTGATGCTGTACTTATATACATCAAACTGCTTTAGCTTAGTAATTTCAGTCTCCCACACACCGTCTGCAATAAGCGTCATCGGATTTTTGCTTCTGTCCCAGTTGTTAAAATCTCCCACAACCGAAACACTTACAGCATTAGGAGCCCAAACCCTGAAAGTGAAAATGTGTGAGCGACCTTTCTTTCGAGAATGAACCCCGAAGAATTTATAGGCCTCATAGTTCTTTCCCTGATAAAACAGATAAAGCGGAAAATCGTTAAGATTAGTATTGTTAACTGACATAATTTAGCCTCCTTTGCTATATACATTTTAACAGAAATACAAGAATTATTCAAGACCTTTTTATAAAACAGGTAAAAATTTCAGCAATATGCCAATTTTTATCAAGAATAATTTGTGAATAATGCTAAAAAAATCCAAAATTATTTACAAAAGACTTGTTAAAATGCACACTTGATTATCTATTCAGATGTTATAAAATCACCTTGTCACACGTATTCCGATAACGGTTATATCGTCGCTGTGCAGAGTAGGATTAAAAACATCTGCCTTTGCACATATTTCATCGACTATTTTTTTAAGGTCATCAGAACTTAAAAGCAATTCCTTTATAAAACGATATTCATTTTCACTTATGCCGTCTGAAAACATAATGATTATATCATTCTCATCAAAATCACACTGGCATGAAAAGATTTCCGACTTGCTGTATATTCCTATCGGAAACGTAGGCGATATTATTTTCATGACATTTCCTCTGTGCCGTATAAGAGTAGCTGTAGCACCGGACTTTATCACAGTAAGACCGCAGGTTTCAAGGTCAATGCGTGCAACGTCAAGGGTTGCAAAAGTCTCATCGGGTGACTTGGTCATCATTACCGAATTTATAAGCTTTACCGCCGAAGGATATTCAATACCGCTACAGATAAGTCTCTTAAACATCTGAACAACCATTCTCGATTCAACAGCGGCATTTTTTCCGCTTCCCATACCGTCGGAAAGAATCACATAAGAACAGCCCGTACCGTCCCCGAAAACCGCTGAAGTATCGCCGTTTTCTGAATCTTCAGCACAGACAGAAGTAGAATACACATCAAGCTTATATTTAGGGCGTTCAAAAAGCCTAATACGCACTTGTTTTCCGGAGCTGACAGGCTGTACGCTGTCGAGGGGTATTCTGAGTTCGTCGGAAACAAGGTCGCATATTCTTGTAAAGTTTTCCGGAGAGTTTCTTCTGCTGAAATATATTTCCGTGTGCAGATGATTTCTTTCATCATAATAGGCTATAACCTCTGACGGAAAAAAACCGAATTTATTCAGCTTGTTTTTAACCATTTTGCTCACCGGTGCAGAAAACCTAACGTCTATTCTTTCGCCTGCCGAATTTATAATTTCCTCAAGGGTTTTCATCTGTTCGGAGAGCAGTGTCATATTTTCCGAATGCCTAAGCGATACTATGCGTTCTTTAGCTTTTTCGGCTGACATTTTCCTGTAAAATTCAATCAGACCGCTTTTATATATGCATTCGCTTATTTCATAGGGAAAAGTCTCATCAGAAAATTCCGTCATTGAAGAAAGTTTCATAAATCCGGACTTTGTGCTGTTGTAATTATTTTTCCAGCAGTAAGACTTTCGGGGGCAGTATGTACATACAGCGTTGACTACATCTTCCGCTGATATATTTCTTTCCCTTTTCCTTGAAAGCATTTCTGATATTTTTTCAGATTCAGTACGCACGGTATGTACAGTGTCAGCAAGAAAACTCATTCTTGCACTGATTATTTCGGGGAGTGCTGAAACGTTATCGTTTCCAGTAGTAAACCACTTGTCAGAATATGCCGGAGATATTACAAGAAATAATACAGCACTGCATATCATGTCAATCATGCTGTAAATGCTGTTTTCAGTGATTCCGGTAAGTACCATGAGTGTGAAGTTTATTCCGACAAAGCAAAGAGAAGCAGTAGTATTTTTCTGTTTGTTAAGATAACCAGTAAGCAAAGCAGAAGCAGGAAGAAGCACAACAGTCATACCGCACTGCACGGAAGAAAGAAAAGCTCCGCATACTGTTAAAGCACCGCACATAACCCCGCCTGTGTGGCAGTAGTAGTAAGCCCCGAAAAGTGTAACTGTTATCCCGAAAATAAGACCTATATTTATATATGGAATATTTACAGAACACAATGAAGCTGTAAGAATAGTATACACAACCGCATACGCACAGCCGGTAGATGTAGAAAAATCCAGAACAAAACGCTTTTTCAGACCGGATATTATAAAAGCTACTGAATAAGCAGTAAATCCGGCAAGTCCCCCATAGAACATATAAAATATAAGCTTATATGGTATTTCGCCGATAAGTGCCGATACTGCTGTTCCGGCAACAAATACCCCTGCCGTTGTGATAAAGCCGTTTGCCTTTGGACTGTGTCTCGGCTCACAGAACATCTTAGCAATAATGATTATAACCATAGCCGTTATTTTGACTATATTCTTGCCTACACTTTGGCTGATTATACAATGCAGAAGACTTCCGGTAAGCACAGCAGTAGAAGCTGGCAGTGCTAACGCTCCGGCAATTGAAATATCTGCAAATGATGCAACGCCAGCCATATCAGTACCGGAAAGAAGAAAACCTGCTCCCAGTGCCGTTATAAAAGTCCACAGTGTGCCGACCGCACTGTTTTTATGAATTTTTTTATTCTTTTTCAAACTATATCACCCTCTGATTTTTTTGGATATGAATAATATTATATCACTGTCAGAGAGTGAAAAATATCATAATCAGTAGAATGATATACTGTTATATAAGGTCTTTATGTAATATTATGTCATAATATGCCGGAATATAATAAATCACTTCATGCTGTCTATAAAATCTCTTATTGCCTTGTCGGCGTTTTTATACTGGTCATAAAATTCCCTTGCCGAGATTCTCATTGCACCATTTCCGAGAATAATAATCTGTTCGAGACCGTCGGAAGTCGCAACTTTTACACGATGATTCTTTGAGAGTTCATGCGAGACTTTTTCAATATACGTATCGGCAGTTTCAGATTCCTTTGTATATACAATGTTTATATTGCAGTATCTCTCAACGTCACGGTGCTTTCCCTTTACCTTGTATGCGTCAAAAACAAGAATAATCTCATACCCTGTGAAACCTTGATAATTGCACATCATATTTATAAGTTCGGAGCGTGCAGAATCAAGGTTATCCTCTGCCAGCTTTTTTAATTCTTCCCATGAAAAAATTATATTGTAGCCGTCAACAAGCAGATACTCTTTTCCGTCATAGTTATAGTTTTCTGAACTCTTATGAGATATGGCTACAGCTTTTGTCTTCTTGAAAGCTTGACGTGGCTCACGGTTAAGTTTACCGTACGTGCGTTCAAAGATTTCCATAAGTTCCTCATCAGAAACCGCCTCTCTTATAAAACGCCTTGCATTTTCCCTGTAAGCCTCATGGACTTCTGACTTTTCCGCAAGGCATGACGGCAGATGCATATGCTCCGGCACTTCATTCCATTTTACAATATAACCTGCTCCGTGCGTACAGAATACAGAATCGGCACTGTTTTCAATATCGCTGTCGCAGTCGTAATTAATATTGGCTATAACTTCTTCCGGATTGTGACATTCACGGTAGTCTCCTGCCGTACATATCAGACGACCTTTTCCGTGCGTATAACTGATAACTTCCGACTGATAGCCGTTGAGTTCAGATACAGGTGCAGTGCCTCTTATAACGGACATATCACCCATTGTTTCCGGCTGTCCGAAATCAGCAGACATACGCTGTAAATCAGATATTGCACGTCCGGTACAGACAGACGGTACTTCAAGCTCATAATTATAATACGGTTCAAGCAGAATACTTTCCGCACTTCTGAGACCCTGTCTTACCGCCCTGTAAGTTGCCTGCCGGAAGTCACCGCCCTCTGTGTGTTTTAGGTGTGCCTTACCGGAAGCAAGAGTTATCTTCATATCCGTTACAGGCGAACCGGTAAGCACTCCGCAGTGAGTTTTTTCTTCAAGATGCGTGAGGACAAGCCTCTGCCAGTTGCGGTCAAGAATATCCTCACTGCATGACGTTTCAAATTTCAAACCGCTACCACGTTCGAGCGGTTCAAGAATCAGATGTACTTCTGCATAATGCCGTAAAGGCTCATAGTGTCCTACACCCTCGACTGTATTTTTTATAGTCTCCCTGTAGGTTACTGCACCGTCGCCGAAAGTAACACTATAGCCGAACCTCTGATATATAATCTGTGTGAGTACTTCAAGCTGTATAACGCCCATAAGCTGTACGGAAATCTCCCTGTTCTGCTCATTCCAGACAATATGCAACTGCGGGTCTTCGTCTTCAAGAATACGCATATTCTTCAGAACTTCACTTACATTCATTTCTGCCGGAAAACCAACGCTGTACGTCATGACAGGCTCAAGAAACATTCTTCCCGAATCCTTTTCACAGCCTATTCCCTGCCCTGCATACGTACCGGCAAGACCAGTAACAGCACACACATCGCCGGATTCCGCATAATCTGCCGTGCGGAACTTTTCGCCGGAATAAAACCTTATTCCGCTTGCCTTTGCCGAAATCCTCTCGCCGTCCGAATTTATATATTCCAGTTCGTCACGTACTTTCAGCATACCGCCTGTTATCTTCATATGTGCGAGACGGTTTCCCCTGCTGTCGTATGAAATCTTATACACCTTTGCCCCGAAAGTTTCCTGTCTTATTGGTTCTCTTGTGAAACGGTCGAGGATTTCAAGAAAACTGTCAACGCCTTTCATACGCAAGGCAGAACCAAAACAGCACGGAAAAATTTTTCTTTCAGAAATGCCGGAAATAATATTGTCGTCAGAAAGTACGCCGTCATTCAAATACTTTTCCATAAGAGAATCACTGCACACGGCAGAATTTTCCTGTATCTCGTCATCTGTTCCGGAAAAATCAACGCAGTTTTCAGAAAGACGTTTATGGATATTTTCAAAAACCGCCTGTCTGTCCGCACCTGTCAAATCCATTTTATTTACAAATATAAATACCGGAATATTATATTTCTGAAGAAGTTTCCACAGTGCAGAAGTATGGCTTTGTACGCCGTCAGTACCGCTTATTACAAGCACGGCATAGTCAAGTATACGCATAGTCCTTTCAGCCTCTGCCGAAAAATCCACGTGACCGGGAGTATCGGCAAGAAAAAAGTGAGTATTTCCTGCCGTGAAGTCTGCCTGATGTGAAAAAATAGTTATACCTCTGTCACGCTCTGTAGGATTTGTGTCAAGTGAAGAACTGCCGTTATCCACACGCCCGAAAGTACGTATTGCTCCGGTTTTGCACAGCATAGCCTCAGAGAGAGTAGTCTTGCCCGAATCGACGTGTGCGGTTATCCCGATTGTTATTTTTTTCATAAAACACCTCTTTTCTTTATTTTTAATATAAATAGTCTTCTTTGGCTTTCATTAACCGTATCTGTCACCCAACTGTCCCGACAGGAATATAATATAAAAAATTATACCGGAGGTGACTATGAAACGAAAAAAAAGAAAAGCCATGAACCACAGATTTTTTGCTTTTGCTGTCATTCTGTTGCTGATAATACTGATTGTCTTTGCAGTATGGACAGACAAGGCAGTGCGTCCTGTTGCTTCAATGCAGGCGGAGCATTTTTCACTGCTTACAACAAATAAGGTAATTGAGGAAACAGCCTCTGAATACCTCGAAGAAAACGCCTGTACATACAGCGACTTTGCAGAAGTAAAGTATGACAGTTCCGGACGTGTGACGGCAGTTGAGGCAATACCGCAGAACATAAACAAGATACAGTCCGGACTTACTCTGATGATTAACAGAGAGCTTGAAAAGTCAGAAGAATATGCAGAAATCCCGATAGGCTCTCTTACCGGCTCTTATATGCTTGCCGGAAAAGGTGCTAAAATAAGGCTGAGAATATGTCCGGCACGCAAGGCAGACGTAAAGCTTAAAAGCAGTTTTACATCTGCCGGAAATAATCAGACCTGCCACAGAATATCGGCAGAAGTAACTGCTGAAATAAAATCCTCGCTTCCTCTGTACAGCTTTGAGACAGAGACGGATTTTGAGTTTCTGCTTGCCGAAAGCATAATAGTAGGTGAAGTTCCCGAAAACTGTCTTTATACATGGAAAGAATACTGACATCAAAAAGGACTGACATAAGCCAGTCCTTTTCAGGAAACCGTCAGTTGTCGGTAAGGTCGTATGAAACTTCCTCGTTTGAAAGTGTAAGCTCTATTATTTTTCCGTAAAATCCGGCAGGGTTCAGCATTATCTTTTCGCCGACGAGTTTGGCTTGTTCAAGGTCGGGAGCGAAAAGTTTCATATCCATGAGGTCATATTTCGGGTCAATGCATCTTATATTGATATAACAGCCGTATTCAGCCGGAATATATTCAATCTTGACTTCCTGCTCATATTTAAGGCGTGCAAAGTATTTAAGTGCCACCAGTACTATTTTATCTCTGCATGACTTAGGAGCGTATGATTTAAGCTGTTCCGCACAGGCTTTACCCTTTGGCTGAATAACATAGCATTCTCTGCCGTTTTTATTTTTTTCAATGGTAAAAAGTCCGTTTGTAACCAGATAATTTACAGAATCCTGATAATAGAAATAATTTATTATTTCGGTTTCCATAGCTATTTCGTAAAGCTGTTCCACCTCTACAGGTTTTTCAATTCTGTGAAGAAGATAGCACAGGAGTATATTTAGGGTCGGCAGGTCTTTTATTTCAGTATCTGCCATGTCAGCCATTTTTCTGATATTTTCATCATGCATTCAAATCACCTTAACAAAAATTTGGATAATCCATCATGTGAGTAAGCAGGGCGATATTAGCCACCGCCTCTACAGCAGGTACAGCCCTTGCGACCGTACACGGTTCGTAATCATTTCCGGCAGTAAAAGTTTCGTCTGTCATATTGTGCATATCTACTGTTTTCTGTAGCTTTGCAACTGAGGGATTAGGTCGCACTGCCACTCTGAAAACAACAGGCATTCCGGAAGATATACCGCCTAAAATACCGCCGTGATTATTTGTCTTTGTAAGTACATGACCGTGACTGTCAAAATAAAATTCGTCATTATAAAGACTACCAGTCATTGTTGCAGATTTAAATCCTGCTCCGAACTCTATACCGGTAACAAAGGGTATGCCAAAGGCAAGCTGTGCGATTGTATTTTCAAGACCGTCAAAAATCGGCGAGCCTATACCGGCAGGCACGTTGACAGACGCACACTCAATCACACCGCCCAGCGAATCGCCTTTTTTGCGGATACGTTCAATTTCTTCCAACATAAGCCAACCCTTGCGGTCACTGATAACCGGAAAATCCTTATTCCTTATGCTTATTATGTGGTCACGGTTGAGATTAACCTCATCAAAAGGATTGTCGTTTATTTTATGTATGCGTGCAATATGCGAACCCGTATATATGCCACGTCTTTCAAGAATCTGTCCGCATAATGCTCCGGCAAAGCACAGCGGTATAGTGAGACGTTCAGAGAAGTGACCGCCGTCTCTCACATCATTGAATCCCCTGTAACGCACTGCACCTGTATAGTCAGCATGACCGCAACGTGCAAGCCTGTCAATATTTTCATCTCTTGCTATCGGCTCTGGTGTGTAATTCTGTATAAAGGCACACACTGGAGTACCTGTAGTGCGTTCATTGAAAATACCCGATACAATATGAGGCATGATATTTTCCATGCGGTTTCCAGAGCCTGTACGCAACATAAACTTCTTTATTGCCTTAGCGTCAATGTATTCTCCGGCAGGCAGATTATTTATTGTTACGCCTATAGCATTGCTCTGTGCCTCGCCGAATACAGATACAGATATTCTGTTATTCCATACTGATGACATTTATTTTACCTCCGAGATTTTTATAGTCTTCAAAAAAATCCGGATAGGATTTTTCAACTGCCTCTGCACCTTTTATAATTACATCGCCGGAAGTCATAGTACCTGCTATTGCTCCTGCCATAACTATTCTGTGGTCGCCGTAGCTGTCTATAGTACCGCCGTGCATATTTCCGGTAGGACGTATAATAAGTCCGTCGTCAGTAACTTCAACGTCACCGCCGATATTATTTATAAGCGAGGCAGTGGATTCAAGGCGGTTGCTCTCCTTGATTTTAAGACGTTCAGCATTATAGATTACTGATTCTTTTTCACCGAAAGAAGCAAGCACGGCAAGTATCGGCACTAAGTCCGGAATATCAGAGCAGTCAGCCTTGAAAAAACCGTCGTATTCAATCTGACTTATTATGTCAAGGATTTTCTTGTCACCCTGTACGCTTTCGGGATTAAGGTTGCCGAGAGATACGGACGAGCCGAGAGCGTTTGCGACATAGAAGAAAGCCCCCTGTGAAAAATCCCCCTCGACCTTTCCGCTGTATGACTTATATTTCTGATTGCCCTTTATGTAAAAACCTTTTTCAGTTTCGTCAACGGTCACGCCAAACTTTTTCAGTACATCAATGGTTATATTCACATACGGACGTGATTCAAGATGTGAAGTAAGCACTATTTCCGAATCGCCGTCAAGCATGGGCAGTGCAAAAAGAAGTCCGGTAATAAACTGTGATGAGACGTTTCCCTCTATTTCATAGATACCGCTTGTAAGCTGTCCGGAGACAGTAAAGGGCATAGTGTTGTTGTAATCAAAGGTCACGCCGTGTTTTCCGAGTTCTCTTATATATATATCTATCGGTCTCTGCGGAAGTCTCCCCCTGCCGTGAAATTCAGTCTCCACACCTAAGGCACTGGCAACAGGTATTATAAACCGGAGAGTAGACCCGCTTTCATTGCAGTCAATAACGGCTTTTTCCGGCAGAGTAATTCTTTCCGGAACATCAACGCTGTTTTCGTTGGAATAAATAACAGACCCTAAAGCACTCATTGCCTTAATAGTAGCGTCAATATCCTTTGAAAAGCTTATACCGTTTACTTCAGAGTCTCCGGCAAGAGAGGCACATATAAGCATACGGTGTGCAACGCTCTTTGAGGACGGAATTTCAACATGACCTTTCAGTTTTTGCGGAGTAATTTTTATATCCATATTCATTCACCCATGATTCTTTCAAACTCTGATGTTGCAGTCTTGCGGATTTCAGCCTTGCCGACAGTTCCGCATACTATATAGTTTATATTGCCGGATTCACGCTTTTTGTCTTTTGAGCAGTAAGGCAGAAGCTCGCCTATCGGTGCTTCTGTGCCTGTCGGAAGATTATACGCCGAGACGCATTTTTTCAGTCTCTCTGAGAGTTCCGGAGCGAACTTGTCCGTAATGAGACACATTCCGGCAGATACTCCCATACCGTGAGTATAGTCTTTGTAGCCGTGCCAGCCCTCTATTGCGTGACCGAGAGTATGTCCGAAATTGAGAATCATTCTCTCGCCCCTGTCAAACTCATCATGCTCCACCACGTCACGTTTTATATCAATGCAGGTATAAACTATTTCGTCCATTATCTCGTCAACGTTTCCGAGTTCGTGGCTCTCGACGAGTTCAAAGAGTTTTTCGTCTCTAATCATGCCGTACTTGATAACCTCAGCCATACCGCATGAAAGGTTTTCGGGTGTGAGGGTTTTAAGGGTGTCGCTGTCGCATATTACGAGGACAGGCTGTTTAAAAGCCCCGACAAGATTTTTTCCGCCGGCTATATCTATGGCTGTCTTACCGCCCACAGAGGAATCGACCTGTGCAAGCAGGGTGGTAGGTATCTGAACAAAATCAACTCCCCTAAGGTATGTAGCCGCTGCAAGACCTGTTATATCTCCGACAACACCACCGCCGAGTGCAATAAGAATATCCGTTCTTGTTATGCCTGTTTCGCAAAGAAAATCAAATATCTGACCTAAAACAGAAAGATTCTTTGACTGTTCGCCGTTCGGAAACGTAAAAACAGAACACTCAAAGCCTTTTTCTTCAAGAGACTTTACAACTGTATCAGCATAAAGACCGCCTACAATATCATCGGTAATAATAGCTGTTTTTCTTGATTTTGTGACAGATGAAATATACTCTCCGCACTTTTTTATACTGCCCCTCTTAATGAGTACTTCATAAGGACAGCTTGTTTTTATACTTATTTTTTTCATGACTACCTCCGAAAATAAAAAAAACTGCTTTGGTTCACACTAAGCAGTGGTCAGATTTAATGTATAAATTCCCCATGCTTATGCACAGACCAAATGATGAAAAATTTTACCTGTTTTTTTATATTATATCATATGCTTTTTTTATTGTCAACACGTTTTTGGAAAGATTTCAAAAGCTGTGCCGACCGTTTCCGGCATATTCCGATTAAAGTATAGACAATTAAAGAAAAATATGCTATAATGTCTAAGAAAGGAGATATTTTTATGGAAATCTCAGATAACAACAATACGCTGGTTCTGATTATTGTTATTGTACTTTTCACTGTGGCTTTTATAAGTTCTGCACTGATTACCTACAAAATACGACGGAAAAAATCAGCCGGAAAATCAGAATCCCATGATAACGATAACCCCGAAAAGAAAGGATAAAAATATGAAAAAAAATATAATTCTGTCCCTTACTGCACTTGCTATGGCTCTCTCGCCATTAAATTCATTTGCGGAAGAAGAATCATCTCCGCCGGAAGATACCCCGACGTATACAATGACTTTTCTTGACTTTGAGGGTGAAGTCATGCAGACAATTGAAGTAAAAGCCGGCGAAAAAATCGACTATACTCAGATTGATACCTCGTCGCTTCATTCGCATATTGATTTATACACGGAACAGGCTTTCTCTATGTGGAGTGCTACTCCCGAATACATAGATTCTGACACGACTGTACAGGCTCTGTATAAAAAAGCTGCCATTTCCGTTGAGGGTACTCCCCGAAAAACAGAATACTACTCAGCACTGGGTGATATAAACCTCGACGGTCTTTCAGTGCTGATTACCCTTGAAATACAGACACCTGTCACTGACGAAAACGGCAATTATTATGTAAATACTCAGACAGAAAACATAATAAACAGTTGCTATACCGAAAAAAACCTTGAAGAACTTTTCAAGGAAGAAAAACAGGCTACAGTAAATGTTATCCCTGCCGGAGATGACAAGCCTATTTTTACATATGACATAACTCTCTTTGATAAACTCGGCGACACAAATGAAGACGGCATTGTTGACGCAGTGGACGCAAGTTTTGTACTCTTAACATATGCGAAGCTCTCCACAGGCGGTGAGCTTGACCTTGATGAAGACAAGCAGAAAATATGCGACATTAATCAGGACGGACGGATTGACGCTCAGGACAGTACTTTTATACTTATGTACTATGCGGAAGCCTCAACTTCTGGCAATCCTGTATGGGAAGAAATAGTGCCGTCTCTGGCATAAAAAATTTTTATGGAAAATTTTTTCTGTTTTCCTATTGAAATTATTCCGGAACTGTTGTATAATTATATTCGTAATACTAAAATTAAGGAGTGTTTTTTCCAATGTACAATGATTTAATGGATTCAATCGGCTTTGTGTCAGAATATGACAGCGAAGTCGGCGAGGCTATGGCACAGGAGCTTGCACGTCAGCAGAGAAACCTCGAACTCATCGCAAGCGAGAATATCGTTTCCCCTGCTGTAATGGCTGCTATGGGTTCTGTCCTCACAAACAAATACGCTGAGGGCTATTCCGGCAAGCGTTATTACGGCGGTTGCCAGTGCGTTGACGTAGTTGAAAATATCGCTATTGAACGTGCTAAGGAGCTTTTTGGTGCTAAGTTCGCAAACGTACAGGCACATTCAGGTGCACAGGCTAACACTGCTGCTTATTTTGCAGTACTTAAGCCCGGTGATACTGTTCTTGGCATGAGCCTTGCAGACGGCGGACACCTTACACACGGCTCACCTGTAAATCTCTCCGGCAAGTACTTTAATTTCGTTTCTTATGGTCTTGACGACGAGACAGAAACTATCAACTATGATACAGTCCAGAAACTCGCTGAAGAACACAGACCTAAGCTTATAGTGGCAGGTGCAAGTGCTTATCCGAGAGCTATCGACTTCAAGAGACTTTCAGAAATCGCTAAGTCCGTTGACGCTCTCTTTATGGTTGATATGGCACACATTGCAGGACTTGTTGCCGCTGGCGTTCATGAGTCTCCTGTACCGTATGCAGACATCACAACTACAACCACCCACAAGACTTTAAGAGGTCCACGTGGCGGTCTTATCCTTACAAACGACGAGGCTCTCGCAAAGAAAATCAATTCTGCTATATTCCCCGGCACACAGGGCGGTCCTCTCATGCATACTATAGCAGCTAAGGCTGTATGTTTCGGCGAGGCTCTTAAACCGGAGTTCAAGGATTATCAGAGAAGAATAGTTGAAAATGCTAAAGCTCTCTCTGAGGGACTTTTAAAGAGAGGTTTCAATCTCGTTTCCGGCGGTACTGACAATCACCTCATGCTCGTTGATTTAAGACCTTTCAATATCACAGGCAAGGAACTTGAACACCGTCTCGATGAAGTTTACATCACCGTAAACAAGAACGCTATCCATAATGACCCCGAAAAGCCTTTTGTAACAAGCGGTATCAGAATCGGTACACCAGCAGTTACAACAAGAGGTTTAGGCGTTGAGGAAATGGAAAAAATCGCTGAGTACATCTACCTCTGTGCTACAGACTTTGAAAACAAGGCTGACGAAATCCGTGCAGGCGTAAACGCTATCTGCGAAAAGTTCCCGCTTTACAAGTAATTCATAATATTATGGGACGGATATTTTTGTCCGTCCCTTTATTTTATATGAGGAATAACATATGTCCGGAATTGTAGAATATAGCCGTCCGGCAAAATGTGCGTCTGTTCTGATAACTGTTATATTTTCCGTTGCTGTAACATTCTTTTTTATTGCTGTAATACTGGACTTTATATATTCCGGTTTAGAATAATATATGACAGCAATGAAAAATACAACACATTACAACAAACTTTTTTTCGGACTGAAAAAATTAATCTTGAGGATATAATTTCATACCGGTTTTATAGATATTCTTACTATGGAAATATTTTAGTTATACAAATAACTCACAGTAAGATATTTGTTCCGTCTGACTGTGAAAATATGAATGATTTCCGCAACTTTCTTATAACTTGCTGTCCTCAGTATGTAAATAAGAGATAGAATATAAAATGGTGACACTTATTCAGATGACGGCAAATGATTTGAATACGTTTTCAGTTACTGTTACAGTATGTCCAATACCGGAGAAATAAACATATCTGACGGCGACAGTCTGCTGACGGCAATATGAAAAATTCTTTTGACAAAAGGAGCATAAAATATGCTATTTACCATAAAACACGTACAGACTGAAAAAATGTCATTTATGTCTTAGGCAGTACGCTGACAGGCAGTATAAAGGGCGTATGGAAAAGCGACAGTATGCCAGTCATTGACAGGTCTTATAATATCGAACTCGCTTTCACAGATACCGACAGAAAATCAATAACCATCAGCAGACCGCCTGCAAATACCGCAGTAACCGGAGACATGGTTGTATTTACTGGAATTTGTGAGAGTATCGACGAAATATATTATATCCGGTTTTCTTCTGACGGTCTTGAAATGCTTGAAATCTCAAACGATGACTTCACAATGAAACAAGGGAGCTACTGAATAACTATGTCTAAACACAAAAAGAAAAATAAAAAGACTATTCCATATAAAAGTGCCGGAACTGTAAAATATGGTGCGGACAAGTACGCCGTACTAATGGTACTGCTGTACCCTGTCATACTGTACCTCATAAATATAAAAAAATTAGGGACTGAATTTTTTCTGATATATTTTATATTGTTGCCATTATTTCTGCCGTGGCTTGTTTTTATGGTGTTCTGTTTCCGTTTCAGCGTGAAGTACGATATGAATAATCGTCAGATACAGTACAGGAACTTCTTTAAATTCCGGACAATAAATTTCGGCGAGATAAGAAAAATTTACAAAAAGTCAGACGGCAGAACGACTTTTTTAATCATAAAAACCGACAAAAAGAAAATAAGAATAAATATGCGTTCGTGCAACGGTGCGAGAGAATTTTATTTTGCCCTTAAAATATATATGCCGAAAAAAATTTCTGAATACTAAAAAGCGGAGGGCTTATGCTGAACCCTCCGCATGAAATTTCAAACATTATGCATTGAAAGAATACCCAGTTTTTCAGCCGTTTCTGCCAGCACAGTGTTGCCATGATTCATAGTGCCGTATACTTTGCAGACATTTATTACAGAGGTGCATTTTTTCATGATTTCAAGGGCTTTTTCAAGAGATGTGTTGCTTATCGGCTCAAAGGCTTTTTCAGTGATTATTTCAGTCGCCAGAGCTTTAGCAACAGGATAACAGATGTCATTCTCATGTATAACTCCGGTAACAAAAGGAATATCTTTTCTTTGCAGTCTCCGGTAGATTTCAGCACTTCCGCCTATCACAAAGACTTCCGCCCTGCCCTGTGGTCTTTCGAGTTCAGCCGAACAGTACGAATAATCAAAGCTTTCAGATTTTATATTATAGAGACGGCTTATATATTCGCCGGAAAAAATTTCTTCCGGAGTGCCTATGCGGTCTGCCCTGCCGTCATTTATGCATATGATTCTGTCAGAAACTTTCTGTGCAAGGTCAAGCTCATGAAGCGACATTATAACGGCAAGATTCCTCTCACGGACAAGCCTTTTCAGTATATTCAGCAGTTCAAGCTTATGGTGTATATCAAGAAAAGAAGTAGGCTCATCAAGCACGAGTATATCCGTATCCTGACATATGGCACGTGCAAGCATAACACGCTGTCGCTGTCCGTCGCTTATCTGACCGAAAGGCATATATGACAGACTTTCCACCCCGACAAGCTCCATAGCCTCACGGACTTTTTTTTTATCTTCTGCCGAGAGAATCCCCAGTCTATTGGTATACGGATAGCGACCCGATTCAACAACGTCACCGCAGGTCATGAGTTCGGGGGTTATTCTTTCGGTCATCACAGCGGAAATTTTTTCAGCCGTTTCAATTCTTTTCATCTCGCCAAGACTTTTTCCGTCTATGTATATTTCCCCCGAAATCACCTCAAGCTGAGACAGTATGCTTTTAAGTATGGTAGACTTCCCACAGCCGTTAGCACCTATCAGAGTAAGTATTTCGCCACGTTTCAGCTCAAAGTCAACGCCCTCTACTATTATTTTTCTGCCGTACCCTACCGAGAGTTTTTCAGTACTCAATACTCCCATATTATGCTCCCCTCTTATTCTTTGAAAGCATTATCCACATCACTACCGGCACACCGAATACCGCCGTCACGGAGCTTATGCTTAATTCGACAGGTGAAAACAAAGTCCTTGCTATGAGGTCGCACAGCAGACAGAAAACCGCTCCGCCCATGAAAGAGGCAGGAATTATAACTAAAGGCTTGGCAGTACCGAAAAGGCTTTTTACAAGGTGCGGAACAGCTATACCGACAAATGAAACAGGTCCTGCAAAAGCCGTCACGCACGCTGAAAGAACACTGGAAAGTAATATGAGTTCAGCACGGAAAAGCTTTACATTCACTCCCATATTCACGGCATAGCCCTCGCCGAGCTGATAGGCATTCATGGGTTTTGACAGCAGAAAGGCACATACGAGCGTTACCGATACTATAACGGCAATAACCTTTATGTCGTTCCAGTCAGTGCCGGAAAAAGTACCCATAGACCAGTTATGCAGATTGACTATATTTGAATCGTCTGCAAAAGTCACCATAATATCGGTCACTGCCGAACATATGTAGCCTATCATTACACCGCTCACCACCAGTGCGGACATATTCTTCACTCTGCCCGAAACAGCCAGTATAAATCCGGTAGCCGTCATTGCTCCGGCAAAAGCCGACACGACAAGCGAAACAGAATCAAGTACTATTCCCCTGCTCAGAAAGAAAATCATCACGATTGCAGAAGCAAGTTTAGCACCGGAAGATATACCAAGTATAAAAGGTCCTGCAATGGGATTATTGAAGAAAGTCTGCAAAAGAAATCCCGACACCGACAAAGCACCGCCCAGTATCAGCGAGGCAAGCACTCTGGGCAGTCTTATCCGGAATATTATATTATGCCCTGTAGTATCGCCGTTTCCGGAGAGTATATCAATAATTTCACTGAAAGAAAACTCAACGCTCCCATAGACAAGACCGACAAAAAAAAGCACAGCCATTCCGACCGCAAGAATAATAAATCCTGCCGTATAACGTATTTTTCTGTTCATATTTCCCCCTTATAAATGCATAATTGCCGGCACTTCTTTCGGGTGACCTATAATTATTTATGGGTCATCTTGATTTTTTGCCAAATATAGCTACAAAGCAGTCTTTTTTTGTTTTTAGGTGACCTATAAATCCGTTTTTTCAAAACCTTTTTTATTTTTCTATTTTATATATATATTATATATTCTTTTATTAGAGAGTTATAAAAATAGTAAATATAGGTCATCTTTCGTCACCAGAAGTGCTGTTTTTGCCGATATACAGCCAAAAGTATAGATGACCTATAATTTTTTATGGGTCACCTTTTTTCAGCCGTTTGAAATATTATTAGGCAAATATCTTGATTAATTTATAATTCTGCATTCTTAATTTTTAATTATGAATTACCGCTGTCATCATTCCAGCCTTTTCAGAAATTCAAGGTCATCGCCATTTGTCTTTCCGGTTACGACCATATGAATATCATGTATCATATCGCACATACCGGTTGTCTGCTGAAACATATTCTTGCCAGTACACCATACATTGTTGTTTTTGACTGCCTTGAAATCTTTCAGCAGTTCATTTTTTTCAATAAGCTGAGAGAGGTTTTCGAGTTCGCCGTCAATGGTGCTGTTGTATATTATGCAGTCAGCCTCACGGGCTTTTTCATAAAAAGTTTCGATTTCCATATTCATAGTAGAAAGAGCATTTTCGTCTGCATTGAGGTCCTGTGCCGTGAAGATATATTTTCCTCCGGCAAGTTCTATCATCTTTGAGATATAGTCGCCTGTCTTGCGGACATTTGCATAGCCGTTTGAGGTAATATAGAAAAAAGCAACCGTCTGCCTTTCGCCGTCGGGGATATTGCTTTCTGACGAGACCTCATCAAAGATTTTCATTTTTTCGCTGAAAAAATCTTCCGCTTCTTTTTCCTTTCCGGTAAGAAGTCCGTACAGCTTTATCCATTCCAGACGACCGAGAGGGTGAGTTTCATAGCTTGACCTCTCAACCATAACCGGTATACCAAGACTTTCAAGCTGTTCTTTTGTTTCCGGACTATGATAAATCATTGTTGATTCAAGTGCAAGACCGCAGTCTTCAGAGAGTATCGTTTCATAGTCGGGGGCATTATACTTGCCGACATAAAGCATACTGCCTTTTTCTATGGCATTTTCTACTGCCGGAAGTCTCCAGTCTGCCGATTTTGTGGAAGTCATTTTCACCTCGTCAAGCACGCCTATGCCGTCAAAGAGGTCTACTGCTGATGAAGCCCCTGCATAGATATTCTCGACAGGCTGGTGCAGTATGGTTATATCGGTTGTTTCGGGTTCGGGGACATCTTCCGGCAGAAGAAGAAATTTCTGTCCGTCGGCTATATATATTTCATAGCTTCCGTCGTCATTGCAGTATACAGAAAACTGCTCCGCATATTCAAGGTCAAGTTTTTTTCCGGAATGTTCTGTTTCTCCGGCTGTCTTTTCCTGTCCGCACGAAAACAAGGCTACTGAAAAAATAACCGGAAAAATAAATGTATAAGTCTTCCTAATTCTAAAAAACGCCGTCCGTATCATATCACCGCTCCTTTCGGGTGCAAGTTCAATCAAATGCATAATTTATAATGCTGAATGCATAATTAATGCATAATTTATAATTTATAATTCTTAATTCTGCATTCTTAATTATTTTTCATATTATTCTGCTATTGTTGAAGAATCAAAATAAAGCGTATAGTCTATTTCATGGGGAGTACTCATAGCGGTAGTATCCGCTGAAACAGCCATATTTCTGTCAAAGACAAGCACAGGAATCTCAAACACTGAAAACTCCTCAGTTGAGACAGGGAGATATTTTTCACTGTCAACTATCATATAGTCATAGTTATTGCTGTTCCATATTATTTCAACGGTAATATTTCCGTCCGCAACAGTAATCTTTGCCGGAGAGTTAATGCTTGCTCTGCCAGAACCGCCCTCAAGAGTTACGTCAACAGTGTATTCACCGTCTGCGAGTTCGGGCATAGTACTCTCTGAAAAAGCCTCAACAGGCAGAGAATCGGCACGGAAAAGTATAGTACGGTCATACCATTTTTCTTTCCTGTCGCTGAAAGCCGTGCAGTCTATGCCCATATCGAGAGCCTCAACAGGTACTATGTATTTATGCACACCGTCTGTCTCCTCAAAAGGTATATACTCGCTTTCGTCAGCGGATTCTGCCTGTTCGCCAGTCCCCATGAAGATATATCTGTAGCCTGTTCCGCTCATGGTCATTACAGCGGACATCTCGCCGTCCTGTACAGTAAGTTCACACTCATCTATATTGAACATCGAAGAACTTGAACTTACCTCAATCTGATAAACGCCGTCTTTGAGCTGGTCGGCATAGACAGGTACCATGCCGTCTTCAACCACCTCAACAGGTACTACAGTGCCGTCCTGTGAATCAGCCTTGCTTTCCTCAGCGGTACTTTCTTCTGTCGTTTCTGATGTTTCAGTTGTTTCCGTCACAACTGCTGAACTTTCCTGCTCTGAAGATTCCGACGAACTGTTGTCACTTTCACCGCAAGATACAAGAGCGGTCATTAATAAAAGCATACATAATAATTTTTTCATAAAATATCCTCTTTTCTAAAAACAGGCAGAGAGATAAAAAATTCCCTCTGCCGTACGTTATTATTCAAGTAAATCTATAGCCTTTTGTGCATGGTCCACATAAATCTGCCTAATGGCTTCATTTTCGCCGAGACCTCTTAACAGGCATTCAACTTCATAGCCCTCTGCCTCAAAAACCGATTTCCATGAATCTTCTTCATCGCCTGCCATGTCGTTGTTTGCATGGTCACCGCAAACTACCATGAGCGGCTCAAGAACAACTCTCTCATACTCACCGGCTTTTACCATTTCAAGTATAGTATCGAGAGACGGTTCAGCCTCAACAGTGCCTACGAAATAATTTTCATAGCCGTCGGCAGTAAGTAAATCCTGCATTTTCTGATAAACTTCATTTGACTCTGCCTCAGTGCCGTGACCCATAAAGCATATAGCGGTCTTGCCGTCATCATAATCAGCAGTCCAGTCAACAATTGCCTGCTCTACACGCTTGAAATCATCGTCGCTTGTAAGGAGAGGTTCACCAAAGACTACCTTTTCAAAAGCGTCTGAATACTGTGCCACCTCGTCCACAACGTCGTTGTATTCGAGACCGTTCATAAGGTGGGTCGGCTGAATGACAAGTGTCTTTACTTCATTTTCGATAGCTCTGTCAAGTGAAGCCTTTACGTCGTCAATAAGTATGCCGTCACGTCTCTGAACATGGTCAATGATGATGTTAGCGGTAAAGCCACGTCTGACGGAGTAATCCGGAAAAGCATTTTCAAGAGAATCTTCAATAGCACCGATTGTCAAACGTCTGCTGTCATTGAAACTTGTACCGAAACTGATAACAAGCAGTTCATTGTCGCCGATTTCGTCTTGATTTCTTACATTATCAAGGGAAGCGTCGCCGGTATCATAGTTTTCCTCGTCGTCAACGTCTTCTTCCGGTTCTTCTTCTTCTTCTGATTCTTCGGAAGTTTCCGGCTCTGTTTCAGATTCTTCAGTAGTTTCAGCAGTAGTTTCCGGTTCAGATTCTTCAGTAGTTTCTTCTTCAGTTTCAGCCTGAGTTTCAGAAACAGAAGATTCTGTAGCAGAACTTACAGAGCTTTCTTCACTCTCTCCGCAAGCTGTAAAAAGTGTACCTGCCATAGCAAGACACAGGATAAAAGTTAATTTTTTCATAGATAATCGTCCTTTCTGTTATACAAAAAGGCAAAGAATTATATTGTTGCTAAAAGAAAAGCCCTCTGCACACGGCAGAAAGCATTGCAAAGCAGACCACGCTGAAAAGCATAGTCTTCTGAACAGTACAATCAATACCTCGTGATTTGAAAATAAAAATATTTTCCGTACCAGCAGTCCGGCAGGTTTCCTGACTTGCATTTCAGCATATACGGCGAGCCTTCCCGATATTATCAGTGACCTGCCTTTCACAGCAGAAAAGCCGTATACTCCATGCTTACAGTGACGAGTTCGCACAGGATTCACACCTGTTTCCCTTTTACCTCATGCTCCGCTCACGTCGGACACAAGCACCGGATTACTTTATTAAATTTGTAACGTTACAATCTGTATTATAGCACTTTTCATGTCGGATTGCAAGCTTTTTTGCAACTTTAATACAAACGTCCGATTCGTCTCAACTTTACAGTGCATTTTTAGTCATGTATAACAAAGCATTACATATTGAGGCAGAAACATTACTGCCACCTTTTCTTCCTCTTGCCACGATATAAGGCACACCGCTCTGCATTATCATCTCTTTGGACTGCACAACATTTACAAAACCTACCGGCACGCCTATTACAAGCTCCGGAATAAAAGTCTTGTTTTTTATGTGTTCGCACAGCCGGATAAGAGCAGTGGGAGCGTTGCCGACAGCATATATCACAGGTCTTTCAAGCCGTGATGCCTTATCCACAGATACAGAAGCCCTTGTCATGCCGGAAAGTTTAGCCTGTTCTGCCACGTCCTCATCTGCCATAAAACAAACGGCCTCACAGCCGAGACTTTCAAGTGCCTTTTTGTTTATTCCGGACTTTGCCATATTCGTATCAGTGACTATCACAGCACCCTTTTTCAGAACTTCCATAGCATGAGGGACTACATTTTCTGAAAAGCACATATTATCATAATAGTCAAAATCAGCTGTTGTGTGAATAGCCCTCATGACTATCGGCTTTATATCGTCGGGGATTTTACGGTCTCCCAGTTCCTGCTCAATTATCTCAAAACTTCTCTTTTCGATTTCATTTGGAAGTACATATTCAAGATTCAAAATTATTTCACTCCGTTTTCAATTATTCTGTAAAGCATATCCATGTTTATGCTGTTTCTTATGCCGTCTGCTAAAATGTCAAACTGCTTTTCCTTATATTTCCGGCGGTCTGTAACGTTTCCGGAGTATGTCATTCCCTTTTCAGCAAAGAGCCTTTTCACGATTCTTTCCGAAACTTCACCGTCAAATATTCCGTGAACATAACAGCCGTATACATTTCCTCTATAAGAACCGCCTACAGATGTAAGTTTTTTTCCGTTGTTTTCAGTTCTGCCCATATGGATTTCATAGCCGTCGAACTCCGCACCTTTCAGACACTCAAAAAATCCCTCTGTTTCAAGAAACTTTCCGCATACCTGTGACTGTTTCTTTTCATTGCTGAAGACCGTCCGGCAGTCAAGCAGACCCATGCCGTCAATATCACCGCCGTTTTCAGCTCCGGACGGGTCAGAAATATTCTCTCCTAAAATCTGATAGCCACCGCATATCCCGAAAACCGCCACGCCTCTGTCCGCACATTTTTTAATCATGGCTTCCATACCGCTTTCCCTTAGCCACTTCATATCTGAAATCGTACTTTTAGTACCGGGAATTATTATAAAATCAGCATTTTCAAGGTCTGTGTATTTTGTGACATACTGAACACCAACACCGTCATACTGTGAAAAAACATCAAAGTCAGTGAAATTCGACATCTTAGGCAGTTTTACTACAGCGATATTGACAAGCCCCCTGCTCCTGTTTTCGAGCCTTTCTGCCAGACTGTCCTCGTCCTCAATATCACAGTGAATATACGGCACTACACCGAGTACCTGCTTATTGGCACGCTGACGGAGAATATCCACACCGCTGTTGAATAAAGTCCTGTCCCCTCTGAACTTATTAACTATAAGACCTTTTACCATATCAAGCTCATGGGATTCAAGCAGACTTAGAGTACCGACAAGCTGTGCAAAAATCCCGCCCCTGTCTATATCGCCGACAAGCACAACCGGAGACTTTACCATTTCTGCCATACCCATATTTACAATATCGTCTTTCTTAAGATTCAGCTCTACCGGACTTCCTGCCCCTTCTATAACTATTATATCGTGCTTTTCAGAGAGTTCATTGTATGCCCTCAGAATATCCGGTAGAAAGTCTTTTTTCCGCCGGAAATACTCCCTTGCCGTCATATTGCCGACAGGTTTTCCGTTTACTATCACCTGCGAACCCGTATCAGTAGTAGGTTTAAGCAGAATAGGATTCATGAGTGCCGACGGCTCAATTTTTGCTGATTCTGCCTGCATAGCCTGTGCCCTGCCCATTTCACTGCCGTCAGCGGTTATATAAGAATTGAGAGCCATATTCTGAGACTTGAAAGGCACACATGAGTAGCCGTCCTGTCTGAATATCCTGCAAAGTCCGGCAGTAATGAAACTTTTTCCGGAGTTGGACATTGTACCTTGAATCATTATAGCTTTAGCCATTTATAATCCTCCTAAGTGCTGAAACAAGCATGACATTTTCTTGATGAGTACGCACGGCAATCCGGAAAAAACTACCGTCAAGACCGCTGTAATTTGCACAGTTGCGTATAAGGATTTTTTCGTTTTCCAGAAGCCTGTCAACTGGCAGACTGCTCTTGAAAAAAATAAAATTTGCCTCCGGCTCAAATACCTTAAAGCCCAGTCGAGAGAGTGCGCCGACAAGAAAATCACGCTCTTTTTTTATATAGTCAATTGTTTTTATAATATAGTCTTTTTCGTCGAGTGCTGTAATTCCTGCTACCTGTGCCGGTACGGAAACGCTCCAGTACTGTCCGGCACTGCGGACTTTTCCGGCAAGCTCCATACTGCCGAAAATCCCATACCCAAGTCTAAGACCTGCCATAGCATAAATCTTTGTAAAGGCTTTTAGAATAACCATGTTTTCATTCAAGAAATTCCGTGAGGTCTTTTTACTGCTGTCTTCCGCAAAGTCCATAAAGCACTCATCACAGACAAGCAACGTGTTGTTTTTCAGACATTTTTCTGCTGTCTTCTTCAGCACTTCCGGACAGACTGTTTTTCCGGTCGGATTATTCGGACTGCACAGAAAAACAATATCTGTATCGTTTTTTATATAATCAACAAAATCCGGCATAACCGCAAAATCATTTTTTTCTTTCAGAAGATACTCAGAAACATCACAGCCGTTTTCTTTTAACAACCTTGCATACTCACTGAAAGACGGACAGCACACCAATGCCCTCAGAGGTCTAAAAGCCGTTATGATTCTGCATATGAGGTCGTCAGCACCGTTTCCGCATACTATGTTAAAATCTGAAATTTTTTCATGAACAGAAAGTTTTTCTGTAAGTTCAGTACAGTAAGGGTCGGGGTATTTTTCCCACAGGTCAGCCGATTCAATAACCGCCTGCCGTACGCTTTCCGGCATACCTAGAGGATTTATGTTAGCTGAAAAATCAATAAAGCCTTTGTGTTTGTAAATGTTTCCGCCGTGCACATCAATCATTTCAGAATCAGCCCCCAGACTACCGCTCTTAATGCAGTCCCAAAGACAAGCACCACAACAGACGTAACATACATCAGAGTATTGACACGGCGTATATCTTCATTTTCGATACTGCGTGTGCTGTCTCCTATAAACTGCTTTTTGTGGAGTTCACCGAAATAATAAGCGTCTCCGGCAAGCTGTACACCTAAAGCTCCAGCACATACGGATTCAGTCTGTGCAGAGTTTGGACTTTCATGATTACGGCGGTCACGTTTCCATATACGGAAGGCGTTTTTTCCGTCAAGCCCCATGACGTATGCCGAAACAATCATCACTACCGCTGTAAGCCGTGACGGTATAAAGTTCAGAACGTCGTCAAGCCTTGCTGAAAAACGTCCTATATCAGCGTATTTTTCGTTTTTATATCCTATCATCGAATCCATAGTATTTACAGCCTTATAGAAAAATCCCCCTACTGCCCCGAACAGCGACATATACATAAGCGGAGCGGTTACGCCGTCGGAAGTATTCTCGGCTACAGTCTCGACAGTGGCTTTTATTATTCCTGTCTCGTCAAGCACTGCTGTGTCACGTCCCACAATCATTGAAACCGCCTGCCGTGCCTTTTCAGTATCGCCGGATTCAAAGGCATAATATACTTTCATACTTTCCTTTTTAAGACATTTAGGTGCTATCATATAGTAGCACATTATACTCTCTGCTGTTATTCCCAATAAAGTATTTATACTATAGCACAGCACAAGAATCACAAGCGGTACACAAACCGACAGTATTATAACATTCAATGAAAGAATCACTCCGCCAAAACGCAACCTCTTCGGAAAATTTTTTCTTATAAATTTTTCCATGTTTGATATTAACGTACCTATCGCACGTATCGGGTGCGGAAGACTATAAGGGTCGCCCAGTATGCAGTCAATGACAAATCCGGCAACAATCGGCAAAACTAAAACAATATATTTCATATCTCCTCCAGTATAGTTATTTTTCCGTTGGCATATTCGGCGACAAAGCCACGACCGTTTTTTATCTGATAATCATAATAGTCTCTCTTTGGTACGGCTAATCTCTCCATTACCGACATAACCGTACCGCCATGCACGACAAATGAAATATTCTCATTGCTGAAACTTTCAACTGCTGTCAGAAAAGCCGAAACACATCTTTTACGGAAATCAAAAGGGTTTTCGCCGTCCGGAAAAGTCGCCGTGCCGTTTGATTCAATCCATTTCTGATACTCCGGACTGCCGGAAAGTTCATGGTAATTTTTACCTTCAAAGATTCCGAAATCGCATTCACGCAAGTCATCATATACTGCAATATTCTTATCAGAATATATTATTTCAGCCGTCTGAATACAGCGTTTCATGGGGCTTGCAACAACTACATCGCACGGTGGATAGTTATGCCTTTTCAGTTCCGCTATGCCGTCCGGACACAAAGGCTCGTCGGTTCTGCCTATGTAACGCTTTTCCGTGTTTCCTGCTGTTTTTCCGTGCCTTATAAAATTAATAATCATATTTTCCCCTTTATAGCCTTACCGATTCCGCACGCCATACGCACGACTGTTTCTGAATTTTCCGCTATGATACAACCGCATTTTCCGCACATCTCACGCCATTTTCTTTCGCCTTTTTCAACCGGAACTATCCCACAGCCTATTTCGTCCATGATGATTATAATATTATTATTTTCCATGCATAGCTTTTCAGTAAATCCGATTGGTTCAATATTTTCAGAAATAAGACGTTTTACAAGAATATGATAGTTATTCACACATACGGCGGTAAATATTTCGCCAAAAGTGCAGTATCTGCCGTCTTTTGTCAGATTTTCCGGAACAGAAAGTCTTTCATGTACAAATTTATTTTTTCCGGAATAAGCACCGCCTGTTATCATTATCATTTTATCAGACCCCCTAAAAGTTCGCAGAATACCGCACAGGCAAGCAGTGATATTTCGCACATCTGCAAAAACCACCCCGACAGGTCGCCGGTAATTCCGCCGAATGTTTTATATGAAAAGTTTTTATAGTAAACCACCATGCACACTGCTGTTACAGCACACAGAATACCAGAAAGATAATCTATGTAAATCATTCCGGCACAGCACAGCACAGCGGTAACGCATAGTACTGTTATGGTTATTTTCTGGTGTGCAGGCTCAGTGAAACTTTGCAGACTGCCTGTCTTCTTTGCCGTTTTGAAAGTAACCGCTGTCAGTCCGCTAAGAGACCTCGACAGCACGAATCCCACAGCGACAATAAATGAAGTTTTCCAGTTATCAATCTGTGAAAAAAGTGCCGTCTGCATGATAAAATAAACGCACAGGTTTATCACGGCAAAAGCCCCAACGTGAGAATCTTTCATAATGGAAAGTCTTTTTTCCATATCGCCGTATGAGGATTTAGCGTCAGTGACATCACAGAATCCGTCTATATGTATTCCACCGGTAACAAGAACAGGTATCACAACTGAACCTGCTCCGGTGAGAAGTCCGTCTGCTCCGGTTTTCAGGCAGAAAAAACGCCATAACAGAAAAAGTCCACCTATTACCACACCTATCAGCGAAAAAAAACACAGCGAGTATCTGCGGTTTTCCTCTTTCCACTCAACCTGCGGTACTGGTATTCTGGAATACATAAGAAAAGCCGAAAACATTGACTTTAAAAGCATAATTCTCCTTTCAGCACAACGGGTATGCCGTATACGCACTCTATAACGTTTTCCGATATATCAGCAATACGGCGGTTTATCATGCCCATATATGATATGTAATCCATAGTTTCACATGAATATGAAATGCCGTCCGCCCCCACCTCGTTGGTTACTATCACAAGCATTTCAGATATACTTTCAAGGTGCTTTATATCACGGACTATCTTCTCAACCGGATTTGATACAGTTTCCCCGAACATCTCATTTGCACACAGATTGCCCATGCATTCCAGTAAAACCGCACATCTGTCCGTCAGAAAAATATCCCCCAAATCAGTATATTTTTCTATCGTCTCAAAGCCCTTTCCGGCACGTATCCTGCGGTGACGTTCTATAGCCTCGTGAGCCTCAGCTCCATAAGGCATCATAGTGGCGATATAATATTTTTTTCCGGAAAATCTTGATATTATACTTTCCGCAATCGAGGACTTACCACACTTTGAACCGCCTGTTATAAGAGTAATCATTTCAGTTCCACATACCTTTCTATGCCCATATCGTCAAAACGGTGGGCGTTTCTATACAGCGACAAAGCACCGTCAAGCAATGGCAGAAGCATAATTCCGCCAGTACCCTCACCCAAACGCAATCCGGCATTTATGACAGCGTGAAGTCCGACCGATTCAAGAAGACGTATTCCTGCCGGTTCGCCGGAAATATGGCTTGCAAGCATATACTCCGCACATAGAGGGTTTATTTTACAGGCAAGAACCGCCGACACTGCCGAAATAACGCCGTCTATTATTACCGGAACGCCATATACTGCTCCCCCTAAGAAAAGCCCTGTCATTCCTGCAATATCAAAACCGCCTACTTTAGCGAGTACGTCAAGGGGATTGTTTCTGTCGGGACGGTTTACCGATATTGCTTTTTTTACCGCCGAAATCTTTCTTTGCAGTCCCTCAGCAGTAAGACCTGCTCCACGTCCGGTTACTTTTTCAGCCGAAACATCAAGCAGTACCGCCGATACAGCACTTGCCGTAGTGGTGTTGCCTATGCCCATCTCGCCAGTAACTATAACCTGCACGCCCTTTTCTTTTAGGTCACGGACTATATCCATTCCGGTACAAACAGCCTGTTCAGCCTGTGCCATAGTCATAGCCTGCTCGACAGCTATATTTTTTGTACCATATGCGACTTTTCTGTTTATGAGACTTTCGCATATAACGTCATGATTTATTCCTATGTCAACCGCCACCACCTCAGCGTTGAAAGTCTCAGCAAGAGCGTTTATATTTGAACGTCCCTCAGCGATTGCTATAGCACTCATGGCAGTGACTTCGCTTCCTGTCTGAGTAACGCCCTCGCAGACCACGCCGTTATCTGCACACATCACGACAACAGCCCTCTTTGAAATATCAACGTCAGACGTTTTCTGTATTGAGGCTATTTTCTGTATGAAGTCTTCAAGCACGCCGAAACTCCCTAGAGGTTTTGCAATGCTGTCCCATTGTTTTTTTGCAAGTCCAGACGATATTCTGTCAGTCTTTTTAATACTATTCAGTCTGTTCATTTTTTCCTCCGTATTTTAAACAGGCTTTAACAAAACGCTCTGCAATGCTTATATCCGAATAAAAATATATATGCGGAAATCCTGCATACATGGTCTCACTGCACACTCCGCACTGCCATGAACGACCGTCAGCTTTTTCAGCGGTGAGGGCGTTTCCGTTGTCTGTGCTGTCCCAGTAGTGAAACTCATGTGCCGGAACTTTTCTGTCCTTTCTGAAAAGAAGGCTGTCGTTTTCCGCACTGAGCGTAATATACCCGAAACGCTGTAGCCTGTCTGTTTTGTAAGCGTTGCCTTTGAGTACTCCGACCATATTGTAGGATTTTCCGCTGTCTGTCATGCAGTCGTGGAGATACATAAACCCTCCGCACTCTGCAATTACTGGAATGCCCTTTCTGATAGTTTCCTTAACTGATTCAAGCATGGAAATATTTTCAGAAAGACTTTCCGCCCACAGTTCTGGATAACCGCCGTATAAAACAAGCCCGTCGGCATTTTCGGGAACTCCGTTGTCGTGCATGGGCGAAAAATATTCTATCTTACAGCCCATTTTTTCAAGCAGTTCTATATTGTCCCGATAGATAAAACAGAATGCCTTGTCCCTTGCCACAGCTATTACCGGACTTCCGATTTTCTTTATATTCAGCCCTGCAAACTCCGGAAACGCTCTGTCAGAGATTTCCATTATTCTGTCAATGAGTATGTACTTTTCAGCAAGACCGCCGAGCAGACGTATTTTTTCCTTTATGTCGGGGATTTCGTCCGCCGTGACAAGTCCGAGACGACGGCTTTCAACAGTATATTTATGAACCGGCATACAGCCGAAATATTCCGTATTAAGTTCACGGCATATTCTTTTGGCAAGAGGTATAAGCCTTTCGGGCAGACGATTAAAAATAATTCCTGCTATATTGTTTTTCCGGTAATCAAGAAAACCTCTCGCCACTGCCCCTATAGATTCGCTCATGCCTTTGCAGTCTATAACAAGCACCGCCGGACTGTCTGTTATCTCTGATACGGAATGTGCCGACCCTCTGCCGTCCACGCCGTCATAGAACCCCATAACGCCCTCAATCACTGAAATATCACTGTCTGTGGCGTTTTCGTGGAGTATATGCCGGACAGTATCATCATTGCAGAAAAAAGTATCAAGATTATGCGATTCCACGCCTATAATCTTCTCATGAAACATCGGGTCTATGTAGTCGCAACCGCACTTGAAAGACGATACTTTAAGCCCACGCTCCGCCAGTGCAGACAGCAAGGCACAGGTTACTGTAGTTTTACCGCAACCGCTGTGAGTTCCGGCAATTATTATTCTCCGCATTTTCTTCTCCTCACTATAAAAACAGGGTTTTCAGCCGACAGCATGGTATGAGAACCGATTTTTTTAGTCCGTGTAACCGCAATCTGTGTTATATCAGCCTCAAAAAGTTTCAGACACTCGCTGACGGTCTCCAGTGACACGGCGGTTATAACTATATCGGCAGACGGATTTATTTTCAGAATATAATCCACTATGTCATGCATTTTTCCGGAAGTGCCACCTATAAACACACAGTCCGGAACATTGCAGTTTTCCGTCTTAATATCGGGAAAAGTACAGCAGTGTGCCGTGATATTGTCGCACGAGAAATTACGTGCATTTTCAAGAGTAAGGTTTACAGCCTCGTCATTTTTGTCAAATCCGTAAACCATACCGTCCGGACATCTCATAGCCATTTCAACCGACACTGAACCCGTCCCACAGCCTATATCCCAGCATATGCCGTCTTTTTTTACGTTGAGGTACGAGACAGCTAACGCACGGATTTCAGCTTTTGTCATTGGTACTTTCCCACGTATAAAACTGCTGTCTTCCATGCACGACGGAATATATCTGATATAATTTTTATTTTCGGCTATCACGGCACAGAGATTTGAGGTTTTAATTTCCGTGAATTCGTCCGCTCTGCCGGAAGTTATCCGCTCGTTTTCATAACCGAGATTCTCGCCCACCAAAACAGTAACATCACCCAGTCCGTAACGGCACAGCACACGGCAAACTTCGGACGGAGTGACACTTCCACCAAGCAGAAAGAAACAAAGTTCATTTTGCAGGACGTTCACGGCAATATTACCGTTTCTGCCGTGCAGACTGACAAACTTCATTTTTTCCCACTGTCTGCCGGTTCGTGAGCATAAATAGACAGGTGTTGAGATTCCGCATATTATCGTGCAGTTATCGCCGAGCAGTCCGGAAAGTTTTTTAGCACCACTGTAGAATCCGCAGTCGCCGGACATAAGGACAGCTATTTTACTCTTTGGATTTTCTCTGATACATTCAGCGATTCTTTCAGTAGAATATTCTTTCAGCATAGGCTTTTCAAGGTGTTCAAAAGGTTCAAGCATACGCTCCGCACCTATGAGAATGTCCGCTGAAAGTATAATTTCAAGAGCCTCACAGGTAAGAGTTTTTACGCCATCCATGCCAGTGCCGACTATCCAAGTATTCATTTTACTCCCCCGATTATATTTTTTATTTCTTCAATGTTATAACCTTTTTCAGCAGGTCTTTTCAGAGTAACAATATCAGTCATGCACTTCTGACATGAAATCACCTTTTCTGGATAACCGCCTGTAGTTCCGCTTTCTTTGGTAAGCATAATTTCAGCACGGCTTATATTTATATGATGTATATTCTGCTCCACAGTAAAAGGACCTTTTTCAAGTATAAGTTTATTTTCGTCATATCCAAGACCTGTACAGAACGTCTTTATATTGTCCGCCGGAAGTACTCTCACCCATATTCTTTCACGAAAGTTTTTCACTTCTGTAAGTTTCAGAAGTTCCTTACTGCCCAGAGTGCTGAGAATAATTTTGTCACTGCGGTTAAGAATATTCACAATCTCGTCCATATCCTGTGCGACAGTTCCGGCACTGACAGTGCTTTCCCTTAAAAGCCTTAAATATCTGCCTACTCCGTTACAGGCGGACTTTATATTTTTAGTTGCCTCAGTAGCATAAGGGTGGGTTGCGTCGATTACATAACTGTATCTGCTGTTGCTTATTAGTTCAGACATCTGCTGTAAATCGAGTTTTCCGGTCATTATATTTATATACAAACTTGCCGGAAGAAGTTCCGCACCGTAATCAGTAGTAACGCATACGTCGGCACGGATTTTGTTTTCAGCACAGTATTCCGCTAACTGTCTGCCCTCTGTTGTTCCCCCGAATATTATTATATCAGACATTCCTGTACCCTCTCGGCGTTACCATTCTGCCGTTTATAACCTTAGTTTCGGAGTTTCCTATAAAGACAGTAGTGAACATATCAACGGCAGTCTCACGGAGCTGACCAAGCGTTAAAATATGGCTCTCCTGTCCGTCACGGGCTATATTACGGACATATCCGCATACTGTATCAGAAGATTTATATTCAAGCATTATATCACAGGCTTTTTTCAGATAGTCGGTGCGTTTCCTTGATGACGGATTATACAGCACTATTGTAAAGTCCGCCTCAGAGGCACAGCGGATTCTTTTTATAATTTTTTCCATAGGAGTGAGCAGGTCGGAAAGGCTTATCACTGCAAAGTCGTGTGTAAGCGGAGACCCAAGCACTGCACCTCCGCTGAGACCGGCAGTTACTCCGGCTACTATTTCTATCTCAACTTCCAGATAGTCCGGCGACATTTCCAGCACAAGCCCTGCCATGCCGTAAACTCCACTGTCGCCGCTGCACACTATAGAAACATCTTTACTTCTGGCTTTTTCAAGGGCTATTCTCACACGGTCTGATTCTTTTGTCATGCCTGTCGAGATATATTCTTTATCGGGGAAAATCCCTCTGACGAGTTCAGTGTAGACCGTATAACCCACTATAATATCACTTTTTTCAAGGGCAGTTTCCGCTTCAATGGTCATGCCCTGACGGTTTCCGCCCCCGAAACCTACTACATATAATTTCATAATATTTTCCTTTCAAAGTCAATAACAATATCCTTTTCCGCAAGTGCAACCGTTACGCCGTCTTTGGCATTTTTACGCATAATCAGTCTGCCACCGGACTTTACTGCACTGCGTTCACAAACATTATCAACGCCCACAGTCTGCCGTACAAACTCCGACACGGTAAAATCCCCCTGTATGCCCATAAGTTCATTAGCTGTGAAAAACTCCGGCTTTATTTTGTTTTTTGTGCAGTATTCAATAAGACCTTTTTCATTTGATTTTATATCAATAGTAGACAGTCCGCACACACGCTCCGGCGGTATTCCGGCAGAAGAAAGACATTCAGAGATACGCCGTGAAATAGTTCCGCATGAAGTCCCACGCTTACAGCCCATGCCGACGATAATATTTTTTGGTATGAGCCGGAGAGTTACCGGAAAAGGACTGATTTCTTCCGTACCTATGTATATGCCGTATCTGGTGATTTTTGCTGAAATAACGTTCGGAATATTTATGCATTCATAGTCAGATAAAAGCCCTATTTTTTCGCCGTCAAGTACTGCTGAAGCTATTTTTTTAGCTTTATGCATATCTGAAATAATCATATTATTGGCAACAGCAAAACTATCCGGTGAAAACTTCCTGCCTGTGTCGGTTGCTGTGGTTATGACAGGGACAGCTTTTATATTTTCCGCAATTATCTCCGCAAGCCTGTTAGCACCGCCTATATGTCCGGAAAGCACCGAAATGACAAACTTTCCACAGTCGTCAACCGCAATAACGGCAGGGTCTGAAACTTTCGAGACAATGCATGGTGCAGTCATTCTTACGGCGATACCACAGGCACATATGAATATAATGCCATCCGTCTCCGGAAAAATTTCTTTCACAAGGGTCTGCATACTGTCGAAAGGTTCTGAAAAGCTGTCGGAATGTTTACTGAAACAGTACCGCTTTATGTCATGCTCAACGGAAAGAAACTCTGCTATCCTCGCCGACAGCATACGACCTTTTTCTGTCAGCGAAATTATTGATATATTCATTTTCTGAACTCCGTAGTAAAAGATGCGTCATAGAGTTTTGAGAGGGAATAGTCATCGCCGAGAAAGTCGCCTACAGTTATGAGGGCGGTTTTAGTAATGTTGTTTTTCCGTGCCGTCTCCGCAAGACTGCCTACAGTACAACGCATTACTTTTTCGTCCTGCCAGCTTGCCTTATATACTATAGCTGACGGCGTGTCAGAACTATACCCCCCTGCAATAAGCCTTGCTGAAAGTTCATCAAGCATTCCTGTACTCAGAAATATAACCATAGTCGCATGGTGTGAGGCGAGTTTTTCAATGCTCTCGCTCTCCGGAACAGGTGTTCTCCCTGCCATGCGTGTAATGATTACCGTCTGAGAAACGTCCGGCAGAGTGTATTCAGCTTTTAGGGCAGCGGCAGCTCCGCAGAAAGAACTTACTCCGGCACATACTTCATAAGGTATGCCCAGTGCTGAAAGCCTGTCCATCTGTTCACGGATTGCTCCGTACAGCGAGGGGTCGCCGGTATGCAGACGGACGGTATTTTTATTTTCCTTTTCGGCACGCTCCATAACTTCTATAACCTGCTCCAGCGTCATGTAAGCACTGTTGTGTATCTGGCATTCCGGACGTGCAAAGTCAAGCAGTTCCGGATTGACAAGCGAACCTGCATATATTATAACGTCTGCCTGCTCTATGAGACGTTTTCCCCTAAGAGTTATAAGGTCAACCGCTCCGCACCCTGCTCCAACAAAATTTACCATGTTTTTTTATATCCTTTCATGTATTTCCCTTATAATGCTGTCTGTATAGGAAGTCCTCACCAGTATGCCGTGCTTATATGAGAACATCACTGCACCTGTTTTTATTCCGCCGTGTACTTTGGCGTTCAGATAATATCCGGCTCTTTCGGACAAAATCTTCATAGTACGCCACATAAAACCGGATTCTTTCAGTATATCGAGTGCCGAATCAACTGTAGCACACGCCGGAATTTTTTTCAGCGTTTCAGTATCTGTTCCGGCAAGCACACCGCAAGTAACAAGCACGTCCATGCGACCGTCCGCAAACCCCGAATGAGTATTCATTATACCTGCACCCAGTTTGACAAGTTTTCCGATATGCCCGACAATCAGTATGCTATTATAGCCCAGTTCCATGCCGTACTCTATAGCCTCGCCTATGAAATTACTGCACTTTATGCTTTTTTCAGCAAGGAAAGGCATTTCGTCCTTTAAAAAGCTCTCGCCGTAGTTACCGAGAGTAATAACCATGTTTCTTTCGCCGGACATATATTTCATGCGTGCTTCCGTGCGGATAGTCTCGATAAGGGCGGTACTGCTCATAGGCTCTACTATGCCGGAAGTCCCGATTATAGATATACCGCCCTCTATGCCCATGCGTGAATTATATGTCTTAAGGGCAGTCACACGACCCTCCGGAACATATATCACGGCACGGAATCCGCCGGAATAATTATACTTTATGGCTGTCTCCTCCAGTACGGACTTAATCATCTTACGGGGAACTGTATTTATTGCCCATTCGCCTACAGGCTGGTCAAGTCCTGCCTTTGTTACTATGCCGACACCCTCACCGCCGGATATTTCAATGCCATAAGGAATCATGCACACTTCCGCATAAATCATTATACCGTCAGTAATATCGGGGTCGTCACCGCCGTCTTTTACCACACAGCATGAGACTTTTTCATTTATTTTCTGGTCTTTTATTTCAAGGTCAATCTCTATGCCTTTCGGGGTCATAATCCGGACGCTGTTTACTTTTTTTCCGGTGAAAAGCATTTCCGCAGAAGCCTTTACCGCTCCTGTAGCACACGAACCGGTGGTATATCCGCACCGCATTTTCTGACCGTTTCTGTATATGTAAATGTCATTCATTTCTGCCCTCTACTATAAATACTGTAAAATATCCGCATTTGCCCATATCGTCCGGACTGCTGTAAATACGCTCGTCAAGAAGTCCGCAGTTTTCCACAGCGTACACCCTGTCCGACAGATTCTTTTCACGGAGAATATCAAGCAGTTCCGGAACATTCCTACCGCATTTCATTATAACGTAAGTACCGTCTGAAAAATCACAGTCTGAAATATTCTCACGGCTGTACGGAATGATATGCAGTTTTTCGTTTTCACACACAAGAGGTCTCACAGCACGTGCCGACACAGCACAGAAACTCGTCACTCCTGCACAGTTTTCCACTTCAAAGCCTTTTCTTCTGACACGTTCCGCAATATAGCTGAAAGTCGAATACACCGATATATCGCCTATACTCAGCATTGCAACGTCTTTTTCCAGAAGTTCTCCGCATATTATCTCTGAAATCCTGTCATAGTTTTCAGACAGGATTTTTTTATTACGGCTCATCGGGAAATCCATATACAATATTTCCTTGCCCGACAAGTCAACGCTCTTTTCAGCTACCGACAATGCAAAAGACCTGCCGGAAGTTCTCGGCACTGCTATAATCGGACATTCTCTGATTATCCGGACAGCCTTAATCGTGATGAGTTCGGGGTCTCCTGCTCCCACGCTTACACCATAAAGTCTGCCCATATTCAGACCTCACCTCTAAGTGTTTCCGAAAAATCTATAAGCTGTTCCATATTCATTGAT
The DNA here is from genome assembly GCA_023667045.1 of Ruminococcus flavefaciens. Classification (GTDB taxonomy): domain Bacteria; phylum Bacillota; class Clostridia; order Oscillospirales; family Ruminococcaceae; genus Ruminococcus; species Ruminococcus flavefaciens_AC. The sequence goes on along the minus strand of JAMPAU010000002.1, from coordinate 202,572 downwards.
TCTATGCGTACGCTCTCCGGAAGACCTTTTGCCCTAAGTATACCGTATACTTTTTCTTTTGGTATTCCCATTTGCGAGGACAATGAATTAGCAAGAGTTTTTCTCCTCTGTGAAAATCCCGACTTAACAATACTGAAAAAGAACTTTTCTCCGTCGGGTTCAAGCCTGTACTGCCTGTTTATGTCTATTCTGATTACAGCAGAATCAACATTAGGCGACGGCATGAAGTTCCCCCTTGATACATCAAAGAGCTTTTTTACCGTTCCGTAATAGTTTACTCCCACAGTGATTGCACCGGATTCCCTTGTGCCTACTTCCGCACAAAGTCTCTGACCGGCTTCTTTCTGCACCATTACCGTAACCGATTCAATCGGCAGACGGCTTTCAAGCAATAGCATTATCACCGGAGAAGTTATATAGTAAGGCAGATTGGCACAGACAGCCACACGCAGACCGTCAAACTCCTCTCTGATTATGCTATGCAGGTCGGCTTTCATAACGTCCTGATTGATGATTTTAATATTGTCAAACTCCGAAAGCGTTTCATCGAGGACAGGCATAAGCCTTGTATCAATTTCAATAGCCGTCACCTTATCGGCACGCCTTGCGAGTTCAGCGGTAAGCACGCCTATGCCTGTGCCTATCTCCAGTATTCCGAAACCTTTTGTTGCGTTGCCGTTTTCAGCTATTCGGGGGCATATTTCCGGATTTATTATGAAGTTCTGTCCCAGACCCTTTGAAAAGCTGAAACCATGACGTGACATTATATCTTTTATTGTTCCGATATTGGTTAAATTCATTAAAAATCTCCTTAAATTCCGTGACGTTCTTTTTCTGAAAACTCCGCCTGTTTAGCGTCGTTGAGTTTTTCCATGCTGTTGACGAGATAGTCAGCCGATCGGTAGGCGTGCTGAAAATCCGTATCCATAAAATGACATTTAAGGTCAACGAAATCGCCGTCAATATTGATGTCGAGCTGTCTTATCTGTCTGCCGGAATACTTACCGCTTACGTATTTTATATACTCGTCTATTTCATGAGTATCCATTTCACCGCCAGTTATATTTACTTTCATAAATCATTCTCCTTTGATTTTTTTTAATACTGCCTCTGCACACTTCATGCCGTCCACTGCCGACGACATAATGCCTCCTGCATAACCTGCACCCTCTCCGCACGGAAAAAGTCCGCCGAGATTTACAGACTGTAGATTTTCATTTCTGTCCACACGTACCGGCGAACTGCTCCGGCTCTCTATGCCAGTAAGCACAGCTTCCGGACTGCCGAAAGATTTTATTTTCCTGCTCATCTCTTTTATGCCGAGACGGAGAGTTTCACAGACAAAATCCGGCAGATATTCTTCCGGACGTGCAAATTTCACCGCCGGACGATACGAGGGTTTTACACTGCCGAATTTTTCCGATAACCGACCTTCCATGAAATCCCCGACAAGCGAAACGGGAGCGGAATAGTCCGAACCTCCGGCAACAAAAGCCTTTTCTTCGAGTTCACGCTGAAAATACATTCCTGCTAGTGCATGAGGGCTTTTATAGTCTGCCGTACTCACTCCCACAAGCAAGGCACTGTTTGAGTTTTCTGCATCACGTGCAAAACAGCTCATGCCGTTCACCGCAAGGCGTTTTTCCTCTGATACCGCCGATATGACTTCACCTCCCGGACACATACAGAAAGTATACAGCGTTCTGCCGTTCGGAAGATGTACGGCAAGTTTATAGTCGGCAGATTTGAGGGCAGAGTGTCTGGCAAAGTCGCCGTACATATCCCTGTTGATGTCAGCCCTTTTGTGTTCTATTCTCACGCCGACGGAAAAATTCTTCTGAGAGAGTGCGACATTTTTTTCATAGAGCATTTCAAAAACATCTCTTGCACTGTGTCCGCAGGCAAGTATAAGGCTGTCGGTTTTTATTGTGTGGAGACCGTCGCCGTCGGAATAGATGACTTCTGATATATTGTTGTTTTCTGTCTTAAAATCACAGAATTTCGCATTGAAAAGCACTTCACCGCCGTATCTGATAATCTGCTGACGGAGATTCTTCACGACATTTCTTAACCTGTCCGTGCCGATATGAGCCTTTGCCATGTAAAGTATTTCTTCCGGAGCTCCGAACTCAACGAACTTTTCAAGAATCCAGCCTATCCTCTTGTCTTTTATTCCGGTAGTGAGTTTGCCGTCAGAAAAAGTCCCTGCCCCACCCTCGCCAAACTGCACATTGCATTCGGGATTAATTTTTCCGCTAGACTGAAACTCCTCAACAGCTTTACAGCGTGTGTCAACGTCCACACCACGCTCCAGAATAACCGGACACGCTCCGGACATCGCAAGCACCAACCCTGCAAACATTCCTGCCGGACCAAAGCCCACTATTACCGGTCTTTTAAAGTTTCCGGAAATTTTCTCGGCTTTATATGTGTATTTTTCGGTCTTTACGGCATTTTTTACCGTTTTAATAATGCGTTCTTCGTTTTTCGCCTCAATGTCAACCGATATTATAAAATGAACGTCTGATTTTTTGCGTGCGTCAACGGATTTTTTAGAGAGCTTGACGCTTATCAGATTTTCGGGTGAAATTCTGAATTTGTCCATACAGAAATCTTTCAGTCCCGAAAAATCAAAATCCAGAGGTACACGGATATTATTTATTCTTAACATTTTTACCGCCTTTCAGAGATTCAGCACATTTCATGCCTGCCCATATTCCCGACGACCAAGCCCATTGCAGATTATAACCGCCACAGTCGCCGACCGTATCGAGAATTTCACCGCAGAAATAAATACCCCTGTGCAGTCTTGATTCGAGATTTTCCGTTATGCATTCCGCATGAATACCACCGCAGGTTGCCTGAGCGTTCTGCCACGACGAACAGCCGGTTACTTCAAATTCAAGACATTTTATCACTCTGGCGAGCTTTTTTATTTCGCTGTCTGTGAGAGTATTTATTTTGTCGTCGAGAGGTCTCCGGAGAACTTTCTTCACGAGATACACAGCAAGATTCTTTACAAAGATTCCCGTAAGCAGTTCTTCAATTGCGTACTCTGCTTTCATTCTCCGGATTTTTTCAAGGTATGCTTTTATGTCGGCTTTTTCCATATCGGGCATAAGGTCGGCACGGAGAGTTAATTTCCCCTCATACTGCTGAAAAAGATAAGAAAGATTGAATACGCATATGCCGGAGATATTATTTTCATTGAACTGCATTTCGCCGTATTCTGTCCTCAGAACCTTACCGCCGGAAACTGCCGATATTCTGCCCTTTACACGCACGCCCTTAAGACCTTTCAAGTTTTCCGGACTTACTCTAAGAGGTGCGACAGCCGGACATATCTTTGATGTCTTATATCCCATATCTTTCAGTATACGAATCATTAAGCCGTCTGTACCGAAAGAAGTTCCGGCATATCCACCACACGCAATTATTATTTTCCGGCAGATAATCTCACTGTCTTTTGTTTTGAGAACGTATCTGCCGTTCCTCTGCAATATGCCTTGTATTTCGGTATCGCATACTTCCTTAACGCCGAGAGACTGTGCGGTAAGCCTAAGTGCATTTAGTACTGTAGTGGCGGTGTTACTGCGTGGATATATACCGCCTTCTCGCCCCTCACTTCCGGAAACACACATCACGCCCATGCCCTCTGTAAAAAATTCATACCAGTCCGGAGTGCTGTTTATTATCTTCATAGCGTCAACTGAACCGTGATAATTTTCGGGTCTGAGAGACTTGTTGCTTAGGTTGCACTTGCCGTTGCCGGTAGCGGTAATTTTTTTACCTGTCCGGAAAAGCCTTTCAATGATAGTCACCTCTGCACCGGACAGCCGTGCGGACGTTATAGCCGAAGCATACCCCGAAGCACCACCGCCGATTACTGCTATATCTGTATACATTATTTCACCTTATTTCTTTAATTATTCGGCTTTATATCTATAACCGCTATCTCCGGACGGTTATTGAATCTCACAGGAGCAGGAGATACGCCTATGCCGGAAGTTATAAACATTGTACCGCCTTGATAGTCAAAAAGCCCCTTGTCGTAAACTGTCCGTCCGTGCATTTCCGGAAACCACTGCATACTTGACGAATCTATCATAGCCCCCAGAAAAGGCAACTGAACCATACCGCCGTGAGTATCGGCACATATTGTCAGGTCAGTGCCGAAATCTGAAAACTTGTCGTAATTCGGTATATGCGCCATGAGAATGCTGTAGCAGTCCGGAGAGAGCGAAAAGGCGTTATGAAGATTAAAAGTAGGCGAATAGTATACATTGTCTATACCGATAAGCTGTATACTGTTTCCGTTGATGTTTATAACCTCTGAACTGTAGTTCATGAGTTTTGCACCTGTCTGTACCATTGAATCAATATATGATTGGTCTGTGTCGTGGTCGCCGGTAACGAAATACACCGAATAACCCTCTGCTACTATATCTGCCGTAAGGTCTATTGGTATCTGAATAATATCTGCCGGACTGTTATGTGTATACATATCACCGAGTATCAGAACTATATCCGGCTCTGATTTCTTCACACGCCTAAGAATAGTTTCGTTGCTTATTCCGTGCCTCGTGGAATGCGTATCGCTTATCACTGCAATCCGCACCGGACTTGTCAGTTTACCGGAAGTAAGCTCAACATGAGTGGTTTTCAGCGTGTAGTTATTGAACCACCATACGCATATCAGCAGAATAATTATCGCACAGAATCTCCGAAAACGCTTTCCTGCCTTTGAGACTTTTTTGTGTTTGGCTGTCTCCATAAAAAATTACTCCTTAATATGTACGTCAAGCTGACTGAATGGTATTTCTATATTTTCACTGTCAAAGGCTGACTTGACGTTTTCTATGATACTGTACCGCACTGAATTGTAATTTTCGTTCTTCACCCATACCAGTGTGTCAATAGCAACGGAACTGTCCTTATGTTCGCTCATTCTCACGACGGGTGCGGGGTCATCAAGTACAAAAGGGTCTTTTTCGAGTATATTCAGAATAATAAGCCGTGCCTTTTCGTAATCTGCGGAATAGCTTATATCGAATTTCAAATCAATACGTCTTTCTGGACTTTCAGTATAATTGATAATTTTAGCGTCTGAAATCTTGCCGTTTGGGATAAAAACCGTCTTGCCGTCAAATGTCTTTATCTTAGTGTACAGAATACTTATAGCATCAACCTTTCCGACCGTGCCGTCAAGCTCAATAGTGTCACCTGCCGTGAAAGGTTTTGAAAAAAGTATAATAAAACCTCCGCACAGATTGGAAAGACAGTTCTGCAATGCCAAGCTGACAGCAAGTCCTGCTGCACCGAAAATGGTAATTATTGAAGACATTGGGACATTCAGCACCGACAGCGACATGATTATTACTGTAACATAAAGAAGTATTCTAACAAGCGACACTAAAAAACTTCTTGCACCGCCGTCAAGACTGGATTTCTTCAGAGCCTTTGCAGAAAGCCGTGCTATAAGTCTCGATATGAGTATGCCAAGTATCAGCACTACAACAGCCGTGACAAGTGACGGAAGAAGTCCGGCAAAGTACTGTGCCATGCCGGAAAATACGCTTGAAGCCTTGCTGACCTGTTCCTGTATAGTCTCGACTGCATTGACCGCCGGTTGTGTGACTGTGCCGGATATTTCGGACGTTGCAGTTTCAGTGATGACAGATGTTATTGTTTCCTCCATAAAAAATTCACTTCCTTTTCTATATACTATTATAACAGAAAGACAGAAAATGTCAATCCGGTATGGATTATATCTGACTGTTTTATTTTATGGACTTGCCGTATCAGAAGAATGAAATAAGGAGAATAGAATAAATAGAAATTAACTTGCGTTAATTCCTATAATATATATTATGAGTATATAAAATTATTCTCGTGCAATTATATTCTGGTTATGGTTGCAGGTAAGTAAAATCGAATAGTGATAAGCTTTCATCTCTTAGAGAAGTTACAAGTGCAGGTTGGATAGCTGATAGAAATTAACTTGCGTTAATTCCTATAATATATATTATCAGTATAAAAAATTATATTCTTTCAATTATTTGCCGGACTGCTTTTTAATATATGTAAGTTTTTTTATAAAACTATATCAATTATTTTTCTGCATGAAAAAGTCCGTTTTGCTGTAATATAGCCTAAAATAGATATGACAGATTTATTTTAACAAAGGTGTAGTTGGTGTATGATAATCAGCTATTATAAATTCCTTTCGTGTAGAAAGTAAAAAGTTATAAAGTTTTTTATATTTTGGTACATATCATACACCCCAAAAAAACGCTTTTGAGTAAAAAAATAAAATATATCAGAAAACTATTGCATTTTTTATCCGGACGTGCTATAATATAAATGATGTCCCGATAGCTCAGTAGGATAGAGCGACTGCCTCCTAAGCAGTAGGTCGGAGGTTCGACTCCTCTTCGGGACGCTTTTTTATTTTCTTTTGTTTGTACGTGATAACATATTTTTTTGCATAAAAATCCTCTTACCCCTTGACGTTCAGCGGAAAAAGGTGTAAAATATATCTTGAAGTAATCCGGTGCATTCCGGAAAAATCAAATGGAGGTACATAAAATGTCAAAAGAATTTATCGTTGAAACTTCTGCCCGCCACGTTCACGTTACACAGGAACACCTTGAAATCCTTTTCGGAAAGGGCTATGAACTCACCAAGAAAAAAGACCTCTCACAGCCCGGACAGTTTGCCTGTGAAGAAAGAGTTACTGTTGTAGGTCCTAAGAAAGAACTCGCCGGAGTATCAATTTTAGGTCCTGTCCGTCCCGAAACACAGGTAGAGCTTTCTGCAACAGACGCACGCTCAATAGGCATTTCCGCACCTGTAAAGGAATCCGGAGATATTGCCGGTTCGGGTGCTTGCAAGCTCATAGGACCTGCCGGAGAAGTTGAAATCTCAGAGGGTGTTATCGTGGCAAAGAGACACATTCACCTCACTCCTGCCGACGCTGAAGAACTCGGTGTTACAGACAAACAGGTGGTATGGGTTAAGCTCGAAACTCCAGAAAGAAGTGCTGTTCTCGGCGACGTTGTATGCCGTGTTTCTGAAAAGTACGCACGTGCTATGCATATCGACACAGACGAATCAAACGCTGTAGGTGCACCCCGTCAGCTTTATGGAACTATCGTTACAGTTGACTGATTTTATAAAACTATGACCGTACTGAAATATGTACGGTCTTTTTTTATGACGGATTAAAATAAATCCGTCATATCTGTTTTAGGCTATATTTCGGCAAAACCAAGACTTTTATGACATTTATATGACGGATTTTTACTATTTTTATAACTCTTTAATAAAAGAATATATAATATATATATAAAATAAAAAAATAGAAAAGGTTTATAAAAACGCTGTCAATCCGTCATATCCGTCATAATGGATTAATCGATGTAGTTTTCACGGAGGAACTTTATCTCTCTTGCATAGCCGTCCATATCGTTTGGAGTTTCGAGGATAACAGGAAGTCCTTTTACTTCGGGACGATTTATAAATTTAACAAGAGCGTCAGCACCTATATGACCCTCGCCGATTTTAGCGTGCCTGTCCTTATGAGAACCGCACGGATTAAGGCTGTCATTGAGGTGGATAGCCTTTAGCTTGTCAAGACCTATCACCCTGTCAAACTCCTCAAAAACGCCGTCGAGATTATTGACAATATCGTAACCGCTGTCCCATATGTGACAGGTATCGAGACAAACGCCTATTTTGCTTTTCAGTTCAATGCGGTCTATAATAGCCCTTAGTTCAGAAAAGTTTCTGCCGACCTCAGAACCTTTGCCAGCCATAGTTTCAAGAAGAACTACAGTAGACTGCTCCGGAGTGAGTACTTCATTAAGCTGACGTGAAATCAATTCAATGCCGACTTCCGCACCCTGCTTTACGTGCGAACCTGGATGAAAGTTATAGTAATTATCCGGCGTAAACTCCATGCGTTTCAGGTCGTCAGCCATTGCACTGCGTGAGAATTGCCTTATCTTTTCGTCGGCGGAACAGAGATTCATTGTGTAAGGTGCATGGGCGACAAGTTTTCCGAATCCTTTTGAAATTTTCAGATATTCTGCAATATCAGACGGATTTATTTCTTTTACAGAGCTTCCTCTGGGATTGCGTGTAAAGAATGCAAAGGTATTAGCATCTATTTCCCCTGCCTGTTTTCCCATAGCCGTATAGCCCTTTGAGGCAGAGAGATGACAGCCTATATATAACATAACAAACTCCTTTTCAAAGATATTGCCGGAAAAAGTATATCTTCCGGCAATGTGATTTATTCGATTGTGACTTTCTTCATAATCTGAGGTGTAAGAGGCATATCGTTGTAGTTTACAGCGGTTTCTGCTATTTCGTCAACAACTTCCATGCCCTCAATTACCTTGCCGAAAGCGGCATACTGACCGTCGAGGTGAGGAGCGTCTTCATGCATGATAAAGAACTGAGAGCCGGCAGAATTTGGCATCATGGAGCGAGCCATAGAAATAACCCCTCTTGTATGCTTGAGGTCGTTTTTAACGCCGTTTGAGGAGAACTCGCCTTTAATATTCCAGCCTGGACCGCCTGTACCGTTGCCGAGAGGACAACCGCCCTGTATCATGAATCCCGATATAACTCTGTGGAATGTGAGACCGTCGTAAAAACCGTCCTTTACGAGCTTTTCAAAGTTTTCGCAGGTAATGGGGGCGATTTCGGGATAGAGTTCAATTTTTATTTTCTTTCCGTTTTCCATTTCGATAGTAACCATTTTTTTAACCTCCGTAATCAATGGATTGTTATATTTATTTCGGACGGCGGAGTATAACCGCTGTTGTCCGGAGCAGGTGTATTATTGGCTTTATTTTCGTTATACTGTTCAAGTATAGAGCGTTCTTTGGTAGTGGTCTGAATATCAGCATTCAAGGCAGAATCAAGGGGAATATCAGTAACTGCCGGTTCAGCAGTGCCGATAATATCGCCGAACATATTAGTAACGTACTCCACAGGGGATTCAGTGTACTGCTGAGGGGGTTCAGTCTGCTGAGGGGTATTGGCATAGCTGTTGCTGTAGTCATTATTGTAGCTGTAATTATTATAGTCATAAGACGGCGTACTCTGAGAGGTACTGCTTACGACAGACTTTCCTTGTTTCTGCATTACCTTGTCAGTGCAGGCTTTGCCAATCATCATTATAACAAGTGCCACTATAAAAGCCGAAATAAAAGCTATCTGGCGGTGTTTATCCATAAAAAACCTCCTGTCCGAAAGAATACAATAATATTATACAGTATCTTCCGGCAAAAGTCAAGAGATAATTTCATGAGACGTAATAATTGTATAGCTGTAGGAGTTTACAGTTATCCGGCAGTTTCGGGCGGTTGTGTACCAGTTTTTTCTGGACTTTTCAATAACCGCACTGCTGTCTGTAATTATTTTTCTGCAAAACCCCACAGCGTTTTCTGAATCAAGTGACAGATTTCTTTTAATCCTCATAATTCCGAGTTCAGTTGTGTGAAGTCTGTCAATGTTTTCAAGCAGTTCATTCATTTTTAAGACCGGAGACAAGTTGCTTGAAAACGTCTCCCCGCTCCTCAAAGTTCTTGAAAATGCCATAGCTTGCCGACGCAGGAGACATCACACAGCTTGTGCCGGACGGTGTTATTTCATAGGCGAGCTGTACCGCTTCGTCGAGGTGCTGGACGTAATATACACGCTCCGGATTATTAAAGTCCATATTTCTTATCATGTCATATATACGTCTGCCGGAAGTCTCCATGCAGATGATATTTATATCACAGGTATTCAGAAAATCAACAAGAGTTGTATAGTCAATGCCCCTGTCCATACCGCCTATAAGAATGGTCTTGGCATTCGGGACACTCTTTACAGCCTCGACAGCAGTAGCACAGGCGGTTGAAATAGAATCGTCGTAATAGCGTACACCGTCAACAGTATCTACGTACTCAAGGCGATGTGCAAGAGGATTGAAAGTGCAGATAGCCTTTTCAATGTCTTCATCTTCCACATAGAATCCCGTAATAAAGTGTGCGACAGCTATATTATAGTGGTTATGAATGCCGAGCAGTTTTATGTTGTCAGTCGGGATATTGATACTATCTGTATCGCTGTTTTCGTGAATGTGTATTTGTCCCTTTATACCGCTGTAAACGTAAATATCAGCGTCCGGATTTTCAGCGGATATTGTGTACTCGTAAGCCTGTTGGGTGTAGCCTGTTGAAATATCGCTGTTTATCAGCAGAGTGTCGTATTGCTTCTGGTGGAGATAGATATTTTTCTTGGCATTGTAGTAGTTTTCCATAGTGCCGTAATGGTCAAGGTGTTCCTCATAGAGATTGAGAAAAACCGCTGTTTCTGGCGAGACGGTCATATATTCAAGCTGATGACAAGAGAGTTCGCATACTATAATAGTATCTTCTTTAACGTCCTCTGCAATATCAAAGACAGGCACACCTATATTTCCGACAAGGTACGTATCTTTACCGGATTCTTTCAGAATATGGTATATCAGAGATGACACAGTACTTTTGCCCTTAGTACCGGTAATTCCTATAATCTGCTCCCTGTAGACCTCAAAAAAAACCTGTGTTTCCGACGTAATCTGACATTTAAGTTCAGAGGGCTTTTTTTCAAGGACTATTCCCGGCGACTTGAAAACCATATCGAAATCATCAAGCGACTTCTGATAATTTTCACCAGTAATAATATTTACGTTTTCCGGCGTATCAGCCAGTGGGTTGAGGTCTGCAATGGCAACTGATTTTGGGGTGCAGTATTTTTCAATCAGCCTATAGGTTGACTTTCCCTCACGTCCGTAACCGAGTATGCAGACGGACTTGTTTTCAGTATATCTTTTAAGGTATTCCGTGAATTTATTCAAAGGAGTTTCCCCATTTCATTTAAAAGTATTTCCCTGAAACTATCGGGGAGAAGATTTTCATTGTTGAAGTATTTCCGGTACTCATTGTATTTTTCGTCAAGATTTTCCGGATTATAAAAGCCTTGCTTTACGTAATATTCAAACAGCAGAGGTAATTTTCCGCCAATACGTTTGCGTATGGCAAGCGATACTGATAAATTAACCTCGTCAACACTGCCCACGCACTCAAAGGGCTTATGTGCCGATTTGCCGATAAGCTCGATAAAGTATTCAGTCATTGATTCGTCGTTGAGTAAATCCTTTCCGAAGATTCCGGCGAGTTCGCTGTCAGTAAGAAAAGGCGACAGTATCAGACTTACAAAGAGACATTTCGGACACTCTCCGCACCATATATCCGGCGAGACCTTACTGCCGAGATTACAGCTCCGGAATACCGGAAGATAATTTCTGTGTGCGGAAAACATTCCGGCTATCTGAAACTCCGAGAGAGGACGCAGAAAACTGAAATAATAAATTCCGGTCTTTAAATATTTTTCCTCATATTCGTGGAAGTCCTTTTCAAACTCAAAGCTCTTTGAATACTGGTGGTTGACGTTCTGACCGATTACTGTACTTTCATTTGCACTTGATTCATTTGACAGGACAATATATTTAAGTCTGTGCAGATAAGCGGTTATCTCAGCCGAAAATGCCACCACTGAAGAAAAAGGCGTATGACCGTTGAGGAATCCCTTTTTATTGTATTCCACTAAAGAGCGGTCGAAATTACGACGGGCAGTAATGAGGGCGGTTTCCGGAAGTCCGGCTGTTGTGACAGTCGCCGTAATTGAACATCTTTTATTTATGCCGTAGCACATACATTTCATGCCTGCTGACGTGAGGGTTTCAAGGGTGAGTGCAGAATCCTTTCCACCGCCTACTGCCACAAGACAACCCAAAAGCTCCGGTCTTTCTGCAATACTGCCGGAAAAAGCACCGCCGGCTTTTATGGTGATAAAGTCATCAAAGTCAGCATTTATTTCATTTACATAGAAAAACTCGCCAAGACCAGAAAAATAAAGTTTTTTCCACCACTGTACCTGCTCCGGAGAGAGTTCACTGCATTCTATATGCATTTCCGGAGAGCATACGGCTTTCCAGTAGCTTACTGCCTCAGCCATGCCGAGAGAGAAGACAAGTCTCTCAAAAGTCATATCGCCCGATACTGTAATATTTTCCGGCTTAGGAAAACTCCATGACGGTCTGAAATTAGCAAGCTCCGGTACTGAAAACTCATAGCTTACGTCAACAGTATTTTCAGTTTCGGCTATACTGTAAGACCTGTATATGAATAACGGATATTTTTTTCTGAAAGTTTCGTATCTGTTCATTATATCCTCCGGAAAGTCATTCAGATTTTTTGCTGAGAAGTTCAAAGTAATGTGCTTTCAGCAGGGAGTATGTTTCGTCTGATAAATCGTGTTCAATCTTACAGGCATCTTCAACGGCATTATCGTGCGAAACGCCGAGTATCATAAAAAATTCTGACAGAATATTATGACGGTCGTATATATGCTCTGCAACGTCTCTGCCCTTTTCAGTGAGGGTTATGTGATTGTCCTTGTCAACCACAACAAGACCGCCCTCTTTCATTTTTTTGAGGACTATCGAAACTGTCGGGCGTGAGTAGCCAAGATATGAGCATATATCAATAGCGTGGACATCCGGCTGTTTTTTGGATAGGATAAGTATAGTTTCGAGGTAATTTTCAACTGCTTCAGTAATTGCCATTCTGCTTGCTCCTTTCTGTTTTTATAAAGAATATTATACCACATTCTGCCGGAAAATACAACATAAAACGGAAAATTTTTCAGTCTGTGATTTTATAGTTTAGATATGTTGCGATAGCATTGTATATCTCCGGATATTTCAGCTTTGTGCGTATAGGTTTGAGATTTCTGTCAGTAAAGCCCTGCGATGAGTTGCCTGTTATGCATAGTTCACCAGTTTTACGGCTGAATATCTTGTAATCAATATTGAGCATTACGCCGTTGAATTTTGTTATCTCCGGATAAACGGCGAAAGGCTCGTCAAAGGTAAGCGGTTTTCTGTAGAAACACTTTACAGAAAGAATAGGCACTAAAAGACCCGCTTCTTCTATTTTTTCATAGGGCATACCAGCCTGTTGTAGAAAATGCATTCTTGATTCCTCAAAAATTCTTATATAGTTTGAGTGGTGGACTATGCCCATTTTGTCGGTCTCATAATAATAAACCTTTCTTTCATAAGGATAGATTCTGTTCATAAAAAAATCCTCTTTTCTTTATAATGCGTAATTAATTCATAATGCATAATGCTGAATTAATAATTAAAATAATTACGCATTCTTAATTCTTGATTATGAATTACCACTATTTGAGTGTAGTGGATAAATATTTAAGCACCACACTTTCTTAACTGATACTTAAATCAAGTGAAATTCCAATAAATTCATAATTATGCATTCTTAATTCTTAATTGATTTCTTGCCGTATGGGTTTCGAGGTCGGCGAGCCTTGTCGGTATGGGGATATGACTTTCTTTTCCGGTAAGGCACATGGCTATGTCGGTTGCGGTATCAAGGGATATGAAGTTTCCGGCAGAGACAAAAACAGGCTTAACGCCGTCATGGGTGCGGAGTACTCTGCCGTACGTCTGACCGTCATATACTATATCAGTGAAACTTCCTGCCTTTGTATCGGGTTCAGTATAGTCAAGACCTTTCTGTATGCGGTAGTAACTTTTTGCCACGCCTATAGTAGCCTTATTCAGATAAAAGGACGCATGGGTAGCAATGCCCATATTGCGAGGGTGGAGAGTGCCGTTGCCGTCAAACATAAACAAATCCGGCGATATTTCAAGCTTTTTGACTGTTTCCAGTATAAGAGGCAGTTCACGGAAAGCAAGAAATCCTGCAATATACGGCACTTCTATTTTACCGCTGTATTGTTGCTTTTCAAGTACCTCATGAGTTTTATAGTCGATAACTACTATACAGCAGACGGCATATTCCTGTCCGTCATTCTCCCAGTAAGCCAAATCAACTCCGGCTACGGTTTTAATATCATTCACATCAAAACTATCCGTCAGATTTATCTTTTCTCTGAGGGAGTTCTGAATATCAAGAAATTCCTGCTCATTCATTATATCACCTCTCTGATAAAATTTTATTATGCTATTGACAAACCCCCTCAAAAAGTGTATACTATGTATATACCAAACTGAAAGGAGCTGTTAACATGAATACAACAATTCAGAAATGGGGAAACAGTCAAGGCATACGTCTGCCGAAATATATTCTTGAACAAATCAACTGGAATGTTGACGAGGTTCTGAATATCGAAGTAAAGGACAACTCAATAATACTTAAGAAAAAGTCTCAGAATTATCCGGTGATTGACCTTGAAAAACTTTTCTCGGAATATGACGGCGAAATCCCCTCCGGCGAAATCGACTGGGGAGAACCTCAAGGAGCTGAAATATGGTAAAACAGGGAGATATTATAAAAGTCAGTTTTGACCCGCAGTCAGGTCATGAGCAAGTTGGCTACAGACCGGCGCTTGTTGTAAGCAACAATATTTTCAACAACAATACAAATCTTGTGCTTGTATGCCCTATAAGCAACACAAAAAGCAGTTTTCCCCTGCATATTCCGCTTGACAGCAGAACTCAGACAAGCGGAAGTATATTATGTCAGCATATACGCTCACTGGATATAAATGCAAGGAAATATATTTTTATTGAAACTCTCCCTGATGATATTCTGAAAAAAGTAATAGGTACTGTTATAGCCGAAATAAACTGATTTTTTCGCCGTCTGTCATGGACGGTCTTTTTTATTCAGCTTTTTATCTGAGAAGCAACAAGTCCTTCTTTGCAGTAGGTCTCACGGAGTTTCGGCTTTTCTATCTTTCCGGTAGGATTACGTGGCACTTCCGCAAATATAATCTTATGGGGTCTCTTGTAGCGTGGGAGTTTCTGACAGAATGCATTAATATCATCTTCTGAGCATTCACAGCCGGACTTGACAGAGATGACAGCGGTTGCAATTTCGCCCAGTCTCTTATCCGGCAGACCTATAACAGCCACGTCCTTTACGGCAGGGTGACTTCTTAAAAAGTCCTCAATCTGCACCGGATAGAGATTTTCACCGCCACTGATGATAACATCTTTCTTGCGGTCAACGAGATAAATAAAACCGTCTTCATCTTCCTGTGCCATATCTCCGGTAAAGAGCCAGCCGTCACGGAGAGTTTCAGCGGTAGCCTTTTCGTCACGGTAGTAGCAAGTCATGAGACCTGCTCCCTTAACGCATAGTTCGCCTACCTCGCCACGCTTGACGGTAGTGCCGTTTTCGTCAACTATCTTTACTTCCCAGCCATAGCCAGCCTTGCCGATAGCTCCGACCTTGTGTATATTCTCAACGCCAAGATGCACACAACCCGGACCTATGGATTCGCTGAGACCATAGTTAGTATCATACTTATGATTCGGGAAAAGCTTTTTCCAGCGGGCTATCAGCGACGGCGGTACAGGCTGAGCGCCTATATGCATAAGTCTCCACTGGTCGAGAGTGTAATCATCAATCTTTACATCTCCCCTGTCCACAGCGTCAAGAATATCCTGAGCCCAAGGAACTAAAAGCCACACGATAGTACAGCCTTCCTCTGAAACTGTCCTAAGAATAGTATCGGGCTTTACGCCTTTAAGGAGTACAGCCTTTCCGCCGGTGTACAGACTGCCAAACCAGTGCATTTTAGCTCCGGTATGGTAAAGGGGCGGTATACAAAGAAAAACGTCGTCTTTTGTCTGTCCGTGATGATTCTGCTCTACCTTTGCAGAGTGCATAAGGCTTTCATGATTGTGCAGAATGGCTTTCGGAAAACCAGTAGTACCGGACGAAAAATAAATAGCGGAATAGTCCGAATCCTTGATTTCAATATCGGGTGCAGAACTGTGGCAGTTAGCGGTGAGACTGTCATAATGCTCAGCAAAAGACGGACAGCCCTCACCCACATAAAAAAGCAGTCTGTTACGGCTTATTTCCTCAGCGATTTCCTCAACACGTCCGATAAACTCCACACCAAACATAAGCACGTCCACTTCAGCGAGGTCAAGACAGTACTTTATTTCGTCGGCAGTATAGCGAAAGTTAAGCGGTACAGCCAAAGCACCTGTTTTAAGGATTCCGAAATATATCGGCAACCATTCAAGGCAGTTCATGAGGAGTATGCCAACCTTGTCGCCCTTGCGTACACCTCTTTCAATGAGGAGATTTGCAAAACGGTTAGCCTTTTCGTCAAAGACTTTCCATGTAATTTCACGTCTGTAATGACTGAGCGGACTTGGTTCGATAAGTTCGTATTCTTTCCATGTCACACGCCTTACCTCAGTGATAGTAGGGTTGACTTCAACAAGTGCAACATCATTGCCATAGAGTTCAGCATTTCTTTTAAGTAAATCTGTAATTGGCATTATAAAAAAATTCCTTTCCGAGTAACTTTAATAGATAAAAGTATCAAAGTGATAAAGTTATTTTACCACAAAATCATTAAAAAGTAAATACCCAAAACAAAAAAACTGCCGGATTTGTCAACCCGACAGTATTTTTAGATTAGAATTTCTTACCGCACTGCTGGCAGAATAACTGGTCAGCGTCGGCAGGAGTACCGCATTCAGAGCATATTTTCTTATCTGACTGCTGTTCTGCCACTGGCTCTGCTACCGGCTCAATAATAACAGGCTCTGCTTTTTCTACTGCAACATCTACCTCGATTTTTGCACCGCACTTGTCGCAGAATTTCTGACCCTTTAAAATATCCGCACCACAGCTTGGGCATGGTATTTTATCTTCAAGACTGCTGAGAACCTTGCGGAGCTGTTCGATTCTTTCGCCCTTAGTAGTTATTGTTTCAACTGCATTTTCGCATTCGGGGTCGGGATTAGCAGAGATTCTGTCGAAATACACCTTTCCTATGCTGATATATGCAGAGTTCACCTCAGTTTCAAGCTGAGAGATTTCTTTTTTAAGCCTTGACTTTTCAGCCATTTTCTTAGAGCTGTCTGAAACGCTCTTAGCACCTTTTTCAACGGTATTGCCGACTTTTCCGGCGAAATCTTTCATTGAGTCCAGAAAACCCATAATAAGTACCTCCTAAAAATAGATAATAAATATATATTAGCATATATTTCCCGAATAGTCAATAGGGAAATGATTTAAATTCCGTGAAATTTCAGTGAATTTACGGCACGGAAAGACGCTTCTGAAAAATCGCTTACAGTCGAGGAATAAAGCGTCATTATAGTATCGTCAACAGAAATGCAGTCGCCTGCCGTGCAGTTCATCACAATACCTGCCGACATATCAATGACATCATCTTTTGAAATCCTGCCTGCTCCGAGAATAAGCGAAGTCATGCCTATCTCCTGACTGTCTATACCTGTTATCTTCATATCACGCACAGCACGGACTTCATATTTATATTTAGCAGACGGCAGAAGTGAAATATCGTCGCATATACGGCAGTCACCGCCGTGCAGTCTTATAGTTTCTCTGAGAGTTTCAAGAGCCTTTCCGGAAGACACAGCCTTTTCAGACATTTCATAGCATTCTTCATGCGTACCCTTTCCGGCAAGAGCGAGCATTTCCGCACTAAGTTCCATGCATAAATCATACAGTCTGCCCTTATATTTTCCCTGCAATATTTCAACTGCCTCTTTTACTTCCAGTGCATTGCCGATATTATTTCCCAGCGGACTGCCCATATCAGTGACTAAAGCACGGCATTTCTTTCCGGATTTCTGCCCGATACTCTCCATTAAGTCCGCAAGCTTACGTGCCTCTGAATAAGACTTCATGAATGCCCCCGAACCGTATTTCACGTCCAGAAGAATGCAGTCTGCATTAAGTGCAAGTTTCTTGCTCATAATGCTTGCACATATCAGCGGTATGCTGTCTACTGTGGCTGTGGCATTTCTGAGTGAATATATCTTCTTGTCTGCCGGACAGAGATTACCGCTCTGAGATATTATTGAAAAGCCTGTCCGTTTCACGATTCTTTCAAATTCATCAAATGCCAGCTCAGTTCTGTAGCCGGAAATACTTTCGAGCTTGTCAATAGTACCGCCTGTATGACCAAGACCTCTGCCGGACATTTTTGGGACATACACACCACAGGAAGCTACAACAGGTGCTATTATCAGACTTGTCTTGTCACCTACTCCGCCGGTGCTGTGCTTGTCAACTGTCACGCCGTCGATACCGCTTAAATCGAGTATATCACCGCTATCACGCATTGCGAGGGTAAGCGAGAGAATTTCACGCTCTGTCAGACCGCTGAGACATACCGCCATAAGCCATGCCGACATTTGATAGTCGGGTACTGCTCCGGACGTATAATTTTCCACAAGCCATTTTATTTCGTTTTCAGAAAGTTCAGTGTGATTTTTAGTTTTGTTGATAATATCAATAATATTCATCAGTTCCACCTCCTGTATATATTTTAACATATCTGCGACAGAAATTCAAGTATTTACATACAAAAAACTGTAATATTTTCACAGATACTTCAATACAACAAGTCCAGCCACAAAAGGCACTCCAAGTACTGCACTTCCGCCCACATTGAATATATTAAGCGGAATTTCCGCACCTATAGCACCGCCGTATCTGTTCAGTATAAAAAGTGCCGTCATGCCTGTGAATGCTCCGAAAACAAATGAAAGTATCTTCCTTTCACGTCTCATATAGTAGATAAGCATTGTAAGTACTACAACAGTACATACAGCTCCAAAAACCAAATCCGTATTCATTTAAAAAACCTCTTTCACAGCAGTATGTAGCCCAAAGCAAGAATGAGTTTCATATCTGCACCCTCTTTTATCAGCATAAACATAAGTGCAAGTATCAGAAGCTTATCACTGTCCGGACTTTTCCCCATGATACTTTCAATTATATTATTAAGCGACATTCCGCTGTCAGACGGGCGAGGTGTACTGATATTGTCCAATGAGGGCGGAATATCTGCATTTTTTCCGAAACGCCCTCCGCTGTATGATTCTGAATTGCTGTATACTGACATAACCAGCCACCCCCGTTCTGTTACAGAATATCATTAAGCAGTCCGCTTTCCTTTGCGACATTCCAGACAGCCAAAAGTTTAAGCATTTTTACAGCCTTGTCAACTTTCTGCCGGCGTTCTTCTCTGAGATGAGGTTTCAGAGCGAGCAGAAGTTCAGTGTTTCTGTCGCTCTGTGAGAAAGTCCCCATTAGTTCAGTAAGTTTCATTATCTTTGCAACGTCCGGAATGTTAACACTCTCATCACAGTTATTTTCTTCCGGAATATTTTCAGACGGTTTATTTTCGTTCATAAGTATCTGTGCAAGCTCTGAAAGCTGTTTCATGCTCTCCTCGTCTGAAAGAATCTTCCCTATTTTTTCCATTGTATCGTCCAAATAAAATCACCTGCTTTATTCTCCCGAAAGCTTTTTATAGAGAGCCTTAGCCTGTGGCGTACTCATCATTTTTTCAACGAGCTTAGGGTTATTCACTGCCTGCTGAAATTTCATTGCGTCGCTTTGATTCATGGCAGAAATAGCACTGTCAAATTTTCCTGCCTCCAGTTCCTTTTTGAGTTTTTCGGGAGCAACGCCTATCTTTTTGCTTACTGCTTCAAGAAGTCCGTTGATTTTTTTCGGGTCAATATTATTAGTATTCATAATTACCTCCGGAAATTCATTTTATTGGCTTGCAATTCCTAATTTTGTATGTTATAATAAAATAACAATATATCAAGGGGGTTTTTACTATGCGAATAATAGTAATCTCAGATACTCACGGAAAATATGACGCTATTGAGACTGTCTTTTTCCGCAATGCAGACGCTGACTGGTTCATACATCTCGGCGACGGTGAGCGTGAACTCGACCAGTTTATAACATCAAATCCTGCTTTTGCACGAAAAATTATTCATGTCGCCGGAAACTGCGATTACAACAGTCTCAGCCACGACAGCTTTATACTTCCGGCAGCATACTGCAATATCTTTATCACTCACGGTCACCACTATAATGTGAAAAGCTCTCTCGAACCACTGAAAAAAACCGCAATACAAAACGGCTGTAATATAGCTCTTTACGGTCACACCCATTCACGCTTCATGTCATATGAAGACGGTCTGTATATCATGAATCCGGGAAGTGCTTCATGTCCACGTGACGGAAAAGCCCCATCATTTGGTCACATAGATATATCAGTGTCGGGAGTGGTCATGAATATCGCTGAAGTCGCCCCTCTTAAATAGTATATTCATTATTGTGAAAGAATGTGACTGATATGAAAAATAATTACGCAAAAAATCTTGCCATGCTGAAAAAATGCCGTAGAATATACAATATTATATTCTGGATATATTTTTTACTGTGCGTACCGCTTGCTGTCATTACGCTTATATACGGAATTCTTTCACTTGCTACAGTAAACAGTAATGTAATTGGCTTTGTCATGACATTTATTTTACTGCTTGCACTTTTCGCCACCGGACTGCTCAGTATATATAAAAAAGAAACAAAATTCACTTATCTGCCGTTGCTTCCGGCTGTGATTCTTGTGCTTGTAAACTGTTTCAGTGATATGTATTTCCTCAATATAATAACGCTCGATTCTATGGGTCCTATACATATGGTCATAGCTATTGCCTCGTCGCTTATTCTCACGGTCACGCACAGAAACTACCGCTGGCTTGAACAACAAGAGGGTTTTCCGTATTTCAATGTGCGTTTTGAGGAAAACAAAAACAAGCTTGAAGAATACAAAAAAAACAATCCGTATCAGCACTATATAGACAGATACAATAATTCCTCCGGCAAAATGGACGACATATAAATATATTTACAAATTAACTAAAAATTCACATTTCATATTTTCCATATCTTATTGACAAAATCTATTAATTATTGTATAGTTATTCTATAGATTATTCTGACAGGAGACTTTTTATGAATATTCCAAAAGACCCCGCAATCTTACTTAGCTATGTAAATACTATGCTGAGAGATGAATATGATTCTCTTGACGAACTATGCAAAAGCCTTGACATTCAGCAGGAAAAACTTGAAAAAAAGCTGTCGCTGATTGGCTATGCATACAGTCCGGAGCAAAACCGTTTCAAATAAGGAGGAAACATGAAAACTTTACTTAACAAACTTACCGCCGTTACTTCAGTGTGCTTACTTGCACTTTGCAGTACAGCAGTTCCGGTATCGGCAGAAGATACCGAAGAAATAAGCGAAATAACTATATCTTTTGACTGCTCTGAAGACGGAGTAGCACTAAAAGACGAATACAAAGAACTTGTCGAGCCTGTAAAAACAGACCCTAATCTTCCGATTGTTATTCCGGAGGCATTCCCTACACGTGACGGATATAATTTCACAGGCTGGACTTACGACGGTCTTCATGCCTATACGTACGGCGACGCTTTCCGCTCTCCCGACGGAAATGATGTCACTCTTAAACCTATATGGAGTGCAAAAGACCAGGAAACAGAATACACAGTCAGCTACTATGTGGAAATAAACGGCGAAGTTATTGATACCTATCAAGAACTTCCGAACAAAAAACGCTATGCCGGACAGATTTTTGAAGTGTCGCTTATGAGTTACGCTCAAGACGATTATGTGCAGTTTGGCTGGGAATTTGACGGAAATGTTTTCAGAGGTCAAGAAAAATTCATTATGCCGGAGCATGACGTTACTCTTACTCCACACTGGAACAAACGATACAAAATTACATATACTGTCGGCGATGTTGACCGTGTTGTAGGCGCTACATTTATGGAATACGTTCAGCCCGAAAACGTTGATACTGGGCTTCAGTCAGCAAGCAGATTTTCAAGAAACGGCTTTACAATTACCGGCTGGCTCTGCGACGACGACAATCAAATATATGCACCAAGCACCCCCTCTTACATTATGCCTAATCACGACGTTACTTTCACTGCCGTATGGTCTCCGAAAGAATACACGGTATTATTCAAGCAGGACAAAAACTCAAAAAACAATATTAAAATAAAAGGTCTTACTGATACGGAAATTACTACTCCGGAGGCTACTATAACTCAAGACGGCAAGTACCTTGCAGGTTGGAAAGACGAGGACGGCACTATATACCCCGTCGGCAGTAATTACATGATTAAGGGTGCAATAGCTGGAAAAGGTATCGCTCTTGACGCTGTATGGGAAGAAGGCACTCCGCCGGAAACTACTACTACTGTCTCCTCTGAAACAACTACCACCACAGAAACAACAACTACACAGACTACTACCACTACAGATACTACTACTTTATGGGGCGATACAAACACAGACGGAAAGGTTTCACTCGCTGACGCCGTTCTTATCATGCAGGCACTTTCAAACCCTAATGAATACAAACTCAGCGAAGAGGGTCAAATCAACGGTGATGTTGCAAATCATGGCGACGGCATTACACCAAGAGACGCTCTCGTTATACAACAGGTAGACCTTAATATACTTTCCGCTGAAGACCTTCCGCTTTACGAATAACAAAAAAGGCTGTCTGACGACCTCAGACAGCTTTTTATAATATATCCTGCAAAAGAAGTTTCAAGCCTATGAAAACCAAAACCGCTCCGCCGACTAATTCCGCTTTATTGCCGTACTTTCCGCCGAAACGATTTCCTATTACTACTCCGGCAAGCGACAGCACAAAGGTAACAGCTCCGATTACTGAAACAGAAAACAGAATGCTTGTTTTCTGGGCAGAAAAAACTATACCTACCGCCATAGCGTCAATACTTGTCGCAACAGAAAGAACAATAATCTCTTTCAGATTAAAAATATATGCCTTGTCGTCATTTTTTTCGGGGTGAAAAGATTCCCATATCATTTTACCGCCGATAATGCCGAGCAGTATAAAGGCTATCCAGTGGTCGTATGCGGAAGTTATCTCTGAAAAACGACTGCCAAGAAAGTACCCCACCAGTGGCATACCCGCTTGAAACACACCGAAAAACAAAGCCGTCAGCACCATGCCTGCACGGTTTATTTTTTTCATTTTTATGCCCTCGCATACGGAAGCCGAAAAAGCATCCGCCGCCAGACCTACCGATAATAAAAGCAATTCTGTTGTACCCATAAAAAACCTCACAAAAAAATCTCTCTGCAATACTTTATATAATTATATTGCAGAGAGAGTAAATATATTACAACTTGTACTCCATAATATAATCGTCCATGACAAAACCACCGCCAATATCGGTTATAACGGAGTCGATAACCTCAAAGCCCTTTTTCCTGTACACCTCAACGGCATGGGCGTTATACTTGTTTACCGTAAGATATACAGATTTCTTTCCGGCACTTCTCGCCTCGTCAAAGACCCTTGACATCATCTCAGAGGCTATACCTTTGCCACGCATATCACTGCGGAGATAAAGCTTGCTGAGGAAAAAACGGCTGTCGCTTTCGGGTTTTACGCCGATATATCCGCATAGTTCGCCGTCACATCTTACAGCAAGATAATAATAACCTTGCGATTCCGTCTGATTTTTCATAGCTTCGTATGACTGGAATTTTTCCACCATATAGTCAATCTGTTCTTCCGAAATAACAGCAGGAAAAAACTCATGCCATATTTTTTCAGCAAGCATGGCGACTTCATGGAGTTCAGAATCAGAAATGACCTTTTCTATAGAAATCATTGATTATTCCTCGTCAGCAGGCATTTCCCAGTTGTGATATACATTCTGAACGTCGTCATTGTCTTCAAGATGTTCAAGAAGAAGATTCATTTTCTTGATGTGTTCCTCATCGGTGAGGGTAGTGTAGTTTGCCGGAATCTGTTCTATTTCAGCGGACATTACATTATAGCCCTTACCGGAAAGCCCCTCACGGAGAGCATGGAGGTTTTCGGGAGAGCATTCAATTTCAACGGTTTCCTCGTTAATATCGAAATCGTCGCCACCGCATTCAAAAACGTCTTCCATAACAGCGTCTTCATCAAGTCCGGTATTTTCAAGAACAACAATTCCCTTTTTTGAGAACATGAACGAAACACAGCCGGAAGTACCGAGATTTCCGCCGAACTTATCAAAATAATGGCGTACGTCTCCGGCAGTTCTGTTTTTGTTGTCTGTGAGACACTCAACGATTACAGCAACGCCGTTAGGACCATAGCCCTCATAAACCATATTTTCATAGTTGTTTTTGTCTTCGCCACCGGCAGCCTTTTTGATTACACGCTCGATATTATCGTTAGGCACGTTATTAGCCTTAGCCTTAGCGATAAGGTCACGGAGCTTGCTGTTGTTGTTCGGGTCAGGACCGCCCTCTCTTACAACGACAGTGATTTCACGTCCGATTTTAGTGAAGATTTTACCTTTTACAGCGTCGGTAGCCTCTTTTTTACGCTTGATGTTATTCCATTTTGAATGACCTGACATTCTTTCATTACTCCTTTGTATAAAAAATTAATCAGTTGTGTTGTAATAGTAGTCAGCGTTAGAACCCTTTTCGATTCTTCTCATCTCGTTGTGTTTTTCGTCGAGGTAATCAACAACAGCAACGATTGCCGCACCTGTCGCAAAACCGAGTACAAAGCCCATGCCTAAGCCCTTATTGAAATTAACATGGCATTTTTTACAGGTATTCTTTGCGGACTTGCTTTTTTTCACCGGTTTTACCTTTACCGGCTTAACGGAATTTTTTTTCATAAAAAATCATCTCCTCAATTAAAATTCCGGCAGAACATTTTGCATAATAATATTGAAAAGCTGTGATATACGGTCGGACTTTCTGGTAAGAAAGAGATACCCGAAAAGGCATTCTATAGCGGTAGCACGTCTGTATTCAACAGCGTCGGCGTGTTTCGGGACAGTATTTCCGGTTGAGTTTCTGCCACGTCTGAGTACGGAAAGTTCCTTTTCAGTGAGATTTTCAGAAATAATATCATATACCGAAGACTGAAACTCAGCACAGACAAGCTTTACTTTAGCCGAATGAAGTTTAGCGACCGGCATATTAGCTTGACGAAGAAGAAAATCCCTCACCAGAGTATCATAAACGCTGTCGCCTAAAAAAGCCAGTGCAAGCGGACTGTACTGCCCTGCCTCACGCTCAGTCATGGGATTATCAGTAAACGAAATCAAATTCAAATCCCTCGATATTTACGGTATCGCCCTCTTGAACACCCATTTTTTCAAGTTCTTCAATGATACCGCTGTTAATAAGAACTCTCTGGAAGTACTGGAGTGATGAGTAGTCATCGGGGTCAACAGTACGCATAATGGGCTGAATCCACTGAGCTTCAACGTAATAAACGCCGTCCTCAAGAGTGATTTCAAATTTCTTTCCTGCACCTGCCATATCGTCGAGTTCTGCCTGCGGAATCGGTTCAGGCTCATACTCTTTAATAGGTGGCAGAGTGTCGAGTACTTCAGAAATTTTCTTCACCAGCTCGGAAGTACCTTTTGTGGTAGCCGCCGAAATACAAAAGAAAGGCAAGCCCTTTGATTCAATATACTGACGAAATTCTTCAATCTGTTCTTCCGTTGCCATATCGGATTTATTGGCTGTAACGATTTGCGGACGTTCTGCCAGCTCCGCATTAAACTTAGCAAGTTCAGCGTTTATCACCTCAAAATCCTCACATGGATTACGTCCCTCAATGCCGGAAACGTCCACCACGTGAACAATCAGACGGCATCTCTCAACGTGTCTCAGAAACTCATGACCAAGACCTACGCCGTCGCCAGCACCCTCAATAAGTCCGGGAATATCCGCCATAACAAAGGACTTTTCCTCATCTGTGCGTACTACTCCCAGTACTGGCGTAAGGGTTGTGAAATGGTAGTTTGCAATTTTTGGCTTTGCGGCACTCACCACCGAAATGAGAGTTGATTTGCCCACATTGGGGTAGCCGACAAGACCAACGTCTGCAAGTAATTTAAGTTCAAGGGTGACTTCAAATTCCTCACCCATAAAACCAGGTTTTGCAAATCTGGGTATTTGGCGTGTAGAGGTGGCAAAATGGACATTTCCCTTACCGCCAGCACCGCCACGTGCAAGGACTTTAGGCTCGTCAGAAGACATATCCGCCATAATCCTGCCTGTTTTTGCGTCACGGATAACTGTACCTCTTGGTACTTTAACTATAAGAGGCTCGGCACTTTTTCCGGTGCAGTTGCGTGAAGAACCGTTCTGACCACGTTCAGCGATATATTTTCTTTTATATCTGAAATCAATAAGCGTCGAGAAGTTGTCATCAACTTGAAATACAACATCACCGCCACGACCGCCGTCACCGCCGTCCGGACCGCCTGCTGCCACATATTTTTCACGGTGAAATGATACAGCACCGTCACCGCCGTCACCGGCTTTTATTTTAATTTTCGCCTTATCAACGAACATTCTATACCTCCGGATTTCTAAAGAAAAATCCCAAGCGTACTGCTCGGGATTATTTTTACTTACTGCTCTGCGTAAACAGAAACTTTCTTGCGGTCACGACCGTAACGCTCAAATTTTACCTTACCGCTTACAGTAGCGAATAATGTATCATCAGAACCGATACCAACACCCTCACCAGCGTGAATGTGTGTGCCTCTCTGACGAACGAGAATATTACCAGCTTTAACAAACTGACCGTCTGCTCTCTTAACGCCAAGTCTCTTAGCCTCAGAGTCACGACCGTTCTTTGTAGAACCTACGCCCTTTTTGTGAGCGAAAAACTGCATACTAATCTTAAACATATTTACACCTCCGAAATAGTGATTTTAATTGTCTTCGGGAACTCCTCAAGGATAGATTCGAGATGATTTCTAAAAACCTCAAGTACAACACCGGCGGTATTTACAGAAGCCGTAATGCGACAACTGATTAAATTATCCTCCACGCTTACTTCCGGCTTGCAGTCAAATTCATCAAGGATATTCACGGCAAACTGCACAGCAGACGAAACAGAGGCACAAACAACGTCCTGTCCCAATTCCGCATAGCCTGCATGACCGCTTATATCAAAGCCTTTGAGTTTTCCGCCCGACTGATAGAATTTTGCACGAATCATAAATGATTATGCCTTGATAGCTTCGATTTTTACCTGAGTATAAGGCTGTCTGTGACCCTGCTTTTTCTTTTCGCTCTTCTTGGGCTTATAAGTGAAAACAGTGATTTTCTTAGCCTTGCCGTTCTTAATAACCTTAGCCTCAACAGTTGCACCGTCAACATATGGAGTGCCTACCTTAATGCCGTCTTCAGCACCGAGAGCAACAACCTTATCAAAAGTAACTGCCTCGTCTGCCTCTACTGCGAGCTTTTCGATGAAGATAACGTCTCCTTCGTTAACCTGATACTGCTTACCGCCGGTTTCAATAACTGCGTACATATTACGCACCTGCCTTTTCAATAAACTCGCTGTCACGGGCGTGCAGAAACAACTTGAAAACCCGTTTACAAGCGGTAATATTATTATATCACAAAAAAAACAGCTTGTCAATAGTTTTCTGATAATTTTTTCCGAAAAAAACCGCCAGAAAATTTCCGACGGTCTGAAAATTATTCGTCATACCCTATGCACGTCTGGTATTTTATGTTGAAATAGTCCAGCTGGTCGCCTACCGACTTGTTTCTTAACGGATATTTTGTCAGTTTTTCCTTGTATTGATTTTTAAACTGTTCGACCGTTGTTTCATTGCTTACATATATTGCCGTTATACCGACTTTTTCAGGGGCTTTGTCATACGAGTACCACCCCTTGAATCCGATAGTATACTCTGTGCCTTTGTCGGTTATTACATGCCTTGTTTCAGCACCGTAAGCCTTTTGTTCCCTTGCACCGCAGGCACTTGGAAAAGGCTTGTCATATGAAACAATTTTGCCGTCAAGGAAGTCAAAAGCCTTAACTATTTGTCCGTCAATATCCGGATTATTTTCAACAGCAAATCCACTCATGAGGCTTTTTATTGGTTCGGGGTCTCTGTTAATGAAGCACTCCATTATTTTTGACTGATGTTGTATCGCAAGGTTATCTGGTGAAATGTACTCGGTTTTGTCCTTGCTGAACAGTTTTTCTATAGAAGAACACGCTGACATTGCCCACACCGCCAACAAAAGAATCAATGCTAAAATGTGTCTTATAACTGATGCAGAAATGTCCCGTATTCTGTAGAGTATCTTCTTCATTATGCCCTTGTTGTAGCCTGTATTAAAGCTTTACAAATCTTCTTACATCTCCGGCTTTATCGACAAACATAGTCTTCGGTCTTGCGAATACCTCGCCGTTTTCTACGGACTTATAAATAACGAGTTCCTCGTTTGTTTCGCTGTGGCGTGCAACTGCCATGAGTTCGTACTCACCGCCCTTGAAATGACGGTATCTTGCACCGATAACAATTTCTGTTTCCTTGTCTTCCTCAACGGTCTGAACAGGAGTGCTTTCCGGCTCAACGTTTACAATATCGTCAGAAACGATAATCATTGATGAGAAAGGAGGCATTTTAACGTAAGCGTTGCCGTTATTAACCTGTATCATCTTACCGGAGATAACATCAACGAGTGCAGGCAGATGTGTGCCGAAATTAAGGTCATACTCATAATCTGCAAGGTTAAGAGCAACATAAACGGTCTGGTCGCCCTGTACTTTCTTGAAAAGCAACTGCTGATTAGTGATATGCATTCTCTCGTAAGCACCTGTACGCATTGCCGGATATGCACGGTAGATTCTGCCGAGCTTTACAATGTGGTTGTAGAGGGTTGTGTTTTCATTGTTCATATCCTGCAAATAGAGACAAGGACGGAGACCGTCGTCTGAGTTATTCTCGTGTCTGCCCTGTACGCCGTACTCACTGCCGTAATAGATTGACGGAATGCCGGGCATTGAGTAAAGGAGGGTATATATAAGCGGAAGGTGCATTGGGTTGTGTACAGTGCTTGCGAGACGGTTAACGTCATGATTATCAACGAAAGTATAGAGATTGATATTTCTGTAGATACCGCCGTTAGCACCTGACTGTCTGTTGATTGAGTAGTCTATTTCATAATAGTTCTTGTCATTGTGAGAAGAATAAATGCCCTTGTAGCACTCATAGTTGGTTACGCTGTCAAACATCTCAGAGTTAGCCCAGCG
The DNA here is from genome assembly GCA_023667045.1 of Ruminococcus flavefaciens. Taxonomy (GTDB): domain Bacteria; phylum Bacillota; class Clostridia; order Oscillospirales; family Ruminococcaceae; genus Ruminococcus; species Ruminococcus flavefaciens_AC. Next base: position 173,514 of record JAMPAU010000002.1, on the reverse strand, counting down.
GTTATAGTCGCCGTGAATGATTTCGCCCATGAGCCAGAAATCCGGCTTTTTAGACTTGCAGAAATTGCGTATTCTCTTGATGAAGTCGAAATCGAGACAGTCGGCAGCATCGAATCTGATACCGTCGATTTTAAATTCTTCAATCCAGTAGTTTACAGCGTCAATGAGGTGGTCGCACACGCCGACATTTCTGAGGTTGAGTTTTACGAGATTGTAGTGACCGTTCCAACCCTCATACCAAAAAGGGTCGCCACAAGGTGACTGTCCGCCGAAGTTGAGGTTCTGAAACCAGTCACAGTAGCCAGAGCCTTGTCCTTTCTGCTGAATGTCAACGAACTGTGGGAAGTTTCTGCCGACATGGTTGAAAACGCCGTCGAGGATAATTCTTATACCGTTTTCATGAAGTTTTTCACAGATATTTCTGAAAGAATTGTTATCGCCGAGACGGCGGTCAATCTTCTTATAGTCGGTTGTATCGTAGCCGTGTTCAACGGACTCAAAGACAGGTCCAAAGTATACAGCGTCAACGTTCATTTCCTTGAGGTGCGGAATCCATTCAAGAACCTTGTCCAGTCTGTAAACCGTCTCTCCTCCGTCATTGAATTTCGGTGCTCCGCAGAAACCGAGCGGATAAATATGATAAATTATCGCATTATCGTACCAATTCATAAAATTAACTCCTTTTGTGATTTATTATATAATACGTATGTGAAACGCATTTATAGATTATTTGATACTGCCTTCCATAAAGTAAGATGCTTCCATGTCTGCAACATTCAAAGCACAGGCGAGGGGGTACATTTCTAGAGCTCTGCCTATAGTGTTTTTATCCTCAACGCCGGAAAAGCCCATATGATACCTAATAGCAAAAGCTTCCTCACGGGTGAGCCTGTCGTCGCCGTATAAAAAGCCGGAAATTATGTAAACAGATTTTTCGCCGTGACCGTACGGCAGAGTATCGTTTATGGCATAGTATGGGTATTTTTCCCACTTGCCTGTCTCCTCGTTTTTCCGGTTACGCATTTCTATGGTATAGAAATTAACTTTGCACAGGTCGTGCAGAAGAGCGACTATAGCTATAGTTTCCTCTGAGTAATTCATGCCGTAAAGTTCTTTTACTCTCGGACGTGAGAGGTAATCCTTAAGACAGTGATAGACGTTAACGCTGTGTTCAACCAGACCGCCCTCATAACTGCCATGATAGCGTGTACTGCTAGGAGCAGTAAAAAAATCGCTTTTTTCGAGGTATTCAAGAAGTTTGTCTGCACCTTTACGCCTAATATTTTCCTTATAAATCGAAATAAATTCTTCTTTTGCTGTCAATGTAATCATCGCTCCTTTGTAAAGACAGGGTCACCCCCGCGTGTGCGGGGAAAATTATGTTATAATTATACCACATATCAGAAAAATAGGGTCACCCCCGCGTGTGCGGGGAAATACTAAAAAGACCCATTAAAAGACCCTTACCGAAATATTATATCATAAAAATTTTTCTTTGTCAAGGGGCGACCACAATTTCTTTGGCAGATAACTATGGAAAAATATCCGGTACGTATACCGGACTTAAGAAAAAATTATGAATTTCATTCAGTGATTTTTAATGACGGCATGATAGAATATAAAATCAGAAAGGAGCTTTTGAAAATGAAAAGAAAAAACAGATTACTTGTCACGGCAGTTATTATAGTTGCCGGAATGTCCATGCTTAAATATAATCAGCAGGAAAAAATCCCTAACGACTGGCGGTTGATTCTCGTGAATGAAAGCCACTCAATACCGCATGGCTACAGTCCCGAACTTATACAGCTACCAAACGGCATACGCATTGACGAAAGAATATATCCGGACTTTCAGAGAATGTCCAGCGACGCTGAAAAAGACGGTATATATATGATTGTCGGCGAGGGCTACCGAACCCATGAGGAACAGCAGAAAATGATGTCCGACAAGGTGGAAGGCTACATAGATGAGGGATATTCAAGGCATGAGGCGAAAAAACTCGCACGTAACTGGGTAGCGGTTGCCGGAAAAAGCGAACACGAGACAGGTCTTGCACTTGACATAAATGCTGACACTTCACAGTCTACCGACGAGGAAGTTTATAACTGGCTTGCCGAAAACGCCCACATATACGGCTTTATACTGCGTTATCCGTCCGGCAAGGAAGACATAACCGGAATAAGCTATGAGCCATGGCACTACCGATATGTCGGCACTGACACGGCTCTTGAAATTCACGAAATGAATATCACCTTAGAAGAATATCTTTCTGATTAATAATTAAGAAATTTCGCATAATAATATTTCAATCGGCTAAAAAGGTGACCCATAAATAATTATAGGTCACCTTAAAAGAATATCTGTCATGATTATTTATTGTCAAGTCTCTCGACAGAAAGGATATGATACTGCCAGTTCGGATTTACAGGTACTTTCACTTTTGTGTACACACAGTCTGCATTTTTCCGGCACAAACCTTTCACGCTTTTTATTCCACAGCCTTTCCGCCATTATGGTTTTGCCTTTGTTCTCGTTTACAAGCTTAAGCCTTACCTTGAATTTCTGACCTTCATAGCCTTCTTTTCGCCATTCTGCAATATCTTTGATTGCGGTTGCCCATGTGATATACTTTTTATCCTCATCAGACCATGCTTTTGAGTAATCGGGTTTTGTATTTCTCGGAAAAAGTTCAACAATGAACCAGTCAAAATCGCACCTGTATCTTGCATCTCCCTCATCGGTGAAAATCTCTTTTCCGCCTTCTGAATGCAGAACATCTATCCACTTGCCATTGGTGTTGATTGAGTTTACTATATCACGAGTGATAAACACTACCGCAGAATCGCCGTGTTCAACGTAGCTTATATAGTCCGCACTGTATTTAATTATTGGACGTTTCTTCTTTTTGTTCTGTGTATTTTTCACAGATTCGGAGGGGTATTTGCCGGCTTTTTGTTCTTATTGCTCGTAAATTAACATATCCTTTCAAAATTATACATTGTAAATCATTTCCGAGTAATCCGGCACAGGCCACTGACTGCTCGGCATAATTCTCTCGATAGTATCGGAAGTAGTACGCATACGTTCCATTTCGGAGAGTACTTTTTCACGGAAGAATCTCGCCTGCGGTAAGATTTCCTTTATCTCGCACGCCTGATTAACCTGCACTTCAAGGTTTTCGATAGAATCATAGAAAGCTTCGGCAAGGTCGCTGAGTTTTTCTGCTGTTTTCTTCTCGACACTGCCCGAAAGACCTATCTGCTGTTTCACGGCTATAGAATCGCAAAGCTTATGGATATATTCGAGAGTAGCCGGAAGAAGTTGTTTCCTTGCCATTTGAATCATAGTTCTTGCCTCTATGCGTAAAGTCTTCGAGTAAGTTTCAAGCAATACCTCTGTACGAGCCTTAAGTTCGTTTTCGGTGTATATGCCGAACTTCTTAAAGATACGCATATTTTTTTCGTCGGTATAGTGTGGCAGAGCGTCCACAGTAGACGGATAATTAGGCAGTCCACGGCGTTCAGCTTCCTGTACCCATTCAAGAGAATAGCCGTCGCCGTTGAAAATAACTCTCCTGTGTTCTTTGAGGACGTTTTTCATTAGTTTCTTGACTTCCGATTCAAATTTATCAGTATTGCTGAAAGGTTCAAGAATTTCAGTAAACTGGCTAAGTTCTTCGGCTACTATAGTATTGAGAAGTGCATTCGGGCAGGCGATATTATCGGAAGAACCAACCATACGGAACTCAAATCTATTACCGGTAAAGGCAAAAGGAGAGGTTCTGTTTCTGTCGGTTGAATCTTTCGGGAAAGACGGCAGAGCGTTAACGCCTATTTCAAAAGCACGGGTCTGTGTCTTGTAAACGCTGTCTTCTTCTATAGCTTTAAGAACTGCGTCGAGTTCCTCGCCCAGAAACATTGACACGATAGCAGGAGGGGCTTCATCTGCACCAAGACGATGGTCGTTTCCGGCAGAAGATGCGGAAATTCTCATAAGGTCTGCATATTCGTCAATGCCCTTAATCAAGGCACAGAGAATAGTAAGAAACTGGAGATTCTCCATAGGGGTGTCACCGGGGTCAAGAAGATTCTGTCCGTCGTCGGTAGCCATAGACCAGTTGTTGTGCTTGCCCGAACCGTTAACCCCCTCGAATGGCTTTTCATGCAGGAGACACACAAGATTATGTCTGAGAGCGACTTTTTCCATTACTTCCATAGCAAGCTCATTCTGGTCTGCACCAAGATTAGAAGTGGTAAAAACAGGTGCCATTTCGTGCTGTGCCGGAGCTACCTCATTGTGCTTGGTCTTTGAGTAGATACCGAGTTTCCAGAGTTCTTCATCAAGGTCTGCCATATATTCTGCAATTCTCGGACGGAGATTAGCAAAATACTGGTCGTCGAGTTCCTGTCCCTTTGGTGGCTTTGCACCGAAAAGAGTTCTACCAGTAAGGATTAAGTCCTTGCGTTTGTCATACATATCCTTATCAATAAGGAAATATTCCTGCTCCGCACCTACGGTAGAAGTAACACGTGTTACATTTTCGTTGCCGAAAAGCTTTAAGAACTTAACAGCCGAACTGCTGAGAGCGTCCATAGAACGCAGGAGGGGTGTTTTCTTGTCAAGAGTTTCACCGGTGTATGAAAGAAAAACAGTAGGTATGTAAAGACTGCCCTCTTTCACGAAACAGTAAGAGGTAGGGTCCCAAGCGGTGTAGCCTCTTGCACTGCTGGTCTGTCTGAGACCTCCGGAGGGGAAAGAAGAAGCGTCGGGTTCGCCCTTAACGAGAGCCTTACCGGAAAACTCCATAATAGCAGTACCCTTTGAGGCAGGAGTTATAAAGGAATCGTGCTTTTCAGCGGTCGAGCCGGTGAGTGGCTGAAACCAGTGTGTATAATGGGTAGCACCTTTTTCAACAGCCCATTCTTTCATGGTATTTGCGACAAAATCAGCCGTTGTCATATCAAGCTGTCTGCCGTTCTGAATGGTATTCATAAGCGTTTTGTAGACGTTTTTAGGGAGACGGGATTTCATCACCTCGTCGCTGAAAACATTTTCCGCAAAAATTTCTGGAACACTCTTGGTCATAAAAAATCCTCCTGTATGTAACTTTAATTCTATTATATTATTATATCATGAATTTCAGAATAGTCAAGTAAATTCATTGCAGTTGATTCTGAATAAATTCGTACATATTGCAGACAGTTTCCGCAAAGTCTTTTCTGAATATGCTTTTTGCAGACATATTCTCAAAAGATACGGTACATTGCGGAGTGCCGTTTTTCCACAGCCGTATAACCTGCCATATGCCGTCAATGATTATATGCTTTTCACTGAGTATGTAGTCTTCCTCCGGAAACAATTCAATCATAGATTTCAGTTCACCTATAAAATCTTCAGACGGTTTAAAATATCCGCATATTATTTTACCCTGTTTTGCGGAGTGTCTACTTGCCCTCAAAGCACTTTCAAACGCATCACAGTAAACTTTATGTCCGAAAATATCATTTATTTCAGTGCGTGCATATATCGCCGTATACTTACTGTCTTTTCTGTATACACGCACATAGTATGAGCTGTCATAATGGGACGGCACACAGTACAGGTCGCATATACAGTCGCTTATACTGAATATACTGTCAAGCTTAGATTCATGAATACTTTCAAAGGCTATCTGAATGTCATTTAAATAATCCATAATTCTCTCCTTTTTCATGTTATACTATTATAACACATTACGTTTTTATTTTCAAGTTTTTTTCACAAAATTATGCTTGCTTTTTTGTGCATAGTGTAGTATAATATTATAAATCCTGTTTTTTTCGGGAACTTTTATTACAAAGGAGTTTTTTATAGTCATGAGTATCAAAATCGGATTCATAGGTGCAGGCAATATGGGTTCTGCTATCATGAAAGGAATTTCAAAGTCTACTGTAGAGGCTGAACTTTTCGCATTCGACCCCGACCGCTCAAAAGTCGATTCTCTTGGTGAGTATGGCGTAAAGTACTGTGCAAGCGAAACAGAACTTATCTCAGAGTGCAAATATGTATTTCTTGCCGTAAAACCTCAGATTATTGAGGGAGTGCTTGAAACTGCCTCATCTGCCGTTACTGCCGAGACAGTTCTTATTTCCATAGCCGCCGGAATAGGCGACGAGTTCATAGCCGGAAAAACACGCCCCGACGCTAAGGTTATCCTCGTAATGCCAAATACTCCCCTGCTCATCGGCGAGGGTGCTTCCGCTCTCTCCCACAACGACATGGTGACAGATGAGGAGTTTGAAACAGTCCTTAATATTTTCCGTCTCTGCGGTAAGGCTTCCGTCATCTCAAAGGACAAAATGAAAGAAATAATAGCCCTTAACGGTAGCAGTCCGGCGTTTATATACCTCTTTGCAAAGGGCTTTATAGACTATGCCGACAGAGTGGGCATTGACAGAAATTCCGCAACAGAGCTTTTCACACAGAGCCTTATCGGTTCAGCAAAGATGATTACTGATTCCGGTTATACCATTGACGAACTCATCAAAATGGTATCTTCTCCGGGTGGCACTACCCTTGCCGGTCTCGACCGTCTCTATGAGGGCAATCTCACCCAGATAGTAGACAACTGCTGTGAAAGCTGTACAAAGAGAGCATACGAACTCTCAAAATAAGACGTTCTAATATTGCGGTTACTGGCATATCCTTTTATAAAAAGAAAGGTGAGCCTTTATGAAGAATTTGAATCAGACGGAAACGAAAAAAAGCAGTACTGGATTTCTGCTGTTGTTTGCAGTAATAACCGCCGGAATACTCATCGGAGCAATATACAGTACCGGACATACTGTTACAAGCCCGTGGGTACACCAGTACTTACTGCCCGAATGCTCCGGCAGTACTATATATGAAGTATTCAGAAATACTTTCATGTCGCTTTTTCTTTTTACCGTGACGGCTTTTGTCATGGGACTTTCAGCTTTCGGACAACCTGCCGGAATAATAATGCTCATTTATCGTGGATTCGGCATAGGCACGGCAGTATCTTCTGAATATCTCTCAAAGGGGCTTCACGGCATACCAACCGTACTTGTGCTTATTCTTCCGGAATGCATAGCCGTAACCGTAATATCTGTACTTGCCGTCCGTGAACTGATAAGAATGTCACGCTCGGTTTCAAGATTTGTTGTTTCAGATATTAACCACACTGACAAGTCTTTCAAGCTGTATTGTCTTGAATTTCTTGTGCTTATTGCTGTTTCGCTTGTTATCGCAGTCCTTGCAACCGTACTCAACTATGCTTTTTCGGGACTGCGGTGATTTTTTTCAAAAAACTAAAAACGGAGGATTTTTAAAATTGGCGATATTTTCAAATGACTTTGAAAGCAGAGGCTCAGGCATAGCAAAAAACGCTCCGAAAAAAAAGGGCATAAGACTTTTCTTTGAAATCTTTTTCCGGAAATTCTGGAAACTCATAGAAGTAAATATGCTGTACTTTGTTTTTTTTATACCTGTTTTTCTTATGCTTGCCTCGCTTGCATTTATAAAAAATAATACTGTTTCCTTGATATGTGCGGGACTTTCGCTTGTGCTTTTTGTGGTATGCATAGGTCCGGCAACAGCAGGCATGACAAAGGTTATGCGTAAATTTGTACTCGAAAAACACTCTTTTATAGTAAACGACTTTTTCAAGGCATTCAAGGCGAATTTCAAAAAAGCCTGTCTGGTGGGATTCGTGGACTGTGTGATAATACTTTCCGTGTATGCGTCGTTCATAGTATATCCGGTGCTTGCCGAAAAGGCAGAAACTAATCTGATGTATATTCCTATGGTTATAACTTTCAGCCTTGCTATAGTAATCGCAATGATGAACTTTTATATTTTCCTCATGATGACCGCTACCAACCTTTCATTTATAAACCTTGTGAAAAATTCATTTGCATTGGCTTTTGTGGCACTGAAACAGAATGTGATAACCTTTATCATAAATGCCACAGCTATAGTGGGAATGTTTCTTCTCTATGTCTATATGAGACCGCTTTTCCTCATGCTTATACCTTTTGCACCTATGGCTTTTCTGTGTTTCATAACTTGCTTCAACAGCTATCCGGTAATACAGAAGTTCGTAATAAACCCCTACTACACAAGCATAGGCGAAATAAACCCCGAACTCATGAACGAGTCCCCGACCGAAGAAAAACCTGTATTTGAGGATATGGGCGGTAAGGAAAAACCTATCGAAAAACGCAAAAAGGGTAAAGGCAAAAGAATTTCATAAACAAACAAAACCAGAGGACATACAAGCCCTCTGGTTATTTTTAAATAATTCTTACTCCGGTTCTTTTTTCCTTTTCTTTAAGTTCAATGTATTTTCTGAAAGATTCTCGTGCTTTTTCCGGTGCTTTTTCTGTCAGATAAGGCTTTTCGTTTTCGTCATAATCGTACCAGTCAAGATTTGTTATCCAGTACAGATAAATTTCACCTCTTACCATATTTTCACCTCATAGCTTTATATTTATTTATAAAAACAAAAAAGCCCGAACACTCGGACTTTCTTTTCTGGCAGGGGCAGAAGGACTTGAACCCTCGGCACGTGGTTTTGGAGACCACTGCTCTACCAACTGAGCTATACCCCTATTTCCTTTATTTCACTGTCATGTCCCTCACGACGTATATTATTATAGCACAGGTTGTGTGGTTTGTCAAGGGATTTTATAAAATTTTATCTTTTAATTTAATATTTGTAACAAATGCTGTGATTTATATAATAATTACAGCATAATTTGTGAATTAATGCCATTGACAGATTGTGCACAGGCGTGTATAATGTATATATCGTATATATACAATCTGAGGTGAGCATATGAATATTATTATTACCAACTCAACCGGCGAGCCTATCTATGAGCAGATTTCCCGACAGATTAAAGAGCAGATACTCAGCGGTACTTTAAAAGAGGGCGATGCACTGCCGTCTATGCGGTCGCTTGCACTGGCACTTCATATAAGCGTTATCACCACAAAACGTGCCTATGAAGAACTCGAAAGAGACGGCTTTATAGAATCATATACCGGAAAGGGCAGTTTTGTACGCAGACAGAATACAGAGCTTCTCCGTGAGGAGTATCTCCGGCAGACTGAAGAATTACTGTCACAGGCGTGCGACAAGGCTAAACAGGCAGGTGTTTCCGCTGAGGAACTTAAAGAAATTATTGATATAATTTATGGAGGCAGTTAATATGAATGATTACGAAAACGCTATAGAAATAAGCGGTCTTACAAAAAAATACGACGGCTTCACGCTGGATAACGTCAGCTTCAGTGTGCCGAAAGGCAGTATCATGGGCTTTATCGGTCAGAACGGTGCAGGAAAAACAACCACGATAAAATCTATTCTGAATATCATTTCAAAGGACAGCGGTTATATTAAGATATTCGGCATGGACAACGTTGAAAACGAAATCGAAATCAAGGAGAATTTAGCTGTTGTTTTCGACGAACTCCCCATACATGATTCTCTCAATATTAAAAATATCAACATAATCATGCGGGATATTTTCAGAAAATGGAATGAAACTGTATTCTTTGGTTATATCGAGCGTTTCGGTCTGCCAGTAAAAAAGAAAATAGGGCAGTTCTCAAAGGGCATGAAAATGAAACTACAGATAGCTATAGCCCTCTCTCATGACGCTAAACTGCTTGTCATGGACGAGGCAACAACAGGTCTTGACCCCGTTGTGAGAAGCGAAATACTTGACATATTCCTTGAATATCTTCAGGACGAAAACAACAGCATTCTCATGTCTTCGCATATCACATCAGACCTTGAAAAAATCGCCGACAGCGTGACCTTTATCGACAAGGGCAAAATCCTGCTCACCGGCTACAAGGACGATATTCTTGAAAGTCATGGACTTATCAAATGCACAAAAAATGACTATCAGCACATCGAAAAATCTGACTTTATCAGTGCAAGAATAAATGATTTCGGGGTGTCAGTAATGGTTGACGATATTCAAAAGGCACAGCGGAAGTATTCTAGACTTATGACCGAAAAAGCCGATTTGGAAGAAATCATGCTTTACTATGTCAACCGTCAGAAAGGAGAGTGGACATAATGCGTAAAGGCATAGTCTACCGTGAGCTTTACCTCAACAGAAAACGCTATATAATAGGTTTTGCGGTATACGTCGCCATGCTTTTTGTGGGCATACTGCTGAGAATGAGTATGAGTTTCGGAAATCTCGCAAACGTTGATGAGGAGACTTTCAAGAGCATGGATATGCTTACTTATTATCTGTTCACGCTCGCCACGCCGGTTATATTTATAGTATCTTTTGCAGAAACACCGGAGTTAATCGTCTCCGACTACAAGGTGGACTGGCTGAAATTTTCATACACTTTTCCGGTAAGTCCAAAAGAAACGGCTCTATACAAAACCGGAATAACTCTCGCCGGATTTTTATTATCTGTTGTTGTAAGTATTATAAATTTTACTGTATTTTCTAAATTATGTGACAGAAAATTTGATATATTCAGTTTCAAGATAATGCTCGTTATAATTCTTGTCTTCTGCCTTACAACCGCTACAGAACAGATTCTTACATATAAATTCAAGAATATAACTCTCACACAGGTAGTAACAAGTCTTATATTCACAGTAATATTCATAGCAATTATTCTTGTAGCAATAGTATATATGAGCGGTATTATGAAAAAATTCGACGGCGACGACGAGGCTATGAACAGATTCCTTGACGGAATGGGCGATAAAATGCTGAATTTCCTTGATATATTCGTAATATTCGTGCCTTTTATTATCGCCGGAATTTTCGTACTTGAATACGTACTGACTAAAAAAATCCTCGAAAGGAGGGAAAACTGATGGGCGGTCTGATATATAAGGATTTTCTGGTGAACAAAAAGAGCATTTTTATTGCACTGGGGGCTATGCTTTACTGCGGTATAATGATGATTATTCCTGTCAGCGACGAGAGCGTAAAGGAAGATATGGGAATGTTCATGCAGTTGTACGGCATACTCCTGTTTGTTGCAATGTTCATTATATCGGGGGCTTTTGAGGGCAATATATTTAAAAGCGACGAGAGCAAGAAATGGGCATACTTCATAACGTCCACGCCCATGCTGAAAAAACACATAGAAGCTAAATACTGGTTGGTCATGATAATGTCGTTAGCTACAATGTTTATAATATCAGTCTTTGACGCACTCAACTGCATAATATCTGATACACAGTCATTGCAGGCACTTATTATGCTGATGTTCTGCATACAGATATTTATGAGAGCAATAGAAATACCCTTTTTAGTGCGTTTCGGCGATATGGGCAGATACTACAAAGTAGGAGTTTTTCTGCTTTTGGTAATTATCGTGGGAATATATCTTCTTTTCGGCGACCTGTCGCATTTCGGCTCTATAGATTCTTTCTATGAATGGCTTTTCAAGGCTCTCGGCGGAGAGGTAAAGGCTTTACAGATATTTGTTGCGGTACTGCCTTTTGTGGCTTTCGGAGCTTACTATCTGTCATACAGGGTATCGTGCAGACTTTATCTGAAAGGAGCTGAAAACTTTGAAAAATAAAACCGCTGATATAATCAGAATTATAATTTTCACTTTCATTGCGTATTTTCTTTCTTATATTTTTCTGAAAATAAATCCGGACTCTTTTTTCAGAAACAGTCTTTTTATCATGTTTACTCCGACTATGGCACATATTTTAACAAGACTTGTCACACGTGAAAAAACAACTATAAAAGAACTCCTGCTACCTGCCAATCTGAGCGGAAACATTAAACATTATGTTACAGCTGTTGTTGTTCCCTTTGTAATGTTTATAGTTTCATCAATAGTTATGATAATATTATGGGTTGAGGACTATGACATAAAGGAATGCCTTATAATCAAAGATACAGGAGATTTCATTATTACAAACCTTATTACTATAGGCAGTTCGTTTGTAATGTTTTATATATGTTTCGGCGAGGAGTTCGGCTGGAGAGCCTACCTGACACCTAAGCTTGAAAGTCTGCTCCCCGAACCTCTCGCACTGATTGTCAGCGGTATAATATGGGCAATGTGGCATGGAGTAATGATAAAGGATTTCGGACTTAATTTCGGCTCAGACTATAAATTTTTCCCATATGCCGGATATATAGCAATGTGTATAATGTGTATCTTTACTGGGTCTTTTCTTACATGGATAACCAAAAAAACCGGTTCAATTTATCCGGCATCTATAGCACACACAGCGATTGATGTGATGAGTATTCATATGTATCTTATTCCGGAAAAAGATTTTGAAAGGTTTGACAGTACCGGACAGGAAAATTTCAATGTAAGCTGTATGCTGATGTCGGGTACGGCTATTGTAGGGGCTGTATTTTTCGTAATGCTGTGCATTGAAAGTCACCGCAAAAAATCCATTCCGGAGCAGAAATAATATATAAAAACGTTCTCTTTTCGGGAGCGTTTTTTTAATAAATTTTTCTGAAAAAAAGTGTTGACTTTTGTCCGGATAAGGTATATAATTACTATGCCTAAAAAATTGGAGGAATGATTTTATATGCAACCTATTGAAATTTTTCTTAGCAGGCTTGCGGAAGAAAACGATATTTTTTCTGAAATAAGCCGTAAACTTAACACAACAATCACTGATACTGAAAGTCTTGAAAAATACCTTTCCGGTACAGACAGCACGGCACAATACAAGCTGTACGTTTCAGACGAAAAACTCGAAAACCCTGTAATCGAAAAAGTAATAAAGGCTTTTTCCGGCGTGAACCATACCGTTATTACAGACGAGTTTCTGAACATAATCGACGACAGCGACAGAATCACCAACAACAGCAAGCCTCGCTCTCTTATTCACCGTGACGGCGAACTCCACCCGACCGTCCATGTATGGCTGATAAAAAGAAAGGACATGGGCATATATGTCCTGCTCCAGAAACGCTCATCGTCCAAAGACATATACCCGAATCTATGGGACGTATCATCTGCCGGTCACGTAAGACAGGGGCAGGAGTACGGCATTACCGCCATAAAGGAAACCCGTGAAGAATTAGGTCTTGAAATCACAAGGGAAAATCTTGAATTTCTTGGCTTCCGCAAAAACAGCCACGCCGAAGAAAACATAAAAGACAATGAACTCACAGCAGTATTCATGTGTCGTGGAGATATAGAAGACAGCATGATTAACCCCAGTCCGTCTGAAGTCTCTGAAGTAGGCTGGGCTGAAATAGACGAACTCCTCACCGTAATGAACGACATAAACCTTAAAACCTGTATTTCCGTTGAAGAACTGGAAATGATAAAAAAAGCTGTATTCTGAGAATAACAAAAGACTGGTTTTTACGCCAGTCTTTTTTATATTAGTTATTCAAATGAAAAAAATGTTATCTCCCACAGACAGTGAGCAATAATTGCAGAATACGAAAAAAGGTTAAGAGTTTCCGGAGAGATACTATATTCCGGAAGCTCTGCTTTTTCAGTTCCGACTATCGAGTACAGAAAATCGTCTTTATTACTTATGGCACTCACATCAAAGTAAAGAGAAGTGTCATTTTCGTCAAATGATTCCTGTAGTTCTTCATCTCTGAAAGCCCTTATCAAAATGCTGAAATCTTCACTGCATGGACTGTCTGTATTTTTCAGTCTGTCGTAAAGTTTCCGGAACTTCTCTGTATGCTTGTTTCCGTAGTGTAACTCTATATGACGTGCTACTTCCTCAAAGTCTGTGCATGAAAGTATATCCTTTATTTTCATTGCTGTCAATACCCCCAGCCATAGCCGTAATTGTCATCATAGCCATATCCATAATCATAGTCATAATTATAGTCGTTGCCGTAACCGTAATCGTTATAATCCTGCTCACCGTCGCCGTAATCATAACCGTACTCGTCGGTAACAGTTGTTGTTGTGAAAGTATCTTCCGGAGTATTGATATAATCGGTAACAATTTCGTCGGGATTATATTCAATGGTAGGTATGCGACCGCCAGTAAGAAAACCTTTTCCGGTGGTTATAGTGATAACGAAATCAGAATGAGTTGTAGATGCTGTAGTAGTCTGTAATGCTGTAGTAGTAGTGACAGCTGAGGTTGTTGTGGTCTGAGTTTCCGGCACAGCAGAGGCAGTAGTTACTTCAAGCCCCTCAACGCTGTTATGGCGGTAAATGCTCTCACGTCCTATGCTCGCCATGATTTTTTCAGAGGGCGTGATAGGAAACTTTATAAAGAAAAGCAGTGCAAGAAACGTCATCACGACGAAACTTATACACGACACCATAGTTATTACCGTTGACTTTTTAAGCCTTGAAAAGAAACCTTTGCCTTTGCTCTTTCCCATAAAAAAACACACTCCAATTTATATAATATATTATTGTATTACATCAGCCGGAAAAAGTCAAGCATTTTTGCAGAAAAAAGTCGTAAAAAAGTATCATACACTGCCTTTTATGCGGTTTATGGCACTTTTTTCAAGACGTGAAACTTGTGCCTGTGAAATGCCTATTTCTCCGGCGACTTCAACCTGTGTCTTGCCTTTGAGGAAACGCAGATACAGGATATTCTTTTCACGCTCGCCGAGTTCTTTTATAGCGTCACGAATAAAAAGCTCGTCAAGCCAGCTGTCAACATCATTTCTGTCTCCAATCTGGTCCATAATATACAGCGTATCTTCTGAATCGGAATAGACAGGCTCATACAGTGAAACAGGGTCGCTTATACTTTCGAGGGCTATGACAACATCTGAACGCTTTTCGCCTATATCGTTTGCAATTTCTTCTATGTTAGGTTCACGCTGTAGCGATATTGTAAGACGTTCCTTAGCCTGTATTGCCTTGTATGCGAGGTCACGGAGCGAACGGCTGACCTTTACTTGACTGTAGTCACGCAAGTGCCGGCGGAGTTCTCCGCTTATCATGGGAACACAGTAGGTAGAAAAGCGTACTTCTTTTGAGAGGTCGAAATTATTTATAGCCTTGATAAGCCCCATAACGCCTATCTGAAACAAATCATCAATATCCTCTCCCCTGCCCGTGAATTTCTGTATAACGCTGAGTACAAGCCTTAGATTTCCTTTTATGAGCTTGTCACGTGCTTCTTTACTGTTGGTGGATTTTATTTCTTTGAGCAGTGCTATTTTTTCTTCTTCTTTCAGAACAGTAAGCTCCGATGTATTTATACCCGAAATTACCACTTTATTGTAAGCCATAATAAATCATTCTCCTGAGTTTTATTATGGTATTATTATTGCCGGAAAATATTAAGGTAATCACTGGAAAATAACGCCATTTAAAAGACCCCCTGCGGTCTGCACCACAGAAGGTCTTTTTTCAGAAGAAATTATTATTAGCTTGGTTGATTTTTTTCGCTTACAGATACTTTAAATGTAAGATTATCCCTATAAGTACCAGAGACTTTCGGCGTGCCTGTAACTGTAGCTTTCATTCTTGTTCTTATATGCTCCTCTGAATATTCTCCTGCATTAACAGAAAGCAGAGTATGCGGTTCACTTCCTGTCAGCTTTGTGCCGTCTTCAAGAGTAACTTCATATTTCAGCTTCTCTGTACTTCCGGCTTTGCTGTTTACAAGATACCATCCATTCGGACTATACACTGCTATGTCAAGCACTTGGTTATCAGATATCATTACTTTTCTTGCTGCAACAGACATATCAGCACCGTTTTTTATATCTATTTCGCCGTCCGGTATTACAACCAAAAACGAAGATTTAACATAAGTACTAACATTAAGGTGTGAATATTTGTCGGGCGTACTCATAGTAATAATTTTTGTAAAGCCTGTTATTTTACTATTAGAATCCTTAAATCCGTCAAGTTTATCACTTTCGTCTACTTGATTCTGTTTTGATACAAATGAAAGAGCGTTAGATTCTACTTTTGCTGCATATGGTACAAACTCTCCTTCATCATTCGTCACTACCGGCGAGCCTATATCTATTGTCTCTTCTTTAAAGAGTGTGTCTGCACTGGACATATAGACATTAAGCATACCTGTTTCTGCATTGTAGCGGGATTCTGCAATTGGAATATCATTATTGAATGCAAAAGAAACATTAAATCCCTCTTGATTTGATGATGTATCAGATTCTTCATTCTGTGCTTCACTTGCTTCTTCATCTGAAACTGCTTCTTCTTTAGCTGAGGTAATTTTAATACTTAAATGCATTGTAGTGGCTTTTTCTTCTTTAGCGTTTTCCGACGTTACAGATATACCGCCGAAACCGTCCATCTCCACTTTATTGGCTGACTCAGCATAGGCACTGACAGCAACCATACCCCTGACTGCAAGAGCAGTAAATAAAGCTGTTAAAATTTTCTTTACCATAATATACTCCTTTTTTGTGTGTCAGTCTGTGTCAATCGTGATTTCCGGAAGTTTATCCGGTATTTCTTCATAGAGAGTATCGCTTACCAGTCTCTGACCTTGATTTGTGACTGCGTCGTTTACTCTGTAGAGTTCAGCACGTACAGTTTCGGGCAGATTATCGGGTATATAATCCGGTTCAATCCAGTATATCCATGTGCCGTTAGAAACTTCCGTGATGTCCTTTCCGTCGGGAACGTCTGCGAGTATTATCTGTTGAGACTGAATCATATTATTCTCATCAATACCGCCTACAATATTGCCCTTGTTATCATAAAGAATAATTGTGCTGTATGCCGGGTTGCCCTTATAAGAACCTGTGAATATAAGCGAGCCTTTCTTGATAACGTCTTCTTCATTTTCGCCGTATACATAGTCTTTTGCAAGAGTACCTATAACTGTAGTATTGTCGCCTGTGGTTCTGCGGAAGTCAACATTATCTCCGGTTGCACCAAGAATATCTATCTCGGCGATTGAGAGGTTGACATTTTTCTGATTTTGAATTACCACCTTGACACCTGTTGCAGAATAAGTGCTTATATACTTGTCGTCTGCATTTGCAAAGTAAACTGTTTTACTGCCATTAAACTGACCGCTTGAAACAAGAACCCAGTCGTTATTCTCATGTACATAAATTTCATACTTACCGATTGAGCGTCCGTCGCCTGCTGTATATTTCAGACCGCTTACTGTAAGAGTCTGATTAAAGTCTATAATTATTTCTGCATTGGTATTTGTTGCTTTAGGTGTGTAAACAGTATTCAAATCATGGTCGATAATCATTCCGGCAGGGTCTATTGCAACTTCCTTGCAGGTTACTTCATCGTTATTTTCAACTGATGTAGCCATGAGGTTTTTAGTGCTTACGCTCCAGCCGGTCTTATCCATACTGCCGTCATGTTCAACCTTTAACTGTTTAGTAATAACAGCCTCAGAGCGATTAAGATACTTGTCAATGAGAGTTACTTTGTAGTATACGGTTCTGTTATTCATAGTTGTGACAGTATCAGTAAATGTACTTTCAGTTGTAAAACCTACTGTATTTTCCTGTACTCTGCCACCGGAAATAGTACAGCGTATTACTTCATAGCCGAGTATATCTTCTTCCGGAATATTGCATGATTTAAATGAAAGCTCAATCTGATTGGAAGCCTTGCCGGTCTTTGCAGAAACGTTTTCTATTGCCTTTACGTTTCCGGCAGTACCTAAAACGCTTTCACCATTAAGTGAGTAAACACGTGCGTCGTCGTTTGCATAATAAATAGCCCTTGTTTCCTTTTCAAACTGTTCAGCATATTTAATAGTGTCCGCATCAGGTGTTTTGCCCCACCTTTCAAAAAATTCAAGAACGTTCTTTTCAGCAGCGGCACAGGCAAGTCTCATGAGATTCTGGTCTGTATCACCGTTGACTGCAAGAGCCACGCCGTTAGGAGCAGGAGCTTTTGAAGGTGTTCTGGCGTATGTGTCAACTCTTGCGTAGAAAAGATTAGCGAGCTGTTCATCATAATCGGGATATGTCTTGTAGTTGAGACCCTTGTCATATGCGAGGTGCAACTGCCAGTACATACCAAGCTGAGTAGCTATATTCTGACAATCTCCCTTTGTGCCGGAAGTAACTTTATCATATATATTGCTGTATTTGAAACGCATACCCTCGTTGGTGTCCTTAGCCTGTGCAAGCTGTGCGAAATAGTTATTTGTGATTTCTGCAACAGTATAAGCACCCTGATTAATATTATGACCTATTTCGTGAGAAATGCCCCAGCCGAAATAGTTACCGCTCTTATATTTTCCGTTTTCGTCTGATTCAATTGGAACTCCCCTCATCAGACCGCTTGTTGAACCCCACTCAATACCGATATGATTTCCTGCCGCATACATAAAAGCACCGGAAAACATACGCTGATAGCGGATATTGAGATGACCCTTTGGTATCTGGTCTACTGCGTCGGGAGCAGAAGCGTTAAGACCTTTGTGCTGATAGAAAAGATACATCATTTCTTCCATAGCGTCCATACTTTTCAGCATAGTCTTTGCACGGTCTTCCGCACTGCCTGTTCCTGCTCCGGCAAGTATCTGCTTTGCAGGAAGTGATAACATCATTGTGTCAAGCATTATATCGGAAGCACCTAAGATACAGTTCTTTTCGTCATAAGCCAATGCAACGTTTTTGTTTGTTGAATTTCTATGCAGTTCTTCATGCATAGTTTCCATTTCAGCCACGTGCTTGTCAAGAGCCTCTACATACTTAACTGTACGTTCAAGTCTTTCATTTTCGTCTGTTACTTTATAGAGGTCAAGAATCGGAACATTAGTACCGCCGTTTACACGTACTATATACTGGTCGTTGGCACTGTTTCCTGTATACTGTATATACAATGCACCGCCTGCCTCATAGTCTGAGCTTACCTTTTTACCCTTAGGTATTTTAAAAGTATTTTCGCCTACTTTAAGGTCAGCACCGCTTGTTTCTATTCTGTCAGATTCTGTATGGTACTGTGTGCAGATAAGGCGGAGGTTTGTAGATGCACCTTTTTTCTTTGTATTGTGTCCGACATAAATTGTTACTTCATCTTCTGCTGCAAGTGAAACGCCGAGAGGTTGCCATGCATTTATTCCAGTAAAACCACGTCCTACATCATTGGTAGTGATACCATTGTGTATCTCAATTATATCGGTGAGAGACTGGGCATTTAATATTTTTTCAGCCGATTTAAGTTCTTTTTCCAGAGCGACTTTTTCAAAGTGCATTTCACCGAACTCATCAGGAGTATTTAATCTTGTGCGGAGTTCGTCTATAAGTTCCTGAGTAACGTCATCTCTTATAGCCATGTGCATATCATCTGTAAACAAATCCATGATTTCATTTCTGAGACTGTCATAATGGTAGAAATAAGTTTCTGCCACAGTAACAGGAGCTGAATAACGTCCGAGACCAATCTGAATTTTACTTGCTGTTATTGCATATGGAAGTCTGATAAAGTAATAAGTTCTGCCGTATGCATCTGTCTGTGCTGTAGCATAGTTTTTATAATCATACTTGCCATTAATAGAGCTTTCTTTTCCGTTAGCGTCCCACCATCTGAAATGTGTAAACGATATATCTGTTGAGGCGGTCAATATACAAATGGTATCGATTGTATATTCCTGGTCAAAAGTATATTTCAGACCATTGTAGTCAGTCAAAGTGGTCCAGCCTCCGTCGTATTTGTCAGCTTTTGTGTAATAGGAGTTTTTATTGCCGTCTACAGCACCCCATGCAGTATTGTCTTTGCCCTCATCAAGTTCACTGTTTTCCATAGTACCGCCACATCTTGTGACAGAAACAATATGATTGCTTCCAGGTATGCCGTTTTCGTCACGGTTGATGAGGTTGTATTTCGGCATATCGGCGAGGTTTAAGTCTGTGGTGGTTGCTGTATAGTGGTATGACTGAGGACTTTCACCAAGTTCGTTAACGCCAGTGACATATACTTCATACTCTGTCAAATCCTGCAATGAGTTGATTTCATATTTATTTGCTGTAATGCCGGAAATCTTAGTATATTCATCATCTGAATTTCTCAGTTTGTAGTAAACGTTATATGAAAGTGTATCTTCCATTTTTTTCCATGAAACGTTAATCTTGCGGTAATCGCCTGATACTGATACATTATCGGGCTTGTCGGGTTTCTTGTTAGGCATAGGAGTAACACTCTGAAAAACGCCGTCCTCATAACCGCTTTTCCAGCTGCCGTTAACGGACTGTACACGGAATGTATATTCTGTGTAGTTCATGATTTCGTCTCTGCCTATTGTTGTAAGGGTAACTGAATTTGAGTTAGCCGGAATAGTAACAGTTTTTTTGTTGTTTTTTGTGTCCTTATATGTAACTTCCAGTTCATAGCCTGTTACGTTTACGCATGGCGACCAGCTGAGTTTTATCTTCTTGCTTGAAGCAACTGCACTGAAGTCTTGCGGATAGTCCATTTTCGGCTCAGGTACTCTGTTATCCATGCCGTTTACAAATTCAACCTTGCTTATTTCAGCAAGATTATTGTTACCGTTTGCATTGTCTAGAGCTGTTATCATGAGAGTAACTCTCTTTATTGCAACCTGTTTGCCGAGTTTAATCTCAATATTGCCGTTTTCATCTATTTCAGCACGAACGTCGCTCTCTGTGAGCGTCATGTATGACACGCCTTTTGTCATATGTTTTGTCACAGAAAATTCTTCATTTGTTTCGGTATTAATACAATCAAATGTCATTTCTGCATCTTCGATTTGAGTATCTTCACCGGTTTCAATGGTCATGCCGTCAATTTTTTGACTTGCTAAATCTATTACCGCACCAATCGGATTTTCTTTTGAAGCATTCTGAGGTGCTGAGAGTGTCATTGTCTCGTTGCTTGTTTTGTTCATTACATTTGCAATACTTCCAGTAATTTCAGTATTAGTTCCTGCTGCTTTTTTCATTGTAACTGGAACTGGAGAAGCATAAGTTTCAATAGTAGCCTGTGTGTCCTTGTCAGTCTTATAGCTCTTTGAAAAAAGTGAGAGGTCACAGAGGTCTGTTACACCGTCATGGTTAAGGTCTGTATTTTCATTAAAAATTATTTCTGTTTTATTTTCGCTATTATCATTTTTAGCATTATATTGTTTGTCGATTTCATCTATGAGCATATTCTTGTCGTCGTCGTCAATATCTCCGTCGCCGTCCACGTCACCAATAAGGATAACGCCGTTGTGAAGTCCGCCCTCAACGTAGTTAACACCGCCACAGAAACCAGTATCAATTCTCAGCGTACGACAATTACTTTCAACATCAATATCCTGCACATAGTCTGCAAAACCCTCTGCTGTAACAACGAGAGTATACGTACCGTCAACGAGGTCGTCAAAGCTCACTACACTTTCGCCGTTGTTTGTTATTGTGACATCCTGCTCGTCGATTTCATCGTTATTCAGCATGAGTTTAACTTTACAATCAACTGAATCAATCATCAATGCTGAGGCGAAAGTCACCTCAATCTGTCCTAAATTTTTAGGGCGTGAATTTTCTTCTGTACTTCCCGAATTTGTGTCAGCGGAGTGATTGCCGTCAGCTGCAAAGCTTCTGATAATATCGTCTGTACCCGAAAAACCAGATACCATTGACACAGCCATCAAGAAAGCGGTTTTTTTCTTTAGATTTCTTTTAATATCTGAGTTATTCATAACTATAGTCCTTTCTTACTACGGCAATCCAATACTGACAATAATTTCTTCTGCATGATTTTCAATATGTTTGCCGGATATTTTATTTACCGGATATGTGTTTCTTTATTTCTGTAATTATATTATAAATGCTTTTCAAGAAATTTCACACCTTATTTTTAAGACAAAAAGCTATAAAATCACGACATTTTATAAATAAAAAAACCGCTGTAACTCGAATAAATACGGACTACGGCGGTATTGATATGGTACGCCTGACAGGAATCGAACCTGCGCACATGGCGTCGGAGGCCACTGCTCTATCCCCTGAGCTACAGACGCATGAAAATTGTCTTCTATTATTATAGCACAAACTATTGTAATTTGCAAGTGTTTATGATATAATTAAATAAGAAATTTTTCAGGAGTTGAAACTATGGAAGAATATATCTATCTGATTATGGCTCAGACAGGCACAGGACCTGCAAGATTTTTCAGATTCTTTACACGAAAACCATATAATCACGTCTCACTATCCGGAGACATAAACCTTTCCGAAATGTACAGCTTCTGCCGTACATATACGCCTTTTCCTCTGCCGGCAACTTTCAACCGTGAAATAGTAGGAAAAGGCACGCTGGGACAGTTCGAGTTCATACCATGCGAAATCTACCGCATACCCGTTACAAGAGAACAAAAACAGCTGTACAACCAAGTGATTCAGCATTTCGTCAAGAACAGGCGTATATATTCATATAATCTTCTCGGACTTGTTGCAATATATCTGAATGTAAGGTGGAAGCGTGAACACAGTTTCGTCTGTTCACAGTTTGTAGCATATACTATGGACAAAATAGGTCTGAAACTCGAAAAGCCTTTCTGTCTGTATAAACCCGACGATTTCCGGAATTTTCCCAACTCAACGCTGATATACTCCGGAGACCTCAATAAATTCTACTATAATATGCAGTCTCAGATTACATCACAGTGCCAAAGAATCTATTACTGAAAGTACGGCAGTTTACTGGCAAGCGATATGCAGTATGCCATTGTCCTCACATCATCGGGCGATATGAGATATGCCGTAAAATAAAATCTGCTCTCCGGCGAAAATATTTCCGTGCTGAAACTCACCTTGTTTTCCAGAACACTAACAGAGGCTTTGTTTCCGTCTATGACAATACTCGCCGGAGTTATCTTTTCGTCTGAAATCCTGTTGTAAGAATTACTACAAGATTCAAGAAACATATAAGCTCCGGCGGTCAGCAGAAGATATATGAATATCAGTCTGACCGCTTTTCTTTTAGCTTTACGCATTTTTAATTCCCCTCTTTCATTGAATTGAGCAGGCGACCGAGAGAGCTTCCGATAAGCTGTCCGGAATACTGAGACTGTTCAAGAGTATTTCCGTGAGAACCTACCTCAATGAGCAGACTGCCTGTTGTCAAGTCTTGATTATAATGACGGTAGTCAAAAAGTATAGGTCTTGTAAGTCCGGCGTAATCATTTTCAAACTGCTCCTGCAAGCGACAGGCAAAATGAAAATTCTTCATAAAGTCCGGCATACCTAAAGTACCGTCATCACAGCCGGATATAATCATAATCTGTGAAGCCTCCCTGCCGTTGATTTCAACAAAGGGCTGATATGCCACGCCCTCGCCGGAAACAGCGTCCCTGTGAATATCCAGTACTACCTTTATGCTCGGATATTCTTCAAGTATCGGCAGAATAGTCTCTCTGCTTCTGCTGTAAGAGCCGTTATATGACGGATAGTCATGTATATTGCGTGCATGGATAACGCCTATACCCTGTGCTTCAAGCTCTACCTGTATAGCGTCGCCTACCATAATCATATTTTTAGTTTCGTCGGTAGTGCGGTAATTGAAATTAGCGTCATAAAAGTCTCTGACATACGGCTCAAAGCTTTCAGTGGTGTGGGTATGGTATATAAGTACGAGAGGTTCGCTGGTATCTTCCACTGTAAAGTCCGCACCGCACCTGCTCTCCGAGAGAAGTGTTTCATTCGGAATAGAAGTCTGATTGTTTACTTGACCGCCTTTGTCAAGGTCAAAAAAAGAGTTACCGCTGTATTTGCCGTAAGTAGTCCGGACTATCGCACCGCCTGCCGTCCAAGAATCCTCAGAGGGATAGGGCTTGTCACCTGCATTTTCAGAGACGGTCTCCAGAGGGTTTTCTGTTTCCGTAAGAATATCAGTACTTTCTTCTTTTTCTTCGGTTGTTCCGTACCCCTCAGAAATCACGTAATCTTCCGGCTTTTTATTCTCGCCAGTGCTATGGGTTGTGCTTTCTGCAACGGAAACGTCACCGCTGTCTTTTTCAATGCTTATACTGCCCATTCTGTCAAAAAAAGCTTTAAGTCTCGGAATGCCCTTAGCAGAAACGGCTATTACCGCCGGAAGTATCAGCAGTACGCACACACGCACTATACCGGCAATTTTTCTTCTCTTATGACGTGTCATACACTCACCTCATTATTATTTCCTTTTAAATCAATTATATTCCTTTACGGCGTGAAATATTTCTTTTGCCGTCAGCATATCATTGAATGAGGTGATTATTATGTATGAGTGCAGAAGTGCCAAACGCTTTTTCAGTCTTATTCTGCTTGACATATTTGTATTTTCGCTGTGTGCGGTATTTTTCTTTATAGGAAAAAGCCTTTTCCTGTCTTCTGCCGGAGAAGATACACAGGATTCAGTATTTCTTCCTGTGATAATGTACCACAGCGTATATGACGGAAATCCGGAAGAATACATAGTCACTCCGCTACAGCTCGAAAACGACCTTGCATGGTTGGCGGAAAACGGCTGTACTTCAGTGACGGCACAGCAACTGACCGACTATGTAAACGGCAATGGAGTGCTTCCGGAAAAGCCCGTGATGATTACTCTTGACGACGGCTGTTATAATAATCTGTCGGACGTTCTGCCTTTGCTTGAAAAATATGATATGCACGCTGTTGTTTCTGTTGTGGGACAGTATACAGACGTTACTGCCGAAAATGACCCGCATATTCCGGCATACTCGTATCTTACATGGGAAGATATACAGCACCTTATAAATTCCGGACACGTTGAAATAGGTAATCATACGTATAATATGCACTCTTTCAAAGGCACAAGGCGTGGGTGTTCAATGAATCCCGAAGAAACGGAAGAACAGTACAGGGAGTTACTCGCCGAAGACCTCAGCCGTATGCAGAATGAAATCCACCAACATACAGGTACTATGCCCATAGTATTTGCGTACCCTTTTGGTTTCAGAAGTGCTGAATCTACTCCAGTAATACGTGAGCTTGGATTCACGATAACACTCACCTGCACCGAAAAGCCTAACTACATAACCCACGACCCTAACTGTCTGTACGGTCTCAACCGCTACAACAGGAGCGGTTTTTACTCGACGGCGGAATTTATGAACAGAATTTTCAAGGAATGATTTGATGTCAAAAATAAAAAGAATTATAATATTTTTTATGCCCTTTATAGCTGTGCCTTTTTTACTGCCTGCACTGGAGCTTTTCCAGAAGCACTCACTGCCATGTATGCTTAATTTCTTCACCGGAATATACTGCATAGGTTGCGGAGGCACTCGCTGTATTGAGGCTTTACTCAGAGGAAATTTAATACTTGCCGTGCGTGAAAACCTAATAGTATTTTCCGGAGCGGTATTTCTTGCACTGCTGTGGCTACAGTCGGTAACAGGTAAAAAATTAATCCCCACAAACCGCATATTCTATATCACGGTCACGGGGATTTTTATAATCTATGCTGTTTTAAGAAATTTCATTCCGGAAATAGCACCGTTGTAGCCGAGTACAACAAGTTCCTCGTCGTCGTCGGGTGATGTCGGGTTATCCGGATTATATGGACTGTCCGGAATGCTGTACACATTGTCTGACTGCCTGTAAATATCAATGAATATTTCAAAGAACTCGTCAAAGTCTTTGCACTGAAAAGCCTGCCAGTACTTGTCGTATTTAGGACTGCGGTATTTTTCAAACTGCTCCGGTATTGTGCCGTCTTCTTCAAATTCAGAAATAATAGCAGTATCGTTTCTTATAAAATACTCCATATCCGGATATATCTTAGCAAATAAGGCCGTAAAAAGTATGCATATTATCAGCGATACGGAAGATATTATTATGCCAATCACTGCAAAGGCTTTTCCGCCTTGATGTCTTGCAAGTGCAATCGCTCCCATAATGATTGAGACAGGAGCAGTCACAAAACTACAGGCAAAAGCACAGAAAACAAGATTAACCAGACTTATGACAAATGAAGCTGTAGCGAGTCCGGTTTTGAGCGATTCTGGCATTTTTTCAGAATCTTCCTGCTGACCCTTATCAAAAAAATCTTCGTTCATTTTATACTCCTTAAAGAACCGTTTCCCAGTTCCAGTTGCGTACTGCGAGTTCTTCCAGATTGTAGGGGGTTTTCTGATAGACGCAGTAGTTAAGCCAGTTTGAAAACATGAGGTTTGCGGTACACCGCCAAGAAAAGACAGGGGTATTTTCGGGGTTATCGTCCGGAAAATAATTATAGGGTATCTGAATGTCAAGACCCTTTTCAACGTCTCTGAAATACTCGTTTGCTATGGTGTCACGGTCGTATTCCGAGTGACCGGTAATAAAATACTGCCTGCCGTTTTTGTTGGCTACCATGTGTATGCCGGAAATATCTGAAGATGTAAGTATTTTAAGCTGTGGGACTTTTTCAATATCCTCACGGCGAACCTCTGTATTGCGTGAATGAGGTACAAAGAATATGTCATCAAAACCGCTGAGTATACGGCAGTTTTCCACTTCGGCACGGTGCGGAAAAATCCCGAACATCTTCTTTTTCAAGGTATATTTCGGCACGCCAAAGTGATAGTAAAGCCCTGCCTGTGATGCCCAACATATATACAGCGACGAAAAAACATGGGTTTTAGACCACTCCATAATCTGAGTTATCTCTTTCCAGTAGTCCACCTGCTCATATTCGAGAAGCTCAACAGGCGCTCCGGTAACTATCATGCCGTCATAGCGGTCATTTTTTATCTGGTCAAAGGTCTTGTAAAAAGATTCAAGGTGACTGCGTGATGTATTCTTCGAGACGTGAGAAGACATCTGCACGAGGTCTATATCAACCTGTATGGGCGTATTACTGAGCAACCTCATAAGCTGGCTCTCTGTCTCTATTTTTTTCGGCATTATATTTACTATCACGACTTTAAGGGGGCGTATATCCTGATGTTCCGCCCTCTCTTTAGACATAACAAATATGTTTTCTTCTCCAAGCGTTCTGAATGCCGGAAGTTCGGAAGAAATGCGTATAGGCATACAAAATCGCTCCTTTCCTTTTGATTCTTCAGTTTTCCTTGCCTATGGCGTTTCGCAATGCACGGAGTTCTTCGGCGGTAAGTTCACGCCACGTACCCGGCTTAAGCATACCGAGTTTAAGAGGACCTATGCTGATACGGCGTAAACGTGCCACCTCAAGACCTACAGCCTCGCACATTTTTCTTATCTGCCTGTTTCTGCCCTCTTTTATGGTAATAAGCAGAACAACCCTGCCCTGCTCCTTTTCCTTAACAACAACACTCGCCGGAAGTGTCTTTCTGCCGTCTATCTCCACGCCCTCAGAAAGACGTACAAGCTGTTCATCTGAAATATCCGGACGTACAGTAACACGGTAGGTTTTGGCGATATGACGGCTTGGGTGCATAATGCTGTTTGCAAATTCTCCGTCATTGGTGAAAAGCAGAAGACCCTCTGAATTTCTGTCAAGTCTGCCGACAGGATAGACACGTTCTTCAATATCGTCTATCAAGTCCATAACACAACGTCTGTCAAGCTCGTCCGATACGGTAGTAACATAACCTCTCGGCTTATTGAGCATGATATAGACGAAATTTTTCTTTCTTGGTGTATGAAGTCTTTCGCCGTCAACCGTAATAATATCCTTGAAACCGCACTTGTCGCCGAGTTTCACCGGTCTGCCGTTAATTTTCACACGCCCCTGTGAGATGAGAGTTTCAGCCTTACGGCGTGAACAGTAACCGCTGTCTGCAATCATTTTCTGTATTCTTATTTTTTCCACTCTTAAATTCTCCTTTTCGATAAATTACTCAGGAGAATGCACCCCCGAGTTTTTCTGTTATTTTCTTTAAAAAACTTTTCTTCTTCTCCGGTTTTTTTATCATCTTAACCGGAGCGTTTTCTTCCGCATACAATGGTATACGGCGTACTTCCCTGCCGTCGTATGATATACTGAGCTGTGCCACCTCGTCGCCTGCACTCACCGGAGCGTATACAAAAGGCGATGAAATAATCTGATACTCAAAGTCATTTTTTTCAGCAGACAAGACAGTAACCTCAATGGGTTCTTCACCTGCCGTGAGGGTGAGCCTGTCCTTTTCAGCACCTGCTATATTTACTGAGAGGTCTTCCGGAATATCAAGCCGGATATTTTTTACTGTTTCAAAGCCGTAATCGTACATGGCTATATGGTCATTCCAGTCATTGCGGTCGTTGAGGGTAACGCATATCATGTCAATGCCGTCACGCTCACAGGCTGATACAAGACACCGCCCTGCCTCGTCGGTAAAGCCTGTCTTCACGCCGTACACTCCGTCATACATGGTTAGTAGTTTGTTGGTATTTTTCAGCCAGCGTGTATACGGGGGATTGCCGAACTCAACCTTTATAGTGGGCGACGAGCATATTTCACGGAAGATGTCGTTTTTCAGTGCCTCACGTGCAAGTATCGCCATATCATAAGCCGACGAGCCGTGACCCTCGCCCTCAAGTCCGGACGGAGTGACAAACCATGTCCGAGATAAACCCAGTTCCTTTGCCCTGTCGTTCATCATGACGGCGAAATTTTCAAGACTTCCGGCGAGCTTTACCGCTGTGGCATTTGCGGAATCGTTTCCGGACGGCAGTAGCATACCACAGCAGAGGGC
The DNA here is from genome assembly GCA_023667045.1 of Ruminococcus flavefaciens. Lineage (GTDB taxonomy): Bacteria > Bacillota > Clostridia > Oscillospirales > Ruminococcaceae > Ruminococcus > Ruminococcus flavefaciens_AC. The sequence continues at coordinate 144,986 of JAMPAU010000002.1, read as the reverse complement.
GTACTTTGTGACAATATCACCCTTTTGCAGTCCCATAGAAGACCCCTCAACCATTATTGCGTCGCTGTCAACTTCAAATTCTTCATAGAGATTACCGCTTTCAAGGCATAGCATGGTAGTCATGATTTTGGTAGTGCTTGCCATAGGGAGCTTTTCATTGCAGTTTACGGAATAGATTATCTCCCCTGTGTCTGCCGAAATAAGAACAGCCGATTTAGCTGATACTTCCGGTTCATTTACTGCCTTAACGTCCATAATGGCACAGCCCGAAACAAGCACAGCCGTACATACTGAAACTATAATTTTTTTCATCTGCATACCTCCGGAACAAGTCCATAATATTATACATATATGATATGCAGATTTAGCGGTGAGTATTCCGGATTAATCAGTCATTGAGGACAACTTCCGCACTGTCGTCATTTTTTTTCTTTTTTCCCACGAAATCAGAAACTTTATTTATGACATTCGGGATAGCGTTTATAGCGTTGCTTATCGGGTCGTCGCCGGAGCTGACAGATACCATTTTAGCTGTACCGTCGGGAGATATTACAAGAAAACCCTCCGGCTTTATTGAAATGCCTGCACCTGCTCCGCCACCGAAAAGATTCTTCTCATACTTTGACGGCAAATCAGAACCGCCGGAGGCAAAGCCGTATGAAACTTTTGAAATCGGGATAATAGTTGTGCCGTCGTCAAGCTTTATCGGTTCGCCGATAACAGAGTTAACATCAGCCATTTCCTTTACTTTTTCCATTGAAATTCCTAAAATCTCGCTTACCGGAGTTTTGCCTTTTTCCATAATAAATAACCTCACTTTTTGGATTTTCTGCCTTTAAATTTTTTCGGCAGAAGTATTTTGAAAATATATGTCATCAGAAACCAAAGTCCCGAAACGACCAGAGTATAGAGCCGGAAAGTCACTTTGCATGAGACATTCCACTGGGATTTTTTCAGCGAAAAACCGCACTGCACGTCAACAGTCTTATAGCTGACGGTAAACAACTCGCCGAGCCATGCAAGTATATTGTATACAGCACCGCTGACTATTCCGTAATTTATGGCACATTTATAAGCGTCCTCGTCGGCAACGATAAAGTCAACAAAAACGTTTTTCACATGAAAACCCTTGAAAATTTTCAGCAGAGGACGACCAGCTATATCCCATATATTCAGCAGTTTTTCTATTTTGCTTTCTGAGGGAGTATCCGGTTTGCTTTCATCTGACTGCTGAGTTTCTTCTGCGGAACGTGATTTCTTTTCCTTGATTTTTTTAATCTTTTCAGAGCGCACTCTGTCTTCGTCGTCCTCGTCGGTTTCTTTGGGAAGTTCATCAGTAATAGTTTCCTGTTCAATATCAATATCTATGTCAATGTCTGTATCGTCAATATCATCTTCCGGAAAAATATCATCATCGTTATAATCTTCAAAGTCAAAGGAAGTTTCCTGCTCTGCCATTTCGCTTTTCTTATTGGATTTTTTGCTTTTCTTTTTTCTTTTCAGAAGACCTTTTCCGTCGGAATCAATAAGCGAAAGAAAAGAAAACTTAACCTTGTATTTAAGTTTGCCGTCTATAAAGCTTACTTCTGCCGCTGCCGGAAGTGCAAGAGCAAGAATAACCACCGCCATGACAATACCGAGAACGGCAAGAAGTACGCATAATAAAATTTTTAATACAATCAAAACCTGCCGTCCCCCTTAATCATTCTTCATTTATTGAGGTCTGACCTACCAGTGCGGGCAAGTCAGAAATCGAACTTAGACCGAAAGTTCTAAGGAATACGGCGGTAGTCCGGTAAACAACAGGCTTGCCGACCACATCAAGCCGTCCTGCTTCCTCGACAAGACCCTTTTCGACAAGATTATTTATCACTGAAGAACTATCCACCCCACGAACCTTTTCAACAAAGCTCTTTGAAACAGGCTGGTTATAGGCTATTATAGTGAGTGCTTCCATGCCTGCATTTGAAAGAGGCGTACTGCGTTTTGTTTCGAGAGCCTTACGGACAGCCGGAGCGAACTCCTCACGGGTACACATCTGGTAACTGCTTTCGAGTTTTTTTATGCATATACCGCTTCCGGATTCGTCGTAACGCTCGTTGAGAGCCTTTATCATAGACGGCAGAGTGCCTATATCCACACCGCTTGCCTCTGAAAGACGGTACATTTCAATGGGGTCACCGCTTGCAAAAAGTATAGCCTCTATTGTGCCGAGTTTTTCCTTGATTTCCAAGTTTTACCGACTTCCTTTCTTTGTTTCATAAAGATTTTAGAGTTGTCATCGCTTATCATTATTCTGCCGGAGCGTGTAAGTTCAAGCACGGCAAGGAAAGTAGCCACTCTTGCCGACCTGTCGGTTATGCCGTCATACAGCTTATTCATGGGGACTTCTCCGCCGGAATAAAGCTCTCGGAGTATGTGTACTACTTTACTCATGACGGAAACTATACGCCTTTTCACGACAGAATTTATTTTATTTTCTATTTTGTTTTCCTGTTTTTCCGTTATGATTTTTCTGCCGGAAATTATCTGATAAGTCTCAGCCAGACGCTCCGGACTGTGTACAAGCCTGTACGTCGTATCAGCCTTGATTTTCATGGGAGTACGCACGAAAATATCGCCTGTGTATCTTCTGGAGAGTTCGGCTGTAGCGGTCTTGCAAAGGGAATACTCAATCAGAGAGCCTTGCAGTTCCTTTTTCATTTCCTCTGCTACTTCCGGCTGTGGCAGTAAAGAAGCTGTCTTTATATATATCAGACGTGAAGCCATTTCAAGAAACTCTCCTGCTAATTCGAGGTTATTTTCACGGCAGTCTTCCATAAAGGCAAGATACTGCTTTAGCAGTTCAGATATTTCAATATCGAATATATCGAGCTTATGGCGGTTTATCAGAGTGAGAAGAACGTCCAGAGGACCTTCAAAGCCTTCGATATGGAAAGAAATTTTTTCCATTTAAGCAAAACCCCACTTGTGCATTGGTATCTTCCATACGAGGTCAAGCATTTTACCGCTTACAAAATCACAGGCTATATTCAAAATATTGTACTGTGCTGGTATATAGTTCAGAACGAGTATGAGAATGAGAAAGCCTAACTGCATCTGCTGTTGGTGTTCGTAAAACCACCTGTCTGCCTTTTCGCCGAGAAAGAACCTCAGAACGTTGAAGCCGTCGAGTGGCGGAACGGGAATCAGATTGAACATTGCAAGACCGATATTTACGCTGAAAAGAAACTGCAAAAGAGTGAGTACGCTGGACATGGCTGTTGTCTCGCCGGAAAGAGCAGAAACCATACCCGATTCTGTGCAGAGCAGACAAGCCCATACAAGTATCGAAAGAAAAGCAACGATGAGGTTTGAGACAGGTCCGGCAAGGGCAGTGAGTGCATATCCACCACGAGGATTCTTCATGCGGTTGGGATTTACCTGTACGGGCTTTGCCCAGCCGAATCCGGTAAGGACTATCAGTATAGAACCCATAAGGTCGAGATGTGAAAAGGGATTGAGGCTTATTCTGCCTTGACGTTCAGCGGTATCATCGCCGAGCCACTTTGCGACAAGTGCGTGAGCAGCCTCATGGACAGGCATGACAAGCAGAAGTGTTATCAGCCTTGAAAAAATTCTGAGCGTTGAGTTAATATCCATAGTTTTCCTTTCTTTAATAAAAAATTTCGCATTCCGGAAAAATCCGGAAAGATGATTACTATTTATTATACTACATTATTGGATATTTTTCAAGTAATCTGAGCAAATTTAATGAAATAAAAAATTTTTTTCATTTTTTTTCAAAAAAGACTTGATTTTTTCGGAAAGATGTGTTACAATAATCATGTTGACTTTTTATAACAGATAAGGAGGTGCAATCCTAATGGCAAAATGTGATATATGCGGTAAGGGTATATCTTTTGGTATAAAGGTATCTCACTCACACAGACGTACAAACAGAACATGGAAGCCGAACGTTAAGAAAGTAAAGGCTATCGTCAAGGGTACTCCTTGTCATGTTTATGCTTGCTCACGCTGTTTACGCTCGGGTAAGGTTGAGAGAGCTTGAACTTAACGTTACAGAAAAAATTCAGAGTACTCGCAAGAGTACCCTGTTTTTTTATGTTTAGTTATAAAAAAGAAACGCATAAAGCAACAAATCAGACCAACTAAAAGGGTCAGCCCTGCGTATGCGGGGAAAAGGCATACCTTTTCCGCAAATTTCACCTTTTGCCAGGTTCACCCCTGCGTGTGCAGGGAAAAAAAGATTTGTCTTATGCGTTTTTATTATTATAGCATATAGAACTCTTTTTGTCAAGAGTGGCATTAAGATTTTTTTAAGAAAAATACTCTTGATTACTCCTTCATTCAGTGGTATAATAAAGAAAAAGAGGTGATTCTATATGACAGTATGCGAACACTGCGGAGCTGTCGTTTCCGGTACGGTATGTGAATACTGCGATATGCCGATAAGAACAAAGCCCGCTCCGGCTAAAGTAATATATAAAAATAAACCAAAGATTACCATGAAACTATCTGCAATAAAAAACAGAAAGAAACTACTCCGTGCGGTACTGGCAGGTAGTGCGGTTTTCTTTGCAGTGAGTATTACGGCTATGGCTGTGTCAGCCAACCGCAACAGAGGGGGCTATATATACTCTCCGGCTGACTATGCCGTTGAATACCATGACGGCTATGATGATTATGACCACTATGACCACCACGACTACTACGATATTGAAGAGGCAATGCCTGTATACTCGGCAAATGAGGCTTTCAGCGAAAACGGCGTTTTTCCCTCCGGTACGTATCAGATAGGCGTTGACATTCCAGAGGGGCTGTACGTATTCATTCCGGATATGGCAGACGGTCACGGCGTTGAGGGCGTATATGCAGACCCCGAATGCGAAAATCAGATTTCTTCGGCTTACGTGCATTTCGACGGCTCTCGCATAGCAGAAATATCCGGCAACGGCTACCTCGACTTTTCATGGGCTACCGCCTACAATCTCGATATGCACCCCGAAATAATCAATGACCCGTACAGCAGTGACGGTATGTTTATTGTAGGGCGTGATATTCCTGCCGGTACGTATACCCTAGAGCCATACGGCGAGTACGGAGAGTATGCCGAGTGGTATACGTATTCAAGCATAAATGCAGTCGGGGCTGTGCTGAAAGAATCCGGAGAGCTTACATCATACGACGACTACACGCAATCAGCAAGTGAAATAACCATAAACGACGGCGAATACCTCGAACTAAGAGACTGTATCATCAGCAATGGATAATGCATAATTATTTTAATTATTAATTATTTTCATGCAATCGCTCCTTTCGGGTGAGGGATAAAGATTTATGCCCACCACTATTTTTGGCTATATATCAGGCAAAATAAAGATTATATCACGTTCAAATCAAGTGAAATTTCAATATAAAAATCACTACAATGTATTTTCTTTTTTTGTATATCTTTTTGACATCTCTAAGCCGAAAAAGAGTTTCCCGATATAAAGCATATAATGGTACATGTCAATCCGGCAGAGTGATTTATTATTATTTTTCATGTCATCGCTCCTTTCAAGTGCAGGTCAATTATAAACTTGCACTGCTGATATTCGGCTGTATTTTGGGAAAAATCGTTGTTTTTTCAAATTGAAAGTGCAAGTTTCAGCCATTTTATAAAACCTATACAGTTTTTTAGTTTTCTACAAAAGGAATTTATAATAGCTAAAAACCTGCACTGAAAAATAAAATCAAGTACTTATCAAAAGTAAAATTCCAGAATATAAAGTATTGCCATTACTTCTCTTTTTATTGTAGCGTTTGGCTATTTCACGCCCGAATAATTCTTAATTAAAATAATTCTGCATTCTTGATTATCAATTGATTTCAGTTACAGCTACCGCCTGCATACCCATTTCGCCGTATCTTCTCTCAACGAGCGGTTTTATGTAGGTGGTATTCTTTTTCACAAGCGGGTCATTAAAGTAATAGTTTTCCTCATCATAGCCGACAAGCACAAGGCAATGCTCATTTGATTTCCACAGATAATGCTCACCTGTATTCTCAATAATCCAACTATTAGCGAGCTTATAAAAGGTCGGTTTCATATTTATGCTTGCCCATACAAGCACAGGTATTTCATTGTCGATATATTCGGCACAGATTTCATCAAGCTCCATACCGCTGAGGTCGGTAATCTCGTATTTTCTGTCAAGCTTATGCTCCTGCGGAGAGAGGTATTTTTTCAGAGCAAGAATAACAGCACCACTATGACAGCCATAGCCAGTATTTTTTTCGGGATTTCCCACAAATACTTTATTCGGGTCACCGCCGTATCTTGTTTTGTCTTTGCCTTTTTCTGTCACATCAACAGCCTTTATGTAGCCGTCGCTGATGAGGTCTCCTGCACTTATATCAAAGCCGTAAAAGGCAAGGAGCATAGAGGTGCTGACAAGTTCACAGCCGGTGGGGTAGTCTTTCTGTGAATAGTACGGAACGTCTATCAGCACTTTCTTTTTAGTGTTACGCTGGGTTTTCTTTGCCGGAGCGGTAGTGGTTGCTGTAGTTGTAGTTGTTTCCGTAACTGTTGTTGCGGTCGTATAAGAAGACGTTATCTCATGGTTTACGCTCCCCAGAGGATTTACAGAGACTTCATTTTTATTACCACAAGCTGTAAGCGACAGAAAAGCAAGGCACAGGATAATTTTTTTCATTTATTCACCTCACAGAAAAAGGACAGCTTTTTTTAACTGTCCCTTTTTTATTATGATTCGGATATAGTGATATTTGTTACTGCCTTTGTCTCGATGATGTTTCCGCCCTCGTCTTCTTTTGAAGTGGTGATTATGACTTCAACAGCTCTGAAGCCATTTATCACCTCAGACAAATTAAGCATGGTACGGTGAAGAATCTCCATACAATTGCCCATATACACACGCCCCTCCGGAGTATCGGGGTTTTTTTCAAGCAGGGCAAAAATCATACTCAGAACGTCTTCAGCATTTTTTGGGGACTTGGCAGGCTCTACCGTATCGAGCTTGAGGTTGTACTTGCCGTACTCGCATATATGCAGTATCTCGGCAAGTGGTTGGTTCTCAAAGCGAATTTCAGCATAGTTTTTCATGTATCTTCTCCTCTTCGTGGGTCACCCCCGCGTGTGCGGGGAAAAATTAAGCATAGTACGGTGAAGAATCTCCGCTTGAGGGTCACCCCCGCATGTGCGGGGAAAAAGAAAATAGACCCATAAAGACCCTTTTAATATAGTATATCACATAGATTCAGTTTTGTCAAGAGTTTTTTATGAGAGGGCGGATTTAAGAGCCTCTGCCCTGTCTGTCTTTTCCCATGCCACACCGAGTTCCTCACGACCCATATGACCGTATGCGGAAAGTCTCCTGTACTGAGGCTTTCTGAGGTCGAGCATTTCGATAATAGCTGTCGGTCTGAGGTCAAAGACTTTTCCTACAGCCTCAGCGAGCTTGTCCTCTGAGACTTTGCCAGTGCCGAAAGTATCAACGAGAATGGACACAGGCTTTGCCACGCCGATAGCATAAGAAAGCTGTACCTCGCACTTATCGGCAAGACCTGCTGATACTATATTCTTTGCGATATATCTTGAAGCATATGCTGCACTTCTGTCTACTTTAGTCGGGTCTTTACCGCTGAAAGCTCCACCGCCGTGTCTGGAGTAACCGCCGTATGTATCTACTATAATCTTTCTTCCAGTCAGACCGCTGTCGCCCTGCGGACCGCCGATAACAAAGCGACCTGTCGGATTGATGTAAATCTTTGTATTTTCGTCGATGAGATTTTCCGGAATAATTTCCCTTATAACGTATTCTTCAATATCCTTGCGGAGCTGACCGAGCGAAATATCAGCCGAGTGCTGTGAAGATACAACTACTGCGTCTATTCTTGAGGGCTTGCCGTCATTGTACTCTACAGTAACCTGTGTTTTTCCGTCGGGTCTGAGATAGCGGAGAGTGCCGTCTTTGCGTACTTCGGTAAGTCTCATAGCGAGCTTGTGTGCAAGAGAGATAGGCAGTGGCATGAGTTCGGGAGTTTCATTGCAGGCATAGCCAAACATAATGCCTTGATCGCCAGCACCGTTTGAGAGACCGTCATTTTCATTGTTTTCCTCTCTATACTCAAAAGCCTCATTTACGCCCATAGCAATATCCGCCGACTGCTCGTCAATGCTTGTCAGTACAGAACAGGTATGAGCGTCAAATCCGTATTTAGCACGGTCATAGCCAATATCAGCAACTACCTGTCTTGCAATCTTAGGAATATCAACTTTTGCGGTAGTGGATATTTCGCCCATGCAGAGAATCATACCAGTAGTAACGGCTGTCTCGCAGGCTACACGACCGTGCGAATCCTGTTCAAGAATAGCGTCAAGTACAGCGTCTGAAATCTGGTCGCAGATTTTATCGGGGTGACCCTCAGTAACTGATTCAGAAGTGAAAAAAACTTTACTCATAAATAATACCTCCATAAAAAATAAAAACGCCCCGAAAAACTCCGGAACGTTCTGAATTTGAAAAAACTCCTCATCTGCCGGATAACCGCAGGAATTAGCACCTTTTCACATATGTGATAGGTTGCTGGACATCATCAGCCCTGTTGCCTCCGTCCTTCTTGATAAGGTCATGCTAACATTATACATCAACGGACATAAAATGTCAAGAGTTTTTTCAAAATTTATGAAAAATATTTTTTTCTATGATTTTCGAGTGCTGTTTTATGTTAGGGTGCAAAAATGGGTGCAGAGGGTGCAAAAATGGGTGCAGATATTTTTAAAGTCTGCTCTGTGCTTTTTCAGCTATATACAGGCGAAAATCATCTACAGGATGTATAGGGTGCAAAGGGTGCATAAGTTTCTATATAGAAAAAACAAAAAACTATATCAATAGAAGAAAATAATTATATATAAAAAGGAAATTAACTGCACCCTGTACACCTTTTGCACCCTAATGCTCATTTGTGGCTGTATATCGTCATTTAGCTTTTGAAAAAGGGTGCAAAAACTATAATAAATTCTGCACCCTTAATAAATATTTACTTACAGCGATTCTTCCGGTAGCTTTCAAGAGCCTCTGAGACCTTATGGTAAACAAGCTTATTCGGGAAACGGTTATAGTCCGCAAAGACCGTTATGCCGTTTTTGTAGAAGTGTTCCAAAATAGCGGCAGCTGTGCCTGCACTTCTGCTCTGTCCGTAATCACACTGACAAATCACGTCCATGCCGTCGTTATAGGCATTATATATGAACTCTGCCATACCGGCGGATTCAGTAAAATATGTATCGTAGATGTAGCCCTGCTTTTCGAGGTAATTAATATCCACATCATCAAAGCCGACAGAAAAGACCTTATCACACACACTGCTGTAATCCACAGGGGCATAGTTCGGGTCTATCTTATGGGCTTACGGGTCATAGTAGCTGATAACGGCGGTATTTTCCGGAAACTCTCCGGACTTTATAATCTCGCCGATTTCTTTTCTTGAATAGATTGAAACTTTCACAAAAACATCTCCTTTTTCCGTGTGAAAAACAAACGAACTTCCGGTTAAGGAAGTCCGTCTGCCATGATATAGGGATTATTGGGGATTCGTGACTCAGCGTTGGGGTGAACGCCGAAATCACCTATGAAAAAACAGCTTTCAGGATTTCTCCTTCAGCATTTATAGTATAAAAAATAATTGTGTAAACTGCGTGATAAAAAAGTAAAAATTCTGTTACAATTTCTGCCAAAAAGGTTACAAATTTTTACTATTCTTTCCTGTCGCTGATTTTAAACCAGAAAACAGAACCCTTTCCGAGAGTACTTTTTACGCCGTAATCATAACCATGAAGTTTAAGTATAGCCTTGACTATCGAAAGTCCAAGCCCAGTGCCTACTACTTCACGCTTGTGATTTTCTGAACGGTAGTACTTGTCAAATATGAGTTTAATCTTGTCTTCTTCAATGCCGTCTCCGGTGTCTTCTATTTCTATCAGAACGCCGTCGGGCTTATTAATCTGCCGTACATAAACCTGCTTGTCCGCACCCGTGTAATTTATTGCGTTGTTTATCAGATTATATATTACCTGCTCAATCTTTCCGACATCACAGCAGACAGTTTTTTCAGTATCGGGAGTGAAATGTATATGGTAGCCCATTTTGTCGGAAATCCCCTTGAAACGTCCTATAATGTCGTGCATTTTTGAACTTATCTCAAATTCCGACGGATTAAGTTTCTGCTTACCGCTTTCCAGTTTTGAGAGGTCGAGAATATCATTGACCATAGCGGAGAGCCTGTCTGTTTCATTTATAATTATTTCGAGATGTTCGTTGCGTTTTACCGGATTATCGCCGGAGAGGTCACGTATCATCTCTGCATAGGCTTTAAGCATAGTGAGGGGGGTTCTGAGGTCGTGAGAGACATTGGCTATCAAGTCCCTCTGCATTGTATCAACCCTTGAAAGCTCCTTTTCGGCATACATGAGAGTATCGGCAAGTTTTAATGCTTCAAGGTAGCCAGTACCGTCAAACTTTGTGTTGAGGTCGCCCTTTGCGAGATTTTCGGCTGACTTGGTTATTCTGTCTATCGGTCGGGAGATTCTATTTGCAAGGAATACCGATATGACAGCCGCTATTAATATAAGTATAACCGTAATAATAACAAGCTGTCTCTTTATTATAGAGACGGTAGAGCCGACAGGTGCAAGCTCAGAGTTTATCAGCAGATAGCCCTCTGGAGACTGCACGCTTCCGAATACACACATATATACAAGCATATCGTTACTGCTTTTCGGGTTTGATACCTTATATAAAGCCTCTGACTGCTCAGTACGTCTTATTTCATTCAGAAACTTATACGTGCTGTTTTCTCTGCCGTGTACAAGACAGTCGCCGAGTACGTCCTTTGAGTAGATAGACCTGCCATACCTGTCGAGGATTTCAACGCATACGTCGTTATTCACTGCCGTTTTCGAGTACTTTTCAATAAATTCCGACTTATTGCCTGCCTTGTAGTCGGTATTGTATGCCTCTACTATTTCAACGGCATTTTCGGTTACGGAGCGTGTCTTCATGCTCTCATAGAAAGATTCAAGAAAAAATATCTGAAATATCCACATAAGCACAAACACAAGTATTATAAACATAACAAAGTGTATCCATACTTTAAGGCGGAGTGGCATACGGTTATTAATGCTTTTTATCTTATTGTAGATATTCAAACTTATATCCCAGTCCTCTCAGAGTAACAATATATCTGCGGTATTCGCCGAGACTGTTACGGAGCATTTTAATATGTGTGTCCACTGTTCTGTCGTCGCCGAAGAAATCATATCCCCATACTTCTTCAAGGAGCTTGTCTCTTGAGAGAGCAATATTCTTGTTTTTCACGAGATAGAAAAGAAGGTCGTATTCTTTCGGGGTCATTGAAGCCTTTTCGCCGTTGACGTATACCTCACGACCAGAAATATCCACTTCCAGTCCCTCAAATACATACTTGTCCTGATAAACAGGTTGGTCGGGGACGGCATTTCTTTTGAGTACAACCTTTACCCTTGCCATAAGCTCCTTAGGTGAAAAAGGCTTTACCACGTAATCGTCGATACCGATTTCAAAGCCGAAGAGTTTGTCATACTCCTCACTTCTTGCCGAAAGCATTATAACGGGAATCTGCTTTGTCTTGCGGATTTCCTTACAGGCTGAATAGCCGTCAAGTCTTGGCATCATAACGTCCATGATAATCAAATCATAGTCATTATCGTGGCAGAGACCGACAGCCTCCATGCCGTTTTCTGCCTCAGTAACTTCATAGCCCTCAAACTCCGCATACTCACGGACAACCTTTCTTATGTTGATTTCATCGTCCACAACTAAAATATGTGCCATAAATAAAAACACCTCTTTTTTGATTTTTCAGAGCCGTAAGAATATAAACCTCACAGCTTTTTAATTATACCATAATATCAGCGAACCGCCCGTTTTATAAAACCAACAGGCTTCCTTTAATCCGTCTGAATTGAAAAGGCTATGGGTTTTTTATGAGGCGAACCCTTTCCGCAGTCCTTGCGGTACTGCTGTCTTACGGACAGCTTTTGAAAACCTTTTTTTGATTATATCATAACGTTTGCCTTTTGTCAATATTCCACATTGCTTTAAACATTATGATTATTTTAAGAATTTATAATATCACTCAAAAGTGTACACTGTGTGATAAATTTCTGTAATTTTACAGTAAATTTATTTATTTTGTCTCCGGATTCAAATTTGTGATTGACATTTTCAGTAAATTTTGCTATAATATATTTGGTTCAGTATCATTTAGAATGGAGGCGATAATATGAACCTCAACAGTCCGCTTGCGGCGGCTATAGTAATTGCGGCGGCTACCGGTCTTGTACTCGCATATACAAGAATGTACCCCGAAATAGCATTCATCACTATAGTTACATACATTGCGACAATGGTATGCCTTTCGCTTATACTTGCATTGTCGGCATGGCTGTACCGCAAGCACAAATCATCTGTAGATGCAGGCGATATAGCAGGAATTTCAGAAAATCTTAACACTGAAATGATTATCTGGACAGACGATTTATCAGCAGTCTATATGAACAGACATATGCGTGAACTGCTCGGCATAGAGGGCATGAACTTTGACCACAAAGCTGAGATAATGAGGGCTTTCGGCATTGAAAACCTTACTCTTGAAACTATACAGGAAATCATCGAGAGCAGTTCTCATGAAGCACGCTTTACAAGTGCCGACGGCACGCCCACCACGATAGCATGGAGTACGTCTGTTATCAAGAAAAAGAAAAAACTCTCCCTGTATCTGAGTACAGGACTGAACCTTACCGAAATCAAAAGAATGCGTCTCGACCTCGCAAGCACAAACGACCTCTTTAACTATTCAATGAGCCTTGCCGAAATCGGTATAATCATGTCAAACGATATGGCAAACTTTATTGCCTCTCCCGAAACAGTACGTATGCTTGGTCTGAAAAGCAACAATATAACGCTGAAGTCGCTCCGCTCTATAGTCCACCCTAATGACCGTCTGATGTTTGACAGCGTAATAAAATCGGCGGGTACTGTATGCGACAATGAGGTGAAAAGCATTGAACTGCGTATATGCTCGGCGGATGGTTTCTATCACTGGTATTCATACCGCTATAAAGGCATGAACCACTCCGATTCACTGCCTATTTTCAGCGGTGCTTTGATTGATAATACTCAGGAACACGAAAAAGACCTTATCATTGAACGTCTCGCCTATATAGACGACGTAACGGAAATAGCCAACCGCAACAAGCTTATGGACGTTGGACAGGAAACTTTTGAACAGTGCCGTATGCTGAACTACTCATACTGGATTATAGTACTCGATATTGACAGATTCCATATTATAAATGACAGCTCCGGCTATCAGAACGGCAATTATATTCTTAAAAATTTTGCAAATATTATATGTAAGTTCGTGACAGCCGGAGGTCTTTCAGCACGCATAAGCGGTGACAATTTCGCTCTCATTCTCCGTGATTACGGCGACGACGACCTGCCGGTACGCACGGCAAAGGCTATTCAAGATGAGTTCGCAAAGTCTGCTGTAGGCGATTTCAATTCAATAAATCTTAGCTGTTCTGCCGGATATGCCAAAATGCCCGAAGACTGCGAGTCTTTCCTTAAGGCTTTTGAACACGCTGAATTTGCACTTAAATCCGGCGGTGCTGAAAATAACACGATATGCGGTTATGAAGCACGTATGCATGATTCAATCATGGGCAGAAACGAACTCGAAAAGGAGCTTGCACTGGCTATCGACAACAACGAGCTACAGCTTTTCTATCAGCCTAAAATAGACCTCTCCACAGGCAAAGTCATGGGCGTTGAGGCTCTTATACGCTGGATTAAGCCCGACGGTACTATTGTACGCCCCGACGCTTTTGTGCCAGTGGCTGAAAGTTCTCACCTAATAGGCAGAATAAGCGAATTTGTGCTTAATGAGGGTTGCAGACAAAATAAGCTCTGGCAGAAAATGGGCTATCCGGAAATAGTAATGTCGATAAACTTCACGTCTACTGACTTCTATCAGAAAGACCTAAAAGAAAAGGTCTTTGAGGCACTCGCCAAAACAGGTCTTGACTCAAAGTGGCTTGAAGTGGAACTTACCGAAACCCTCGCCCTAAGCGATATTGACTATGCAGTATCTCAGATGAACAAGCTCCGTGAACTCGGCGTTAAGCTCGCTATGGACGATTTCGGCACTGGCTACTCGTCGTTAAGCTATTTGCAGATACTCCCTATCACTCTGCTGAAATTAGACCGCTCTTTTATTATTGATATAGAACACGACAATATAGCCTATGAAATAGTTTCATCTGTAATAAGAATAGCCAAATCAAAAAAGATTGAAACTATAGCAGAGGGTATTGAAAATCCCAGTCAAGAAGATATTCTCAGAAAAGCCGGCTGTGATTTCGGACAGGGCTATCTTTACGGCAAACCTATGCCCGCCGAAAAAATAGAGGAATTTTTCGAGGAGAATATGAAAAAGACACAGAAAAAATAATTTTTTTAAACGGAGGTATTTACTCATGAAAAGAAGAATAGGCATTTTAACAAGCGGTGGAGACTGTCCCGGTCTTAACGCTACTATCAGAGGTGTGGCTAAAGCCTGCTATGAAAGATTCGGCGAGGATAATGTTGAAATCGTCGGCATCTCAAACGGCTACTACGGTCTCATCAACAATCTGTGCAAGGATATGTCGCCGTCGTCATTTTCCGGCATACTCACACAGGGCGGTACAATCTTCGGCACAAAACGCCAGCCTTTCAAGATGATGACCGTAATCGGAGAGGACAACGTTGACAAGGTTAAAAACATGAAAGAGACATACAAGAAACAAAAACTTGACTGTCTGCTTACTCTCGGCGGAAACGGCACACACAAGACCTCAAAGCTCCTTTCTGATGAGGGTCTTAACGTTATCGGTCTCCCGAAAACAATAGACAATGATATTTACGGCACAGATGTTACTTTCGGTTTCCATACAGCCGTTGACATCGCCACAGACGCTATAGACCGTCTCCACACAACCGCTGCCAGCCATTCAAGAATACTGCTCTGTGAAATCATGGGAAACAAAGCCGGCTGGCTCACCCTCAATGCAGGTATAGCCGGTGGTGCTGATGTGATTATTATTCCGGAAATCCCATATGATATAGACAAAATCTGTGATTCTGTAATGGCAAGAAGTGCTTCCGGAAAAAATTTCTCCATTCTCGCTGTAGCAGAGGGTGCATTTGATGTGAACGAGGCAAAAATGAAAAAGAAAGAACGTGCAAAGAAACGTGCAGAGGCAGGAATAACTACTGCAACCTCTCGCATAGCAGCACAGATTCAAGCCAATACTGGCATTGAGGCACGTGTATGTGTACCGGGTCATATGCTCAGAGGAGGAGCTCCGAGTGCTTACGACAGAGTGCTTTCCACACAGTTCGGCGTACACGCTGCATACCTCATAGCACAGGAAAAGTACGGTCGCACAGTAGCCAAAATCGGCAACAAGATAACTTCAAACAAGCTTGCTGATATTGCCGGAAAAACCAAATTCGTTGACACGGACAACCACCTTGTTATCGCTTCACGTGACATCGGTATATCTTTCGGCGACTGATTCCCCCTATAACAGATGCTGTCGGGCTGACAGCATTTGTTTTTCAATAAAGTTATCATATGCTAATATTTATATGTTTTTCAACAATATGCTGTATCTTTTTGTAGTATATATAGTAAAAATACAAAAATTGTATTTTTCATGAAAAAAATACTTTTCAAATCCGTAAAGATATGGTATAATATCTTATATTTCTTTTAGGAGGTATCTTAATGACAGAAATAGAACTTTATAATCTCTGGCTGGAAAATGCCACACAGGACGAAGATTTACAGACTGAACTTAAAAGCATTGAAAATGACAGCAGTGCTATACGTGACAGATTCTACCGTGACCTCGAATTTGGTACGGGCGGTCTGAGAGGTGTTATCGGTGCAGGTACTAACCGCATGAATATCTACACGGTAAGACGTGCTACTCAGGGCTTTGCTGATTATCTCAATCAGGAATACACAAACCCCAGCGTTGCAGTCTCATTTGACAGCAGAATAAAATCAGACGTATTCTCAAAAGCCGCCGCTGAGGTTCTCGCTGCCAACGGCATAAAGGTTCATATATATACGGAGCTTATGCCTACACCATGCCTCTCATTTGCAGTGCGTGAGCTTAAATGTCAAGGCGGTATTATGGTTACAGCAAGCCATAACCCTGCAAAGTACAACGGCTATAAGGTTTACGGCGACGACGGCTGTCAGATTACTCTCAGAGGTGCTGAAATCATTCTTGAAAAAATCAACTCTCTTGACATCTTCAATGATGTGAAAACTTCTTCTTTTGATGAGGAAGTAGCAAAGGGCAATATCTGCTACATAGGTCAAGAAGTTATCGACGCTTTCTATGAAGATGTTCTCGCTGAGGGAATCAACACTGAACTCTGTGCAACAAGCGGTCTGAAAGTAGTCTACACTCCGCTAAATGGCACAGGAAATAAGCCGGTGCGTGAAATCCTCAAGAGAATAGGAATATCAGATGTTACTATTGTAAAGGAACAGGAAAACCCCGACGGAAACTTCACAACCTGCCCTTATCCGAATCCGGAAATCCGTGAGGCTCTCGAAGTAGGTTTACGCTACTGCAATGAGGTACAGCCCGATTTGCTCCTCGCTACCGACCCTGACTGCGACCGTGTAGGTATTGCTGTACCCGACGGAAAAGGCGGTTATGCTTTATTCTCCGGCAATGAAGTAGGTGCTATGCTCCTTGAATACATATGCCAGCAGAGAATCAAAAAAGGCACTATGCCCGAAAATCCGGTAACTGTAAAGACTATTGTTACCACCGATATTGTTAATCTTATCGGCAAGGAATACGGCGTTGAGGTCATCGACGTTCTCACCGGATTCAAGTTTATCGGCGAACAGATTAAAATGCTTGAAGACAAAGGACAGGAAAACCGCTACATATTCGGCTTTGAAGAAAGTTACGGTTACCTCTCCGGTACTTACGTGCGTGACAAGGACGCTGTAAACGCTTCAATGCTTATTTGCGAAATGGCTTCATATTACCGCAGTCAAGGAATCACTCTCTTACAGGCTCGTGAAAATATGTACAAAAAGTACGGCGTTTTCTATCAGACACTTCACAGCTTTACTTTCGAGGGCGAAAGCGGTATGAACAAGATGAATGACATCATGAATACACTCCGCAATGACCCGCCTGCCGAAATCTCCGGTCTTAAAGTTGTGAGATTC
Organism: Ruminococcus flavefaciens; assembly: GCA_023667045.1. Lineage (GTDB taxonomy): Bacteria > Bacillota > Clostridia > Oscillospirales > Ruminococcaceae > Ruminococcus > Ruminococcus flavefaciens_AC. The sequence goes on along the minus strand of JAMPAU010000002.1, from coordinate 127,625 downwards.
GACGACTACAAAACAAGCGTTTCAAAGGACAACACAAGCGGTACTGAATCCGCTATCACTCTCCCGAAGTCCAACGTGCTTGCTTTCTTCCTGGAGGGCGGTTCAAAGGTTATTGTTCGTCCGTCCGGCACTGAGCCGAAAATCAAGACTTACTTCACCTCAAAAATGCCCACTCACGAAGAGGCAGAGGCTCTTGAAGCTAAACTTGCGGGTGACTTTACTAAGATTTTTGAATGATTTTTTTAAGCGGAGCAGGTCTCCGCTTTTGTTTTAAAAAGGAGTGTCCTAAATGAATGACGTTCCCGAAAATATTATAAATGAATATATTGAAAAATCAAAATTTTACATAACGGTTTACGGGGACATGGACTATGCCGTCGAAACTGTAACCGCCGTCAACGAAAACGACAAGGTGCTGAAAAAACGCTGTGAAACAGGCTGGAAACTTACAGGTACTTTCAGAGATGAGACCGTCGGCAGAACTGTAATGATTTTTGAACGTCCGGCAGAAATGCTGAATAAAAAGTTACTGGAAACTGCACGGAAAATTCTTGGCATTTGTTAAATAAAAATATATCAAAAAAAGGCGGTAACTTATGCGTGAATTATCTGACGACTTCTGGGAATGGACTGACATAAAAAACGGAAAACGTATAATTAAAGATGACGCTCCGGAAGATGTCCGCCGGAAACTGACCGAAGAAGAAAAGGAATTTTTCAGAAAAACTGCACGGCGGTGTATTATTAATGTTGACATTGAAGAATCTTCAGGCGAAAGCAATAGTTAAAATAAAAAAATATATTCATACCCCTTGACAAACTGAAAGACCTGTGATAAAATAAATTAAGTAATGCGACACTACTGTCTGATATAAATGATGGGCTGTCGGTTTTAAATAGTATGTGAAAGAGGTGACAATCGTGAAAGAAGGAATCCATCCTAATTTTGTCAAGACTACAATTACCTGCCACTGCGGTAATGTAATTGAAACTATGTCCACAAAAGAAAACATCAAGGTTGAAATTTGTTCAAAGTGCCACCCGTTCTATACCGGCAAGCAGAAGCTCGTTGATACAGGCGGACGTGTTGACAGATTCAAAAAGCGTTTCAATATGGACAAGTAATTATACAGCCGGTCTCAGACCGGCTTTTTGCGTATAAAAAAGGACAATCCACAATGAATTATTTTACTATATCCCAGACCACAGAGACTTCTTTTATTGAAAAACGTTCTGAATTTATATGCCGTATCGCTCCGGTAAAAACCAACGACGAGGCGGTTGACTTTATAAATTCTGTACGTGCCGAACACCGCAAGGCTAAACACAATGTCTATGCATATATTCTCCGAAATGACAATATTTCCCGATATTCCGACGACGGCGAACCTCAAGGCACTGCCGGCGTACCGGTGCTGGACGTTCTGCAAAAAAGAGGGCTGACGGACGTATGTGCGGTTGTGACAAGATATTTCGGCGGTATTCTGCTCGGCGGAGGCGGTCTCGTGCGTGCCTACTCCCATGCGGTATCGCTTGCCTGCGACGAGGCAGATATTATGAATATGTGTCTCTGTCACCGTCTGAAAATAACCACAGACTACACCATGTACGGAAAAATTTCCTATATACTGCCGGATTTCAGCACTATCACAGTAAACTCTGATTTCGGTAGCGACGTTGTTCTTGAAATTCTCGTACTCACGGAAAAACTCACTCCGCTTGTAAAAAATCTTACCGAAATAACAAACGGCTCTGTTTTAATCGAGGACTGCGGTGAGCTGTATCAAGACTTTTCTTCAGTAAAAATATAGACAAGAGGTGATATTTTTATGACCTTACGTGAACAGACTGAAAAAATTGAAAAAAATATTCTCAGCGGTTTTGCCTGTCTGAGTACCGACGACGAAATGACAAGGCGTGAAAAAACAGAAGAAAAATGCCCCTACCGGACGGATTTTCAGCGTGACCGTGACAGGATTCTGCACAGTAAGGCTTTTCGCCGTCTGAAACACAAAACACAGGTTTTCCTCTCCCCCTCCGGCGACCACTACCGCACAAGGCTTACCCATACACTCGAAGTCTCACAGATTGCACGGACTATTTCCCGTTGTATGCTCCTGAATGAAGACCTCACGGAAGCTATAGCACTGGGGCACGACTTAGGTCACTCGCCTTTCGGACACTGTGGTGAGGCTGTCCTAAATGAAGTATGCCCTCATGGTTTTAGGCACTATCTCCACAGCGTAATGGTTGCTGAAAAACTCGAAAACCTCAATCTGACATACGCTGTAAAAAACGGCATAGAATCACACACCAACCGCACGGCTTTCACGAGAGAGGGAAATATAGTCCGGCTCGCCGATACTATCGCCTACATCAACCACGATATTGACGACTCAATACGTGCCGGACTGCTCACGGAAAAAGACCTGCCGGAAGAATGCACTGATATTCTCGGCAAAAGCAAGTCTGAAAGAATCACAAGTCTTGTATCGTCGGTCATTGCTCACGGCTATGATGTTATCGACTTTGAACCGCATATACGCTCCGCACACGATAAACTGAAAGATTTCATGTTTGAAAGAGTATATACTAACTACTCCGCCAAACACGAAGACAGAAAGGCTGAAATGCTTATCAAAAAACTGTATTCGTATTTCAAGGAAAATACAGACAAGCTCCCCGAAGAATACCGCAGTATAATGAAAAACTCCGACGCTGACCGTGCCGTATGCGACTATATCGCAGGTATGACCGACCAGTACGCTATAGACTTATACTCGGAAATCTTTATCCCGAAATCGTGGAAGTAACGGAGGTTTTAAGATATGCCTAAAAATGACGAATTTCTTGATACACTCCGTCGTGCAAATCCCATTGAGACGGTAATCGGTTCTTACGTTCAGATAAAGAGACAGGGCAGAAATTATTTATGTTCGTGTCCTTTTCACTCTGAAAAAACTCCGTCGTGTACAGTCTTTCCGGACACTCAGACATTTTACTGTTTCGGCTGTGGTGCTGGCGGTGACGTTATAACCTTTACCATGAAAATAGAAAACCTTGACTTTATGGAAACCCTTAAACTACTCGCACAGCGTTCCGGTATAGAAATGCCGGTCTACTCCGGAAATAATCAGAACTCCCAGAGAAGAACCCGCATATATGAAATGAACCGTCTCTCTGCTAATTTTTTCTATAGTAATCTGGTAAAAGGAAACGACAAATCGGGTCTTGCTTATTTTGCCGAAAGACATATCACTCCGCAGACCATAAAAAAATACGGTCTCGGCTATGCTCCGGACAGCTGGGACACGCTTGTTAAATTCCTCGAATCAAAGGGCTATTCAGAAGAAGAAATTATTGACGCATGGATAGGCGGTCGCTCCCAAAAGACCGGAAATATGTTTGATATGTTCCGGAAAAGAGTTATCTTCCCGATTATAGATATGAGGAAAAACGTTATAGGTTTCGGCGGACGTGTGCTTGATGACAGCAAGCCTAAATATCTGAATACCGCTAAAACTCCGGTTTTCGACAAGGGCTATAATCTCTTTTCGCTGAACTTTGCTAAAAATTCTGACACGAAAAAAATTATTCTCTGTGAGGGCTATATGGACGTTATCGCTCTCAATCAGGCAGGTTTTGAAAACGCCGTCGCTACTCTCGGCACTGCTATAACTCCCGAACAGGCAAGGCTTATAAGTCATTACGCCGAAGAAGTCATTATAGCTTACGACAGCGACAGTGCAGGTCAAAAGGCTACTCAGAAAGCTATAAGCCATTTTTCAGATGTCGGTCTGCGTACTACCGTTTTACGCATGGAAGGTGCTAAAGACCCCGACGAGTTTATTAAAAAATTCGGGCGTGACCGCTTTAATCTTCTGATTAATAATTCCGCTGATTCGATAAACTTTATGCTTGACAAGTGCGAGCAGGGTCTTGACCTCTCGACAGAAGCCGGAAAAGTAGAGCTGATAAAAAAAGCCTCTGCCGTACTCGCCGGAATAAAAAATCAAACCGAACGTGAAATATATATTTCCCGCACCTCACAGAAATGCGGTATTCAGCCGGATATTCTAAAGGCTCACATAGACAATATTCTGAATAAATCAAAAAAAAGTAAAAGCAATAAAGAATGGACAGACACAAAATATAATACTATTCATAAAAATGACAGCATAAATCCGGAAGCGGTAAAATACACAAAGGAATCAAAAGCTGAAGAACAGATTATCAGCTTTCTTATCAAGCGACCGGAAGAATACAGGGAAGTAAGAAATATAATCACGCCGGATTCTTTCGTGACAGCTTTCAATAAAAAAGTATATACAGCTATCCTTGAACGCCTTGACAGCAATGATAACTTTTCGATGTCAATGCTTGCCGGAGACTTTACACCCGAAGAAATGGGCAGAATATCCGGTATGTCGGCAAAGTATCATAATGTTGACATAAATATGTTGGTTGTTTCACAGTGTGCGGAAGTACTGAAAGAAACTTCATCTTCCCTTAAAAATGATGACATAAGCATTGACGATATAGCAAAAAAGTTTCAAGCCAAAAAATAGATAAAATATGGACTCACAAAAAACAGGAGGTATTTTTATGGAAAACAAAAAAACTACCATTGACGCTCTCATGGAAAAGGGCAAGACTACCGGTAAACTCACTACCAAAGAAATCACGGACGCTCTCGAGGAACTTGATTTCGACGTTGACCAGCTTAATACTTTCTATGATACCTGCGAAAACCTCAATATTGAAATTGTAGAGGATATGAACATTGACTCCGATATTAAAATAGGTATGGATTCCACTATGACAGACGATTTGGAAATGGCTCTCTCCACTGAGGGCATAGCCATTGACGACCCTGTTAAAATCTACCTCAAAGAAATCGGACGTGTTCCCCTGCTCACCACTGAAGAAGAAATTGAACTCGCACAGCGTATGAACAAGGGCGACCCCTATGCAAAAAAAAGACTATCTGAAGCAAACCTTAGGCTTGTTGTTTCAATCGCTAAAAAATACGTCGGCAGAGGTATGCAGTTCCTTGATTTGATTCAAGAGGGTAATTTAGGTCTTATAAAGGCAGTGGAAAAATTTGACTATACTAAGGGCTTTAAGTTCTCCACGTATGCTACGTGGTGGATTAGACAGGCTATAACACGTGCTATTGCCGACCAGGCAAGAACTATCAGAATCCCCGTACACATGGTTGAGACTATAACAAAGGTAAAGAAAGTTTCAAGTCAGTTGCTCCACGAAAACGGTCACGACCCATCACCCGAAGAAATAGCCGAAAGACTGAATATGCCTGTTGACAAGGTACGTGAAATAATGCGTGTAGCACAAGACCCTGTCTCACTGGAAACCCCTATAGGCGAAGAAGAAGACAGCCATCTCGGCGACTTTATACCGGACGATGATGCCCCTGCTCCTGCTGAAGCAGCCTCTCATACTCTGCTGAAAGAACAGCTCAACGAGGTTCTTTCTACCCTCACAGACCGTGAAGCTAAAGTACTCAAACTGCGTTTCGGTCTCGATGACGGCAAAACACGCACCCTCGAAGAAGTGGGTCAGCGTTTTGATGTTACCCGTGAACGTATAAGACAGATTGAAGCAAAGGCTCTCAGAAAGTTACGCCACCCGAGCAGAAGCAAAAAGGTCAAGGACTTCCTTGACTGAAACTCTACATACAGCCGTCTCTTATGGGACGGCTTTTATATTTTTTATTGACATTTTATGAATTATGATGTATAATATATAAAAATATCGTTTATTAATCACGGTAATCTGCATACCGAAAAATGCAGAAACTGCTGTCTGTAGTAAAGAGGGGACTTATGAGCATTTTCAATCTTGAAACAAATCCGCCGTCACTGAGCAACGACTGGCTGATATTCCAGAAATTTATGGGAAATATAGGTGCATTTACATATATATCGCAAAACAAAACAGCATACCTCGACCCTGTGGCACGCAAAATGCTTGCCTGCAAAAGCGAAAAACTTAACGAATTTGAATTTTTTAATCTGCTTGAAAAAATTTCAAAGAATCCTGTTGAAGACCAAAAGCATATATACAGCTTTACCGCCGGAAACCATACCCGATACATAAAAATGAATATATACGAAAACAGCAACGAATGGCTCGGATTTGTTCAGGACTTTACACGGCAGATTGAAAAGTCTGAAAAAAACCGTGAGACTATTGAATTTGACCCAGTGACACATCTGCCGTCCTATGCCTCATTCTCACAGAAAGTTAAAAAGTGCATGACAGGCACAAGGCAGTGTTTTCTTGGTGCTGTATATATAAACGGCATTGAAAAACTCGGCTCTTTCCTTACTGTAGATAATACAAACAACTGCATAGCCTCTGTCGCTGAGACAATACAAGGATTTGCAAGCCCGAATATCATTATCGGCTCACGGTCGAATTATGAAATATATGTCTTTTTCTATGACTGCGATAAAATGACTGTCTGCAACCTGCTAAACAGCATGGACGAATCTGTAAGAAACTGCACCCTCACGGACGATTTCGGCGAGATAATAGATATTTCAGATAAAAGCAGTCTGAGCCTTTCAATAGGCTGTGTATCATATCCCGATGAGGCTACAGACTTCAACACGCTCGTGAACTACTCGGAGTTTGCACTGTATGAGGCAAGAAACTCAAGACGGAGCGTTATAAACTGGTTCTCTGACGAAAGCTATGTACGTGAGGAAGATTCCTACAAAAACGCACAGATTCTTCTTAATATAATCCGCAATAACCTTATCACATATTATTTCCAGCCTATCGCCGATACACACACCGGTGAAATTATCGCCTATGAAGCTCTTATGAGAACTACCGGAGATACAAGAATGTCCCCGAAACAGATTCTTCGCATAGCTGAAGAACAAAACGCTCTCTATGCAGTGGAAAAAATGACTTTCTTCAATACTCTCCGGATTATCAGCAAAAACAAAAATGTATTCAAGAAACGCAAGCTATTTATAAACTGCATACCGTCACACATACTTACGGACGACGACTTCAATGAACTATATCTTAATTACGGCGAACTCCTCGAAAAAACAGTGGTGGAAATAGTAGAGGAAAGTTCTTCAACCCGAAAAATTATAAACACTCTGAAAAAACGCTGTGAATTTATACACGCCCAGCTCGCTATTGACGATTACGGCACAGGCTATTCAAACAGCTCTAATCTTCTGAAATATGCTCCGGACTACATAAAGATAGACCGCTCTCTTATCAGCGATATTCACAACGACCTAAAAAAACAACAGCTTGTTACACAGGTTATAGATTTCTGCCACGAAAACAAGCTTAAATCCATTGCCGAATGCGTAGAGACAGTACAGGAAATGAAAACAGTTATCCGTCTGGGCGTTGACCTCGTGCAAGGCTACTATATATCAAAACCCCGTCCGGCTTTTCTGAAAGACATTCCGGCAGAGGTAAGAGACGAAATCATAAACACAAACCTTGAATCCCGTCCGGAAGGTGCAAAAAAAATCTACAATGCACAGACCGATACGGAAATAGACCTGCTGAAACTCGCCCTTGAAAAATACACGGACATTCACATATATCAGAGCAAACTCACTATATCCGGCGACCCTCAGAGACAGATTAAAATGAATATATCTGTCATGGATAATCATAGCTGTGATCTCACTCTTAAAAACGTAAACATAATAAGCGGAAACGGCAGACCGTCAATTTCTGTCGGGGAATATGCAAGGCTCTCACTCAATGTCGTAAAGACTAACAGGCTCGGTTATGCCGGAATATATGTACCTATGGGGTCGCAGTTTGAGATGACTGGAAAGGGCAGTCTGATTATTGACTGCCAGTCCCCCGAAAGTATAGGAATAGGAAACGACTATGACCACAGTTACGGCGATATAAAAATAGATATGTCCGGAAGTCTTGAAATCATCGCAAACGGCATTGAGACTATCTGTATCGGCGGTGGATTCAATGAAGACGATTCAGAGATAAATATTGTTTCCGGCAAAATAAAAATACATATGCATACTCACAACGGGCTTGCTGTGGGTAGCTTCAACGGCGATTCAGTTATAAATATCTCCGACAAATGCAGTCTTGATATTAACTGCTCCGGAATAAGAATAGCCGGAATAGGAAGTTTCAGAGGCATAACGTCTGTGACAAGTTCTGCTGATACAAGGATTTTCTGTACCGGAGCGCAAGCTGTCGGTATAGGCGTACTGGAAGACGGAGACGGCAGTGTTATCATAGACGGCGGTAAAATAGCCATGAAAATGCGTTCTGCTAATCACTCATGTATAGGTGCTGTGCAGGGCAATGTAAACACAAGAACCGAAAACGCCGAAATCAGTATTGATTCTGAGGGCGACGAGGTGACAGGCATTGGCACGGTACAGGGTGAGGGAAAAGTAATAATCTCCGGCTCTGCTGTGCAGATGAAAATACTCGCCGGAAATCCCCGTGATATAGGCTCTGACAGCGAAATTCAGATTATAAACTCAACAGTTGATTCGCTCGTTAACAACAAGCGGATTAATCATAAATCTTAACCGAAAGGACTTTTGAAAAATATGAAACTTGGTATGGTTGGTCTGCCTAATGTAGGCAAAAGCACACTATTTAACGCTCTCACAAATGCAGGTGCTGAATCCGCAAACTATCCTTTCTGCACTATCGACAAGAACGTGGGCATTGTGTCTGTTCCGGACGAGAGACTTGACAAACTCGCCGAAATGTACGAACCGGATAAATTTACTCCGGCTACCCTTGAATTTGTAGACATCGCCGGTCTTGTAAAAGGTGCTTCTAAGGGTGAGGGTCTCGGCAATAAGTTCCTTGCTGATATACGTGAGGTGGACGCTATTGTACACGTCGTAAGGTGCTTTGAAGACCCGAATATTATCCATGTTGACGGAAATATAAACCCTCTCCGTGACATAGAAACTATAAACCTCGAACTTATCTTCTCTGATATTGAAATGGTAGAAAGGCGTATAGACCGTGCAAAAAAAGCCGTAAAGGGCGACAAGAAATATCTCGCTGAAATAGACTTCCTTGAAAGGCTGAAAGAACATCTTGAAAACGGCAAGTCGGCACGTGGGTTTGATTTTACTGAAGACGAAAGGGAAATGATAAAGTCAACTCCCCTGCTCTCCGCAAAGCCTGTCATCTATGCCGCTAACCTAAGCGAAGATGATTTCATGAACAATATCGAGACAAACGAAAACTACAAAAGCGTATGCGGACTTGCTGAATCTGAACACTCCGCCGTACTCCCGATATGCGCTCAGACGGAAGCCGAAATCTCCGATATGACAGACGAGGAAAAGAAAGAGTTTCTGGCTGAACTCGGTCTCGAAGTCTCCGGTCTCAACAGAATAATCAAAGAGGGATATTCACTTCTCGGACTTATTTCTTATCTTACCGCCGGAAAACAGGAAGTCCGTGCATGGACTATCACCAAAGGCACTAAAGCTCCGCAGGCTGCCGGAAAAATCCATACGGACTTTGAAAAGGGATTTATCCGTGCAGAAGTGGTATCTTTTGATGACCTCATGTCATGCGGTACTATGGCTTCCGCTAAAGAAAAGGGTCTTGTACGCCTTGAGGGCAAAGAGTACGTAATGCAGGACGGCGATATAGTTCTTTTTAGGTTTAACGTATGATACAGGAACAGTTTCAGCGTACAGAAATACTGCTGGGTTCAGAGGCAATGGAAACTCTGCAAAAGGCTCGTGTTGCGGTTTTCGGAATAGGCGGTGTAGGCGGTCACGTCGCTGAGGCTCTTGTACGCTCCGGTATAGGTGCTATAGACCTCATCGACAATGACGAAGTATGCATGAGCAACATCAACAGGCAGATTTTCGCCACTCTTAGTGCCGTAGGAATGCCTAAAACCCAGTCGGCTGTGAAACGTCTGCTTGATATTAACCCCGACTGCAAAATAACTCCGTATAATATCTTCTTTATGCCGGACACCTCACACATGATTGACTTCTCGCTGTATGATTACGTCGTTGACGCTATCGACACGGTGACAGGAAAAATAGAAATAATCATGCGTTCACAAGAAGTCGGCGTACCGATGATAAGTTCAATGGGAGCAGGAAACAAGCTCGACCCGACGGCTTTTGAAGTAGCCGATATATATAAAACGTCCGTATGTCCGCTTTCCCGTGTGATGAGACGTGAACTCAAAAAGCGTGGAGTTAAGAATCTTAAAGTAGTCTACTCAAAGGAACAGCCGGTTATAAGCAGACCGGACTTCCCAGCCTCAAATGCCTTTGTGCCGTCGGTTGCCGGACTGATAATAGCCGGAGAAGTTATAAAAGACCTTATAAAAAAATAAAAAAAGAGACAGTCACTGCGACTGTCTTTTTTTATTAATAATTAAGAATGCAGAATTATGAATTATAACGGAATTTTGGTTGCAATTCAAATCGGTTCATAGTATTAGGGGGGATAATTTGAATTAGGGGGGTATAATTTTTTATCCACCACACGAAAGGAGCGGTTTATGCTATAAATTCGTCGTTGCCGTCAAGAGCATTTTCTATCATGTCAAGAAGATTCATACCTGTAAACGGCAACCACATTTCGCAGTCAGCGAATATCTCGCCGTAATGTCTGCCATTGACGACAATCTTATAATTTTCCGCACAGCCTAAGTCCATAAGCTCGACCGTTCCGCAATACAGAAAATCAAAGTTTCCGCCGTTATTCAGTATTTCATCAAACTCATCATACACCATTTCTTTTTCGACTTCAAAATCCCTGCTGATTAAATCTTTATCAAAAATCCACTCGTCGAATGAATAGAGCTTATTTTCCTCATAGTTAAGCGGTGTGACAATCCATGCACCGTCCGCAATCTGTGTATAAAATGCCACCAGTTCCGCCGGAAGCCTTATATTATACCTTGATTCAAACTCATGGATTTTTTCCATAGACAACGGCGGATTAAGTGACAATCTGTCATTCCTCTTGTAGTATTTTTCGTTGCATTTTCCCAGATTGTAAATTAATTTAGCTTTTATCCTGTCAAGACGTTCATTCATATTTTTCACTGTCCATTCTTTTGATTTCAGCGTATGCCATAAGATAAGGCGCTATGCCCTTTGCGTCATTTGAAACTATCCTTTCGCCGAGATAGTATCTTTCCGAGCCGTCACGGTTTTTCGCACCGCCCAGTCCTGCCATGAGACATATATTATTCAGCACTGGAATATCTTCATACTGTATATATTTTTCTATTACGGCATTAAAAGCTTTTAATCCCGATTCAAGTATATCTTTTCCGGAAATCTCCATGCGGTACGACTTCACGGCAGAATACGCATACAGCAAAGTACCGCTTGTTTCGGGGTAATTTCCTGCAACTTCCGGTTTTGCCGGCAACTGACATAAAGTACCGTCGGGGTTTGCATATCGGGAAAGAGACATCAGAAGACCGTCAAGCATTCCTGCGGAGAGAGCATAAAGGCGATTGCTTTCGGGGACTGTTCCGCACAGGTCGGCAAGTCCGGCACAGAGCCAGCCCATAGACCTAAGCCAGAACTCATGTGAAAGACCTGTCCGGCGGTCTGCCCAGCACTGAGATAATTTTTCATCATATCCGTGAAAGTAAAGCCCTGTTCTGCTGTCACGCATAAGACGGCGGATATTTTCAAGCTGACTGTATATGTCGTCATAAATTCCGGTATCTCCGGCAAGTACAGCATATTCAGCCATAAAGGGCAGAGCCATGTAAACGCCGTCAAGCCATATCTGATACGGATAAATGCCCTTGTGCCAGAAGTTGCCGTTTGCAAGACGTGGCTGTTTTTCAAGCTGAGAGTATATTTTTGCAAGGGCATTTTTATAGCGTTCGTCTCCTGTCTTCCGGAAAAGATATATCAGATTCTTACCGCCGTTTATGTTGTCAAGGTTGAAATCGCTGATATTCATGGTGGGAATACTTCCGTCCTCTCCCACGTATGAATCCATAAACCGCACGGCATAGTCAAGCAGACATTTTTTTCCGGCAAGCTCATAGAGCATTGTCACGGCTTTTATCATGCAGTTGTCAATGTAATTCCACTTAGCAGTTTTCCGAAAGACGAAGTTTTCCCTGTTCCATATCGGGAAAAGCGGGTCAGACGGCAGTATTATTTTTTCGATATAAGCTCCGGCGATTCTGTCGGCGATTGCGTTCATTAGGAAAGCCCCCCTGTAGTTATGCCTATAAATTTTTTCTGTGCAAGTGCAAATACGGCTACCGACGGTATAAGCCCGATAACAGACATTGCAATTATCTTGCATTCTTCATAGCCCTGTCCGGTGCTGTCTACCGAAGTACGCAGAGCAAGAGAGAGAGTATATTTTTCGGTGGAGTTTATGAAAATAAGCGGATTGAGGAAGTCATTCATAGTCCACAGGAAATTGAATACCGCCACCGAAATGACAGCAGGTTTTATGCTGGGAACAAGCACATAGAAAAGAGTACGGAGAGTTCCGCAACCGTCAAGCCGTGAAGCCTCGTCGATTTCTTTCGGTATTCCCTTGAAAAACTGTATCAGTATGAATACAAACATTCCCTCACAGGCAAAGAGCGACGGCACGGTCAGCGGTATGTAGCTGTCAAGAAAACCAAGCTTATTCCAAAGCATATACATCGGCATGACGGTTACTATGGCTGGCATGAACATACCAACCATGAGCATGGAAAAGAAAAATTTTTTAAGCGGAAAGTCAAACCTTGCGAATCCGTATGCGACAAGTACCGACGACATCACAGCAAATACCGTCTTCGGAATGATTACCATAAAAGTATTCATGAAGTAATGCCCCATAGTATAGCCGGTATTTGTCTTCCATGCATTGAGGTAAACGCTGAAATCGAGCTTTTCCGGCACAAACCACACAGAGCTGTATATCTCTTGATTTGTCTTGAATGATGCCCCCACAAGCCACAGCAGAGGATATATCATGAATACGGCTATCCCAGTAAGGAATATATATGGTATTGTTTTTTTCATATAAATGTCTCTCCCCTTTCCTGTTGATAGAATTTAAAACAGCATGAGACATGATTATGAGAAACCATTACAGACATAAAGTCACTCACTTATATATTGACAGCAGGTTTACTGTCAAATCGTATAATATGTAAAATCTTAAACGCAAAATTTGTTTCTGCAAGCATGGGATTTTAGTATCATTGCAGTTGTGTATGAGTATCTCTTGTATACAAGAGATGTTGTCAGCCGTCCCACGATGTCGTATTAGTCTGCTGTACAGCGTTCTAAAAATACAGAAGATTTTTAACCGTCCGCACTGCCGGACAGTGACAAGCCCCGTCTCTTAGTCGTGGTTAGCTGACGGCATATCCTTTCTGATTTTTCCGGTAATCTTAAACATCACGCACACTACAACGGCGGTCAGCACAAAAAGCACCCACGATACAGCGTTGGCATAACCTGCATTATGATAGCTGAACATCTCATCGTAAATCAGCATACCGACAGTATAAGTGCTTTTCATGGGATTTCCGCCGGTAATCATATACGGTGCGTTAAACTCCTGCAATGCCGAAATAGTCTGCAATACAGCGTTTATGAATATGACGTTTTTCAGCAGAGGAAGCATAATACTGAAAAAAGCTCTGATACTTCCGCAACCGTCAACCTTTGCGGATTCATAGTATTCTTTCGGGATTTCTTTCAGTGCGGTCAGAAATATCACCATAGTAGAGCCGAACTCCCATAATCTGAGAAGTATTATTATAAAGAGAGCGTATTTTTCGTCTCCGTACCAACTGACAGAAGAAAGCCCAAGCAATTCAAGAAACTGATTTACAAGCCCCTCACGTGTAAAAAGATACTGCCACATTATCGCAACGGCAAGGTTTGAGCCGAGTATGGATGGTATATAGAAGACTGTCCGGTATACGCCTATGCCCTTTATGTTCATGCTAAGAAGAAGTGCGGTCATGAGCGAGACAAGGAGTTTAAGCGGTACAAAAATAAGCGTATACCTCAAAGTCACCCCTACTGCCTTTATGAAGTTTTTATCCGTGAGCATTTTTTTATAGTTTGAAAAACCGATAAAATCCGGTGTATGTATAGTATCGTAATCAGTAAGACCTGTTACGAAAGAACAGACAAAGGGATATATTATAAATACCGCACAGCCTATTATAAAGGGGCTTATCAGTAAAAGTCCGGTGTACCTGCTCACGCCTACCGGATTGTTATATTTTTTCATATAAATGTCACACCCCTTTCTTGCTGACAGAATAAAAAATAGTATTCGATTGTGAAAAAAACGTTACAGACAAAAAGCACTCACTCGTAAGCTAAAAAGTTAAAACAGCAAATTTTAGTACCGTTGCAGTTGTGTATGAGTATACCTTATATACAAAGGCATTGTCAGCCGTATCATACAATCCGCTGTAAAGTATTCTGAAAAGGCAGAAGATTTTTAAATGTCTGCACTGCCAGATAGTGACAAACCCTGCCTGTTAGGTATGGGCAGTTGATGTTATATTCTCCAGATAACCTGTTATATTGTCGTAAAGCTCCTGTGCCGTCTCATGAATATCAGCCTTATTATATGAGACTTTTTCAATGGCAGTATTATAAAACTCTTTCATGCGTGCAAGCTCCATGTACGGACTTACAGTTACAGTATTCATGCTGTCGAGGAGTTCGGCATTCTGCTGTGCAAGTCCGGCGAGCTTTCCGGTAGATTCAAGCCTTTCCTCTGCATACCGTGATGCCGGAATGCCCCTTGATGTTCCGAGAATATCAGCACATTCCGGATTATTCAGCAGAAAGTCAATAAAAGCCCCTGCCTCGTCGGGATATTGAGTATTTGCAGAAACGGCATACAGGAGAGAGGGCTTTATAAACCAGCCGTCTGAGTTTCCTTTGCCGTCGTCAAGAAAAGGACCTGTTTCAAGCACGCCTTCGTCAAGTACGGATTCATATTTTCCGACAGCACTGCCCCATTCAAGAACCCCTGCTATATTTCCCTCTATAAATTCCGGCGACTGATAAAGTGCGGTATTGCCGTCCTCGTCGGTACGTGTGCGGACGTTGCGTATAACATGGTTTTCCTCAAGCTGTCTGTAAAATTCAAGAGCGGTTTCAATATCCTCAACCGTAAAGCCGAGATTGCCGTTCATATCAATAAATTCTTTCCCCGTGGTCTGCTGTACGTATACGACGGCAAGATACCATGCAGTACCGCCGGACTGTATATCAAGGTCGAGCGGATAGCGGTCATACTGCCGGAAAGTCTCGCCGAGAGAGAGAAGTTCATTCCAGTTGTGCGGATATTCAGCACCCACCTGCCCAAATATTTCAGAGTTATAGAAAAGTCCACGTCCGGTCAGCGACACAGGCACGGCATTGAGATGACCATTTACTGTACCGAATGAAAGTATATCCTCATCAAAGCCGGAGAGGTCAAGAAAACTGTCAAGCTGACTGAGGTCATAAAAGCCCTCGCCGTCGCCGGAGAGAGTAACAAGCCAGTTATAGTTTATCTGCATTATGTCCGGCTCTGAACCGCCACTTATCTGGGTATTGACTTTTTCTGTCCAGCCGTCCCAACCGCCGTACTCGGCTTTTATTTCAATATCGGGATAAAGAGTATTCCAGAGTTCTATAGCTTTTAGGGTAGCTTCATGACGGTCGTCACCGCCCCACCATGAAAAACGCAGAGTACACTTATCGAGGGTATTGTCCGGAGATTTTTTCTGTACGGGTTCTTTTCCGCAGGCAAAGAGCGTGAGAGTACAAACAACAGGTATAAATATTTTTTTCATACTCTGAGTTCCCCCTAAAAATATAATGATATAAGACTATTATAATATATTGCAAAGAAAAAATCAACCCTATGTGCTGAGTTGCTGAACAAAAAATACAGAGATATATTGCTTAATAATTTTAACTCTTTATTTCGCTGTAAAAAACGCCGGACGTATATGTCTTCAATAATAATCATCAACAAAGAGCGTATAATGACGTTGCTGAAACAGCCAATACCTATTCATTTCGTTATAAAAACGCATTAAGTCCATTTTTTGCCGAAAAGAGTTCCGTCATAATGTACAGTTTATTTGATGAAGTTTTGTTCATGTATACGAAAATAAAACACTGATTTAATTAAAAGATAAACACATAATATTCCGCTTTAATATTATACTAAACCGCCAGTCAGAAAAGCAGATGATTTATTTTTTGTGCATAATGACAGAGAGAAGATTTTTATTCAGTTTCTTTTCTGTGCATTTTATGAGCGTTTACTTCCGGAAAAATCACAGCCGGACAAATGAGAATTTTCACGGATATATTGCAAAACTCCGCACATTATGATATAATAAAGCAAGGAAAGGAGTTTGCTATGAATATATTAATATGGGCAACGGCAGTGGTAGTATTTGTCGTTCTCGAAATAATGACGGTACAGCTTGTATCGGTATGGCTTGCTGTCGGTGCTTTTGTAACCATGCTTGCGACGTACTTCATGAAAGATTTATCTTTTGCCGTACAGCTTGCGGTATTTATAATAGTTTCTGCCGTACTTCTTGCGGTGACATTTCCGCTCATGAAAAAATTCCGCAAAAAAGAGTACGTCCCCACCAATGCAGAACTGAATGCCGGAAAAAAAGCCGTCGTCATTGAGGAAATAAACACACGCACAGGCACTGGCAGGGTTACTCTAAACGGCGTGGACTGGAAAGCCGTATCAGATGAAATTATTCCGGCTGAAAGTATCGTCACTGTAAAATCAGTACAGGGTGCTAAACTTATCGTTACATATAAGGGGGAATTAAAATGAATCTGAAACTGGGCGATGTGCAGGAAACGGCTCTGATACCCCTTGCTGTAAGGGCTGTGGAGAGCAGGCGGAAAAACGCCAGAATATATGACAAAAAAGCGGTTGAGATAACGGAAAGTCTCGCTATTGATACGAAAAAATATGACAGATTCTTTTCACATGAGGGCGTTGTGGCAAGAACAATAATGCTTGACAGAGAAGTGAAAAAACTGCTGAAAAAATATCCCCATGCAGTATGTGTAAATATTGGCTGTGGTCTGGACAACCGATTCTCACGTGTCGATAACGGCACTGTGCAGTGGTATAACGTCGACCTGCCCGATTCAATAGAAGTGCGGAAAAAAGTTTTTACTGAAACTGCAAGAGAGCATATGCTTGCTTCGGATATTCTCGCTGACGGCTGGACAGAAAATATCCCCAAAGGCAAAGTTACCATAATTATTGCAGAGGGTCTTCTTATGTACTTTTCAAAAGAACAGGTGAAAAAAATCCTCAGCAGTATCACCAGTTCATTTGAAAAAGGCTTTATTCTGGCAGAACTCATGCACCCTAAAATGATGAACGAAAAACATCACGACACAGTAAAGGACACTAACGCAAAGTTCGGCTGGGGTACTCACTCGGCGGAAGATTTACTGCCACTTGACAAAAAACTGAAACTTTTATCTGAAAAAAGTCTATGGAGCGAAATGAAAAAATACAGCATTGCCGGAGCTGTCGGCAGTATTGTTGCTCCGAAACTTAACAACAGAATAGCGGTTTTCAAATGGAAAAACTAACTCAAACCCTAAACACTAAACGGAGGCAAATATATGAAAGAAACTATAATAGCACTCGTAATTATCTTCCTTATTATCATGTTTATCAGATGTATAAGAATTGTACCGCAGGCACACGTTTTTGTTATAGAGCGTTTCGGCTCTTTCCATGCTGAATGGCAGACAGGTATTCACATATGCATACCATTTATTGACAGAATAGCAGGAAAGATTTCACTGAAAGAAAAGGTTGTTGACTTCAAGCCACAGCCGGTTATCACCAAAGACAATGTAACAATGCAGATTGATACTGTCGTATTCTATCAAATTACAGACGCTAAACAGTACATATACGGCGTTGAACAGCCCCTACAGGCTATCGAGAACCTCTCCGCTACTACCCTAAGAAACATTATCGGCGAGCTTGAACTTGACTCAACCCTCACTTCAAGAGACGTTATCAATACCAAAATAACCGCTACCCTCGACCAAGCAACAGACCGCTGGGGCATAAAGGTAAACCGTGTTGAACTGAAAAATATCCTGCCACCTCGTGAAATTCAAGACGCTATGGAAAAACAGATGAAGGCAGAACGTGAACGCCGTGAAAAAATTTTACAGGCAGAGGGCGATAAAAAGTCACAGATACTTGTTGCAGAGGGTGAAAAGGAATCCCAGATACTCAGAGCTCAAGCTAAAAAGGAATCGGCTATACTCGAAGCAGAAGCGGAAAAACAGGCTACTATACTCCGTGCCGACGCTGTACGTGAAAAGAAAATACTTGAAGCTACCGGCGAGGCAGAGGCTATCGCTCTGGTACAGCAGGCTCTCGCTGAAAGTCTTGATAAACTCAACAGTTCTTCTCCTAATGAACAGGTTATTAAACTTAAAGCTCTTGAGGCTTTCGGAAAGGCTGCCGACGGCAAGGCTACTAAGATTATCATTCCGAGCGAAATTCAAGGACTGGCAGGTCTCGCTACAGGTCTTACGGAAGTCGCAGGAAAGAACCAAAATACTGACTGAGGTTTATACAGATAATTTACATATGATTTGTATAAATTATACATTGCAAAAGCAAACTTTCGTCTATTATGTCAATTGAAAATTTTTCCGTTTTATAGTATAATGTATTATGGACTAAAAATAAATTCACGGAGGTATGACATGAAAAGATTAATTATTGGTTTTTTGTGTACTGTAATGTCTTCAACGCCTACTCCCAGTATTTCTTCAAATAATATCTTCATTCCAAGCGGTAAGGTAAGCTGGTCTGAAACTGTAATTTCCGGAGATGCAAACAAAGACAGCTCAATAAATATCGCTGACGCTGTACTTCTTCAGAAATATCTTACATCGGGTAAATATGAAAATGACGACCTTTCATGTCTCGATATAAATTTTGACGGAACTATTGACTCCTTTGATATGACTTTAATGAGACAGTCTATTATTTCACCAGAAACTCCCCTCTCCCGTACATACTCTGTTGATATTCTCAAATCAGCCGGAGAACTGCCTATAAATGACAGCGTTCTCACTGACTTCAATGAAATGTACGATTATTTGTCTTCTTTTATTTCAGATGATTCTGAGTTGCAGTTGTATCTTGACCGCTATGATGAAAGTTTCTTTGAGGAAAATAACCTTGTGCTTGTGACTTTCATGCAGGAGTACGGCAGAGGAATATATTACGAAATATCGAGTTTTGGAAAAATGCGACCTAACCTTAAAGCCCGAATGGCAGGAGATGAAATATTCCTTACTCTCACTTCCGGTTATGACGCTTATAAAGTACTCTATCCGGTGACTAATACCCCTCTGCTCGTGCAGGCTACTATACCTAAAGCACACAGCAAGGCGGGCGACTTTGTTTCAGTATTCGATACTAACGGCAATGAAACGGATATGTCCTCGCACATATATCTCTCACCCGACGGAACTAAGGAAATAACTATCACGCAGGAAACAATCGGCAATATCAGCGATATTAGGGTTTTCCTCAGACAAAGCAAAATATCTTTCAAGGCTCTGACCTATATGACAGGCTACGGCGAAAAACCTTTCACTGATGAGGGCGAATGGTCTGTAGACAGCGACGGCAACAGCGTTTTCGGAAACGGCGAAACATACTCTATCACATGGCTTGATAATGCAATATCAATTGACCACCAGATTAAAGAAGACCACTGGGAAAAAGTCTATGTTGACTTTGAGGGCGAAGACGTTCAGTGCATAGACTACACAAAAGAATAATATCCCGACAGGCGTGCTTTTTGTGAGTACGTCTGTTTTTTTGTGCAATATCAACAAATCACCCCCCCGTTTTCAGTCAAAATACCTATTGAAAATTTCCCCGATATACTGTATAATATTGGAAAAGATTATAAACCATTTCCCTATAAAACGGAGGTAAACATGAAAAAATTATTAAGCACGCTCCTGTGCCTGTCCGTAATGACTGGCATTGTCCCGACCGTCGCCAGTGCTAAGTCAGAACCTATATTCATTGAAAAAGGTGCTGAAAACTGGTCTAAGACTGTCATTTCCGGCGACATAAACGACGACGGCAAGCTGAATGTTGCCGACGCTGTAATATTACAGAAGTGCCTTATGGACAACTATTCCTATGACGAATATAAAGAAATCGAAAGCTCAAGGCTCGATATTAATTTCGACGGAGTTTTTGATGTTTTCGACCTCGTACAGATGAGGCAGACCGTACTTCACCCCGAAAACGCACCCGTTCAGACTTGGGCTATAGATTCCTTTGAATCTGATTCGGTTTTTGAAAGTCATAACTTAATCGAAGACGGAAATCAAGTCTTTACAACATACGGCGATATGTCCGGTTACCTCAGCACAATAATGTCGGACGGCGATATGCAGAAGTTCACCGACCGCTATGACGAAACTTTCTTTGAGGAAAACAACCTTATTCTTCAACCCTTTACGCAGAGTTTCGGCGAGGGGGGTTTCTATGAGATTGCAGGCGTGGAAAGATTTAACAGCACTCAGATACTAAACAAAAATGTAAACGGCATAGCGTTCGTTCTCAATTCAGATTACGAATATAACGAGGGTCTCTATCCGGCAGTAAATACTAATCTTCTTGCACAGATAACAGTCCCGAAGTGCCAGAGCAGTGCGGACGATATGACAGTTTATGCGGATTCTTCCCACTTCTTCAGAGACCTGCCCGACAGATATTCCTACACAGACGGCAACCATGAATTAGTCTTTATACATGACAGCAGAGGTCTGCACCATCACGCTACCGATGTCTATATAAAAAATGATGATGGCTCTTTCACTTACGTTGCTGATATGTTTGACTTTGATTTTCCCGAAGACCATGAGGGACTTTCCGGCGAAAACTACAACATCTACTTCCGTGCTGACTGCTTTGTTATCGACTATTACTCACACAAGATTCAGTCCTCTTATGACGGCGAAGATGTAATTGAAATAGACGGCTCGGAAACTTCCTATCTCTCCCCCGACGGTACTTCAAAATTGCACTTTATCCCCCACCACTACAGCGGTAACTTCAATTCCGGCGACATAGGCAGGGAAACTTCCATTGATATATACCTCGAAGAATCAGACGGTCACTTGAAACATCTCGGCGACCTACAGACAGAATACCGCAATATGCCTTTCACTGAGGACGGCGAATGGTCTGTAGATACCAACGGCAACAGCGTTTTCGGAAACGGCGAAACATACTCTGTCACATGGCTTGACGATGCAGTAACTCTCAGCTGGAAAGACGGCAGTTGGACTGCTGTTACTACAGTGCCTTTTGAGAACTCGGGATATGAAATAGCATATACCCCTCATTAAAAATGCATAACGGTGACGGATAGAAAAATTATCCGTCACCCATGTTTTTGGCTATATATCGGTGAAAATAGCACTTTCATCAACAAAAGGTGACGGATATTTACTATTTTTATAAACCCTTTATAAAAAAAATATATAATATATAAAAATAGAAAAGGTTTTGGAAAAACAGATTTATAGGTCACCAAAAAATAAAAAAGACTGGTTTATAGCTATATTTGGTAAAAAATCAAGGTGACCCATAAATAATTATCCGTCACCAAAAAGAACGTTGCAATTAATAATTAAGAATGCATAATCAAGAGTTTTTTATCAGTGACGATAAGTGCCTAAAGTGATGATAATTTACTATTTTATAACTCTTTAATAAAAGAATATATAATATATATATAAAATAAAAAAATAAAAAAGGTTTTGGAAAATGCAGTTTATCGTCACTTATAAATCGAAAAAAGTTTCATTTACAGCTATATATAGCTAAAAATCAGCAGTGATGATAAATATTTATAGGCACTGAAAAAGAACGTTACAATTAATTATTAATTCAGCATTATGAATTATGCATTATAAATTAAAAAGACGGCTGTAATATGCCGTTATTTTTTATGCAACGAAAATCTCCAAAAAATCCCTTGTTTTGTGGACTTTTTTGTATTTACGGACGATTTGGCAGTTTTTTTGAAAATCCTTGTTTTTTCCTATTGCATTCAGATAAATCTTGTTGTATAATTATTAAGTACAGACTTTTATATGCTGTAATTTCGATAAATATAATAACAAAAGGCGGTAGGCTATGGTATTCTCAAAACTATTCTTCATTTATTTTTTCCTGCCACTGTGTCTTTTTGCGTACGCACTCGCTAAAGGCACTAAGGCTAAAAACATCGTACTGATTATCTTTTCGCTTATCTTCTATGCGTGGGGCGAACCCCTATACGTACTGTTAATGCTTTTCAGTGCTTTCGTCAACTACATAGCCGGAATTATCATCGGCAAGCACAAGGACACAAAAATTGATACGCTCGTTACCGCCCTTGCTGTAATATACGACTTTGCCATGCTCGGCATATTCAAGTACAGCGGTTTTATCATAGAAAACATAAATCGTCTCTGTTCGTCGGATATTCCTGTGCCGGACATACGACTGCCTATCGGTATAAGCTTTTACACATTCCAGACAGTTTCATACGTAATCGACTGCCACTGGGAAACTGTAAAAGTACAGAAAAAATTTCATAACTTCCTGCTCTATCTGACCTTGTTTCCACAGCTTATCGCCGGACCTATAGTACGGTACAGCACCATTGAAAAGGAAATCGAAAACCGCCAGATACACCTCACAGACGTTTCTTACGGTCTCAACCGCATGATTCTCGGACTTTCAAAAAAGGTTCTTCTCTCCAACCAGCTAAGTATCATTGCCGATACATTCTTGAAAAATATAGACGACTGCTCAGTAGTAGGCGGTTGGTTTGGTGCTGTCGCATACGCCATGCAGATTTACTTTGATTTTTCCGGCTACTCGGATATAGCCATAGGTCTCGGACGCATTTTCGGCTTTCATTTCGACGAAAACTTCCGCCACCCTTTCATATGCAAGGATATAACGGAGTTCTGGCAGAGGTGGCACATATCGCTGAGTACATTCTTCCGTGACTATCTGCTGTATGTCCCCATTTTTGGCAAGAGAAGAAAGTACGGCGGACTTTTCCTTGTATGGCTCTGTACTGGCATATGGCACGGTGCAAACTGGAACTTCATTATATGGGGTCTTTACTACGGAATGTTTGTATTCCTCGAAATGCTCATAGGCAAGAAGAAAATGAAGAAGATACCCATTGTTATACGGCAGATATACAACAAGATAGTTATAGTTATCGGATTCGGCATATTCTACTTTGAAGATTTGGACAAGCTCGGTGTATTCTTCAAGACTATATTCGGTTTCGGCGGTAACGGCTTTATAGGTCTGCAAGACAAAATAACTTTTGCAAACAATATCTTTCTGCTTGCCGTTGCTGTAATATGCTGTTTCCCGATTATCGATGGCATAAAAAAACTCACCGACAAAACGGCATTTACACGCCATACTGCCTCACTTGTCACAACCTTTATATCCGCATTTCTTCTTCTTCTTTCAAGTGTTATGCTCGTTGACGCTACAACAAATCCGTTCCTTTACTTCCGTTTCTGAGGGGGTCAACCATGTCTAAATCTTCTGAAAAAAATCCAAAAAAACACGGGACTTTTGCTACCAACTTCTTTGCCCTGCTCAACATAATTATAATCGCACTGGTTCTTCTTGCCGGATTCGTCTATCTGCTTTTTTTCAAGCGTGATACTGTCTCACACGAGGAAAACAGAAAACTTACTAAATTTCCCGAATTTACTATTGAAAGCTACCTAAGCGGTGAGTACACAGAACAAATCGCCGACTATTACGACGACACAGTACCTAACAGAAGCTTTTTCAAGACCATTATCTCAAAACACATATTGACACTGAAAGGCATAAAATACGGCGACGGCGTTGAACTCTACAATACCGCAAACGACAATCAGCAGGAACAGCCCCAGCAAACACAAGAACCTGTCACCCAGAATACTCAGACGACCGTTTCGAGTACTTCCGGCACTGCAACAGATACTTTCACCACCACAACCGCTGAAACTCTCCCCGATAATAAGGTTGCTGCCGCTAACGGCGAACTCTCAAATAATATCCTCGTCGTAAATAAGCGTGGCATAATGCTTTACGGCGGTGCATGGGGCAATGAAGTGAAATACGCAGAAGACGTTAACGCATACAAGGAAGCTCTCGGCAAAGATGTAAACGTCTACTCAATGGTACTGCCTACTAACGTTTCATTCTATCTGCCGGAAAACTACCTTGACCTCGTCGCAAGCGAAAAGGACGACCTTGATTCTATTGAAGAAAATCTGAAAGATGTAATAAACGTTGACGCATACACAGCCTTGCTGAAACACAAAAAAGAGGCTATCTATTCACGCACAGACCACCACTGGCAACCTCTCGGGGCTTACTATGCGGCTGAGGCTTTCGCTGAACAGGCAGGCGTTGAATTTGCGGATATTTCTGAATATGAAAAACACGTGCTGTCTGGATATATCGGCACTCTGTACGGCTATACAAAGAGTTCCACGCTGCTTGAAAACCCCGAACCTTTCATTTATTATGAACCTAAAACAGAAGTTGAGGTCACACAGTACACAAGCAGTTTCACAAATCCGACGGAAACAGAGCTTTTTATTAATCCCGATAATCTCGACAAATCAAGCTACTATCTTGTCTTCGGTGTGGACGACAATATACGCCACGTCAAGACACAATGCAAAAACGGACGTACTCTTGTTATCTTCAAAGACAGCTATGGAAACGCCCTTTTGCCTTTCCTTACAAGTTCCTTTGAAAATATCTACCTGTGCGATATGAGATATTTCGACCTCAACGCAAAAAGTTTCATTGAAGAAGTAGAGGCTACAGACGTGCTTTTTGCTATGTGTACATATTCGGCAGTAGGAGAAAACCGCACTCATCTTTCTGCAAATCTCAATAAATAAAGGGGGGCTATCCTGTGAAAGAACTTCTATTCCCGTTTGACAGTAAATACATCATGCGTAAAAGACGTGCCATAAAAAAACAGCTTTTATCCGACGGCACGGCACGCATAAAAAAGAAAATTGCTGTGCTTGGCGGTTCTACAACTAACGACGTTGTTTCGGCTATGGAGCTTTTCCTGCTAAATTTCGGCATTGAACCGGAGTTTTACCAGTCTGAGTACAATAAATTCTATGAGGACGCTGTATTCGGTTCGCCGGAACTCGACAGCTTTAAACCGGATATAATCTACATACACACCACATCACGCAATCTTACAATGATTCCGGAAAATCCTGCCGAAACTTCCGAACAGATTCAAGACCGCCTTGAAAGTCAGTTTGATTATTTTAGGCAGATATGGGTAAGCCTTATTGAAAAATTCTCATGCCCTGTCATTCAGAATAACTTTGAACTGCCGTTATTTCGCCACTCCGGAAACTATGACGGCTGGGGCTATTCCGGCACTGGTGCTTTCATAAACCGCCTAAACGTGATGTTTTCCGACTATGCCCGAAAAAACAACGGTTTCTACATCAATGACATCAACTACCTGTCGTCAGTTATCGGTCTCACAAAGTGGCACGACCCTGAAGCGTGGTTTATGTATAAATACGCCATGAGTGCCGAAGTTATGCCGGACTTGGCATATAGCGTTGCCTGTATAATAAAGTCGATATACGGCAGAAATCAGAAAGTCATAGACCTTGATTTAGACAATACCCTGTGGGGCGGTGTTATCGGAGACGACGGAGTGGAGGGCATAGATATAGGAGTTGAAACAGCTGTGGGACAGTCTTTCAGCGAGTTTCAGAGCTTTATAAAGGCTTACAAGAATTACGGCGTACTGCTTGCCGTCTGCTCAAAGAACGACGAGGAAAATGCCCTTGCCGGACTGAATCACCCGAGCGGTGTACTCAGACCCGATGACTTTGTTTCCATTAAAGCCAACTGGAACAGCAAGGACTTGAACATTGAAGAATCTGCCGATGAAATCGGTCTGCTTGCCGACAGCTTTGTTTTCGTGGACGACAACCCAGCCGAATGTGCCATAGTCAACGCACAGTTGCCGAATGTCCCGACAGTGAACTTAACTTCCGTGAGTGAAGCTATGTATCAGCTTTCAAGGGGCGGTTACTTTGAGGTCACGTCAATCTCGAAAGACGACCTGCACCGCAGTGAAATGTACTCCGCCAATGCCAAACGCAACGCACAGCAGAAAAGTTTCACGAACTATACTGACTATCTTCTCAGCCTTGACATGAACGCCGGAATAACTGATTTCCTGCCGGTATATCTGCAACGTATCACTCAGCTTACCAACAAAAGCAACCAGTTTAATGTCACCACCAAACGCTACTCTGAATCTGAAATGAAAGCAACAGCAGAAAGTCCCGACCATATAAGGCTGTGCGGACGGCTTGCGGATAAATTCGGCGATAACGGCGTTGTGTCGGTCGTGATAGGTCGCTGTGAGAGCAAAACACTACATATAGAGCTGTGGCTTATGAGTTGCCGTGTTCTCAAAAGGGACATGGAGCTTGCCATGCTTGACGAACTGGTTAAACAGTGCCGTGAACGTGGCATAGAAAAAATTATCGGATATTATTACAAAACTCCAAAAAACAATATGGTGTCGGAACTTTTCGGCTCTTTCGGATTTGAAAATGTCAGCCGGAGCGAAAACGGCGATTCTGTGTGGGGTCTTGATATAACGTCATATACAAACAAAAATCATGTAATCAAAGTAAACGAAAAGGAGTTCAGCCATGAATAAGAACGAAATTGTCAAAAGACTTACTGAGGTCTTCAGAGACATCTTTGACGACGATTCAATCGTTATCACTGAAAAAACTACAGCCAACGACATTGACGACTGGGACAGCATTGAACACATCAACCTTATCGGAGCAGTTGAGGAAGAATTTAGTATGCGTTTTAAAATGCGTGAAGTTTCCGGCATGAAGAACGTCGGCGAGATGATTGACATAATCGCACAGAGAGGCGAATAATGAAAAAAGCCGTACGCCTTGCCGTCGTGCTGGTGGTAATCGTGGGGCTTTATGCGTGGGGATTCGCTCTCAAACCAATAAACTACAGCGTAAAGTCCGGCAAAATAAACAGTCTGAAAATAGTATTTGTTTCCGACCTGCACAACTGCTTTTACGGCGGTAAAGACCAGTCCGGCATATTCAGTAAGATTGAAGAAGCTGAACCCGATTTAGTGCTTTTCGGCGGTGATGTCATTGACGGTCAAGGCGGTACTGAAAATGCCCTCACTCTCATGAAGATGACCGCTGAAAAATATCCGTGTGCCTACTCCGCCGGAAATCATGAGCAGTGGCGTGAAGATGAGAAAGAATTTTATGAGGAAGTCCGAAAACTTAATATTTCAGTTCTCAATGATGACTATGCAGAATTTGATATAAACAATCAAAAAGTACGTGTGTACGGCATTATTGATTATAGTTATGTTACTTAGGAATATCAATATATACTCAATTCAGATTACTATAATATTTTACTTTTACATCAACCCGAACAGTTTGAACCCTATAATCTTGACTTAAAAAAATTTGACCTCATTCTCTCCGGACACGCACACGGCGGTCAGTGGCGTATACCGTTCATTTTGGAGCAGGGTCTCTATGCCCCCGACCAAGGGCTTTTCCCCGACTACACAACCGGTCAGTACGAATACGGCAACTGCACACACATAATCAGTCGTGGACTTACACGACCGCTGAGAATGATTTTCATACCGAGAATCTTTAACCGCCCCGAACTGTCAGTAATCGACATTTCATTGCAGTAAATCTGCATACGGCAGAATATGACATGAAAAGTCTTGAAATTTTTCTGTCATGATGATATAATACAGACAAAAGAAAAGGAGCTGAGAATTTTAATTCTCTGTAAATGATATGAATAAGGATAAAAATATTAACGAAAATGAAAATATAGCCGGTCGCAACCCTGTTATCGAGGCTCTGAAGTCCGGCACACCCATTGACACTATTTATATCGACGGAAACAGCGGTAGTCTTGGTTTAATACGCCGTCTTGCCAAAGAAAAGGGCATTGTCGTAAAGGACGCTCAGGACAAAAAACTCACGCAACTTTCCGGCGGTGCTTCACATCAAGGCGTTGTAGCGGTGGGGGCTTGCGGTGAGTACGTGTCTGTCGAGGACATTCTGGCTGTCTCACAGAAAAAAGGCACTAAGCCATTTATAATAATATGCGACGAAATCGAAGACCCACATAATCTCGGTGCTATTATCCGTACCGCTGAAACTGCCGGAGCTGACGGTGTTATTATTCCAAAACGCCGTAGTGCCTCGCTTAATGCAACCGTCGCCAAGACCTCAGCCGGAGCGGTAAGCTATGTGCCTGTTGCGAGGGTTTCAAACCTCTCCGCCTGCATAGACACCCTCAAAGAAAACGGAGTATGGATTTACGGCACTGACGCTTCCGGTACAGACTACTGTCAGACGGATTTTACAGGCAGTATGGCTCTTGTAATCGGCTCTGAGGGATTCGGAATAAGCCGTCTCATACAGAAAAAGTGCGATTTCATGGTAAAACTCCCCATGTACGGAAAAATCAACTCCCTTAATGCATCAGTTGCCGGAGGTATATTTATGTATGAAGTCCTCAGACAACGGCGTTTATAATAAGGAGTGATAATATGCCCGACAAGAAATTATCCCTTGAAGATATTCTTGATGAATATTCCCCCGAAAAGTCCGAACAAAAAAGCAATGTAGCCACTGCTCCACGTCCCACCTCTCATGAGAAAACCCCATGGGACGATAACACCCTTAGGCAGTCTATGGACGAACCACCCCCGAAACGCTCCGGTCGCAAAATAACAGTTCTCAATGGTGCGGTAGACGCTGACGGCAACCCTAAATCAGCAGTCTATGACAATCCGGTAATAAACACCCACATGAGTGCCGACGATATTTCAAAGATACGCCGTATGACTGAATCAACAAGGGCAAGAGAAGCCGTCGAAATGCAGAAATCCGGCAACAAAAACCGCCGGAAAAAAGAAGCAGACTACACATATAAAAAAGAAACTCCCGACGGAGAATATATGTATACACCGCCGGTCTTCAAGAAGAAGAAAAGAAGCCGTGAAACTATCATAGCAGAGGCTGAAGACCCCGAAAACCTCAAGCTCATTACCGATATAGTCCCACGTCCTGCAATAGAAGAGGCTGTAAAATACTCCGGTCGCAAGCCTAAAAATACGTTGCAGAAAATAAACTATGACAAACCGCAAGCTATAGACGTTCGCATAGATACCGAAGAAATCAAAAAGGAAGCTGAACAGACCTCAAAAAAGAAACGCACAAAGCGTATAGTTGATTTTAATTATTATGGAGACGTTGAAGATGTAGGGCGTGATATAAGCGACCTAAAAAGCATTATTACTACACGTGTGGTTATACTGCTGATAGTTTCTTTTTTCAGCCTGTATATAACTCTCATGAATCAGCTTAACTTCCCTATTCTTGATATACTCAGCAAAAACAACCCTCGCACTTATATAGGCGTACATCTGATTACCGGACTTATTGCCGTAATATCATCTTTTGCTGTTATTTCAAACGGTCTTAAAAAGCTTTTATCCTTGAAAGCCGACAGCGATTCAATGACTTCCGTCACTGCTATAGTCTGCATTCTGTCTTTAATTCCTGCTCTTGTAAACCCCGACTACATCATGACAGAACGCATATATATGCCTGTCGGTATACTTGCACTGCTTACAAACGCTCTCGGCAAACAACTTATTCTGAAACGTGCAGAAAGAAATTTCAAGATTGTCTCAAAGGAACAGTATGAAAGACACGGCATTGTATACGTACACGACGAAGAACGTGCCGAACGCCTTACACGTGGCACACTGGGAGACTTCCCTATACTTGCTTCAATGCGTAAAACCGATTTTCTTACTGACTTCCTTAAATATACGTATTCTTCTGACATCACTGACAAGTATTGCAGAAAAGCAACCCCGATATGTCTTATAATATCAGCCGTGATTTCATTTGTAATAACGTTCTTCTGCAAGGAATCGCTCCTTACTCTTGATTCTCTCGCCTTTGGAATGTCTATTTTCTGTATGCTCATATGTGCAACCTCATGCACAGGAATGCCCTTTGTAGCAAACGTCCCCCTTGAAAGAGTATCAAACCGTTCACTTATAAAAAAGGGCGTAATGCTCGGCTATCAGAGCGTTGACGACTTCTATGACACAAACTCTATACTTGTAAATACAGATTCACTTTTTCCTGCACATTCCGTTCAGCTCAGTGGTGTAAAGGTCTTTTCAAATACCAAAGTCAACGAGGCACTTCTTGAGGCGGCAAGCCTTACAACCCATGCCGGCAGTGTGATGAGACATCTTTTCAGCGATGTGGTGGACGAAAACAACGACATACTCTATCATATCGAGAACTTTTCATATGAGGAATCAATGGGTCTGTGCGGTTGGATTCACAACAGACGTGTGCTTTTCGGAAACCGTGAGCTCATGCACAGCCACAATATTGAGGGACTTCCGACCAAAACAAAAGAAGCAGAATACACCGGCGACGGTCAGGAAGCTATGTATCTTTCGATTTCCGGAAACATAGCCGCACTCTTTACAGTGGAAATACGTGCCGACCGTGAGGTGAAACGCTGGACAAAGCAACTCGCAAAAAACAAGATATTCATGATTCTGAAAAGCGTTGACCCATGTCTTACTCTTGAAAAAATCGCCTCGCTTTTCGGAGTATCAAGAAGTATGTTCAGAATACTGCCTAAAAAACTGCATGAGGAATTTGACAAGGAAACCAAAAAAACAGTACGTCTGAGTGCTTCAATGGCTTGCTCCGGCAAGTTCTCATCATTCGCACAGCTTATCATAGGCACTAAAGTAGTACATTCAGCGTCAGTACTGGGGCTTATCTTCCAGACCGTTTCCGTAGTGCTTGGCTTTATACTCTGCACACTGCTGATTATCTCAAAGGCTTTTCAGTTCAATTTTGTTTATATGTCAGCAACGGCACTGGTAATCTACAACCTCGCCTGTACCCTGCTCACGTATATAGCAGTATGTTCCAAAAAATTCTAAAAAAAGAACCTGCTTTCATACTGACAAAACAGTAAGACGGCAGGTTTTATAAAATTTCTGAAAGGAGTCAACTATGACAGAAAGATTTCAGAACGACAACAACACAGACAACCAAAACACATTGAATATCCCGATACCCGAAAATATTCCGGATTACAGAAGACAGAATCCTAACCGCCGACCGCTCAGGCGTACGTCAAGTCAGTCGGGAAATTACGGCACTGCTAATAACAGAAATAATAATTATCAGCGTCCGCAAAATACAAGCTATCGGAATAATTCAAACCCCTACAGCTACCCGAACAGACCACAGCAGAACAGTTATCAAGGAGATTATTATAATCAAGGCTATCAGAATAACCGCCAGTACAGCAATAATTATCAATATCATCAACAACCCCCTCCGCCCGATTACAATAACTACCGCAATAACAGCTATCAGAACGGCAACTATCCGGCAAGGCAGACCAGTCCGCCGAGACGTACCAAAAAAAGAAAACACAGAAGTCCTTTTGGCAGACTGATAAAAAAAGTCATTTTAAGTCTGTTTACTATTCTTGTACTGCTTTTCTGCATATACTCATGCACGGCTTTTACCATAATCGGCAAGGTCGGTAAAAACGAAACAGGCGACCGCAACCGCACAAGCGGTACTCTTTCAAGGAGCTACGTAAAAAGCGTACTTGTGATAGGCTCTGACGGTCGGTCGGCTGAAGAACAGGGTCGCTCCGATTCAATGATTCTGCTGTCATTCAACAGCCGTACACAAGAAATTATCCTAACGTCTTTCATGCGTGACTGCTACGTGAATATTCCAGGCTATGGCATGGACAAGCTTAATGCCTCCTACTCCTACGGCGGTGCGGAACTCCTCATGGACACTATCGAAAGCAATTTCATGGTGAAAATTGACGACTATGTCATTGTCAACTTTATTTCTTTCGCCGGAATTATCGACGCTGTGGGTGGTATTGATATTGACGTTTCCGACGAGGAAGCCCATGCAATAAACGATATACTATTTTCAGAAGTCAATCAGCTTATGGGCGACGACCAATGGGCAGACTTCCTTGAAAATGGCGGTAAGCTCCACCTCAACGGCAAACAGGCTCTTTCATACGCTCGTATACGCTATGTCGGCAACAGCGACTTTGAACGCACAAGCCGTCAGCGTGAAGTAATAACAAAGCTTATCCCTAAAGCCATAAACCCTGTGGCGATAAGCCGTATAGCCAAAAACGTCATACCACAGGTAAGCACCAATATGTCAGCAATCGATATGTACCTGCTTTCACTGAGACTGCCCCTTTCGGTACGCTACAACGTAAAACAGATACAGATTCCGGCAGAGAATACTTTCTATCCGGAAGACGTATGGACGGCAAGCGGTGACATTCAGAACGTCTTACAGGTTGACCTTAACGCTAATTATAATATTCTCGCTGATGAGATATTCGACCACTAAAAGAAAACTCCGGTGTGACAGCAACTGTCCGCCGGAGCTTTTATTTTAATCTTTTGTCATTTCGATAAGTTTTCCCAAACACAGCTCAAAGCAACTGCCGTACCACATTTCATCAAAATACGGTATTGTAGCCTTTATGCACTCAACGGTGTAGTTAACGGCAATGTCAAGCGATTTCTGAATATCCTTTCCGAGAGTTACCGCACCAGTAAAAACGCTTGCGAAAATGTCGCCTGTGCCATGTACTGAACGGTCTATATTTTCGCCGAAAGAATAACAAAACCTGTCGTTTACAGAATCATAGGCAACCGCCCCCTGTTTTTCGCTGTCAAAACGCACTCCGGTAAGTATGGGGGTTTTACAGCCGAGACCTGCGAGTTTCCGGAGAATGTCCTCAACATAAGCCCTGTCATAATCTTCCGTGTATGGTATATTCAGCATAAAAGAGGCTTCCGTCATATTGGGAATAATATAGTCTGCCTTTGAGCAGAGACCGGACATTCTTTCCGCAAAGTCTTTTCCGAATCCTGCATAAAATCTTCCGTTGTCGCCAAGCACGGGGTCAACTATTATAACGTTGTCGCCTGTCCGGAAATCATCAATGAAATCAGACACAATATCTATCTGTTCCATAGAGCCGAGATAACCGGTATAGACAGCGTTGAACTTCAGATTAAGGCTTTTCCAGTGATTAGCAATATCCGGAATATCGCCTGTGAGGTCACGGAAAGTATACCCCGAGAATCCGCCTGTGTGGGTTGAAAGTACAGCCGTCGGGATAACAGCCGTCTCAATGCCCATAGCCGAAATAACCGGAAGTGCTACCGTAAGCGAACACTTTCCGAAACATGAAATATCCTGAATTGTAACCGCTCTTTTCATAATAAAATCTCTCCTTGTATTGTGATGATTTTATTATAGATTATTATGCAGATACTGTCAATAACCAGTTTTGATTTTTATTTGCATATCAGAATCACCACACATCAACCATTTTGTAGCTTATCCAACCTGTTTTGCCGTCATAGTAGCTTATATTGTACCAGTAATCATTAGCGTTGCCTATTATTGTAAAAGTCGTACCGCCGGATAGAGTTTCAATATTGTCAGTTTTGCTGGGGGTGTAGTTTACCCAAGCTGTCATACCGTCTTTTACTTGACCTTGAGTAGCATTGTAATTTATTTTCTGTACTTCATTTTTACCTACAGTTATGTAACTTTGGCTGACATATCCGTGAAGCTCTCCGTTACTGCCGTTATCGGTTGAGATATAGTACCAGCCGTTTACAGAGCCGAGAATTTTCACAGGGTCGCCGTTATAAAGCATATCAGTTTCACGTTTAATGCTGTTAGTGTCCGGCTGAGAGTATATATATACAGAATAAGCATTACAGTAACCGTCCATGTAAGTAGGTTCGGGAGAATACTTAGGATAGGAATGTACAGGGTCAGCTACCTGAAAACCGTCTATATCCGTAAGGAATACAATTTCAATCTGATTAGTATTATTTATTGAGATATTATTATCAACCGCCTTTTCAGTTTCGGGAACTGACTGCTCCTGTACAGCCGGAGGTGCAGTATTTTCCGGAACTTCTGACGGCGTTTCATTTGCAGAAGTCTCAACAGATACTTCTGATGATTGTTCCGGTTCGCTGAAAGAAAGATTTTCGAGTTTCATGTATCCGTCTTTACCGCCGTAATTTACTTTTGCCCAGTCTGCATTTATTGAATAAACTGTAACAGCGTCGCCGGAAAACATCTTTACAATAACATTTCCGTTCATATTGTCGCACAAATCAGCAGATTTTTCACCGTCTTTAAGTGTAATATACCCCACTGAAACGGAAACTTGACTTTCAGACTGCGAAACATCTGACCTGCTTGTAATCTCTGAAGATTCGCTTTTTCCGCATGAAGTACCTGTCATTACAGCCATAAAACAAAGCATAACCACCATACTTCTTTTTAAATTCATACCCAACAACTCCTGTTAATGATTTTTATAGTAATTATACACCTTTTTGAAATATCTGTCAACAGACGCACGGAAAAAGTTTGAAAAGCTATTTACTTTTTCACGAAAATATAGTATAATTAATTGATAAACGAATTTTTTACGGAGGTCACAGAATGAACTTTGCACCAAAAGAAATTCTCAGATTTGTAGAGGAAAACGACGTGAAATTCATACGTCTTACGTTTTCGGACATCTCCGGAAACCTTAAAAATATTGCCATTATGCCCAATGAACTGCCGAAAGCCTTTACGGACGGCATACCGTTTGACGCATCATCTTTCAGCGGAAACTGCTCCGACCTGCTTTTATTTCCGGATATTTCCACGCTGTCGGTACTTCCTTGGCGACCAAAATCGGGGCGTGTTGTACGTTTTTTTTGCAGTCTGAAAAATCCGGACGGCTCTGACTACTCCGGCGACATAAGAAGCGAACTGACAAACTATATAAACTCTCTCCGCCTTGACGGATATTCATGCGAAATGGGTACTAAATGCGAATTTTACCTTTTTGACCTTAACGACAAGGGCGAACCGACTAAAATTCCGCACGACCACGGCGGTTATCTTGACGTTGCACCCCTTGACAAGTGCGAAAATGCAAGGCGTGAAATATGCCTTTCGCTTGAGGAAATGGGCATGAATCCTAAAAGCTCCTGCCATAAGCACGGTCCGGGACAGAATGAAATAGAGTTCCGTGAAAACGAGCCGGTCACAGCCTCAGACAATATGGTGCATTACAAGACGGTTGTAAAGTCTATAGCCTCACAGAACGGTCTCTTTGCGTCGTTCATGCCTAAACCTCTTCCCAACGAACATGGCAGTGCTTTGAGTATCTCGCTTAATATCCGGAAAAACGGTGAGCAGATTTTCAGCAACGACCCTGAAAAAATGTCCCATGAGGGAAAATGCTTTATTTCCGGAGTTCTCCGGCGTATACGTGAAATAACCGCCTTTCTTAACCCTATCACCAACTCTTACAAGCGTTTTGGTATAGGTTATGCCCCAAAGTATGTCAACTGGTCTTTCGACAACTGCTCACAGCTTATAAGAATCCCACGCTCCGCCACGCCACGCATTGAAATCCGCTCTGCTGACGCTTGCTGTAACCCGTATATAGCGTTCAGACTTATTCTTTCTGCCGGCATTGAGGGCATAAACTCCGGTGACTGTTCACTTCTTGACAAGACCCTCAAACACCCCGAAACTTCTTTCGACTTCCAACCTCTGCCGTCTTCTCTCGAAGAAGCATTCTCGATTGCAGAAAAAAGCGAGTTTGTCAAGAAGAATCTTTCCGGCGAAATAATCGGCAATATGTTTAAGACCTTTACAAAACAGATTCAAGAATACAATCTCGCACACAACAAGGACGAATTTGAAGAAAAACAGTACTTCAAATATATCTGACAGGTGAACGTATGACAAGTTTAATTATTTCACCAAATGACGACAATTTAATCTTTATTGAAAAAATTCTTAAAGAAACCGTTTCCGGACACGTCATCACGGCTAACAGCGGAAACGAGGCACGCCGGATTATTTCGGGCGGTACAGAGCCGGAATTGGTCGTGATAAATACGCCTCTGCCGGACGAGTTCGGACTGGAGCTTGCCGTCACGGTCGCCGAAACTACCAGTGCAGAAGTTATTCTGATATGCGTAAAAGACGTTGCGGAAGACATCTCGCACAATTTATCAGATTCGGACGTTTCTGTAATCTCAAAGCCTTTCAGCCGTGAGGACTTCAGAAACGCCTTTGAAACATTCCCCGAAATGCATGGAATAAAACGTGAAAGTGCCGATATTCTCACGAAAATCGACGAAATGCGTCTGATTAACCGTGCAAAGCGTACGCTCATGGAGTACCTTGACTTCACTGAACCGCAGGCTCACCGCTACATAGAAAAGCAAGCCATGAACAACCGTCAGACACGCCGTGAAGTTGCCGAAAAGATACTTAATACTTACAAAAAATAAAACCGCCCTTTTTACAGGACGGTTTTTATTATTATTCTTCGCTGTCGGAACTCTCGAAATCCTCAATAGTAAGGTTTTCGTAATCAAATTCAAGAAGTTCGTCGCAGTTCGGGCAATTCATAGAACCCTCTTCAATCATGTCTTCATTGAGCAGAATAGTATCGCCACAAGTGGGACAGGTAATTTCATAAAGTTCGTCATCGTCCTCATCAAATTCGTAATCTTCGTCATCGTCATCATCATCGAAACATTCGCAGTCACCGCAGTCAAAATCATCATCATAGATTTCTTCCTCAATGTCTCCGAGGTCTTCATCAAGAATATCGCAGAGTTCTGTGAGTTCGTCAATCTGTGACTGTAAATCATCAATGTAGATAACGACTTCTTCAAGAAGTTCCGACATCTGAGTGAGGATTTTTCCCTCTTTTGTGGAGCAGTCCAGTTCAAGACCGTCCATAAGTCCCTTTAAATAGGACATTTTTTCAGTAAGCTTCATAAATAGCCTCCTTGTGAGATAGGCTTATGCTCTTGACATATATTCGCCTGTTCTTGTGTCAATCTGAATTTTTTCACCCTCGTTGATAAAGAGCGGTACTTTAACCTCTGCACCGGTTTCAACAGTAGCGGGCTTTGTAGCATTAGTAGCTGTATCGCCCTTGAATCCGGGGTCGGTCTGAGTAACGACGAGTTCAACAAAGTTAGGCGGTTCGATACCGAAAACAGAACCCTTGTAAGAAAGAACCTTACAAATCATTTCTTCCTTTACAAAACGGAAAGCGTCGCCGAGCTTATCCTCGCTAATCGGAATCTGCTCATAAGTCTCCATATCCATAAAGTAGTAGAGTTCGCCGTCAGTGTAGCTGTACTGCATATCCTTTCTTTCAACGAAAGCTGTGGGGAACTTAGCAGTAGGGTTGAAAGAAGTTTCAACCACAGAGCCTGTGATAACGTTCTTGTACTTTGTTCTTACGAAAGCAGCGCCCTTTCCTGGTTTAACGTGCTGGAACTCGATAACCTGAACAACCTGTCCGTCGAGTTCAAAGGTAACGCCGTTTCTGAAATCTCCTGCTGAAATCATTATTTAATACCTCCGTATTTTTTCAATATTATATGTATTATTTTACCACATTTAAAATCATTTTGCAATAGCTGAGAGCAAAATATTATAAAGATATTATATTTTTAGCATATTTCGTCAAATTATCACAGCCATTTTCAGTCAAAATGACAAAATCTTCAATACGCACACCGAATTTTCCGGCGATGTAAATGCCCGGCTCAACAGTGACAACGCTGTTTTTTTCAAGAGCAACATTGTAATTAGGCGATGCGTTAGGTTTTTCATGAATTTCAAGTCCCACGCCGTGACCGAGAGAGTGACCGAAATTATCACCGTATCCGGCTTTTTCGATAATATCACGTGCCACCTTGTCGAGAGTACTTCCGGTAATGCCTGCCCTTGCGTATTCAATCGCCTTAAGCTGTGCCTCAAGGACAATATTATAGACCTTTTTCATTTCTTCGGTAGGTTCGCCGATGCATACCGTGCGTGTCATGTCGCTGTGATAGCCGTTCCAGACTGCCCCGAAATCCATAAGCACAAACTCGCCCTGCTGTATTTTCTTATCAGACGGCACACCGTGAGGCATTGAAGTATTACTGCCAGAAAGAACTATTGTATCAAAGGAGAGGTCTTCCGCACCGTTTTCAAACATAAGGCGGTTGAGTTCGAGAGCTACCTCACGTTCAGTTTTACCTGCCCTTATAAACGGCATAAGCTCGTCAAGCGACTTTTCAGCGATTTCCTGTGCCTTGCGTATACATGAAATCTCCTCGTCGTCCTTTACCGCACGGAGACGGTTTATAGCGTTGCTTAGACTGTCGGAATCGTCAATGGTCACATCTTTCAGAAAATGCCTGTAGCTATTGAGGGTCTTGACGGTCATTGTTTCGGATTCAATGGACATGGTGCGGGCGTTGTGTTTTTTAAGCAGTTCCGCAACCTGTCTGCCAGCACTGGTAAACTCTATCACCTCTGCATTTTTCACGACTGCACGAGCCTTTTCTATATACCGGAAGTCGATAAGCAGATACAGCTTTTCTGGAAAAGCCACAACTATACCGGCTGACGACTTCATACCGGTAAAGTAACGCCTGTTCACGTCTGAAGTTATCAATGCACAGTCAGTGGTTATGTGTTCAAAAAGCCTTTGAAATCTCTCCATAAATCACATCTCCGAAAGTGCCTGTACGGCGAGATAGTAGCTTCCGAATCCGAAACCGCTTATACTGCCCTTGCATACCGGAGCGATAACGGAGTTTGCACGGAAAGCGTCACGTGCGTCGACGTTGCTTATGTGAACCTCTATGCACGGGATTTTTATAGCCGAAATCGCATCACGGATAGCATAGCT
Source organism: Ruminococcus flavefaciens (assembly GCA_023667045.1). Taxonomy (GTDB): domain Bacteria; phylum Bacillota; class Clostridia; order Oscillospirales; family Ruminococcaceae; genus Ruminococcus; species Ruminococcus flavefaciens_AC. Next base: position 88,550 of record JAMPAU010000002.1, on the reverse strand, counting down.
GTAATGTGTATACGCACCTGCATTGATTATAACGCCGTCAACGTTCTTTCTTGCACTGTGGAGCTTGTCAATGATAGCTCCTTCGTGATTTGACTGAAAGATTTCGCATTCAAGACCCTGCTCTTTTGCACGGTCAATAATATTGCTGTTGAGGGTATCAATGCCGTTGTTTCCGTAAACGTCCGGCTCACGCTCGCCGAGAAGATTTAAATTAGGACCGTGTATAACAAGAATTTTTTTAATCAATTCAATTACTCCTTTTATCTGAAATTTTTTGGCAGGAAAGGCTTTTCAAGAAAACGCTTTACTTTAAAAAAAGTAGTTTTTTCATATTCAATCGGAGCAGTATATAGCATTCTTATGCCGAAAAGATTAGCACCGAGAACGTCCGTAAAAATCTGGTCGCCGACTGCCGAGATATTTTTTTTAGGCAGACCAAGCCTTTTTACAGCCTCTCTGAAACCGTTCGGCAGAGGTTTTTTGCCGTCGCACACAAAGTCAATGCCGAGCATATCCGCAAATGGCTTTACTCTCGGAGGGTGGTTATTTGAAACGATAACAAGCTTTATCCTGTTTTTTTTCATCAGACCAATCCACTCCGGCACATTTTCGGCAGGCTTTGGATTATCGTGCGTTGTGAGAGTATTGTCAACGTCAAGCACAAGACCTTTTATATTATTTTTTTTCAGAAAGTCCGGCGTTATGTCGGTTATTTTCTTGAAATATTCCGTTGATTTGAAAAGCATATATACCTCCCTGTCATTTTTTGTCGGAGACTGCACATAAAGGAAAAAGCGAGCCGTTAAGCCCGCTTTTATCAACTTTAATTAGCTACCGCAAGATTAATACTTACGCTTACGAGCTGCCTCAGACTTCTTCTTACGTTTTACCGAAGGCTTTTCGTAATGTTCTCTTTTACGAACTTCAGCTATAACACCGTCTTTTGCACATGACCTCTTAAATCTCTTAAGAGCTGTGTCTAAAGACTCGTTTTTACCAACACGAACTTCTGCCACTTATTTTCCCTCCCTTATATAGAGGTTACACGGAGTCACCCCAGTGTATCTATACTAATCACTCATAAGAGTGTCAGTCAGCTTATACCTCAAAAAAACAGCAGATACAAATCTTAATCATAAACGATATAAGAATAGTTTACCACATTTTTTCTGAAATGTCAAGACTTTTTTCACAGATTTTTTTTTTCGTTATTTTGCTACAATGTTAACAAGTTTATTTGGTACATATATCTGTTTTATTATGTTTTTGCCGTCAGTAAATTCTTTTACCTTTTCGTCGGCGAGAGCCATAGCAATAACAGAATCCTTTTCAGTATCGGGAGCTATGTTAAGCTTTGTCTTTATTTTGCCGTTAACCTGCACGACGATTTCAATAGTTTCATCAATGCAGTATTTTTCGTCATAAGTAATCCATGACTGTTCGCTGAGGATTTTTCCGGTGATAGTGTTATAGATTTCCTCAGTTATGTGCGGAGCGAAAGGATTCAGCATCATGCACAGTGCGGAGAGTTCAGCCTTGTTTATTGTGCCGACAGCATATATGTCATTGATAAGTGTCATCATTGAGGCGATAGCAGTATTGAACTTCATAGCCTCTATGTCGTCAGTTACCTTTCTGATAGTCTTGTGGAAATTAGAGCGGAGCTTGTCGGAATACTCGTCGCCGTCAGTAAGGATTTCCTGCAATCCCCATACCCTGTCAATGAAACGCTTACAGCCTTTCATGCCGTTTTCACTCCACGGAGCAGCCTTTTCATAGTCGCCCATAAAGAGAACGTACAGCCTGAGAACGTCAGCACCGTAATTTTCAACTATATCGTTAGGGTCAACGACGTTTCCACGTGACTTGCTCATTTTTTCGCCGTCCTCGCCGAGAATAAGACCCTGTGCGGTTCTCTTTGCGTAAGGTTCGGAAGTAGGCACGAGGTCGAGGTCATAGAGGAACTTATGCCAGAATCTCGAATAAATCATATGACGGGTTACGTGTTCCATACCGCCGTTGTACCAGTCTACCGGCAACCAGTATTTAAGAGCATCCTGTGAAGCAAATTCATTGTCATTGTGCGGGTCGCAGTAGCGGAGGAAGTACCATGAAGAACCTGCCCACTGTGGCATTGTGTCGGTTTCACGCTTAGCGTCGCCGTGACATTTCGGGCATTTGCAGTTAACAAAGCTGTCAATCTTAGCAAGCGGACTTTCGCCGTCCGTACCGGGTTCAAAGTTTTCGAGAGCCGGAAGTTTCAGCGGTAACTCGTCATAAGGCACGGCAACCATACCGCAGTGCTGACAGTGTACTATCGGGATAGGTTCGCCCCAGTAACGCTGACGGTTGAATGCCCAGTCCTTCATCTTGTACTGTACGCCACGCTCACCGCAACCGAGTTCTTCGAGAACAGAAAGAGCCTTTTCTATAGCGTCTTTCTTGTTGGTAATGCCGTTGAGGTCGCCGGAGTTAACCATTTCGCCGTCGCCTGTGTAAGCCTCTTTGGAGATGTCACCGCCCTTGATAACCTCAATAATGTCAATGCCGAACTTCTTAGCAAAGTCATAGTCTCTTGTGTCGTGGGCAGGAACAGCCATGATAGCACCTGTGCCGTAACCCATCATTACATAGTCGGAAATATAAACCGGAATTTCCTTTTTAGTTATCGGGTTTATTGCAGTGAGACCCTCTATTCTAACGCCTGTCTTGTCCTTGACGAGCTGAGTTCTTTCAAATTCGCTTTTCTTTGCACACTCGGCTTTATAGTCATCGAGAGCTTGAATATTTGAGATAGAGTCTCTGTACTTCTGGATAATGGGGTGTTCCGGAGCAATAACCATGAAAGTTACACCGTAGAGAGTGTCTGGACGTGTGGTATATATTTTAAGTTTTTCGTCGTGTTCCTTTATGCTGAAATCAACAAAAGCACCGGTTGATTTGCCTATCCAGTTCTGTTGCTGGAGCTTTACATTTGGGAGATAGTCAACTTCTTCAAGACCCTGCAAAAGTTTGTCTGCATATTCAGTTATGCGGAGATACCATACTTCTTTTGTCTTCTGAATAATATCACTGTGGCAGATGTCGCACTTACCGCCCTGTGAATCCTCATTTGAGAGAACAACCTTACAGCTTGGGCAGTAGTTTACGGAAGTCTTATCACGGAAAACAAGACCCTTTTCAAACATTTTAAGGAAAATCCACTGTGTCCACTTGTAATATTTTTCTTCTGTGGTATCTATCACACGTGACCAGTCAAAAGAAAAACCTACCTTGCGGAGCTGTCCGGTAAACTTTTCAATGTTTCTGTCGGTAACAATACGTGGGTGAATTTTTTCCTTGATAGCGGTATTTTCTGTTGGAAGACCGTAAGCGTCAAAGCCTATCGGGAAAAGAACGTTATAGCCCTGCATACGTCTTTTACGTGATACTACCTCAAGACCGGAATAAGCCTTTATGTGTCCAACGTGCATACCGTGTCCGGACGGATAGGGAAACTCAACAAGTGCATAGAATTTCTTTTTTGAAAAATCGTCAGAAGTCTCAAAGGTGTGGTTTTCGTCCCAGTACTTCTGCCACTTTGCCTCAACAGCCTTATAATTGTATCTGTCCATTTCAAATCATTCCTTTACTGTAATATTAATTTTTAAAGATGTCGCCTATTTCTGTCCAGTTGTTTGTAAAATGTGCCTTGATGTCGTCTTTTGCCACAAGGAGAACAGCACAGACAATATCTATGATTCCTTCAAGCAGATAGAGCCAGTTACTGCCGAAATTGGATATATTAGCCGGAAGATGTACAACCGCCACTATAAAAAGTATTCCAGCAACGGCTATATTTACATACTGCATTCCCGAAAAAAGCAGAACAGCACCGCCTATAGAAGTCAGCAGACCTAATATATTAAGCCCACCGCCTATAACCATATTGAGTACGGACTTTACAATAAGATATACCCCGATACCTGTAGCAACCGCCCTGCCCTGAGGATTGTTGGTTTTCATAAAAAATCACTCCTTTATAAGCCACTCGCCTATATCAACCGGATTAGCGTCTGCCCACAGACCCTCTAAATTATAGAACTGTCTCTGATTCTTGTCAAAGACGTGTATTATAATATCAGCATAGTCAAGGATAATCCAAGTATTGCCGGTATCTGATTCACGTCTCTGAGGTTCTGTGCCTTTCTGTGAAAGCTGAAACTCCACCTCATCGGCAAGGGTACGTGCATGGGTGTTGCTTGTACCGTTGACTATTATGAAGTAGTCAGCCAGTATAGTGAGGTCGGCAACTTTAAGCGCCTGAATGTCCTCGCCTTTTTTGAGGTCAAGGGTTCTGATGATAGTTTCAAGTTTTTCCTGCTGTGTCATAAAATAATGCCTTCTTTCTGTTAATTTATATCCTTGTAAACCAGACCGCTGTTGTCTGCATCGCCGTCGCTTATACCCTGCAAAGTATCTGACGTATCGTCATATGCGGTATTCTGATAGTCTGTAATATATTCGACTATCGACGAATCAGAGCTTGTCATGATTTTCTGATAGGGTCTGAAATAGTTGTTAAGCATATTGAGGGTTGCAAGCTTATGGACGGAATAAATATCATAGGTTTCGCCGTCGGGAGCGGTATACTTAGCACCCTCGCCGGGTACCATATTCACCTGTACGCTGTCCATAGAGAGAGTTGAGGCAAAGTCAGCAAGCATACCAATATCGCCTAAACTCATGTTTGTGTAGATATATTCGTTGTCGTAAATAGTCTTCAGGTAGCTGTATAATTTCACTCTGCCCTCGTCGTTTACAATGCTAAGGAGCTTCTGCATAGCGGCAGCCATGAAACGCCTTTGGTTTTTCATACGACCTATATCGCCCTCAGCCAAAGCCCACCTAAAACGCACAAACCACTCTGCCTGCTCACCGCTGAGGACAGTTTCGCCGGCTGGTATTCTCTTGTCTGCCTCGTAGATTATTTCCTCGTCAAGAGTAATCGGAATACCGCCCACGAGGTCAACCATATCCACAATATCGTGACATCCTGTTGTGATGTATGCGTCAATCGGTATGCCGAAGTTTTCCTGCACGGCGTTTACTACACGCTGAATAGGCGGATTGACATATTTCTGTCCCATAGCGTATATACTGTTGAATTTTCCGGTAGGACTGCTTGTATAGTCCGGAAAACAAGTATCTCGTGGAATCTGTAATATATTGAGTCTGCCGTTGCCTATATCAAACTGGCACACCCATATAACATCAGTATTGAACTCCTCCTCATCAAAACCAAGAAAAAGCACGGTATACTGTCCCTCAACAAGCTGCGGCAAATCAAGACCGTCAGAGAAGTCAACGTCTACTATTTCAGTGTCTATCTGCAAATCCATAGTATTTTTTTTCAGTTCTCCCTCAACCTGCACCAGAGGCTGATAGTTCTTGACGAAATCTATAACAGAAACATTTCCGCTGTCGCCTTTGAGTATAGGCATATTCAGAATCATTACACCGATTATTGCAATGCTCGCCGATACTGAAACAAGCTTTACAAGGAAGTCCGTAAGCGTGGACTTTTTTCTTTTTTTCTTATGGCGTTTTTTTGGAGTTTCTGCCACCTGCTCAACCTTGTTTTTCTGTTTTTTGACTTTCTTTTTTTCGGGCTTCTTCTTTTTCTGAGGGAGCGGAGTTTCTGGAAGTTTCTTTATGCCACGTATAATCTGCTCCGACTCGTCCGGCGGAGTATCGGCGGAATATCTGCCGTTATACGTTTCAAAGGAGTTTCCGCTTTCAGACTGGTGACTTTCGGGCTTTGTGCTGTCTGCCTCATAGCGACCACGATAGACCTCTTTAGGTTCTGCACCTGCTTCATATCTGCCCTTGTACTGACGTGGTGGGTCTGCCTCAAACTGCACCCTGTTTATCTCGCTGAGATACTCCTCATCATACTTGCCTTTATAGTGTTCCTGCAAAGGCTTTTCGTCATACTTTTCACTGTTGCCGTCCTGCAAAGGTCTCACTTCATGCCGACCGCCTACAGTCTTAGCGTGTTTTGACTTGTGTTTATTTTTCTTTTTGCCGACCTTTGAAATTTTCCTTATGGGTTCTGGGTTTTCGTTTCTGCTGAAATCCTCGTCCATCTTGCTGAAGTCCTCTCTTTTAAAGATTATTTTTTGTTCTTTTCTTCTCTGTGAATCCTTGTATAGAAATTATACCCCTCTGCCGTGCATATCGGAACAAGCCCGCCTTTTTTCACTACAGACTTTATAGAATATGAAAATCCCTCCAGCATGGCAGTGTTAAGGTCTGTGTAGGCAATCTTACGCATTCTGTCAACGTCCTTGTAGTCTCTGTCTGCTGAGATAAGGTCGCCCATGTATACGATTTCTTCAAGGCGTGTCATTCCTGCCCTGCCTACCGTATGGAAACGCACAGAATTAAGTATATCAATATCTTCAACGCCGAAATGAGACTTTATAAAGTAAGCTCCGGCAATGGCGTGCCACAGCGACCTTGTTTCAAGCTCCTCACGGCACACAGTAAAACCACTTTCAATAACAAGGCTTTTCTGCTTTTCGTCGGGGAGTTCCTTGCATATATCGTGTAGCAGTCCGGCAAAATATGCTTTGTCGGGGTCTTCTCCGTATTTCAGAGCAAGCTTACGGCATTCCTCAGCAACGTTCAGCGAGTGCGTGTAGCGTTTCTGAGAGAGGTTTTCTTTAAGGTACTTTTTCTTTTCCGAAGTGTCATAAAGCATTTTTTTCACCTCACAATTAATTATCACCCGAATATAATCCCTTTAATCTTATATATTGTACTACATTTTCGTCAAGATAGCAAGAGAAATCAGAATTTTTACGAAAATTTTTTCTGATGTCTGTAGACGAAACAACCTCCGGCGGTTCTGAACTTATAAAAATCCTGCCTTCCGGTGAAAGTTCACTGGCTTTTTTCCGGAGTGCGTCAAGGTCTCCCTCATTCCGTGAAACAACTATCAGAGAGGATTTTTCAAGTATACGCTTATGCATAAACCACGTATCAAAAGACATCAGCATATCACTGCCAATAAGCAGAAAAAGCTCGTCGCCGTAATCTCTGAAAATATTCCGGAAATGCTCGACAGTATATACAGAGTAGCTTATTCTGTCGTTTTTCAGTTCATAGTCGCTGACGTGAAATTTTTCGTTTACAGAAGTTGCAATTTTAAGCATTTCAAGCCTGTCCTCACCGGAAACATACTCGTCGCTTGACTTATGCGGAGAGATTCTTGACGGCACAAAGAATATATGGTCAAGGTTAAACTCTCTCATGGCAGTTTCCGCAAGGTGTATATGTCCGTTGTGAACAGGATTGAAACTTCCGCCGTATATGCCTATTCTCATTTCGGGAGATTCTCAATTACCGGCTCTTTCGGGTTACGCTTGAAAAGCACGAACTTTGAGCCGATAACCTGCACTACTTCCGAACCGGTAGCCTTAGCTATTTCCTCGCTTGCCTCACGTGCAGTATAGCCGGAGTTTTCAAGTACACGCAGTTTAATAAGTTCACGCTTGCGGAGTGCCTCGCCTATATCCTTGCACATGGATTCAGTAACACCGCTTTTTCCTACCTGAAATATAGTCTCATAAGTTGAAGCAATACCTCTGAGGTATGCTCTCTGTTTGCTTGTAAGCATAATCATTCACCTTTCCTTTTTTCGAGATAACTGTAAAGCTGTTTTAAAGCTTCACCCCTGTGGCTGACTGCATTCTTTTCGTCGGCGGACATTTCAGCGAGAGTTTTTCCGTCCACTTCAAAAACAGGGTCATAGCCAAAGCCATTAGTACCACGTTCTTCATGGGTGATTGTGCCGTAACATCTGCCTGTCATGAAATCAGTATTTTTACCATCTGTAAAGGCTATACAGCATTCAAAGTAAGCACCTCTTTCATTGTCGGGGACGTTTTTCATTTCGTCGAGGAGCTTTGTGCATTTTATTTCATTGGGGGCATAGCGTGCGGAATATACCCCCGGTCGTCCGCCGAGAGCGTCAACACACAGACCGCTGTCGTCGGCTATTACCGGAAATTTAACAGCGTCATATATAGCCTGTGCCTTGATAAGAGCGTTGTCGGCAAAAGTAATGCCGTTTTCTTCGGGGTCAATGCTCACGCCAGCCTCTTTCTGTGAAACAACCTCTATACCGAGAGGCGAGAGAATTTCCCTTGCCTCACGGAGTTTATTTTCATTATTGGTAGCCATAACAATTTTTTTAATCATAAATCTTATCCTTTCTTGCCGAAAAGTTTACTGAAGAATCCACGTTTTTTAGGCTTATCCTGCTCCGGTTCATCTGCGACTGCTGTTTCTTCTTCCGGTTCGTCCGTGACAGCTTCTTCATGTACTTCGGCTGTGTCTTCAGACTTTTCATTTTCCTGTGGTTCTTCTGTATCAGCAATGGCAAACTTACTGAAGAATCTCTGTTTTCTGTCTTCCTTTTCTTCTTCCAGTGACTTTATCTGCTCAGAATATTCATCAGTTTCTTCTTCGCCGTTTTCTTCTTCAGCTTCTTCTTCCACAGCGACTTCTTCCGGCTGTTCGGGTTCTTCTACCGTAATTTCTTCCGGTTCTTCAATAACTTCTTCTGCCGGTTCTTCTTCTGGAACTATTTCAGTTTCTTCAGCCTGCTCCGGTTCTTCTTCGGCTAACGTTTCTTCGGGTTCATCGACTGTTTCGGGTTCTTCTTCGTCAGAATCCTTACCGCCGAAAAGCTTACCGAAAAAGCCCTTTTTCTTTTCAGATTCATCAACAGTTTCTTCCTCTGATTCATCTTCAATTACTTCTTCGGGTTCTTCCGGAACTTCCTGCTTGCGTTCTTCTGTTTCCGGACTGCTGAAAAGTGCCGTTACAAAGTCTCTGCTGTCAAAGGGTTGCAGGTCTTCGATTTTTTCGCCAACGCCGATAAGCTTTACCGGTATGCCGAGTTCATTCTTGATTGAAATTACGATACCGCCCTTTGCAGTGCCGTCAAGTTTAGTGAGAACTATTCCGGTGATATTTGCAGTCTGACCGAAAAGTTTAGCTTGATTGACGGCATTCTGACCGGTTGTAGCGTCAAGCACAAGCAGAATCTCACGTGAGCTTTCGGGGGCTTTTTTATCTATAATACGGTTGATTTTGGCGAGTTCGTCCATAAGATTTTTCTTGTTGTGAAGTCTTCCTGCCGTATCAATAATAATCACGTCGCAACCTCTTGCCTGAGCAGCGTCAAGAGCGTCATAAACCACTGCACCAGGGTCTGAGCCCTCAGCGTGCTTTACAATGTCAACACCTGCCCTTTCCGTCCATACTTGCAACTGGTCTATAGCAGCCGCACGGAAAGTATCGGCAGCGGCAACAAGCACCTTTTTGCCCTCTTTTTTGAACTGGTGGCACATCTTGCCGATAGTGGTAGTCTTGCCTGCACCGTTTACGCCGATAACCATTATAACCGCCGGAGACACTGACAGGTCAAGTCCGGTATCGTCGCCCATTATCTCGCCTATTATTTCCTGAATAAGCTCCATAATCATCTGTGGGTCGGTAATGCCACGCTCTTTTATTTTCTTACGCAGACGGTCGCATATTTCCTCAGAAGTCTCAACGCCTATATCGCTCATAATCATAGTTTCTTCAAGCTGGTCAAAAAGTTCCTCGTCTATGACAGTGAAAGAGTTAAGAATTTTCTGTAGTCTGCCAAGAAAAAAGTCTTTAGTTTTTTTCAGTCCTTCTGCAATTTTCTGAATAATTCCCATTATATTCCTCCAATACTTTTGTAATGTCAGTGAATGTCGGCTATATCCTCCTGAAAGTCCACCTGTTCCATTTTAAGCAGTTTTGAGATACCGTCTTCCTGCATAGTCACACCGTACAAGACGTTGGCTTCTTCCATAGCACTCCGGCGATGAGTAACAAGCACAAACTGTGTAGTATCTGTAAACTTTCTGAGATACTGTGCGTACTTGCGGACGTTAACCTCATCAAGTGCAGCGTCTATCTCGTCAAGAATACAGAAAGGTGCAGGACGTAATTTAAGTATTGCAAAGTATATCGCAATAGCAACGAACGACTGTTCACCGCCGGAAAGCGAAATAAGATTCTTTATTACTTTTCCAGGAGGTGCAACAATTATCTCTATGCCCGATGTAAGAACATTTTCGGGGTCTGTGAGTACAAGTTCAGCCTTACCGCCCCCGAAAAGCTCCGTGAAAATGCCCTTGAAATTTTCGTTTATTATATCAAAACTCTCCGAAAAGATACGTTTCATTTCCTCAGTAAGCCCCGAAATAATCCTTTCGAGTTCAGCCTTTGATTTCTGCACGTCGGCAATCTGTCCGGACATAAAATCATATCTTTCTGAAACTTCCCTGTACTCATCTATCGAATCAACGTTAACGCTTCCGAGAGCCTTTATTTTGTTTTTTATTTCAGAAAGTTTCTTCTGTGCCGAAAGCATATCGTCTATTTTTTCAGCCATGCCGACAGCCTCAGAGCGAGTGAGTTCATAGACTTCAAGGAGCTGTTTTATGATATTGTCAGAATCACGGCTTATATTTTCACGGCGTTCTTCAAGCCTTGTGATTTCGCCGGAAAAATGCTCTTTTTCAGCATTAGTCTGTTTAAGATTCCTCTGCAATTCATTTACAAGGCGGTTCTGTTCTGTGTGCTGTGTCTGATAATGCTTTATCTGATTAAGATAAGATTCAGTATTGTCATGGAGACTTTCAAGTCTCTGACGTATCTGAATAATCTCCGCATTTTTTTCAGCAACCGATTTTTTAAGTTTTTCTATATTATCTGTCATGACCGCCTTGTTTTTTTCAAGTTCTTCAAGGTTTCCGGCAGTGCGTGAAATATCGCTTTTTTTTGCTTGAATATCCTTTACGATTCCGGTATGTTTTATTTTAAGTGCGGAAAGGCTTTCAGACAGTTCAGATATATTTCTGCCGAGAACTTCCCTTATATTTTTTTCTGCTTCAAGTTCATTTTCGGCTGTTTTAATTTTCATGCCGATTTCCGCAAGCAGTCTGCTGTAGTTTTCCATGTCCTTTTCTGCTGAACTTATCTTTTTTTCTGCTTCCTCAATAAGTCCGGCGGTGTTTCCGGTCTGTGAACGTATCTGCTCGGAGAGAGACCGGAGTGCAGAGATTTCCGCACTGACACGGATATTTTCGTTTCTGAATGAAGTAATTCCGGCTTTTATCTTTTCAATCTCGCCGAAAAGACTTTCAGTTTCCGTGCGTAATTTTTCATTTTTTTCATGCAGTGCGTCATGTTCAGCGGAAAGTCTTTTAATGTCGCTGTCAAGAAAATTTATCTCATTTTTACGTGTGATTATACCGCTTATCTTCTGGACAGAGCCACCAGTAAAAGAACCTCCTGCATTTATAATCTGACCGTCCGTTGTGACAATTCTGAAACGATAGCCGTATTTCTTAGCAATTTCAGTTGCTGTGTTGATATTTTCGGCTATAACGGTACGACCCAGCAGTGAAGATATAATTTCCTTGAATTTGCCGTCACAGTCTGCTATATGGCTTGCAACATCTATAAAGCCCTCGCATTCTTCAAGACCACGCTCTGTGAGTTCACGACCTCTTATGGAAGTCAGCGGAAGAAAAGTAGCACGTCCGGACTTCTGCTGTTTCAGAAACTCAATGCACTGCTTTGCTGATTCTTCATTTTCCACAATGATATTCTGCATAGCACCGCCCAGTGCAGTCTCTACCGCAACCGCATATTTTTGGTCTACATTCATATTCTGTGCTACAGTTCCGTACACGCCGTTTATCCGTCCGTTTTTCGAGGCTTTCAGAATGGCTTTTACGCTCCCTGCGAAACCCTCCATGTTGTTTTCAAGGTCGTGCAGAATCCTGCTTTTCTGCTGTTCTTCTCTCAGCTTATAGCCGTTTTTTTCGAGTTCAGAGGCAGATTTTCTGAAGTCCTCTCTCTTTGAGCTGTATATCTTTTCACGCTCTGGAAGGCTTTTTTCCAGTTCTTCAGACTTCGTGCGGATATTTTCAAGTTCTGTCTCTGCCTGCTTTATTTTTTCCGCATACTCTGAAATTTTCATTTCATGCTCCGCACTGTTTTCACGGAGCGACGCAAGCCTTGCCGTTTCTTCCTGTTTGACTTTTCCTGCCGATTCGCACGAAAAACGATATTCGCTCTGTCTTATATACAAAGCGTTTATATCAGCCCCCGACCTGCCTGTACTTTCACTGAGACGTAAGTTTTCTGCTTCTGCCTGCCGGAGATTCTTTTCAGTTTCAGAAATTTTTCTTTCCAGTTCAAGACGTTCACTTTCAAGGCTCTCGATATTCTTTAAAATATTCTCTCTCTGTTCTGTGAGGGTAAGCCTTGTCTTTTCATATCCTGCCATGTCGTTTTCATACGATAATACCGACTGTCCGGAATGCTTTATATCGTTTTCAAGCACAGCTATTCCGGACTTCATTTCAGAGGCTGTCTTTTCTTCTTCAAGCATTTTACGGCGTATTTCGTCAGAACGTATCGTACTTTCTTGCATTTTTCTGTAGCCGTCTTCAAGCTTTTTTTCCTGCTCACGTATATCATTTTCGATATTTTCGTATTCGGTACGGCTGACAAGTATTTTTTCTTCAAGTCTTTCAAGCGACTTTTTCATTTCGTCCAGACGGTTTACCCATACAGATATTTCAAGTGTTTTCTTTTCCTCAGAAAGTTTCAGAAATTTTTCTGCTTTCTGCGACTGTATTCTCAGCGGTTCGATTCTGCTTTCAAGTTCTGAAAGAATATCGGTAAGCCTAAGGAGATTTTCCTGTGCTGAAGTTAACTTCCTTTCCGCCTCGATTTTTCTGTACCGGAACTTTGAAATACCAGAGGCTTCCTCAAAGATGTCACGGCGTTCACTGCTTTTTGCCCCGACTATTTCGGCTATACGCCCCTGTCCGATAATAGAGTAGCCGTCACGTCCTAAACCGGTATCCATGAAAAGCTCGTTTATATCCTTGAGACGCACCGACCTGCCATTTATCATGTATTCGCTTTCACCGCTCCGGTAGAGTTTTCTTGTAACGGCTATTTCCTCGCCCATATCAGAAAGAGTACCGTCGGAGTTGTCTATATTCAGCGTGACAGAGGCAAAACCCATAGGCTTGCGGGCTACAGTGCCGGAAAAAATAACATCTTCCATTTTGTTGCCTCTTAGGGTCTTTGTGGACTGCTCGCCGAGAACCCACCTCACCGAATCGCCTATATTGCTTTTTCCACTGCCGTTAGGTCCTACTACAGCAGTAAGCCCCTTGTCGAAAGTAAGGTTTATTTTATCCGGAAAAGACTTGAAACCATGTATTTCAAGTGATTTAAGATACAATCACTCCACCTCCTCAACCTCATAAACAGGAATACTTCTGTCTCCGGTAATTTTTATTTCCGTGCCGTATTTTCTGAAATATTCAGCGTTGCATTTTCCGTGACCAAGTGCCTTGCTTATGCACCTGTCATTTACTCTGAAAACATACCGTCCGGCTTTATTCTGTATAATTTCGGACATCTTACGGCGGTATATACGGCTTTCGCATAGTTCACGGAATGCAGGGTGATAGAATCCACCTACCATATCGCCCTCTACACCCTCGCTTGCATGAAGTCCGCACTTGATTACCCGTATGCCGTTCCTTTCAAACTCCATAAGACACTCTGCCGAAAAGTCCACGACAAAATCAAAGTCAAAGGGCTTATATTCGCCGGATTCAAAGAGTTCAGCAAGGCGTGTGTGTTTAAGTATTACTACAGGGTATATTCTCGCCGTGTCGGGACGTATCTCAAGGATTTTTTTCATGGTATGATATTCTGTTTCGGGAGTACTTCCGTAAAGTCCAACCATCATCTGTAAACCCAGTTCAAAGCCATACTCACGTATAAGAGACACAGCATTGAAAACGTCCTGTGAAGTGTGTCCCCTGTCGTTCAGCCGGAGTACATCGTCATTCATGGACTGCGTACCGAGTTCAACAGCCGTCACGCCGTATTTTTTCATTATTTCAAGAACTTCCCTGTCTATGCAGTCCGGACGGGTGGAGACCCTTATTCCGTGAAATTTCCCCTCACCGACAAACTCATGAGCCGTTTCGAGCAGTTCGAGCATATAGCCACGTGGTATAGCCGTGAAACTTCCGCCGAAAAAAGCTATCTCTGTATTTTCCGGAGAACGTATTTCATCAAGCGACTGTCTGCAAATCTCTTTTACTTCATCAGCGGTCGGGGTTTTTACAGCACCGCTGATTGTATGCTGATTGCAGAAACTGCACTTATTCGGACAGCCGACGTGAGCAATAAAAATAGAAATATTACTGTGCTTCATATCCCATAAGTCCAAGAGCCTCTTTGGCGGCGAGCTGTTCAGCCTCTTTCTTGCTCCTGCCCCTGCCCTTTCCGATTACCTGTGAATTAAGGCGTACTTCCACGACAAAACGCTTGTTGTGGTCCGGACCTTCTTCACCTATAAGGGCGTACTCTACTTTTTCTTCCGGATTTTTCTGTACAATCTCCTGTAAAACGGTTTTGAAGTCGCTGAAAGCGGGTTTTTGTGGGTGCTGAACATCTTCCGGCATAAAGCGGAGAATGTGCTTAGATGCCGGTTCAATACCGCCGTCAAGATAGATAGCGGCTATTACTGCTTCAAAAGCGTCTGCCAGAATAGAGGGTCTTTCACGACCGCCTGTATTTTCCTCGCCCTTGCCGAGATAAAGAAATGAACCGAGATTTATCTGTTTTGCAAAGACGTGCAGAGACTTTTCACATACCAGTGAGGCACGTACTCTTGTCAGTTCGCCCTCTGCAACGTTCAGACTTTTATAGAGATAGTCCGATACAACTATTGAAAGCACGCTGTCGCCTAAAAATTCAAGGCGTTCATTACAGCTTGACGGATTCTTTCTTTCATTGGCATATGAAGAATGTGTAAGAGCCTGATTTATGAGACTTTTATCTTTGAAAGTATATCCTATAGTCTTTTCTAATTTTTCAATTCTGTCCACTTTTTTCCAACTCCTTTGTTGCTTTTGCTATCTGTGCAGAATATTTTTCTATTACTCCGGAAACGTCTGTTTTAACGCATTTCTGTGCCTGTCTTACCGCATTGAAAAATGCCGTGCCGTCTGAACTGCCGTGAGCCTTTATGACAGGTCTTTTAACACCAAGCAGTGCCGAACCGCCTACCTCTTTATAGTCCATTTGCTTGCGGAACTTCTTTATTTTTCCCAGTGAAAAAACAGCACCTACTTTACCTGCTCCGGAAAAAATCCACTTCATCTTCTTGCCAAAAAATGAACCCATGCCCTCATAGAGTTTGAGAGCTATATTACCAGTGAAACCGTCGGTGACAACTACCTGCACTTCACCTTTCGGCATATCACGTGCTTCAATGTTTCCGACAAAGTTAAGTCCGGATTTTTCAAGCAGTTTATATGCTTCTATTTCGAGTTCACGACCCTTTGTTTCCTCTGCACCTATGTTGAGCAGAGCTACTTTAGGCTTTTTCATGCCCATAACCTTTTCCATATAGGCACAGCCCATTACCGCAAACTGCACGAGCATTTCCGGACGGCATTCAGTATTAGCACCAGCGTCAGTGAGAATGAAACTGCCCTTGTCAGCCGGAAGTACCGGAGACGGTGCAATACGCTTTATACCCTTTATACGCTTTACAATAAAGGTAGCCCCCATAACCAATGCCCCTGTGCTTCCTGCCGAAACAAAAGCGTCGCCCTTGCCGTCGGCGAGCAACTGAAGTCCCACAGCCATAGAGGTATTTTTTCCGGACTTTATAATTTCCTTTGGTTCTTCATGAATGTCAAAAACCTCATCAGTGTGTACAATCTCCATGCCGTCAAGGCTTATCTCGTTCTTTTTCGCACATGACTTTATCTTCTTTTCGTTTCCTGTAAGTATTATATTAACGCCGAGTTCAGAGACTGCTCTTTCACAGCCTTTAAGAACCTCAAGAGGTGCATTGTCTCCGCCGAATGCGTCAACTATTATTTTCATAGGCTATCCTTTCCAGTTCGCTTTTAAGCGAATTAACGGCACGTTCTGCATAAACGCCGTACTTTTGTTTTTTGTCCTTTATTCTCACGCTGAGGTCGGGGAGTATTCCCATATTAGCACCCATAGGCTGAAATTTACCTGCATTGTATGGGTCGCTGACATATGCCGACAAAGCACCAGTCATTGTATCGGTCGGAAGTCTCAGCGGTTCAAGACCCTTTATTTTCCTTGCCACAGATATTCCGGCAATAAGACCGCTCATGGCGGATTCCATATAACCCTCAACGCCTGTTATCTGTCCGGCAAAGTATATATCCGGATTATTCCTCATGGAGAAGTCAGCGTCAAGCAGTTCCGGACTGTTTATGAAAGTATTTCTGTGCATAACGCCGTAACGCATAAACTCGGCATTTTCCAAACCTGTTATCATGGAAAAGACCCTTTTTTGCTCGCCGAATTTAAGATTAGTTTGAAATCCGACAAGATTGAACAGTGTACCCTCACGGTTTTCACGTCTCAACTGCACTACTGCATACGGACGTTTACCGGTTCTTATATCGGTGATTCCTACAGGCTTTAAAGGTCCGAAACGCATAGTATCAACGCCCCTTGAAGCTAAAACCTCAATCGGCATACAGCCCTCATATACGCTGAAAGGGTGCGTTTCAAAGTCTTTAAGCTGAACCTTTTCCGCTTTTATTAGTTCCTCATAGAATGCCAGATACTCGTCTTTATTCATGGGACAGTTTATATAGTCAGCCTCTCCCCTGTCGTATCGTGAGGCATAGAAGACCTTTTCCATGTCGAGACTTTCGGCGGTCACGATAGGTGCGGCAGCGTCGTAGAAACTCAGCCCCTCACCGCAGAGAGACTTTATATTTTCTGCCATTGCTCCGGAAGTCAGCGGACCAGTAGCTATTATGGTTATGCCGTCGGGGATTTCCGTGACCTCTCCGCCGATTACCTCAATAAGAGGGTGGCTTTTTATTTTTTCGGTTACGCTGTCGGAAAACTTTTCCCTGTCCACCGCCAAAGCACCACCTGCCTCTACTGAGTTTGCCTTTGCACACGGCACTGTCAGCGAGCCGAGCATTTCCATTTCATATTTAAGCAGACCGCCGGCGGATTCAAGGCGTGAAGCTTTAAGCGAATTTGAACACACCAGCTCCGCAAAACCGCCGTACTTATGTGCCGGAGAGTATTTTTCCGGTTTCATTTCAAATAATTTAACGTTTATGCCGTTCTGTGCAAGAATCCATGCCGATTCACATCCGGCAAGCCCTGCTCCTATTACGTTTACTGTCATTTTTTCAACTCTCTTTCATAACCGCAGTCGGTATTCTCGCAGACAAGTTTTCCGTGCTTACCGCCCTTTACAAACAAAGTCTTTTTGCAGTCCGGACAGACTTCTTTAGACGGTACATTCCATGTCATGAAGTTGCATTCCGGATAGTTTTCACAGCCATAGAAACTTCTGCCCTTTTTGGATTTTTTCAGCAACATCTTGCCGTTACAGCGTGGACAGTTTCCGTCTGCTTCAGTAACTATCTGCTTTGCGTTTTTGCACTCCGGAAATCCCGGACAGGCGAGGAACTTTCCGTACTTGCTGAACTTTATAACCATATTGCGACCGCACTGCTCACATATAATATCTGTCTCCTCATCGGGAACTTTCACACGCTTGCCCTCCATAGCCGTCTCAGCCTTTTGGAGAGTTTCGGCGAAATCGTCATAAAATTCGTGCAGTGTATCGACCCAGTTTTTGTTGCCGTGTTCTATTTCGTCAAGGCTGTTTTCCATGTCGGCGGTAAACTTAGCATCAACGATTTTCTTAAAATGCTCTTTCATCAGTTTAGTAGTTACTTCGCCTAAAGCTGTGGGTTTAAGGGCCTTGCCGTCACGCTCTACGTACTGACGGTTTGTTATTGTGGTGATAGTAGGTGCATACGTACTCGGTCTGCCTATGCCGTTTTCTTCAAGGGTCTTTATAAGCGAAGCTTCAGTATATCTCGGAGGGGGCTGTGTGAAATGCTGATTTCCGGCGATTGACACAAGGCTTAGAATATCGTCATTGTTTATAACCGGAAGTTCCTTTTTGCTGTTGTCGTCCGAATCAGAATCGACGTAAAGCACCATGAAACCGTCAAACTTAACAGAGTAACCGGAGGCTCTGAAAATACAGCCCTCAGCCTCTATTTCAACGGAAGTAGTATCAAGAAGTGCATTAGCCATCTGACTTGCTATAAAGCGTTCCCATATCAGCTTGTAAAGTTTGTACTGGTCGCCTGTGAGACTGTTTTTCACACGGTCGGGGGTGAGTTCAGGAGTGGACGGACGTATAGCCTCGTGAGCGTCCTGTGAGTTTTTGCCCGACTTGTATTCTCTCGGCTTATCCGGCAAATAATTACTGCCGTATACTGTATCTATATACTGTGATGCGGATAATTTAGCCTCTGCTGAAATTCTCAGGCTGTCCGTTCTCATGTACGTAATAAGACCTACAGCACCTATGCCCTCAATGTCCACACCCTCATAGAGTTCCTGAGCGGTTTTCATTGTACGCTTTGAACTGAAATTCAGTTTTCTTGAAGCTTCCTGTTGCATGGTGGAAGTTATAAAGGGCGGAGCAGGCTGTTTTTTAGTGACACGTCTTTTTACGGACTTTACTTTATATTCGGCGTTTTCGAGCCTTTTCAGTATGCTGTCCGCATCAGCTCTGCTTGAAATCCTTATCTTGCTGTCGTTTACCTTTCCAGACTGGTCGGGAATCTCGATTTTCTTTCCGTCCACAGAAACGAGAGAAGCGTCAAAAACTTTATCAGAATCGGGAGCGGTGAATTTTGCGTCGATTGACCAGTACTCCATAGGCTTGAATTTTTTGATAGCTTCTTCCCTGTCAACAATAAGGCTGACAGTAACCGACTGTACACGTCCGGCAGAAAGTCCCCTCTTTACCTTTTTCCAGAGAAAAGGACTTAATTCATAGCCCACAAGCCTGTCAAGTATACGCCTTGCCTGCTGGGCGTTCACGAGGTCGGTATCAATTTTGTGCGGACTGCTCATACCGCTCTGAATACCCGTCTTAGTGATTTCATTGAATGCTACACGGTTGTTGTCATTCATATCGAGTTTAAGCAACTGAGCGATATGCCATGAGATAGCCTCGCCCTCACGGTCGGGGTCGGTAGCGAGATAGACCTTGTCGCATTTTTTGGCACATTTGCGTAACTCCTTGATAACGTCTTCCTTGCCTTTCATTTCAACATAATGCGGTGCAAAGTCGTTTTCCTTATCCACGCCCATTTTAGACTTAGGCAGGTCACGGATATGACCCATTGAAGCGATAACCTCATATCCTGCTCCGAGATACTTTTTTATTGTTTTTGCCTTTGCTGGCGATTCAACTATAACTAAATCCGGCATTTATCCGTATTCCCCTTTCTCTTTTTTCCGGCAGAATCAGCATTTTCTGTATCTGCTCCCTGCTATTTCCTCTATAATCCCTGCAATCTGTAGCTCCATGATTTCGGTTATTATTTCAGAAATATCCATATCATCAAACTTTTGAATAATAACATCAACGTGTACTGCACCAATGTCGAGCATTTCAAGTATTTTCTGCTGTACCGGCGTAAAAATTATTTCATGCTTTTCCGGCTTTTCATTGACATCTGAAACAGCTTTTTCTTCCGGACTGCTTTTTCTGTGTTCTTCCGGCTTCACGGCAGTGCTTTTTATTTTTTTCTTAATATCGGGAGGAGTTTTATTTTCCGAAAAGCAACTTACCTTTTCCGTGCCGTAAAAATCAAATATATCCTGCACGCTGTACAGCGGTTTTGCGGTACTGCGGAGGAGCTTTATATTTCCGGAATATCTGCTGTCAAACAAATCCGTCGGCGGTAAACAGAAAAGCTCGCCTTTCTGACTTCTGACAAGATTTGCAGTACTGAGAGAACCGCTCCTCGCCCCTGCCTCAAATACAATAGTTGCTCTGCTAAGTCCGGCAATTATTCTGTTTCTCTGCGGAAAATTACTTGCATAAGCCGGAGTATTCGGCGGAAACTCTGAAATAAAAACCCCGCCGGTTCTCAGAATATCATTTCTGTACTGTTTATTCTGTGGCGGATAGTTAATATCTATACCACAGCCCAGCACACAGACGGTCGGACGGCTTGCCCCCACTGCCGAAAGATGAGAGGTTATATCACAGCCCACTGCAAAACCGCTCACTATTGTAAAGCCGTTCATGGCAAGCTCAGTACATATTCTTGATACTGTATTGAGAGTATATCTGCTCGCATCTCTCGTACCGACGCATGATATGTTATTTTCCTGCGAAATGCAAGAAATATTCCCCATATAGTAAATAACAGGCGGAGGGCATTTTATACGCCTAAGTCTTTCGGGGTATGCCGGAGAATTAAATCCTAATATGTTTATTCCCTTTTCGACACAGTTCATTATA
This sequence comes from Ruminococcus flavefaciens, assembly GCA_023667045.1. GTDB lineage: Bacteria > Bacillota > Clostridia > Oscillospirales > Ruminococcaceae > Ruminococcus > Ruminococcus flavefaciens_AC. The sequence goes on along the minus strand of JAMPAU010000002.1, from coordinate 68,050 downwards.
GTTTCCTCTGCTTTTTCCAGAGTTATTTTTTGTACATTCTTTTTCTGACTTTCAGTAAGCCTTATACTGCACGCACCCGACGACAATTCAGAATATGCCTCATAAGCCGTGCTGTATTCCTTTAAGATTTCCCATACTTTTTCTGAGGTACTGCCGAAAACCATAGCAAGCCATACCAGATATTTTATTTCTTTCAAAAAACACACCTTTACTTTCGCATTTCCCACATAAGAATGCCCGAAGCCATAGCAACATTGAGAGAGTTTATACTGCCGTTCATGTGAATGGTAACACGCCGTGTACACCTTGCGGAGACTTCTTCAGGCAGACCGTTGCCCTCATTTCCGACAAAAACCGCCTGTCTGCCCTCAAAACTGCATTCTGTAACATTTACATCGCCGTCTATCACTCCTGCCGAAGTGACAACGTTGTTTTTTTCAAGCAGTGAAAAGAGCCTTTCCGTGTCGTTTACGATAAAGATATTTGTGCGGAAAACAGACCCCATAGTAGAACGGATAACCTTAGGGCTGTACAAATCGCAAGAGCCGGAGAGAATAATGCCATCCATGCCGAGAGCGTCGGCGGTGCGTATAATCATGCCGACATTTCCGGGGTCTTGCAGACCGTAAAGTACAATATACTTGCCATTATCGCTGAAAACAGGCTCACGCTCCGGCGGTATACTGCATATGGCAAAGACCCCCTGCGTGTTGCTTGTTGAAGCTATTCTGTTTCCAAGTTCATTTGAAATAACAATGGTTTTTGTATCTCTCAAATCAGCCTGAAACAGATTCTCTGCATATCTGCCGTAAGCATTTTCTGTGAGAATAAGATTTGATACATGTCTTTCTTTCAGAGCGTCTTCAGTTATGCGTAATCCCTCCAACACAAACAAGCCGTACTGAATCCTCTCTTTTTTGGACGAAGAAAGTTTCTGATACAGCTTGATAACGGGATTATCCTTAGATTTGATAATATTTTCCAAAAGTCCGGACACCTCCAGTGTCATATTATTCAAAAACACGCCTCTGATAAAAAGAAGCGTGTTTCATAAAGCGAATTAAAGAGCAGCCTTAGCCTTTTCAACGATAGCAGTGAAACCTGCTGCGTCGTTTATAGCGATTTCAGAGAGCATTTTTCTATTGAGAGAAATGCCAGCCTTTTTACAGCCGTTCATAAAAGTAGAGTAGTTCATGCCGTTGAGTTTAGCAGCAGCAGAGATTCTTGTAATCCAGAGCTGTCTGAACTGTCTCTTTTTCTGTTTTCTGCCGATGTAAGCGTAATTGCCCGACTTCATAACAGCCTGTTTAGCCATTTTGAAGTGCTTGCTCTTTGCACCGAAATAGCCCTTAGCAAGCTTTAAAGTTTTATTTCTTCTCTTGCGAGTCATCATTGCACCTTTAACACGTGCCATAGTCTTATACCTCCAAAAATAATTTAGTAAAAAACGATAGTTTCAGTTCCCGAGATTAAAGATAAGGAACAAGCTTTTTGATTGTAGGAGCGTTGGTGGAGTCTGCAACTCCTGCGTTACGTGCAATTCTCTTACGCTTTGTGTCTTTCTGGGTAAGTCTGTGTCTCTTGTTAGTGTGCTGATACTTAACCTTACCGCTTCCTGTAACCTTAAAACGCTTTTTTGCGCCCGAATGAGTTTTAACCTTAACCTTTGCCATTTTAATAATCCTCCTTAATTCAGAACAGGTCAGTTCTTACTTTGATGATTTGGGTGAGACGAACATGACAAGACTGCGTCCCTCCATTTTAGCTGGCTTGTCAACAGTGCCGGCTGAGGAAACTGCCTCTTTGAAACGTTCAAGCAGTTCTTCGCCGAGCTGTGGGTGAGCAATAGCTCTCTTGCGGAAACGCACGGAAACTTTAAGCTTATCTCCGCCCTGTAAGAATTTAACAGCCTGATTCACTTTGGTTTCAAAGTCATGTGTATCAATAGTAGAAAACATTCTGATTTCCTTTACTGAAACAACTTTCTGATTCTTTCTGGCTTCCTTTTCACGCTTTGTCTGCTCAAAACAGTACTTGCCGTAATCCATAATACGACATACAGGCGGTGTAGCCTGCGGAGCGATTTTAACGAGGTCTAAATCCTGTTCAAAAGCTATCTGTTGAGCTTCTTTTGATGACATCACGCCAAGTTTCTTGCCTTCAGCGTCAATCACGAGAACTTCCTTGTCTCTGATTTCTTCATTGATTTGCAGTTCCTGCTTACTAATAGTCAAGCACCTCCAACTATAATAATAAAACAAAAAAATGAGTACAGAGACACTCCGCACTCACCCATAAAAACAGCACGTAAAATTAACCCCTTGATAAAAGGACACACTGTAATTATTGACCGCTTTAGTAATACCGGACGGTGAGAACATCAATGCTCTGCTTTGTTTACCGTATTATTATAATACTATAATCGCCGTTTGTCAAGCAAATATGAAAATTTTGTCATTATGCACAAAAAATATTATAAAAACTATTCGTTTCATTGGCAGAAATAAAAACAGGCATGAAATATAAAATTCCATGCCCATTCCCTAGGAGAAATGCCTCATCCACGCATTCCATACATATTATACCAAATAAAATAAATATTGTCAAGTATTTTTCTTGAAAACCGTCATATTGCACAAACAGTCATTTAAAAATCTCTTTCAGCTTGTCCCATACAGCAAAACGCACCTTATATTTTTCGGGCTTTTTCATGATGTCCGTTTCCTTTTCGCTGAAAAAAACGTCAACCGTCTCCGGATTTTCTTCAACCTCACACGCACACGGCAGACACAAAGGCGGGTACATCACGCACCACCAGTTATGACCCTCAGCACTGCCTATTTCTATCCGGAGAGCCTTGTATCTTCCGGCTGGCATGGTAATATCGCCGTAAATCCTCTCATCAAAGTCAGTTTCTGTTATTTCGGCACTCACCGGCAGATTACAGCCGTTTTCTCTGAGAGTTTTTTCAGAAAGTCCGATAATTTCCGGAAGCTTTTCACGGGCGGTATTTTCAGCCTGTTCAAGATTTTCAGAGCCGTCAAGAATACCGCTCTCAAGGAGTGCGTCACGGACTTTCAGTTTTAAATTCTGGTCATAATCGCTGTCGGATTCAGCGAGAATATGCAGTCTGAGTACGCTTTCACGCAGTCCGTCGAGAGCCATGCCGTCGCTCACGAAAGACCCGATATTAGAAAGTAAAATGGCAAGAAAAAGTCCGCCGGCAAGAATTATATTTTTTTTCATTTCCGTCACCTCGTATAAAATTATCGGAAAATTTTTCATGATTATTCATACGGAAGAATTTTACTTGAATTTTTCATTTAGTTTTCACTTTTGTCACAAACTGTGGGTTGTTTTTTGTCTGATTATGTGATATAATCTCTTTCGTAAGGAGATGATTTTTTGAAAGAAAACAAAAACGGCTGGAAACAGCTTGCAATTTTCGGTGCTATATGTATGGTACTGCTTTTGCTTTTCAATATGCTTGTTATTCCGGCAGTCAAAGAGGCACAGGTTAAGGAGACAAACTACAGCTTCTTCCTTAAAAAAATTGACGAGGGCGAAGTGAAAAAAGTTCAGATTGAAGACACTATTATAAAGTTTGAAACCGAAAAAGAAAACGGCGGTAAGCAGGTTTACTCTACTATAAGGCTTGACGACGACGAACTTGTTTCACGTCTCTATGAAAAAGGCGATATTGACTTCACCGGCAGTATAGAGGAAATCAACCCGATATTTGAGTTTATTGTCTCATGGATTCTTCCGCTTGTTTTCATGATTGTACTGTGGAATGTCCTAATGAAAAGTATGAATAAGCGTATGGGCGGTAACTCTATGTCTTTCGGAAAAAGCAACGCTAAAATATACGTCAAGGCTCAGACTGGTAAGACTTTCGCTGACGTGGCAGGTCAGGACGAGGCAAAGGAGGCTCTCGTTGAGATAGTGGACTTTCTGCATAATCCTCAGAAATACGCTGAAATAGGTGCTAATCTCCCGAAAGGTGCTTTGCTCGTCGGTCCTCCCGGCACTGGCAAAACCTTGCTTGCACAGGCAGTGGCAGGTGAGGCAAGCGTGCCTTTCTTCTCAATATCCGGCTCGGAGTTCGTCGAGATGTTCGTTGGCATGGGTGCTGCTAAAGTCCGTGACCTTTTCAAACAGGCTAACGAAAAAGCTCCCTGTATTGTCTTCATTGACGAGATAGACACCATAGGCAAAAAACGTGACGGCAATCTCAGCGGTAACGACGAGAGAGAACAGACCCTTAACCAGTTGCTTACTGAAATGGACGGCTTTGACGGCAAAAAGGGCGTTGTCATACTGGGTGCTACCAACCGCCCCGAATCTCTCGACCCTGCTCTGTTGCGTCCCGGACGTTTCGACAGGCGTATTCCGGCTGAACTCCCCGACCTACAGGGCAGAGAGGCTATCTTAAAAGTCCATGCCGAAAAAGTCAAGACAGAAGAAAACATAGACTACAACGCTATCGCAAGGGCTACCGCTGGTGCTTCCGGTGCTGAACTCGCCAACATAATAAACGAGGGTGCTTTACGTGCCGTACGTTCCGGAAGAAAAACTGTATCACAGGCAGATTTAGAAGAAAGCGTTGAAGTGGTAATAGCAGGATATGAACGCAAAAACGCCGTTATCTCGCAGAAAGAAAAGGAAATTATCGCATACCACGAAATAGGTCATGCACTCGTAGCCGCCATGCAGAAAGATTCCGCTCCGGTACATAAGATTACCATTATTCCGAGAACTTCCGGAGCATTGGGCTATACCATGCAGGTGGACGAGGGCGAAAAGTTCCTTATGTCAAAAGAGGAGGCTCTCGCACGCATAGCAACCTTAACCGGCGGACGTTCAGCAGAGGAACTAATCTTCAATACCTGCACAAGCGGTGCTTCCAATGACATCGAAAAGGCTACCAAAATTGCACGTGCTATGGTTACTTGTTACGGCATGAGCGAAAAATTCGATATGGTAGCTCTCGAAACTGTAAACAACCAGTATCTCGGCGGTGATACTTCCCTTGCCTGCTCCCCTGAGACAGCAACTCAGATTGACGAGGAAGTTAAAAACATAATAAAGACAGCTCACGAAAAGGCTATAAAAATCCTCTCGGAAAACTCCGTAAAGCTCCATGAACTTGCACACTTCCTGCTCGAAAAGGAAACTATCACAGGCGAGGAATTTATGGCTATCCTTAACAAAGAACCGGTAAATATTATATAATTTGTTCTATTCAACAAAAAATCCCGTGAAAATTACCGTTTTCATGGGATTTTTACGGTTTTGCCGTTTAATGCTTGACTTAACAGCAATAATATGCGATAATATCTATATCAAACGTCAACTATCTCACCCGTAACCTCTTTAAGAGGAACTATAACCGGTACTTAATCTTACCGGCATTACAGTAAAACATTATATCTTAACTTTTCAATACTGAAAAGAGATAATCCGGCATTTCTGCCGAAATTCAGATGAAAGAGAGTTTTTTAACATGAAAAAATACATTCTTACCTTTTTAATCTCAATGGTGCCTATTGTCGAACTCAGAGGGGGCGTACCTTTTGGTATCGGTTTCGGAATACCGTGGTACAAGGCTTTACCGCTGTGCATGATAGGCAATATGATACCCGTGCCTTTTATATTCCTCTTTGCCAGAAAGATTCTCGAATGGGGCAAGGACAAGAAAGTTATAGGGGGATTCTTTACGTGGTGTCTCGAAAAAGGAAGCAAGGGCGGTGAAAAGCTACAGGCAAAAGCCGGTAAGGGTATGTTCTGGGCGTTGTTGCTTTTCGTGGGAATACCACTGCCTGGCACTGGTGCGTGGACAGGCACTCTCGCCGCAAGTTTCTTAAAGCTCGATTTCAAGAAAAGCATTATAGCCGTAATGTGCGGTGTACTCCTCGCCGGAGTGATTATGACGGTACTCAGTCAGCTTGGCTTTTCGGTATTCACATAATTTATAAAGAAGGATTTTTACATGAAAAACAAATCAAAGGATAAAAAAAGAAACGCAATACTATTATAGCAATAGTTGTACTTCTTCTGATTATCGGTTCGTGCGGAAGACATGACAGCCAAAACGATGAGACAAGCAGTACGGAAAGTTCGACGGTAACAGAAAGTCAAAAAGAATCAAATGCAACAGAAACAACTACTGAAGCAACCACAACAGAAAAAAATACCACTACAACAAAAACTTCTGAAAAAATTACAACTACAACAACTGAAATAACAACCGCCACCGAAACAACCACTACTGAAGCAACCACCGAAAATATTGTTATTGTTGAATGTCCCGATTTATTTGGAAAAAATTATGACGAAGCAATAAAAATGTACAGTGAATACATTACGATAGAAAAAGACAGTACAGAATATCACCCATATATCGCAGAGGGCGGTATTCTCGGACAGGATATTGAAAGTTATTCGAAAGTCGAAAAAGGCACTGTAGTAAAGGTAAAAGTAAGTCTCGGACAACAGCCGACAGAACCTCCTGCCCAGAATTCCAATAGTATACATTTTATTCTGAATACTGAATCAAACTGTATACATAAAAACTCAAGCTGTTCCGCTGCTCAGAAAATTGCTCCCGAAAATTATGACGAAATTGATATAGCAAGCGACCAGCTCGCCGATTACAGCGGAACTTACTGGGCTTGCGGAAAGTGTTCAAAACAATATTCCAGTATACTGCCGAAATTTTAATAAGCCAAAAAAACGGACTTGATTTTTAAGTCCGTTTTTTTCACCTGTTTTAACAAGTCTGAATATAATGTAATGTGCGGAGGACATCTGCACGGTGTTCTCCGCAAATATGAAAGGAGGACTTTATTCATGAATCTGAATCTGTTTGACGATATGGACGGTCTGATTCTCCGTGAACGTGAAAATAGTCTCGATTCACAGGAAACTTTCAGTAGTCCAGTCCGACCGCCTCAGAATAGCAATATGTCACGCTTTCCACAGAATGCACCTCTTGCTATGGCATATGTGCCTTTTCAAGAATGGGGCGATGTATACACTGATGACGAGGCTTTCCCGATAGGTACGCTTTTCCCCGACCTTAACTTCCCTTTTATGAGAGGAGCTGACAGCAATGAATGAACGTCAAGCACTTCTTACCAAAATACAGAAATACAGCTTTGCAATAAAAGAACTCAATCTTTATCTTGACACCCACCCAAACTGCCGTCGTGCTTTGGCTCTCTTTAATAAATACAACAGACTGCTCGGCGAGGCAGAAAATGAGTTCAGCAGGCGTTTCGGTCCTATAACACCTCTCCAGACAAACGACTCTCAGCACTGGTCTTGGATTGATGACCCATGGCCGTGGGAAAGGAGGTAAACTATGTGGCAGTATGAGAAAAAATAGATATATTCATGTTGTACATAGGTATCATAAGAAATCGACCTCAAGGGTCAGGTCGGAAAAACGTTTATGATTGCACATTCTCTGAGTTTTTGTGTAGTGTATTTTCTGTACGACGTTTTTCAGCATGGTATTTTTTTCTTCCGGTGTGGCAATGCTGAAGTTGTCAATAACATATTGCAGTCTTACTTTCAGTTCCTTGACCGGCAGTTTTTCGGGTTCGGACTGGGATTCTATTTCAGCAAGGGCATTTTCAAGAGTTTTTATTTTTTCGCTGACTACCTTTGAACGTTCCAAAAAAGTGTTAGCATCATATATTCCCTGTTCGAGCAAGTCATAAAGCCTGTCCTGTTGCTTTTTTGATTTGGAGAGTTCCACCTCAATTGGCTTACGCTGGTCAATGGTGACTTCCTCATGTTTTGGCTGTTGGGTATCTGACAACTCGCTGAGTTTTTCAATTCTGTATCTGAACGCCGTCAGAACCGCATTGTCAACCTCTTCAAACGACGCACCGACAGTCATTCCCCTGCACTGACTGTACGCACATAAAAGATGTTCATGACCGTTGCTTGCAAGGTAACGTCTCTTCATCTGGTGACCGCAGTTTTTGCAGTAAAGTATGCCGTGATAGTAATTCAGCAGAACGTCATTCGGGTGCAACTGAGCGACCGGATTATTTTTCTTTTTGTCCTGCACGGCATTGAATACTTCTTCCGAAACGATAGCCTTGTGTTTGCCTTGATAAAGAGTACTACCGTTAGACTTGTTATTCCAGCCGATTTTACCGCAGTACAACGGATTAGTGAGTATTTTCTTGACACTCGGAGTTTCCCATAACTCGCTTTTCTGCGGTCTGATACCCATGCGGTTGAGTTCTGCCGATATGAATTTAGCACCGTGACCGTCAAGATACATCTTGTAAATAAGTTTAACTGTTTCCGCTTCTTCCGGTACTATTTCAAGCGTATGAGTTTTAGGGTCGGGACTTACTTTCCTGTAGCCGTATGGAGTGCGTGAACATATATAATTTCCCTCTTTTACAGAGGCAAGTCTCCCTGCCTGCATACGTCTTTTTATGGTCTTGTACTCCCGACGTGACATGAAAAGCGAAAATTCAAAATATTCCTCGTCAAACTCGTTGTTAGGGTCGTATGTCTTGACGGGCGTTATAATTTTTGTGTCCGACTGCTTGAAAGCCTGTGCTACTATTCCCTGGTCTATGGTGTCGCCACGTGCGAGACGTTCCACCTCAACGACAAGCACACCGGTGTACTTGTTTTGTGCAAGGTCTGATAGAAGCATCTGCATTTGCGGACGTGCAGAAATGCTGTCACCGCTGACAATTTCCTTGTAGATTTTTACGACATTCAGCCCTTGACGTTTTGCGAGTTCCATAAGCATTGTCTGATGCCGTGCCAGTGTTTCACCTTCGCCACGAGCCTCAGCGTCCAGGTCAACACGGGACTTCCTCAGATACATACAATATTCGTCCATATTTTTCCTCCTTAAAAAATTATCCGGTATCTTTTATGATGCCGGATTTTTTATAATAATTTTATGAAATCAGCTGGCAGAATCGGTGTAATACTGCTTTTTTCAAAGTCTTTTATATTTCTTGTAACAATGTAATCTGCCTTAAAAACATCGGCACATTCTGATTGCAGACAATCTTCCATATCACTGAAATCCACATTATCCAGAGCGTTTACTAATTTCTGTCTGTCAATTTCAATCACTGTAGTTATTGTACATAAATTTTTAAGTATTGCCCGTCTCTCACTTTCAGGAATATGTTTTCTGAGAATATAAAAAATGTTGCTGACAGAATGGGCGGCTATACAGCCTTCTATTTTATTTTGTCCGCACGCAAACAGTATTTTTCTTGCATCTTCAAAATAAGGCTCACGCTCTGCCATATAGTCTATGAGAACATTAGTATCTATAAGAACTTTCATACTTCATACTTCTCCATTCGCCATTTATCAAGTTCATCTTCTTCATCAAGATTCGAGATTGGTCTGCGGAGTTTTTCAAGTTCTTCAAATGCCATAATCTTTTCATTTGTTTTATTTTCCTTAATAGGATAAAATCTTTCAAACATAGCAATAAAACCTTTCAGCTGGTCTTCATTAAGCTGATTGAATATGCTGTATGCCATTTCTTTGGTACTCATAAAATCCCTCCTATACTTATCAATCACCATCATCTTCGTCTTTAAATACACCAACTACTTCGTCACCACGCATTAAAACTGCGTTTCCTGTTGCAGAATCAAAATGTATGTCTGTTCCTTTCAGAAATTCTGTAAGTTCTTCAAGTCTTCCGGGTTTTCTTTTTCTCTTTATTTCGCCTTTGGCTACAAACGGCTGATTAGACGGTACTGCATATGCTCCCATAAAAATCATCTCCTTTATTTATATTATACCACAATTATTTTCTAAATGTTACTTCTGAATTTTGAATTGATATAACTGATGACATCAGCATAATCATCAAAGCTGAGATTATTTATCTTCTGGATGAGTTCTTTATCTCTTTTGGCTATTGTTTCATTTGCACCGATAGTCTGGAAATTGTCTCCTTGAATATCTACCGCATTTATGTGATTATTTGATAGGCTTTGTGAACTTTTAGTTCTACCAAGAAGATAATCAACAGAACAATCTAAGTAGTCTGCAATTTTTCCTAAACTGTCGGCTTTTATCATAGAACCATTGTCCATATTTTGAAGTGTATTTTTTGCCAAGCCAATATCAGTCAGCATTTTTGAAATAGTAAGCCTTTTAACAGATACTTGAAAACGGATAATATCTGCAATCTCTTGTGAGTTGTTCACAAATACTCCCCCTTTGTTTTATGCAAAATGACATTTTTTATTTAATTTAGGATTTTTAAACTAAAAATAGTTGACATTTTCTATTTTAAGTGGTATTATATAATCATGCTATTTTTTAGCATGGCAGAGTAGAGCAGTTGGTAGCTCGTTAGGTTCATACCCTGAAGGTCGCTGGTTCAAGTCCAGCCTCTGCAACCATGAGGAAAAACCTCAACACTTGTGCTGTTTGGCATAGCCGGAGTTTATCTCAAATTCCGGCGACTCCAAAAAAGAAGATTCTACGATTAAAGATTTTGTTTATCCTTTCTTTTATCTTTGAACGATACTGAATCCTCCTGAAATAATTCTGAGCCGTCTTGTCCGGTTTGCATTAAATTCAACGTGAACCCGACAAGGCACACACATGGCGATATAGAGTATGGAACTCGCCAGGTTACAGGACTTGGAGATGCCGGTTCGAATCCGGCTGTCGTCACCACGGTTCTTGCTTAGGCAGGAATCTCCTTTGTATGGTTGGGAGTCTGTTCCGGAACTTTGTTTTAAGGTTAGCAGAGTTCCGGCAGACTCACACACTGAATGTGCTGATTTTCTTTTAAGTACTCCTTTTTATTTAGGACAGGTATGACCCGATTAAAAATCGGGTTGCACCTGACTATTTTTTACATAAAATGCTTTTTTTCAGATTTTTCAATAAGTCTGTTAAGCTTTTTGTCAAAAGTACAGATTTCATAACCTGCATCTGTATGATATGCACATAACAGGCAGTCAACAAAATCAAGGTTTGTATTTCTGAAAAAATTAAGACCTGACTTTAAAACTTCGGGCTGATTGAGAACCACGGAAGATAAATTAACAAATCTCAGCAATGTATCTGCAACAATTATTCTGTCATAATTATATACTTTCATCATAACATAAATTACTTCTGCAATGACTTCCGGAATAATAAGCACTTTTTCTGTTTTTAGGATATGTTTCACCTGTTCTGCCATATCCTCATTATCTCTGATAAGATAACGGATTATCATATTTGCGTCAAGGATTTTCATTTATAAGTTCTCCTTGAAAAGAATTTCGTTTTCTACGGCGGACTGTTCCCACGCACTTTTTTCAGAAGGTATCAGAGCAGGATTGGCAACATCATGAAAAATCCCGCATAAAGTATCAACTTCGTCAACTGTCTGTCTGTTTTTTATATTATTTACAAATACAGCCAGTTCTTCTATCTGTTCATCTGTAAAGAATGCGATGTCACGATAAATTACTTCTCTTGTATTCATAATTCTTTCCTCCCTCATGAAATCACCTCCGTATTTATTATACGGCGGTTGTATGACTTATATGTAAAAATGGCTTGGTATCAGGCGTTTATACTTCAAATATTGTAGCTAATTTAGGTATCATTTGCGTGATTACCTCAAAAGACAGAATAAATTTATTGAACTTGTATGTTTTCCATACTTCATCATCTCTTATAAGATTGAGAAATTCAGTTCCTTTGAAAGTGATGTCCAGTACATAAAGTGACGAATTTTCCGGATTCTGAGAATCAAAAATTTTTTGCATGGGTTCTTTGCCAGTTTCGGTGGTAATTATATAACCGCCGTCTTCCAGTTTTCTGACAACATAAAGAGCCTCCGAATAGAACTGCATTCGTTCTCGCCTACCAAATGTGACAATGGTATAAATAGTGGCATCAACTCTCCATTATTTTCTACATACTTTGTTGCATTCTCAATATATAACAACACTTTACGTACAATATCAAAATTCAGTTGCATAAAGTTCACTCCATTTTAAAACTTTGGAAGTATATTAGAATAAGCTTTTGAGCATTTACCACAAGCCCAGTAAGTCTGATAATAACTTCCTAAATCACTGGCTGATATATCAATTTCAGCACGATTTTCTTGAAGAATCTTTTGTGCAGCAGAGCAACCGGAATCAATATGTATACAATTTGATTCTAAATTTACGATAAAATGTAAAGTCGCTACCGGCTGAACCTCTACGGGTGTCGGAGCAGAAGTTGAAATGGTTTCATTTTCACTTTTCAAATCAAATTGACTTGCAGCATATTCGGCTTGTTCTTCTGTAAATTCTTCTCCACCAATAAGCTGTTGAATCAATCTTTCTTTTGAAAAATCAAAAATTTCCAAGTAGCTTTTTGCACTTTCAACAGCTTCTTGATTCCAATCAGCACCACAATTATCTGCCGCATAAACAGCATCTTCATGTGTATATCCTACAAATTCAAGTATATCAATTAATCCGATATAAGAGTATCCGTCGCCGTCAATAAACTCCAAAGCACGATTTAGAGCCGTCTCTTTACTGCTCTTTGTAGTAGTTGTCGTTGTTGTTTTAGTAGAAGTAGTAGTATTTGTTGTTAAAGAAGTTGTACTGGTGGTGGTAGATGTAGCCGTGATTGTCGTAGAAGTAGTGGTACTTGTAGTGGTTGTCTGAGTTGTTTCAGAAACAGATGACGTAGTAACAGGGAGTGTTGTTGTTTTAGTAGTAGTCGTTTCATCAGTAATACTTGTTGAAATTGTTGTATTTGCAACAGAAACGTCTGACATTGAATCATTTTCATGATTTGAGCTTGTTGGTGCTAAGAAAATAGCTATAAAATATATTATAAACGAAAGCACAAACTGCAAAACAGTACGCTTTTTAGGCTTGTCGGTTAGCAGAGGAATTTTTTCAAAAACAGGAGAAATTACTAAAGCCGATATTAAAAAAACAATTCCACTGATTATTCCACCAGAAGCAAATATCACAACAGATGTTAAAAGTCCAAATATAGCAAATATCCATTCGATAATATGCAGTATTTTATTTTTCACCCCAATAATCCCCCTTAATTATTTACGTTCTTTAGCTTTTTTCATGTCATCAATCATGACAATTACTCTCGCTTTTTCAGCTGTTTCAAGTTTGCTGAAATCGTCAAGCAAAGTTGCTGACATCTCATCAAGGTGTGTATCAGTATTGTTGTATGATTCCATGTGATTATCATCACGTCCCAGAAGATAGTCAACTGATACATTAAAATGTTCAGATAATTTCATTAAAATGTCTGATTTGACCGCTCCGCCACTTTTCCAGTTACTTAAATTTCCAGGACTTGCCCCTATGATTTTCAAAACATTTGTAGGTTTTTCAAATTTCAAATCACATAATTGTATAAAACGTTCATAAAACATATAAGCACCTCCTTGAAAATTGTGAAGTTATACAAAATTCAATAAAATGTATCAAAAATTTCAATTTACTGCTTGACTTTTGCAATTAATTGAATTATACTATACTTGTGTTCAGGGAAACGTGCGAAAGTCACCGGAACACAAAAGCTGTTGGTTGGCATATTTTCCATTGGTATGGGAATTTTTCCCGAAAAATAATGCGTTTTTACGGACGTATTATTTTTTAAAGTCCCGTGTGAATAAATTCACAAAACGGGTTAAAAAAATTTCTGTTTACTTTATTTTATACCAAATTCGAAAATTTGTCAATAGCTTTTTGAATTTTTTTAAGACGGGGTATCGAAAAAATGAACTTTGCTGAAAAAATAAAATTCTTCCGTATTCAGAACGGCTATACACAGGAAGAATTCGCACGGCTTATAGGTGCGGAACGCTCCAGTATTTCACGGTATGAAAGCGGTGAAACTGCTCCGGACGTATACAAAGCTGTAAAGATTGCCACTCTCATGGGAACGACCTGCGAGGAACTGGTAAGCGAGAGGAGGTGGAATAATGACTGAGTACCGCATTTACATTGCAAAGAATTGCTTTGAACTCAATGATGGCATTGAACTTTATAAAATCGTGAAAACACGTGAGGAAGCCGTCAGATGTTGCGAGAAACATAATGACAGCGAGACATATTCAGGCAAAAAAGAGTATTACTGTTACATGAAATGTGAAATTTAAACAGGTTTCTGAACGGTTGAGCCTTTAAGTCAGCCGTATCCCATATAGTGACGGACAAGTCACAAAAGTTATTCTCAGGACAATGGGAAAAATTCATACGCACACAAACACTTAACCATACCAAAGGAGGAAAAAATTATGGCTACTTTTATGTGGGACGACCATATAACAGGAACTTTCAAGCTTAAAGGACTTGAAATGATTCTTTTTTCTATGGTCTACAGCTTTTCAAAGAACGGTTCAGGTGAGTGCTACTACTCTCTGGATACTTTTAAAGAAAAAACATTTTTTTCAAAAGCAACAATAATCAAAGCTTTTAATAAGCTTATCGCAAGCGGTCTCATCATCAAGCGGGCAGAACGAAACGATAATGGCAGTACAAAAAATTTCTACAAAGTAAACGTCAACAAGCTGAAAGAAAAAGGCATCGAGCCAACAGCAGAACACAAAAAAATCAAGGCTGAAAAGCCTGAAGTTTTTACCCCCCAATTTAAAAATATGGAATCGGGCAATTCTACTTTTTTAAACCACCCGATTTTAGAAACTGAAACCAATAGTAAAAGTACTTATAATGAACTTACTTATAATTCTACTACTGCTCCGCCAGATAAAAAATTCGGAAAACATAAAAATGTAATTCTTTCCGAAAAAGAGTATAATGAACTTTCAAATCTCTATGAAAATCTCTTTGCTAAAAAACTTGAAAACCTTTCACGCACTCTTGCAAGGTATGACAAGGCGTATACTATCAACAAAATATCTCACTATGCAATAATAAAGTCATGGTGCGAAATGGAAAAGCCAAAGGCTGAAAGAACGTTTAACAGCAATACATACAGGCAACCTTACAAATCAAACGTTCATGAGGGTGTCAGAACTACGGACACTCCTTACAGGCAAACGACAATGCAGGAGGATTATGAAAGAATTATGGCTGACTTTGCCAGATTAGGAGGTGCTTGTTAATGGAAGTAACTCTTGAAAGGCTTTCAATGAGAGTAGCAGAAAATATGACATCTCATGACAATGACTTTATCAATGATGACGGACTTTTATGTTGCGGAGTATGCGGTACTCCAAAACAGGTAAAAATATGCATTCTTGGAAAATACGATATAAAAAATTGTATTTGTAAGTGTGAACAAGAGAAAGACAAAATTATCGAGCAGTTAAAAGAAAATGCACGTCATACCAATACAGTTGACGAACTTCGCACAAATGCTTTTCCTACTTGTAAGAATCCGAATTCTACGAACGACATGAAAACATGGACTTTTGAGAACGATAAAGGCTATAATCCGGTAATCATGCAGATTGCTAAAGATTATGTCAATAAGTTTGAGAATTTCCGCAGAAATGGTCTTGGAATTATCTTTTACAGCGGATTTGAGGACGGTGAAATCGTTAATGAATACGGTAAAAAGGTAACTCACATAAACGGCGGTGTGGGCGTAGGTAAAAGCTATGTTGCCGCCTGTATCGCAAACGCTCTGATTGACCGTGAAATTCCCGTGCTGATGACGGACTTTGCAACAATATATAATACGGCTTTTCCTCTTAATGATAAGCAGAGCTATTATGACAGCTTTAACAAATATCCTCTGCTGATTATTGACGACTTAATGGCAGAACGTGATAGCAGCCATATGAAAGAGGTTGTTCTCACGGTGATAAACAACCGCATCAATGCAGGACTGCCTATAATCGTCACAACAAACCTTACCGGTAAACAGATAAAACAACCGTTTTCGGTAAGTGATCAGAGAATTTTCAGCAGACTTGCGGGTTGCTGTCAGCTTATGTTCGTTCAGGGTGAGGACTTACGTCAACGAAAAATGATGGAGCTTTTCGGCAGGAGGTGAGTTTATGGAAGTGCTTTTCTACGGACTGATACTGTTTGTGTTTGTGAAAGTCTGTCAGTGGCGTAACTCACAGCCGTCGGACGTTCCGGTGGAAGATGACATGGACTTCAGCCGTGTGGTAGAGGAAACCGAAAAAATCGAGACGTGCAACAGGCAGTTGCAGACCCTTGAAAATCTGCTGACCGATATTACTATTTGTAATAGCGAACAGCACCATAAGGTGTTTGTACTCAGCTGGGTAAACGAGGCTACCGGTGAGAACATGAGTTTTGATTTCTGGGTGAACGATTCTGAATCCGATACCGCAAAGTCTCTTTTACAGCTTGCAAATACCGAACGTTCACGGTTGCGGTCTGAACTTCAGGAAGTCATCGACTGTCTGCCCGAAAACAGTCGCCACACTCCCCCGAATCCGACTGAAAAAATCCTGTCAGACGTGGTGAAAAAACATAAAATAACGGAGTGAAAAAACGTCCGATAAAAAAGCCGTTTCGGAGAGGGGAGGGACTGTATGAAGTACGAGGATTTTGAACCCGAAAAACGTTGTAAACTGTGCGGTACGGTGATTGCAGACATGGTAAACGGCGACTACTTCCGCAACATCTCAGTCAAGTACTGCAAGGAGTGTGCGAGGATTACGACGCTCGAAAACAAACGTGAAAAAGCAAAGCAAATCAGAGAGCTTACCAAGACAAAACGTGAACGTCTCGAGGCAGAAAACGACCTGCTTATAGAACAGAATAATTTACTCAGAGTAGAAAACGAACTGTTAAGAAAAGCGGTATCAGAACTCAAGGAACGCCGTTATTAAGGACAACCCATTTACCATATACTCAACCGAGGTGATAACATGACAAATTATGAACGTACCGGAAAATATACGGTTCTCAGCAAGACCGAAACCCAGACCCACTACATAGAAACTATACGGTCTTATGACGGTGCAGTTATCGTGAACCGTATTCCGAAGCATACCAGAGCGGAGCAGTCCGTCATCGACAAGAGGATTGTGAGGGCTCTAGCGAAGTTCGCAAATCCCGATACGGATATGTCGGCGGTTGAGTATGTGGAACTTATAAAGTAAAAAAAACTACTTGCTCATAGCATCATGTATGAGGTCTAAAATAAATTTGTTTAAGCTTTTACCCTTTGACTTAGCAAAAGCTTGGATTTTCGCCTTTTCGCCTTTAGGTACTCTGACTTTTAGCTCATCGACTTTTTCTTTAAGATAACGGTTTTTGCTTTCTTGGTATTTATCCATAAATCCCACCTCCTTTCAAGAGGAAAATTTTGTAAAATTTGTCAATTGATTTCTGGGGACAGAAGTGCTATACTATATACAGACAACAACGCATAAGTATTTTTCCCCGCACACGCGGGGGTGACCCTGACTATTACATTGCTGAGAACCCGATTGCTCCATTTTCCCCGCACACGCGGGGCTATACTGGGTCTTGCGTTGCTGTCTATATATTCATAGGAGGTGAAAAAATGACGAAAATTCGTGGTGTTATATGTATTCTTAGCGATTTAGCAGACCATCTCAACTCAGAGCGTATACACAGCTTTACTGTTCTGCCACATGGAAAGACACAAACCATATACAACATAAACGGCTGGTATATCACTGTAAAGCGTGATTCCAAAAATATCGCCTATGCGGTAGAAATCCGCTTGAAAGTTGAAAAGCCCCTTTCAGAAATTACATATTAAATTGTAACATAAGCTCATTTTTTTGTCAAATTATGAGCTTATTTTTTTATATGATTAATCAGAGTTTGGGCAGACTACTGCATTGCTGAGAACCCGATTGCCCCCAACCCTTACGTTACATGGAAGATATGCGAAAACGGTTTCACGATATGGGCTGGGAACTATTTCCGCAACAAATCAGATGCGGAAGAAGATTTCTTTGAACGTGCATACGGTGCAATGTCGGACACTCACGAATACTGGAAGAGGTGAATTTTTATGACTGACAAGGAAATGAAAGAAGTTCTCGGACTTGCTCTTGAGGGAGTTTCACTTAAAATCGAAAAGAAATGCGGATTTATTGCAGATACTTGTGCAAGCTACAGCAACATAAACGACCTGAACAAACTTATTCAGCAGTTTCTTAAACTCCGTGAAAAATGGAATGCAATTCTGTACGACGACGAGGATTAATCAGACAAAAAAGGCTTCTGAAGGGTTGAGCCTTGAATCAGCCCTGTCCCACCAGCTGAAAAGCTGAAAGAAACTTGAAAACATGAAGGGAGTGAAAAAGATGAGACTGATTGATGCAGATGATTTTTTGGAAACAAACAGAAAAGTGATTATACTTGCAAAATTATGTGTTAATAATTCGGTAAAAAGAGAAATTTTGCAATCAACGTATGAACTGATTGAAAACCGTGTTAACGAGGCTCCGACAGCTGATGCAGTGCTTATAAAGCACGGCGAGTGGATAAGAGCGGGGCGTGGATATTGCAGGTGTTCTGTCTGCAACAGGGAATTTGAGGAAGATTTTCTTTATTATGAGAAAAAGAAACCTGCTTACTGCCCTGATTGCGGTGCAAAAATGGACGGAGGTGACAATAATGCGACTGGTTGATGCTGAAAAGCTGTTTTTTACAAGCAGAGCTAATGGTATGAAAGTAGCTGAAACCTTTGATGAACCTTTAGTACGTGTAGGATTTGCAATGGGAGTAGAGCATATGGGAAGAATAATAGCAATCGCTCCCACAGCAGATGCAGTGCTTGTAAAGCATGGTCATTGGGAAAAGGCTTATATAGGTGCAGACTTAGAAGGCGGACTATGCATAGGTGATACTGAACATTCGGGTTATCTGTGTTCAGTATGCAGACATTTTACATATCCATATCTTAACGGACAACTTGAGATGAAATATTGTTTTAACTGCGGTGCAAAAATGGATGGAGGTGGTTAAATGACAATAGCAGAACGACTTGAAAAGAAGAATATTAAATTGTTTGATTGTCCTTTCTGTGGGTGTAAACTATCAGATTTTCCGTTATTTGTGACAGTAAAACCGGTACATTCAGAAGAATATCTCATAGCTAAGCTTGAACACGGACGCTTTTTAGGAAATGATAATGGCTATGCAGTAAACTGCCCTTACTGCGGTGCAACAGGTAGCAGAGATACTTCACCGGAGTACGCCTGCGAAAAATGGAACTGGAGAAACAGTCGAGCATAATTATCACACCAAAAACTGACGAAAGAAGAAATGGAATGAATGAAAATGAGTTAAAACCCTGCCCGTTCTGTGGCAGAGATGCAACGACAGAAATAACGACAGAAGAATTTGTGATTCATGGAGAAACAGTGGAGCATATTAATTTTTCAGTTTGCTGTCCGGCTTGTCGTATTGAAATACACAATAGTATAGAAGCCAATGGTTCGTTTAAAGAAGCTGAAAAAGCTATGCAAGAAGCTATCAACTATTGGAATAACAGAACTGATTCTGTAAAGCATGGGAACTGGACAACCGGAAAAACAGATATATTGCCTACCAAACTTTTTACTTGTTCGGAGTGCAGGGCTTTGGTTGAGATTGCTCATTATGCTAACAAATGCTATTACAATTACTGCCCGAACTGTGGTGCGAGAATGGACGGAGTAAATAAATGAGCCTTGACAAATCAATCAAAAACGGCAGAGAACATAGAAAGCCATACCGTAAGGCAAAGGCAGTTGACAGAACGTGCAGAAATCATGGCACTTGTGCTTACTGTAAAGCCAACCGGCTATATTCCGCAAGAAAAACTCTGCTTGAAGTAGCTGAAAAATTTCAGGAGTACGAAAAGTAACAGCCGAAACGGTGGACTTTTTTAGTCCGCTGTCTGTCGTGGATGGTCGCCCGATGCTGATAAGACAAACCAAAAAGGAGTGATAAAATGAGTATCAAATTTGAAAAGACAAGAAAAATACGCTGTAAAGCTGCACTTGTCAACGAAATGAATTATGATGCGATTGTAAACAAAGTTTTGGACATTATACAGGACTGCGACGAAATCAGCTACTACAGCAAAGTGGATTTTGAAGAACTCGCTGACATTCTCGGCAATGATGAAGAGGCATACGAGTTTAAGATGACATTCAGCACGCTTTCTTCTAACTGTAATCAACTCTATGATGACTTGCAGGACTATGACATACCTGAATACTTTGACGATTTTTTTGTTGCAGTCAAAGGTGGAGACTTCGGCGGTCTTGGTTTCTATGACGAGGAAGAGGGCGACTATTTCGGACTTGACTGGTTTGACAGCCGTGAAGCTGAAAACAAAAGCAGAAAACGTATTGAACGTCTCACAAAGTCCGAAATCATCAATACCGCAACGAAATGTTTCAGAATTTTTATGTCATTTATGGGAGTCCAGAGCCGTTACCAAGACCTGAAAACCGCTATCGACATTCTCAAAGACAAGCATTCGGGACTGTTGCAGACAATAAAGAAGATTGAAGAACTGTATGAAAAAGCAGAAGAAAAAGAAGCCTGGGGATATTCCTGCCGAGAATTTGACAGGCTTCTTGAGGCACTTCCCTATGATATTTGGGTACAGTAAACAAGCCGAAACGGTGGGCTTGACCGCTCACTGTCTGCCGGAGATGGTCTACCGGCACTGATGAGGCAGACCAAAAAGGAGTGATAAAAGTGAAAGAAATGGTTTACAAGAATAAGTGGGAGACAGAACTTCTTGACAGCGGAGTGTATGACGGTTACGAATATGCGATAGTCTCAAGAGGAACGCACCCGTGTGCATACGTGAAACTTCCGCATGGTCATAAGTACTATGGCGTGGACTATGCTGATATTCCGGTTGAATGTCACTGGGGTCTTACTTACTCGGACAATCGGCTTGACGTTCTGCCGTTGCGTTCGGGCTGGTGGATTGGCTGGGATTACGCCCACGGCTATGACCATATGGAATTTTTCAACGGCAAAAAGTGGACAACCGCTGAAATCTTAGACGAAGTAAAGGACGTTATAAGGCAGGTGAAAGAACTTCATGAAGCAGTCAGCAAAATTATATCTTCAGGACTGATTGATGAAAATGATGCAAGAAGGGCAGTTTACCTTGCAAAATACAGAAATATCAATGAAATCAAAATAAAAGATTCTTATAATTCTGAAAAGGCACAGACAGCATTATTAAACATTATTCAAAAAATGAACAGAGCGGAAGTGAAAGAATGAAAACTTTGTCAGAAATAAAGGCGACTAACGGCGTTATTGTACTTGAAGAGGGTGCAGACGGCTGTTGTGGCTGGATTTACCATAGACATGGCAAGCGTATATTTTTCATTGCCTCTTGGGGAATGGGCTGGGAATACGTCTCAGTATCGCATATGAATAAAAATCCGTCGTGGGACGAAATGTATCTTGCAAAAAGTATCTTCTGGAATGCCAATGAATATGTTGTGCAGTATTATCCGAATGTAAATAATTCTCCGTACTGTCTGACCATGTGGCGACCTGTCGGGACTGATATTCCTGTACCGCCAAAAATCTTAGTCTGAGGGGGTGCGGTCATGAAACATTGTGACCCGTCTGAGTGCGACGACTGCATTTATGTCGGCGAGGGGGATT
Organism: Ruminococcus flavefaciens; assembly: GCA_023667045.1. GTDB lineage: Bacteria > Bacillota > Clostridia > Oscillospirales > Ruminococcaceae > Ruminococcus > Ruminococcus flavefaciens_AC. The sequence continues at coordinate 46,436 of JAMPAU010000002.1, read as the reverse complement.
TTTTCTGTATGAGAGAATCGGAAATAGTAATGTCCGACTTCGTGCCGACCGACGAATATTTATGCTGTTACAAGGAGGATTTTTATGAAGAAGATACCAACATTATTCCGTCGGGTGTTTGACGGAAACAAAATCGTCGACGTTCTGCCGGAGATAACTGACGGCTGTGAAGAGGCGTTCCTGCACGGTGAGGCGACAGTTAAGTGGGACGGTGCTTGCTGTGCGATAATCGGCGGTAAACTCTACAGGCGTTACGATGCAAAGAACGGCAAGCCTGTACCAAAGGGGGCTATAAAGTGTCAGGACAAACCCGACCACATAACCGGACATTTTCCGTGCTGGATAAAGTGCGACCGCAGTAATCCCAATGACAAATGGTTCTGGTCTGCCTATGATACAACCTACAGTATTATACAAAGGCATTTGCCGGTAACTGTCAGAGATATTGTGCGACTTTCAGACAGAACGTATGAGGCAGTCGGAGAGCATTTCAACGGCAATCCATACAAGGTTGTGTCAGAGTGGTTAGTTCCGCATGGAAAAAGAAAATTTGACATTGAGCGGACTTTTGACAGCGTGAAAAAATTCCTTGCTGAACACTATGTCGAGGGCATTGTGTTCTGGCTTGACGGCAAACCCGTGTGCAAGATAAAGCGTACGGACTTCGGCTTTGAGTGGAACGGCAAAAGAGGTGGCGAAGTTGCTGAATCCTTACCAACGTGACCGACTGCACCGCATAGCAGGAAAAGACGGTTTTGACAAGTGTCAGGAAACGCTGTACGACGCTTGCGAGAACGTCATAACCACTGTTGAGGGTGACAGATATGATGAGCTTGTCAAAAGTCTTGCCGGAATGGTCGTTGAAACTGAAAAGACTGTCATTGCTCTTGGTGAAGAATACCGGAAAATTTTCTATGAAGAAGTTGAAGAAGAAATCCGGAAACAGACAAACGCAAGAAATCTGAATTACTACAGGTTAAAAGCATGAAAATAAGAGTTATAGGCGAAAAGAAAGAAATCGAGGAAATGTGCAGACGTTTGGCTGAAATGTTTCCGGATATGAAAAAAAGCAAGCTGTATACGGCATATGAGGGCGGTTACAGGTGCTATATAAGCATTGAAAATTCAGCGAAGGGAGGTGAAAAAAATGAAATCAGAAGTATTATTCAGAGGCAAATCTGAGGACGGAGAATGGTACTGTGGCGGTCTTTACAAGTACAGCGAAAAAAAGATGTCAATCGCCTACACCGGCGAAAACGGCAATGAGTACGAAGCGGACGTTATGCCTGAAACCGTCGGTGTGTTTACCGGTTACAGAGCCCTGAACTATGAACGCATTTTCGAGGGCGATATTCTGAAAACTATGACAGGACGTTTTCTTCTTGTAACTGATGTAGGTTGCGGAAACTGGACTTTTATAGACATTCCGAGCGACAGAATATGTGACTGGATTAATCCGGAAATGCTGTCATGCTGTAAAATCGTTGACAATATCCATGATAATCCCGACTTTATGAAAACATACACGACATTCTGAAAGGAGACGGAAAAATGTCACTGAAGATAGATTTTCAGGTTGAGGCACTGCAAGCCCGTGCAAATTTTCGTGCTGTAAGGTACAGTGAAGACAGTGAATTTACATATCTTACCATTGACGGTTGCCGTGCGATGAAAATACCAAAACGTAGCTTTTTTCTTGACAAGTCAAAGCTGAATAAGTCTGACGAGCTGGCAGACATTTTAAATGTCAATGTGAAAGACCTTTACAGGCTTACGGACACCGGATACCGCAGACTTTATATGCCCAAAGGTGAGGCGGTATGCTTTGAATGTGAGATTTCCGACGAAAAATATACCATTTATTGTGATGCGGAAGCATTGGAAAAACTTTCTGTCAAGGGTGTTGAATTTTTCACTGACAAACACAGAACAACAGTATATCTTGTCAATTCCGGTGCTGTATATGCTGTCATGATAAAAATGGAATTTCGTGAACCGGAGGAAATCTAATGTTAAAACACCAGATGAAGTGTCCGACGTGCAGAAAGCGTGCGTTTGACATATCAAAACTTATGGACGTTCCGCTTGTTATCGAGCTGAAATGTCCGCACTGCAAGAACATAGTGCGTGTATCATGCACAAAAAAAGACGTACCGAGCAACGAGGCTTAAAGTCATCAAATAGCCGGACATCTTTTCAGTTTTTATGAGGGTGTCCGGCTTTTATTTTGTGAGGTGAAATATTTGAATATTGAGACAATACACGTCGTCGACCTTGAAGAACTCGACCGGATTATTGAAGATTTTTCAACGGACAGAATCATTTATGAAATAATACCACAGCAACTTCATATAGGTTGGGACGTGCATATATTCTATGATAATATACTGAAAGGTGGTGAAAAACATGACATTGTATGAAATCGATACAAAAATTTCTGAGTGCATAGACGGCGAAACCGGAGAAGTTATTGATATTGACAGGCTGTCCGGACTTGCTATGGAACGTGACGCAAAACTTGAAAGCGTGGCTCTTTGGATTAAAAATCTTGAAGCAACCGCAAAGGCTATCAAAACAGAACGTGACGTTTTAAAGTCACGTCAGGAACAGGCAGAACACAAGGCACTTGTACTTCGTGAATGGCTCTCAAAGGCTCTGGAAGGCGGAAAAATGGAAACTGCAAGGGTTAAAATTTCCTACCGCAAATCGACGGTGGTCGAGGTTGACGACAGACTGCCGAAAAAAATGGTGCAGTAAGAAAATCGTCTATACTCCGGACAAGGTCGCTATAAAAACGGCTATTCAAAACGGCAAGAAAATAACCGGTGCAAAGATTATGGAAAAAAATAATATTCAGATAAAGTGAGGTTTTGAAAATGGGAATACCTGTTCTTATTATGGGATTTTCGGGAAGCGGAAAGTCCACGTCAATGCGAAATTTCGGGAAAGATGAGCTTGCACTGGTGAATGTCAACAGCAAGCCTTTGCCGTTCAGGACGCATTTTACAAGCACAATTAACAGTGACAATTACGCCGATATTACAGGGTTTATCAGAAGTCTTCCGGCAAAGTCGATAGTTATTGATGACGCACAGTATCTCATACTTAACGAGTTTATGAGGCGTTCAAAAGAGACCGGCTATCAGAAGTATACCGACATCGGCAGGAATTTCTGGGAACTTGTCCGTCTTGTTGAAAAGCTCCCGCCGGACGTTGTTGTGTACTTTCTGCAACACATCGAGACCGGCGACGACGGCAGACTAAAGGCTAAAACTATCGGCAAACTTCTTGACAATCAGATTAACGTCGAGGGAATGTTTTCGATTGTCCTGAAAACCCTTGTTGTTGACGGAAAGTATCTTTTTGCAACTCAGACGGACGGCTCAGATACGTGTAAATCGCCGGTAGGGCTGTTTGAAACAATGTACATACCCAACGACCTCAAAGCCGTTGACGTGGCTATACGGGGCTACTACAGCTTTTCTGAGGGCGAAAAATGCGACGACTGCGGAAATACCATTATTCCGGCGAACGGCAAGACGGTTGAGGCGATTATCGACGGCAGTATGAAAACCTACGGCAGAAAAATGTGCTGGTCATGCGTGATGAGGGAGTTCAGACGACAGAAAGAAGCTGAAAAGTAAATTTTCTGTGAACTTTTTTCAGTATTCAATGGTTTTCCGTTGAAAAGACGTATTTTTCCGTGTCATTGTGAAGGAGGTGATTTTTTGAAACTGAGACCTTATCAGGAATCGCTCGTGCAGAGGGTTCACGATACTTTCAGACGTGGCGTAAAATCAGCGTGTATCGTGCTTCCGTGCGGTGGCGGAAAGTCCGTAATCGTGGCAGAGATTGCTCGACGGACGACACAAAAACTCAACCGTGTATTGTTTCTTGTCCACCGTATCGAACTTTGCGGACAGATAGAACAAACATTCCGGAAATGTGACGTTGATATGGAATTTGTGCAGATTGGCATGGTGCAGACGGTCTGCCGGAGACTGAAAAAAATACCCCGTCCGGACTTGATTATTACCGACGAAAGCCACCACTCCAAGAGCGATTCTTACCGGAAAATTTATGATTTTTTTCCGTCTGCGTACCGTATCGGAGTTACCGCAACGCCCGTCAGACTGGACGGTTCGGGTTTGGGCGACGTTTATCAGACGCTGATTGAAGGCGTTTCGGCTAAGTGGCTTATCGAAAACAAATACTTGTCGCCATATACATACTATACACCAAGTGTTGCAGACCTCACCGGCATTAAGACCAGTCACGGCGAATATGACGTAAAATCGGCAGAAAATGCCCTCTATAACCGTACCGTTTTCGGCGACGTGATAGGGCATTACCGACGGCTTGCGGACGGCAGACAGGCTATCTGCTACTGCGTTTCCGTCCGTCATTCGGAGGCTATGGCGGACGAGTTTCAGTCAGCCGGAATTTCTGCGGTTCATATCGACGGCACGACCCCGAAAGCCGAAAGACAGCGTATTATAGCGGATTTCCGGAACGGAAAAATTAAAGTTCTCTGCAACGTCGACCTTATTTCTGAGGGCTTTGACGTGCCGGATTGCTCGTGCGTTATACTCCTCAGACCGACCAAAAGTCTGACCTTATTTATTCAGCAGTCAATGCGGTCTATGCGTTATAAGCCCGACAAAACGGCGGTTATCATAGACCACGTCGGAAATTATGCGAGGTTCGGAATGCCCGACGACGACCGCCAGTGGTCGCTTGAAAGCAGACCGAAAAAAGCCCGTACGTCCGCCGAAAATGCGGTAAAACTGAGCCAGTGTCCGGAATGTTTTTTCACTTTCCAGCCCGAAGACGATGCGAAAATCTGTCCGGCGTGCGGGTACGTATTCCCGAAAAAAGAGCGGACGGTCGAGACTGAAAACGGTGCGGAACTCCGGAACGTGACCGGTTTTACGCTGATATACCGTGATTCTTCCGACCAGTGCCGAAGTTATAAAGAACTTCTGGAGTATGCAAAAAGGCACGGCTATAAGCAGGGATATACCTATTATAAGGCGAAACAGCGAGGTTTTCTATGACGGAAGAGCATAAAATTCAGAACGAAATCCGGCTTGCATTGGCGGAGACGTGCGTTATTTTCCGCGGAAATGTTGGTGCAGGTTGCACAAAGGACGGACGGTATTTTAGTACAGGTTTACCAAAAGGTTTTCCGGACTTGTTCGGATTCAGGAAGTCCGACGGAAAAGCCGTTTTCATCGAGGTCAAGACCTCGAAAGGCAGACCGTCGGCAGAGCAGAAAAAATTTCTCGAAACTATGCGGAATTTCGGCGTTATTGCCGGTATTTGCAGGAGTTCCGAGGAAGCAATAAATTTAGTAAAAGGAGATTGAAATTATGGGATTTTCAACAAATTACGAAGACGTGCAGGACTTCGACCTTATCCCGAAAGGCGAATACGAGGTCATCATCACCAAAATCGAGGAACGCACCACTCAGAACGGCAAAACGGGTATGAACTTTACATTGGTCATCAGAAACGACGTTCAGCAGGGCTGTCAGAACCGCTGTATCTTCCACACTCTCTGGAAACGCAAAGAACCGTCTCAGGCGGACTTGTCGGTGCAGGGGTACAGCTTCAAGCAGGTCATGCAACTGGCTAAGGCGGTCAGACTTCCGGCGGGCAAAAACTATGAAACCGTCTATAAACTCTGCGACGACCTCAGCGGACGTGTAATGCGTGTGACTGTCGGTCACAGAGAATACAACGGCAATACATATGATGAAGTCAAATATATGAATGAAACAAAGTTCCCCAAATGTAAGCATACTTTCAAGACAGCTGTTACAAATGATACGGTGGCTCAGAAACCGGCGGAGACGTTCGCAAACTCTGGAACGTCCTACGGAAGCATGGGCGATTATGAGGAAATCCTCTCCGACGGCGACGTGCCATTCTGATTTAATTCAAGCTATATTCCCAAAAAACAGAAGGGCAATTTTTGTCCTTCTGTAGCTGTTTTGAAAGGAAAATGTTATGTATGAATTAATACCAAACGAATTGAAACGTCTGAAAAACTGGGTCTGCTGGCGTTCAGAACCCGACCCGAAAAGCCACTCCGGCATTAAAAAAATACCAATAAATCCGCAGACGGGCGGACAGGCAATGTCGAATAATTCGGAGACGTGGAGCGACTTTGCGACCGCTGTCAGAGCGTCGGTAAATTATTCCGGCGTGGGGTTCATGTTTTCGGGAAGCGGTTACTTCGGGGTGGATTTGGACGACTGTTTCCCCGAAATTGAGGGATTTTTAAGGGGTGAAAAGAACTTCGTTTCTGACTTTGTGGACGGTCTGAAAAGCTATGTGGAACTCTCCCAATCGTGCCACGGACTGCATATCATCTGCCGTGGAAGTCTGCCGGAAGGTGCGAGGCGTAAGGGTAAATTTGAAATGTATGACAAGGGCAGATATTTTATAATGACAGGCAATCCGCTTGACCCCGACAATGTTCTGCCGGTAGCGGACTGTACCGAAAGTATAAAACCGCTCCATGAAAAATACCTCAGCAGTAAGCCGAAAAAATCCGCTCCGTCTCCGGTTTTTCCCGAAAATCTGGCGAATATGGCAATTTCTGAAATTATAGAAAAAGCACTTGCATCAAAGTCCGGAGATAAATTTAAAAGGCTGTATTCCGGTGATTTTTCGGATTATACGTCACAATCAGAAGCTGATTTAGCATTCTGTAATATGCTTGCTTTCTGGTGCGGACGTGACATCTCAAAAATGGACGATATATTCAGAAATTTCGGTCTTATGCGTGACAAGTGGGACAGAAAACAGTCGGGCAGTACATACGGTAAACTCATGCTGAAAAAAGCCGTTGAAAACTGTCAAGAGATCTATAATCCGCAGAAAAAAGACACTTACTCAATTTCAGTCGGCGGTCATATGACCATGCACTCACTTGACGATACCGGCAACGCCCAACGTATGTACGACCTCTGCGGTGACGTGGTACGTTATTGTTATACCGACCGCCGGTGGCTGTCGTATGAGGGTGGAAAATGGCAGTATGACGCAAAAGGCGGGATTTTTTCGTGGGCTGATAGGGTTCTCGAAAGCATGAAAAAAGAACTTAAACTATGGGCAGAGTATCAGGACGGCGAAATGTTGCCGGACTATCAGAAACATATGAAAAAAACCCGTTCCAATAACTCAAAAAAGGCTATGGTTAAGGAACTGGATCATTTGGTGGCGGTAAGCCCTAATGAACTGGACAGCGACAAACTTCTTGTAAATACTCAGAATGGTGTACTTGACTTGAAAGATTTTTCTGTTTCGGAACATAATCCCGAATTTCTCATGACCCGTATGATTGGCACTTCAATATCTGAAAAACCAAAAATTCCTGAAAAGTAGCTTATGTTTTTAAATCAAATATTCAATAATGACAAAGAGTTAATCCGCTATATTCAAAAGGCTTTAGGTTATAGTCTGTCTGGAGATACGTCAGAACAATGTGCATTTTTCCTGTATGGTACTGGACGTAATGGCAAGTCGACTTTTCTTGAGGTCGTCCGCAGAATCATGGGCGATTATGTGACGAATATTCAGCCGGAAAGTATCATGATTAAGGCAAGTACGAACACTGCAAACAGTGACATTGCCCGTCTGAAAGGTGCAAGACTTGTAACGTCCGTCGAGCCTAACGAGGGCATGAGGCTTAACGAGGGACTTCTCAAACAGCTGACCGGCGACGACATGATAACCGCCCGAAAACTCTACGGCGATGAGTTTGAATTTCGTCCGGAGTTCAAGCTGTGGATGGCGACCAACCACAAGCCTACCATACGTGGCACTGATTTGGGAATCTGGCGTAGAATCAACATTATCCCGTTCACCGTGACCATTCCGGAAACGGCGGTTGACAGGAATCTTTCACGAAAACTTATGAAAGAACTTCCGGACATTTTGGCGTGGATTGTCGAGGGCTATAAACTTTGGAAAGCTGAGGGTCTCCGCAAACCGAAAGTCATAGCCGATGCCGTCGAGGAGTACCGCAACGAAATGGACGTTATTTCGGCGTTTCTTGCCTCCGATTACGTCATGCAGGGCGGTGAGGTAAAGGCTCAGGCATTGTATGCGGTGTACTGTCAGTGGGCAGACGAATGCAACGAATATAAAATGCCGTCGAGAAAATTCGGACTTGAGATGACTAAACGATATAACAAAAGAAAAACTAACGGGCAAAACGTATATTCCGGAATTTCTCTTGTAGTAAATATATGATTATGTTTTAGGGACGATAAGGGACGAAAGGGACGATAATCAGCTATTATAAATTCCTTTTGTATAAAAAAACTGTATAGGTTTTATAAAAATATCATTTATCATCCCTGCTTATTTTTTGAATTTTTTATTTTTTTCTATATACAGGCAAAAAATGACAGGGATGATAATTTTTTATAATCCTTGAAAGGAGCGATGACATGAAAAATAAATTTGATTTTAAGAATCCGGAAGATTTCCGACGTGCAGAACATCTCTCATACGACGGCACTCTTGACGTTTCAGACTTTCCACCTGCTGAGTACAAATATTTCGGCGAGCTATGCAAGGTTTACCATGCTTTTAAATCTGAGGAACTTACGAAATCCGACGCAGAAAAACAGAAAGCTGTCCTGCTCCGTCGCTACCGTGAGAATTTGAAGGAACACGAAGACAGACTTGAAGTTTACCGTTGCTATCAGCAGAATATCAGAACTGCCGAAATGCTCATGACCGAAATTCAGAAATCGCATGATGTGCATGACATTGCGGTTACAGCAGTCAAGGCTGTCGGGCTGATGACGCACGATGAGACTTTCATAAAAACCAATACCGCAAAACTGGAGGCACTCAGATGACACCGAAAGAATATCTCGAGCAGGCTATATATCTCGACCAGCGCATTAACAGCAAGCTGACACAGGTTGAAAATCTGAGAGGTCTTGCAAGCAAGGTCACGACGGTCTACGGTGATACGCCGTCCGGACAGCACGACAACAGCCGTCTTGAAAAGACCATAGCCAAAATCATAGACCTTGAAAATGACATAGACAGCGACATTGACCGCCTCGTTGACCTCAAGAAAGAAATCACTGAAACCATAAATCAGATACCCGACCTCAGATACCGTACTATCCTTGAAATGCGGTACTTGAGTTTCAGAACATGGGAACAGATAGCGGTTGCGTTAGACCATGATATACGCCACGTTTACCGTCTGCACGGCGAGGCATTAAAAAAAATAAAAATTTCTGAAAGATGTCACTAAATGTCATTGAATGTCATGGTGCGGACGTGCTATAATATATAATAGCAAATAATAAAAGAAATCCCCCGACCTGCTCCGTCGAGGGACTTTCTGTTATTCTATTTCGTCGGTTCTGTCACGGCATAATTCGTCAAGGGTTACTCCGAGAGCGTCGGCAAGTTTAATAGCAGTCTTTACCGAACACGTATCACGGTATATGGTCTGCTCGACCGTACGTTTTGGCAGTCCTGCCATGTCGGCTATCTGCTGGAGCGTAAGCCCCTTTTCCGCTTTGATTTGCTTTAGGTTCACTTTTTTATCGCCTCACTTTTTATTTTTCATTATTCCGAGCAGATAAATAATTACCGCTCCATAAAAGACCAGCCCCAATAAATCAATTATCAGCTCTGACATACAAGCACCTCCTATAAAAATATATTGACAGCAAAAGAATTTCATGGTATAATTTTTTAAGGGATTCGGGGGATTTCTCCCCCTCTTCCCAAGGGTTTACTTCAGCAGGGCTTCGGCAATCTTTGAAAGTACTGAATACAGTTTGTCGATAAAGCCTATTAAAGCGGTGACGAATAACAGCTTCTGGGTAGTAGTGAGTTTTTCGTCATTGCTCTGCTGTTTTTCGAGTTGCTTTTTAAGTTCTGCGTTTTCCTTTTCAACCGCTTCAACTTTTTTCTGCAATTTCTCGAAATCTCTTTTGCTGACTGCCATGACTTCAACACCTCCTTTCTATAATATATTATATCACAAATTTTGGTGTTTGTCAAGCCTTTTTTGAAAAAAATTTAGAAATTCACAAAAAATTTATATTTAATCAATCCTCGAAAGTTCGGGGATTTTTTCATGTCTGGAGGTGATTGTTATACCTGTAAAATCGAAAGTGCCATGCAGTTATCCGAGATGTCCGGAACTGGTACCGAGCGGTGCAACCTACTGCGAAAAGCATTGTAAACAAATGGGTTTTTCTTACAGTGGAAAGCGTTCATCAAGTGCGCAGAGAGGATACGGTCACCGCTGGCGAAAAGTCCGTGCAAGGTATCTGAACAAGCACCCGTTATGTGTCAAATGCATGACAAACGGACGTTACACTATGGCAACAGTTGTCGACCACATACAGCCTCACCGTGGCGACCCTGTTCTGATGTGGGACGAGGATAATTTTCAAGCACTCTGCAAACCTTGTCACGACTGGAAGACAAGAAATGAAGATGTCAACCCTAAATATCATTATTAACAAAATATTGTCTTTTTTATGTGAAAAACGCACAAAAAATAAGGGGTGGGGGTATAAAATCTCTAAAAATAAAAAGAAGTTCTTGACCGTCGCCCCTCTCTGTGCAAAATTTGCTTTTCAAACAGGGGATTAACCCCTACAATCAAAATTAAACGAAAGCAACGAAAGCGAGGTGATAAAATGGCTAAAGACGGCACAAATCGTGGTGGTGCGAGAATCGGAGCGGGACGCAAACCGAAGTCTCTGACTGACAAAATAAACGAGGGCAAGTCAGCAAAAGTCCTCACCGCTCCGGCAGAACTTGAAGGTGTGGACGTTCCACCGGTGAGGGAGTTTATGAAAGCACCACAGAAAAAAGGCGGAGACCTCATGGCTGAAGACATCTTCACGAAAACTTACCAGTGGCTGAAAGAACACGGTTGCGAAAAAGCTGTATACACTCAGCTTATCGAACAGTACGCCATGAACGTTGCGAGGTGGATTCAGGCTGAAGAACTCATCTCAGCGACTGGATTTTTAGCCAAACATCCGACTACAGGCGGTGCTATCGCCTCGCCCTACATCAGTATCTCGCAGACCTACGAAAAACAGGCACAACAGCTATGGTACCAAATCTTTCAAATCGTCAAGGAAAATTCCTCCGGTGACTACTCGCACACTCCAATGGACGACACTATGGAGCTTCTTCTAAGCGTCCGGAAAGGCGGTTGACCGTGTGGATGACATCTTTGACGTTGAACTCGAAACAGCCGATTTGATACCGTATGACGACGATTTTCAGGCAATGGAAATTGAAACGACGGAAATTGAACCGGCTGAAATAATCATCTGATTCAATGGAGAAAATGTCAATGGAAACAACAACCAATTTTCAGCTTGTTTCAACCGATAAGCTGATACCCTACATCAACAACGCCCGAACTCACAGTAAAGAGCAAATCGCAAAATTACGCTCTTCGCTCCGTGAGTTTGGTGTTATCAATCCGATTATTATAGACAAAAATTACAACGTCATAGCAGGTCACGGACGGCTTGAGGCATCAAAGGCTGAAGGTATTACGGAAGTGCCGTGCGTATTCGTGGAACACTTCACGGAAGCACAGAAAAAAGCCTATATTCTCGCCGACAACCGCATGGCTCTTGACGCAGACTGGGACGATGACCTTCTTTCCGTAGAGTTAGAGGAATTGCAGAATCTCGGCTTTAATCTTGACCTTACGGGTTTTGACGAAAAAGAAATAGCCGACCTTTTCGCAGTCGGCGAAGAAGTACAGCAGGACGACTTCAATGTTGACGAAGAACTCGAAAAGCCTTGTTTTTCGCAGTCCGGCGACGTATGGCACATAGGCAAACATACGGTCATATGCGGTGACAGCACGCTTCCCGAAACCTATATGGCACTTCTCGGCGACAAAAAGGTAAATCTCGTCTGCACAGACCCGCCGTATCTGGTCAACCTTGAAAGTACGTCGGGAAAAATAAAAAATGATGACCTCGACGACGAAAACGGCTATAAATTTCTGAAATCCGCCTTTGAAAGATTTCACGAAAATATGTCAAAGGACGCAAGCATTTATGTTTTCTATGCGACCTCAAAAGCGAGAGTTTTTCACGATGCTTACGAGGACGCAGGCTTTAAAGTCGGAGCTGGTCTTGTATGGAAAAAAGACCGCCTTGTCCTCACACGGACAGACTGGAAGTACATTCACGAGCCGATTATATGGGGTTGGCGTAAGGACGGCAAGCACATATGGTACGGCAACCAAAAACAAACAACTGTTTTTGAATTTGACCGCATAAAGAACTCCAAAGAGGACGGCTGCGGACACCCCTCAAGTAAGCCCGTTCCGCTGATTTCCTACCTTATTCAGCAGTGTACGCAGACAAACGGCATAGTCCTTGACGGATTTTTAGGCTCTGCATCAACGCTTGTCGCTTGTGAACAGCTTGACCGCATATGTTACGGTGTGGAACTTGAACCGAAATTCGTGGACGTTGCCGTTAAACGCTACATAGCCCTGAAAGACGGCGTTTCCGACGATGTGTATGTTGTCAGAAACGGCGAAGAAATCCCATATTCAGAGGTCGCAGAAAATGCTGAAACTGGGCAGTCTGTTTGACGGTTCGGGGACTTTTCCCGTTGCAGGTATCTTGTCGGGAATAAAGCCGGTTTGGAAGTCCGAAATAGAACCTTTTCCTATCGCTGTTACAAACAAGCGACTTCCGCATATGAAACATTTAGGCGACATTACGGCAATAAACGGTGCTGAAATTGAACCCGTCGATATTATCACTTTCGGCAGTCCATGCACGGACTTGTCGATTGCCGGAAAGAGAGCAGGTCTGAACGCCGAACGCTCCGGACTTTTCTTTCAGGCAGTACGGGTTATCAAAGAAATGAGGTGTGCAACAAATGGGAAATATCCCCGATTTATCGTATGGGAAAACGTCACAAGGGCATTCAGTTCATGCGGAGGCGAGGACTTCCGGACAGTCCTTGAGGAAATCTGCAAAATCAAAAACAGTGCCGTTTATGTTCCTCGACCTGCGAAGTGGTCAAAAGCAGGCGAAATCGTGGCAGACGGGTTCTCACTTGCATGGCGAACACTCGACGCACAATACTGGGGAGTTCCCCAACGTCGTAAACGCATCTACCTTGTCGCAGATTTTGACGGAGAATGTGCCGGAAAAATACTCTTTGAGTCCGAAGGCTTGTCGGGGTATTCTCCGGAGAGCTTCCGAGCGTGGCAAAGTACTGCCCGAAATTCTGAAAACGGCATTAGAACAGCAGGCTCAGAATTAGTATTTGAAAATCATTCGCAGGATACACGATATACCGGACCTTTAAAAATCGCTCCGACGGTGCTTTCAACTTACGGCACAGGTGGAAACAATCTGCCTTTCGTCGTAAGCAGAGAAACATTCGGTATATGTGCAAAAAACAGCAACTCCATGCTGTCAGAAAACGCCCACAGCGGTTTTTATCATGCTGAAACTTCCCGTACCCTTGACACTTCCGGCACTAATCCGTCATGCAATCAGGGTGGAATGGTCGTCATTGAGGAAAAGGGCGTTGTTTACTCGACAAGCAAGGAATCGTTTCATACGACAGCAACCGAAAACATCGCCGGAACGCTTACGGCAAGCGACTACAAAGACCCTCCGACAGTTTCAGAAGAAACACTGCACACTGTCCGGCGACTTACTCCAAAAGAGTGTGCTATGTTGCAGGGTATGCCGTCATGGTGGTGCGACGGACTGGAAATTCCCGAACCGTCCGAAGATGACCTTAAATTCTGGCGAGGCGTTTTTGAAACTTATCACAAGCCGAAGTCCGACAGGCAGATTATTAAATGGCTGAAAAATCCCCACACCGATTCAGCAGAGTACAAGATGTGGGGAAACGGCATCGCTCTGCCGTGTGCGTGGTTTGTGCTTGCCGGAATTGCTTTTTATACACCCTCCCCGACTGCTTTTTAGTAAAAGCACCTCTTTCATTATACACAAGTATACCATAAGAAATCAACTTTATCAAGCGTGTATATTACACAATGTTTTTCTCGATATACAGGCAAAAGTTCTGTACATTTAGCCACTTGATATATCTTCCATTTAGAGTTAATATGTAATACAACGAAAGGGCAAAAAGCCCCGAAAAATGGAGGAAAAATCAATGAATGCCAAAACAGCACAGCAAATCGAAAACATGAAAAAGCAGACAATCGGTGTTGAAATCGAAATGAACAGCATCACAAGGGAACACGCTTCAAAAATCACAGCTGAATTTTTCGGCACAAAACGCCACGAATACACAGCCGACCGCAACGGCTACCGCACATGGTCAGCATGGGACGTACAGGGCAGAGAGTGGAAATTCCAGAAGGACACTTCCATTAGCGGACCAGACGCAGAACAGTGCGAACTTGTAACGCCGATTCTCACATACAGCGACATCGAGGACTTGCAGGAACTTGTCCGCAGACTTCGCAAGGCAGGTGCAAAGAGCGACTACACAAGGGGTTGTGGGGTACACGTTCACATCGGTGCGGACGGTCACACGCCACAAAGTTTACGCAACCTTGCAAATCTTATGGCAAGCCATGAGCAACTTTTAATAGAAAGCCTGAAAATCGACAACGGTCGCACAAGTTATTACTGCCGTACAGTAAATCCGGATTTTATTGAACAGCTTAACAAGAAAAAGCCCGCCACAATGGCAGAACTTGCGGACATCTGGTACACCTCAAACCATGCAGGTTATGACAGAGACCACCACTACAATGACAGCCGTTACCACCAGCTCAACCTGCACAGCGTTTTCACGAAAGGCACAATCGAGTTCAGACTTTTTCAGTTTGACAAGCCCGAAAACGGCAGGCAGAACGGACTTCACGCCGGACAATTGAAAACATTCATTCAGCTTGCCCTTGCCCTTTCCGAAATGGCAAAGGAACTGAAAACCGCAAGCCCGAAAAAAAGCACTTCCGAAAACAAGAAGTTTCTGATGAGAACATGGCTGATAAGGCTCGGATTTGTCGGCGACGAGTTCGCAACGGCGAGGGAAATCCTTATGAAAAACCTTGACGGCGATTGTGCCTTCCGATTCGGCAGACCTTGAAAAAGGTCTCCGTAAACCACACAGAACGCCCCACAAACGGCTTTTGAAACGTCCGACGGAAAACTACCCCACCCGAAAACAAGCCCCACACAACGCAACGTGGGGCGGTTTACGGCAAGGCATAAAATGCACAATACCGACGGCTTATTTTTGCGGATATTCTGTTATTTTATCGACTTGATATTTTTCACGGACTATGGTAATATATAGCTACAAAAACAAAAGGAGTGTCCGAAATGCCAAAATATTACCTTGCCTACGGTTCAAATCTGAACATTCGCCAGATGGCTTACCGCTGTCCGACCGCAAAACCAGTCGGAACGGCTGTCATAAAGGGCTATCAACTGCTTTTCAAGGGCTCAAAAACAGGGGCTTATCTCACAATCGAAAAAGCCGAAAATTCAAGCGTTCCCGTTGCTGTGTGGGAAGTCACCGACGACGACGAAAAAAGGCTTGACATTTACGAGGGCTGTCCGACTTTCTACTATAAAACGGAAATGGAAGTCACTGTAAACCGCCGAAAAATCAATGCTTTTGTGTACATCATGCACGAGGACAGACCAATCGGCATACCAAGCAGTCAGTACGTGCGTACCTGCTCCGTAGGATATTCCGATTTCGGATTCAGCCTGAAGTACCTTGAAAACGCACTGAATATCAGCGAAAGGCGGTATAACAATGAAAACGACTGAAAAAACGACAAGAATCTGTCCGCTCTGCCACGCCGAATATCACGGTGTACCTGCAATATCACGCACCGACAACAGAACACCGATTTGTCCCGACTGTGGAATCCGTCAGTCGCTTGCAGTACTGAACGTTCCGACCGACGAGCAGAAAAAAATCATTGACATAATCCACAGTTCACGCCGGTCATAATACGCACAATATCCCCCGAAAAACCGCCGGAAACATTGTCATTACTCACACTTGATATTTTCGCCGGAAAGAGTTAATATGTTACTACCGAAAGGAAAACAAACCAAAAACGGAGGAAAAATCATGGAAAAAAAACAAATCGCAAGAAAGCTTTCCGCACTGGAAAACGCACAGACAGCTACCGAAATGATGACCGATTCCGACTGCATAGAACTTTACGGAATCTCCAAAGAGCAGTGCCTGAAAAACATCACGTCCGGCATTCAGAATGCACAGGAAAAACTTAAGACAGCAGACGAAATCATAATGAAAATCGCCACGGAATGCATTATCGCAGTCGAACACAGGGGCGACCTTGAAACACGAATGTGTGACGACGATGACTTCTTTGAAATCGCCGTCTGGGAACTCAAAAAGGCACTCACTGAGGCATACGAGGCAGGCAAAAACAACAGCTAAAAAACAATTACCGCTCTTTCAACCGAAAGGGCGGTAGTGTGTATAACCGACAATACAAACGGCTTATTTTCCTCGATTTTTCCGTACATTTAGCCACTTGATAAACAGTGAATTGTATGGTAATATGTAATTACCGAAAGGGGAAAACCCCACACGGCAAAAACTAAACGGAGGAAACGAAAATGAAAAACAAGGTAACAAAGGAAACAATGAAAGAGCTGGTAAAAATCGCCGAGGAATGCATTTACGCACTCGACGGCAGGGGCGACCTTGAAAGCCATGGCTGCGACGACGAGGACTTCTTCACAACCTCAGTAAACGGACTTTCCGAGGCACTTGAAAGAGCCTACATTCTCGGCAAGGCAGACGGCAAAAAAAGCAAGTAAGCAACAAAACCACCGCCCCGAAAGGGGCTGTTGCTCGTACCGGCGTTTTCGTTTCCTTCGTGCAGACTACACAATTTTTACATCACATTTTTGTGCAGTTTATTATTTCAAAATGACTTGCTATTCTTGCTTTTGTATGGTAATATGGTTACAATGAAAGAGGTGTTTCTTTCATAAAATCGCCCAAGGGGGCTTTAAAAATAAAAATTCCGGACTTGCTTTTTGCAGGTCTTTTTTTATGCGGAAAGGAGGTGCAACATTGCGAAAACTCACAGACTACACGCCCACACGGTTCATGGCAGAAACGTCCCGATATGACAAGGCTTCGGCAGACCATGCTGTCAGCTTCATTCAGTGCCTGTGCCACACCAAAGGTACGTGGGCAGGGAAAAAATTTGAACTCATGGATTGGCAGGAGCAGATTATACGTGACCTTTTCGGCGTTCTCAAACCGAACGGCTACAGGCAGTTCAACACGGCATACATCGAAATACCGAAAAAAAACGGCAAACAATTATCACTTGATACATTGATTCCGACTCCCGACGGTTTCACGACAATGGGAAAAATTCAAGTCGGCGATACAGTCTTTGACGAAAACGGAAATATTTGTCATGTAGTCGCAAAAAGCAAAATTGACTTTGATGAACAGGCGTACCGTATAACTTTCAAGGACGGTGAAATTATTGAAGCCGGAGAACATCATCAATGGTTCGGTGAATACACACGTGGCAAGCGAAAAAAGCAGATTATGACAACTGGCGAACTCTTCAGAATGCCAAGAGACAACGGTTGTTTAAGATTCAGAATTGCAGTTGCAGAAGCTGTCTGTACGGCTGAAAAGTCGCTCCCTATAGACCCTTATTTAATGGGCTACTGGCTCGGAAACGGCAACGCTGTAAAGCCTGAAATCACGGTTCAGACCTGCGATATTCCGGAAGTACTTTCAAGAATTTCACCGATTTATCCCAATATTTCGTCATGGGATAACATTGGTGACAGCAAAATCTTCAGGATTCCTGCACTGAAAAAAATTCTTCTGAAAAGTTTTCACGACAAGGTGATTCCAACCGAATATCTGCGTTCTTCGTACTTTCAACGACTTGAACTTTTACAAGGGCTTATGGATTCGGACGGCTGTATTTCAGAAATCAAAGGACAGGCAATTTATACTTCAACAGAAAAAAATCTTGCTGAAAGCGTAAGCGAATTATTGTGGAGTTTAGGCATAAAAAACGCACTTTCAACAGCTGTCAGTACTCAACGTACAGACTGGAATCTCTCAGGCAAAGAGTGCGGAAGAGTTGCAACAGGCGAAATTTTATACTATGTGAAATTTACTGCTTTTGACGATATTCAGGTTGCAGGACTTAAACGAAAAGTTAAAAACCAAATTCCGAGAAATCCGAAAACACGCAGTCATTTTCGATACATCGATAAAATTGAAAAGATAGAAAATCGTGGAATGCAATGCATTCAGGTTGACAGTCCGTCGCATCAGTATCTGGTGGGACGTTCTTTTTTGCCAACTCACAACAGCGAACTTGCGGCAGCGGTTGCACTTCTTCTGACTTGCGGTGACTTTGAGGAACGTGCGGAAGTTTACGGCTGTGCCTCTGACCGACCGCAAGCCTCGATTGTCTTTGATGTGGCGGTTGACATGGTGAGAATGTGTCCGGCACTTGCAAAGCGTGTAAAAATTCTGACTTCACAAAAAAGAATCGTATACCTCCCGACAAACTCCTTTTATCAGGTGCTGTCGTCGGAGGCGTTCAGCAAGCACGGCTTTAACATACACGGCGTTGTCTTTGACGAACTCCACTCTCAGCCCAACCGCAAACTTTTTGACGTTATGACGAAAGGCTCAGGCGACGCACGTATGCAACCGCTTTACTTCCTCATCACGACCGCCGGAACGGACACCAACTCAATCTGCTATGAACAGCACCAAAAAGCAAAGGACATCATCGAGGGCAGAAAACATGACCCGACTTTCTATCCGGTCATTTATGGTGCGGACAAGAGCGAGGACTGGACTTCTCCGGAAGTATGGGCAAAAGCCAACCCGTCGCTTAACGAAACAATCGGCATTGACAAGGTACAGACCGCTTGCGATTCGGCACGTCAGAACCCGTCCGAAGAAAATGCTTTCCGACAGCTGAGATTAAACCAATGGGTGAAACAGTCAGTGCGGTGGATGCCTATGGAAAAATGGGACAAATGCAAAATCGCATTCAACGAGGATATGCTTGCCGGACGTATCTGCTACGGCGGTCTTGACCTTGCGTCAACTACCGATATTACGGCTTTTGTGCTTGTCTTTCCACCGACAAGCGACAACGATTTTTATTATGTCCTGCCGTACTTCTGGTTGCCCGAAGAAACTCTTGACCTGCGTGTACGCCGTGACCACGTCCCCTATGACACGTGGGAAAAACAAGGCTACCTGCTCACCACTGAGGGAAACGTCGTCCACTATGGCTTTATTGAGGATTTCATTGACGGACTGGGTAAAAAGTTCAATATCCGTGAGATTGCTTTTGACAGGTGGGGAGCGGTGCAGATGTCGCAGAACCTTGAGGACTTAGGCTTTACGGTGGTGCAGTTCGGACAGGGTTTCAGGGATATGTCGCCCCCGACTAAAGAACTCATGAAACTTGTCCTTGAAGGCAAACTTGCACACAACGGACACCCCGTACTCCGCTGGATGATGGATAACATCTTTATAAAGCGTGACCCTTCCGGAAACATTAAGCCCGACAAGGAAAAGTCCACGGAAAAAATCGACGGTGCAGTTGCTTTGATTATGGCTCTCGACAGGGCTATACGTTGCGGAACGTGCAACACTGGGGTTAGCATTTATGACACCCGTGACCTTCTTATTCTTTAGTGTATATATCACAAGTATGAGGCTTGATTCTTCCCGATTTTTCTGTACATTCAGCCACTTGATAATTTTCCGGCAGTATGGTAATATGTTACTACCGAAGGGAAAAAACACCGGAAAAAACTTTTTGGAGGAAATAAAAATGACAAATCAGGAAAGAAAAAAGTTTGAAAAACTTCAGCAGGAGTACAATGAACTTCATGAACGTCTCGGTTACGTTTACAACGAAAGAACAATCAGGGCAATCAATGACCGTCTTGACGAAATCAACGAAAAAATAAACACATTACTCAGCAATTAAAGCATACAGCGGAGCGAAAACGCTCTGTCAAAACTCTTTAAAGGAAGTGATTTCTATGGGAATTTTTAAGGGACTTTTCAAGAGCCGTGACAAGCCCAAAAACAGTTATGACAGTCCGTCATACAGCTACTATTTCGGACGTTCCAACAGTAAAAAACTTGTCAATGACCGCACGGCTCTGCAACACACGGTAGTTTTTGCGTGTGTGCGTGTGCTGTCTGAAGCACTGGCACAATTACCGCTGCACGTCTATCAATACACAGAAAACGGAAAAGAGAGAGCTATAAAACACCCTCTTTATTTTTTACTCCACGACCAGCCAAACCCCGAAATGACGAGCTTTATTTTCCGTGAAACGCTGATGTCGCACCTGCTGATTTATGGCAATGCCTTTTCGCAGATTATCCGCAACGGTCGTGGCGAGGTAATCGGACTTTATCCCCTTACACCCGACAGAATAAAAGTCGACCGTGACGAGCGTAATTATCTGATTTACCGATACAGCCGTTACGACGAGGCGAATCCGAACCTCAAGGAACAGGGCGAAATAATCCTTAAAGCCGAAGACGTTCTGCATATCGCCGGACTTGGATTTGACGGTCTTGTCGGATATTCGCCCATTGCTATGGCAAAAAACGCTATTGGTATTTCACTCGCCTGTGAGGAGTACGGCTCTACTTTTTTCGCAAATGGTGCAAGTCCGTCGGGTATTCTTGAACATCCAGGCACAATAAGCGACCCTGAAAAAATCCGTAAGGCTTGGCATCAAGCTTATGGTTCAGGCAACTCACATAAAGTTGCCGTACTCGAAGAGGGCATGAAATATCAGCAGATTTCAATTCCAAACAACGAGGCACAGTTTTTAGAGACACGAAAGTTTCAGGTTGAAGAAATCGCACGACTTTACCGAGTACCTCTCCACATGATTGGAGACCTCGACCGTGCCACTTTTTCCAACATTGAACAGCAGTCGCTTGAGTTTGTGAAATACACGCTTGACCCATGGCTTGTCCGCTGGGAACAGGCTTTACAGAAGTCGTTACTAAGTGACAGCGAAAAGGGAAAATATTTCATAAAATTCAACGTCGAGGGGCTTTTGCGTGGCGACTATGCAAGCAGAATGCAGGGCTATGCGACTGCCCGACAAAACGGCTGGATGTCGGCGAACGATATACGTGACCTCGAAGAACTCAACCGCATACCGTCCGAAGAAGGCGGTGACCTTTACCTCTGCAACGGCTCTTTCACAAAACTCGCTGACGCAGGGGCTTTTGCTAAAAATTCAGAAGGCGGTGCATTGCAGGAATGAATGTAAAACTTGTATACGGTCCGCCATGCAGTGGAAAGTCAACATATGTACACGACAACGCCGACGATGAAGATATTATTTATGACGGAGATGAAATTTTATCAGTAATCATGCTTAAAAAATATCATTCTGTAATAGAATCCGAAATCCGTTTTGTCGCATCGGACATAAGACGAAATCTGCTTGAATCGGCAAATAAAAGAAATACAGAAACATTTTGGCTGATTGCAAGTTATCCGACAGAAAACGTGATGCAATTGATTGAAGATTTTCCGCATGAAAAAATTTTCATAAACGCCACAATAACAGAATGTCTTGAACATCTTGAAAACGACGAAACAAGACCCGACAAGGAAAAATGGAAAGAAATCATTCAGAAATGGTTTGAAAAATATGAAGAAAAGGAGGATAACATGAGTAATAAATTCTGGAATTTCAGAAACTCAGAAACCGGCGAAACAGAACTTATTTTCAGCGGTCCTATTGCGGACGAAAGTTGGTGGGGCGACGAAATAACTCCGGCTATGTTCCGTGACGAACTTTCCAAAGTCAAGGGCAATCTCACGGTATGGCTTAACTCTCCGGGTGGCGACTGCTTTTCCGCAAGTCAGATTTACACCATGCTCCGCAACCACAACGGAAAAGTAACAGTAAAAATTGACGGCATTGCTGCATCGGCTGCATCTGTTGTGGCAATGGCTGGCGACGAAACTTTCATTTCACCGACGGGCATGGTTATGATTCACAATCCCATGACTTTTGCAAGCGGTAACAAATCCGACATGGAAAAGGCTATTACTGTGCTTGAAGAAGTCAAGGAAAGTATCATCAACGCTTACGTCCGTAAAACAGGGCTTTCACGCAATAAAATCTCCAGACTTATGGACGACGAAACATGGCTTAACGCTGAAAAAGCGTTGCAGTTGGGATTCGTGGACGGCATTCTTTTTGACGACAAGAAAACGCCTGCTCCGGAAGAAGACCCCGACACTCTCGACCCCGAAAAAGACAAGCCGGAAAATATTCAGCCTATGACTTTTTCAGCCTCAAGGGTAAGAGATTCTTTTGTGCAGAAAGTTTCCGCACACACAACTGGAATACCGCTTGAACAGCTTGAAAAAAGGCTTAATCTACTTAAAATTTAAGGAGGAATAAAAATGACTATTCAGGAACTTATCGAAAAACGTAAAACAGCATGGGACACAGCCCGTAACTTCCTCGAAAGCAAACGCAACGGTAGCGGACTTCTTTCCGAAGAGGACGGCAAAACCTATGACGCTATGGAGGCTCAGATTGTGGCTTACAGCAAGGAAATTGAACGTCTTGAACGTCAGGAAAAGATGAACGCTGAACTCGGCAAACCGACTTCAAGTCCAATTCTCAGCACACCCAACGCAAAGACCGGCAGAGCCTCCGACGAGTACAAAAACGCCATTCTTACCGCACTCCGCACCAATTTCAAGCAGGTCAGCGACGTTCTTCAGGAAGGCGTTGATTCGGACGGCGGTTATCTCGTGCCGGTTGAGTACGACAAGCGACTTATTGACGTTCTCGACGAGGAGAATATTGTCCGCAAACTTGCGACAAGAATCACAACAAGCGGTGAGCATAGAATCAACGTCGCCGCCACCAAACCCGCTGCCGCATGGATTGAAGAGGGCGAGGCTCTCAAATGGAGTGACGCTACTTTTGACCAGATTCTTATGGACGCTCACAAACTCCATGTCGCTGTAAAGGTCACTGAGGAACTTCTCTATGACAACGCTTTCGGGCTTGAAAATTATCTGCTTACGCAGTTCGGAAAGGCTCTCGCAAACGCCGAAGAGGATTCTTTCCTTAACGGCAACGGTACGGGCAGACCTACTGGTATTTTCGCCGAAAACGGTGGCGGGCAGGTTGCCGGAACTCTCAGCGGTACAATCAAAACCGACGACATTATAGACCTTGTTTATGCCCTCAAACGTCCGTACCGCAAGAACGCCGTATTCATCATGAACGACAAAGTCCTTGCATCGCTCCGCAAACTCAAGGACAACAACGGTGCGTATCTCTGGCAACCGTCGTATATGGCAGGTGAACCCGACAAGGTACTCGGCTACACGGTCTACACGTCTGCATATGCTCCCGAAAACGCCATAGCATTCGGCGATTTCAAGTACTACAACATCGGCGACCGTGGCACACGTTCTTTCAAACAGCTTAACGAGTTATTCGCCGGAAACGGCATGATTGGTTTTGTCGCAAAGGAACGTGTTGACGGAAAACTCGTACTTCCGGAAGCTGTGCAGATTCTTAAACTTTCCTGATTTCTGAAAGGTGGTGGGCAGGGTGGTATCATTAAAAGAGGCAAAACTTCATTTGCGCGTTGACAATGACGACGAGGACGGTCTGATTTCCGACTATCTTTTAACGGCGAAAAAACTCTGCATGGAAGTCGGACGAATGAACGAAGAAAAGTTTGAACGCAACGAGGACATCACAAGAATTGCTGTACTATTTGTGGTGTCGTATCTTTACGAAAACCGAAATACAGCGGATTTTCACAAGCTGACACTTTCGCTCCGTTCACTTCTTTTCAAACAGCGTGAGGGAGTGATTTAATGGAAATCGGAAAATTAAATCAGCGGATAACGATTCTGGAAAACCGCACTGAAATTGATGAAATCGGCAATCATACGCCACGATGGGACGAAGTTTTTTCACTTTGGGCAATGGTTACAGTTAAAAATTCCTCCGAAAATACAGACGCAGGGGTTACCAAAGAAGTGCAGAAAACAGAATTTCTTATAAGAATGCATCCCGAATTATGCAGTGCGGATTCAACAACCCACTGCATAAAATTTCGTGATATTTTTTACGATATTTCGGCAATTATCCCATATTATAACAATCCGGCATACATGAAAATCATCGCAACGGCACGGAAAGCAGGTGGAGAAAATGGCAACTCATGTATCTATTGAAAAAATGGAGCAGGAACTGAGAGAAATTTTGCAGGATTATCAGGATTTAACGGACGAAGAGGTAGAAACAGCAGTGCGTAAAACTGCAAATACTGTCAAAAAAATAATAAAGTCAGAAGCACCTGAAGATACAGGAGAATACGAAAAGAGCTGGACAAGTAGGAAAACAACTAAAAAAAGGAGAAAAGTCGTATATACGGTTTACTCAAAAAATCGTGGAAGACTCGCTCATCTGCTCGAAGACGGTCACAAAATGGTAACTCATGACAAGGTTGTCATAGGAGAAGTCAAGGGAAAAGAACACATAAAACCTGCTGTTGAGAATGCAGAAAAGGAACTTATGTATCAGATAGGAAAGATTTACAGAGGTAGAAAATGAGTTATGAAGAAGTAGTCGAGATGATACATGAATTGTGTCTGCCTTCTGCCTATCATCATTTTTCAGAACGGGAAAACCCTTCACCGCCGTTTCTGCTATGGGACTTTTCAGGCGAAAATAATTTTTCTGCCGATGACAAAGTATATTTCAGCACGAAAGAGCTTGAAATTGAACTGTATACATTAAAAAAAAGTCCTGCTGTTGAACATGAAGTTGAAGCGGTTTTAAGACATCACAAAATATTTTATACAAAAAATGAAACATGGATAAAGTCTGAAAAACTTTATGCAGTTTCCTATAAAATGGAGGTATAGCTTATGGCTATGGAAAAAAACAAGGTAAAATTCGGCTTGAATAAGGTTCACTATGCAAAGATTACGGCTTTCGACGACGAGGGCAAACCTACCTACGCAACACCGGTACGCATTCCGGGTGCTGTCTCGCTGTCAATCGACGCTAACGGCGAGGCTGAAAATTTCTATGCTGACAACAGCGTTTACTATGTCATCAACAACAATTCCGGCTATGAGGGCGACCTTGAAATCGCACTTGTAACATTAGAGTTTGCGACAGAAATTCTCGGCGAAATCCTCGACAGCAAGGGCGTACTCGTTGAGACAAACACCGCCGAGTTACAGCAGTTTGCACTTCTCTTTGAGTTCGACGGCGACAAGAACCACATCAGACATGTTCTTTACTGCTGTTCCGCATCACGTCCGGCGACAGAATCCAGTACAACCGAGGACAGCAAGGAAGTCAAGACGGAAACTCTTTCGCTTACCGCAACCGCCCTCAACAGCGGACTTGTCAAGGCACGTTCGTGCGAGGAAACCGATAAGACCACATACGACAACTGGTACAGCAAGGTTTATATGCCCGATTTTACAGCAACACAGGCAAAAACTGCCAAGGCTTCATAATGAGGTGACATTATGGGTATCAGAAAAAATATTGTTGTTGACGGCATGGAAGTATCATTCAAGGCGAGTGCAACCGTGCCACGTCTTTATCGTATGAAATTCGGACGTGACATCTTCAAGGACTTTTCGGCATTGCAGAAGTCTGTAAAACCCAAAAATGAGGACAATTCTGCTTCGAAAGAGTCCATGAAGTCCGAAAATGAAGAAAATTCAACTTCAAATGAGGCTGTGAAGTCTGAAAATGAAGATAATTTTGAATTTGATATAGAAAGTCTTGAGACATTCGAAAATATCGCTTACATTATGGCACGTCACGCCGACCCTGAAAACGTCCCCGACAATCCGGACGACTGGCTGGAACGTTTCAATACCTTTTCGATTTATGAAATTTTACCGCAGTTGCTTGACCTGTGGGGAATGAACAACGAAACTCAGTCAGTCGCTAAAAAAAACATAGACCGCTTGACCGCCCGATGACCACTCCGCTTTTCCTGCTCCGATGCGTTCAGCTTGGATTGAGTATGTCAGAACTCGACCTGCTGACCATCGGTCTTGTAAATGACCTGTTCACCGAAAAGGAAAACGACGACTTTAAATATCCGTACAAGCCCACGCAAGCCGACTTTGACAAGTTTTAAAAAAGTCCCCCGACAATCCGAGGGACTTTCTTTATAAATTATTATTCTGATATTTCTTTTAATTTGCAGATAAGTTCTTCCGGAGTGTACACTTTGACAGAAGATTTTGAATAGTCCTTGACGTTCCGAGTTACTATTCCGTCCATTCCGGTACGCAGAGCGGTTTCAATCATAACAGCGTCTTCATAGTCGGAAACGTCGGAAGAAACAGCATATTTGCAGTCTGTTCCGGAAGTATCAAGCAGGTCAAAAAGGAAGAAAATACGCTTTAAAATATTTCTTGTTTCCGAATCACTATGAGTGCATCGGTGCATCAGATAATAGATGTCGGTTGTGGACTTTGCCGTAATAAAGCCCTCAAACTTGCGGTTGGCAGCATAAAGAAAAATATCCTGTGCATTTTTTGCAAACGGCTCACGGTTCTGGAGAGCGTCAATTATAACGCAGGTGTCTATTAAGATTCTCATATTCTGCCGAGCCTTTCCTCACGTGCTTCTTCAAGTGTCATTTCTTGCGGTATCACGCCGAACAATGACTTTGCAACGTCTACCCTGTCTTGATTCGGATTTGAAAGTTTAGCAACGACTTTTCCGTTTTTTGTGATGTAAATATCTTCCGATTCAGCAAGAAGAAGATATTTTCCGAGATTCAATTTTAATTCTGTAGCAGTAATTGACATACACTGCACCTCCATTTATTCTTTTTATTATTATACCACAATCGAACGGTTTTGTCAATAAAATCATTCAATTTTTTTAAAAGAGGTGAACTCATGGCAAATCGAATACGTGGCATAACCGTTGAGATAAACGGCGACACCACGAAACTTCAGAAATCGCTTGAAGGCGTTGACAAGAATATAAGAAACACGCAGTCACAGCTGAAAGACGTTGAGAAACTCCTGAAACTTGACCCGACAAATACAGAACTTCTCTCACAGAAACAGCGGTTACTCGGTGAGGCAATCAGCGACACTAAAGAACGTCTTGATGCTCTGAAAACCGCCAGTAACGAAGCCGCCAAAACCAAAGACAATTACGACGACTGGAAAGCAAAGTACGACCCGATAAAAGAGGAAATCAGCAAAACTTCCGAAGAACTGAAAAAGCTGAAAAAGCAGTCCGAAGAGGCAAACGAACAGCTTTCAAAGGGCGAAATTTCGCAGGAAGAATATGACAAGTTGCAGAATAAAGTCAATGAAACTTCCGACAAGCTAAAAGACCTTAAAAAGTCGGCAGAAGACGTTTCGGAGGAGTTCGGACACCCTATATCTCAGGAACAGTATGACGCACTACAGCGTGAGATTATCGAGACAGAACAGGAATTACAGAACCTTCAGCGTGAGGCAGAGAGTTCAAGAACCGCACTCGTTAAAATCGGACAAGCAGGAGAAACTTTACAGAACGTCGGTGGAAAAATCAGCAGTGCAGGTGAGGCACTTTTACCTGTTACAGCGGCAATAGCAGGTATCGGAACGGCGGGAGCAGCCAGTTTTGCAGAAGTTGACAAAACAATGCAACTTGCAAACAAAACAATGGGCAACACGGTTGAAGAAGCCGAAGCCGTAAACGATTCAATGAAAGAAGCCGCCGCAAATTCAGTCTACGGAATGACCGACGCTTCAAATGCAATGCTTAACTTTGCAAGGTCGGGATTGACAGCAGAACAGTCTATTTCGGCACTTACTCCGGCTATGAACCTTGCCGCCGGTGAGGGCGGTGACCTTGACACTGTTTCAGCCGGTCTTATTGCAACAATGAATGGATTTCAGGCTGGGTATGACGAAGCCACACATTACGCCGATGTGTTCGCTGCTGGTTGTAATAACTCTGCACTGGAGATAAACAGTCTTGCAGAATCAATGTCTGTAGCTGCTCCGATTTTTTCCGCTGCCAATTATACTATAGAAGATACAGTACTTGCAATGGGTCTTATGGGAAATGCAGGAATTGAAGCATCTGTTTCTGCAAACTCTTTAAAAACAGGTATCTCAAGACTTGCCGGAGGAAATAAAAATGTTGTTGATGCATTATCGGCTTTAGGATTCGGAGCAGATAATGCTGCCGAACAGGAAGCAAAACTTCAGAAAGCACAGGAAAGACTGGAAGAAACAAATGCTGTACTTTATGCAAAGCAGCAGAAATACAACGAAGCGTTGGAAAAACACGGCGAGGGAAGTTCAAAGACTGCGGAAGCTTATGCACAACTGGTAAAAGCAGAAAATGACTTTGAACAGGCACAGAACGCTGTCAACGCCGTAACACAGGAATGCCTTAACAGTACTGAGGCATATGGTACGCTCATGGTAGATGAAAAAGGAAAGATGCGACCTTTTGAAGAAGTGCTGAAGAACTTACAAAAAGCATTTGCAGGATTATCAGAAGAAGAACAGATTTCAGCAGCATCAGCCATTTTTGGCAAGAATCATTATTCCTCATGGCTTGCACTGATAAACACTGCACCGAAAGATGTTGATGAACTGAGTGCATCTCTCAGCGACTGTTCAGGACTTACACAAGAAATGGCTGACACAATGATGAGCGGTTTTGGCGGTGGAATAGAGAAACTTAAGTCATCAATAGACGTTCTGATTTACTCTATCGGAGAATCACTCGCACCAATCCTGCAAAAAGTAATTGACTGCATACAGGGACTTGTCGATAAATTCAATGCTTTATCGCCTGCCCAAAAAGAAACTATAACCAAAGTCGCACTGATTGTAGCGGCGATAGGACCATTATTGATTGTAATCGGAAAACTCACTACCGGAATTGGAAGTATGATGATAGTATTTTCAAAAATGCCTGCAATCATGACTAAAATAAAAGGTGGATTCACTGCTGTAAAAACCGCTATAATGGGCGTTTCCGCACCTGTTGTGGCAATCGTGGCAGCTATTGCAGTACTAGTTGCGGCGTTTGTGAATCTATGGAAAAATAATGAGGATTTCCGCAATAACATAACTGCAATATGGGACGGAATAAAAGCAACTTTTGAACGTCTTACAAGTGGAATCACCGAACGTCTGAATGCTCTCGGTTTTGATTTTCAAAGTTTCACTGAAAGTCTTAAATATGCTTGGGACTGGTTCTGCAATTACCTTGCACCGATTTTTGAAAACACTTTCCGGTATATCAGCGACATTCTGAGTGATGCAGTTGACATCATTCTCGGAATAGTTGATTTTTTCATTGGTCTTTTCACCGGTAACTGGGAACAGATGTGGAACGGCATAAAGGAAATTTTTTCAGGAATATGGGACGCTATAGTAAGCACTGTAGGCACTGCTTTTGAACTGATTCTGAACATTTTCGGTATAAATTTTGAGGATTTCTGCTCATACTGGACTTCGGGCTGGAATACAATAAAAGACTTCTTCGCTAATCTTTGGAATAACATAAAAGAATTTTTTGTCAATATATGGAACAGTTTTCAGGACGATTTTCAGACCGGTATGGACATAATCTGCAACACGTTCACAACAATCTGGACAGCAATAAGAGACTTTTTTGTCAATACATGGAATAGTATAACAGGTTTCTTTTCAAATATATGGACAAGTTTTTCAGAAGCATGGACATCCGGCTGGAACAGTATAAAAGACTTTTTCAGCAACATTTTGAATACCATAAAAACAACAGCTGTAAATATTTTTACAAGTATAAAAAATGGCATTTCGGAAAAAATCACGGGCATAAAAAATGCTATCGTTAATGGTTTCAATAAGGCGGTAGACTTTATCAAAGAACTTCCCTCTAATGCTTTAAACTGGGGAAAAGACATCATCAGCGGAATTGTCGACGGTATCAAGTCAAAAATCAACGATGTTACCGATGCGGTCAAGGGTGTTGCCGATAAAATCCGTAGTTTTCTGCACTTTTCCGTCCCCGACGAAGGACCTCTGACAGACTTTGAATCATGGATGCCGGACTTCATGCAGGGACTTGCAGAGGGTATCACGACCAATGCTGACGTTGTGGAAAGTACGATTTCGGGCTTTGCGACCAACATCACCACAATTATTAAATCAATTATCGAAATCACCCTAAACTCAATTCTGAATACCGTTGAAACGTTCATGACGCAGGTTTTCACGCATATCCGGACAATCTGGAACGATTCCAAAGACACGATAAACACCGTTCTGAACACAATCAGCAAGGGCGTAACTCTCGGTTGGAATAACATTGTCAGCACGATAAAAAAATCTCTGAACTCCATAAAAAGCGACATTCTGACGGACTTCAATACCGTAAAATCGACAGTTTCAACAGCGACAAACTCTGTACAGTCGGTAATCTCAAACACATGGAATAACATTTCACAAAATATAAAGAACGTTCTGAATAATATCAAATACAATATTTCAAGCACATGGAATAATATTGTAAATCAGGCTTGGGACTGGGGCAGTGACCTAATGCAGAATCTCATCAACGGCATTAACTATAAAATGGGAAGTCTTAGAAATATAGTATCAGACGTTGCAAATATGATATGGGAGTATCTTCACTTTTCCGTCCCCGAAAAAGGACCTCTGACCGATTTTGAATCTTGGATGCCCGACTTCATGAACGGTCTGGCAAAGGGTATTGAAAACTCACAGAAAGCCGTAGAAAAGGCTGTTTCGGGGGTTGCAGGTGCAATGCGTATAACTCTCGGCGACGGTCTGAACGGCGGTTTAAACGGCATTTCGGGGGCATTTACGGGCGGTTACGGAACGGTCAACAACTACTACTCGACCGACAACAGCCGTACCGTAAATCAGACCAATAATTCACCAAAATCGCTGTCACGGCTTGAAATTTACCGGCAGACACGAAACGCACTGGGGGTGTGACATTTGAAATTTGATTTGATTCTGGAAAGCGGTAGAGGTCCGAGAGTGGGATTCACGGGCAGTGCAAACGACTTCATGGTAAAGAAAATTGAGGGGCTTTCCCCGCCCGCCGGAACTGTCAGCACGTCGACGTATGCAGGTACGGACGGCAGTTATCTTAACAACGCATTCATTGAAAAAAGAAATATTGTCATTAACTTTGAAATGCGTGGTGTTGACATCGAAAAACGCCGTCATTGGCTGTATAAGGTAGTCGAGCCGTCCCGATATATCAAGGTTTTCTATAAGACCGCAACCGTCGACGTTTACACCTATGGCTATGTCGAGACGTGTGAGGTCAGCAATTTTGATACGTTCACGAGTGGTCAGATTTCGATTATCTGTCCGGACATCTACTGGTACGACTGCAAGCAAACAACGGCTTATTATGGGCGAATTTCAGGGGCTTTTCACTTTCCGTTTCCGGAGAGTGACGAGCCTTTTCCGCTTGGTGTCTACAACGAAAGCAACATCATGACAATCGAAAACGAGGGCGACAAAACCGGCTTTACTATCGAAATAACCGCCGGTTCGTCCGCTCAGACTGTCACGATTTATAATGTTGATACCGGCGAATATTTGCAGATAAAAGGCGATATTCAGCCGAATGACGTTATCACGATTACGACGAAAACAGGCAACAAAACCATTTCGCTGAATCGTGGCGGTGGTTACAGCAAGAACATTATAAACTGGTTTGTTTATGGTTCGTTGTGGCTGACGATGAATCAGGGAACTAACCATTTCCGGCTTGAAGCTCCCGAAAATATCTCTGCGAAAATCATTCACACAAATGCTTATCTGGGGGTGTAAAAATGTACGTTGAAATCTATGAAATGTCCGTATATGCACAAAAACTCACTGTCAATCTCATTGCGATATGTGATAGTTTTTCGTCGCTTTTATGGGACGTTGAGTACTACTCGTGCGGCTCGTTTGAAGTCTACATTTCCGCAACTCCCGAAAATCTGAATATTTTTCAGAAAGGCAGAATCGTCGGACGTAACGACGACAAAGACAACTATGGCATAATCGAGAAAATACAGCTTAATGCAGATGCCGAAAACGGCGATTATCTCACTGTTTCGGGACGTTTTTTAATGTCGTTTCTGTCACGCAGAATTATTTTTCCTATATATAAATTTACGTCTGAAACATCTTACTACGAAATAGTAAAAAGTGTTGTATGGAGAAACTGCCTGTCCGATAAGTCGCCGGGTGAACAATTACGCAACCTTTTGGGACTTCAGATAAGCAACTTTTCAAGTCCGTGCTGGCAGACAACCACACAATTGCAGGTAAGCTATGAAAATCTCATGGAATGGGTTTATAAAATCTGCGAAATCGTCGGTGGCACAGCAAATATCCGTCTTGAAAAATCTGATGACGGTGATTACTCATTGCTTTTTGAACTCTCTCAAGGGACGGACAGGAGCATTTTGCAGAACGAAAATCCGCACATAGTTTTTTCCGATACATACAACAATCTGCTGTCTTTCGATTACTCGCTTGACTGTTCGGAATATAGTAATTTTGCGTATATTCTCGGCACGGGTGAAGGTTTGCAACGTAAAAGAGCGGCTTTTTACAACGGAAGTTTACCCAGATATTTCGAACGTTATGAGGTTTATGTCGATGCACGAGATTTGTCCAACGAAGAACAGAATGGCGATGAAACCGTGCAGATTCCGGCGAGTGAGTACACCGCAATGTTGCAGGAACGTGGCAAGGAAAAAATTACTCCGGTCAAGCAGGTGAGCGAGTTCAGCATTGCGACCGACGACAGACAGTACCAGTACAACAGGGACTATTTTTTAGGCGACTATGTAACGGTTCAGCACGACCGATTCGGTCTGAAACTGCCGAAAGTACAGCTTGTCGGCATGATTGAGAGTTTCGACCAGAACGGCTATTCACTTACGCCAACATTCAGAGGAGGTTGATTTTATGGCATTTCACAGCGGTTTTTTTGACTCTAAAGGTCTTGACAGGATGTACACGGCAGAGGATTTCACGACGTATCTTTCAAGTCTCATCTGCAACGGAATTTTAGACACTTACGGCGACTGTTTCGACTTGACTTCAACCGGCGAGGGCAGACAGGTTATTGTCGGCACGGGTAAAGCATGGATAAACGGTCACTATTTCGTCAACGACGAACCGCATTTAATGGACTTTGCAGGCTGGCAAGACCCGACTTTTCCACGATATGTGGCGATTGTCATAGCCTGCGACACTTCCGACGGTGTGCGGAACGTCTGGCTTGAGTCCGTAATAGGACAACCCGCCGAAAATCCGCAGATTCCGGAACTTCCGACAAGTGAAACTCGCACTAATCTTTTTCTTTACGCCGTCCGCATAAATCCGACCGGACAGTGTATCACGAGGGACGACTGGTGGGATTACCGCTCCGATGAGAATGTCTGCGGTTACTGCCGGTGCATTCTGGGGAAGTGTCGTGTTACCGAAATGATACAGGAAATAGCCGAATTAAAGGCAAAAATCAACGAGTTACAGCCACAGATTGAAGATTTATCTAATGTTGTTGTGGAGACAGGAAAGGTCGGCGATAATGTCCGCTATTCACTCCGTAAAGACGGCAAGGCGATTATGACCGGCACGGGCGACATATGGGAGTACGGCGAGGATACGTCACGTGGAAATTCGCCGTTTTATTGCAACAAATCGCTGAAATATATGACTATCGAGGACGGCGTTACTTCGCTTACCGACAAATTTTTCTTCGGTACTATCATGCACGTTCTGACAGTCCCCGAAAGTGTCGTGACAGTCGGTGTTTCGGTGTGCGAGGAGTCGGACGTTTCAGTGGCTTACTACGGCGGTGCGGTCATAGGCGAAAGAATGTTCGCAAACGACGACGCACTTGTTATGGTAAGCATGACAAAGAACGTCAGAAAAATTTCCGACAATGCTCTTTTTGGTTGTGTGAATCTAATGTCTGCGACCTACGACGGCACGATTGACGAGTGGAACGAAATTGAAAAGAGTGAGAATTGGACGGGAGAATCCGGAAGCCGTTCAAGCCTCGAAAAAATCCAGTGTACCGACGGTTATTTAGCGTACGACTGGCACACGCACATATGGAACGAGGTGAGAGAATAATGTGGAAATTCCTTGTAAAACAGCAGAAAATTGAAATTCTTGAACGTGAGGTTATAGCCTCCGGACAGATTTCTTTCGTCAATCTGAAATTCGTATTTGACGGCGACTGGAAAAAATTTCACAAAGTCGTGCAGTTTACGCAGTGCGACGAAACTTATAACCGTGTTCTCGGTACTGACGGGCTGTCCTGTCTGTTGCCGTCGGAACTCCATGCCGGAGCGGTTAAGATGTCGGTATTCGGCTATGATTCGGAAAATACAGACGGTCTCCGTGCGACGACTGTTCCGGTAACTCTCAATATCAGACCGTCCGGATTTGTCAGCGACGGTGCTGAAGAAGTTCCCCCAACGCCCGACCTCTACGCACAGCTTTTGCAGAAAATCGACGAAAAAGCCGACTTAATTCAGAATGGTGCGGACGGAAAATCCGCTTACGAAATCGCAACGGAAAACGGCTTTACCGGCACTCCGTCGGAATGGCTTGAATCCCTCAAGGGCGACAAGGGCATTACCGGAGCGACCGGAAAAACAGGTGCAAGCGGAAAATCTGCCTATGAAATATGGCTGTCTGCTGGAAACTCCGGCACTGAAACGGATTTCCTGAAATCGCTGAAAGGCGAAAAAGGTGATGTCGGCGAACAGGGCATTCAGGGCGACAAAGGCGACAAGGGAAACACCGGTGCGAAAGGTTCTAAGGGCGACACCGGAGCGGACGGAAAATCGGCATACGAGGTATGGCTTGCACAGGGAAATTCCGGAACTGAAGCGGATTTTTTGCAGTCGTTGAAAGGTGAAAAAGGTGATACTGGAAGTGCCTCCGTCGATACTGAAAAAATCGAGGAAAAGCTCGCCGAACTCTACGACATCGATTCATGGTGGGGAAACTTCGACCCCATAGGACGTGCCGAATTTCCTAACGCCTGTCTGACTTATTACGTCCCGAACGGACAGAAAAGGACATTTGCGGTCATTCCACGAATCGCCGACCTTGAAAACAATGCCCTGAGCAATTCTCCGGTGGGGCTTTTTGTGCCGGACTTGTCAGAACGTGTTGAAAACCTCGAAAATTCCGCACATACTCACAAAAATAAGGAATATCTGGACAATATCGAGACAACTATAATTTCACGTGTAAATGTACTCAGTGCCAGTCTTTCTGCTGTTGACGATGTACAGTGGAAACATATAACTGACCTTGAAAATATTTCGCATACACATGAAAATATAGATTTTCTTGATACTATTACAAATGAATATCTTGAAAGTAAATATCTTACAAGAATTACATACAGCGAAAATATGTATAAACTGGACAACGACATCAGAGCGGTTCATAGTAATTTCAGGACAGAAATCTCAGAACTTAAAAGCGAAATCGGCGACATAAAAACAGTCCTTGCGGACATTGTGGAGGTGACGGAAAATGCCTGATATAGCCGAATATCTGACGGAACTTGACAGACAGCATAAAAAGTTAGCGGAAAACCTCAACGCTATGGGAGTTTCTGCAACCGCAAACGAAAAGCTGAATACGCTTGTCCCGAAAGTCCTTAAAATACAGTCCGGAAACGCTCCGGCAGAAAGAACAGTTATTTTTGACACTGAAAATCAAAATAATATATATCTGAAATATAATGATATTGTCTATAATCTGACGGAATTTACGGCGATGAAAACGGACTTTTGCAGTCCCGACAACGACTATGCACTCAATTACGGAACGTCAATTTTCGGCTGGGATTCACCGGTTATGACGTGCTGTACAACTCCGGTTGCTGTAACGCCGTCGTCGCAGGTTGCAATGCGTTTTCTGTCGGGAAGTACCGAAACAGGCACTATGCGACTTGTGCGGTCAGACAGCAACAGTCCGGCAGAAATCCTCTCGTCAACTGAATATATCGACCTGCCGTTTCAGTGGATTTACAGTGCCGATTACGTCACAACTCTTACACCATGCGAAAATGCCACGTCCGGCACGTACTATCTTGTATGGGTCAGACGCTCCAACAACTCACACCCGCTCATAAGGAGTATAACAATTTTTCCGTGAGGTGAAAAAAATGCATGAAATCATAACAATAATCATTTCGGTGCTGTCTGCGTCGGGGATTCTAGGGATAGGCACGAGGGCTATTCTCAAACGTCTGAAACGTCAGGAAACACGGCAGAAAGCGGTCGAACTCGGCGTACAGGCACTGCTCCGTGACCGTATGCTCCACAACTACAACAAATACATGGAGCTTGGTTACGCCCCGATTTTCGCAAAGGAAAACTTCGAAAATATGTATCAGCAGTATCACGGACTTGGCGGTAACGGCGTGATGACCCAACTGCACACGGCGTTTATGGAACTGCCTACGGAAAAGGAGGCGGACAAATGAGAGACTGGAAAAAATGGCTCAAATTAGCCGGAATACGTGCTGTTAAGACTGTCGCTCAGACGGCGGTTGCGACAATCGGGACTTCCGCTGTAATGGGCGATGTCAACTGGCTTGCCGTCGGAAGTTCGGCAGTACTTGCAGGTGTGCTGTCGGTACTTACAAGCCTTGCCGGACTGCCCGAAGAATAAACCAAAGGAGTGAAAAAAATGTATACAAAAATAAAAATTGCCATGAAAAACAGCAAACAGGTCGTATGGGAAAAGGACGAATGGGACGATTACCTTTATGACGGAAAATTTTTCATAATTAAGAAAAATAACGCATGGGTCGGCTTTTACAACCTTGATAAAGTCGTTTCCATAATCGTGCAGTAAGGAGCAGTCATATGTCAACAAAAAACTACAGATACAATGACACGTTCATGCTTGCGGAACATTTCAGCGTTTCGGAGTTCCGTTGTAAGTGTGGTGGAACTCACGACACTATACTTAATCCGGAACTGCCGGAAAAACTTGAACTGCTGTTCAAAGCCCTAAATTGTTCGGCTATAGTGATAACTTCCGGCTATCGTTGCCCGACACATAGCGTAAATATCGGCGGTTCTGCGACGGATTTTCATACGAAAGGTTACGCATCAGATATAGTCTGCTATGACCAGTCCGGAAACAAAATCTCATCAAAGAAAGTTTCATGTGTGGCTCAGGACGTTGGCTTTGGTGGTATCGCAAACATTGACGGCACATACACCGCTACCCACGTTGACGTGCGAACCTCGAACTTCTGGAAGGGCGACGAGGTCGTAACTTCCGACTACTCAGTGACGAACGACTTCTATAAATATTATGGTATGGCGAAATCTTCCGCTGATAATTCTGCAATTACCGCCCGTGGTATCGACGTTTCAGAACATCAGGGCGTTATCGACTGGGACAAGGTAAAGGCATCGGAAAAGGTCGATTTTGCTATCATACGTGCAGGCTACGGAAAGGAAATCTCTCAGATTGATAAGCAGTTTGAACGCAACTACAGCGAGTGTAAACGGCTTAATATCCCCGTCGGTGCTTACTGGTATACTTACGCTACGACCGAAGTTGAAGCAAAACAGGAGGCTTCTGTGTGCCTTAAAACGCTTGCCGGAAAGTCGTTTGAATATCCAGTAGCTTATGACATTGAAGAAACGGCAAGTCTCAGCCATGCATCAGAAGTATGTGGTGCTTTCTGTTCCGAACTTGAAAAAAACGGCTGGTATACGGCGGTCTACAGCTTTAAAAATGCTTTTGAAAATAACATCGGAGCTGACATAACAACTTGGTTTGATACTTTTCTGTCGCACGTCGATGTCGCCAAGTCCGATTATTCCGGTGACTACGGCTTGTGGCAGTACTCGTGGACGGGTCGCATTGAGGGAATTTCCAGCGACGTTGATTTAGATTATGCTTACCAAGACTATCCGACGATAATTAAAAATGCCGGTCTGAACGGATTCAAAAAGTCTGATACTCAAGTTTCAGTTTCCGAAAAGAACACTCTTGAACAGATTTTAGACCACGTAGCAAGCATTGACGGAAAAATAAAATAACTAACTCCCCTGCTCCACTTATTTTACAAGCAGAGTAATTTTTATGTACAACATAGATATTTTATAAAACTTCAATATCCTGTAAATATAAAAAATCCTAACCCCAAGCTTGCACAGTTTATCATAACACAGCTCGGCGGTCCGGACGGCGAACTTTC
The DNA here is from genome assembly GCA_023667045.1 of Ruminococcus flavefaciens. Classification (GTDB taxonomy): domain Bacteria; phylum Bacillota; class Clostridia; order Oscillospirales; family Ruminococcaceae; genus Ruminococcus; species Ruminococcus flavefaciens_AC. The sequence continues at coordinate 8,058 of JAMPAU010000002.1, read as the reverse complement.
AGCGGCACTGAGATATATAAACCAACGTTATGCTATGCCATACTCTGAGGTGAAAGGCATTCTGACGGATATAGGTAGATGCGTTTCAGAAATGGCGATTTTTTCGACCGCAAAACTCCATTTATATGGAAGCATATTCAGATACACGTCTATATGTTTTTTGTCATTGACAACTATTCTGTCAAGTATCTGGGCATAAAACTCATCTTCATACTGTACACCATTTATAAGATCATCAACAGAACTTTTTATGTCTGCAATCAGTTCACTGTGCTGATTTTTCATTCTCTGCTGTACTTCTATACCATTCAGAGTGGATTTGATACTGTTGATTTCCGTGCTGTATTTTTGCCTTAACTCTGTAAATTCTTCCTTGCTGATGTCACCGCTTGTATAGAGTTCAATAAGCCCTGTATGTTTTTTAGTCAGCTCCTCTAACTGTGCAGTGAGTTCTGTTCCATCTGATTTACATTCACTAAACAGAACGGATTCAATGGCACTTGTCAAGTTGCTGACGATTTTACGGCGATTATATTTCAAGTCCCTGCATACAAGATACATAATATACATAGCATCTTCGTTGCGTATACTCTCACACGAACAGCCTTTCTTGCCGTGTTTAGCGGACTGATAGCACCGCCACGCCTTGTATGTACTGCCATCCTTGCGTTTCTTGTAACGTGCCACATAGCTTGAACCACATTTACCACACTTGATTTTGCCTGAGAAGATATAACGGTTACTGTGTTTTGCCTTGCCCTCCTGTGAGAGTGACTTTGCATCTAAAATACGATTGGCTTTCTCGAATAATTCACGAGAAATAATAGGTTCGTGGTGGTCTTTGATGATGACAAATTCTTCTTCTCCTCTGTTGTATTTCTTCTCGTGCGACAAGAAGTCAGGAGTATATGTTTTTTTCTGTACTAAGTCACCACAGTATTTCTCATTGCGTATCACACGCAGAATCACCGTATTTGACCACTCTTTCACACGCATTGGGTGAATGCCTGCCTCAGCGAGTTCCCTTGCTATGACGTGCGTACCCTTGCCCTCGTTGACGAATTTATGAAATATAAGTCTTACAATTTCCGCACCCTCATTATTAATATACATTTTACCGTCTTTGACATCATATCCAAGCATATTCCTGCCGAATACAACACCCTGCTCCATACGTCTTTTTTGTCCCCATTTCACACGCTCGGAAGTCTTACGGCTTTCTTCCTGTGCGATTGACGCCATAATACCAAGCCTTAATTCTGCATCTCCGTCCATTGTATTGATACCATCATTCATAAATATCACATAGACATTATGCTTTTTCAGCTCACGAGTGATAGAAATGGTATCAACAATATTTCTTGCAAAACGTGAGACTTCCTTTGTTATAATCAAGTCAAATTCACCGTTTTCGGCACAAGCTATCATACGTTGAAATTCCTTACGCTTTTTGGTGTTCGTGCCTGAAATACCCTCGTCCGCAAAAATTCCATAAAGCTCCCAGTCGGGATTATTTTCTATATACTGGCGAAAATATCTCTGCTGGCTCTCAAAAGAATTTGCTTGGTCGTCACGGTCAGTCGACACACGACAATATGCAGCTACTTTCTTATTTGTATTCGCCAACTGCCTTTCCCGATTCATCATCATATATTTCTCTAACATATCATCATTCCTTTCTATAGCAGTCAGGTTGTTACACCTGACCGCTTTTTGTCAATATATTTTTGCACTGCTCCGCCTGCGAACGTGTAAGCAGTCCTCTTTTTACAAGCGACATCAGTACTGCAAACTCTACACTCAGAAAAAACGGCTTGTTTTCCTGCTCGTTCAGCTTTGGAACAACATTTGTGCATATATATTCTTTCTTCTTCATTTGTTCACACCTCCAATTTATTTATATGAGTGACAGTTTGTACTATATCTCCTAAATATAATATATAATTTAATTATTCAATTAATCCGAAAGTCTCACCAAGAGACTGTACTTTTGCCGATATACCTGCACAAGCAAGTATATCATTAATTTTATCAACTTGTATCTGATTACCCGTGATTTTTTTCGGGTATATGCTTGTTTCAGATACGACTTTTATCAAGTCTTGTGCAAGTTTGTCACGGTCTGCTTTGAGTTTTGGTGACGATGCAAACTCATTGTAAGCCGTCTGCACTTCTGACTTGAATTTTGTTAAGTCGTCATAATTCAGGAACTGCTTATCCTCAATAGCTTCAAGCAGAAACAGAAGTCACTGTATGCTATGGATATAGGCGTGAGAACTTGTTTTTTCCTCATCTATAAGCGATTTTATATGATTACTAAGGTTAGTTAGTTTATTTAATGCAAGGTAGTTAACTTTAGGGGCTTTGTCGTCCCTGTCATAGTAGACATAAGGATAATACTCCTGAAAATTATTCATACAATAATCTATATTCTTAATTACATAATTAATAGTGTTAATTTTCTGGTAACACTGTCTCTCGTACTGTATAAGTTCGCTTAGAGTATAGTCAAGTATAATTACAGTCAGCGGTCTTGGATTTGCTCTGCTGTTGCGTACTCTGCCTAAAAACTGCCTGAACGTTATCGGGTCTATCTCGTCAATCACAATAGTATCAACCTTGTTGTCAACAATAGATATACCATTTTCGAGTACTTTCGTAGCAAGCAAACTACTGCAAGAATACTCAGCGTTTCCTAATATTTCACTTAACATCGGCATACCGTTTTCGGTTGCGAACACCATTTCAGAATCTGTAAGTTTCTCTCTGAGTGCTTCGCCACGATTCTTGTTACGCACAAAAACAAGTGATTTTCTGCCATTTTCGCTGTTGGCATTGAGATAATCAACAAGCATATCAATATCAGAATAATTATAAAACTTTAAATTTATATGCTCATAGCTATTTGGTATGAGATAAATCTAGTCTATAAGCGTATTGTTAATCTTGTATCTGTCGTTGTTTATGAAAATTTCATCAATTGGAGCAGGCTTGTCACATTTGCTTTCAAGCATAATAATTTCATCGAGTACCTCATCAATGGTTGCAGATATGTAGACCCTTTTTGTGCGATTTTTGTTGGCACGAATAATATTTTTAATTATCTCAGGTTCATACGAAAATAATGCATCATTCAGCAGATAATGAATTTCATCAAGAACAACTATGCTGTTTTCAGGCAGCTTATAAAAACTGCCCTTTTTAGCTAACTTCTGATACGTCATAAACTTAATATTTCCCGTATCATAGCCCATTACAGCATCATCGCACCAATCACTTACAGCTATTCCCATAAATTTCATGTACTCTCTTTTGAGTTGGATAATGCAATAGCGACGATTTACGAAGATGTAGATATTCCATTATGCATAGCAAAAGCTGTATTTATAATAGCAGTGGATTTGCCCGTTCCGACATCGCTTGCTATGACAGCACTATGACCAGTTTCAAGATTGTCAAGCTCCTCCTGCCCGAAGTAATCGGACAGGTAGGATTTTTGTTCGCCAACTTTGCAGTCTTTTACAAGTTCAGCGAAGTTTTTGAGTTTTCCCGATAACTTTATATTATCAGAAATGTTATGCTCAACAATGCCTTCAGATATTATTTTCATTGTTGTAATTTCCTCCATTTCTTAATGTCACGCCTATAAATCCACGAAAATTCGTGTTGGATGTGTGTTTTCTTTTCTGTTCAACTTTTCCATAATTCACTTCAAGGAATACTCTTGAAAAAGAGGTTATGTCCTTAAACTGTGCCATAGAAAATAACTGTGTGTATGCTTGGAACAGCGTTTCTATTGGTGTAAAGCTTGTGCTGTCAAATATGCATAATCTATCAGAGAATATTCTCATAGTTTCGTGTGAAGTGTCTGTTGTAGCTATGTTTGCAAGATTCTCGTAATATGTTTCATCTCCCGAAAATACAAAATTTTTTGCCATTAGATTTTTATAAACATAGAAAGCGTGTGTGACAATTGCATCACGTTCCGTAAGAATCTTATTGAATATGTACGGGTCTTGCTCGTTCTGCGGAATGTTGTTCACAAACGGAATTATCATCATTCTGTTTCTAAGATACTGGTCTACCATAGCTGCTGAACGGTGAATCGGGTAGTTGCTTGCAATAAGCAGCTTTGCTGTTACCGTAAAAGTAGTCTGTGCCTTCATTTTTACATCAACTGTTATCGTTTCACCTCCGCCACTTATGCGTTTCAGTTTTGCTGCCGATTCCTCATTGAAGTTGAACTTTCCCTCGTCCGATGCAATGCAAACTCTCTTGTTTTCGAGTTCAGACTCTGCAAATCCTCTTGTTGCAAGGTTGGCTATTGACATATTCGTTACAAGTGATGGTGTGAGCAGATTCTCTATCAGTTTCAGCAAAACGCTTTTGCCTGCTCCGCCTACACCAATAAAACAAAATATCACTCTGAGATGATATTCAGGCGAAATCGCATAGGCAAGTACTTCCCATATTCTTCGAGTAAGTATTGCATCGTCTCCCGTAATCCGATGCAGAAAAGCATCAAATATAGGGTGACTGTCTACAAGATTTGGATTGAAATTTGCATTTATTGCTCCTGTTGCAAAGTAATTTGGATTTAACGAGAAAATTTTTTCCGTTTCGACATTAATCAAACAGTTTTTATACAGAAAATAATCTGGTAAGTTTGCCTGTACGTAACATGCTTTAGCTGGTATGACTGCTCTTAAATTACTATCAATAAACGCCACATCTTTATACATAGGTAAGATTCCTTTTCGAATCAACAGCTTTGATAAAATGCCATAAAAGTTGTTGATATTATATGGTTCATGATAGCATCCATTGAAAGTAAAGAACTTGTTGTTAAAGTAAATCAATAATTGGGTATTAATAAGTTCATTACTGAATTTATAAAGCCATTCCTTTCTGAAATTTTTTTCAAATCCCGTAGGTAATTTAGGGGCTGTTTCCGTTCCGTATTCTCCTAATAACATTGTAGATAATTCGTTGCTTACCTCATCATAAGTATTATTGAACTGTGGCTCGTCTTTATCTTGATATGCAAACAAGCCATTACTCATATCATTTTCATTCATAAAAAAACTTCCTTTGACACTTGAAATTTGTCAGCGATTATGATATAATTAAAATATCAATTTAACATATTCAATTTTCAAATTGCATTTATTTAACACCAGTGATGTTATGCTATTATTATACACTATATTTTTAATTTTGTCTGATGATTTTGGAGGCAAAAAAGAGGCAAATGAGGTGAGACTATATGAGATTTTTGTTCTATAAAGTTGTAAATGAGATAATGACAAAACTGAATATCAAATATATTACTCGTAACAGTTAGGATAAAAAGGTTGTTATTGCATCAAAATGTAATCTTCTATATCTGGCATTGTTTATCAAATCGTCTTCTGAAATAACTGACGAAAATATATTTGAACTGTCAAATCAGATAAACGGTATCAGCGACAGTAAGAAATACGCTTCGGGAGGTCGTTCCATTCCGCCTGAAAACAGAAAAGAGTACAATGATATTGATTCATTAGATGTAGAACTTATGCAGGTTAGATTTGAATTTTTTCAATCACTGATACAAGAAAGAGGAAATATCTTATCTGTACTTGATTATTTAACAAAAATGCTTACTGATTCTGCAAATGTAGCCGATGATACAAAAGTTAAAATATTATCATCAGAGAATGACAGTATATTTCAGACCTTGCGTGAAAAATTTATAAGTAATGAAAATATGCAGATTATTCAGATTTTTAAGATTCTTGTATACAGTCTTTATTACTCTGATGCAAGAACTCCATACGATGATTTGCCAAGCAAAGAAAGCGTACACCCTAATTTTATAGACAGACAAGAAACAATTTTAAAACTTAATACTGCTTTTACCAACAGCAATATTGTATACCTTTGTGGTATAAGAGGTTGTGGAAAAACCGAAATATCGAAAAAATTTATTTCTGAAAATAATTTTTATGGTATTCTGACACTTGATTATACAGATGATATACTTGAAAGTATAGAACAGGAACAATTTTTCTGTGGTAAAAATAAGGAATCAAATCAAGAGCTTATAAAGAAAATGGATTCTCATTATCTGCTTGTAATTGAGAATGTTACAAAGAATCTGCCTGATAATTTTAAGACTTTTATTACTTCATGCAATTGTAAAGTACTTGTTCTTTCGTCATGGAGACCGAGAAATGAAAGACTTACCGTTGTTGATGTTGACTGTTTCAGCGATGAGCAGGCTTATGAACTTATGAGCAGATACACAGGCAGATTTGAGCGTGACAACATATTGTATATAGCTAAAAAGCTCAATTATCATGCGTTGGCTATGACAGTATATGCCAAAGCTATAGAGCAGAGTTTTCTTGAATATAATGAAATATGCAATATATTGTATGAAAGCACGGTATCAGATAAAATAGAGGAAAATGTCAATTATGAGGACAAAGAAGCCAAAGCCTGTGAACATATCAGAAGATTGTTTGATTTTATGTTTGACAGCATGAACGATGATGACAAGACTGTTCTGCGTGTTATGTCACTTATGCCTGTTTTGGGAGTGCCTGTAAGATTACTGCATGAACTTACAGGTCTTAAGAGCAATAATGCTGTATACTGCAATTTAATGCCTATGGGCTGGCTTAATATAAATAGAGATACAGACAGAACAGTAACTATTCATTCTATTATCAAAGATATTGTAATTGAAAAACTGAAATCTGATACCGAAAACTGCATAATTACAGTTGATTATATCTACAAAAATATAACACATTACTGGGAATATTCCGTTAAGGGAATATTATACAGAAAAATTTATTTTTCTGTTATAAAAAACATATTGTGTCTGCCCTCAAAAGATAATTTGAAAATTTTTGACTTTATTGTAAAATGCATATCTTCTCTGCTTACTTACGGATATACATATGAAGCAAAACAAATATATGATATTGCTGTTGTATTTATTGATAATCTTAATAAAAAAGAAAAGGAAGATTTTAAATTTGTTCTGTCTGCGTTTGATATTCACTTCAAAAAATACGATAGTGTTAACGATTTTATCCTTGCAACACAACAGGAATATTCCAATAAAATAAGAAAAGCTGAAAATATTCGTAAACTTCCTAATGCAATAAATTATGAAAAAATAATTATGCTTTATCCTTATCTTTATTTCGCAAATGAATATTTAAAGAAACTTATTGAATTATTAAGAAAAGAACACTTTGAAGATAATCTTTTTACTATAATAAATGCTAAATTTGATACAATATATAATTATATTTATCAAAATCACGAAAACGATGTTCTGATTCAAAGTTTCTTTTTAGAGTACAATGTTCTGTTTTGTGAATTTCTTGCATCATATGAAACAAATACTGAAGCTATTGAATCTTATGAATATCTGTTAAAACAATTTAATAATCATAAATCTTTGGAATATTTAAGAACTATGTACTCTTACTACGTTATATGTAAGCGTTTACAGCCACAAAAAGCTGATTCAATAGCTGAAAAAATAAAAAAGCTATATTCAGATGGGCATTTTGAATATTTCAAGTATGATATAATAAGTGATATAGTTGAGAAGTTTAATCTGCCACATACTGAAATAAACTCTTTGGAAGATGAATAACCAACTGTATACCGTAAAATTCTTTTTATAAAAATAAATTTTCAATGTTCCCCTAATATATATTATTTGAAAAAATAATTTATATAGTGCGTGTGCAATAAAAGTAAGACTGAACTTCTGAAAATCGTGGAACAAGGAACAGGTTTTACTATGTTCCACGTTCCACATTTTTTGCAGATACTTCACAAAAGAAAACTGATTATCAGTCAGCTTTCTTTTGTTGTTTTATGTAGAGAATGATTTGACTTCGTTGACAGTCTTGATAAATAAGTCAGTATCAGCTATCAAATCCTCTATTTCCGTAGCAGTGTAACCATAGTCAAGGAGCAGGAGAACCTCTTCCTCGTCAACTCCAAAACAATTACACATATCAATCAGGAGTTCTTCCTCGTCGGTAT
>JAMPAU010000029.1:9231-14526 GCA_023667045.1 Ruminococcus flavefaciens | reverse complement strand
GCAGGGAACAGAAAAAATTACAGGCAAGAGTTGACAGCAAGCTGAAAAAATTAATACAGAAGAAAAATAGGGAGCTTGGAATCAAGTCCGGTCAGGAACAATCATAATATTAAAATTAAATATAAAAAAACAGAGTACAAAATTTTATAGTACTCTGTTTTCATATATATCATTTAAGGCACATAGTAATTTCAAGGATAAACTCATTGTTGCTTTGCTCAATTTTAAACTCTCCATTATGTTTATTAACTACATCACTTATATTTTGTAAACCGAATCCATGATTTATTATATCTTTCTTTGTAGTATTTATAATATTATTATGAATTTCACTTTTAGAAAATGATGTATTCACAATTTTAAGATACCAGTAATTGTTTTTATAATCTGAAACTATTTTAATGTATGATTGTACTTCAGATACTTTAGTATTAGCTTCTATTGCATTATCTAAAGCATTTGATAAAATAGTACATAATTCTAAAGGATCAAGGTTTTGTTCTGGAATTATTCCTTTGAATTTAAAATCAATTTTTTTATCTTTGCATTCTTGAGATTTATCTGAAAGTATAGAATCAGCTATGTAATTACCAGTTTTGTATAATGGAATAGCTTCATTAAATTTTTCAGTAAGACGTCTTATATATTTTTCAGCATCAGAAAAACTTTTTTCTTCTAACATTGAAACAATGCACATCATATGTTGTCGGAAATCGTGACGAAATTTCCGCATTTCGGTATTCTTTTCATCAATAAGGATATAGTATTTCAGTTGACTTTTCATTTTTTCATCAAGTAAACGAGTAGTTTGTTCATAATGTTTTTTAGAGATAGAATTAAATAAAAGAAAGATAATTGTTATTAATGATAATATAATAAGTATTACAGTAAAAATTTGTATGTATAACATTTTTATATTAGTATGTTCGGTATTAACAGAAAGACTGGAAGATAGTCCACTGAGAAAAACGAGTATAGTGAGTATCAGAACAAAGGTAGAATTGCTTAATAGAGATATATTTTTGCGAAAATGTATCCAATAGTTCTTTTTGTCACATATTGATATCAAAATAAATGTTATAATTTGTGCAAAGAAAGATATAATACTATTAGATAAATCTTTATCAGCGTTTTTGAAAATTATTTTTATTAGAACATATAACGCAGAACACAGCAAGGAATCAGAAAATATTAAAAATATTGATGTACATAGAATATTTTTAATATTGTTTCTCAATAAAAATAGTGGAATTACTGCTATAGATGTATATTGAACAATATATAGAAATATATAATAAAATGGAATAGGCTTAGATACTGCTGTATATGACGTTATTGTACTTAACAATCCAAAAATTAAAATTAATATTGTATTTATTTTTATGGTATAAAGATATTTTTTGTGAAAAAGTAAATTCTGAATTTTTAAATTGTTAATTAGCATTATAATTAGGGAGAAAGTAAGAAAAATAACAGTTAGTACATTCAAGGTAGTGTCACCTCAAACAAATACCGTTTCATATAATTGAAATAGGACTCTTTAAAATCAGAAAATCTATATCGGCTAATTCGAGCCTTTTCTCCATTGGTAAAAATTATCTGAGAAGAATTGTATTCAGAAATATATTTAAATCCTACTAAAAAAGATTTATGCGTTCTGAAAAATTTATCTTTAGGTAGTTCGTTTTCAAATTTAGATAATAATGAATGACAATTTATAGTTTTATCTTTTAATCTTATTATAGAACTTTTATTTTTAGCTTCGATATAAAATATCTCATTTATATTTATTCTTTTAAAAATATCATTTTCAGTAACCAAAATATAATTATCGCTTGAATAAAGATTAAGCAAATTGTTTAAAGCTTCAGAAAGTTTTTTAGGATTAATTGGTTTTATAAGAAATCGAAAAGCTCTAACTTCAAATGTATCAAAAACAATATCAGGAAAATTAGTTAAAAATATTATGGGTATATTTATATTAAGTTTAATGATTTTTTTAGATGTTTCTAATCCGCTTAGTGGCTTCATTTGGTAATCCATAAATATTACATCTATATCATTATGAGAATATAAATATTTAACAAGTTCTTCCCCAGATAAAAAATCAAAGTATATGACAGCCAAAGCCTTAGATTTTGCATATGAATCTATATATTTTTTTAATTTATTATGAAAGTATGGTTCATCATCACAAATCACAATTTTCACACTGTACCTCCTAATTAATGTATTTTTTTATTTTCCAGTATATTATACCATATAATTAAAATAAAAACAATAGAAAATAAAATTTATTTGATATTATTTTAGTAAATCCTAATACAAGATTGGTCTTCAATTTTCCATTTACTCCCAAATCAATACCATTCACTCCTAAAGTGTGGATTTTTATTTTTTTAAATTATATAATTTCACTTGATTTTATTGAGAGGAGAAACATCATGTGGAATTGGCTTTTTAACTATATTTTTAGAAAGGGGTAATTGCTATTATACGTATTTTTAAAAATCAAATATTACACTTTGAAAATGTATTATCTTACCGGACCCAAATTAAAACTTGCGACATAAATAACCTAATAAATTTTATGAAGAAAAATACAGATGCTTTAAATTTAAAAATATGCGAAAATATCATAGCTACAGTATATGGAAAAGAAATCATAAATCAATCAGAAATTGTAGATATAGAATTTCTTATTCCAGTAAACAAAAAATTTAAAAAATCAGCTTTTTTTGAATTTAAGCCTGTATTTCAACTTATAAATGCAGTAAAAATTAGGCATGAAGGAAGTATGGAAACGCTTAATCAAACCGAAGAAATATTGAATCAATATATTTGTGACAATAAATTGCATTCTGTTACTGGAATATATTATTTATTTGTTCAGTCTACTGAATTTGAAAACCCAGATAATATTGTGGATATTTATAAGGGGATAAGCGAAAATATTTTATAATGGAGGTAGAAAATGAAGAAAGATAAATTGTCAAAATCAGTGTGTGCTATACTCACATCAATAGTATTACCAGTTAATACATTCAGTACTGTTCCTTTGAAAACGATTCAGAATATTGTTTCAAAAAAATCTGAAATTAAGGTATCAGAAAATTCGGAAAACATTTCTCTTAATACTATAGAAGCTACACAAAGTATGAATTTATATTGTAAAAATGAAACAGATACAACCGCAGAAATTGCATGGACGGATATATTTTCAAATGAAGAAGGAGCATATGAAATTTATCTTAACAATATTTTAGTAGAAAGTGAAATATGTGATAATTCTTATATCATTTCAGGACTTAAACCTGCATCTGAATATGAAATAGTTGTAAAAGCCAGAGCTTCAAGTGGAGAGATTATAGAAAGCAGTGATAATTTATCAATAACTACAGACTTGATAATAACCCAAGATACTGCACTTTTAAAAGAGACAACTGCAAATAATGTATATGTTAAAAATGGAACGCTTAATCTTAACGGGCAGTCTCTCCATGTAAAAGGAAATATGGTTATCTCACGTGGAACTTTTTCTGTTAACGGTGGAAATATTGATATAAGCGGAGATTTAAGAATTCAGACTGAGAACATTGACTCTAATGGTAATAAATCATATTCGAAAAGTTATGGATATTTAAACATGACAAACGAAGATGATTATGTTAAAGTTAATAAAAATTTTATTATGGATAGTTATTATTCACATGATGGAATTTTAACTGAAGGTATTCTCGAAATTAAAGGAGATTTTACTCAGCTATCCAGTAATAGTTCTAATTTTCATTCTTCCAAAAATCATAAAACAGTTCTTACTGGTGATAAACTTCAAACTGTAAATATAAACAACATGAATTCTAAATTTGCTACGTTAGAACTTCAAAACTTTTCTGATGATGGAATAGAATTTACAAATATTTTTAATGTTGATAATTTTATCAAAAATGGATGTAATATTAGATTTTCTAATGAAGGCGAACTTGGATGGCAATTAAATGATGACGAAATATATAACGGAAATTTAAATTTAATAGGTAATACTCTTGACTTAAACGGTCATAAGCTGACAGTAAATGGTGATTTACTGCAGTCGGGAGGAATCATAAATGTCAACGGCGGTGAACTTGTTGTAACAGGCGACTATAAAATTCAGACATCAAGCGAAGGAACAAGTTCTGGTTCTTTGAATATGACAAATGAGGCTGACAAAGTGACTATAAACGGTTCATTTGTAACACGTTCAAATGTTGACCATAGTAAGCTTCTTACAGCAGGAACGATGAAAATCGGTGGCAACTTGTATCAGTATGACAATTCTCGTTATAATTTTAAAACATCAGACAAACATATTGTAATCTTGAACGGTACACAAAAACAGACAGTATCATTTGAATCATGTTATGATGGTGACCGTGCAAGATTCAATATTCTTAAAATAGAGAATACATCTGATGAAGGTGTGTATTTTGCAACAAGTACCTGGGTTCAAAAGGAATTGTATGACACTGATTCGGTAGTTGCAGGAAGCGCACGTCTTTATCTTAGCGGTTCCGGAGAACTTGCGGATAATAAATGGTCATATGACTTAAATGTTAATCAGAATAAAAAACTTAATTATGACTGGACTATAGGCGGTTCTCTGTATATAAGCGGTGGAACGTTTGACCTTAACGGTAAATCATTGAAATCAGGAAAAGATATAGGTGTCTCTTACGGAACCTTATACATAAACGGCGGACAGCTTGATATTGGCAATGATTTGAGAATCCAGTATTTAAATGTACAGGATGACGGAACAGTAAAATACAGCAGTTCGTGCTATGGCAAATTGCAAATGACAAACGAAAATGATTTTGTAAAAGTAAACCGAAATTTTATTATGTATTCCAGTTCTTCTCACAATGGGAATCTGACTAACGGCACGCTTGAAGTCAAAGGAAATTTCAGTCAGTATTCCGGTGACAGTAATAATTTCCGTGCAACAGATGAACATAAGGTTATACTTAGCGGAACAGAAAAGCAGACAATAAGTTTGCAAAGTCCAAATGCACGATTTTCCAATCTTGAAATCATAAATACTTCCGATGAAGGTATATATGTTTCATCATATTTTAATGCTGATAACATAGTTGATGAAAACAAAAAGCTTCAGTTTGAAGACGGAAAAAGAACAGGATGGAAACTTGAAAAAGATGAAAGTATAGAAGGTTTTGAGCTTATATATGATACTCTTGACCTAAACGGTCATAAGCTGACAGTAAATGGTGATTTACTGCAGTCGGGAGGAATCAT
>JAMPAU010000029.1:0-9131 GCA_023667045.1 Ruminococcus flavefaciens | reverse complement strand
TGACAGTAATAATTTCCGTGCAACAGATGAACATAAGGTTATACTTAGCGGAACAAAACAGCAAAAAATAAATTTTGAAAGTGAAAATTCAAAGTTTAATATTCTTGAGATTAATAAACCTCTTGAAACAGGCTATATTTTTAATAGAACACCTATATGGAATGAACTCCATGAAACAACTATGGATACAGAAGCTCCAACTGCTCCCAGTGGATTGAAATCTGATATTCAAACGGTTACCTCAATTTCTCTTAAATGGAATAAAAGTACTGATAATAACGCTATTGCAGGATATAATATTTATCGCAACGGAGTAAGAATAGGAAGTACTAATAAAACAGAATTTGTTGATGAAAGATTGAAATCCAATAATGAATATATTTATTATATTGTAGCTTATGACATTATGCGTAATGAGTCAGATTGGTCTAATATTATTGAAGTCAAAACTCTTTCCGATGAAAATGCTCCTACAAAGCCTACTGAACTTAAGGTTAAATCTCAAAATGCATCATCTGTTACACTGAATTGGAATGCTTCAACTGATAATTCAAAAGTTGAAGGTTATGATATTTACAGAAATGATATTCTCATAGGTACCATAAACGGAACAAGTTTTACTGATAACTCTATTGCAGAAGGACTTTATGTATATTATATTAAAGCATTTGATGATAATTCCAATTATTCAGAAATAAGCAATAGTATTAGTGTGGATACCGAAGCTCCTGTAGCTCCTGTTCTCCAGATTGAAAATTATTCCAATTCACAAGCTGTAATTTCCTGGTATTCTACCGATAATGTAGGAATTGAAAAATATGATATATATAAAGACAATACAAAAATTGCAACCGTAACCGAAAATAAATATACAGATAAAAATCTTATATATGATAAAAATTATGAATATTATGTTATAGCATATGATACAGCAAATAACGCTTCGGCAATAAGCAACAAAGTTTCTGTATATACTGGTGAAGATTCAGTTAAACCTAACGTCACAAGAATTACCTCTGATAATGATATTTATTCTGGTAAAATTCCTTTAACAATTTATGCAAAAGACAATTCATCAATAATAAAGATTATTATTGAAACATCAAAAGACGGAAATACATGGAAAATTGCTGATACAGTTACTGCGAACGGAAGTGCCAATATATCTATTAAATATGATTTGAATGTATCTGATTATGAAGATGGTTCTGTTCATGTTCGTGCGATAGCTGTTGACGCTAAAAACAATGAAAGTGATTCCGAACAGTCTCCTGTTGTAGTATATAAAATAGACAATACTGCTCCAAATGCACCTCAAAATGTAAAGACATCTGTTATCAGCGGTCAGCTTGAGGTGAGATGGGATAACCCGACGGATGATGATGTTAATTATTTTAGGGTATATAAAGCATACAGCGGAGATACAACATTTACACTTTTGAAAGATAAGCTGGAAGCATTGAATTATTTTGATACAGATATAGAACTTTCTGAATTATATGATTACTATGTCACTTCAGTGGATTATGCCGGAAATGAAAGTGAAAAATCCAAAATAATATCCGGTGGAGTTTCAGAAGATACAATAAAACCTCAGATATTAAGTGTAATGCCAAAAAATGATACAAAAATATGTGACGGCAGAACTATGAGTATATCCTGCAAAGATAATTTTAGGCTTGGAAGTATTATTGTGGAATTTGCCCCTAAAGGAACGGACCTTTGGGAAACAATGTATACGCAGACACTTTCCCAGTATGCAGAAGTTGTAAAATTTAATCTTGATATGAATAATATGGCAGACGGAATATATGATGTTCGTGTAAAAATTGCTGATAAATCAGGAAATGAAAGCGATTATTATACTTGTTCATATGATTATAAGAGTTGTTCTATTCCGGCTCCTAAATTGTTTGCAACTGAAAAAGGATGGCAGATAAAGCTTAACTGGTCTGCTACTTCTGATTCTACACTGTTAGGATATAATATATACAAACGTTCGTCTGAAAATCGTTCATTTGAACTTTTGGCAAGTACTGTTACAAATGAATTTACTGATAATAAAGTTACAGCAGGAAAAACTTATTTCTATTATGTTGAAGCAATTGACAGCTATAACAATGTAGTTGCAAGTGAAAAAATAATGGCTGTTCCAACTGATGAGGATTCTATTGAACCTTCTGCAAATGCTGGTATGGATTTATACACTATTGCAGGAGATACAGTATCATTTGATGGTTCTAAATCTTCAGATAATCATTATGTAGCCGAATATCAATGGGATTTCGGAGACGGTGATACAGCCGATACGGCTAAAGCAAGCCACATATATAGTGATGAAGGAACTTATACAGCAACGTTGACTGTTAAAGATTCAGCCGGAAACTCAAACAGCCAAAGTATAATGGTTACAGTGTATGATGATGAAAGTTACACATATGCAGAGTTTCAGCTCATAGATTCTTCAAATTCAAGAGCTGTTTCAAATGCCATTGTACACGCAGACCTTCCCGACGGAGAAACATTATTTAATACTGATTATAGCGGTAATGTAAGAATTATTGCTCCGGAAGGAACATATAAATTCAGTTTCTATAAAGACGGATATCTTCCTGTTTCAACTGAACATACTGTTCAAAAAAATGATGATAAAACAATTGTATACATAGAAAACGGTGAAGTTGTTACAGGCAAAGTTGAAGTTGAAAGGCTGGATTTAAAAGAAATTGAAAACCGTGGAATTGACACATCTGACCCAAATAATCAATATGTTTACGATTACAATGTAAATATAAAAACAAATACTACATCTGATACCGGAGATACAGTTAAACCAAAGAAATTCCATATAACAGTAAATTCAGAGGGTGAATTAATAAATACCGATACTTATTTTGATTTCAACGGAGTAAAGTTTGCCGTAATTAATATGAATACTGACCATGTTCAGTATTTAGGACTTATTCCGTCTCCGGTTCCTGGAGAGCCACCGTCTATTGTATTACTGGACGTTTCAACAACATTTACATGGCTTAAAGAATTCTTTAATGTAAGTCTGACAGTACAGAATAATTCATCTTATGAATTTTATATCAGCAACACAAATGCAGTTATTTCACTTCCGGATGGAATGTCACTTGCCAAAACAAATACCGATAATTCAGCTTCAAGAAGTATGGGGACTATATACGGTGGAGAATCAAGCACCACAAACTGGACAGTACGAGGAGACGATGCAGGTGAATATGATATATTTGCAGATTTCAGTGGTATACTTGCACCGTTTAATGAACCTGTCAGCACTAAATTCAAAACAGACAAACCTGTTAAAGTGTACGGCGGAGATGCTCTGAAACTTGTTATCAACCAGGAATACTATGATGATAAAGCTGAATGCTGGCAGGTAGACTTCAAACTGACCAATGTTTCAGACATAACGATTTATAATCCATCTGTAAATTTCAGCGGATATACAGAATTTCTTAATGTAAATTCAATGACTGTTGCTTATCCTAACGGAATTACAGAGATTATTCCGTGGGAGAATGGAAATGCAGACAAGAAAAATATTCAGCGGTTCCTGCCGGCTCTTTTGAAAGAAGGAGATTCTGAAAAAGTAAGCTTAAAACCCAATGAAAGTATTGTCGGACATTATTCAGCAAGCAAAAAAAGTGAATAACAGGAGGGGACGTTTTGAAAAAAAGATTTTTTTCACTCTTCATGTCAATAATTGTCCTTGTAAACATAATCATGCCCGTCTGCGCCTCGGCGACAGACGGTGCTGATAAAAAATCGTCTGTTTATATAGGCAACGGCTATATTGTTTATTATGATATTGACAATGACTGGAGTAACAATCAGAATATTACAATAAAAATAAAAAATACAAGTTCTGAACCAATATTGAACTGGGCGTTAAAATATGATGCTTACGGTGAGATAAACGGTTTATACAACGCTCTTGTCTATGACTGTGACAACACACAATATATCATCAGAAATATTGGTTATAATTATGAAATAAAGCCTAATCAAACTGTTGATTTCGGATACTGTCTTACTGGTGATAATTTGGATATTCCGGAAGTTTTTGAAATATGTTCACAAAGAACAGATAAGCCGGAAGATGAATACAATGTATCATTTAATGTTATTAATAACTGGGACAGCGGATTTACAGGCAATATTACTATAAATAATTTTTCAGAAGAACCAATAGAGGCATGGAGACTGAATTTTGATACAAATTTCACAATTGAAGGCTACTGGAATGTAGAATTATTATCAAATAATGATAATTCATATTGTATGGCAAATGATGTCAGCACTACTCCGATTGCTCCAAATTCATCTAAAACATTCGGATTTAATGCATCGAAAGATGTGGAAACAAAACCGGAAATAACAAACTGCTCTGTAAGTGGAGTTGTTATAAATGAAAATTTTGATACTCTTGAAGTACTTGAAACTGATTTAATATTAACAGCATTTGCAGAATATAATCAGGAAAAGAATACAATTGATATTTTTTGGAATACTTCCATAAATAACGGACAGTTTTTCATTATGGAGTCTTCAGACAATAAAAATTATGAGAAAATTGTTGACAATAGCAATACAGGAGTGTATAATTATAATGTAACTGAAGATTTCCAGGAAAAATATTTTGTAGTTGCACAAATAACTGATGACGGTCGTTTTGCCGCTGCTGAACCTATTCTTATAGAGAATAATGGAAACGGATATTCTGTAGGTTTTCCTGACAGTGACGGAGATGGAATATCTGATTATTTTGAAAAATACATAGGAACAGACCCGGATAAAGAAGATACCGATGATGATGGTCTGACAGATTATCAGGAAGTTTATTCTATAGGCACCAATCCAAATCTCTATGATTCAGTTGAAAAAGGCGTATCTGATGCAGATGCCGATTCTGACAATGACGGTTTAAGTAATAAAAAAGAATTGGATTTAGGAACAAATCCTGTTAGGGAAGATAGTGACGGAGACGGTTTATTAGACGGTGAGGAAGTAAATATCTATGGTACTGAACCACTGAAAGAAGATACGGACGAAGATGGTATAAATGACGGTGATGAGATAGCTTTAGGGCTTGACCCACTCAATCCAGAAACGTTCGGAATTCCGGATTCAAAGTATACTTTTGAAAATACTCTTAACGCTGACAGCGAACTCTTTGACAAGATTAACTATGAAGGCAGTCCGTTTAAAATATCAATGGATATAAAAGCAGCCGGAAATGTTTTTTCAAATCTTGAAGCGAAAGAAAGCGATTATTCACGGGTTATGACAAATGATGCGACATTAGGAATGTGTCCGGAGTTTATTTATGATGAGAACTGCAAAATAGAAGAAGCTGTTATTCAATTTAAGATAAGTGATGAGTACATAAGTGAATCGGACTCTGAAAAGTCTGAAGATTCAGAATTTTATGGAATAAAAAAATATAATATATTCAAATATTTTGAAGATACAGATACATTACTTCCGGTAAAAACTGATGTTGACATTGAAAATAATATCATAAGCACAACAGTGGATTCTCTTGGTTCTTATTGTGTTATAGATATGGATAAATTTTTTGACAGTCTTGATATATACACCGATGAAACATCAGAAGAACAATCCATTGTATTAAAAACATTACATAGAGTAAATAAATCTGTTCCTGCTTCAAATAAAGAAACAGATAATTCAGATACTTCAAAAACACATCTTGAAGAAAAAGACCCTGTTAATGTGTTCTTTCTTCTTGATGACAGAAATAATATGGAAAAGGATAAGTTCAATTCTGTAAAAGAAAATATATTGTCTGCTTCAGAAGTTATTCTTCAGAAATCAGATAATGCACATATTTATGTTATACTGTGTGAAAATGCACAATATAAAAATGCCTACACTGTTTTAGAAGGTAATTGTGAAGATGGCAGCTTTGATGATATTTCTGATTTAACTAAAGAGCTTGATTTAATAAATCTTAGAAAAACATATGAATATTCAAATAACTGTGTATTATCCGATGCATTGGAATATGTTCTGAATGCTTACAATAAAGATATTGCTACTTATTGCTTTTATATCTTTAATCAAGAAAATGTGCTTTTCAGAGAATCAACAGGGCGTAATTATCTTGATGAAACAAAAAAATCGGATTTTAACATCAGCATAATATCTGAAATTGATGAATGCTATATAGATGGATATGCACTCGACCTTTATAAAGAAACCAATGGTATTCATATAAAAAAATCTGATGATTTTTCAGATGATATTCTCAATCATATGTATAATTCAGTTCCGGTTTTTGAACCGGAAGATAAGACATATAATATGGTACTTTCTACAGGTTTGAAAAAAGTATCTCTTGATGCTCCAATTACTGAAGATTATATGATAAAAGCAATTGCTGAGTGGAGAGGTGTAAGGACACTAAGCAATAAGATTTATGCTGATACTGACAAAGATGGATTGTATGACTTTCAGGAAATTAACTTTATAAGCGGAAATATAAAATTTGAAAGTGGAAGAATAAGACTTTCAACTCTGCGTGAATGTATCAATGAAAAAAGTATTCTGTCATATGTAGATGAAAAAGTATTTGATAGATACTTTGAACAAGTTGAAAAAAATTATCCTTCTTTGACAAAGAAACAAATAGAAAAAAAGGTATATGATAAAACTTATCTGCTACCGATTTTGTCTGATCCAACAGATACATCAGGTGATACTGATGGTGATGGATTTGTCGATTATTATGAATACAAATGCAATGAAAAAAGAACTTCTTCTCATCCAAATACAGATTTGAATATAAATTATTTAAACGGACTTAAAGAGAATGTTTGGGAGCCCAGAAGTGATATGGCAAAACTTGTTTCAATTGGTGGATTTGAATATGACCCACAACAAAAAATAATTCAGTCACGCCATTATCCTATTCAGAGATTTTTCGGATTTACAAGGTCAATTGATATGGCTGCTGACCCTATTCTTAGCAGTGCAATTTACTGTGACCCTATATGCTTTTATTATGATGGCAAAGAATATATGCTTGAACTTTGGAAAGGTCAGTATGGTCTTATGTCTGGTGCAGAAGTAGGGCTATATTATCGAGTTCCATGTGAATATACAAACGATATTACATTACGTAAAATTATTGAAATTGTAAAAGAAGCAGAAAAGTATGTTGATGTTATTGGTGAAGATAATGCAAATACAATAGTACAAAAATTAGCTGAAGAAATAGGAGCAAATAGACTTCAAGAAATATGCGACTTCTTACATTGTTCACAAATTGAATTAGTTACTACGATTGTAAATTGTGCTTATTCTATTGAAAAGATTTGTAATACTTTAGGATATTCGGGTCCATTTGATAAAATTTTGGATTCGCTGACATTTAAAGATGATGAAAACTGTAATTATGAACCAGAGCATTATTATGAGGAGAAGTGGTACAGGTCTGTTGAAGAAGATGATGAAATAGAAGTTCAATTCAGTTTTGATGTAAATGAAAATATTGACAACGGAACTGATGTTACACACTTTACAAGAGATACTGTTACAGATGATGTTATTAATAACGACGAGCGTGAGAAAGAGGATAAGGATAGTAAACATTGGTGGACAACAGGCTTTCAGTGGGGTAAATATACAAAGTTAGAAGACGAAATACTGATGGATATTACCATTAATTTTAAAAATGCACAAATGAAAGAAGCATTTTTAAATGGTGGAGATTATCCTGAAGAACTTAATCATGCCAGTGAAGAAAGTATGCATAAAAATCAAAAATTAGGACTTGATTCATATATTAATAATACTAAAGATTATCCCAATACTCTAGAGAATCCAAATAATTCGATAAGCATAAAGGAACAAACTGATACATCTGTTACACTTAATTATCATTATTATGCATTTAATGCACAGCCACAAACAGATAATGATAAAGCGGAAATACAGAAAAATAACAGAGCTTTACTGGAAGCGTATCACAGGGCAAAAGAAGATGCTGTTATTTCATATGAATATGATTCAACAGACAAATCAGAAAGATTGCGATACACAAATGACCCTAATCTGTTGACTGTTGATAACTTTATGCAGGCATTTGAAGAAACTGAATTTTTTGAAAATGAAGGTCGTAAAGAGTGGATAATTCATGCAGCAGGAGAAAATACTTATCAGATACTTCAAAATCTTCTTAATGGAACACATGATAATTTAGCTAATAGTATTATTGACAATGTTGTATCTTTTTCTTATGGCAAAGAATACTATTCCACACTTTTCAATATTGTTCAAGAGGCGAAATCTGCAATACCTAATCTTGGTATAGGGGAAGATGCAACTTTATGTGATATTTTGTTTCTTGCAGTTAATCCAGGGGGAAATACTGGTACATTAAAAGATATTGCTTCAGGCCTTGCAACTCGAAAATTTATTTATACAGACGAAGAAGGTAATAAGACAGAAAAATATTTATATGAACTTTATAAACCATGGTATAATAAGTTTGTAGATACATATGGAATAAATAAATATGACAATAATTCTGTTTTTTATTACAATATAAATCATTTCCCTGGACTTGTATTTGCAACTAAATTTCTTTTAGAGAGAGTTAAACAGTTACAATATTAAAGGAGATATATAATGTTAAAAAGATTTTTTCTATGTTTAATAGTAGTATTACTTGTAGTTTTTTCGGCTGGTTGTTATGGACCGGGGGCAGAATTAAAGAAGATTGTGACTGGTAAGGAAGATTTTCAACAGATGTTTGCACACTGGTGTCGAGAGGGCAATATTGAACTTATAGAGGAGTTCCTTGAAAGTAAGAAAATTTCTCAGAGTATATTGAATAGCGGTTTATATAATACAGACACATCTGAAATAAGAAAAATATTGCTTGATGCAGGTGCAGACCCGAATTACAAGGATATGCTTCACGAATATGCTTATAATGACAATCCGGCAATTTTTGATATTATAGGTGCGAAAGGTTTAGACATAAACAAACGTAACGGAACGAATCTTAGTGCATTAACATCAGCACCAAGAAATATGTACAATAATGATAAATCTGCTTATCGTATGTGCGAACT
>JAMPAU010000028.1 GCA_023667045.1 Ruminococcus flavefaciens | reverse complement strand
CACCACCACCGTGAGGGTGGTCATTCGGGTTCATAACAGAACCACGAACTGTTGGACGCCAGCCCATATTGCGCTTACGGCCTGCCTTACCAATCTTAACATTAGCGTGGTCAGTGTTACCAACAACACCAACTGTTGCCATACAATCTCTTGGTACATTTCTGAGCTCGCCTGATGGGAGTCTGAGAAGTGCATATGCACCCTCGAGAGCCATAAGCTGAGCGCTGTTACCAGCTGAACGAGCAAGCTGAGCACCATTACCCGGATAAAGCTCTACATTGTGTACGATTGTACCAACAGGCATATCCTTGAGAGCAAGTGCGTTACCTGCTACGATATCTGCGTTAGGACCTGACATTACAGTGTCGCCAACTTTAAGGCCTTCAGGAGCTGTGATGTAGCTCTTTACGCCATCTTCATACTGAATAAGAGCGATGTGAGCACTTCTGTTTGGATCATATTCAATTGTCTTAACAGTTGCAGGTACATCAAACTTATTTCTCTTGAAGTCGATAATACGATACTTTCTTCTGTTTCCGCCACCACGATGACGAACTGTTATTCTACCATAAGAGTTACGGCCTGACTTCTTGCTGAGTGGCTCAAGCAATGATCTTTCAGGAGCAACCTTTGAAAGTGAAGAATAATCAGTTACTGACATATTTCTTCTTGAAGGAGTGGTAGGCTTGTAATTTTTAATTGCCATTATTTTTCTCCTTTCCGGATAACTTTGCGAAAGGATGGCACCTTTCATACCTCATCATCCGAAATCATTTTGTTGCTTTTGAGCGATATCAACCGCTCACTATCTATTTATATAATAGGTATAGATGCGATTACATCATATCGTTGAAGAATTCGATTTCCTTTGAATCCTCTGTAAGGGTAACGATAGCCTTTTTCCAAGATGGAGTATAGCCAACATTCATACCCTGACGACGCTTGCGGCCACGAACATTGATTGTGTTTACCTTAGCAACCTCTGTGCCGGGGAATACAGTTTCAATAGCCTTAGCGATTTCGATTTTGTTTGCATCCTTTGCAACCTTGAAGGTATACTTCTTAACCATAATGCCCATCATTGATTCCTCAGTGATAATAGGCTTAAGGATAATATCCTGAGCTGTTTTCATTATGCATATACCTCCTCAATTTTCTTTGCTGCATCCTTGAGAACTACGAATGAGTCACAGTTGAGAATATCATAAACACAAAGTGTATTTACTGTAACAACCTTTACGCCCTCAATGTTACGAGCACTCTTGTAAATTTTCTCATCGCTCTCTGCTGTAACGATAAGAGTTTTCTTAGCTGCTTTAAGCTTTGAAAGCATCTCAACAACAGCCTTAGTCTTGATTGTCTCAAGCTCAACCTTGTTGATTACCATCATTTCGTCAGCAACAACCTTAGTTGAAAGTGCAGACTTCATAGCAAGTCTTTTAACCTTCTTGTTAAGGTTTACTTTATACTTTCTTGGCTTTGGACCAAGAGCAATACCACCGTGTGTCCACTGTGGACTGCGGGTTGAACCCTGACGAGCACGGCCTGTGCCCTTCTGTCTCCAAGGCTTTGCACCGCCACCGCTTACTTCTGAACGAGTGAGAGTTGACTGTGTGCCCTGACGCTGATTAGCAAGATAGCTAACAACTGCAAGATGCATTGCTGATGTGTTTGGCTCAATAGCGAAAACTGAATCAGCAAGTTCTAATTTTGAAGTTTTCTTACCTTCCTGGTTATAAACCTGAACCTGTGCCATTTTTATCTCTCCTTTCGTTAAGCTTTAACTGCGTCTGCGATAACAACAATTCCGCCCTTAGGACCTGGAATTGCGCCCTTGATTGCAATAAGATTGTTTTCTGCGTCAATCTTAGCAACCTTGAGGTTCTGAACTGTTACTGTTTCGTGACCGTAATGACCTGCCATCTTCTTGCCCTTGAATACTCTTGATGGGCTTGAGCAAGCACCAAGTGAACCTGCGTGACGGTGGTTAGGACCTGTACCGTGTGTCATTCTGAGTCTTGAGAAGTTCCAGCGCTTGATTGCACCGGCTGTTCCGTGACCCTTGCTTGTTCCCTTAACATCTACTGTTTCGCCAACCTCAAAAATGTCAGCCTTGAGGATGTTGCCAACCTCGATACCTTCGATGCTGTCAAGACGGAATTCTTTAAGTGTTTTCTTTGGAGCAACATCAGCCTTGTCAAAGTGGCCCTTCATTGGCTTGTTTACTCGTGATACCTTAACATCACCAAAGCCAACCTGAACAGCCTCGTAGCCGTCGTTGTCCATTGTCTTAATCTGAGTAACTGTGCATGGACCAGCCTCAACTACTGTAACAGGAATTACTTTTCCGTTTTCGTCGAAAATCTGAGTCATACCAATTTTCTTGCCGATAAGACCTTTTTTCATAGTGTATTTCCTCCTTTTGGTTATTGGTTGAGTTTCCCCAACATGACCTCAGCTGCGATTAGAGCTTAATTTCAATCTCTACGCCGGCTGGGAGCTCAAGACTTGTCAGAGCTTCAACTGTCTTATTTGAAGGTCTGAGAATGTCGATGAGTCTTTTGTGTGTTCTTTGTTCGAACTGCTCACGGCTGTCCTTGTACTTGTGAACAGCTCTGAGGATTGTTACTTTTTCAACTTCTGTAGGAAGCGGAATAGGGCCGCTAACCTGAGCGCCTGTTCTCTTTGCAGTTTCAACAATCTTCTCAGCAGCCTGATCAACAAGACTGTGATCGTAGCCTTTAAGTCTGATTCGAATCTTAACCTTACTTGCTGCCATGTTATTTCCTCCTGAAAAATTATGGTGCGAGCTCCAATAAGTTTCCACGCAGCCGTGTGTTTCAACCCTCTCTGTAAATAAAACCGAATGATTGAATTTTCATTCGGGCAGAGAAATAACGCACCTCAGTCAGTGTTCGCAAGTCGCTGACTATACGCATAGTTACCTATCGGTGAATTTCGCCCGGTTTAAAATCGGACATACTCCGTGTAAATTCCCGTCTGGGTTAAGACGCCACCTTACACATCAACGCATATCTATGTGTGAAACAGGTCACTATATATAAATATATAATAAGCCCTTTCACACGCTCAATTATTATATATTAAAGACTACCGAATGTCAAGGGAAATTTTAAACTTTTTATAAATTTTTGGAAACATTTTTTCGTTGTGCACTTTTAACGAATTTTAAGGCATATTTTCTGCAAAAGTGCACAACAAAAAAATTTAAGGTGCGAACAGGTGAATACCCGCTCACACCTTATGGTAATTCATTTATTCATAAAATATCTGCTCAAAGTCATACATAGCCTTTGCATTGTCTGCATTAACATCAATTGTTGTAAGTGTGCACGACGGAATTAAATAGTCAGGTCTGCCTGCACTGTAGCCGCTTACACTGCTGAGCTGATAGTATCTGTTATTATAAAATGTGCACATATTATTGCCGTGCTGATGTGCACAGGACAAAAGGGTGATGTATTCATTATCCCTGAAAGCATCCGCAAAAAGCTCATTTTCTTTAATTTCAGCATAGTCGTTATTGTCAGACATAAGAAAATTATTGTAAGCCTCGCCGTTGTAATATGCTTCTTTAAAATCGGTTGTCGGCATATGGAAGAAAACGCTTGTGCTCACACTGCGCTGATTAATACCGTCTGCGAGCCAATCAATCTGACTTTGCTTTATGTAATCATAAGAACCTATTGCCTTAATCTTTCTTGAGTGAGAGTCCAGAACTGCAATTGAATGAACTGTTTTGCCACCGCTTTTAAGGTCGATAAACAGCTGCATTGTACCGTCAATCCCCTCTTTGTTTCCACAGATGAAATTGTCATACTTCATCAAATATCTGATAACATCCTCATTCTCACCGTCGATTTCGCCGTCATTATTTCCGGGAGCAAATGTCCACGGAATATCATATGATTCAATTAAATCAGCAAACAATTCAACAGCCTTATATTTATCATAGGATAAATCAAGGTTAAAGCCTTCAATCAAATCACCGTTTACAATAATCAAGTCACAAGGATTTTCATTCAGCACTTTTTCAAGACACTCCAATGTTTTAACATCATTTTCGCAAGTACCGTTGAAAAAGTGTGTGTCATTTATTTTCATAACTCTGAATAAGCCGTTTTCGTCAACATCAAGCTCAGTGCTGTCACTTGCATATATTGCACTGTATTCAATGTCTGCCCCCGATTTGTCACAGTTAAAGCGATAAAGAAGATATCCGCCAAAGCACAAGGCAGCAATAATTATCACTGAAATAATTGACAAAACAGCTCTTTTAATTGTCTTTTTCATATTTTTCTCCTCAATATATTTATGGTTTTATTATACACCGCAATGCTCCCTAATTCAACAGATATTTTCATAAAAAAGAGCATACATCACAGGGTGTATGCTCTCGCTGTTTTATAAGTATTTAGTTTAATTATGCAGTAGTTTTGAGTGATAATTTGAGCTTATCGGCAATCATGGCAATGAATTCAGAATTTGTCGGCTTACCCCTCTGTGACTGGATTGTATATCCGAAATAGGAGGACAGAACATCTACATCGCCTCTATCCCACGCAACCTCGATAGCGTGCCTTATTGCTCGCTCAACTCTCGAGGCAGTTGTATTATACATTTTAGCCACAGTCGGATAAAGCAGCTTTGTAACCGATCCGAGCATTTCGCTGTCAGACACAGACAGCTTGATAGCAGTTCTGAGATACTGATAGCCTTTGATATGTGCAGGCACACCGATCTGACGCATAATATCCGAAATAACAACATCAATTTCATTATCTGAAATTTCGTTAAGCTCTCTTCTCTTTTTCTCAGATTTCCAGGAGGCAAGGCTTGTAATTCGTTTTGCAACAGAAAGTGCGGTAACAGGCTTAATGAAATAATAGTTAGCGCCTGCACTGATCATCTGTTCCTCGAAGTCCTGAGAATCAACTGAGGACATAACAGCAACAAGCGGTTTTTCGTTAAGTGAATTATTCATATGCTCAAGAATTTCTATAGCATCACCATTCGGCATAAAAGCATCCATAAGTACAACATCAATATGCTGGGAGTCAATGACGGACATAACCCTCAGTCCGTCCTTTGCAGTGAGGACAACATCAAATCCTGCATTTTTCAATTCCTTCTGACACGCCTTGCCAAATTGTGCTGAATCATCAGCAATTAATACTTTTAAATTGGTTTTCATTAAAAACCCTCCTTTATTTGTTAAGAAGAGTGTAGCACTTTGTGGAATAATTTTCAAGTATTTTGTTGATTTTTTTCACATTTATTTGCATATATTTTTCACTTTTTAAAGAGCAATTATTATGATACACGACATATTATTACTGTTTATACTATTATTCAACTTCTTTCGATTTTTCCAACATCTTCTCAGCGAATATCGCATAACCCTTTTCGGGATTGTCAACAATGACATGAGTAAGAGCACCTATCAGCTTACCGTTTTGCAGGATAGCAGACCCCGACACGCTTGTGTCAATAGAAGGACAAAAACTTTTTTTAATTTTACCCAACTTTTTCTTTTGGCATAAAATCATCAATGGAAATCACCTCACCCAGTTCATTACAGAAATTCCATTCTATACGAATTGAACCATTAGGAAAAATTATAATCCTTTTAACTAATTCCTTCATCAGCTGAGGTGTCAGCTCGTTAATTTCCTGATATTCTATAATCTTATTCTCAGTTTCCATTTCAACAATGTTGGATGACATATTTTCAATAAGTTCATTTAGTTTACGCTCTGCTATGTTCAGTTGTATTTTCATATCCTCTTCCTGTTCAGATATTTCCTTCTTATTTTTAATGAATGCATCTTTGGTGATTTTGCCATTAACATAAGATTCGTAATACTGCATTTTTGAGGCTTGTATTTTATCAATCTGTTTGCGTAATGTCTGACACTCAGTTTGAAGTATCTGTTCACTTGATTTTGCCGAGTTGCTCTCCTGCTTCATCTTTTTTATTTTAGCATCCAATAATTTACATCGCACATTTATTGCACGTAGCACTATCTCCTTTAAATTATCTTCACGAATACGAACCTTTTTGCAATCAGAACCTGGATTGTATCTATGATTTTCACACATCCAATTCTTGTTTTGCTGCTTTCCTTTTATCAAATGCTTTCCACAACATCCACAAATCAAAAAAGATGTAAATGGATTCATATGTGAAGATCCTTTGGATTTTTTTATTGACTTTATTACAGTACGTGCCTGATAAAATAGTTCACGGGAAACAATAGGTTCATGAGTATTTGGAATTACTTGCTGCAATTCTTCTGGTATTTGTTTTACCTTGTTACTGCCAACACTAACCACATGAGATTTGAAAGGAACAGTATCACCAGTATAAATACGATTTGCTAAAATATTACGAACTGATTCAAACGTCCATATGTTTTGTGTTTTATATTTTCCTCGTACAGATGCCAAATAAACAGACGGAGTTACTATATGTGCCGCATTAAGTTTTCTTGCAATCTGTGTAATCGTAACACCATCGGCGGCCCACTCAAAAATTGTTCTAACAATATCAGCTGCTTCTCTGTCTATTATAATAGTATTCCTTTTTTCACCTTTTTTGTATCCATATGGTGCGGTTCCATATACATATTCACCACTTAATTTTTTCAAATCCACAGCACTTTTTATCTTTCGAGATATATCTTTACTGTACATATGATTCAATAAATTCTTTATAGCGAGTTCCAATCCACCAGTATTTTCACCAATTATTTCACTATCAAAGTTATCATTGATAGAAATGAAACGTACACCATAAGCTGGGAATACAAATTCAAGATAATGACCTGCCTCAAGATAATTACGCGCAAATCTTGAAAGATCGCGTACAATAATTGTTCGCACCTTTCCTGTCTCCACAAGTTTCAACAATCGTTTCATACCCGGACGATTCATACTGGTTCCAGAATATCCATCGTCCACAATTTCTTCAAAATCGTCACTTGAAAAATGATTTTCATGCAGATATCTTTTTATACAATCTCTTTGAGAAGTAATACTGCAGCTTTCTTCCGCATTATCGCTTTCTACATCACCATCTTCTTTAGACAATCTCAAATAATAGTAATCTTGTTTTTCAGCTAACATCTCTCATCACCTCAACCCTATTCAAGAATTCAAGAATCGGTCGATACGGATCTTTATAATTAAGAATAATCTTTATCTTTTTATCCTTATTAACTTCAATTCTTTCTACCAAGAGTTTTAAAAGCGTACGGTCAATAACCGGAAGTTCCTGATATTTTTTCATAGCATCAAGCCACTTGTCTGTAACACTCAAAGCAGCATCTTTTGCACGCATATCTGATAACGCTTGAGTTTCCTCTTGCAAAAGTTCATTATATGCCTGCGTATACTGCTTTTTCATATAATCATACTCACTGCGATTAATTATATTCTGTGTAAGATCTATCAGTAATTGTTCAATTTTCCCTTCCATATTCTTACGTTTCAAAAAAACACTTTGGTAACGGGATTTTGCTTCATTTTGATAAGAAATTACTTTTGGCATATTTTTCAGTTTCTCTGTAAGCAATTCTATATCTACTGCCATCTTCACTTGCTGATTTAAAGTATCTGTAATTGCTTTAAGTAATGTTTCTTGTCTTATATAGTGACTTGCACACTGCATACGAGATGATTCCACATAATTATTACAGTCATAAAATATTCGACTTGGAGTTTTAGCATCACGTCTAGCACAACCTTTTCTTGCGCTCATAACACTATGACATTCAGCACAAAATATCTTACCACGAAACAGTTCACGATAATCCTCGTCAAATCCTGCTCTTTGTTCAAACCCTTTTCTGCGTTGTGATTCATTAATATTTATCTTCTGAACTTTTTCATATAACTCTTCAGATATAATTGCAGGATGTGCATTTTCAATTATCTTCCATTCGTCCTTGCTTCGCCTTTTTTTATCAAGTCCTACTTTATCACTTTTTACTGTACCATGTACCCTATTACCAATATAAACCTGATCTGAACAAATTTTACTAATTGTTCTTCTACACCAAACGGCATTTTCATATTTCTCTGCCTTAGTTAATCCCCTAAGAAATCGAATTTTACCTGGAGAAGGGATATTTTTTGCATTTAATATACAAGCGATTTTTGTAAAACTTGTACCTTGGGCTCTTAACCTATAAATTTCTCTTACTACTTCAGCAGTTTCTGAATCAATATCATAAGTAGCAAATTTTGGATTTCTAATATATCCATAAGATATACTACTTGATGATGGAATATATTCACCTATTTCCATTTTCGCCGATATACTTGAACGAATTTTATTAGAAATATCTTTCACATAATAGTCATTCATAACCATTTTTAATGGCAAAGTTAAAGCAGAAGCATCAGCGTTAACATCACTGCTGTCATAAGAATCGTTAATACAAATAAGTCTGACACCCATTTCAGGAAATGTTTGTTCAACAAACTCACTTGTCATTACGAAGTGTCTACCAAGTCTGGAAACATCTTTTACGATAACACAATTAATACGACCAGTTTTCAAATCACGCAACATCTTGGTAAAACCCGGACGATTATAATTCATTCCCGTGTAACCATTATCATAATAAGTATCAACTAACTTTATTTCTGGATGTTCATCTAAATAGTGGAGTACAATTTTCTGTTGATTACCAATTGAATTTTGTTCTATATCGTCTCCATCTTCAACAGACAGACGACCGTATTCACCAGCAAGAACAACTTTTTCTTCAACTACTACTTTATTTAAAGTATCCACTCTACTCTTACGTGCCAATTAACCCACCTCCTTGGCTTTTTCATGAAGAATTTCTTGATATGCATCAAATTCATTACGATAGTTAAATTCAATGCGTATACGCTTGTCCTCATACACATATATCCGATCAATCAATGTTACAACAGCCTCATGACTTAATTCAGTAATATTCTGAAACTTGATGAACTGCATAATCCAGTTATTATCTGTATTATTATTTGATGAAATATTTGATCGTTGAATCTGTAATTTGCTAATAGCCTTTTCAGTTTCTCCAATCCTCTTGGTATATTTCACTCTCATTTTGTTATATTCATCACGGTCAATCAAATCATCATTCAAAGCCTCATACAATTTCATACGAAATTCTTTATCACGATCAATATCCTGTTCTTTCTGAGCTATCATAACATCAAGTCTTTTAATACGAATTTGATCTATACTTTTCAGACCTATATCTTTTACTAATTCATTCAATTCCACAATCATCTGGATTTGATTAGTCACTGCACGCAAAACAGTTGCCTCCAGTTTTTTTTGCTCAATGCTATGACTGCTGCAACCTTTGCCATTCTTGTAATTTGCACATACATAGTAATAATATTTTTGCTTTCCTCTAGTTACAGTTCTACGCTGTAAGGTACGTCCACAATCAGGACAAAATAATACTCCAGCTAATGGAAGCAAAACATCTTTATCCGGTGGTCGTCTTGTATCACGTCCCATCATTTTTTGAACTGTAGAAAATATCAATGGGTCAATAATTGCCTGATGATTATTTTCAACAACACTCCAATCAGATTCACTGCGCACTCGCATTTTTTTAATTTTATAATTTGGAGTACCTCGTTTTCCCTGAACAAGTGTACCTATATAAATAGGATTAGTTAATATCCTATTTATAGTGACCACACTCCATTTTGATTGCGTTGATGCTTGAAAGCCAGTTTTATATTTCATACCAAGACTTTTCTTATATTCGGCAGGAGGTAATATTTTTTCATTATTCAAATAATCGGCTATGACATTCTGACTGTAGCCTTTAACTTTCAAAGAAAAAATGCCTCTTACAACCTCGGCTGCATACTCATCAACAATAAGCTTATGCTTATCGTCAGGAGATTTGCAGTACCCGTAGCTTGCAAAGGCACCCAAAAACTCCCCATTACCACGCTGAATACGAAACTGATTTCTCAGTTTCTTGGACAGCTCACGGCAATAGGATTCATTCATAATATTTTTAATAGGAATGATAATATCATCCCCAGCGTTACTGTGTTCACTATCAACATCATCATTGATTGCAATAAAACGCACGCCAAAAGACGGGAATATCATTTCAAGATATTTTCCCGTTTCAATATACTCTCTTCCAAGTCTTGATAAGTCTTTTACAATTACACAGTTAACACTTCCAGACTGAACCTTTTCAAGAACAGAACGAAATCCGGGGCGATCATAGTTCGTTCCGGTATAACCGTCATCATACGCTTCATCCACAAGTGTAATATTGGGATGATTTTGCAAATATGCATGAACCAGTTTACGCTGGTTCAAAATACTATCACTAATTCTGCCATCACTATCTGTGATTCTGTCCTCATTTTTATCATCTTTGGACAAACGATAGTACGCAATTGCTTTATACTCTTCCAGATCCGAGACCTGTTTATTTATATCAGCCATAACAAACCTCCTATTGATACTCTCAGGAAATTTGTTTCTGGTGATTACCCTCAATGACCGACCAAGCCATTAGAATTGACCATATATATTATGTCTAATTTTTTATATATTGTCAATAGAACTATATAAACTACCTCATATTACCAAAATCCTGATTTATACTGCTTGCATAAGATTCCAATCGTTCCTGCAAACTCACTTGTGTATTTGCATATCCAATTTCTACAACAACACCATCATCCAAATAACAATAGGGATTGCCAATTTGTTTAACAAAGCTATTGATACGTTCTTTGCATGGTTTTGATGTATCAATAACAACATCTCTTATATCTCTTAAATGAGAACGTTCTACGGCATTTATATTTACCTGTTCCATAGAAATCTCCTTCCTGTTTCTGTTTTCATTATTACCAAATAATCCCTTTCATATTCAAAAAACAATATTAGTTAAATTTATTGTCCCCCGATGCCTGCTGCTGACAGGTCCATAGAAATTTCATCTCCCCGCCTTCATTATGGCCGGGCCGCGAGTTACGGAAGTATCATTATACCCCTGATGCGTCATTGCGTTATACGGAAGCAATCCATATATCAGTGCTCTTGGTTCTGTTTGCTAGACAGACGGATAGCCGCTCTTCATCAGAGAATGTATCGGGCTGGACTATGCAATTTTCAAAGTTCTTCAGCATGGGGAATGCTTTACATACATAAAGACGAAATGAAAATTGCAAATCTAATGTCCTTTGTGAAATTTTTTAAAATATTTTTAAATTGAAAACTTTGAAATATTTAGCGCAATATGTATCATAATATATTGCCGCATATCCTCATCCAGTTCACCGTTAAAATAACTGTATTTATTTATCAGTGGCATATACATTTTTAAGAGTTCTTCCAAATCATCATGATTACCTGAAACTGCCCCCTGCAATATTTCAGAAAAATCCTTGTTAATCATTTCTCATCACCACCTTCATCCAACATTGTACGCAATTTCTTTATTGCTAAAGAACGCTGATTATAGATATGCTGTACAGAACAATGAAGTTCAGCAGCAATTTCTTCAGAATTTTTATCTTCAACAAATAACATAGTTAAAATCTGTTGACGCATCAGTGGTAATTCATAAAATGCATTAGCAAGCTTTTCTTCTTCAAAATCAAATGCACTCTTCTTCTCAATGTTATGAATCCAATGATTTTCATCATCCTTCGTTATCAAAACATCCTCTGATAATTCATCGATTGAAACAATTTCATAATCTTGAGAATTTTTACGAATATAATCAATTCTTGCACGATAAATCGTTGTGTTAAGCCATCGTGTAAAACGACCTCTCAACAAATCTTTTTCTGACTCTGGGTGGTTCATTATTTTGCCTCCTTGAGGCATACCACCACAACAAAAATCAGACATGCCATGATGGCATGCCTGATTTTTATTTTTATATTATTTTAAATAATATTTTTAACTTATTAAAATCATCATTTCTTTTTAACAACAAAACGACCATACTGCACCTTCGTGCAGCATAGCCGTTCATAGAGCGTAAGTGACTAAGCCAATAAGAAAATTGACTTTGTGGTTTTTTACATAAAAAAATACATAAAACTATTAATTCATTTATCGACTGAATTTTTCAAGAGAATCCAAATAAGCCATTAAACTTTCACAGGCTTGGATTTTTTGTTTCACTGGATACTGATCTATTCGTTCTGCTATTTCTTTCAAATAGACTCTTTCCGGAGTATCATAGTTTTCTCGAAGCAATTGATCTACCGTAACCGAAAGAGCATTGGCAATTCGTACAATCATTTCTAAACTGGGAATACCTCTAGCATTTTCGATTTTCCCAATATGACTGTTATTACAATCACATGCTTCAGCTAAATCTTCCTGTCGTAACCCTCTCAATAGTCGATATTTCCTGATATTTTTACCCATAACAACATAGTCCACTATTCAATCTTCCCCTTACATTTCTATTTTATATAGATTAACAATAAAGTTGAAGAAAGTAGCATTCCAATACTCGTACTATAAGTCCAATTTCAATGCTTTTTTATCAATAATACTTATTTATAAACATTTAATCATTATTATAATTCCAATAATATGCCGTTAATTACTGAAACATATCAAGATTATCCAACATCTGCAACACATCATTTTCCAAAACATCCACAGCCTGTTCTTCTGTTGAATTTACAGAACCATTTTCTGTATGATGCAATTTTAATTGTTGCTCAACAATTGTTCTGACAATTTCTTCAATTCCAATCCGATTGTAGCCTGATTCCAGTTTAACCTCAATTCTACAATTCGGAATCATAAGATTCGGATGAGCTATCAAATAATCATTTAATGCTTCAACCACAATAACACTTTTCTTGTTTCCAAGTTTCTCCAACAATTCTCCGGCATTTATTTCTTTTTCAGTACCAGAACCAAATTGAAGTGAAAAACGATACTTACCATCTTTTTTCATATCATTTACCTTAACCCTTTATTGAGCAGGACGAAGTGAAAGTGTTTTCTTTCCAAGAAGTTCATATCCTAAAGCATTTGCATTAGGAGATTCCACAAAATCTGCCTTTGCAACCAAATGAGATGATTCTAAAAATGGTTTCAAAAGTATACTTCCTCCACCTATAAAAATCGCTGGATTAGAACGCAAATCCACCTGTAATTCTCTAAGCTGATTAAGAATATCCTGAGCATGCATTTTTGTTGCACCGCAAATGGTATTCTTTACATCTTTAGGTAAAATTGTTTCACGACCTTGCAAAACAGCACTGATATGTTCATCCTCAATTCTCATATCATGTACTGCTCCGACTTTTCGAATAATCTCATTATTCATTGTAATAATGCCAGTCTCCAAACTCCTGCAAAATTGCAAATCAGGTTTTCCATTTTTCAGCAGAAGAACATCCGTTGTGTAACCACCGATATCTATAACAAATACACGAAGTGTATTAACAATTAAACTGCTTTGAGGAACTACAGCAGCATATGCCTGTGGGAATACCATTACACGGTCAATAACAATACTGTAAGGTTTATCTTTGTATACAAACTTAATAATACTGTTTCTTTGAAAATATCCCGAAAATTTATCCCTCAGCACGCCATAATGCTCTGGTGGCAAGCCAACAGCCAATTGGATTTTCTCAACAGGTTGATAATATCCTGTATTTTCCAATTCCTTTGCAATAGCAAATAAGGATAAAATGAAATAACGCTCATCCTGCGTTTTATCACGCATATAATTCAAACGACGTCCGCTCAGTGTCCAATACTTTCCTTCATACTCCAAAACCTCATCTGTAATCGGCGGTTTTACAGTATGCTCCGATAATCCGGAAACAAAAGAATGATGTACGGTTTTGATGGCATAGTTGCCATGATCAATTGAAATTAACATATTTAATTACCTCCAATATAATTTTTTATCACATTACAATTACACGATTCAAAATGTTCATTTACAACTTTTATACGCATTGTTTCAAAAAATGCGTATAAAGAAACGAGCAAAGCACAATTGCTCTGCTCGTAATATTTTTCTATTTATGATAAGTTCCGAAAGATGCCCATAAATATTTTTTAGTTGGATCATAAAATGCAATTGGTAACCCAACGAATGTAGCAATAGTGGAAACTATGCCAGCCTGTTCCACAATTGGAGTAAGAAGCGTAGCAGCGGTCCCAATTGTTGCACACACTTTTCCTGAAATATTAATAGCTTTTTTGAATTTCATTGCCATTTGGACTTTAAATATATCATGCTCTATCATTTGTATATTATCGTAATCTTGTGCATAAAAAGCAGTTAGCCACTCATCCATCTTCTGTCTATACTCTTTTGCCTCATCTGTTTGAACCATCTTGACACAATTTTTTAATGAATCAGCTGTATATATTCTATCTAATTTTTCTGAAGTGTATTTTAGAATTTTAATAGCTTCAGTTCCTTCCACAACAGGAACTCTTGTACCAGTATTATAAGAAGTAGTATTAATTACTGGAGATAATAAATCGTTATGATATGCAATATTGAAAATATCTCTATATTCCTCAAGCACTTCAATGATAGGATTATGATAAATAGAATGGCCTAATTCTAGAAAACGATCAATATCAATACCATTGTAAGTTTT
>JAMPAU010000027.1 GCA_023667045.1 Ruminococcus flavefaciens | reverse complement strand
CGACCAGTTTGTCACTATATATGGACTTTTTTCTGTGCCTGTGCCTGTCATAAAATCCCTCCTATTTTATTTCCGTCACGCTGTCGGGAATGTAAACGCTCTTGACCTCTGAATCTGAAAAGGCATTTTTCCCGATATAAAGCGTTTTTCCACCGCCCAAATCGTCCGGAATCTGCGGAAAATCGCTCTTCCCGACGTATTTCATCACCGTCGTATTTCCGCCGAAAGTCCGGTAAATGTAGTCATTTTCGGCGGTAATTTCGGGCAATTCTGCCATGATGCCCTGCCCCCACAAAAAAGCCTGTATATCGGCAATATCGGCGTTTCCACGCACGCCAATCTGGATATTGTGTCTTCCGCCGGAAATTTTCGTCGTGAAACTGAAATGCAAAGTTGAATTTTCGCCGTTATGAAGCGTTATTTTCGGTCTCAGCGTCTGTGCGATTCCGTCAAGCCAGACCGCCGACTGAATGAGACCGTCACCGGCAAGAATCAGCGTACAATCGAGAAAAATCCACGTTTCTTCCATGCAGGAAAATCCCGATTTTGCCACAAATCTTTCTGCTCCGAAGACTTCCCCTATATATGTAATACATTCAATAACAGATATATTGTGTGTAGTATTAATTGTATTGTAAGATGTAACTGTACTGCCCGAAGACGAGCTGGAAGACCCCGTTGAAGTCGCCGTCCCTGTCTCACCCAAACCGCCGGAAATCAGCATCTGCGGACCTCTGAAATGCCAAGAAATCTGCGTTATTAGGAAGTTTGTGGCGTTATTCGTGCCGTTCACTCCACCCTCAATACTCACCATGTCACCCACGTCAAGTGCCGGATTTCCGTAATATTCGACAGTTCCGGGCGACCAAGTTTTAATGTTGCCGAGCATAAGCGAAATTCTTTTAACAGTATCGCCATACTGAATCTGTACACGCTCTGAATCACGAGTTTCCCATACGTATTTGTTGTCGGAAAATCCGAGAACGGCGAGATTTTCCGTGTTGTTGTAATGAGAAAAATTTTTTCCGTACTTGTCGGTATACGAAACGCCTTTCACGCTGTACTGATAATCGCTGATTTTAGCCGAAAATCGCCTTTCTGCTGGAATCGTCAGCAGAGGTTTAGTCGAAAAACGCCGAAATTCTATCTTACCCTCACGGTTCGCAAAGGCAAAGCACCCCAAAAACTGTGCTATCGCCCGCACCTCGTTCCAACAGGTGTCAAGAAAATGCGTCGCCCATACGCCGTTGATGAGGTCGATTTCAATTCCGGCGATTTCTTGGATTTCCGCTATATTCTGGGCAAATTTAACCTTTGCGTCCTTTGCCACCTGTCTGAGTGCGGATTCCATTTTAATCGCCCCCACGGAATTATCGGTAACTGAAACATTGAGACGATTGAGGTGGTCATAACCTTTTATCGTCAATACATTTTCAAATTCACGTTCCGCCGAAACTATGTCCCACACGCCTAGCGGAATCCATTTTTGCATTGATTCTGTCCGGAAAAACAGGCTTAATTCTCCGCCTTTTATCAGATTTACGTTTTCATTTGGAAGTTTTGCACGTATTTCCACTGAACCTATGTACATTTCTCCAAAATTAAATATATTTTCATCTGCTGTACACTGACTATCATAATATATATCGTCAAGCAAGTTATCTTCTCTGAGATAAATAACAGTGCCGTCTATACGCCTAATTTGTCCCTTTATATGCTGAATATCGCCGTTTTCTATTGATTCGGAAAATTGCTTTTGCATTACTTCATTGCCATTAAAATCGTACATTCCGCACCCCTTTAATACTCGACCAGACTGAATGAAAGGCTATAAATCGCATTTTTTTCACGGATTATTTCGGCATTTTTTTCACGGTCTGAAGGATACATTGTTTTCGTTTTGTAACTTCCGCTGTCCAAAAAAGTGACCTCAAGCACAGTATTGTCAATCATTTTTTCAATGTCGGAAATTTCCTTATTATTTCCGCAATATTTTAGCTGTATAGTATATATGTTTCGTCTAATAAGATATGCCAGCATAACGCCTGTTTCCGCCGACCGACCTGTTGAATCTGAATACAAGTCAGATTTCTGAATGCTGTACTCGGACGGTTCTGTAGTCGGCTCAAATGTGCGACCGCCGTTGACTATTTTCTGAATAATTACGCCCATTTTCAGCCTCCTCTCCGCATTTTGTCTTGATTTATCGCCCTCACGGCAGTGCGACCGATTTCACGCCCGTCAAGCTCAACATGAACGTGTATCTCGCTGACGGCGGAATTTCCGTTCTTTTTAATTGCATTTTCCACTGCTTTTTCAATCGTACTCAGCGGAGAGACAATTTCCATTTCACGCTTATTATCGCCGAGAACCGCCAAAAAATTGCCGTAATTAGCCGGAACAACAGTGCCATTGGCGAGATGCGGTATCTGCGGAACGTCAATCGACGGCAACCAATCAAACGGATACCACCCCATAATCTCAACCCCTCTTACGCCGTCCAAAGCCCAGTTTATAGCGTTAAAAGGCTGTTCGATGACCCAGTTTATACCGTCAATCAGACCGTTTACGATAGTTTTGAACGTGTTAAAAATTCCGTCCGTAATGCCTGTAAAAATCTCTCCGCCCTTGCTGAAGACGTTTCGCACGGCTTCCCACGCACTCGAAAAGGTATTTTTAAACCAGTCGGAAACGTGGCTGAAAACGCTTGTAATGCCGTTCCACACGTCTCTGAAAAAGCCGTTGACCTCAGAAAATGCGGTTTTTATGTTGTCCCAAGCGTTGCGGAATTTCTCGCTGAACCAGTCCCCGACCGCCGAAAAGACGTTCACGATTTCGCCC
This sequence comes from Ruminococcus flavefaciens, assembly GCA_023667045.1. GTDB lineage: Bacteria > Bacillota > Clostridia > Oscillospirales > Ruminococcaceae > Ruminococcus > Ruminococcus flavefaciens_AC. The sequence goes on along the minus strand of JAMPAU010000027.1, from coordinate 11,914 downwards.
CACCTGTCCGAGAACCAACCGCCGATATTCTGGAAAATTTCGGTGATATTATCCCATGCGTTGTGGAATTTTTCGCTGAACCAGTCCCCGACCACCGAAAAGACTTTCACGATTTCGCCCCACCTGTCCGAGAACCAACCGCCGATATTTCGGAAAATTTCGGTGATATTGTCCCAAGCGTTGCGGAATTTTTCGCTGAACCAGTCCCCGACCACCGAAAAGACTTTCACAATTTCGCCCCACCTCTCTGAGAACCAATCACCGATATTCCGGAAAATTTCAGTGATTTTTTTCCATGCCTTAGCAAAAAAATCTTTTATCTTGTCCCATATTTTTGAAGTAAAGTCTTTTATCGCATTCCAACCAGTTTCCCACGCTTCAAAAAAACTGTAAAGCGTTTCTTGAATGCTCTCCCACATTCCTACCGCAAAAGCCTTTACCTCGTCCCAGTGCTTCACCAACAGAACCCCGATCGCTATAATCGCTCCAATCAGCAAAGGAATGAGAACCGCCGGACTTGCAAGAGCCGTAAAAGCTCCGGCGAGTGCTGTCGTGACGGTCTGCAAGCCTAATTCTGCCGTTGCAAGAATCCCGGTAACACCGCCTATCGCCGTAAATGCCGATATTACGCCTTGAATCACCCCTGCAAACGCAAAAGCCGTGCCGATTGAGGCGACAATTATAATGAAGTCCTGTACAAGCGTCTGATGCTCCGAAATCCAGTCGGAAATGCCTTTTAATGCCGATGTTACGCCTTTTATGATGGATACGATAACTCCGCCCGTCCACTCTGCAACAGGCTTTAAAAAGCTGTCGTAAAGCCATTTTCCGAAAGGTTTAAAAACCGTGATTACAGAGTTTAAGAGGTCAATTGCTCCGGAAAAAAGGTCAATTGATGCAGGAACAGCCTTTTCAATCGTCCACTTTCCGAACGGCAAAAGAACTTTTTCATAAACATTTAATAAAATATCAAAAACGTTTTCGGCAAACGGTTTAATAGACTTAAAAAGTCCGGCAATTGATTTGAGAACAGGCGAAAAATTAAGTTTTCCTGCCCATTCGGCAGTTTTTCCGGTAAGACTGCTGATAGCCCCCGAAATTACGCTGATTATGCCCAAAACCCCACTGAAAATTGCCACTCCGGTTTTATTTTCGCTCCACGCTTCAGTGAAACGATTTCGCAAATTCGAAACGATATTGTTAATATTTGTAATTATTTCCAAAATATCAGCACAGATTTTTTCACCTGTGCCGTCGTTCCAGACTTCCTGAAAAGCCTTATTTAAGCCTCGAATAAACTCAAAAAGTGCATTCCAGCGGTCAAAATACGACTGAATCAAGCCCGAACCCCGACCGCCGTCGTCCCATGCACTTTGCAAAGCTCCGGATATATCGCCGATAATTTTAAAAAAATCGTCAAGCAAACCAAGAATATTGCCGATATATCGCTCTCCAGAGCCATTCGTCCAGATTTTTTCAAAACTCTCGGCAACGCTTCCGGCAAGCCCTTTGATATTTTCAAAAGCCGTCTGAACGTCTGCGATAAGTTCGGGAGAATTTGCCGTCCACGCCAACTGAATGGGTTTTATAAGGCTCTGAATTTTGTCTGAAAAACCGTCTGTCTGTTCTTCAACCGCATTTTCGTCCGTCACGACGGCAGGCATTATTGAAACTTCTTCGGTTGTTTTTTCCGATTTTTCGGCAGATTCTGAATTTTTTTCAGTAAGCGTGTTTATCTCGTCAAATCCGGCAACGCTTTTTTCTTCGGTCTCGGCAGTTTCCTCGACGGATTCCGTAAGTTCGTTCTGTTCGCTGACGCTTGCGGAAATATTTGACGTGACAGACGACGTGTTTTCTTGTTCCTGCCCGAAAAGTTCCGCCAAAACTCCGGTAACCGACCGTGCTTTTTCTGCCAGAAAATTCAGTGCTTCAGTAAGTTTTTTTACCGATTTTACGGCAATTTCAAGCAATGGCTGTCCGATAATTGCTATGAACTGTCGCCATGATTCTTTGAGATTTCCCATGACGTTTTCCCAGCCGTCCGCCTCACGTGAAGCCTGTCCCAATGCCCCCGAAAGTGCATTTGCGTCCTTGACCATTTGCAACAATGCAAGCTGTTTTTGTGATTCAGAAAGTTGCTGAAATGATTTTCCGTAGAGCTTGTTTGCAGCGATATTTCGTGTAGTTTCGGTGCATGAAAGTCCCAGAGCCGAGTCGTTTTCAAAATTTCCTTTCAGAAACGACTGCAAACTTTCGCTTGTTTCTTCAAGCGAGCGGTCGTAATATGCCGCACTGTCTGCCGTGACCTGCAAAGCCTCTTCCATCATATTCAGAGCTGAAACGCTGTCCATGCCGGAAGTTTTCGCAAACGCATAAATCGACGTTCCCACGCCCTGAAGTCTCGTTTGAACAATTCCGCTTGATTCCGCAACACGTCTCATCGCCTCGTCGGCAGAACTGAAAAGACTGCCGAAACTCTGCTCCATTTGCGAATTACTGGCGTTTATCTCTGCTGATGCGTTGATTGCTTTTTTTCCGAAATCCACAATCATGGCGGTGGAAAATGCCCCTGCAACAGTTTTTCCGAACCTTGAAACCGCCGATTTTACGCCGTTCATCTGACTTTTTATTGATTCGATTCCTTTTGTAAAATTTTTTGTGTTTATCTTCGTGCTGAAATTCAGATAACCGTCAACGTTCAAATTTTCCACCTCCCATAATCGCATTAAGGCGGTCGATTTCCGCCTGTTCTTCGCCGGAAACAGCACGTTTCAGGTCAATAATTTCCCTGTATCCGCTGTAAAATTCACGTTCCCACTTTTCAAGTTTTTTGCCTTCCGATTTTTTCCGGCGGATATTCAGAACTTGCGAAAAAAGCCCCTCGCCGATTTCGCTAAAATATCCAAGAAAAGTCCACCAATGGACGTACTCTGCCGAGCGTGTCTCAAATCCTGCCGACCTGTTGACCGCCGGAAAAATAAGGCATTCGTCCTGTTTCCAGTCAAAAATTTTTCCATGATTTCGCCGAGATTTCGGCATATTTCCGCCGTCCAAAAACCACACCGCCTGCCTGTAAGCTTCTTCCGTGTCCGCCGGAATTTCTTCATAAAGGCATTGAAGACAAACTTGAATTTTTTCAGAATCGTTGAGTTCAGCGTCATTGAACGCCTCAAAAATCAGCAGAGCAACCCGAAAGTCGCTTCTTATTTTATAGCGATTTTCCCCGATTTTTAGACTTTTCGGAAGACTTCCAATCATGACGAAATCTGCTTTGTGTATTTTTCAACACGCTTTTTTGAAAGTTCGTATTCCGCTTTTATTTCGGGCTTCATGTACTCCATGTAAGCTGTTAAAAAATTTTCAAAAATCGTCTGACCGCCTGACATACTAAGGCAGTTGGTTTTTCCAAAAACAATTTCAGATACTTGCGAGCCTATTATATAGTCAATAAATTCACGGATTTTTTTATCAAGAACGTCCGGACTTTCAGCGGAATTTTCTGAAATTGTCTCAATATCCGGCAGTTTTTCCCTGTATCTTGCCACAATCCCGACATCAGTCGGATTTACGACGATTACACGGTTTTCGTCGCCGTTTATTGCGAGACGTTTCAGACCGTCTTTAAAATTAATCGACTGCATAAAATTTCCTCCTTACACGTCCGGTGTGAACGTTTTTGCCGATATATCGAACTTTCCCTTTGTTCTGTCGCCCTGATAATGAATTGTAAACGGAATCTGATAGCCTGTTGTGTCACCGCCGTATGAAGTGACCTCGATTACCGCCGTTTCCTTGTAAGCCGTGAAAATTGTTGATTTTTCGGCATTTTCGTCCTGTACAGGCTCCCACAGATGCACCTCGACAGTATCCGTTTTTACATCGTCAAGCACTTTTCTGTTGTCGATAATATCTTGTAAAAATAAATATATTTCGTCGTCTTTATCTGCATAGTAAGGCTCTACACTTCCGGTAGCCTCGTATGAGCTGATAACTGTCGAAACTTCGCCCAAAATGTTCTTTTTCGTCTCGCTTTCCGCCGAAAGTTCAACGTTGTACTCCTCCAAATCCCTGCCCAAACGGCAGTACGAGGTACTTTTTTCTGAGGGCGTGGCGTTGATGAAATGTGCAAGTAATTTTCTTTCAATCTTTGACATCACAAATATCTCCTTTTTTAATATACTGTACAACGATTTGCAGTTGGTACTGCCAACCGTCAAGCTCATTTTCCTGTGGCACGGCGAAAATCTGACCGTTTTCAGCCGTGATTTTTATAATCGTATCGTCCGTCTGCTTTTCGAGCCACTGGGCGAGATTCAGCAATATACAGCTGTTTTCGAGGCGTTCGTAATCATTTATGCTTGAAAAAGTCGAGTACAGAAAAAAATTATGCTGGCGTATCTGACAGCCCAGTATATCTTCTTTAACAAGACTATCACCAACTGAAGACAATCCGTAAGAAGTAGGCTCTGGGTCGGTGAAGTCAACGTGAACTACATTACAGACTTTTGAAATTTCTGAATAATTATTCAGAATTTTGCAAACTTTATGAATAATATTCACTCTGTAATCACCGCCTTTTCAGTGCCGCCGCACCTCTCAAAATTTCTTCCTTGTGATTCGTTTTCATTGTCTCAAACCATCTTTTCTGTGCCTGTGAATTTGCTCTTTTGCTGTAGACCAGTTCTTTTCCAGTGACTATTTTTGTTTCACCGCTTCTTGCCCATGCTGAACCCGTCACGCTGGAAACCATTACTTTTCCGTAATACTGATAGCGTGCATACGGCGAATTATAGCGGATTATTCCCGAACCAACTTTTGTTCCGAATGTCAAACTTTTCCGAAGATTACTGCTTTTCATGGGCGTATACTGTGCCATGAGCCTTTGACATTCATTATCAACGAATACTTGCACACGGTCAAAATATTCAGTATTTTTTCTGCCAAAACGCCTGTTCCAGTCAAGCGAAATTTCCGGAAATCTTACATTTGCAGGCTGTCTTATTAGTACTGCCATTGAATCACCTCGCTGTTATTTCGATATGCGGAAGCCCACCAAATGAATAATTATTCACTGTTTTCACAACCGCAAAATCTGGATATTTTTCACGAAATTTCTTCATACTTTCAGAAATACTTTTTAGACAACTGTTGTCGAAAATAAAATCACACCTGTTTTTTACCAGTATATCGCCAAATTTAGGCACGTACTCGTCTGAATAAATATATACTTCTATGCTGTCGGAAATTTTCGCACCGTTTTTATCGACAGTCTGACCACGACCGTCAATAAAATAGACATTTTCAATAAAATGACACGTGTAATTATCCCTATCAAACAGCGTAATATCGGCATTTGTGAGCATTATTTCACCCCTCTGAAAAGCAGTCCGGTATCAGCAAGCCACTTGAAAATAACGTTTTTTTCCGTCTTTTTATAGTTCATATCAATATCTTGCTGTGAATAGTAATTTACGCTCCAACCTCCGACACTTTCTGAAGATATACCGTTGTTTTTGGACAAATTTTTGTCTTTTGTAAAAAGATTTTCGGCAAGCTCACAACAGCACATTTTCACGGATTCAGGGACGTTTTCAGCGTCGATTTTTCCCCAAGTGTAGCGGTCGATTATCCGGCTTGCCTCACGGAAAAAATACTGGCTGTCAGACGTTAAGACAGCCGTTTTTCCGCATAGATACGCATTATTATAGAATTTTTCGTCAGCGTAAATAATCATTTTTTTACTGGTTTTCTTTCTGGTATTTCAAGACCTATTGTTTTCATAGGAATACCCCCTTTCAAGCTTTATGACTGAGATAAATTCCAGCCGTTTTGTTCTTGTAAACGTCAACAATGCCGTATTTTCGGTATTTTAGGATATATGAATCGCTGTTAGGATTACTTTCTGGTGCAATAATATTGCTTGCAATATGTTTGTCATACTTAATTATTGCAGGTTTATGGATAATCATGAAATTTATGTCCTTGCCGTTCGCCGACTTCCTGTAACCGCCGTTTTCTTCGCCCTCCGACTTGCCGTCAAGAAGGTCGATTGCGGTATAAAAACGGCTCTGAGGGACTTTTTTCACTGCACTGAACGAATTGATTATTTCTTTTGATTTGTAAGTTTCGAGTGCAAGCAGACCGTTTAAGAGGGTCGGAGTGGCGTACAAAATTCGGTCTTCTTCGGGGACTTCATCTTCGTCCATAGTATTTTTCGCAATAATTAAGGCGTTGAGAAAATCGTCCGTACTTGCAAAATTTTCCGATTTATTGCTGATTCCGGCAGTTCCTGCAAGTGTTGCGAAAGTAAAAGCGTCTGATTCCGGAGCAATCTGCGAACGCATAAGTTCACGACTTGCACGACCAAAAGCGATGTCAAAAGTCTCCTGATTGTCTATTGAATCGACGGAAATTTTTGTGCCTCTGTCATAATTAAATTTGGCGGTCTGCCACACGAGTGAAACGCTGTTGCCGGTATATCCGGAATTTCTGTCATAGTCGCCGAGACCCTGCACGCTAATCTGAGGATAGCAGATTTCGTTGGCGTTGACACCAGCACGCACAACTGACTGGTCGCCTGTAAGGTCGTTTGTGACCGACTCCAATTTGTAAATTTCGTCCAAAATACTGATATGTTCTGTCGTAAGCTTGATTGAATTTTCCATAAAAAACCTCCTTAATTAAGTCCGGCAGCAATGCGGAGAACATTCGTCTTGTTGTTTGTACCGCTCTGTCCCATCGTGCTTACCGAAAATTCCGGCACAGGCTGTGCGGACTTGAAAGCATTCGGGTACTTTGTTTTGAAGTCGTTCACCACGTCGTCACCACCGATGAGCTTGTCACCGTCGAACTTCAGACCCTTTTCAAGTATCAAATCAGCGACGTGCTTTTCATAGATGTCGTCTTTAAGACCGAGTGACTTCACATAACTGCCGATTTTGGTACAGTGTTCAAAAGCCTTGCGGTCGTTTTCGGACTGTTCCCACTTCTGCCTGTAGTCCTCGACAGACTGCTTGATGCCGTCGATGTCCATTTTTTCGTACGATTTTATGGTGTCGTTGGCGGTATCAAGCTGTGACTTCAAAGCGTTGTACTCCTGCTCAGAATAGGTCTTCGTGACCTGCTCCAGTATGGTTTCCGTCTTATTTTCTGCTGGAACTGCTTCGGTTGATTTTGTTTCTTCTGCCATGTTTTTTCCTCACTTTCTTGATTTTGGGTATAAAAATAAGACCCTGCGGTCTTTTTTCGGCTTTTATTTATCAAGCAAAGTTTTTGCAATGTCGTTCATCACACTGCAAATTTCAGAATATTCACCGTTTGCACAGTCCTCAAATTTGATTTCTGATATTTCTTTCAGCTTGTCAAGCATAATCTGCATAATTTCGTTTTCTGAATTTTCCATTTTATCACCCCTTTCAAATGGTTTTTAAGCATAATTAAAACGCCCCTTAAAGAGCGTTTTAAAAGCATTAAATCAATCTAAGTTATATTCTTTTCTTAATTTTGCAATGTTATGTCTAAGTTCAACAGTAAGTCTTTTTTGTATAGGATTCATTCTATCATCACGACCTTCGAAATGTGTAAGTTGATTTCGATATTCATCAAGTGATTTTTCATACTCATCTATCAACTTTTGGCTTTTTACAAGATATTCATCTGGAAATTTCTTGTCTAAGATATTTGATTCCGAGTTCATCGCAGGCTCTTTTGATTCTTTCATGTTGTTCATCTCCTATTGGTATTTGATCGGGATAAAATATCATATCATTATCAACTGAATGTTTAGCTTTTTGATAAACATCATATACTTCTTTTTCAGAAAGTTTTTTATCCGGAAACACCATATAATAGCGATATTTTTCATCAAAGGCAATTGCCATTTTAGTTCCATCGTCCGCACATGATTCTAAGTCTTCCCAACTAAATGAATATTCGCTTTCACCTGTTACATGATTATGTTCATTTATACTTCCCATATTTTCACTGCCTAAAAGACTTGTATTCACTCTATAGCTATCGCCATGTACCTCATAAACATTTCCATTTGGTGAAAACACTCTACAATGTTCTATATTACTGTCTTTATATTTCAATTCAAATTCATGCAAAGATTTATTGATAGCTTTCAAATCGTTAAAGTCAACAGTTCCTATTTTTTCAAAAGTATGATTGTTTGATATGATTCTATCATTTTTTCCACTACTTCTACCATTAATTATACCGCTTGTTTCAGTGGAAGTCAAGCTATTTTGGAGATTTTCTTTCGGATAATTCTGCTCCCTAAAGTAGTCTCTTTCTTGTCCGGTTTGACGAATGAAATCACGCATTTTTGCCTGTCTGTCTTTGACGAGAGAATTTGAATAGTTTAAGCTGTCCTGCATTACCTGTTTCAGTTCGGGGTCATCGGCTTCCCGAACGGCAGTTTTAAAAGCTAACTGTTCACGTTTAACAGGCAAAAATAGGCATAATTAAAACGCCCTTTAAAGAGCGTTTTAAAATCATTTACAACTTAATATTTCCAGCCTTTTTCAAGCATATCTTTAGCCATTGTAGCCATTTCTCTATCAAAATCAAATTCACCTATCGGAGCATCAAGAGTAATATATTTTGCTCTTTTGTCAGAATAGGGTTCAGCTTTTGCGAGTAATTCATTGCACCATTTAACATCTTCTTCAGTCAATGGCTTTTTAGTAGGCATAAGTGATTTGTCCATTTTCAACGCCTCCTTCAATTAATTTTTCTGAATATTTGATTAATGCTTCTTTTAATTCTTCTCTTTCTTCATCTGTGAGTGAATTTATAAATTCTTTGCTCATTTCATGATATTTTTTCCCTTTAAATAATTCTGTATTATTAAGGTATTGTGCAATATACTGCAAAAACTTTTCTTTACTGAATGATGTGGTTTTACTAATAAAATATACTTTTCCATTATTTCCAACAGCGGTTAAAGCATACATATTATCTAACTTAGCCAACCCGACAACATCTTCAGGACTAAATGTTTCTCCACTTGAATGGTTATGCAAAGCCACATAGTAATCATCATAATAAGGTATTTTCACTCCGTCTTTACTGCCTATTATAATATCGTCGATTTGTTCCATATCAAGATCAAGTATAATAGCACATTCTGTTCCTAAACGATGTTTCCGTGCTTCTTTAAGCAACCGTTTATGAGCATTCTGTAATGCAATAGCATTTTCATCTGTAAAACCATAAGGCTTTATCAAAGAAATATTCTCTATATTTTTATTTGTTATAGGGATTCTAAAACTTTTATTTTTCTTTGGTGATACTATTTTACCATTACTATTGGCAGAAGTCAAGCTATTTTGGGCATTTTCTTTCGGATAATTCTGCTCCCTAAAGTAGTCTCTTTCTTGTCCAGTTTGACGAATAAAATCACGCATTTTCGCTTGTTTGTCCTTAACAAGCAAGTTGGAGTAATTAAGCGAATCCTGCATGACTTGTTTCAATTCGGGGTCGTCGGCTTCCCGAACGGCAGTTCTGAAAGCTACCTGTTCACGCTTAACGGACAAAAACAGGCATAATAAAAACGCTCCTTAAAGAGCGTTTTAATTATACTTAATCAAAAAAATTTCCGAACATTTTTCTTCGCTGTTCCTTATAATATTTAGCATAGTCTTTTATAAACCTCTGCTTTATATCTTCAGGAGTATTTTCTTTAAAAAAAATAGTATAATCTTCTTCCTTATGCACAATACAATTTCCAGACTTTCTATCATCTAAAATACCTTTAGGAATAACTCCACAACAATATTCACTTGCATATGCAAACGGTAATTCGGACGGATATTTATTTACAAACATTATTTAAACTCCTTTCTGAAATATTTTACAATCGCTTTAGCTAATGGCTGTTTTTTTGCACCATAATAATAATTGCCAAATGCCTGAGCAATCATTTCATTAGGGTTTCGTGCCATTTCTCCAAGCTGTCTTGCACATTCATCAAAAATTTCTGTAGAACTTTCATCTGTAAAATATAAACAATATATTTCTTGAGTTATCTTTTTCCTTTCGTTATCAAACGCTATCGCTTCAAATGGTGTCATACGCTTTCCATATTCCAAACCTGTTCTTTTCAAAGTAAGGCTGTTGTGAAGAGCATGACCTAGCTCATGTGCTACAAGACTTTCAATACAGTCAGTTTCATAGCTCTTCTTGATTTCAGCATCATGGTGAAGTACCTTAACTAAATTATCTTCATCTGAAAAAATAGATTCCAAAAGCGTTATTTCGTTTATTACTGTTTTAATATCAAAAGCACAAAGCCCATATGCATCATCAAGGTCTCCGTATTTTATACTGCTGACCTGTTCATTGGCAATCGGAAAATCTTTGGCTATTTTTCCGATTGCAGAATTTACTTTATTTGTTACGGTATCGGATATCAAAACCGACGGCACTATTGAAATGCTATCTTTTTTCTTTTTCTTAATTATACCACTCCAAAAATATTTGTCAACATATTTTTTGTCGGAAACTGTAAATAATTTTTCTTTCGGATAATTCTGTTCTCTAAAGTAGTCTCTTTCTTGTCCAGTTTGACGAATAAAATCACGCATTTTCGCCTGTCTGTCCTTGACGAGAGAGTTGGAGTAATTCAGCGAATCCTGCATGACCTGTTTCAGTTCGGGGTCATCGGCTTCCCGAGCGGCAGTTTTAAAGGCTACCTGTTCACGTTTTGCGGAGCGGATTTCACGCTCCATTTTTCGCTGAATCTGTGAGATTTCATACTGATTGTACATTTTGCCGTTGTACTCAATGTTTCTTTCGTCGAGTTTTTTGAGGTCTTTTGCGGAGTAATTCGGTTTTGAATATCCCTCAAAAAACGGATACCAATCATGACGACAGTTCCAACCGCCGAAGCCGTCGCCCGTGCCGTAACCTATATCAGACTTTGACAGATAACCACGCCGTCCAGACAGCGACACAATTTTCCCCTGCCATTGTGCGTGTGACGGTCTCGCACCCGAATGTGCCGAAATTTCCATTAAATCACAACCGCACTCTTCGGCATTCATCAGACCGATTTCACGGCACGTCTGCCCGACACCAGTCAGAACTGCACGCCTCACAGCCACATCAATACGCTCCGTGTGTCCCGACGGATATGTGACCGTCGCACCTTGCTGTGCCGCCCTCTGAACCGCTTGTTTTATCGCTTCTTGATACGAAAAAGCACCGCTTACAACCTGCATATATGCCGAATTACAGGCATTTATGTACGCTGTCTGCGAGGTGTTGGCGGTTGTTAAAGTAAGATTTTTCATGTTGCCGAGCGTTTTTCTGTAACCTGCTTCAAGAGTCTGCAACATCGCCGGAGACTGCCGAATATCGACAGGTGTCAAGCCGTTTTCACGATAGATTTTGTTGTCAAAATTTACCGATTTTACGCCCGAATCTTCAAAAAGTGCCTTGACGTGATTTTCGGTCGCATCGGTTCTTTTTGCGATTTCAGACAGAATATCGTCATACAAAAGACCTGCTTCTTGAAGCTGTTCAAGCTGATGTTTTGCGGTTTCCGTGACAATTCCACTCTTCATAATCCGGCGGACAACATCGGAAATTATGTCGTCTTCGAGCTGTCCATAGAGGGCTAAAATGTCGTCCGCACAGTCTTCATAGTATTCCGGCGACAGCATTTAAGCACCTCCGAAAAGCCCGTCAGACTGCGGAATATACTCGCTTGCTTGATTTTCGTCACAATGGAAATACCACGAAATAAACTTTTCTTTGCTCAAAATTCCTGCCGAAACTATCTGCAAACGTCGCTGAAATTCCTTGTCTGTATCTTCAAGAACACTGTCGCCCCACGTGCAAGTTATTTCAGCATTTTCCTGCGAAATACCGCCGATTTTTGCGTATACCGACACCGCATAGAACA
>JAMPAU010000026.1 GCA_023667045.1 Ruminococcus flavefaciens | reverse complement strand
ATTTAAGGGGCTTTAATTGCGTTTTATTCAACGATAAATATCACGTATTCCCACCGTTTCACGTCCAATACAGCGAATTAAACAATAATAACGGCTATTAAACGTTACGTCACACTGGCAGTGTGGAAGTCAGGAGTTCAAGTCCCCTATGCTCCACCAACAAATCACAAAACAGACATATTCTCCGGTCGGGAAAGTATGTCTGTTTTATTTTTAATATGTCACCTAACCGTTAATTTCCAAAGCATGAAACTATATAAGGCGTAATATCGGCGAGAGGGTTTATAGCTATATTTCTTTGTTTACGTCGATATTGACGATATTTTTTATAAAATAATATTATATAATAATATATAGTTATTAATTATTATAATAGAAAAATTAAGTAATCTTTAATAATAAAAAAGTTCTGAAAAAATACCGGCGTTATCGTCATGCCATCATTTCGGCTTTATACAACCAAAAGAACAATATATAATGAGGTACAGTTTTCTATGTCCAATCAAATCGCTTTTTATGGTATGGACAAAAACAACCATATCTGTTATGCTTTTTTCAGAGGTGATAAACATAGATTTAATAATTACTGGAAAATTTATAGCACAACTCAGAAAAGAACAACATCTTACGCAAGAACAGTTAGGCGAAATAATAGGCGTAACAAATAAAACAGTTTCACGGTGGGAGACTGGTGTATATCTACCGCCAGCAGACGCACTTATGATTATGAGCGAAACATTCAATGTCAGCATAAACGAAATCCTCAGCGGTAAGAGACTTACAAATGAAGAATACAAAGAAACTGCCGAAGAAAACCTTGTGCAGACAATAAAAAACAGCCGTTTTTCACTGCAAGAGAGAATTGACTTCTACAGAAAAAAATGGCTTAAAGAACATATGACAGTTATGCTTATGCTTGGATTTTTTATTTTAGCTTTAACTGTTGCGGGTCTTTTATTGAAAAAGTTTACGATATGTTATTCTGCACTGATTATTTTAGTATCATCACACTGCTGCGAAATAATTCCATGATGTCATATATTGAAAAAAATGCTTTTGACGGTACAGGAAAATAACCTTAATATTTGTTGACTTTCTGGTATTTGCGTGATATAATTACAAAAACAACCGGAGGTCATAATATGTCAGTTAAAATTTTAAACGAAATAGACATTTCAGAATATTCATGGTGCAAATCCGCTGTAATGTTCCGAGTATGGAACGGCATTGGTACTATTACGCACCGTTTCGGAAAAAAAGACGAAAATTACTGTTACAACAAACATCTTCTTATAAACGGTAAGCCGATATTACAGGAAAATAAACCGATTTGTCCGACGTGTGCCGGTATGCTTGCTACCGGTTACGGCATAGAAAATATAGACTGTCCGGAACTTAAAGCCGTCAGCGAATGCCTAAACAGCAACTACATTAATATAATGCATTCCGCCGAAATGCTTAAACCGTTGTTAAATCTCCTTGAAGACGGCTATTATCTGTTGGCAGACGTTCCTCACTATCCGACAGACGGTCATGATACTTTTTTCTGGTCTGTACCGAATGAATTAGTATACAATAATGCATTCTGTGATGAATACTATAATCCGGATTTTTGTCGTCAGATTATGGGATTTCCGCAGTATCTCTACCCTACACAGTCGGCGGATATGTACAGTGAAAAACGTATAAATGAATATATTGAAATATTTAAAAATAATCCTGCTCCGCCACGTGCTTTGGCGTACCATAAGTACGGATTTATAAGTGCCTTGCTTGATGGTCACCACAAGGCTACAGCTTCCGCAATTCTCGGACAGCAAGTAAACTGTCTTACCATAATAAGTATAGGCGGTTGTAGTTTTGGCAGGGGCGTAAAGTACGTCAACAACGGCATAGAAATTGATAGCGTTTGGTTCAGTGGTATTCGTGTTACTGTACCGGAAGGAAGTCTTTACGGTGAGTATTTCCCCTACCACGACAAAAAGCCTGTTGAAGATTTGGAAATCACAGAATACAATCTCACGGGACGGAGTTTTCCGGAGGCTGAAAAAAACATCTCAATGCTTTACCCCGATATAGAAGCTCTTACAGCTATGTATTCAGCGGAACTTGAAAAATGCGATTTTACGGACGAAACAATAGATGACTTAATAGCAAATGAAGATTTCGATGAACTGAAATACGCACTTTGTTATTTAATGATTACAGACAAAGAAAGGGCTTACCGTACCGCCGTGAAAATCGTGAAAAATAATAGTCTTTGGCTTCCGCTCGAAAAGGCATGGAAAGTGCTTTTAAATTTCAAGGACGAACAGACAGAAAAACTTTTCATTGAACACATTGTAGAATACGGCAATAAAAGCAGTTTTTATGATATAGTCACTTCGTACTGGGATTAGTACGCTTTGCCCATAATTTTTTAATCTGTCCGAGAACCACTCCCACAAGTATGGCTGAAATAGCCGTCCCCACGCCGACGCTCCCCAGCGTATGCGGAACTATCAGGCATACGGCAAGCGAAATGACTACCATTGTTATATCAAAGGCAATCTTCACTTTTGCAAACTCTATTTTAATAGTATCGGCTACAGCCTGCATAACGCCCTCTCCGGCAAGTGGCATAATGTCCGCTGGAAGATACATGAATATTCCGATAGCCACAAGCACAACGCTTATTAAAATCATGCATATCCTTATGAAGTAATTATCAGTTGACGGCATACGCTCCACAAGGGAGTTGCAGAAAGTAGTGAAATACCCGAAAACTATTCCAATCGGCAACTGCAAAAGCGATTTCAGTTTAAAGTTTTTCCGCAAAATAAGCACTTGTATCACGATAAGTACGCAGTGAAACAATATTGTCGCCTTGCCCATTTCGATACCCCAACAGACAGTCAGCGTATACGGTATTGAACTTACCGGAGATACTCCCAAATCAGACTTTACGGACAGGGCTATACCTATTGTCATGATAAACAATCCGACAAAGTAACACACAAGACGGTTAGCAAGAGTACGTTTGTTTTCCATGAAAATCAGTCCTTTCTGTCGAGGTTACGGCAGATTTTTGTAAGGAGACGTTTAATTTCCTCAATCTCGCCGGAGCTTATCCCCTCTGATGCCTGTTCATCTGCCCGACTGAAAATATCATGCATTTTTTCACAGGCGTTTCTGCCGTTTTCCGTAAGATAGACAAACCACGACCGACGGTTTCCGTTTTCCTGCCGGCGTTCAATAAGCCCTTTCTGTTCCATTCTCAGAAGAATGCTCCCCAGTGTAGCCGGTTCTATTTCACAGTAACCGGCTATAGTTTTCTGGTCGCTACCCTCGTGGTCGTAAAGATAGTCAAGAATTTTCGGCTGTCCGGAAGTTAGACCTATTTTCTGAGCCTCTGAATAAATCTTCCTCTGCATGACCGAATGGGACTTCATTAATAAATAGTGAAGACTTTCCATAAAATATAACCTCCCGATATAATTAGAATTATTATAATAACAATACTTATTATATCATTTGTTATAGTTTTTGTCAAGGGTTATTTTACAGAAATTTCCCAGTAGTAACGGCGGTTTGATTCGGGGAAGTCGCTCATAATATTGTGTTCGGGGTCGTAAAAAGTACCATTATAAAAAAGCGACCAGTGCCAGCAACGTGGAGTTTCAAGGCTTAAAAGGCATAGTTCCGGTAAATCTTCCTTATTCTGTACCGATATTCTTTCGTCGGATATACTCATGCCGAAATGCCGTAAAGTCTGTTTCATTTCCTTTAGGGTAGTTTCTTTTTCGTTGCCGAGATACTTGACGATTTCATTAACTGTCATACCAAGTACCATAGCAAGTACAGCCTGTCCGCACTGTAAGTCTGTAGGCTCGTGTATGTAATGTATGTTCATTTTGCAGACCTCCTTAAAAATAACATTATAATATCACAGACTGCATAAAAAGTCAATATATTCTATATAAATTCACGAATTATGCAGTTTTATGCAGAAAATACTTGACAATGTGATATTTATGTGATAGAATTATAAATGATTATTTTTACAGGAGGGTTTATATATGGCATTTTGTTCAAATTGCGGAAAGGAACTGCCGGACGGTGCAGTGTGTGATTGTCAGAATACAGCAAGCTCCGGAGAGGTTTCTGTCAGCACAAATAACAGCAACAACAGCAAAACTGGTTTTATAGCAATAGGAATAGCACTTGTCGCTATAGTACTTATAGTAGTGCTTATTGCTTCGTCATTCGGGGGCGGTTATAAACAGCCTATAAACGACATAGTAAAAGCCTTTAACAAATGTGATTCTTCCAAAATGATTTCTGCTATAGTTCCGAAAAAGAAAATCAAGGAACTTAAAAAAGACATGAAAGACAGCAAATACGACTGGGGAGACCTCACCGACACAATGGACGAGGGTCTTGAAGAAATGATGGAAGAACTTGAAGACGAATACGGCAAAAATGTTAAGTTTTCTGTTAAATTCGTTGACAAGAAAAAAGTAAGCAATGATGAGTTTGACGAAATTGAAGAAGATTATGACGATAGTTTTGATGTAAAAATCAGCAAGGCTTATAAGGTTAAAGTAAAAATGACGATAAAAGGCAAAAAAGACGAAGACTCAAACAGCAGTTGGATTTACGTTGTAAAGGTTAAAGGCGATGACTGGAAAATCTCACCGTATGACGACGAATCCGGACTTACTGATATGCTCGGTTATTCCATGTTCTGAAAACAAAACGCTGTCCGCAAAAAAGACAGCGTTTTTTTATTTATCTGAACACTCTGAGCATTTACCGTAAAAAACAGTCTGTGAAGAATCGACCTGAAAACCGTGCTTTTCAAATATATGGCGGTTAATGCTGGAAAGACGGTCGCAGTTAAGATGTATCAGCTTACCGCATATTGTGCATTTAAGATGAAAATGCTCGTGACATTCGCTGTCATCTTCTATATACTGATAGCACGCACCTGTTTTTCCGTCAAAATTATACCGCCGTACCATTCCGCACTCAACAAGCTTATCAAGCTGACGGTATATAGTGGCAGTGCCTAAGGGCGTACCCTCTGCCGTAAGAAAAGCACTTATTTCCTGTACGTTTGTATGCTTTTCCTTATTTCTGACAAGATAATCAAGGAGTTTTTCCTTTTGTCTCGTCTTATAACCAGAATCCTGTTTCATATTTCCCTCCGAATGAGATTTAACTTCAATTTTAAATTTTAACATATTATTACTGCTTTGTCAATAGCTATAAGCAGTTAAAAATTATTTATATATACCTCTTATCCGGCAAATAAGGCATATTTCCTGTGAAAATCTATTGACATTTGAAACGGTATTATGTATAATATTATATGCAGATATAATTAACGTCGGATTACTTGGGTATTTCCGGAAAAGGAGTTATTAAAATGGCAAAGAAAAAAGTTCTGAATGTCGGAAAGATTATGGTGCTTTCCGGTGCGGTAGTAATATTAGTGCTTGTTGCACTGTGGTGCGGTAGTCTTCTAAAACTCACTCATGAACAGAAAAACGAATCCTCTGAACCTGTTCCTCAGTCTACAATGTCGGTAAATGTAATTGTTCCGCCGACTACCACAACTACAACAACTACTCCGCAGACTACAACAGCCCAGACAACGTCTACAACAGAATCATTTACTGAAACTGTAACAGGCACTCTCACAGTAAGAGGCAACGGAGAATTTCAAGAATATATTATGAAACTCGCAAACCCTGCTCTCGATATTTATTCTGAACCGTCCTACAACAGCATGATTACAGGTACTATTACCGACAGAGGAAGTTATGTTATTATAAAAGAAACTGTTGACGACGACGGCAACAAATGGGGACTTCTTGAAACGGAATTTGGCTGGATAAACCTCATGGATGCAAGAAAAGCAGACCCCAATGATGATACATACTCCCCTACAGATTCTGATGAAGAAAACGAAAACAATGACAATGACAACGATGACGAAAATAATAACGATTTAGGAAATAGCAACTATAGCAACAATCAGAACGGCGGTCTCACAGGTGTGGACGCTGACGGCGACGGCTGGGACGACGGCTGGAATCCTGACGCATGGTGTATTTATTGCGGATATGATTCATACTATAATGCCACTGACGGAAACTACTACTGTTCACAAGGTCATGTATGGAGCTATTAATTTAATATTCGGGGAATGATGTTCTCCCTTGTTTGTAAAAACTAAACCGCCTTAAAAAGCTGATGACTTCTGCAATTACGCAGTAGTTGTCGGCTTTTTTATTATTAATCAAAAAGGAGATTTTTTTATGTTACTTTCATTTGCACTTATCTTTATTGTTGGATTCTTTATGGCGGATATTTTCAGCCGTCTGAAACTTCCACGTATCATAGGTATGCTTCTGTCGGGCATTATAATGGGTACTTACGTTCTTGACCTCATTGACCAGTCCGTGCTTGGCATATCGTCTGAATTGCGACAGATTGCACTTATTATAATTTTAATAAAAGCCGGACTATCGCTTAACCTTTCAGACCTGAAAAAAGTCGGAAGACCAGCCGTAATGATGGCGTTTGTACCGGCGTGTGCCGAAATAACCGCATATATTATATTTGCACCTGTTCTTTTAGGAATTACCAGAACAGAATCCGCTGTCATGGGGGCAGTGCTGAGTGCTGTGTCTCCGGCGGTGGTAGTCCCACGAATGATAAAGCTTATTGAGGACAAAAGAGGAACGGCTAAAAGTATTCCACAGATGATTCTTGCAGGAGCTTCATGTGATGATGTCTTTGTAATAGTTCTTTTTTCGACGTTTGTCACTATGGAGCAGGGCGGTACGGTAAATATTTCGGACTTTCTTGACATACCCGTATCAATTATTCTTGGAATACTTCTCGGAATATCAGCCGGACTTATTCTCAATATAGTAATTAAATCACAGAAAAATACTGTCATAAAAGCCATAATAATGCTGTCTGTTGCATTTCTGCTTATGACGGCTGAAAACTCACTGAAAAAATACGTTGCCGTTTCGGGACTGCTTGCTGTAGTGGCAATGGCTTGCGTTATGAAGATAAAGGGGCATTCCGGCGAACTCTCCGGAGTATTCGGGAAATTATGGATTCCGGCAGAAGTAATATTATTTGTGCTTGTGGGTACGGCGGTTGACATACGGTATACCCTTACAGCCGGAATAAACGCCGTTGCAATGATTTTTATTGCACTGATATTCCGTACTGCCGGAGTTTTCATATGCACAGCTGGCACTGAACTGACACCAAAAGAACGGTTTTTCTGTGCGGTAGCGTATCTTCCAAAAGCAACGGTACAAGCCGGAATTGGTTCAGTACCGCTTGCAATGGGACTGCCGTGCGGAAAAATAGTACTTTCCGTTGCAGTAATGGCAATAATTATAACTGCTCCTTTGGGGGCTATTGGCATAGACGTTACAAGCGAGCGTTTCCTTGAAAAAGAAAAAACCAGTACTCTTTGAGAGTATTGGTTTTCTGCTGACCGCAATCATTCAGAGACACAGAATCAGATTAAACTTTTTCTGTCTCAAACTGTTTTATAAGTTCATTTAGTTCTTTTATCTTTTCCGATTGCTTTTCAATAGTATCTTCTAGCTTTTTGACTTCCCTTGCTTGTTCTTCTTCTATCTCTTTTAATATTGGAGCATTAAGAGTGGCTAATTCCTTATCGAACTCATACTTTTCTTCAAGAGTATTAAGTCTATGGCGTAAATTATTATATATATGCCATATCTGAAGTAATATCATTATATCGTTTATTAATCTTAGGAGTTATTATTCCATTTTCATTAATAAGCTCATTAATAAAATCTACATATCCTTCAATAACAAGATTATATATTTCATTAAATGAGTATGTCCTATATTTATACTCACATTTTAACTGCTTCCTATACCCGCAAACACTACTATTATCACTTAAATCGAATTTTACAACATCACCATAAGTTTTTAACTGTCCCATAAAAATTAATCCTTTCAAGATATACATATGATGTATATCTCATCTATTTTTAATTTAGCTAAGTATTTAACTTGCGACTAGGATTTTAATGCTCAAAGTTTATACACGTTGAACTTTGTGTCAGAGTATATCTGAATATTCCTTTATAAAATACTGAAAAAAAACGGACACTCCTAAGAATGTCCGTTTTGTTGGAGCTGATGAACGGATTTGAACCGTCGACCTACGCCTTACCAAAGTGTATACTGACATTCTGATAACGTATAACCGCCATTTTTCAAGAAATTAATACCTAATTTATTTTTGTTTTTCAAGCAATAAAAATCAAGCAAAGTACAATTAATATCTGACTAAACCGAAAACCATACTTGTTCTTACTGCGTTTCCGTTTACGTTCTAAGTGACTTTCTTTTTTCTGTTTCAGCTTTTACAATCTTTCTTAAAGCCATTTCACTCATGCTATATTTATTTGTTAAATCTCTGTAATTCATGCCGGATAGAAAATCACCATAAATATCATGATTTCTGTATTCTCTGCAAATCCTTTCCATTTGCGGAATATACAGCTGACTTCCGCCGAATTTATCAATTAATTTACAAGTATTTTCAAGACCGAGTATGTCAGCAAGTTCCGATACTGTTTCATTTTTACACTCTGATATTAGCTGTATATTATTCATATCTCTCTCCATTAATATGCAATTAATACTATATATTTACTTAATTGTATCATTAATTTTAAGTATTATCAATATCGAATATATGTGCTATAAGTCTTATTTCAGTATAATAAGTAATAAACAAGATTGATATATTGACTTGAAATTTATTTAATGTTATAATTATATAATACGATTTAAAGGCTTTTAAACGCTATTTTACAGGTCTTTAAACAACAGAATGGGGGAATATCATGAACACTGAAAAAATTCAGAACGATATTAAAAATAACAGTTTTTTTCGCATGAACAGCACAATACTAAGAACTTTAAATATCGTTGTTGACAGCCGATGCGGACTTTCAAGCCTTGAATATGCCTTTAAACAGACAACCGACCATAACTCATTCATTGAAAGTATAAGATACTTGCATGAAAGCGGTTACATAAGACTGACAGACTGTGACAGCAGAAAACCGATTGACTTGAAAGAAGATACATTCAGAGATACTGAAACGTCGCTTACTGCAAAGGGCATTCAGGTACTCAGAGGTGCGATTACAGACAGCTGTATAGACGTATGACAGGGGGACAAAATGGGAAAGCATATAAGAAAACACTATGCGATTGACAAATTACCGCCGGAAATCAGGGAAACTGTTAACGAAATGATAAAATCTGACTTTACATACAAAGAAATCGTCGATTACATCAAGACTTCCGGACAAAATATATCAATATCTGCTGTACAGCGGTATGCCTCAAACTTAATGCAGTCAATACAGAATATCAGAATGACACAGGAAAACTTCAGGGCAATCATGGACGAAACAGAAAGCTATAATAACATTGACTTTACAGAGCCCCTCACACGTCTGCTATGCGGAATTTTGCTTGAACAAATTGACAATCTTTCCGGTGAACAACTACAGGAAATCGGCATTGAGGCTATCATAAAAAATACCATTGCCTTAACGAGAGCCGTTGCATACAAAAGAAATATCGAGATAAAAAACAAGTCCATGATTGAAATCGGACAAGATGAATTTATGTCGCTGATATTTGAACTTCTGCACGATGAAAACCCAACACTTTACAGAGAGCTGAAAAAATTTGTAAAATCCCAAACAAAAGAGCTGAATTGCAAGCCGTCTGAATAATCTCAGGCGGTTTTCTTATTACTCTGAAAAATCTGAATTTACTGTAATTGTCTGTGTTAGCCCACAGAATACCGTTTTGACTTTGCGGACGTTCGCCCGAGAAAAAACGGAGCAGGTCAGCCACCAAAGTGAAACGTTCTGCCTGCTCCATAGTCTTTGGTCGTTCATCACAATGTCAACGCTATAAAAACTCCGTCCAGTAAATACATACCGGACGGATTTTAAAATTTACTTTTCTATCGGGACTATTGCAAGAGTTTTTCCGAGAGGTGCAAGGACTTTAAGAAACGTTTCAAGCTGTGGACTTGTACTTCCCTTTTCCATTCTTGAAATTATTGGTTGTTTCACTCCACTGAGTTCTTCAAGCTTTTTCTGACTTATCCCCTGCTCCTGCCGTGCTTTTATGAGTTCGCCAATTAATGCAACTCTCAGACGACTTTCAGCAATTTCTTCCGGAGTAAAAATCTCCTTTTCAAGTTCGTCCCAACTTCTGCCTACTGCACTGTTATTAATCATATTCGGCACTCCTTTCAATCAAATCTTTGTATTCTCTTTCTGCCTGCTTTATTTCTCTTTTAGGTGTATGCTGTGTTTTCTTCATGAAATGATGTAGTAATATAAAACCGTCACCATTCCATGCTACAAAAAATATTCTGTCTCTTAGTGGTCTGAGTTCCCATATTTCGCCCTCTATGTGTTTCATATAAGGCTCTCCGGCGGACTTACCATGTTCTTTCAATATATTGATATAGTCAAGTATTTTGCTGAGTTTTATTCTGCTGTCCTTGTCTTTCTTTTTTGAAAGTTCTGTAATATATTCTGCAACAGGTTCTTTTCCATTCCTGTCTCTGTAAAAATTTATTTTGTACAATCTTTTCACTTCCCTTACTTATATTATACTTAAAAGTTATATAAATGTCAAGTCTTTCAGAAAAATTTTTTATAGACACTGCCTGCTGTGATTATGGAGTGCGGATATTAACAGAAAACCGTTTTGACTTTGCGGACGTTCGCCCGATAAAAAAACGGAGCAGGTCAGCCACCAAAGTGAAACGTCTGCCTGCTCCATAGTCTTTGGTCGTTCATCACAATGTCAACGCTATAAAAAATCCGTCCAGTAAATACATACTAGACGGACTTTTCTTTTTATGCAGACTACAGAAAACATCAACATATCAATATTATACCATATCTGAAAAATTTTTGCAATACTTTCCGCCTGCTCCCCTATTGTGATTACAGAGTGCGGATATTACAGACTATTAAAGCCCATTACAGCTTATTCCCACTTAAAATTATGTTTATTACAGCCTATTAAAGTCTATTAAATAGTTTTGACAGTTAAGAGATTTTAGACAGATTAGCGATAACTGTCTATTATGCAATGTTTAATTAGAAATATCTAATAGTTAATAAATTAAATATGATTTTTAGGATTAATAGAATGATTTTTTATTTTGAAAGTAGCCGGAACTTTGGGAATTTTGGGAAATAAATACTGAAAATGCCTATTTTATGCGGTTTTCTGACTATTGGCAAAATAGGAAAATAATGGGAAATAAATGGAAAGAAATATCACTTTCCCATTTTTAATAATTCTTTCCCTATAATTTCCCATTTTGAAAAAGTCGATTTTTTCCCGAAATACAGGCATTACTATTATTTATTTCCCAAAATTCCCAAAATTCCCGCATATTTTTTTCTGAAATTTTATAAAATGGGAAAGAAAATCCGCCCGACGTACTGCCGGACGGATTTTTGTTATCGATTATGCGTATACTGAATTTTCTTTAGGTTCTGGAATGTCACGACCGAGCAGACGTGCAGTTTCAAGCCATTCTGAAATTACTGTATTGACGTTCTGCAATACTTCTTCCTGCGTTTCACCGTCCGCCATGCAACCAACCAGCTCCGGAACGCTTGCGATGAAACAGTTATCCTCACTGCTCCAATAGATTACGATTTCATATTTATACATTACTCATAATCAATCGGCAGATACATAGGAATGCACGCCGTTTCTCCCGAATTTTTCGCTATCTTCATATCTTCTTCAAGAGGTGAAAAGCCGTTGCGTTCATACAAGTTATAGCCTTCATCTGTTGAAGAAAGCGTTACAAATGCAAAACCTAAAGAATTTTCACGGATATTTTCTATACGATTCAAACAGTCAGCAAGAAGAATGTCAGAATAATAATGTGTGGACTTGATTTTTTTCTTCTGATAATTTTTGTCAACAGCAAGGCAGTTTATATAGACCGAGCCACCGGTTCTTATGCCCGAATAATCCTCAATGCAACCCGTACTTATGTTATAGTAGCCGATTATTTTTCCGTCGAAAAGCATTACATACGTTTTTCCAAACATATCATCAAGTGCGTCATAACTTTTCAAAAATGCCGTCAATGCCGGATTACCGCAATCAAAACAACCTGCTGATTCTTTCTGAATGTCTTTTGTAAATTCAACTGTAATATAATTATTCATCTTCTTCGTCCCTGAATACTCCTAAAGTTTCGCCATCACGCATAAGTTTCACGTCACCTGTTGTTTTGTCTGTTTCCAGATATGCACCCTTGACCATTTCCATAAGGTCATCAATACGTCCACGTTTTCTTTTTTTCTTTATTTCGCCGTTGGTTCTGAATGGCTTATCTGAATACACTGCATATGCTCCCATTTTCAATTCTCCTTTCAATAATGTACAAACAATGTACAAATCATCAATTAAGTCTCTTCCAGTTCGTCATAAAGAGATGAAATAAACTTCACTCTTTTCTTCAATGGTAGTCTTTTGATAAGGTCCAATAATTCAGCATCTTCCGCCGATATTGTTTCCTGTTTGTCATTGATTGTATTGTTACCCTGAGGACTGTTCACGTTCATTTGTACATCGCTTATGCCGGTGCTGTAGGCGGTGGGCGTGTCGGTTCTGCCCAGTAGATAATCAACTGATACGCCTAAATAATCCGCTATTTTATTAAGGCTGAAACACGAAATACCTTTTTTATCTGTCATTTGATTCAAGGTATTTATACTTAATCCACAATCAATCAGCATATTTTTAATGGTTATTCCATTCTTTTTGGCTGTATTTTTAATCTTTGTTGTTAAACATTGTGCATTAGTCATATATTATCACCTCAAAAATTAGCCTTACTTTGCATTGATATAATTGAATACGTCTAATTTATCATCAAATGATAATCTTTGGAAACGTCTTACTAATTCATAAAGCATTTCATCTTGTGATGTCATGCTTATAGCTTGATTTTCTACTTCTACAGAGGTAACACCCAGTAATTCATCGGTAGTAGAATTAAGGTAAACCGCTATTTTTTCTAAATTTTTCATAGCTGGTTGTTTACCTTTAGCCATTTCGGAGATATAATTAATGTTTAAATCACAATCATTTAGCATTTTCTTAATAGTAATGCCTTTCTGTTTTGCTATTTCTTTTATTTTTAAAGCCGTTTCTTGTGCGGTATACATAAAAACACCCCTGCTATGCTGTTTTATTCTTTTCTGTCAGCTCAGCAATAAGCGTAATCACTTTTGCTTTATCAGCTAATGTCATGCCTTGAAAAGCGTTGAGAACCTGCTCCGCCGTCTCATCAAGAGTAGCAGTGCTTGCTGAGACAGTGTTTACATTTGAACTATTGCCAACATTTCCATTTACTATGTTACTTCCTGTTATTATGGCATTGTTATTACTCGTCTGTACTTCCGGATTATTAGTACGCCCTAAAAGATAATCCAGTGATACGCCGAAATATTCGGCAATTGCCGTTACTTTATCAATTGAAGGAGTTCTGTCACGTTTTTCAACATCATATAT
Source organism: Ruminococcus flavefaciens (assembly GCA_023667045.1). Taxonomy (GTDB): domain Bacteria; phylum Bacillota; class Clostridia; order Oscillospirales; family Ruminococcaceae; genus Ruminococcus; species Ruminococcus flavefaciens_AC. The sequence continues at coordinate 1,262 of JAMPAU010000026.1, read as the reverse complement.
AAACCCTTTACTTAGGTTGCATTGTTCTAACATTTCGCTTAAAGGGATATTTTGAGTTTTGCAAATGCTTTTTATATTGGTAATTAATTGTGAATTTGTCATAAAAAAACCCCCTTTTATTTGTGCAAAAGTACAGAAATACGGAAAAAGCCTTAATTTACGCTTGACTTTTCGGCAATTAGCGTGTATACTGTAATTGTAGTCAAGCAGAAACAAAATGTAACTAATGGCTACAATTTGCTAACTTTAGTATACCATAAAGGGAGCGAAAAGTCAAGAATCTTGAAAATAAAATAGAAAGAGGTGAATCAAATGACACTCGGTAAATCTTTAAGGGAAAAAAGACGAATCAATGATTTGACACAGGCGGAACTGGCGGAGTTAGCGGACGTAAGCAGAGCGAATATCTCACAGTATGAGCATGGCTTAAAAAAGCCGTCGCTTGAAACACTGATAGCTTTAGCGGACGTTCTCGACTGCTCCATTGACGGACTTCTTGACAGGCAGAAATATATCGGAAAGGAATAATTAATCATGTACGAACTGATAAACAACACTCCATTACCGATAAGGGAGTACAGCGGACAGCGTGTAGTGACATTCAAGGATATTGACGGAGCGCACCAGAGACCCGACGGTACAGCAAGGAAACGTTTCAACGACAACCGTAAACACTTCATTGAGGGAGTGGACTTCTTTAAAATAAACCAACCGTCCGAAATTCGTACGCTTGGTTTTGAACGTCCACAAGGCGGAACTCCGGAAGCAATCATACTGGTAACCTTAACCGGCTACCTAATGATTGCAAAGTCACTGACAGACGACTTGTCATGGGGCGTGCAGAGAATGCTTGTCTCCTACTTCACAGACCGCCCAACAGGCACGTACTCGGAACTGCTGTCTAAGTACGCTGACCTTGAGAGCCGTCTGAATGAGATTGAAAGCAAGCTGACTGCAAAAGCAAAGCCACGTAAGAGCCGTGAAGAAACTCAGCGTGAAAACGCCGTATACGTAATGGAAAAACTGGAGCAGGCAAAAGAAACGACTATCACTAAATCAAAGCTATTAAGAGAGTGCCGTACACTGAACGCAAGGGAACTCACAGAGGCACTGAAACTTCTTGATGAAATGCACTTTATTTCTTATCTGAAAATCCAAAACGGTGGACGTGGCAAACCGAAAGAGTTAATTATAATCCTGCAATCAGCGTAAGGGGGTGACAGCATGAAAAGATACTGGGAGTACGTGAAAGAGTACCAAGA
>JAMPAU010000025.1 GCA_023667045.1 Ruminococcus flavefaciens | reverse complement strand
TTTAGAACGAAGTCGTTTTTGCCTACATACTCCGTGTTTGGTGGTATGTAAAAAATATATCATAATCCGAGTATTGAAGACTTCCTTAAAAGTAAAAAAAATCCCGATAAGGCTTTAAAACCTTATCGGGAGACTGATTAATTTTTTTATAGGATTATACAAATACTATTGCTTTTTTTATAAAAATGTAGTATAATATTCTTAGGAAAATTAATGAGGAGGACATACCAATGGAAAGAAAAATAGTATCTGCAAAAATTGATGTGGTTTTTAAGGAATTGTTCATAAGGAAAAGAAGTCTGCTGAAAAACTTTATTTCAGACGTTCTTGACATACCATTTGATAACATACTTGACATAACATTAACAAATCCCGAAATGCCGTCAGATGATTCGGACGGAAAATTAGTAAGATTGGATTTAAGCGTAAAACTCAGAAAATACGACAACACAGAAACTTTGATAAATGTGGAATTACAGGTAAACAGTCAAAGTTATTTCAAAAAGAGAACATTATTTTACTGGTCTAAACTCTACACATCAGAACTGCAAAGCGGTGAATCGTACAGCAATCTGAAAAGAACTATATGTATAAATATTCTCGACTTTAATATTACCAACAAACAGAATTATCATACAGAAGTTATCGTGGCAGATAAGGAAACAGGAGAGCAGTTCACAGACCTTATGAGCATTCACTTCTTTGAACTTAGAAAGGTCAAAAACAGTCTTGATGTGAATGACCGTAAAGCTATGTGGATGCAGCTTATAAAAGCTGATACGGAGGAGGAACTGAATATGATTAAAAATACAAACATTCCTGCAATGGAACAGGCAGTACAGGTCATATTCGATATGAGTGCCGACACTGCTTTGAGGGAACGAGCAAGACTGCGTGAAAAGGCTCTGCATGATGAGGCTTCCGCTTTACAGGGGGCAAAAGAAGAAGGAATTGCAATAGGTGAAAATGCTATAGTAGAGAAAATGCGTAAAAGTGGAATGACAGAAGAACAGATAAACGCAATACTTAGTCAGTAAATTTAACAAAAACTAAGAAGTCTCTATACTGATTTTAATTCAGCATAGGGACTTTCTATTGAAAAGGCGTAACCTACTCAAAGTGATAAAATGCAGACTGCTGAAAAACACCGAAAAATAGCCATGCCTCATTTTGAAATGTTATAATTTCGCACTTTAGGAGAGTTACGCATCGCCTCCACCAATCGAATATGCGTAATTGTAAAGGTTGCGAAAATCCCGATATACTGTAAAATAGCGGTATATCGGGATTTGTTTTTTGCCAATATTAAGAAAATTTTTGTGGGTTCGGTGCGGATTTTACCGTAACCAACTCTAAATGCATATATATTTTTTTGCACCTCTCTTGTTAAAAAATAATGAGGCAATGAGGTGAAATACAAAAATATGCTTGACAGTAAAGCAGCCAGCATATCTGTTATATTTGAAAGCCGAAATATATAAACGCTGAAAGATAGTATAATACTACTTTTCAGCGTTATTTATTTTGATGAATGTAAATTTTTACTGAACATTCTGTAAATTCCGTTTGAACGGACACCCATATGTCTGGTATGATTTGTATAATAGAGTTGTGATATTACAAATTCTGAAAATCTTAAGAAAATAAAAAGGAGGCTGTTTCATTGATAGTATGGAAAGACCAGAATGGAAACTGTAAGTGTGAAAGTTGTGGCAGAATAATTTCTTATAAAACATCAAAATCAGATAAGGGATTATTATATTGTGTTGCTTGTTATTCTGAAATTCAGAATTATAAAAAAGTACAATCAAGAGCTGTCAGACGAAGAAACAGGTATTGTATCATCAATAAGTTCCATAATAGAAACGTTTAACACTTTAGAAAGTGCTACCAATTCAATGTCTGTAACGAATCTTTCACCGTTCTCTATTCTGCGGATAAAATGGTGGTCTACATCATAGCCTGCAAGTTGCATCATCTTGGCAAGCTGACGTTGTGAGATTTTCTTTTTATGGCGTATATTGATTAAATTATTACCACAGATATTATTTCTTCCGCTTTCAGCTTTTAGTTTGAACATAATAATTTCTCCTTGTGATTTTTAACAATTTTGCAATAAATATTTTGTGTATAATGCAGAAACTGGTAAATAGTGCTTGACATACTTATAATTATATGATATAATCAGCTTGTTGGTGGTAAACACTATTTACCATTTAAAAATCTCAGCACGGAGGAAAATAAAATGACTGTTATAGATACCGTTTTAAATCATCTGTCAGATATTATTTCTCATATGGAAAGCAAAGAATTTGAAATCAACAGCATACAATGTAACGGATTTCAGGAAACGTGGAAACAGTTAACACCAGATGAACGTCGTGAGATAGGCAGAAAATTTGCTGAAAAAGTAAAAAACCATGAAGTTGATAATGTGAAATATGTATCAACTTCAAGTGACAATCATAATCACTACAGAAAAATCTGACTTTTTGAAGATATTGTTGAAAAAGCAGTATCGCACATAAAGTCTGATATATTAAAAAAACAGAAAGGAATGTGAGTAATATGTTCAAAATTGCAGAAGAACTCATGCAGAAAATCAAGGAAGCAGTAGCTATCAATGAGCCTGTACTTGCTGTAGGCAATATGAGTTTGATGAGCGGTTGCCATTGTGTAAATGTTTGCCAGAACAATTGTGGCAGAGCTTGCTCAGGTCGTTGTGATAATGGCTGTAAAATTAGTTGTAGATAATAATCTGCGATTAAATGAATTTATATAGTGTGGTGTGCATCTTGTATGCCACACTGTTGTTTTTATAGGAGAAAATATATGCGAAATATAGAAAATGAATCAAAAGACAGACGTTCAGTAACCGTAACCCTTACAGAAGCCTGTAACCTTGACTGTACATACTGCTATGAGAACCATAAGTCAAAAAATAAAATTTCCATAGAAACTTTTAAAGATATAATAAAAAAGGAAATGACGGCTGATAATGGGTATGATGAAATTGAATTTGACCTGTTTGGCGGTGAGCCGTTTCTTGAATTTGAAAAAATAAAAGAAGTATATGATTATATCTTTACTCTTGATAGCAATAAGAGATTTATTCTTTTTGCCTCAACAAACGGAACTCTTGTACATGGTGAAGTTAAGGAATGGCTCAGAACTCATCCGTATTTTGTATGCGGATTAAGTTATGACGGAACTAACGCCATGCAGGATATGAACAGAAGTAATTCATCTTCAAAAATTGATTTGGATTTCTTTCTTGAAATGTATCCAGAGCAGGATATAAAAATGACCATTTCTAAAGAATCTTTGGAAACTCTTGCGGAGGGCGTTATATTTTTACAAGAAAAGGGGTTCAAAGTTGCTTGTAATCTGGCATATAATATTGATTGGTCAGACGAAAGCAATAAGGAAATTTTACAGCGTGAACTCATGAAACTGATAGAATATTATTTACAGCACCCCGAAATAGAGCCGTGTTCTATTCTTGAAATGTCAATTATAAATGTATCCTATGTCAATATGGATAAGAAATATGTCCGTTACTGTGGTGCTGGTATTGGTACAATAGCGTATCATATCGACGGAACAGCTTATCCGTGTCAGTTTTTCATGCCATTGTCTGTAGGCGAAGAACAAGCGAAAAAATCACTTGAACTGAAATTCTATGATGAAGAAATTCCAGAAGAACTTGTTGAGGAAAAATGCGTGAAATGCGTTGCACAGGCAGTCTGTCCGACTTGTTATGGCTCAAACTATGCGGCAACAGGTAATATGTACCGCCACGACGACAATTATTGCGAACTGACAAAAATTATAATTAAAGCACGTTCTTATTTCAAGGCTATGCAGTGGCAAATGGGACATCTTGATATTTCAGATGAAGAAGTACCGCACTTGTTAAACAGCATTAAAATAATTCAGGAAGAATTAGTTTAAAAAAATTCAAAGTGTATTGACTTCAAAAATAAAATATGTATTATAATTCCGATAAGGTAATTCCAGCCTTATCGGAATTTTTTATTTTTGGAGGTATTGAAATGGAAGAAAAAAGAATTTGTTCATGCTGCGGTGATGTTCTTGACGAGAACGATTATGGCACATGGATAGGCGAGGACTTGCTCTGCGAGTCGTGCGTGGACGAGGAGTGTGTTATCTGTGACCATTGCGGTGATACGGTATATTCCGAAGATTCAGAGAGTGACGACAACATCTGTCTTTGTGCTGACTGCTACAACGACTACTACCGCAGATGTGAAAATTGCAACCACATCATTCACGACAACGATGTAAACTGGTACAATAATGTACCTTACTGCAATAGTTGTTATGACGAAATCGACAGCGACTATGAAATCGAGGACTACAGCTACAAGCCCGACCCGATTTTTTACGGTGACAGCTATCTGTATTTCGGTGTGGAGCTTGAAGTCGATGACGGCGGTAAGGACGGCGAAAATGCCAAAAGACTGAAAGATGTTGCAAACGTCCATGATGAACACATCTACATAAAATCGGACGGCAGTATTGACGACGGCTTTGAGATTGTAAGTCACCCGATGACACTTGACTATCACATGAATACAATGGACTGGGAGAGCGTTCTGTATGAAGCCGTTGAAATGGATTACAAGTCCCATGATACAAGTACTTGCGGACTGCACGTTCATGTCAACCGTGATGCGTTTGGTATCAATCAGTCGGAACAGGAGGAAATTATCAGCCGTGTGTTGTTCTTTGTCGAAAAGCACTGGAATGAAATTTTCAGATTCAGCAGAAGAACCGAAGGCAACATGAACCGCTGGAGTTGCCGTTTGGGTATGGAGAAGTCGGGAAAAGAAATTCTCGACAAGGCGAAAGACTGCGGAAATCGTTACGTTGCCGTAAATCTCAGAAACTACTCTACAGTCGAGTTCAGACTTTTCAGAGGTACACTCAGATACAATACATTTATAGCCACCTTGCAATTCGTAAGTGAGATTTGCAGGGTGGCTGTAACCATGTCTGAGGAAGAAATCGACGGCATGAGTTGGAGCGAATTTGTGCGTTCTGTAAAATATCCCGAACTGATTCAGTATCTGAAAGAACGCCGACTTTATATCAACGAGGAAACTTATGCAGAGGAGGAAGTTTAAAATGTGTGCGATATTCGGATTCTTAAATCACGGCAACAAGGTAAGTAATGCGGTTCTGAAAAGGCTGATGAAGGCTCTTTCAATCTGTGCGGAAGTCAGAGGCACAGATGCAACAGGTATTAGTTATGTAAATTACGGAAAAATTGTGACGTTCAAGAAAGCAAAACCTGCCCACAAGGTTAAGCTGTATTTTCCGACAGGCACAAAAGCTGTAATCGGTCATACAAGATTTACCACGCAGGGAAGTGAAAAATGCAACTACAACAATCACCCATTTTACAGTGAAAAGGGCTTTGCACTGGCACATAATGGTGTACTTTACAATGATAAAGAACTCCGTGAAAAATATATGCTCCCCGACACGAAAATTGAAACGGATAGTTACATTGCGGTTCAGCTTTTGGATAATTTTGGCGGTGCAGATATTGAAAATATCAGAAAAATGTCAGAGATTGTCGAGGGAAGTTTTACTTTCACAATACTCAGAAACGACAACACACTTTTCCTTGTAAAAGGCACAAATCCGATAACGATTTATCACTTTGCAGAACTCGGAATTTATGTTTATGCAAGTACAAAGGAAATCCTTGAAAACGCTTTAAATAGCATAAAATTCAAATATACACATACGGAAATTAAGTTGACAGACGGCGAAATTTTACAGATAAATTCTGACGGAACAGCGGTGAAAGATACTTTTGAAATTGTTGAAAAATTCGTCCCACATTACTGGAATTATTCCTGCTGTGATGACTGGTATGACAATTTTGAAAGTGAAGAAAAAGGCTTGCTTTTTGATTACTGCGGAATGTTCGGAGTGTCGGAAAGTGATGTTGAGTTGTTGCTGGAATACGGCTATACAGCGGACGAAATCGAGGATTTATTCTTTGACATCAACTTGTTTGAGGAAACCGTCAACGCAATAAAACTCGAACTTTGAAAGGAGGCGAAAATCATGAAAGACAAGAGCATTGAAGTTGCTGTCACGCTGAAAGTCGGTGCGGTTGAGTTCAAAGTGGAGGTCAAAAAGGAAAAATCCACAAGCGAACCTGTAAGAATCGCACCACCCGAAACGGTCAAGTACATTGACGTGAAAGCAAACTAAATTATAAAAAGCAGGGCTTGAAAACCCTGCTTTTTTGTACGGAAAGGAGGCAATTATGAAAGAGAAAACTATGGTTATTAAGAGCAAAGCCTTATTTTCGGACGACGGACAGCACCGTTTTCTGCTTCGTAAAGAATGGGATAATCAGAAGAAATCTGCCATGATTATTATGATAAATCCCAACACGGCAGACACTCTCAACATGGATTTGACAACTATGCTGACAATAAATAATCTCAATAAACTGGGGTTTGGAAGTGTCAGCATTGTAAATCTTTACAGCAGAATTATGGAGAAACTCAGTCTGCGTTTTAATTCGGACGAGGATTTACTTGAAAGCGATACTGACAAAATTATCAAGCAGTATGCAGCTATGAGTGACGCAATTATAATTGCTTGGGGTTGTGTAGGTAACAGCAGTCAGCGTGTCCGTGACAGGCAAAAAGAATTACTTGAATTGCTTGAAAATCACGCAAACAAACTTTACAAAATCGGCGAAAAAGGCTTTCATCCACTGACACCAGCGGTCAGAAATGAATGGGAGTTAGAGCCTTATGAAATGGAGGAAATTTAAATGTTTAAAGCGACAAATCTTGACGAAATAAAGGCAATTTCTGAGCCTGAAATCAGAGAATACATCTTCAGCAAGGCAACTGAAATGATGAGTGAGTACGGCGTTGAAAATCTCGACGACATCGGCTGTTTTGTTGTGCTTGACGATTCAGAAAATCAGATGTTTGAGGTGTCCGAAATGGAGTTTGTAGAGGTTCTGAAAATCGGAAGTTCACATTATCTTCACGGTGTGAAAATTCTCGGTGACAGCTACGGCGAGGACATTTATCTGCCTGTTGAGGTGAAAGAATGTTAAACATTCCGAGAGTTGCACAGTACGCAAGATTTTCAAGCGACAATCAGCGTACAGAGTCGATTGATGCACAAGTCAGAGCGATGAATCAGTTCTGCAAGCAAAATCATTGGCAAGTCGTTGCGACCTACACGGACGAGGCACGTTCAGCGACTACCGACAACAGACCGCAATTCCAACAGATGATAACGGACAGTTCAAAGGGCATTTTTGATATTGTTCTTGTACACAAACTTGACAGATTTTCAAGAGACAGGTATGACAGTGCAATCTACAAAAAACGACTTAAAAAGAATAATGTCAAGCTGTGCAGTGTACTTGAAAGAATTGACGACAGCCCTGAAAGTATTATGATGGAGTCGGTTCTTGAAGGTATGGCTGAATATTATTCAAAAAATCTTGGTCGTGAAGTCATGAAAGGAATGAAAGAAACAGCTCTCCAGTGCAAGCACACTGGAGGCTGCACTCCTCTCGGATACGACCTTGACGAAAATAAAAAACTGATAATCAACCCTCACGAAGCAGAAGCGGTCAGAATAATTTTTCAGATGTTCGCCGACGGTCACGGTTATATGGCGATTATAGATTATCTGAATGAACACGGTTACAAGACAAAAAGAGGTCAGATTTTCGGCAAAAATTCATTGTATGAAATTCTCAGAAACGAGAAATATACAGGAGTTTTTGTTTTTAATAAAGCTGCTTCTAAAGTGGACGGAAAACGCAATAACCATGCCTGTAAAAGTTCAGAAAATACTATCAGAATTGAAAACGGCTGTCCACAGATAATTTCCAAAGAACTTTTTGCAAAAGTACAAAGAATTAAGGCAGCAAATAAACGCAACACTGGACGTTATCACAGCAAGGAATTTTATTTACTTACAGGCAAAATTTTCTGCGGAATATGCGGAAAACGTATGCAGGGAAATCTCAGATTTTCGGGCAGAAGCAAGACAAGACTTGTGACATATCGCTGTAATACACACCGTTCTGAATGCAAAAATAAGGAAATCAACAAGGATTATCTTGATGTTTACGTTGTCGAACTGCTGAGAAAAAAGATTTTTAATGCCACATCGCTGAAACATCTTGTAAACAATGTTAATACATATATCCGACAGTATAACAGCGATTATGATACAAATTATGAAAGTGTAAAATCAGAATACGACGAAATACAGGCAAATCTTGACAATATCACAAAGGCAGTTGAAAAAGGAATTATAACTGAAAGTCTGATTACAAGAGCCGAAGAACTGGAGCAGAAACGTGCTGAAATTGAAATAAAACTTTCAGAAATTCATCAGCTTTCCATGATAGAATACAGCGACTTTTTACCTGTAATAGACGAATTCAGACAGCTTGAAAGAAATACAGAAAAATTCAGAACTTTCATACAAAACTATGTCAAGAAAATTGTTGTATTTCCATATCATCTTGAAATTGAAATCAATACAGGACTTGGCATAGCTGACAAAATAAACGAAATCGTGAAAATCAGACGTGGAGAACTCTATGGGTTATTCAAGTCGAGAGTCAGAGAGGAGAAAAAATAATGTTTGAGAAAAATAAACCAAGATACATTACAAGGGGAATTGATGCGGAAATTCCTTTTGATGTGCAGCTTTTTATGTGGCAGTGCGTTGACAGAATGCCCGAACCAAAAGACTATTTACAGGTGTTCAGACTCAGCAACATGAACGGAATACAGGTTATTCAGCATACAGCAGAACAGCCTAAGTATGACATGACTTACATTCTTCCAATGGTAACAAAGGCAGTTAATGCTAAGGTTTATATCATTGATGACGGCGACCATGCAACTATGCTTTTAGCGTGCGAGTATTGAAGACTTCCTTAAAAGTAAAAAAATCCCGATAAGGCTTTAAAACCTTATCGGGAATTTAAATCAAGCTTTAAGAATTAAAAAAGAGTTTACTTCACGCCGTCTCCTACATGACCACCCTTAATATATTTTTTCTGAATTATTTTAATAAATTTTATTATTTTTATATTATTATGTTATATAAATTTTTAAAAAATAAATTTTATAAAATTTTATTTTTTCTTATTCTTTTGTAATTTTATTGAGGTAATGAGGTGAATTTTGAAACTTTTCTATAAAAGCACGACCCTCTGGAGAATTTCTTACAAATATACACAGAGTATCACAAATGATATTAAAATCTTCTGCATTTTTACTTATTTTTGCATTTTCATTCATATATATCATGCTATTTAATGCAGGAATAACCGCAAGAACAACCGAAGGAGCTTTATTTTTTATTTTTTTACATAGATTTCGGATAAAATTAATACGTCCCCAAGAAACAGACTTGTTGTTTTTATTACCATAACCCTCTGCAACAACATCAAGCATTTCAACAGGAGGAAGTTTTACTGTACAAATTATAGGCGTTTCGCAATAAACAGATACGTCATACTCTACTCTGAGGACTTCCTCGATATTTTCATCATTATAGTAACGATTTTTCAACCGATATGCTACTTCTGAAGTAAACCTTTCTCCCTTTGTATAAAGAATTTCCTGTTCATCACCGTCATCATTCTTATCTTTTGCCAGTTCAGCTATGATAAATTTACGCATTTGTGAAACAGCAGGCATTTTCGTTTTTTTGTAGTTGACAGAAGCATATCTGACTATTTCAGAATACAATTTTTCAAATGAAAGCGAAATTATTTCCTCTTTATTTTTTTGATAGAAATATTCCGCTGTTATTCTAAGCACTTCTTCCTTGTCGTAAATAAAATTAGACATACCTCAATTATCCTCCGTAAATGCAGAAATATCTGATATGTTATTCAGATATGAAAACACCTTATTCCTTGAATTGATGTCACTGCACATAATAACGATTGTATCTGTATCAAATGAAATAAAAACAATTTCTTTTGTAAATTTTTTCTTTAATTCCTGAGAGAAAAAATACAAATGTTTTTGTGTTTTTGTATAATCCGATTCATATTTTTTCAGACGGATAAACAACCAGTTGCAGTTATCTGCGTTATTTTCTGAGGAAAGTTGTATATTTTCGGCAAACATATTTAAAGTCATTTTGTCGTACTTTCCTGCCAGTTGATATAACGCACTTTTTACATTTTTCTGATTATATCCGACATTCAGAACTTGATGCATTTTCTGACGATATGTACTTGAAGTCGGAATTTCCCTGTTATCTTTTTTGTACATTTCTTCAAGAGCAGTATATAAAGATTTCAATGTTGTTATTTTATTTTTTCCTTTTAATATGTCATTCGCAATAATTTCGGCACTGTCTTTAACAATTATATCCCAATAAAATTTTTTTCCTTTCATATAAACATCTCCAAAAAGTAAAGTTTTATCATGTTTATATTATAGTATTTTTTAATCAAAATGTCAATATGAACTGGAATTTTTTTGGCATTTTCACGAAATTTATTTTATTTGTTTTCTGCTTGAATTGTCTAATGACATAAAGGGGTCGGGGAAAGTCTCCCTTCATATCATAAAAAACGGTGGTATAGTAAAGTTTATAAAGCTGAATAATACCATATAAATAGATATTTTTATAGTTTTTGTGCAGTTTTAAGAATGTAAATAAAGTCAAGATAAAAAGATATTGACATTTAAAAAATCTTATGTTATACTGAAATCACAGCTGATAGATATGTATCGGATTTGGCTGAAAATAAGCAAAATCAGACTAAAGAAAGGTATGATATTTTATGAAAATTGAAATTGTAAACGAGGTTATAAATCTTGAAGACGGCAGCTACACCGCTGTAATTAAGGATATTATCGGATATGAAGAAAATAATAAAGTTCTTATAAAATTTACTCTTGAAGACGGCACAATCTTTATAAAATTCTATCTAACAGAAGAACTTTCAAGATATCCGTGGTCGAATTTATTCAAAGCATTGAATACAGATAATACCGATGACCTTATCGGAAAATCTGTTGAATTTGAAATTTCAAATAATGCTTCAAAAAAGACTGATTATGTATTTTCAAATATAAAGAAACTGAAACTTGTTTAAAGGAGTGAAAATATGATTGATAAAATTATTCATGTAAATTTTTCGCTTGAAATGAATGGAGAAAAGAATATTTCAGTAAGTGAATATTCAGAATTAATGGCAGTCGCTAAAACATACAAAATAGGAAACGGAAAAAATGCCTGTAGTTATAATTTGGTGCATACAACCGCAGGATATGTGGATATTGAAACAAAAAAGAACGGAGCTGTTGCAGTCTGGATTGCGGATTCATTTCAGATAAAAGGCGTATTTTCGGACGAAAAAAATAATCATTATGCTGAAATTGAAACGAAAAATAAAACGTTCAGAATGCCTTTTGAATCGCTTTTACCGCAAAAAATTGACATATCATTATTCAATAAAGGGATTGCAGTTTCTGCCGAAAATAACGCAAATAAATTGCTGTCAATGCACTTGCAGTGGCTGCTTTCACGGTTTGAAATTCAGGACATAAAACAAATTCTTGGTTGGAAACAGAATGAAGATAAATTACAATGGAACGGAGCAAATACAGAGCCGTCTCTGTTGCAGTACAAACTTTCAGAAAATTCTGAAAAAGATTACATTGATAAATTAAACGGATTTATAAATTTGCCTGAATTGCAGTTTGTTATCTGTACGGCTACAGCCTCAACACTGCTTGCATATCTGAATATAACTGAAAAAATTCCTGTTTCCTCTTTCGGAGTGTCGCTGATAGGAAAAAGTTCTACAGGAAAATCAACCGCACTTGTACTCGTTGCATCGCTTTACAGTTCGCCCGATGATGAGTCTGTTTTTTCGGGATTTTACGGCACTCAGAATGCTCTGACTTATATGCTCGGAAAACACAATGGCGTGCCACTTTGTTACGACGAATCAACAATTGATAACAATATCAACAAAGGAAATTTTGTTTATACGTTTGTTGAAGGCAAAGACAAACTCAGATTAAATCAGGACAGTACGCTGAAAAAACGCAATTCATGGCTTTGTACGGCTCTTTTCAGTGCTGAAACTCCTTTTGTTGACATATCAGAAAATGATAATTTAGGTTTGGGAGTGCGTATGCTGAACCTTGAAAATTATGTTTACACAAAAAACAGTAAACATTCTGATGAGATAAAAACTTTTTCAAGATTGAACTATGGAATTGTTGGAAACCTCATTTCTGATTATCTTTTGAAAGCAGATTCAAAAGAAGTCAGGAAACAATATGAAGAGATAAAGCGAAAAATTTCAGCAGAGACAAAACTCAACAAATGCTCCCTCACAGACAGACTTTTACTGAATTATGCGTTGATTTTACAGATGTCTGCAATTTTAAACGAACTTGGAATTTTGATTGATACTGAAAAAATTTGGAGAATCTGTATTCAAAATCACAATAAGATTGCAGAATCGTCTGAACAGGGGAAAAATATTGTAATCAAACTTTTCAACTGTATTTCGAGCAATTATAGAAATTTGAAAGGAATAAAATGGACTACAAATAAAGAGGGCATTCCGAGCAAAGCAGCCATAATTGAAACGACTTTTGAGGATATTATGAAGAAATGTGAGGTAAAAGATTATAAATCTGCTGTCAAGCACCTCGACAATGAAGGTTATCTTATTCGGCAGTCAAAAGGCAGAATCAAATCAAAACTTAGTATAGACGGCATTCCGTGTTATGCTTATCAGTTTGACATGAAAAAAATCAATGAAACTTTTGGAAAAATCAATGATGATACTTTTTCAAATATCAAAAAATATAAGCAATTTTCTCCATTTAACAATGAGTCAATTGAGGTTGTGAATGACGAGGAGGCTATTATTCATGCAGGAAATTACAAAATTGAATATAACAAGACAGCAGTTTGCGGAAAAGCATTTTTATTATAACGGTTGTGAAACTGCTGAAATTCGTGAAGATACAGCCAAAAACGAGATTTTAAATCTTGTTGTGGACGTTCTTATAAATATTTTGATTTCTGAATCGGAGGAAAAATAATATGGAAAAAGTTCTTGCTTATTTAAGGTACAGTTCGCATAATCAGGACGACGGAAACAGTATTTATGCACAGACGACAACCATAGAAAACTACACAAATTCGCACAATATGGAAGTTGAAAATTGTTATATTGACATGGCAAAAACAGGCAGAAACACAAACAGACCACAGTATCAGCAGATGTTGGAGGACATAAAAAATAAAAACGTCAGTGCAAAGTGTATTGTTGTAAGAGCGATTGACAGACTACACCGTAATGCTAAAAATCAGCTTGATGACCTTGAATGGTTTGCAAAACACGGAATAAGGCTGATTTCGGTTACGGACGGAATTGACACGGAAACCGAAACGAGCAAATTATTGACAACAATTAAAGCGGCAGTTGCGGAGGATTTTTCGGAAACTCTCTCAAAAAATACGAGAGCTGCACTTCTTGAATGTGCCAAACAATGCAGACATTTAGGAGGAAACGCACCATTAGGCTACAAGGTAAATGCGGACGGATTTTATGAAATTGACGAGCTGAAATCGCCGATAATCCGTGATATTTTCAGCCTTTATCTGCAAGGAATGGGCTATGATTATATTATAAATTATCTGAAAAATAAAGGTTTTAAAACAGCGACAGGCAACGATTTTACCAAAACGTCATTACACACAATTCTGAAAAATAAAAAATATACAGGGACTTATATATATGATAAATCAACGCCGAAAAATTCAGAGGGTAAAAGAAATTCGCACACTTACAAAGAAAAATATATTGAAATTCCCAACGGAATACCTGCAATTATTTCAGAAGATGATTTCAATAAAGTACAGCAGAAAATGGCTGGAAATGCTAAAAAACAGATCACAAGAGCAAGTAAAAATTATTATGCACTGAATGGAGTTTTATATTGTGGAGAATGTGGCAAAGCATTCAGCGGAAACGTAAATCATAGCAATAACAGACGATATTTTCAGTACAGAGGAAATTGTCAATGTAAAGTAAAAAATATCAGAATGGATAAACTAAATAATTTTGTATTTTATGCGATACAACAGTGTATTTTTAGTCCCGATAATAAAGACGAAATTATGAAAAAAATCAATACAAAACTTGCAACTCAAAGGAATTTTCAGTCAGCAGAAGTAAACGCACTTCTCAGCAAAATAAACGGCATTGAAAATGCTCAGAACAACCTTACAGGTTATCTTGAAAACGGAAAGGCTACTGAAACAATCTTTAATAAAATGCAAAAAAATGAAACAGAATTAAAAATCCTCAAAAATCAACTTGAATTAAAATTGCATGAAATAGCTGATATTGACGATGAAACTTATGACAGACTTGTAAGCAAATTCATGAATTATATGAGTACAATAAAATCACCCGAAGCTGTCGCTCTCAGAAATGCTACAATCAAAAACATTGAAATTAATGAAAGTGATGTGACAATAGAGTTCAATTCGGGAATTACAATAAACAATGAAACGGTACAGTATTTTAATGATAACATGGAGGAATAATTATGAATTTTATGTTTGAAGACGGCTGTCAGTCAACAGAAGCACTTATTACAGCAATAAAGTATGATTCTAATAAATCAATGTATGAGGTGACAGTTTTAGGAATTGATAAAGACGGCATAAGTTATACTAATTCTGGCAAGGCTTGGTTTGAAAAAGAAGAATTAAAAGAGCTTATCAATGGCAAAAAACTTGAATCTGAATTTTGTTTAATAAGCAGAAAGATAAAACTAATATCTAATAGTATGCTGTCAAATAAGAACAAATTTCAAGGAGGAAATTAATTATGAAGAAATATTCTAATTTTAAACTGAACTATAACTTTAAAGACAAAAAAGCAACACAGAAAGCGTTAAAAGCAATTAAAAAATTTTTGAAGACACAGCAAAAAATTGAGGATATGACAGTGGGTGAAATGATAACAACAGTTGACTATAATTTATATGAAGATTTTAGCAGAGGTGATAAATGTCGCATTGGACGGGATATAAGTACTCTCTATAATAAAGGATTACTTCCTGAACTGGAAAAAGGAAAGAAAAAAGGCGTAACTAACACTTATCATAAGAGATAAAAATAATATTATAGCCGATGTGCCACAGTGTACATCGGCTATTTTTTATTTGGACAGTTATCTGTTTAAAAATTCGGCAGCAGTAAGAATTTGTGGACTTTCAATTCCCGACTCCAAAAAATCTTTATCACCTGTAAGAATAATATCAGCGTGTGCATTAATAGCAGCCCTTAAAATTGGTCTGTCCATAACATCACGTATTTTGAACTCGCTTTCAGTTTCAACTTCAGGAGTAGGAACAATTTCCAAAGCAGGTAAAGCCAGTGCAAGAAATTCTTCGAGAGCATATAATTTTTTAGGAAATTTGCGGTTGAATATTCTTCTCAGTTCGTCAATATTCTGCTCGCAAATAATGGCGTTGTTAGGATAGCTTACAGCCTTGACATAGGCTTTAAAGGGCGTACCGTTAGAACTGAGTGCGGCAGAAATGAGAATATTTGTATCTATCAGAATTTTCATGAATTAGTTTTCCTCTCTCATTTCGCTGACAAGAGCCATAATATCTTCCTCGTTTTCAAGACCTGTATTTTCGGCTTCACCTTTCATATTCTGCTGAAAAACCTGCATGGCATAGACTGCTGAGTTAACAATTCTGACTGTACCGTTCTCAACAATAAAAGTCACACGGTCACCTGATTCGATTCCGAGTATTTCACGAATATCCTTTGGGATAGTGACCTGACCTTTGGACATAACCTTTGCGTTATCAATAAAGTTTGCAGTAATCATAAAAACACCTCACATAGTATTAGGTAGGAAAAGTAGGGATATTCCTACTACAATTATTATATCATAAACTCCAGTGAAAAGTCAAGCGTTTTTTAGAATAATTTTAAAACTAATTTTACCTCCACCAACTTAAAATGATAACATGATATTTTGACTTTCAATTAATAAACAAAGTCGTAACCTACTCAAAGTGATAAAACGTAGACTGTTGAAAAATGCCGAAAAATAGCCATGCCTCATTTTGAAATGTTACAATTTCGTACTTTAGGAGAGTTATGCATCGCCTCCACCAATCGTAAATGCGTAATTGTAAAGGTTACGAAAATCCCGATATA
>JAMPAU010000024.1 GCA_023667045.1 Ruminococcus flavefaciens | reverse complement strand
CAGTGTCTACTCACGCAAATTTTGTCCTCATCGCAGAAAACCATCTGATTCCGTATTTCGGTAGGCAGAAAATCGGTAATATTACCGAATCGGACGTTCAGAAATACATCATCTACCTGCATAACGAAGGACGACTTGACAACGCAGGAGGCCTGACAGTAAAAAGTATCCGTGATGTTATTCTTGTATTAAAGCTTGCTCTTGAGTATGCATACAAGGAAAGTGTTATCCCGCTTCTGAATTGGGATTTGATAGAATATCCGAAAGATACAAATGTACATCGTGTTGTATCGCTGTCAAAGGAAGATGAGCAGAGCTTGATTCAGTGTATTTATCTTGACCTGAATCGTAAATCAGCTGGCATCCTTGTTTGTCTTATGACAGGACTTCGCATTGGCGAACTTTGTGGGTTAAAAATGTCTGACATTTCGCTTGCAGAGAAAACACTCTCTGTAAATCGCACTGTTCAGAGGATCTATGATAAACGTAAAGGAACTACCAGAATCAACGTTGGTCTTCCCAAGACCAAGAGCTCTATCCGTATTATTCCTTATCCTTCGCTGCTTAGTAAGATTCTTGAGAGGTACTACATTGAAAATCCTGATGTGTATTTCTTAACTGGTAAAACAAAGCCGACTGAGCCGAGAACATATCGCCAGTATTTTGAACGCTTTTTGAAACGTAATAATCTTCCGAAGATTAAGTTTCACGAATTACGTCACACTTTTGCAGTCAGAGCAATTGAGATTCCAGATTTTGATATCAAGTCTCTTTCGGAGATATTAGGACATAAAAATGTTTCATTTACACTAAACGTATATGGAAGTGCAAATCTTCAACAGAAAGTAAAATGTATGAACTTTCTGAATGACTTGCTGTAACATGAAATAAGAAAACCAGAGTCTTGTTTTAGAATTTGTTCTCATAGAGAACTGTACCTGTTTTTCCGGCAGAATTTGCTGGTTACTACGTCAAAAAAGCTCACCATACGCCAGTTATGCTTGCGCCTTGTACTTAGCAAATTTATGCTCAAAAATCCATTCACAAACCCTATGAGAACAAGTTCTTATTCAAAACTTTGGGAATATATGTAATTCCTCACAATCTGATTTCGTAAACTCTTTAAATGATTAAAACCATTTTTTATATTTTCACCTTGCATTTATTGTCGAACCGTGCTATAATATGATTGATAGTTCCATATATTCCGTCCCGCCTGAAAGGAGTCGAATCATGAAGAAGTACCGATCTTTTGAAGCGTATATGTATGACAACTACTGTGATCTGATTTTCAATAAGATCAGGGACTTTTTGTTTCAAAGAAAAAAGTCGGATTTTTTAGTGACACAAGTCATACAAGATGTAGGTTCATTCGAGTTAGAGGACTTTCATATTGAGGGCGTTTCATTTAAGACTCCCGGCGGCGACAACCTTCATTTTCGACTAAGTTTAACAGCTGATGTGAGCGTTTATGGCAGATCACGCCGTGATTATGAAACTGACAGTAAGTCTGTGTGGATCTCTGTTTATTTCGAGAGTGTTTTAAAAAACGGGCTGCACAATGTCAGAATCATTAATGTTGAGGAATACAGCAAAGAGAAATTCTCAAAGGAAAAAGCCCTCGACCATTTTCTTGTTCCGTATTTTTACGGCGATGATGCGGACGAAATTGCAGAAGACTTCCTGCGAGAATACTGTCCGGCAGCACTTTCCGCTCCGATGCCGATTCCTATAACCGATATCGTAAATAATATGGGATTGCAGATGTATTACGCTCCATTGGGAGATACTGTTTTCGGCAAAACATATTTTGAAACCGCTATAGTCACAATATATACGGATTGTTCTGCCAGCACTGCGAAGCAAGTGACGATACCGCCGGGAACGATTCTTGTGAATCCTGATGTGTACTTCATGAGAAATGTCGGTTCAGCCAATAATACGATCATTCATGAATGCGTTCACTGGAAACGGCACAGAATGTTCTTTGAACTAAAACGGCTTCTTCATCAGGAATATCGCTTTATATCCTGTGAAAGCGTAGAAACTTACGGGATAGATAAGATGAGATCTACACCGCTGGATTGGATCGAATGGCAGGCGAACACGCTTGCTCCAAGAATTCTGATGCCTGCGTCAACTACAAAGAACTATATCTTCGATCGTTTGCAGTATTACCGTCAGACTATGCATCCGGATACGAGAGACGCTGAAATTATGGAGCTGGCAATTCGGGATACGGCAGATTTTTTTCAGGTTTCCCTTGTTTCTGCAAAGTTACGGGCAATTGAACTTGGGATTGAACAGGCGCATGGTGTGTTTGTCTACATAGACGGCAGATATATCCCGCCGTTTTCGTTTGCTTCAAAGCTGATCGGCAGGAATGGAACTTTTGTAATCGACACAGTCAGTGCATTGCGTGAAGTGATCTCCAATCCATCCTTATTCACGTTATATCAGGATGACAAAATTGTTTTTGTAAATAATATGCTCTGCCTGAATACACCGAGGTATATCAAAGTGAATCAGGACGGGCATCCGGAAATGACATCATATGCTCTCGATCATATTGATGAGTGCTGCTTTCTTTTCCGCTGCAAAAAACAGATCAACCCTGAATACGATGATTCCTACTACAGAGCCTGCTTCTTATGCCGTGAAATAACTGCAGATTCTTTTCTTGAAGCGGACTATCAGCCTGACGACGGTAAGAACCGTCTCACAGAGGAAGAGGCAGCGAGTATACGGAAAATTGCTGCACGTTCTAAAGAGATACTGGAAGTGATCGATGACCTGCCCGGTTCATTCCGTAAGACAGTCGACTACCACATAAAGCGTAAGGGGTTAACTGCGGAAGAATTGAGTACACGCTCAAAGATCAGCACCCAGACAATCAGTGAGCTTCGCAACAGAACTGATAAAAATGTTAAACTTGAAACGCTTATGAAACTTTTCGTTGGTTTAAATCTTAACTACTATTATTGTATAGATCTGATGCATAAGGCAAAATTAGAATTTCCTCAAACACAGGAAGGTATGATGTTTGAATGGTTGGTAAAGGAGCAGACTGACAGAACCCTTGCCGATTGGCAGAATTGTCTTGATGTGGCGGGAATACGAACCAAGCTATACGATCGCAGCAAGGTGTAAAATGCACAGTTTTTCGCATATTCTTTTGTGTGTATTCACTGTTTTGAAAATAAAATATAAAACAGCATCGGGTAAGACCTGATGCTGTATAACGAACTTATGGGCTGTCTGAGAGATTTCAAACTGTGGAATCTCTCAGACAGCCCATTTTTCGTGGTTTTGACCATCAAGTCTTACTTGATGGTCTTTTTTTATGCCCTGTAGTATACTGAGGATACAGGGCGGCGTGAAACCGATTCAAGAGAATCGTTATTATATATAGACAAGCTCATCACCGCCAATCGGCGGACAAATAAATATTTTTAAAGCCGGAGTGTCTACAGCTCAGGGCATAAGGGTATTTCAAACAGGATTTACGGATATATCCGGAAAATCAGATTTGAGATGACCTTCCCTTGCTGTACCCTTTTTTCGGTCGCAGGAGTCGGTATCTCAGCCGGCTCCTGTTTTGTTATCCTTTGCCCTTTCTGTATCCGGCAGAAAGGACAAAATTATGACAATCACCGAAAAGAAGTACAGAGTTCCGATTGAGATGGACAAGGCGTATGCGTCGAAGGTCGGCATTGACCCGAGCGAGATCACCTGCATCATATTGGAAGGCAAACGTACACCGGTCTACTTCGTGGAGGTCGAGGATGAAAAGCTCTATTACGAGCTGATGCGTCCGGTCTGGAGGGACGATAAAGCAAAACAGCGCAGCAAAAAGTGTGCTGTCAGCAACGGAAAGGGAAAGCTGGTTCGCTGCGACGGTAATTGCACCGCTTGTCATCGCACAAAATCCGGCACACCGATTTCGCTGGAGGTAATGGAGGATAGCGGCGGATTCCGCACTGCGCAGGACGATATTCATCGTCAACAGGATTCATCAACATACACGGCGAGTACAGCGGAAATCGTAGAGGACGCAATGCTGCTTGAAGAATTGTGGAAGCATATCGGCGAGCTGTCTGAGGAGAATCAGATCATCATTACCATGTTCAGCGAAGGGGCGACAGAAACCGAAATTGCACAGGCTGTCGGCATGAAGCAGACGACCGTCAGCTACCGCAAAAGACAGATTTTAAAAAATCTCAGAAAAATTTTAATTTTGCTAAAATCCGAAAAAGTGTCCTATTGACAGTGAGGAGGTGAAAATCATGAACAGCAAGCACAGGGAAATGATCGATACCTTGCTGGCAATCAGCGAGGCGGCAAAGAGGCTGGCAATAAAATTGGCGAAGGAGGAGAAAAAGCATGGAGCCTATGATGAAGATCATCAACGCATTATCTGCCCTTACTGCTGCACTGCAGGAGTACACGGCACAGACCACTGAGAAATATCTCGACACCTTCGAGGAAATCTACAACCCCGAAACGGACGAGCCGCAGGAAACTGCCGCAAAGGAACAGCTGGAACCTGAACCGCAGACTGTTACTTTTATCGAACTCCGCAGCCGTCTGTCAGAGATTTCCCGCAGCGGTCACACGGCAGAAGTCAAGGAACTGCTCCGGAAGTTCGGTGCGGACAAGCTCTCCGTTGTGGCAGAATCAGACTACGCAGCATTGCTGACAGAAGCGGAGGTGTTGTAATGGCACACACACTTCTCTCACCGTCAAGCAGCGAACGCTGGATCAACTGTCCGCCCTCGGCAAAGGAAAATGTGGTGCAACAGGATACATCCAGCAGCTATGCTCAGCAAGGTACGGACGCACACGCTCTTTGCGAGTATAAGGTGAAAAAGGCTCTCGGTCACAAGGTTCGTGATCCTACTGAAGATTTGACCTACTTTGATGAGGAAATGGCAGAGCATACAAACGCCTACTGCGAGTTCGTTATGGAGCAGGTGCAGGCGGCACGAGAAATCTGCCCCGATCCGCTTGTCCTTGTAGAACAGCGGTTAGACTTCTCACGATGGGTGGCGGAATCGTTCGGCACAGCCGACTGCATTATTGTTGCGGACGGTACGCTGACGGTGATAGATTTCAAATACGGGCTGGGTATTTTGGTGGAAGCTGAAAACAACAGCCAGATGCGGATGTATGCCCTCGGTGCATTAAACCTGTTTGAAAGCCTGTACGACATTCAGACCATCCGCATGATCATCTTCCAGCCACGCCGTGACAACGTCAGTATTGCTGAAATTACCAAAGACGAGCTGCTGGATTGGGCGGATAAAATTCTCGTTCCGGCAGCAGATCTTGCCGCAAAGGGCGAGGGCGACTATAAGGCAGGCAAGCACTGTCAGTTCTGTAAAATCAAGGCTACCTGCCGCAAGCGTGCAGAATACAACCTTATGCTTGCACAGTACGACTTCGCCGTTCCGGACACTCTTGACGACGATGAGATCAGCGTGATTCTCGATCGTGCGGATAGCTTTATCGGCTGGGTGAACGATGTGAAAAATTATGCACTGGAACAGGCGATTTACCGTAATCTTTTGCGATTGCGTTTACGGTAACAAGCTCCTTGCAGTTCAGCACGATGTCATAGTATGTGGCTTTCGGCTGCATCTCCTCGATCAGCTGTGCCTGTGCTGCGGTTTTTGCTTCGAGGGCTTTTCTCTTTTCGCGCTCCTCTTTGAGAGCCGTAAAAGCCTGAATTGCAAAATCCGGATCATCGAGAAGCGCGTCCACAGCATACAGTCCGTGCCTGCGGATCGCAGGAAGGACCTCGGCTGTAACACAGTGCTTGAATTTTTTAGCTGTAGGAAGCTTGCTGGAAAGAATGAGAGAATACAGTCCGGATTCGTTGATGATGGTCACATTCTGTGTGCCGACAAGGGTGTCACATTTTGTTACTCCCTTATCTTCCTCATCAACGTGATCTGCAATAGCCTTTCTTGTCCTGCAAAATCTGATCGTATGAATATCCGCTGTCATATACATCCGGCGTTGAGGTGTTGTTTTGTTTCAGGGACTCGATAAGCTCTGTGCTTGTCCTGCCCTTGACTATGATTATATTGTAACAGATTTTTTTACAACTGGATATACATTTAGCGTGAACACTGCCTAAAAATTTTTAAAATCTTTGAAAACAGCTATTTTACGCTGTTTTCACATCATTTTCGTAATGTTGAAAACTCAAATCCTGAAAAAACATAAAAAAGAGCTGTGCCTCAACACATAAGTGTCACAGCACAGCTTGGTCATATTATTAAAGGGTATTACTTTACACCTGATTTCTTTTCACGAAGAAGAGGCGGCAGCCCTTGATCAATTACAAAGTCATTCCATGTGTAAATATCCTCTGCATACATGGTTGAGAGCAGAATATCAAATACCACTTCTTCATCGGTATCACCGTCCATCGTGTGACCAGCTTTGAACATAAGATGATTATTCAGTCCCGGAACCAAACCAAGTACCAACGTAAGTGCCGCTGCTATAGGTATACTTGGTCTATAATTGTGGTTCGCCTTACATTTGCTGATTACTTCGTTGGACAAGCCACTCAGATTTGCTGCTTGTCTAACTGAGACTGCCCAATTGTCCATATAGTATGCAACAATATCATTAAAATTTGACGGAAGTTCACGTTTCGTATCAGATACGAACTTTCTCCACCTTGTTTTCTGAGCAGGAGTTCCGGAGATAAACGCTTTCTGAAACTGCTCCGGAATCGTATCCTGCAAAACACCTGCCTTATAATCATATTTCAAGATTTTTCATTTTGTAAACAGAATACAACACTCAGCCATATGCTCATGAGCATAGTCCGTCAGTTTCGGATTACGGTCATTTCCGATTTCAATGTAAGGTACAGTATTCAGGCACAGATGCCCTTCGCAGTAGATGAAGTCGCCTGTATGCAGCATATCCCGAAGCTTTCTGTCCGTTCGGAACATTTTCACCAGTTCGTCTCTTGATATATCAAAAGTCTGATATGGACTGATCTCCGCCGGAACCTTATACGCAGGAATATACGCTTCGTTGATATAATTCAGAACACCTCTTGTATCGGAATATCCCAGCTCCTTCAAACTATATTTTGCCATTTCTTTCGATACATTAAAATACTCAGCAAGTTCATTAATGATTTTTTCATACATCGCATATTCGTTCATCCACGCATATTTGGGAAGCAACTCCTGCATTTTATCATCAACCCACTCTTCCGGCATCTGAATGCGCGGTGTCAGACATTTTGCCTGCCATTCCATGAGAGAAATCTCCTTGTGTCCCTCTTCATCAAGCGGCAGCTTGTCCACATCAATCGGATCAAAGTATTTGTGCAGTTCTTCAATATATGCCGCCTGAAAGAGAAAAAACAGGCTGTGAAGTCCATAATGCGTACATTCATGCAGGGCAGTATGATTTGCTTTTTTCGGATTATCCAGGCAAAGTTTTCTTTCAAGTAAAATAGTTTGGTCGGGAACATCAGCAGAAAATGGCGTTCCGTTATTATTATAAAGTGTCGTTCTTTTTCCGCATAGACACAGCACGCCATTGATTTTTTCATCCTCAGACAGTCCCGTTTTATATACTTTAAGCCCCATTTCCCGGATCATAGCCTTGATATTGATACGGCCGGGATTTAGAAAAGAGTCCGGATAATGTTCCTCCAGAAACCAGTGCGCAGTATCTTCAAGATCATGTTTACTGATGATTGGCACAAGATAGTCGTCAAGCCTCAGCTTGTCTACGTCATCTTCGGGACGGTACGGCATGAAGCACTGAAACAGCTTACGGCGTTTCCCGTACAGATCGTAATAACCTCGTACACGGTAATCAACAACCGATTTTCTGTGGTTTGGATCGATTTCATCGCCGGTGAAAATATCCACATACGCTCTGATGATGACATCGACATAGACTTCCGACCATGATTTTCGGTACAAAGAGATATGCAGCGTTTTAGCACCGGTCACTCTGAGCCCGAGAAAATCCGCAATATCTCCGTTTTCGATGCCGTATTCGTGCAGATGTTCCGCAAGGTAATAGTGGTAGGCGGTTTCATAGTGAGCGCGAAGCCAATCGGTAAACCGTACCATTTTCTTGATTTTTCGGTGTCTCTTGTTGACTATAGCTTCTGATTCGCCGGGATTTACGGTATTTATGATCCATATAAGCGGATATTGTATCGCCGTCATGCTTTTCATGATGACACCTCTTTCTTGAATGGAGGAAACGGTTGTTCTTCGTAATCAAGTATAGCATACGAAGAAAATAATGTCAATAGCTTAACTGGACATAAAAATGACAGATGCTTAAAAATACGCTTGACATAGCCTGAAAAAAGATGTATAATAAATTTGACAGAAAAATATGGAGTGGGGTTGTGCAGAATGAACAACGAACGCATCATGCGGATCGTGGAGATACTGAAAACGGAAGCCGATAAAGAGCATCCCATGAAAACGGAGGATATTGCAAGACGTCTGAATGCCCAAAATCTTGCGAGCGAAAGACGCAGTGTTGCAAGAGATGTAAAGCGGCTGAAGGAAATCGGATTTGACATTGTGATGACGCATATCGGTCACAGTCAGGCGTTTTATATCGAGCAGAAAGGTCTGACGCTGGGAGAATTGAAAATTCTCATGGACGCAGTGCAGGCTGCGACATTTATTCCCGAAGGGCAGACGAATGAACTGTTGGATAAACTTGCCGGATTGAGCGTGAACCACAAAATGGTTTTGCTTCGCGGTAATATCGTCCATTTCAATACACGAAAGCAGAAAAATGAAGAGGTTATCAAAAACGTTGAAGAAATCGAATCCGCCTTGCAGCGTCAGATAAAGGTGTCTTTTTTGTATTTTCATCATAACGAAAACATGGAAAGGGTATATACCCACAACGGCGAGCGGCATCTGGTTGAACCGATCGCATTGATTTATGATAATGACAGATATTACCTGCTGTGTTTTAATCCCAAGCACAGCGACAGAAGGACTTATCGGATCGACAGAATGGAGTCGGTTTCTGCGGTAAATGAGCTGGTCAGTGACAACGCTCTTATTTCCGAATCAGAGCTTGCGGATTATACCGGCAAAACATTTAAGATGTTTGGCGGGAGGGAAGCAGAGGCTTTGTTTGAATTTGATGAAAGTCTCATTGATGTGATTTTTGACCAGTTCGGATGTGAAACGGAAATAGTTCCCGTTGAATCGGAAAATGACTGTGATGATGCATCACGGAAATTTTGTGCTTCTGTGACGATCCATGTCAGTCCTACGTTCTGGGGATGGTATTTTCAGTTTCCGGATAAAATGAGGATATGCTCCCCGGATTGGCTTGTGGAGGAGTGCGAGAAGTGGAGAGGATTGCGGTATGGGGGGAATAAGGATGAACACTGATTATGAAGAAGCAAGAAAGCTGTCAAATGAAAAGGAAAGAGTGCGAACACAATGAACCGAATTGAAATTAACGAATCAGACTGGAAATTATACCGCAGCATGATAGCAAACTGGCAGGAAGCCTTTATGGAGAGATTATGCAAAGAATATATGACGCTCCTGCTTGAAAATAAAAATGCCTCAGAGAGATTCTGGGAGCTATCGGATAGAATCAAAGAAGACAGCACTAAAACCGGCGTGATTGCGAGAAACGCACGCTCGTCTATGATCGCTAATCTTGTTCATTTGTTACAGGAAGGTGCGATAACAGACGAAGATTTAGATGGATTCAGCGAGGCGCTTGTTGAAAGAGTGAAGTTTTTATATGAGAGTTGATTAAATAAATTTGAGGAGCAAATCACATGGGCAACTTGATAATCGACTGCGACACCTATCGCTCCATAAAGAAGATGGACTGTGGAGAAATGCAAGGCTTTATTATGCATTATGCTGAAAATTCCACGAAAGGCAGTTCTGCCATTGATTTGCATAAACTGAGGCAGGACATCAAGACCATAAGGGTATCGGGTAGAAACGTTTTGAAGAAATAATGGCTGTTATTGAGAAGCATCTGGAAGTATAACAAAATCACATACCTTGAGAAAAGAGAAGCACATGAGCTTTTTGCTTGTGCGCTTTTATCATATACAATTTACTGTCACATTCTTGTGACAGTTGCGAATTGACTAATACAGCAGAAAGTGTTAAGATGAATATATAAGATGGGAAAGGAGTAGAATTGTATGCAAAAGAATAAGATGCTGCGCTTGACTGAGATTCTAAGTCAGGAGTCTGACTCCGAGCATCCTATCACAACCAAGGAATTAATTGATAAACTAACTGTATCTGAGATCACATGCGATAGAAGAACTCTTGCAAGAGACATATCCCAGTTGCAAGAGATGGGATACCCAATTGTGTGTATAAGAGTTAAACATAGCAACGCCTTTTACATGGAACAGCATGATTTCTCTATAGCCGAGCTCAAAATCCTAATTGATACAGTACAGGCTTACTCTGTTATTCCAGAAGAAATGGCTAATTCACTTATTGAAAAAATAGCAAATCTCGGCGGTACACACTGTGCTGAATTGCTCAAACAGAACAGAATCCGCTTTAACATTAGAAAGCAAACTAATAATAGTGTATTAGACAGTATTGCTATCATCGAAGAATCATTCAAAAGGCAGACTCAGGTATTCCTTCTTTTATTTCAAGCATGATGAATACGGAAATCGGGTATATTAGAGAGGCAAGGATAGATATGTTGTAGATCCAATCGCTTTAATATACACGGACGATAATTATTATTTGCGTTGCTATAATCCAGATAGAAAGCAATACCGAAATTATCGTATTGACCGTATGGAGGAGGTTCGGCACCTTGACTGCTACATTGGAGATGAAGCGTTGGTTTCTGCTGATGAACTTGCAACATATACTTCTAAAACAATAAAAATGTATGGCGGAAAGGAGACAGAAGTAGAATTGGATTTTACAGAGGATCTTATAGATGTAGTTTTTGACCAGTTTGGTATGGATACAAAGATAGAAAGATTATGTGATAATCGGTATACGGCTACGGTAAAAGTTCAGATTAGTAACACCTTTTGGGGATGGTTTTTTCAATTCCCTGATCAAATGCGAATAATTTCACCGGAGGCCGTCTCTGCACAATGTCAGGAATGGGCAATGAAAGCACTACATGATAAAACGGAGGAGGTGGAAACATGGAAGCAACAGATCGCTGCTGGGAAACCGGCGAATATACTGATGATTGCATTTGTGAACTGTGTGATCATAAAAACGAATGTAGCGGATATGATGATGACGATGATTAACTGAATATCATCGTCGAAATGGGCGAGGTGTTTTATATGGAAAAATGTATTTATAAAGGAGAAGTTTTGTATGCTTATCAAGTATTACAGAACTTTGACTTTGAGCAGGAAATCCGTAGTTGTCACGCACTTACATGCTGTGATTGTGGAGAACCTGTTTTCTTCAAGCATGGTAAACAACGTGCAGAATGCTTCGCCCACTACAAACGCGAGGCTTGTAAGTATGGCGAATATTGTAGTAAGCAAAGTAATATTTTCAAACATACGCAGCATGAACTCTATGCTCCTCTTAAACGTATTGCTGGGAATCGCGGCTTTGCATTAGAAGAGGACGTTATTATAATTCATGATCATTACACAGCTTTTGTGCTGAGAAGTGAATCTGTGAAATATGCCATAGATATTATTGACACAGTAGCAACTTCAGCTACGCTTGAAAAACGTAAACGGCTCTATGAAGATACTGGGTATCAATATCTTCAGATCACCGTCGATAAAGATGCAGAGTCAGAACCGTTTTCTGAACGTGAGATGGCATATTTCCCAGTAAAATATTCGCTCAATAAATCGTTGAATCATACAGCAATTGTTATTGATAAAGAGCGTAAGAAATGGTTTATCTATATTCTTGACAATATGGATAAGTCAAATCTCCCTGACTGTTTCTATGATTTGGCGGATTGGTATGAGTATGATGCTTTCGCAGCTCCTATATCTTTGGATGACCTTGATATATGTACACAGGGCTTCTTTACAACATCAACGAGTAAAGCTTATAGTGAGTTCTGCAGCTACAGAAGGGCACAGAAGGCACACTGGATTAAAGAAGAAGTTGATCGACGTGAACGCCGGCGAAAGCAAGCGGAAGAAGCACATCGTAGGGCAGAAATAAGGTGTCAGGAATACGAACGTTGTATTAAAGAAAATGAAGAAAAACGCAGGCATGAAGTAGAAGCGAGACAGGCTGTCGATGAAGAAGCGAGGCAGCAAACTTCGCTCGTGGCTGAACATAAAAGGCAACAGCAAATAGCTGACGGAAAAGCAGAGATGGATCGAATTCACCGCACCACAGGTGCGTATGTTGGCTCAAAAATCAAAGGGAAATATGAGAGATTTTCACTTGAAGAACTTACATCCTCAAAACCTGGAAACTGGTTGCGTGAATACACTAAGGCGGACTTTGAGCAGAAAATAGCTGAACTTAAGGAGTATAAAGCATCGGCTGTTAAGACATTGTTTGCAAAACTGTATTATATTAATTCATCAGAAAATGCAATCTTGATTCAATTTCTCGCTGAATTGGAGGAGACTGATCCTGAGAGTGCTCGTGTAATTAGGTATCTTATGAATAGAGCAGGAATTAATTAAAACAATCATTCGTATGATAATTCAATTACACTTTTATAAACTGAAGGGAGAGATATTATGTCAAAGTTTTCAGATTCGTTACAATCACAGCTTAGTGCTGTAAGAGTGGTTAAACCACAAGAAGAGGAGTCGTTATCGGCAAAATCGAATATGGAAGTAGTTGACTTGAATTATGATGGTCGCACCAAATCTCCCAATCGCCTTGAAGATGATTTGGGGTTGAGAGAGAAAACTTCGATAGAGCGTTTTGAAGAGAATCCCTGTGAGCGGACGCTTCGCAACATTTCAAAGCTGGATCAAACCCCCAAAATGGTCAAGGTTGCAGTCGAAGCAGACGGAACAGCTTTAAAGTCAGTCTCGAAAAAGCTACTTACATATGAGCTCTGTAAGGTAGCCGTTGCTCAAAATGGTATGGCTATCAAGTATGTACCTGAACAAATGCTTACTGATGAAATAGTACAAATAGCTGTAGAAAACAATGGACTTGTTCTTTATCATATTGAAGGTAGAATCACTAAACAATTGGCGATACTCGCTGTGCGTCAATCGATGAAATTGAAAAGAAATGATTTCTTTGATTATCCAATTGCTTACGTACCGGAAGAACTAATTGATGAAGCTCTTATAGCAGACTCGATAAGCTATTCTCCGTGCAGTTTGAAGAATACTCCTACAAAGTACAAAACAAAGGAAATCGTACTTCAGGCGGTCACTAAAGATGGTGCGGCATTGGAATATGTTCCAGCCAATAAAATAAACAAACAATTGATAGAACTCGCTGTTAATAGCAATCCGTCTAATCTTCAATTTGTTCCACTTGCCCGCCGCACTCAAGAAATATGTGAGGTTGCTTTTCAAAATAATCCGTTCACATTACGATGGATTCCAGAGAAGTATATCACTTCTGAAATGTGTCTGACAGTTATTGAAGCATCTGACGACAGCGATAGAGATAAAAACTTCGATATAAGCTGGTTCCCAGATATATTCCGCAATGATAAAGCCATAATTGATGCACTTATAAAAAAGATAGGCTCGGCAGCGATTCTTGAATGGAATACCAGACTGCTTGAAAAGAGAGCGCAGCAAGATCCTGCTGCTGTGTTAATAAAACCGTTATCAAAATCAGTTGTAACCCATATACAGAAAATCATTGATGTAAAGAGGTCTGCGCCTATAAGAAAACTAGAATTAGTAGAGGTCGAAACCTCGCCTTCTGCAAGTGATGCTCTCCTTGTTCCAATTGAACAAACTACTGCAACTTCATATGATCTCATGCTCAGCGATGATGTTCCTTCAAAAACGGTATACTATATCTCCGATTTACATATAGAGCATCAACTCAAAGATATTCTGGAGAAAGAAAATTGCACATCTGAGGACGTATCAATTGCTTTAGACCAAAAGATTACTGAAATGGTTTCAAGTGTAAACGACCCCTCTGGCTATTTACTGATTGCTGGAGATGTAGGTCATTACAAGAGCGTTGTAGCGTTATTCTATCAAAAGCTACGGAGGCGTTGGAATGGCACTATTATATCAGTGTTGGGGAACCACGAATTGTGGGATGATCACCCAAAGAGTGCGCTATCCGGTTATATTTCAAGACCAATATCGGAAATTGTATCGGATTACCGTAATATTATCAATTTCAAAGGTTGGCTGAATAGTGGATCTCTTCTTCAAAATGCGGTCTATATAAACTACAAGAATAAGCGAGACTGTATAATAGAAGAGGAAAAGATTCTGTCGGCTTCAGAAATGGACTTGCATGACATCTGTTCAAAAGCGTCATTAGTTGTTCTTGGAGGAATTGGATTTTCAGGCTTAAATGAGAGATTTAATGCAACAAGAGGATTGTATAGCGCCGCTGTTACAACTTTACGAGAAGATGAAGAACAATCAGAACGATTCGCATCCGTGTATGATAAAATGTTGAGATGCGCTTCGGAAATTCAAGTGATTGTTCTTACTCATACCTCTGTATCAGACTGGCTAAGCGTTGATGTTAATCCCAATTGGATCTATATCAACGGACACACACACCATAATTCTCTCATAAGAAAATCGAACGGAACTACGATTTTATCAGATAATCAGGTGGGTTATACACCTACAAAGTGGAAACTGAACTCATTTTCGGTTGCAGGATGGTATGATCCTTTCAAGGATATGGATAACGGAATTCATGAGATCACATCAGATGACTACATGGATTTTAATCGGGGACGTGGCATACACAGTAACGGCTGCAAATATCCGGGAAAGATCTATGTACTGAAGAAAAATGAACTGTATATGTTTGTTATTCAATCAGCATCAAGTTTGTGCCTTCTTGTGGGTGGGCAGCGCAAAAAACTTTCCAGATACGATATACAGTATTATTATGACAACATGGAACGATATTCACAGAAAGTTACAGAAGCAGTGGCACCGTTTCAACAGGCTTTATCTGTTATATCAGAAGAAGTGCATAGATTCGGCGGTTGGGGTAAAATTCACGGATGTATTGTAGACATCGATTTCTTTAATCATATTTATCTTAACCCGTTTGATGGGACACTTACACCTTATCATGCGTGGAATATACAATATAAGCTAGTATTTGATGACATGATTTCCTTGTTGAAGGAGCATTTGCCGGAATTATGTGAAAGCTATGAAGCCGCTAAAGAAAATGAACTTCTCCCGATGTTGAGTCGTTCTGATGGTAAAGGGAAGAAAAGCAAAAAGAAGATGGTTGTCGCAAAAGTTCCACAGCTAGTATTAGAAACTGATATGTATAACCCATCTCGAATCATGAAGTCCATTCAGTACATATTTGAAAACAATGTCATACGTATCTGGAATGATGATATTTTATCTGCGGATTTTAGTGATAATACCATTGCTTTAGATATGAATCGAGAAATTAAGATATTTGACAGGAAATAACCAGATACTATTCACACTTTGGCTATTGTAAAAAAAGCCCATGATTTGTAGCAGTATCTCTAATCTCAACTACAACAATCAAAGCAATTATAAAAATTTGATGAACAAAGCTATAGATTTTGTAGTTGCTCTCTGAGAAGTATTCATACCCTTTTGAAGATGTATACAGGTGATCAAAAAAACTTAAGGAGAATTATACACTTATTATTCTTATGCAGCCAGAATAATAGGTGTGCCCTAATCGTAGAGAAGCTGTTTGATGGATACAAATCCCACAACATATGTTACATGGACGATGATCTGTGCGGGTTGCTGGAGGGCGTTATTCCGAAGTATCTTAGTAGCATTTGATTACAGAAAGGAGCCAGTAATGACAGATAAAACAATTATAGACCACAGCACCTATCGCTCCATAAAGAAAATGTCCCGTGGGGAACTGCAAGGCTTGCTTATGCGTTACGCAGAAAATCTGACGAAGGACAGTCCTGTCATTGACTTGCAGAAACTGGAGAAAGATATCAAGTCCATAAAGGGTATCGGTGAAAAACGTGCTGAAGAGGTCATGAGAGTTATTGAGAAGCATTTGGGAGTGTAAAACATATTATCACTTTCGTTGTAAGATTGTAACTGAACTTTCAATCTTACACAAATAAATTATCGCATTATATATTAAGGGGATTTAATGCTATGTTGTTTAAAAAAGATTCAATAAAAGAGTATACTAACGACGATGAATTAATATCGTTTTATAAGCAAACGTGGGGAGACTACATACAGAGTATAGATGATTCCGTTATAGCTAAGTTGCTTTCAATTCAGAGTCATGGATTAAAAAATGGTGACACATATGATGACAATGTAATAGGAGTATATCGAACAGAATTATGGAAATTTCCACCTGTTCCCTTTGATATTATTGTATATCGAGGCGGAGAGATTCATATTCCCGGGAGACCTTTTCTATCAGCTTCTTTTTATAAAAAAACAGCTGAATACTTTGCTGATAATAAGAAACACAAACTTCATACAATCATCATTCGAAAAGGTGCTTGTATAGTACCATCTCTGTATTTATGTAACACCTTGAGTTTTTCCGAGAAAGAGGTCATTACAGATGTATCATGTTTACACAAACGAATAGGATACTATGAATATTTCAGAAAAATCGAACGATAAGATATGTTGTATATGATATATTTGTATGTCCAAGTACTTTCAAGGTTCGCTACTGTATAACTGGCTTCAAATGAACAGTTCAGGAGCGGGGGAACTTAAAATTTCACTTGATAAGTTCCATCATAGTAACAAGGTTAAAAAAGAATCTATGATCCTTTTGATGAAATTATGAATGTGATAGAAAAGCATCTTTATGTGAGAAATACGAAACA
>JAMPAU010000023.1 GCA_023667045.1 Ruminococcus flavefaciens | reverse complement strand
GCAGGGAACAGAAAAAATTACAGGCAAGAGTTGACAGCAAGCTGAAAAAATTAATCCAGAAGAAAAATAGGGAGCTTGGAATCAAATCTGGTCAAGAACAGTCATATTAAAAAGCAACGGCATATCAGTAGAATCTGGTATGCCGTTTTCGTCAATTCCGCCCATTTACGTCATGAATTTTTTGACGAAAACGGATTGCTTTTGTTATTATTATATCATATTTTTGAAAAAAGTAAAGAGGTTTTCTGAAATTTCATGTAAAATTATAGATAAAAATCAAATTTTAACATATAAATCAGACGGTTCTGCCGTCCGAAAAATCGTCAGGAGGGTTTATTTTATGTCTCGAAAAGGAAGTAATATTTACAAACGTAAGGACGGTCGCTATGAAGGTCGTGTTCCGGTTGGATACAGAGAAAATGGTTCATTGAAGTACAAGTCTGTTTATGCCAGAACGCTTTCGGAAGTAAAAGAAAAGATGACACAGTTCTATTCTGTCCGTCAGGAACAGACTGTTTCTTCTCTGAAATTAACGGTTCGTGAGGCAGCGGAACAGTGGCTTTGTTCTGCAAAATTACGTGTTAAGGAGTCAAGTTTTGCAAATTATTCAAACATTGTCATCAAGCATATTTTACCGACGCTCGGCGGAGAGTATTTTTCCGGCTTGACCACGCAAAAATTAAACAATTTCGTTCACAGCAAGCTGAAGTCTGGTCGTTTGGACGGACGTGGTGGTTTATCGGCAAAAACAGTCCGTGATATTATGCGTGTGTATCACAGCATTGAACAGTATGCAGTGCAGGAATACGGCGTAAAATCCACACATTTCACCATGCCGAAAGTTGAAGGCAAGCAATTGGATGTATTGAATTCCATAGAACGCAAACGACTTGAACAGTATCTTTTGAACAATCTGACCAACACAAATTTAGCGATTCTGCTTTGCTTGTTTACCGGACTGCGTGTAGGTGAATTGTGCGGTCTGACTTGGGATGATATTGATTTTTCAACCGGAACGCTTTCTGTCAAAAGGACGGTTCAGAGAATCAACAGGCACGGCAGTTCGGAAGTCATCATGGGTTCTCCGAAGAGCAAAACTTCAGTTCGCACTGTGCCGATTCCTGCATTTCTTCTGAAATTATTGTCACAGAATAAAAAAGATGACACGCTGTTTTTGATTTCCGGAACTGCTAAACCCGTAGAACCACGAACAATGCAATATCGTTTTAAGACAGTTCTGAAAGCCTGTCAGGTACGGAATATTCCTTTTCATCTGCTCCGACACACCTATGCGACTGTCTGCATTGAAAATGGTTTTGATGCTAAAACTTTGAGCGAACTTCTTGGTCATGCAGATGCAAGTATAACATTGAATCGTTATGTACACTCCTCTATGCAGATGAAACAGAATTATGTAAGTCGACTTTGTCTGTCAGCTTAATTTATCCGCCGTCAGAATTTTGTCATTCTACTTTCATAAAATAGCGTAAATTAGACGATTTTCAGTGTTACAATCATAAATGGGCGGAATTGACGAAAAACATTTTTCCTTTTTTAAAATATTATATCACAGAAATTCTTGTATATTCAGCTTGAATTTTAGTTAAATTTGTGGTATAATCAAGAAAAAAGGGGGAATGTGCCATGATTAGAATTGCCATTGTTGACGATGAAGATATAATCTGCAATCAAATAGAAGATGTATTGAATAATGTTTCTAAAGCTTTGGGAGAAGAATTTAATGTTGATATATACAATTCCGGAGAAACATTAATAAATAATTTTAAGAACAAAGAAAAATATGATCTCATATTTCTGGATATTGAGTTATATGAATGTAGTGGAATTGATGTAGGACATTTTATAAGAGATGAGATGAAAGATGATTCTACACAAATAGCATTTGTTTCAGGAAAAAATGGATATGATAGAATGCTTTTTGAGTTCAGACCAATTAATTTTGTTGAAAAACCAATAACAACAGAGAAGATAATGAACGTTATTGCTAAGTATATCCGTATATACGGTAATCAAAGTGATGTCTTTAAATATAAAGTAAAAAGAGAGATATTTTTTATAGATATAAATGAAATAATTTATTTTGAGAGTAATGACAGAAAAATAGTAATTAAAAAGAAAAATGAATCGGAAGAATTTTATGGAACGATTGAAAAAATAAAACAGCAATTAAAAGGTCGTGGATTTTTTATGCCACACAGAAGTTATTTGCTTAATTACAGGTTTATCAGAGGATTTCGTTCCAAAAGCATTATTATGACTAATGGTGATGAGATTCCAATTGCTGATAACAGAAAGGAGGAGATCTTTAAGATTCAAATTATGATGGAAAATGGAGGAAAGTTTTATGGACTTTGATGTTTATGAATGGGTTTATCTTATTACAAATTTATTCAGTATTGCAATTGTCCATAGATTTGTAACAGCTTTTTTTAATGAAAGAAAATCAAATATCTGGATTTGTCTAATGTCATATCTAATATATTTTATATTTACCAGTTTTGTATATTTGAAATGGGATATACCAATACTTACTATGATAGTTAATCTTATAACTATATTTATAACAACGCTGAATTATAACTCAAGTATTAATAAAAGACTTCTTGCTGTAACATTTATTTATATATTTATGTTGTTTCCGGAAGTATTAATATCTGCTGCTACTGGATATTTTAATTTTCCCATTTTAAAATCAGGATATTACAGTAACATATCCGGAGTGGTAACGATAAGAATTTTTACTTATTTAGAATCACTGATATTCAATAATATAGTGTCTGTTAGAAAAAAACAGAATATTTGAGGTATTCAGTGGATTACTATAATATTTATACCAGTTTCCACATTGTTCTTAAAGGTTTTTCTTATTGATTCAGCTCAGCAGGACAAGTTTAATGTTATTGCCTCTGTCATTGTAATTTTGATGATAAATTTAGTAACTTTTTATTTTTACGATGCACTTTCAGCAAGTTATTATCAAAAAATAAATACAAGCCTTATAGAAAAAGAAAAGGAGATGTACTATAATCAGTGCCTTATGATGGAAGAATCTACTAAAAGTCTGCAAAAATTCAGACATGATATTAATAATCAGTTTATTTCAATTCAAGAGTTAGTAAAAGCTGAAAAGTATGATGAATTGAAAAAGTATATTGAGACCTTATCAAGTCAGCTTAAAATAAGTAAACTCTACAGTACTACCGGAAATATAATTATAGATAGTATTGTAAATTTTAAACTAAATTCAATTATTAACAAAAATGTTGAAATATTTACTGAAATTGCTGTTCCGGACAATTTGAACATAGAAATAAATGACATTGTAGTTGTAATAGGTAATATACTTGATAATGCAATAGATGCTATAGAAAATAATGACACCAAAGGAAAGATATATTTTAAGCTGGTTTACAGTCAGGGACGTATAATAATAAAAGAAACGAATAACTATAAAACAAAAATATGTTATGAAAATGGTGAAATTCAGTCCAGTAAGACCAATAAAGAAAATCATGGACTGGGATTGAAAAACATTGAAGAAGCAGTCAAACGTTATGATGGATATATGGAAATAAATCATACAAATGATATTTTTTCTATTGATATAATAATGTTTACACCGTAATGTAAATCTGTTATAATGCGGAATGTTTATACATTTTGTATTATAACAGATTTTTCGCTTCAATAAACATAGCTTTTCACTTCAATTTTGAGTACAAAAAATAAAAATATGATACAATTCACAATGCCAAAAATAATTTGGAAAGGAGAAAATTTAATGAAAAAATTTTTAATGAAATACAGCGGAGTTTTTGCGGCACTGGCTTTAGCATTTACAACATTAACAGCTAATTCAGCTTGTGTTTATTGTGTTCATCAGCCTGAGATGCCCAAAAATTCTAAGAAACTCCGCAAGTTCTAATGTTTGATAACATTGCTGTGCATATAGTGGACAAACTTATAGAATACAATACAATCAATTCAGATGACAGGGATATATATAAATTCGGCATAAATCAGATTTTCACTACTCTACTCAATTTTACTACAATCATATTAATTGGATTGGTAATAGATTCCGTCAAAGAAGCTGTGTTTTTCTTTACAGCATTCATTCCTTTAAGAATATTTGCAGGTGGTTTTCATTCACGAACACCTTTAAGATGCTATATATATTCTTCAATTATTACAGTGGCAGTTCTTTTGGCAATGAGATACATCAATATTCCGCTTCTCATTTACTGCTTGATATACATAGTTTCAAGTGTAATAATTTTATTTTTTGCTCCTGTTGAGGATATAAATAAACCTTTGGACGACTTAGAAAAAAAGGTATATAAAAATAGAACAGTTAAAATCTGGATTGTGGAAAGTATAGCTTTTATAATATTTGAATTACTCAAAATGTATACGTTAATGAAATGCTTTTTGTTTTCAATTATTTTATCAGCTATACTGATTGTATTGGGGTTTATTAACAACATGATATTGACAAAAAAAGAATGATGCAAATCAGTGTGCCTTATTTCTGTTTGTCATTATTTTGACAAGCGGAAAGTAGGGCGGCTTTTTTATGACAGAAATTATTTAAACAATAACGGAGGTTATATGAAATCGAAAAAGAGTTTTAACAAGCGTGTGTTAAGTGCAATATTAAGTACTGTAATGCTTGTAAATTTCAGTACATTATTTCCAGTAACTGCATTTTCAGAAGACAATATAAAGAATGAACCTGCAACACATGATGTTTATGGTAACAATGGTCATAAGTATCGGATTTTTGATACATCTATGAGCTGGAACGATGCTGAAACATATTGTGAAAGTCTTGGTGGGCATCTTGCAACGATTACATCTGCAGAAGAACAAACATTAATCAATGATAGTCTGCTGGCAACAGGTACGAAGAATACTTATTTTATTGGACTGTCAAGAAAAAATTCAAACAGTCAGTGGGAATGGGTAACAGATGAAACGTTTGATTATAGCAACTGGGATGAGGGCGAACCCAATAATGCAAATGAAAATTATGTTCATCT
This sequence comes from Ruminococcus flavefaciens, assembly GCA_023667045.1. Taxonomy (GTDB): domain Bacteria; phylum Bacillota; class Clostridia; order Oscillospirales; family Ruminococcaceae; genus Ruminococcus; species Ruminococcus flavefaciens_AC. The sequence goes on along the minus strand of JAMPAU010000023.1, from coordinate 13,429 downwards.
TTACAGAAATATAAATAATTTCGGTAAATGGAACAATACATATGATTTTGTATACGGAAACGGAGATTATGCTACGGTCAATGCCGGTTTTATATGCGAGTGGGAAAATAATGAACCTGAAGTAATTGAAGCATTATCTCCATATACGCTTTTTTCAGGAAATTCTAACGAAAACTTTCAGATTAACTGTTGGATGAGTTTCTTAAATGGAGACGTGTATACCGGTAGCAGTTTTGTAAGTAATGCATCAGAACTGTTTCTTAATGGTAAAGTTGATGCTGTAAATTCTGTTATAGCAAACGGATGGCGAGTTAATATCAGCGAAAAAAATGAAAATGCTGAGCCGAATGATATGCCGGACTGGGATTCTCGTATTCATAAAGCAGCGGGAGCATATGAGTTCAGTAATGAAGATGTTGTTAAAGTTCAGGATAGAAACATTATAGACGGTGCGATTAAAACCGCAGGAAATGTTGAAATTTATGGAACAACATTTGATGGAAATTGTTATATTATTGCTGATGAGGATATTACATACAATGTAAATAATTTTATCTCAACTGGCAGAGTTGTGATTTATTCAAGAAACGGAAATATCACAATTAATGGTTCAAATATTGATATAAATGGTATTCTGTATGCTCCTAAAGGTACAGTAGCTTTTAATTCAAATATTGCAAACATAAATGGCAGAATCTTTGCAGATAAAATAAATTTCAGCGGAAGTATATTCAATGTCAATGGAAATGATTCGGACTGGGAACTTCTCGGAACTGAATCTGCAATTACAAAAACCTATACTTTTGATGAAGATTTCAATGAAGGAGAATTTAACGGACTTGGACTTGATACTTCCGATGAACTGACATTGAATCAGCGTTCCGGAAATGATAGCACTATTTCGGAAAACAGTTATAAAATTGATGATACAGTAAATGGTATAGATTTAAATGTAATATCTAACAAATCATCTCTTGATGCAGATAATGATGTGGTAGATTTTGAATTCAATCTTAACGGATTCGGTTCTCAAGAAGTTGAAGAAAATAATATCGACCTTGCTATTGTTGTTGATACTTTAGGAAGTATGGATGGAACAAGAAAGTCGAATGCCCAGAATGCTGCAAAAGAAGTAATTAGACAAATGAAAGAAAATGACCGATGTGCAATAATTAAATTTTCAAGTAGTGCTACTGTTCTACAGGAATTTACCAATAATTTTGATTTGCTTGAATCTGCAATAAACAAGCTTAACGCAAGCGGAGGAACAAATATTGCTAAAGGTATAAATTCTGCAATTAATCTTTTTAACAGTCTTGAAGAAAATTCAAGACAAAAATATATTATTCTTCTGTCTGACGGTGAAGATTCTACTAATTCGTCTGCCGAAGCTTCAAAAGCATATGAAAATGGAATTAGAATTTTTGCTTTATCTATTGGAAATGACAGCAAGCAAATGCAGACGGTTGCAGCAAATAGTAATGGAATATATCTTAATAGTCCCACATCAGAACAAATAAATGAAATGATGCAACAGTTTGCAGATGAAGTATTCAGTATAGCTGGAAATGATGTTTTATTCGAAATGACTATGTCACAGCACGCTGATATTGATATTTCTGCAATTAATCCTCAGCCAACTGAAGTTATTGAAAATGATGATGGCTCAAAAACGTTTAAATGGAAATATGAAAAGATTTCTATTGATGAAAATCAGAAGATAACAATTCCTGTTTCGCTTTCGGATTTGACAGATGGTCTTGTAAATATTGCCGATAATATATCTTGTACATATTTCAACAGAAATGGTGAATCTTCTACAATATATGCAAATGATATCGTTATGCCCGTTCATAGTTATTTGGAATCCGGAAGTTGGACAACTGTTTATGACAGTAAAAATGCTGATACCATATGGAAAAATATATACTGGAATGGTAAAATTTATGATGACGGAAAAGTTATTGTAAAAGCCTGTACCGGAAATGATGAAAATACATTCGGTGAATGGATTGAAATTAATAATCATTCAGATATAGAGAATCTTTCCGGAAGATATATAAAACTGAATGTTGAAATGAATGTTTCATCAACGGGAAAAACTCCGGAACTTTTTGATATAACCATTCTTTCAGACGGAGCAGATAGAATTGATTACATTAATAATGCTCCTGAAGTAAGAATTTCCAGTACTGATACGACTTGCGTAAGCAGAAGAATTTCACTGGTATCGGAAACATCAGATGATTTATTCTGTTCAAAGCTTAATTTTAAATGGTCATGTAATGATGAAAATGCAAATATCAGTAATTCAGATAAGCCATATACTTCATTTAAATTCAGCAAATCCGGTGAGTATATTGTAACTTTAATTGTTTCTGATGGCAATTCAGAAACCGTGGTAAATAAAACTATAACTGTTCTTAATGACGAAGTTATGGTAAAGCCTATTATAGAGATTGATGTTCCATCAGTCGTGAAAGCCGGAGCAGAAGTTAGCGGAAAAATAAATAATCTAAACGATGCTCAGATTTCAGGATATGAAATTAAAGCTGGAAATGATACAGTTACTGCTGATGAAAATGGTAACTTTACATTTACTGCTCCTGAAAATAACTGTATTATTGCAGTTAATGCTAAAGCTTTTAATTCTTTTGATATTTATGGCGAAAACAGCAAGGCTGTAATTATTGATGACATTGCTCCGATTGTTGAACTTAAATTAGATAGTGACAATATTTATGAAGGCGATAGTATAAGAATTTCTGCTTTTATTAGCGATGAAAATGGTATTAAGGATTACAAAGTTTCTTTGAATGGTGATGAAATTTCACTTGACGAAAATTATGGTTATAGCTTTATACCCGAAAATGCCGGTGAATATGAAATTGTACTGATTGCCTATGATATTGCAGACAATTCAAACACCACAACTTTAAAATTCAATGTTTCAGAACTTAAACATCATAGTGAACCTGAAATACATTATATTGTTCCTCAGATGTTGCTTGTGGGACAGGAAGGCGAATTTAAATTTACAGCTGAAGATGAAAATGGTATTGCAGAACTTTCTGTAAAAGCAAATGGCAGTGAAGTTTCTCTTGATGAAAATGGAAGTTTTAGGCTTGCATTATTAGAAACCGGAAATATTGTTCTTGATGTTCATGCACAAAGTAATGCAGGATTTGATACAGAGCTTCAGTTTGTCGTGCCAGTTGTCAGACTTGATTTGACAGCTGAAAAAATGATATATAGCGAAAATGAACCTATAGAAATAAATCTTATTCAGTCAGATAATATCAGTATATCTTCACAAAAAGTTACTATTGATGATAAAGAATATGAAATAAAAAATAATTCAGTAAAAGTAGACAAACTTTCTGTTGGAAATCATATAGTATTATGGCAAGTTCAAGAAGAATGTGGTGTTATATTTGCTGTAACTCTTGAGATTAAAGTTACTGACAATACTGCACCTGAAATTTCTGTAGAATTTTCAGAAAATAATCTTTATGAGGGCGATAGTGTAACTGTTGAAATAACTGCAAAAGATGAACATGAAATAGCATCAGTTACAGCAAAACTTGACGGAAATGAAATTCTGGTCAACGAAAACAAAGTTGTTCTTGACAATCTGAAAGCCGGAAAACATATTCTTGAGGTTACAGCTACTGACACGTATGGAAACTACACAACATTTCCCTGTGAATTTACAGTTTTGAATAACGATGAAACAGATACAGTTTCGCCTGAACTGGAAATTTTCGTTAATATTACAGATGACAAAAATATTGAAATTATTGCAGAAGCTGAAGATAACAGTGGAAATGTAAGCGTTTATGGAACGGTCAACGGAGAAGAGATTGAGTTTGAAAACGGCAAAGCAGTCTATAATTTCGACGGAATCGGTGAATATGTAATTATTATCCGTGCAGAAGATGAAAGTGGAAACTATACCGAAAAAACACAGACAATTACCATATCTGAAGAAGATTTGGAATTTGAATTTAAAATCAATGTAAATATTGAAAAAAATAATATAAAACCGAATGAAACAACGAATCTTGTTATCAGCACTTCACACTTTTTGGGAGAGGTTACTCTGTCATATACATCTGACGGCGGTACAGTTAAAAGCAATAAAGACGGATTTAGCTTTGTTTCTGATAAAACGGGTACTTTTGAAATTATCATTACAGCATTAGATGAAGTTGGCAATACATTAAGCAAGACGATATATATTACTGTTACTGAAGAAAAAACAGATGATGACAAAGAAGATAGTGGAGGTTATGAAGATAAGTATACTCCTGAACCAAGAGCAAGAGTGATTTTGGATTCCAATGAAAAAACAGAAACCAAAATGACAGAAGAAATGGCAGAACTGGCTGACAATCTTGGAACGCCTCTTGCAGTTTATGAATATCTGTATAATAATATAAATACAGAGTTCTACACAGGTTCAAGAAAAGGTGCAATCGGTACATATGAACAGAAGGGCGGAAATGATGTAGACTGTGCAAGCCTGTTAATTGCAATGCTCAGATATCTCGGATATGATGCTGAATATGTCACCGGCACAGTAAATATGACTGAACAGCAGATTATTAACCTTACTGCTACTGATGATATTGAAACTGCTTTGAAAATTTTTATGATTCAGGGCAGGGATACGAAAAAATCGGCTGATACATATTACTCTAATCGCACTTGGGTAAGAACTACGATTGAGGGTATTGAATATGACCTTGATGTCAGCTTCAAGAAATATAAACAGGTTGAAAATATTTCTGATGAAATTAAAAAACAGAATCTTGATTTTGACATTTCTGATTTTAAGGAATCATCTGACTTTTATTCACTGATAAGCCAGTATGAAAATTCTGGAGATGAACAGGATGTCAATGTGACCGGCAAAAAAATTTCTCAGAAAAAAATTGATGAACTTCCCTTGAATTTACCGTATATCTGTGGTATAATTAAAGAACAGATTCATGATATTTTAAAATCTGAAGTTATCAGTACAGATAAATTATATCTTGGATTTAATGGTAAGTATCAAAAGAGTATATTTGCTCCAGATGCTTATATAAGCACTATTTCAGTTGGATATGTACCAAATGATAATTTTTATGACGAATGGGACGAATTTACACCAGAAAGTATATATGATTTATCAACAAATTATTTATCACAGATTGATGATGCAATATCTCCTGCTTTGTATATCAATAACAAAAATGTTTATGAATGGAATAATGCTTTAACAAGTATTGGAAAATATCAGACACTCTATATCAAGATTGAATCCGCCGGTGTAACATATGAGCAGACTAAAGAACTTATCGTTGGAACAGTAAATTCAATTGTAACAGATACTCAGAATATTTCACCGCAGTCACTTCTGACAGCGTATGAAAAAATGCCGCTTACTGATGAAGAACAAACGAAGTTAAATAAAAACAATGTTTATAATGACAAGTATATTGGAAACTTTTTAAATCTTATTGGTACAACTTATTTTGCTCAGCTTGATGCTGAAGCAAAAACTCTCGCAGGAGCAAAGGAAATTTATGTCGAACGTCCGTTAAGCTATGGCGTATTTTCTTATGTACCAAATATAGAAACAGGAAAAGGACTTGTTAAAAACATTGAACTTAAAAAAGAAGGCTCATTTACTGTTGATATTATCGGTAACAGTTGTTCGACAATAAGTTACAATGGAAATACAGATGATGAACATAATTATATGTTTGCTGTCGGATATGTTAGTTCATATCTTGAAAGTTTAGTACTGGAACAGTTTACTGGATTAGACAGTGTGTCTACAGCTAAAGTTTTTAGTCTGTCAGCAATGAATAATATTGATATCAGTGTTATTTGTTCAGCCAATTATGATGAAATAGACAATCTTAAAGTCAATTTGTCTGATATTCAAGAAATCAAGGAAGCAGTCAGTGAAGGTAAAATTGTTCTTGTTCCAAATAAAAATATTTCTGTCAATAGTTGGAAAGGTACAGGATATATTATTCACGATAAGGCTACCGGAGAAGTATCATTTAAACTGACAAGCGGACTTAATGGTGGAGCTACAACTGGAAGTATAGTAGCAGATTATCTTTGTATTTTGTTTTGGTCAATGATTGATTATGCTGGTGCTTTTAAGTTATTGGTTACTACAGTAGACTTACTTTTATGTGGTAATATAGTTGGTATGGTTGCATTGGCTGCTGTTACCGCTGTTATGCTTTATGCTGTTACAGATTATCTGGCAGATTCAATGTATCTGTATATTGATGCTCTTGCAGGAGATTCACAAGCTGCTGTTGCATTGGAAAACAGAGCTAAGTTTAGTACATTAACAACAATAGCTGGATTTGGAATAGGAAAAGCAGTGGAAAAGGTCGGCGGGGTACTGTTGAAAATTCCACTGGTAAAAAAATAGCAACAATAGTCGGTGATAAAGTATCTGATATTGCATGGAAAATCAATAATAAAGTTATAGCATCAAGTGATTTATATCAGAAGATGATATTAAATGGCTATGCAGATAATGCAGTAGCAGGACTTTTTAAAGATGCAAAATGTACATACTATTCAGAAGATGTTATTGAAAATATTTTAAAATCCGGTGATGCAAGCAATATTATGGATACGCTTGCAAGATGCTCAGATGATATAATACCTGATTTAAATTTAAGTAAAGATAAAAAAGCAGCAATAGAATTTATAAGCAAATATTCAGATGATGGTGCAATAATATTCATTAATTGCGGTGATAACGCTGTAAAGACATTATTAGGTCTCACTGATGATTTGGCTATAAAAGGTGGCAATGATATTGTACGAATCGTTTCAAAGTTTGACGATGCAGCGAAAGCAGTTAACTTCTTTAAAGTTGCTAATAATCAAGGGGAAGAGTTCTTTAAGGATATTTATAAATGTAGTTTTAAAGATGATGCCGTTGAAATGATAGCAAAGTATAGTGATAACGGTGTTAAAATATTCAACAAATATAAAAATGATAATATTGTAGGTTTGTCAAAGCAGTAAATCAAAAAAAACCTTATGCAATAACATTTGCTTCAGATAGCAGTGGTAATGTTTATGTTGCTACAAGTGGAATTAAAAGATATAATCCAACAATAAGTCTTCCCACAAATTATAGTGTTGATATAGGTAAAGACGAAGTATATTATATTCAGAAATATGAATATTTGTTAACTGAAGAAGGTATAAGTTCTATGCAGGTTTCTAATGAAGTAGCTAATGAATTAAAAAAACTTAGTGATGCAATAGAAAATACTAAAAAAGTAGCACAAAGCATTTATGATATGTCGTCAAGCCAAATAACAATTAAAACAACTGAGAATAAGGAAATAATAATACACGCATATGAATTTAACAGAAATGGAATTAATGAGTGTACTTTAGCAGATAATCGTACTGTAAGTAATTGTGGAGAAATATGGGCTTCTAGAGAAGCTATACTTAATGGTGTTAAATTTGAAGATTTAGACCTTTCTACATATTGTAACATCAAGAGTACTAAGTATGGTGGACTTGGTGGATTTATGGAGAAATGTGAAAATTGTCAAGTAACATTTAAGGATATAGACTTGGTAGATTTATGGAGAAGTATAGAAAATGCCAAGTAACATTTAAGGAGGTGAAATAATGACAATAAAAGAATTTAATGATTTTAAGAAAAGTCCAACATATCATACTTTTCTTATGGCTAAACCATTGGAAAAAGTACTTGAAAAAGCAGAAACCAAAATAATTGAAAAAAATATAAAATGTGGGGATAAAGTTCTTGAATTTATTAAAATCTATGGAAAATTTTATTTTGAACGTATTGAAAAAAATTCAGGAGATACTATAACATTTAGTTGCAGACCAGTTGATAATTACTGTCCTTTTTGGGAAGAATTTCAGGAAGTAGCAGTTTATATAGGATATTTTAGAAATATAAGCTGTGGGAATTCATATAAAAATGAATCTATTGAAAAATTCTATATGCTTTCAGACGGAGCTTTTTATAATCAGGACAAGAAAAAGATTGCTGAAAACCCTGAAACTTTTTGGGACTATGTTATGACGGTTGAATATGACTATCACGCTCCGATTCTTGAAAGTACATACAGAAGACTTCAGGAAGCTGGTTGGTATGAGGGAAGAAAAATTGATATTTCCATACTTATAAGAGAGTGTGAAAAAAATGGTGTTTATCTTACTGAATTACAAAAACGTTTTATTGAAGAATTCGGCGGTTTAGAAAGTTCCCGTCAAAATGCTGATAGTAATTGGATTTATATAAGTGACAACAGAAGAATACAATCTCATAATACAGAATTTTCTTATTTTATTAATATTTTTATTGACGAAGATTTAGAACTTGAAAGTGAAGAAATTAATCCTGTTGTAAAAAACTATGGGAAAAATACTGTACGTATAGGAGAATACGGTTACTATGCACAATCTATATTATTGTCAGAAAATGGTTTAATGTTACTTGCTGATGATAGTGGTAGCGTTAATCCCTTAGGCAGAACTGCAATGGAAGGTTTTAATGTTCTGCTTGGTGACTGATAATTATATTATATATTTTGATTTTAAGCGGGTGAAAGCCCGCTTATTTTTTCGCAAAAATCCCCTCGATTTATTGTAAACCGAAGGGAAAAAATTTTAGTTATCTATTAATTTTTGATACATTTTCATTAGTTCGGCTACGCATTCGCTCTCCGTTATGGTCTTGCTAAAGCCGTAAGCGTTCATCACGGCTCTGTCATTAGCTTGATGTGCCTTGCGGAGCTCTGGAGGCATTGTAAGCTCGTCGTACAAGTCAGCAAGGGTACAAGTAGGGTAAAGGCTGCGTGCGTCTAAAATAGCCCTTGCAGTGCGTTCTATGCGTTGTTTCTGTTCGGGTGTGGGATTAGGAAACGGAAAGTTATTGTACACAACAGTGTTAGAGTAGCTGTAATCGCTCTTTAAACGTCCGCAGACAGTTCTTGTCCATGCCATATGGACGTTGGAAGTCAGCACACCGAATAAGTATAAATCCGCCTCAGCAACCATAAACAGCTTGTCTCCTGCGATGATTTCCGGCGAAAGATATTCCATAGGGATATATCTTCTGTTTTGAGATGATACTTTAGGTATAGCAATATATTTAGTTTTACATTCTTTTATTTCATCAAATAAAGTAGGTGTATCAGCTTTTCGGCGTGTTGCCTCTTTCTTACTTGCAAGCCGAAACTCCTTGACTTTTTCTACACGCTCCATTACTCTCCGGCATTTCTTCAAATCAGCCGGATTTGCACCAACAAGCCACAAGCAATATCTCGGCTTACGTTGGATAAAGTCCTTGCCCATCATGAACGGACGGATAAATTTTTCTGCCTGTGGTTCGACTTTTAAAAGTTCGTTCTTTTCTTCTTCAGTAAGAATTAAGTGTCCGTTATCTGTCGGCTGACTTCCTCGCACCATTTCTGAAACATCACAAAGAGGCATTCTCCTACTCTCAATGAAAACATTTTCTGCACTAATCAAGTAATGATTAATATTTTTTACAAGTCGGAAATTCTCTGTACTGTATAACTTTTTCAACGATTTTTCAACATTATTCAGCGTTTTACACGAAAATCCAATAATAACACAATGAACGTGTGCTTTTAAACTTGCCTCACTGTCCCACCGGAACGTGCGATATGCAAAGTCAATAGACACGCCAAAACGCTCATACAACGGCTTCCAGACGCTCGCTACTTGCTCCCCTTGTGTTATACTGTTGGTGGACACAAAAGCCGTCTGAATGCCCGTAGAGTGCATTAGAGACGATGCCTTGAAATACCAACCGGCTACATAGTCAATTTTTCCGGCGGTCTTGTAGGGCTTGCCGTTTTCGTCAACATAAATACTCAAAATATCCGCTTTTTGTTCTTTACTCTGCAACGAGTAGCCGACAAAGGGCGGATTTCCCATAATATAGGACAATTTGTCTTTAGACACAACGTCCGTCCAGTCGATACGGAGAGAATTTCCCTCAACGATATTAGCATAGGACTTTAACGGCAGGAAGTCAAGGTCATGCTCCACGATTTCTTCCGTTTCTCTCATCATTTGACTTTCGGCAATCCAAAGTGCAGTTTTTGCAACAGTCACGGCAAAATCATTGATTTCTATGCCATAAAACTGGTGTATTCCGACTTTGATTAAGCCGTCAAGGTTAAACATCTTTTGACCGTCGTAAATGGAACGTAAAGCCTCATTTTCAAGTCGTCGGAGGCTTATGTAAGTCTCCGTTAAGAAATTGCCACTGCCACAAGCTGGGTCAAGGAACGTCAGACTTGCAAGCCTGTTGCGGAAATCATTAAGACGTGCAAGCCGTGTTTTTTCAACTTTTAGTTCAAGAATAGTCGCTAATTCTGCCCTCAAATCGTCCAAAAACAAAGGGTCTATAACCTTGTGTATGTTCTCTATGGACGTGTAATGCATACCGCCTGAACGCCTTGTATCAGGGTTCAGGGTGCTTTCAAACACCGCACCGAATATTGTCGGCGAAATCTCAGCCCAGTTAAACACCTTGCTTGCACCATTCACCAGTAAATCCACAATTTCATCTGTAAATCGTGGAATTTCTATATTTTCGTCCGCAAAAAGTCCACCGTTGACGTATGGAAACGCCGATAAATCATCATTCATATATGGGTCACGCTCTGATATGGGCGTATCCAACACTTGAAATAGTTCAATCAAGGCTTTTCGCACGTCCATTGCCGGAAAACGCTGTAAATACTTACCAAACATCTTATGTTTACCAAAAATATTAGCGTCCTCCGCATAAAGACAGAATACAAGCCGAACACACAGCATATTCAGACTTTTAAGCGTTTCCGGACTGTCTGGGTTCTTGTATTGTTTGAGTATCAAATCATACAGCTTACCGACTAATTCACCGGCTTTTAGCGATATTTCCATTTCTTTTCGGATATTGTCATTGCCTGTATCAACTAAGAATTGCAGTCGATAATATTCTTTTGGTAAGTCTTTTAATAAAATCTGTTCCGGCTCACAATTCGGCTTTTCCATGTCATAAACAAGAAACTCCGAGAAGTTGCAAGTCACTATCCAACGTGGACGTTTGGAGTATGGCAGTTCTGATGCGTAACGTTTCGCCTGTTGGAACGGTGACAAATACGTGCCGTCTGATTGCTTGATAGCTTTTCGCAAGTCCTTATCAACACTTTTTTGCTCAATCATGACGTGAGTTGCCGAAATATAGCCGTCAATAAAAGAAGTGTGGTCTAACTTGACTTGTTCTTCAAACGTGATAAAACCTGTAATATTCGGCACTTCGTAAACATTTACAAGCAAATCAAGCCAAAACTGCTGACTTTCACCCTTTTCATATCCTTTACCCGTCCAACGCTGTACAAATTCTTTTGCTGATTTTGTTTTTTGTTTGTCATTCATAAATTTGCTCCTTAACAGCATTTTTATTATTATAACATAATTCATCACTACTTTCAATTGGTTTCTACAAAAAGAAAGCGGATTTTTTAAATTTAAAATAAAAATATGAACTGTTGATTTATTTCGACAATATAAGTCTAAAAGTACCATTTTTGAGTATTTACAGACAAATTTAAGTGTGCTATGATGTAAGAAGTACAACATAAAAATATGCATTTAATTATTTAAAAAATATATCTATATACACCCTGATAGGATAACCGCAGGAATATGCGGTATTCTGTCGGGGTTATTTTTTTGTAAACCTAATGCGTTCAGATGCTGAGGACACAGAAATTATCATTTTGTTTGTAATGATGAACTGCTGTTTCAGTTTCGGCGTGTCATTTATTTTTCAGAGTCCACATATTTGTGGACTTTTTTCTGTGTCCTCGCTCTGCTTTCAGGAGAAAGGACACAGAATGTTTTTATTATCAGAGTGGCTTTGTACAGCCGCAAAATACCCATAATCCCCCGTTTTGATTCAGACAAAACGATTCAGAACGGAGGATTAAAAGTGAGCAAATACTATAAATACAACCCCAACGGCAATAAACCGAAGTATGTCGAGATGGCAGAAGAAGAATATATCGGGGCAAAACAGGAAGATAATCGCTGGTTTATCAGTTTCGGAAACTGTGTGCTTGAGTGCGAAAAATCGGAGTATGATGAGCATTACAGAAAACTCAACCATTACAGATATACGCAGAAAGATGCGGAAGGAAAAACAGTGGAAACGATTTCGCTTGAACAGAATGAAATAGAATACAGCTATGATATGAGTGTGTTTCAGAACGAAGATGAAGTTATGGTTGACGACAAAATCATTGAATCTATGAATACAGCTTTCAGACATGAGGAACTCAGAAAAGCGATGGAACGGTTAAGCGAATCCGAACGTAATTTAATCACACAGCTTTTCTCTGAAAATAAAAATCAAAGTGAACTTACAGCAATATATGGTGTTTCTCAGCAGGCACTCAGCAAACGTAAATATGCAATTTTAAAAAAATTGTATGAAGCAGTCAAAAATTCAATGTGGTAATTATAACTAATTTTATCTATCTGTAATTGTGCAAATCGCTGATTGTTTTTATAAATTTCAAAAAAATGGTTGTAGAATGATGATTAAGTTACTAGAGAATAATGAGGGGACTTTAAGGAATTGAAAAACCTCAGGAAACTTGAAAATTGAATATCGGCACTTCGGAACGTCGGTCTACAGCGAGCGGCATCGCTCCAAATTGGAATAGCGGGGAAAATTTCAGTCCCGTGAACAGATGTAAGCTGTAGGACAGGTACTTTCGTAAAAGGCGACCCGACCGTTGAAAGTCGGGAGGTTAGCGACCTATGATGGCTGGCGAGAAATCCAGTCTGTCCGGAGTGTTCCTTTTGGCGGAGGGGACAGACAATGTCTGTAAGCAAATTTCCGTCACCTTTGAATCAAAGGAAAGTGCTGTTGTGTTCACAACAGTGAAGTGACCTGAAACAGGTTACAGGGGTACAGCGATGTATTCCGAAAAACAAAATGATAACGGAGCTGCTCCGTCGGGAGTAGCTCTGTCTACATAAAAGGGGCTGGTGAAAATAAGAAAAATAAATCGTGGAGATGTGTTTGTTGTGGAGGTCGAAAACTCAATGGGTTCGGAACAGTGCGGAAGGAGACCGGCTGTTGTAATTCAGAATAATGTCGGTAACAGATATTCTCAGACTACGATAATTGCGTTTGTGACATCGCAAAAGAAGAAAAAACTTCCCACACACGTCAATCTTCACTGCAAAGGACTTTCAAAACAGTCGATAGTTATGCTTGAACAGGTGCGGACTATATCGGTTTATAGGCTAAAAACGTACATCGGCACTCTGAGCAGACGTGACATGAAAAAAATTGACACGGCTCTGAAAATAAGTCTGG
>JAMPAU010000022.1 GCA_023667045.1 Ruminococcus flavefaciens | reverse complement strand
CTGCACTTTGTGATAATCCAGCAGCAACAAATAATGCCGCCTCCTCGTTAAGAATTTTTTCGGAAAATAAATTTATCAAATCTCGTTCGTTAAGCAATTCATTACGCCTCCCACGATATAATCTCACAATAATAAATAGCTATTGTAAGGTCGAATAACGGATAATTTATTGTTATCCTGTAAAAAAGCAGCCACCATTAAGATGACTGCCATTTCTATCACACATCAACATTAACCTTCAGCTTATTTCTTGGATGCTTTTTAGTAAGAATCCGTTTTTGAGCATTCATGCTTATGTGAGTGTAAATTTGTGTAGTTGTAATTGAGCTGTGACCGAGAAGTTCCTGTATGTATCTAATGTCAACATCTTCTTCAAGTAGAAGCGTTGCAACTGTATGCCTGAACATATGTGGGGTTATATGTATACTCGCTCCGGCGAGCTTTGCATATTTATCAATCATAAATCTAACAGACTGCTCTGAAATCTTGCCGCCACGGTTGTTTATAAAATAATAACCTGTATCCAATATTTCATCTGCATACACTTTTTGATACTGCCTTAAAGCAGCAAGAACATCTTTATTTGTAAGCTGTACGTATCTCTCTTTTGAGCCTTTTCCGTATACTTTTATGTATTTACCTTTCAAGCTGACATCATCAGGTTTCAAATTACATAATTCATATACCCTAACTCCGGTTGCAAACAGTAACTCCATAATTGTAATATCTCTTAATGTAAACTTGTAAAAGCAGCTGGAATGTCCTTCCTCGTCATGTCTTTTGTATGCGGTTTCAAGCATTTTAGTAAGTATGGGTACTGGAATAACTTTAGGTAAAACTACCGGCTCTCTGCGTTTGATTGTGATTTTGTGAAACGGACTTGATAAAATCAAATCTCCATTCTCCAAATAGTGAAAGAAAGCTTTGATACAAGCAATTTTTCTTTTAGCTGTCTTGGGCTTATTTTTTGAATATTGAGCTTTAATGTATTCTTCTATTGTTTCTTTTTCATTCCAATGCCTGTCCGCACAAAATTTTGAAAACTGCCTTAAATCAATAGAATATGCTTTCAGCGTTTTCTCGCTTAAACCTTTCATATACTTGCAGTCATCAAGATAGTTGTTAATATACTTTTGTAAATCCGTCATCGTAAACGCTCCTCTGTATAATAGGTATATTATTTTATTATATCTAACTCTACCTCCGACTGCAAAAAGTTTCTTAATACTTCTTAGCGGCATTGACCTCAATCAATGCCGCCTACTTCATCTCACAACATCATTTCTTACCCTTTGAGAAGTACCGTCACCAACACCAACCACCCCATCCGCAATCTCATTCCCCCTATGATCCATATCAAGAAGAGCATTAAGTTCAGCAAGTCTTTCGGATTTTGTCCTCAATTCATCCTCCTGCGGAAAAGGCTTTTCAATCTGCCCTTTTGCATTTGCAAACTGCGTCTTTGTATTTTCAAGAAGTTCCTGTGCAACTTTCAGTCTGTCCGGCAGCGAAGAAATCATATTATCAAGACGGGTAATATTACCGTGTATGTCCGTACCAAGAGAAACAGAGTGCCGCAGCATTCCGACAAGAGTCATACAGTATTGCTTTTCAAACTTGTCAAAAGACAGTTCTAAATAAAAGCCACGGTAATCACCGATGCGTTTCGGCTCAGGTGAAGTCATTGCTTTGCAGGCCTCAAGTATTGCTGTACCTGCCGCCTTCTTATCGGTATAAGTTACATCTTCAACAGTCATTGCTGTAAATCCGTCATCAGCAAATATACTTTGCGATTGTGCAGTTTGAATGTCTGCCTTGTAACCCTCAATAATGTTTTCATATTTCTTTATCTCGGCAGGATAGAACTTAATTACCTTATCTTCCAACGCATACCGCTGACTGAGATGACTTTGCTTTAAAAGCTTGAGTTTTGACACCGAAACATCTAAATCCATCTTTTCTTTAATTAGCGGATTGCCCGTTGCCAATGCTTTAATTTCTGCATATGATAATGCCTGCTCGTCAACATCTTCTGCTGAACGAACAGGCGATTTTGATGTCATAATTTGACCGATAAACTTTTGCTTGTTTTCTACCAATTGATACAAATAACTGTCAAAGGTTTCCTTGGTAACATAGGTATATATCTCAACAGTTGGGTTTTCATTTCCTTGACGAATAATTCGACCTTCACGCTGCTCCAAATCAGCGGGTCTCCAAGGACAATCAAGATGATGTTCTGCAATAAGTTTTTTCTGCACATTCGTCCCGGCACCCATTTTAAAGGTTGAACCAATCAAAATACGAACCTGACCCGACCGTACCTTTGCGAAAAGGTCTTTTTTCTTTGCTTCGGTATCAGCGCTGTGGATAAAGGATATTTCATTCTCAGGTATACCTTTAGCAATTAGCTTAGTTCTCATATCATCATAAACATTGAACTTTCCGTCATTGTGCGGTGTAGATAAATCACAGAAAACAAGCTGTGCCGATTTTTTCGGTGCTGTTCGCTCCCATATCATATATACATTGTTTGCACAGGTAGCAACCTTGCCGTTCGGGTCGTCAGGCAACATCTCATTTGAAAGCCTTTGATCAAGTGCTAATTTTCTTCCGTCATTGGTTATGAGGAGCATATTATCAACACTACTGTCAACCATTTTGTTCCTTACTCTCTCTGCTCGTTCAGAAAGAGCAGCTACAAGCTCTTTTTGCATATCTGACGGTGTAATAGTAACAGTTTTCCGCATAACATCAGGAACAGGAAGTTTTAACATATCCGCTGTCTGTATGTCAGCTACCTGTCTGAACATCATCATAAGTTCGGGAAGGTTGTAGAACTTGGCAAAGCGTGTCTTTGAGCGATAGCCTGTGCCTTCCGGTGCAAGCTCTATCGCTGTTACTGTTTCACCAAAGGTACTTGCCCATGCGTCAAAGTGCTGTAAGTTTTTGTCTTTGAGAGTTACATATTGCAAATATCTTTGCATCGTGTAAAGCTCAACCATACTGTTTGATACAGGTGTACCTGTTGCAAAGATTACACCTTTGCTTCCTGTTACTTCATCAAGATAACGACACTTCATATATAGGTCGCTTGACTTTTGTGCTTCAGTTTGCGCTATTCCACCTACATTACGCATTTTTGTTACGAGAAACAAGTTCTTAAAATTATGAGCTTCATCTACAAACAACCTGTCAACGCCTAATTCTTCAAAAGTTATGACATTATCTTTTCTTGTCTGATCGTTAAGTTTGTCAAGCTTTGCCTGTAAATTCTTCTTTGTCTTTTCAAGCTGTTTGACGGTAAATTTCTCACCACGGCTGTATTTAATCTGTGCAATACCTTCCGTTATTTCATCAATCTGCTGTTGTAGCATTAGCTGCTGTCTTTCAACTGAAAGCGGTATCTTTTCAAACTGTGAGTGACCTATGATAACTGCGTCGTAATCACCTGTGGCTATTCTTGCACAAAACTTCTTGCGGTTCTTTGTTTCAAAATCTTTCTTGGTAGCAACAAGGATATTTGCACTGGGATAAAGCTGTAAATATTCACTTGCCCATTGCTCTGTTAAATGATTAGGTACAACGATAAGGGATTTGTTGCAAAGGCCTAACCGTTTGCTTTCCTGTGCAGCGGCTACAATCTCGAACGTCTTCCCGGCACCGACTACATGTGCAAGCAGCGTATTACCGCCGTACATAATCCTTGCAACTGCATTGATTTGATGAGGACGCAAGGTTATTTCAGGATTCATACCGCTGAATTTAATATGACTTCCGTCATACTCTCTTGCTCGTTCGGAATTGAAAAGTTCATTGTACTTTTTCTCAAGCCTTTGCCTGCGTTCCGGGTTTTGCCATATCCAGTCCTGAAATGCCTGCTTTATGAGTTCCTGTTTGCCTTGTGCAATGGCTGTTTCTTTTTTGTTAAGCACAGGCTTCTTGCTTCCATATTCATCTTCAACATAATCGAAAATACGGACATCTTTGAGATTGAGTGTTTCTTCAATGATTTTGTATGCGTTGATTCGTTCTGTACCATAGGTACTGTTTGCCATAACATTGGTACGGTCATAGCTCTTGTTTTCAATATTCCATTCGGCTGTGTACTTTGAATAATGCACCTTAATGTTCCACTGTGCATATCTTGGTGTTTGCAAGGTTTCAAAGATAAACTGTTGTACATCTTCAGTGGGCAGCCATGTTGCACCCAAACGAACGGATATTTCACTTGCATTTAAATCTTCAGGCTGTACCTTTTTAAGCATTTCAACATTGATGCTGTAATCTTCGGGATAAAGCTCTGCTGTTCTTTTGGCAAGTTCAAGTTTCTTTCGCACATTGCCCGAAAGATATTCGTCGGCAGTCAGATATTCGTTGTACTTACCGTCAGGTTCAGGATTTAAGAAGATAACGCCTTTTAAATCTTCAAATATTTCCGACTCTGTCTTACCTGTAAGCTCTTGCATAAAGTCCATATTAACACAAGCTTTTTCACCGATAGACACGGCTAAGGCTTCGCTTGCAGTTGCAACAGATGTGACCTTAATATTCGGTTTGATGGTACGCTTTGTGAACATATCCGCCTTGCGTTTGAGTTCACCGTTTTCTCCTATGACTTCAAGTGAGCATAGAAGATAATATGAGCTGTCGGAGGAAAAGGCGGAGTTATTGGCACGGGAATTGATAAGACCATATTTTTTAGTGAAGTTATCATAGAGAGTATTTAACTTTTCCTGTTCGGCTTTGATTGCATTGTCGGGATAATCTTCTGTTTGCAGGTCGATAAGATTTTTTACACAGTCACGAATTTCTATCATGCCTTTAATACGGTTCATTGCAGTGACAGACACATTAACAGGATTCATTCTGCTGTTTTCACGATAGTACAACACTTTGCCGTCAACGATTGTATAACTGAAGTTGCGTACATTCGGGTCTGCGGGGATAGATTCTAAACTTTCATCTTCACCTATTTCAGATATATCATACTCTGTAAATTCAGCGTGAATATTCTGTATAGCTTCGGAAAGCAAATCTGAAAGCTTTCTGTTTTCATATGGCTTACAGGTCAATGACTGACCGCACTGCGAGCTTTCCATAACCATTTCACCGAGCACCATATCAGGGTTGTCAATGAAATATTGATTTATCTCGTTTCCGCTTTCATCTCTTCCGAGGTGTACCCAATCCGGTTCTTCGTTTGCTAAGCTATCACGCTTTTGAAGAAAGAGAATGTCGCTTGTAACCTCCGTACCTGCGTTGGCTTTGAAAGTGTTATTCGGCAGTCGTATTGCACCTAAAAGTTCTGCTCGCTGGGCGATATATTTTCTAACCGCAGGATTTTTCTTGTCCATTGTTCCGGATGAAGTGATAAAAGCAATCAGTCCGCCGGGTCTGATTTTATCCAAAGTCTTGCCGAAGAAGTAGTCATGAATCAGCCAGTTGTTTTTGTCGTACTTCTTGTCAGAAACTTTGAACTGACCAAACGGCACATTGCCGATTGCAACATCAAAGAAGCTGTCGGGAAGTGCTGTTTTTTCATACCCCTCAATTGCAATGTTTGCTTTTTGATAAAGCTGTTTTGCAATTCTACCCGATATGCTGTCAAGCTCAACACCGTAAAACTTGCTGTCTTTCATACTGTCGGGAAGCATACCCATAAAGTTTCCGACGCCGCAAGAAGGCTCCAATATATTGCCACTGGTAAAACCCATATTTGAAAGCGCCTGATACATGGCATTGATGACAACGGGAGGAGTGTAAAAGGCTGTCAATGTGCTTTCTCTTGCTGCAGCATATTCCTCAGGTGATAATGCGGTATACAGTTCTGTAAACTCCGTTTTCCAGTTATCTTTTGTTTCGTCGAAGGCATCGGATAAACCGCCGAAGCCAACATATTTAGCTAAAACTTCCTGTTCTTCAGGTGTTGCCAATCTGTTTTCAAATTCAAGTTCATGCAAAAGGTTTATTGCCGCCATGTTGCCTCTGAACTTTTCCTTTGCCCCGCCGACGCCTAAATTGTTATCGGTAATTTTGTAATTGTGTTTTTCTCTTTCGGGTATGGTGGGTTTAGATGTCTGTTTTGGTTGCTCTTCACAAGATGGTATAATCGCTGTCGCTTCATTGTACTTTGCAATATCTTCATCGGAAACATACATCAAATCAGAAAATTCAAGGCTCTCAAGCTCATTGATGATGAGATCAGGAAGTGAGTAATACTGTCTTGTTTCAATTACCGTGTCATTTAACTGCCTTTCAAGTTTAAAATTGACAAGGTCAACATAGGCATAAATCGGTATTTCTTCTTCCGTAACTGTTGTATATCCAAGACTGACCCTGCTTAAATCAGAAAAATCATCACAATCTCCAAACTCTATGTCACAGTATTCTTTTATGAGCCACTTTGCTTCTTCAAGACTATTGTCCTCTTTCATTAAATGCGTTCTGACAAAGTCAATCTTTTCAACTCGGTTTATCAGAAAACCTGTGCTGTTTTGAAAGGTGACATCACGCATGGAAACATCGCCGCTGATTTTACCAACACTTTCAATAACATACTTATGATCATCAATTGTGACTTCTTTCCCGATAAGATCATCATCGTTAATTTCTTCTTCGGGCGGTAATATATATGGACTGTCAATGATTGCAAAGCCCTGAAGCGGCGGATCACAATCCGATATATATTCATGCGGAACAACTTTACCGCCTTTGTCACGGTACAAAGTAACCGTCATCGGTACACCGTAAAAGTTTTCTTCCTGAATATCCTTTTTCAATTTGTATTCGCTTGTATATTCGATACTTTCACGAACAGAACCGTCTGTGTGAAGATAGTTGATTCTGCCGATAGGGTAACTGTTTGTTGGATCTTCCTTGTTTTGAGAAACTACGAGCCTGTTTGTTCTTTCGCCGTTCTCAAAAGTTGATAAAGTGATGTCATAACCTCTGTCGTTCATCATGCCGAGATAAGTTTCAAGCCTGTGTGACGGTATGCCGCACATGGGGATTTTCTCATTGTCCGACACTTTTCTTGAAGTCAGAACAACATCAAGAGCTTCTGCGGCAGTATTTGCATCTTCGCCCATGATTTCAAAGAAGTCACCAAGCTGATAGAAAACAATACTGTCGGGATTTTCGGCTTTGATTTTTCTGTATTTATTCCAAAGTGTATCACCTGATGTCTTTTCTTTTGAAACAACCTCTTCATTACCAGAAAGTTCATTAACAATATCATCAGTTTGTTCCGCAATCTCATCTTCGGTTTCTGTGCTGACTTCTTTGGCAGATTGTTTTTGTACTTCAACTTTCAAATGATCGTTTGCAGGATTTTCCTTAACTTTCAAATCAAACTCTGCTCTCGGCATTTCCGTTGAAAACAGAGGAAGCTTTGAATCACTCAATATGACCGGATCAGAAAGAGAAGTAATCGTGTATTCATCAGCGCCGATATATACCGTATCACCGAGATGATACTCATAGGTGTATTCTTTCGGCTCAGGTGGTGCAGTATGAAGCATTTTTCTATTTTCTGCTTCTAAGGCTCTTTCTATTTCAAGTTCTTCCTGCTTTTCAAGCCACTGAGGATATATTTCCTTTTCTTTTGAATTCAGGTATCTGTCTATACGGATCAGCTCTCCGATACGCTTTTCAACCTGTGACCAACTCAAATCAATATGAGGTTTTTCTGAGCCGAGGCCATTTGAAATACGAATGCCTTTTGCATCGTGCATCTCATCAATATTCGTTCCGGTTATGACAGGCGCAGAACCGCCCCAACCGTACTCGTCCTTTAAGAACTTCACATTTTCTTTTGAGGATAAACTCTTTTGAAACTGTTCATAGATACGCATTTTACCTTCGGAAACACCGCTTCCTCGGGTTAAAACAGCATCTATTATCTCCTGTGTAAAAGAAAAAGCAGAGGTTTTCTTTGCCTCCGCTTGTTCTATTAAACTTATCTGCCCGTCAACAGACGGTAAGGGTTTTGCTTCATCGTAAAGCTGACCGAGAAGTCGCATACCCTCAAAGTGTTTTGCAATAACACCCCAATCGTAAAAGCTCTGCTTCGTGCGTCTTAAATAACTGCCTTCCCACAAATGAAGCACATTCTCATAGGTTTTGTAACCGTATCTGTTACCGTCACTCAAAATTACCTCGGTGTAATCGTTATTGAATATGCTCTTGATGTATTCGGTTCGTTCTCTGTTATCAGGATGTGATTCATAAAACTGCCTGATAATTTCTTTTGATGCTTTGAGGTGCGGTGTTGTCAAGAGAATTTCATTTATCAAGTCCGTATTTCCGAAAAACGGAAGGCTGTTATCCTCATGTTCCTGGTCATACCAATCTAAGCGTAGATTAAATCCGTCAATACCATTTCCTGTGCCGAGTTCTGAATACTGTTCATCATCTGAACCCATTTCATCGGGTCTGTTTCCTTTAGCTGTTCCGTTATGTTCTGTGATTTCATCATCTGTTTGGTCAATGTTTCCATCATCTCGTTCGCTTGTGTGTCGATCTCGTGAAGATGATTCATCAGTTCGCCCTTGGTCAACAGAATGTTCAAAAGAACTTTCTTGTTGTTCTGCAAAAATGTCTTTCTCATCATTCCGTATTTGCCGAGCGGTTTGTTCTCCTGTTTCGGCATTGTGATGTTCGGAATTCTGTAATCTCCCACTTGTCTGTATGCTATCTGTGCCATTGTCATTGCTCCTTTCGGTGTTTGTGACTTCATCATACTCATTTTCTTTTGACCTGTCGAATGTGCGATTGTGTTTTCTTTCATTTTTTTGAAGATTTCTGACTGTACTTTCAAGCTCACGAAGTCCCATTTCGGCAATCTCACTGACTGCCGTACCTAATGAGATTACAAGCGAACTTGTATTAAAATTCATGACATCACGAAAATCAGAACTGCCATAAAAAGTGTCCGCATCAATACCGCACCTTGTCATTATCATATATCCGATACTGTTTGAAAGTGCAGACTTGAAAATTGCTTCAACATTTAAGCTGTCAAGTTCTTCAAGAAAACTGTCGTGTTTGAAATCGGTTATCATCTCAAGGTAATCAGCAGCATTATCCTCTGCAAGATTTGTTGCTGTATCAAATATAGCCGATTCAAAGCTTATGTCATCTATTTCACCGAAAGCATTCGATAAAGCTTCTTTCACTTCATCTTCATGTTTATTGGAAATCGACCATAGTTTGACTTCATTACCGTAAAAGGAATTTGTATCCGATACATCAAACACATATCGAAGCTTTTGATAACTGCCCGAATAATCAAAAAGGGCGATACCTCTTGCGCCACGATTTACCCATCTGCCAAACTTTTCGTTCCACACCTCAATTTCAGCGCAGGCAGTTGCGTCAGGTCTTTGAGCGTGAATTAAAATCTGCTCGACAAAATTGTATTTGTAGTTGTTGGCTGCCGTTTTCAGAAATGAAGTCCAGTTGTTTTGATTTTGTGTAACGGTACTGATTTCTTCATTAAACACCGCTGTGATTTGCTGAAATTTATTCATCAGACCACCTCACTTGCACCTTCTGAAAGGAATGAGAACAGTCTGTTGTTCTTAACGCTTTCCTGCAAGTCATATATGAGCAAAAGGTCTGTAAAAGACAAACTTTCATCTTTTAGTAAATCTTTCGGCATCAGCTTTTTAATATCTTCCTCAGTCTTGTAGCCGAGAGATATGACTTTTTCAAGAATCTTCATTCTTTTCTGCATCTCGTTTTGTATTTTCGCCATTACAATCGCTCCTTTCCGCCTTAAAATTTTCATACACCTGTTTCCAGCATATATTGCAAACAAGTCCGTTGCTGTATTGACAGTGTTCATAATCGCAATGCCAATATCTTTTATCACTCATGTTTCCCGATATTTTTCATCGTGCCTCACCTCGCTCCCTTACACGCTGTCTGATAGGTGTACCGTTAGCATCATAGTTTGCAGGATCGGCGGCTTTTGTATGCCAGCCGAACATTGAGCCTGCAAAATATGTGTACATTCTTTCAGATGTAGTCATTGTTTCAATATTCAACTTCATTCTTTATCCTCCTCAATATCTTCAATAAATTCGTATCCGTAATATCCTCTGAGCACTTCTTTGACAAGCTCCATATCATCAAATTCTTCATTAAAGGTTTCAATAAGATAGCCGTTGATATACACTTCGACACCGCCGCCGTATTTCAGCAAGCTCACCTGATTTTCGCTGATTATGCATTTACCTGTCATATTCCTTGTCACTTTGTATAACCCTCCCACCGTATTGCGTTACTGAGTAAAAATATGCATGATCGAAGAAGCGACGACCAAATTTTTCTCTAACTAAAACACCATCATTAACAAGTTTATTGAGTGCTGTTTTAATCGCTGTCTTTCCTAAAAATGGGAAAACTGCGGTAAGCTGCTTCTGCGTTATTCTTATCCATCGAGTATCGTTTTGTATTACTGCCGACTGGGAAAGTTGAGAAAAAATATGTTCAGCTATTAAAGCTGCGTTTATTCCGTGTTTAATTGCAATAACATTGCTGTATTTATATTGCATTCACTTGTCCTCCAAAAAGTTAAACCAATGGTTAATAACTTAACCGTCAGTTATATTTTAAATATACCAATCATCATAGGCAGAGCCTTTAATGGTGATCGAATTTGTGTTGACTTTTCGTGTAATCATACCCGCAGGCGTCCATAAATCGCTTTGTTCAACAGCAACTGTATACGCACCGTCGGGATACCATAGCGGAGTAAAGTGCAGTCTGCCGTATGAACTGTTGGACCTGAACACCCACTTATCCGATACAAGTTCAAGTGTTCTGTACTTGTTCACTGAAGTGAGATATGAAAACTCGGGAAATTTTGCAATTGCATATTGCGATACAGTGTAAGAATCTGCCGACGGCATGGTATATCCACTGACAGCTTTAACTCCATTTGCAAAAGACATCTCTATACCGTACCCCGATTTCATTGTCCATACACCGCTGCTCTGTGTTGCGTTTGCACTTGCAGCAGGAACAATTTTAGGTGCATCAGAAGAAAATCCAATACCATAGCTTGTCTTTTTAAACGCACTGTTTTCATAGGTGTATACGCTCCATGTTTTAGTACTGTTACTTGAAGCAGGTACAGACGGTCTTGTAAATCCGCTCGGAGCAGATATTTCATATTGTGTATCAGGAGTGGTTGATACGGTGTATTGGCAGGTGGAATAACTTTTCTTAACAAGTCCGTATGATGAACCGTTCTCGACTATTTCGCCGCCTACATATATCGTACTGCTGCCGATGTTCGTCGGCACTTTCCACTTAAAATACAATAGATTCTTATCATTAGCAGGAACGACCGCATTGTTTAATGTTACAGTTTTAATTACCGTGCTGTCTTTATACACCTTAAACACAACTGAAACATTATCACCTGGTATACAATTTTTTGTTCCGCCATTTACAAGATTGAAACTCGTGATAACATCGGTGTTTTCTCTGTATGGTGCATTTGGCGTCACAGCTTCAAGCGAAAGTGTTCTCGCAGAATTCCATTGTGCATACAGTGTCAAGTTTGCGTTTTGAGTGTATTTAGCACCTGAATTGTAGTTTGTACCTGTACCGTCAGCCTTTGTATTCCACTTACTGAATGTGTAGCCTGTTCTCGTAGGTTTAGTTGAAGAAAGTGTTAAGTCAACACCGTAAGTTTTTGTTTGATTACCGGGCGCACCACTACCACCATTTGCATTGTATGAAACAGTGTATTTGTTAGGCGTCCAAACCGCATACAATGTCAGGTTTGCATTACCTGTATACTTAGCACCACTGTTGTAGTTCGTACCCGATCCATCAGCTTTAGTGTTCCACTTACTGAATGTATATCCGGTTCTTGTTGGTTTTGTTGAAGATAAAGTCAAATCCACACCGTAGGTTTTCGTCTGTGCAGACGGTGCACCACTACCACCGTTTGCATTGTAGGTTACTGTATAGGTGTTCGGTGTCCATACTGCATACAATGTCAAGTTTGCGTTACCTGTATATTTACCACCACTGTTGTAGTTTGTACCCGAGCCATCAGCTTTGGTATTCCATTTGCTGAAAGTATATCCTGTTCTTGTCGGCTTGGTTGAAGAAAGTGTTAAATCCACACCATAAGTCTTTGTCTGATTGCCGGGAGCACCACTACCACCGTTTGCATTGTATGAAACAGTGTATTTATTCGGCGTCCACTGTGCGTAAAGATTGATTGTTGCTCCGCTTGTTGAAGTTAAATTCTTTACTGATTGTTTGTTACTGTAACTTGTTCCGCTTCCGTTAGCTTTGGTATTCCAACCACTGAAAGTATGACCTGTTTTTGTAAATCCGTTAGCTGTCAGTGCTTTTGCCGTGTCATAAGTGTGCGTTGATGAAGCAGTTGAGCCGCCTGTGCTTCCGTTTCCGTTATACTTAACCGTGTAGGTTATGGGCGTCCACTGGGCATAGAGATTAACCGTTGCTCCTTGTGTACTTGATAAATTCTTTACACTTTGCTTATTCGTATAACTCGTACTGCTGCCATCGGCTTTCTTGTTCCAGTTTTTAAAGGTGTATCCTGTTCTTGAAAAGCCGTTAGCAGTAAGATTTTTGGCAACATCTTTCACCATTGACATAGAAGCGGTCGATCCGCTTGTACTGCCGTTACCGTTGAACTTAATCGTGTAGGTAATGTTTGCGGTTTCATTGTATGCAATACCTGCTCCATAGCCTTTAGTTAAGATATCATCAAAGGTTGCTTTAGTTGAACTTGCAATTGCCGAAGCTGCTGTCCATAATCCCTGTCCGTCAGGTGTATACAGCTTATTCGGCCATATGCGGTTTGTGTAGTTCGCAATAAATCCCCATGTTGAGGAAGTTCCGTTACTTGTGCCGCCGTCACTGCTACCACCTTTTACACCTCTACCACAGTAAGCAATTTCAGTTACTGTCAACGCCTGATATTCACCTGCAAGGCAAATATCAAACAATGGTTCAATGATGACCTTGTCACTGTAAATCATGTTTGAAACTGTTCCGACACCGATTTTAGTCAGTACCTTGTTAATATTACCCTCGTATGCCTGCCATGTTTCAACACCCGACGGATTTGGGAGTGTACTGACAAAGCTCATTGAACTTTCCTTGTAGCAGTTTGTAGTATTTTGTGATGTTGTGAGCTTTGCGTTTTTGTTGGATATAAGCTGCTTTTTGTTGTACTTAGTTGTAAACTTAGCCGACGATGAATAAGCATTATCGCCGTTACCTGTATTTCTGAACACATCAATAACCTTGTTGACTTTCATGCTGCCTAATGAATTGACAACGGAAAAACGGTAGCCGACAACGCAATTTGAATCATTTGTAGAGCGTATTACATAGCCTGTTGAACTGCCGTTTACTGCATTTGTGCTTCCGCCTGCTGAACTGCCGTCCCATGACAAAGCAGATGCAGACAGAGAAAATACTGTAAGCACCGTTAAAAGCATCAGAAACACAGCTAATATCTTTTTGTATTTCATTAAAAATTCCTCCTTTTACAGATAAAAAAAGAACCCGATTTTCATCGAGTTCCGAAAACAGCTCACTTTTCGAGCTGTTCATTTAAGTTTCTTGAACCGTAAATCACACGAACAATATTTACCGTTTTGCTTTGCTCGTCAGGGATATAGAAAACGAGATAGTTTTTTACCGGCATAATATGAAGATTTCTGGTTTTCCATGGTTCTGTATCATATATTCGATATCTGCCGGGCATTTCATCAAGAGAAAAAATATTTTTCTCAAGAAGCAAAAGCATATCTTTTGCCGTTTTTTCCTCGCAAAGCGAAAATGCAATATATTCATATATTCCTTTTAAATCATCAGCCGCTTTGGGCGATATTACAACGCTATACTTCATATGCCGTACTTTCTGTGCAGTTCATCAAACACCTGATCGGCAGGAAGCATTCTGCCTGCAAGCATATCATCATAGCCTTTTTGCAATTCGGCGTCCAATTCTTCCTTTGTCATTTTACTGACATTAAGCGGCATTTGAGGTAATTTAACTTCAAACGGCAAGCCATGCTGTAAGATGATTTGCTTGTAGAACATAGTGATTGCATTTGAAGCAGGTATACCCAATGCAGTTAATATTGTTTCAGCTTGTTCTTTAATATCCGGTTCAATTCGTGCGTATAGATTTGCTGTCTTTGCCATAACATTTTCTCCTTGTATCATTCTACAGTTATTATACACAATTGTACGCACAATAGCAAGTCGTTTCTAAAGTTTTTGATTTAATGTGTATGGCAAGTTTTGGCAGGGACTGTTTTACCACACCCCGGACACAAAGTTATTCTGATTTCATGTCTTTTAATTGTTCCTGTATATTTCGCCCTCCGTACATAATACTGACTATGCGCACAGTTTTGTCTTCTTCATTCGCAAGATAAAATATCATATACCTTTTGACGCTGAAACAACGAAGTCCCTGACTGCGCCACGGTTCATCATCATACAATTTAAATCGCATGGGCATCTCATTTAATTTTCGTATTTCCGATCTGATTAAATTAACCATTGAGGCAGCTATATTCGGCTCCTTAAGCTCCTCGGAAATATACTCATAAATATTGTCAAGGTCGGCTATTGCTCTTTGTGTATATTTAACATCAAAAATCATATTCCGTATTTTTGACGGAAGTGTTCGTCAGCTTCATCAACACTCAGAACTCTGCCTGCTTTTATGTCCGCCATTCCTTTCGTTATTTCAGCATCGAATTCTTCCTTTGTCAGCGAACCGTATGCAAGCGGCTCTCTTCTTGGAATTTTAACCTCAAAAGGAATACCGTTTTGCATAACTACCTGCCTTAAAAACATTCCCACTGCATTCGACATTGGTATTCCAAGTTGTGCCAAAACTTTTTCTGCTTGTTCCTTAATATCCGGTTCAACACGAGCAAAAACATTTGAAGTCCTCGCCATACAAATCACCTCTTTCGTTATTAGTATAACACAACAGCTTGCGAAATGCAAGCTGTTAGTCAGGCAATATTTGTAAATCAGTGCGAATGACAAGTCTTAGCCTTAACTTCTTTACCGCACCCCGGACACTTCGTATCAACAGTAAACCTCACACAAGTGCCTTTGTCACCAAGTCCGCTTTCTTTACCGCAATGTTCACAATATACAGACGGATCTTTCTTTTCCGAATACTTGGGACATTTTGTAATATCATAGCAGTTGTTGCCCCATTCGTCTATCGCATAAAAACTTCTGCAAGAGTGTGAGCCACAGATAGAACAGCCTTTGCTTTCGAGTGAAGATATAAAGGTATGCTCCTCTTTTGTTGCACAGTGATGATTTTTACTGTCGCAGGAATACATTTTCGGCTCTGTCGTGGTTGGCTTTGTTGCTTCAGGCTTTTTGGTAGTAGTTTCTGCATTTTTACTTGTTGTCGGTTCAGGTTTCTTTGTAGTTGCAGGCGGAGTCGGCTTTTTAGCTGTTGTTTCCTGCTTGTGAGCTGTTGACGGAACAGATGGCTTTGTTGTTGTGGTTGTATTCTGCTCCACCTTTTTCGTGGTTGCTTCAGCCTTCTTTGTTGTAGATTCTTCCTTTTTTGTATTTTCTTTCTCGGTCTGTTTGCCCGGTTCTTCAATGGCTACCAGTTCTTTGGTTGTCTTTTCTTCGGTAGTACTTTCTTCACTCGCTACAGTTTCTTCATTTTGCGGTGTTTTCGTTTTACCGCAAGCTGCAAACATAGTGACTACCGTTAAAATGCAAAGTGCAATGCAAATGATTTTCTTAGTGCTTTTCATGTGTTTTCCTCCTATTTAACTTTAATTTTTACTGTTCAGCGCCGAAGTGATTTTAACAGGAACTTTCGCCGTTGTGACAGTCGCACCTGCAAACCGTATCGGCACATACATAGTATAAGACGCATAAAGCTCCAGCTTTCCTTCCTCGGTAAAACCGATTTCAGGAATTGTCATGCTGTACTTCTCGCTGCCATCTGTGTCCATACTATACAATTTTCCGCTTCTTTCGTCCAATGTGCAAAATTGTTTTAAATGCTCATTGTATGCGGCAGTGTCTACTCCGTTCGTTGCATTTTTGCCCTGCTTGATGTTGTTGAAAATGATGATGGAATTGTTTGCAACAAAGCTGTCAAATACGATTTCAGAGTTCGTTTTCTGTACCTTAACTTCAGTGATCACCGAAACGTAAGTGAAAATAACGGAAAAGACAGTGACAATTATGAGAACAAAAACACATACCATAACATATATTTCGCCTTTAATATTTCTCATTACTCCTTGCTCATTTCTCATTTTTATCACCCTTTCCAGTAATGCTCAGATATACCGCTTCGTGTACTTGTACAAGTAACAGGAATATTCACTATCCCTACACCAACGATTTTTGTGTGAACTTTTACCGTCACTTTCATCGTATTGCCGAGCTGTACTCTTTTGTATGAAGCATTGTAGAAGCTATCGGCACTCGTTTCAACATCAAAATCAAAAAGCTGTGATTTTAGCTGTTCTGCTCTTTCGTTAAACTCATCACCGAAACAGCCGTTGTAGGTTGCAACTTCAATAAGCTGTTCGGATATTTCGTCAAGGTCTTGTTTAAGCGTAAAGAAAGAGTAAACATTAAGTGTAAGCACAAGTACGGATAACAGAGCGATAATACCGACGCAAATGTCAATATATCCCTCACCTTTGTTGTTTAAAATCTTTTTCATTTTGCATCCTCCTTACCCGAACATGACGCCGACCGACCCAAGTATTTGCGATACAATGACTACTACATAGATAAGCATAAAGCATACAAGCAGACACATAGAAAGTCTTTTAACCTTTTTTGGTATCTTCTGCGCTTCAAGGCGAAGTCTTTGTCTTTGAATGTCGGAAAACTTCATAGCAAGACTTGACCAGTATACAGGCGCAGTATCACCGTGTATGAGGGTGATAAACCCTCTGCATACATCACTCATCATAGGTGAACCTACTCTTGCTTCAAGTCGTGTGACTGCCGCTTCTTCATTGCCCGATCGCATATCGGCAATGGTGATACCAAGTTCGTGCTGCAACTCTTTGTTTGCATGAGGATAAAAATCCTGAAGCATATCGACAATATTGCGGCTGCGGATAAGTGTTTTCTGAATAGTACCGACCAGTCTCGGCAAGTCGTTTTCTATCTTCGCTCGCTTGGCTTTAATTCTGTTGCTTACACTTTTTGAGT
Source organism: Ruminococcus flavefaciens (assembly GCA_023667045.1). Classification (GTDB taxonomy): domain Bacteria; phylum Bacillota; class Clostridia; order Oscillospirales; family Ruminococcaceae; genus Ruminococcus; species Ruminococcus flavefaciens_AC. The sequence continues at coordinate 1,706 of JAMPAU010000022.1, read as the reverse complement.
TGATACGGTATAGAACAAAAGCAAGAACAAGAATTATCGGTGCAAGTATCGGGAAGATAAACAGCATAGGTATGGCAAAAACAGCTATTAGAAGCGATTTGACGATTGCGTTTGCTTTGTACATTTCAGGTGATATGTCCATCTGCGCTGTTCTTAAATCTGTTTCAAGCTCCTGCCTTTTGAACTCATTCATCGGCAAGTGCTTTGCAATAGTCGATGCGAGATTACCCAGCCACACATCAAGGCTGCTCGTCTTTTCTCGCTGAGCTTTGGATAGATTGTTTATCGCTTTTGAAGTACGGACATACGGCAATTTGAATAGGTCTGCAAGAATGAAATATGTCGCTATACCGATAAGAATACCGACTGAAAGTTTAATTATCATACATATTCCTCCTTAACCTTTGTACTCAATCGGCTTTGTGAATTTTAACATAAACATATATGTCACCAGTATCACAGCGCCGCAGATACCAAGCGTTGCTTTTCCTGCTGTTTCAAAAAGAAGTGTATGAAACCAGTCCTTATTCAGCACATACAAAAGCGGTATATTGCCGACTACCAAGCCGACCATTGTGTAATATTCCATTCTGACTGCCGCCATCATAGAAGATAGCTCGCTGTTGACTATTCTGACATCAGTCAGCTTATTGACTATCGGCTGTAGTGTATCTTTGAGAGTATTATCTTCCTGACACTGTAAAAGTGCGTCGCACCATTCATGAAAGATTTCATCATCAACTTTCTTTTTCAGATTCTTTAGTGCCTGTTTTGTGTTTGAAATGAGCGTTGAGTCGTTAATGAATGATGAGAAATGCTCTCGAAGCGGCGGTTTGATGTATACAAGGTTCTCTTTAACAGCAGCGATAATATCATCATTTCTTGTGTATGAAGTTGAGATAATCGAAAGCGTTGTTTCAAGCTCGTCTTTGATATGCTTTTCATATGCGTCCATACTGTTTCTGACATACACAAAGGGTATAACCGCAAAAGCTGCGGCAAAAACGGGAACAAGAAAAACATTGTTAATGAGTATTGCAACCACTGCGCCGACAGCAAAAAGTACAAGGGAAGAACAGATGATAAACCCGAACTTTCCACCTTTACCCATAGCAGTAAGTGCGTCTTTCATATATGTGAGCCTTTGACCGAGGCTCTTTTTCTTTTTGCCTGCTCTTAAAGCATGTATTCTATCCCTTATGCTTTCTCTTTTGGATAAGAGAGTAACGATATCATTTGAAATTTGTTCTGGAGTAAGCTTTAAGAAACAGACAATAGATACAATTAAAAACAAGGAGGATACTAAATTAAATATCATTGGTAATCAGCTCCTTCCGTTAAAAATTTTGAAAGCTCATCTTGAGGTACACCGAACTGCAACAGCTTTCTTTGCATTGCTTTTGACATAATCTCCGGCTGTTCAAAGTATCCCTCGGTCACGAACTTTCCTTTAACAATTTCATTTCGTGTGATGTGATAACGAAAAAGAGTGTGATATTTTCTGTCACCGTTTGGCAGAATCTCACACTCTGATATATCCATAATTTTTCTTTCATTGTTTTCAAGCTTATGCGTGTATACAACTATCGGAAATGCCTGACCTGCCTGCATGAGAGAAGTTTTGAAGTCAATAGGGAATCGTTTCTGACACAAAAGCGCTATTCGCATATGTGCAGAATCAGCGGCAAAGGCATGGACGGTTGATA
>JAMPAU010000021.1 GCA_023667045.1 Ruminococcus flavefaciens | reverse complement strand
GACTGGGGAAGAGATTGTGGATGCGGATATTGCGGAGCAGATGGAAAAAACAATGGGAGGAACGCAAGTGACAGAGGAGCTTATATCTATCGTCTTGCCTATTTATAATGTAGAGAAGTATCTGGAACGATGCATTAAAAGTGTTGTGAATCAATCCTATCACAATCTTGAGATTATACTCGTAGATGATGGCTCTTCAGACCAATGCCCACATCTATGTGAGGAATGGGCAAAGAAAGATAACAGGATAAAGGTTATCCATAAAGAAAACGCTGGATTAGGTATGGCACGAAATACGGGAATAGAAAATGCTACCGGTGAGTATATCTGCTTTTTCGACAGCGATGACTATGTAGCGTTGGATACAGTGGAAAAATGCTATAGAAGAGCCAAAGAGGAAAAAGCGGATATCGTCACCTTTGGATTTTGCAATGTAAAAAATGATGGCAGAACAGAGAGATGTGTCATTCCGCATACGAATAAGCAGACCTATCGAAATGATGAGGTACAAGAGACGTTTCTTCCTGATCTTATTGCACCTGATACTGCAACTGGGAAGAGTGCAGGATTGTGGATGAGCGCATGTGCTTCGTTTTACTCTATAGAGTTAATCAGAAGAACTGGATGGAAGTTCGTAAGCGAAAGAGAAATTATATCGGAAGATATTTACTCGCTGCTGCTGCTTTATAAAGAGGTGAAATGCGTGTCTGTAGTGTCAGGGGCTCTATATTTCTACTGTGAGAATGAAGAAAGTCTGACACATACATATAGGAAAGATAGATATGAGAAAATCAAACACTTCTATGATAGCTGCATTCAGGCGGCGGATGAATGCGGGTATAGCCAAGGCGTAAAAACCAGGCTAACATACCCGTATATTTCGAATACGATTTCTGCGCTTAAAATGATTGTTACATCGGATTGTGATAAGATTGAGAAGAAGAAAGAGTTCATTAAGATAGTAGCCGATAGTCATATTCAAAGAGTGCTAAATGGGATCTGCATAGATGGAGAATCACTGTCCAGAAAGTTATTCCTACACTCGATAAAAAGAAAGTATTATGGGCTTTGTTATTTAATGATAAAGGCAAAGGCTTGATTTGTAATGAATATCGAGAAATTATTTGCTGAAAAAATTATAACATATTTATTTATAAATAAGTATTAAAGCATTAAATTTGTTTTGCATGATGAATATATAATGAGTTACTGGATTATTAAAGGAGTCGTAGTAGGAGATGAAAATAGAAAAATCAAAGCTTTTATGCACATTTATTATTTTGATTCAACTTTTGCCATCTCAAGTTTCAAAATATTGGCCAGAAATCAACGGAACAATCTACCAGTTGCTATATTATATGAAATATTTAGGCGCTTTTATGCTGCTTTTATATGTACTTACTGGACATACGGAACGCAGTGCGGAAATCGAGGAGAAAAACAAAAGTATAATACACGCATACTATCCACTCTTTTGCATCTGGATTCTTATTGAAATGTTCGCGTTATTTACAAGTCCGGTGGTTGAAACATATGGAGTAAGATATTGGACAAGATGTACTGCATATTTATTGGACAAGGTATGTATTTTGATAGAAATTTTTTGCTTACATCAAATTTGCAAAGAAAAAACAATAGATTACCTTACAGATGCTCTTTTAATTGATGGGTATATTTCGGTAATTATCACTATCTTTAGAACGGGCTTGGTGGCCACTATAAAAGTGATTCCGGCTGTATTTGGTTTCACCGAGTCACAACAAGCCATGAAATCACTCGAGGTCCATGAATTAACATATTGTTTGGCTATATGCTTGATTTTCTATTTGTTTTTTAAGAGAAATAAATCAAGAGCGGAGATATGGAAGGTAATTCAATTAATTTTACTTTTTATTTTCGGTGGAAAAAGAATTGCATTTGCGGGATTACTTGTTAGTGGATTATTTGCTTTCTTCGTTAGACGTAATGGGCTTTCACGAAAAATGATTTTTATTGTCGGAGGAGTTGGATGTTCAATATGTATAGCATGGATTGCCATTCTTTATGACGGTCGTGCTTTAATGTTCTTCAACGATCATAACATTAATGTTATGGGAAGGGACTCTATATGGTCATACTTCCTTACGCGAACACAATTTTCACTAGATAGTTTCGGTTGGGGACTAGCGTCTACAACTAAAGCAATAGAGGATATGACACGAGAAGAAGTTGGGAATATGGTTAATATTCGAGGTTTACATAATGATATTTTGAAAATGTATATAGATTGTGGTTTTATAGGCTTTTGTGCGTGGCTTATATTTGAAATGATTTCTTTTCCAATGGCTTTGTTTAGAAAATTCGGGCGAAAAATTACAGCTATGTATGTTGCCATGACTATATTTACATTTATAAGCTATATGACCAGCAATATCGAAGGAGCCTTTATTTACCAGGTAACGCTTCTCCTTATTCCTTTTGCCTTGGGAGACATGTATTATATAAGCACAGACGATAGGAGAGTTTATAATGACTGATTTTGTTAAACTGATAAAATTGAAGATGCGGAAATTTACATTTCTCCAAAAACCGTATAGCAGGGTAAAGGTATCTGTTATAGAGAAGAAGAGGCACTATGCCCTCCATAAATATGGCTATAAAATTCTTGAGGAGATGACATCTGCACTAGATACCTATAATATACCTGCATTTTGTGCCTTTGGTACTCTATTGGGAATGATACGTGACAAAGGGTTTATTTCATCGGATGATGATATTGACATGGGAGTAATTGAATGTGAGGGATTCGATTGGGTTGAACTTGAAAAGTGTCTTAGTTCTATCGGTATGAGTAAAATTCGTCAGTTTGAGTTGCAAGGAAAGGTTACAGAGCAAACATACAAGAAAATGGGCGTTTGCGTTGACTTTTTCCTTTATATGAAAGATCAGAACAAACTTACCGCAAATGTATATTGGATAGATGAAAAAAGAAAATACAGTATTGAGAATGGGCATTCAGTGCTATATCGAGATTGTCCTATGATAAATACAATAATTAAGGAGACTGTGCGCTCGATTTCAGTTCCGATTCCTCAAAATTATGAAGATTACTTAAGGTGGACATACGGCGCAAAATGGAGAATTCCAGATCCATTCTTTAAACCAGAGAAATATGTGAGAACAGAAGCAGAATTGGAAGCACACCGTACTGATTTTTGCTAGGAGGTATACATTTGGAGAATTATAAGGAACTTTCGCTAGATGAACGAAAAAAGATAGGCATTGGAATTCTTGACGATATAGATAATTTATGCAAGAAACACAAAATTACTTATTATATAGCTTATGGAACTTTGCTTGGAGCTGTTCGACATAAAGGATTCATTCCTTGGGATGATGATATTGATATTTGGGTTCCAGGTAAGCAATACATTAAGTTATTGGAGGTTTTGGAACAGGAATCTAATTACCACCTTTTAAATCATTACAGAGACAGTAACTGGCCATTATATTTTTCAAAGCTATCTGCCCCATCAACTCGGATTGTTGATAATAAATTTGGTCTAAATCTTAAGCGAGGGGTATCTATTGATATCTTCCCTTTATTTGAATGCGTCAAGGAGAAAAAACAGCTAAATAAGATTAGGCGTAATGCTACGATGGTATTACGATATTATGAATACAACAATGGAGTATATTCCCCAAAAAACTCACTTAAAAATCTAATAAAGAAACTTATCGTTTTTATAGATAAAAAGATTGGACATGATGAAATGTATTGGAAGAAAAAACTCGTTTTGGATGAAACACAGGAAAGGGAATCACAATATATTGGTTGTCCGCTGTCACCTTATGGAATACGTGATATTCATGAGAAAAAGAACTTTTCGAATTGTACTATAGTTCAATTTGAGGGGAAAAGATATCCTGCACCGTGTGGATGGGATGCAGTTTTAAAGGATATATATGGAGATTATATGCAGTTGCCTCCAAAAGAAAAGAGAGTCTCTAATCATAATGTAAAAGCATATTTGCTGGAGGAGGATAAGTGAATGTTTATATGAACATCAATAAGTTTAAGGAAAAATATGGAAGCATACCCATATCCGCTAGAGCTGCTTTTTGGTTTATGGTGTGTAACATTATACAAAAGGGCATATCTGTGATTACTACCCCTATCTTCACGCGTATGCTGACAACAGAACAGTATGGCGAATATACGACGTTTCAGTCTTGGATGTCAATATTTACTTTGATTTGCACATTCCGTTTGAACTATAGCGTTTTTACAAAAGGAATGTCAAAATATCCGAATGAACGAGATAACTTTACAGTTTCTATCCAATCCACTATGACCATAATAACATCTATTATCTTAAGTGGATATTTGTTGTTACATCAGAGCATAGACTCTTTGACGGACATGAGTATGCTGATTACTTTGGCTATGTTCGTTGAAATCTATTTTTCTTCATCAATTCAGATTTGGTCATTGAGGAATAGGTATGAATTTAAATACAGAGTAATAATAGGACCGACTATAGGGCTTGCTTTACTAACTCCTCTTTTAGGAATTTTCGCTGTTTATTTTTCAGAGGATAAAGGGACTGCAAGAATTCTTTCCAGCGTTGCGGCGCAGGTGATTGTAGGAGCAGTTTTCTATATTGTAAATATAAAAAATTCATCTAAACTATTTACAGTTGAGCATGCAAAATTTGCGGTCACTTTTAATTTGCCATTAATCCCCCACTATTTATCCACCTATGTTCTGGATCAGGCAGATCGCGTGATGATTCAAAAAATGTGCGGATACAGTGATGCGGCAATATATGGAGTTGCATATAACGCTGGAACTTTGATGAAAATAATAACAGACGCAATAAATAATGCTATCGTACCATGGATATATCAGAAACTTGAAACAAGGGAATATAAACGAATCGAAAAATATACAATATCTGTTTTGACAATGATTATGCTTGTTTGCGTGATGCTCATTTCATTTGCACCGGAGATGATTTATATATTGGGAGGTAAGGAGTACGCTAAGGCAGTGCAGGTTGTTCCTCCTGTAGCCGCTAGTATGTTTTTTACTTTTCTTTTTAGTGTCGTAAGCAATATTGAATTCTATTATGATGAAAATAAGTTTACAATGTATATTTCTATGGTTGGCGCTGCGTTAAATATTGTTCTGAATCACATATTCATTAATTTGTATGGTTTTGTTGCTGCAGGGTATACTACACTTGCATGCTATGTATTTTTTGGAGTTTTCCACTTTGTATTTATGACTCATATCGTAAGGAAGAAAGAAAATGTTGTTGTTTTTCGCGTAAAACCTATTTTGACTCTCTCTATATTAATGATTGCTGTTGCGATAGGGATGAGCTTCCTGTATAGATATGTCATAATTAGATATATTTTCATTGTAGCACTTGCTATTATACTTTATATGAAACGTAATATTTTGGTTGAGATTATGAAAAAATAGAAAGACCAATAACGGCACCGTAAACTTAAAATGAAAAATAGAACTCCGAATCAACCGACTTTGCTAAACAAGAAATAAAAACTCCTATTTACACTTTGAGTATAAATTTTAGTGCATTGCGCTGGAATGAAATAATTTGAGGAGGAAGATTGATGGACAAAACAGTAAAAGAAGATGAACATGGAAATTAGGTCGTCGGAAGAAACAAACACTCAAAATCCTTACTTTGCTTTATACCACTGTTTGAATCGCTTGTTGAAAGACTCTATAGAGGCATTTTGGGTAGTCATGAATATTTTTTCCGAAGCGTTTAAAAACGGTTTTATTTTCATGTTTTAGTACAGCAAAATTGGAGTTGTTTTGCAATGAGAACTCGACTCCTTTTGAAAATATAGAGCTTTATGATAAAGCTATTACACCAGAAGATTTGGTGGGTCTTTAAATTTCATTTAAGCATACAATACATCAAAATCATTCATTATGGAGGAATGAATATGAAAGCATTAATCTTAAACTCCGGCTTAGGTCACCGTATGGGTGTTCTTACATCAGAACATCCTAAATGTATGACGGAGATATCCGCTACAGACACTATTTTAAGCAGACAGTTGAAGCTGATTGCAGCTGAAGGGATTACAGAAGTAGTAATGACCACAGGTTATTTTGATGAGATACTGGTAAATTACTGCAAGTCCTTAAACTTGCCTCTGCATTATACATTTGTGAATAACCCACTTTATGCGGAGACGAACTACATTTATTCTATTTATTGTGCTAGAGAATATTTAGAGGATGATATCCTTCTGATGCACGGTGACCTTGTTTTTGAGTCGTCTGTTCTTGAGGATATGCTTGCTTGCAACCGGAGTTGCATGAAAGTAAGTTCGACTATTCCCCTGCCGGAGAAGGACTTCAAGTCGGTAGTACATAATGGTAGAGTGAAAAAAGTTGGTATTGAGTTCTTTACAGATGCTATGGAGGCTCAAGCCCTCTATAAGCTTAACAAGGCCGATTGGAAGGTTTGGCTGGATAAAATCTGTGAGTTCTGCGATAACAACAAACGAAATTGTTATGCAGAAAATGCTTTTAATCAGGTATCTGCTGACTGTGATGTTTATGCTTTTGACATGAAAGATAGACTGTGCTCTGAAATTGATACACCGGAGGATTTAGCAATGGTAAAGTCTAAATTAAGCGAAATCGAAAATCGAACTGTATACATGTGTTTCTCGACTGATATGATCCACAGCGGACATATTGCAATTATCCGTAAAGCAGAGAAACTTGGCAAACTTATCGTTGGTGTGCTGTCCGATGAAGCTGTTATTTCCTATAAGCGTTTTCCACTGCTTCCTTTTGAAGAAAGAAAAACGATGTTTGAAAACATTTCCGGGGTATACGAAGTAGTGGAACAAAGAACACTCAGCTATAGGGAGAATCTTGAAAAATATCAGCCTACATATGTTGTCCACGGGGATGATTGGGTGTCTGGTTTCCAAAAGCCAATTCGTGACGAGGTATGCAGCGTGCTCGCTTCCTATGGCGGGCAATTGGTGGAATACCCATATTCTAATGACGATAAATACCAAGAACTTGAAAAACGTGCGCGCACAGAATTATCTACACCTGATATTCGTCGTGCAAGATTGAAAAAAGAACTCGCTATGAAGGGAACCATTACTGCGATGGAAGCTCACAGTGGTCTTACTGGATTGATTGTTGAGAATACCATTGTAGAGGAGAACGGCGGAGCAAGGCAGTTTGATGCTATGTGGATTTCAAGCCTTTGTGATTCTACGGCTAAGGGCAAGCCGGACATTGAACTGGTTGATATGACATCTCGTTTTCGCACCATTGATGATATTTGTGAAGTAACCACTAAGCCCATTATTTTTGATGGAGATACTGGCGGACTGACGGAGCATTTTGTATATACCGTTCGTTCCTTGGAGCGTATGGGTGTGTCCATGGTCATTATTGAGGATAAGACCGGACTTAAGAAAAACAGTTTGTTCGGCAACGAAGTTGTTCATACGCAGGATAGTATTGAACATTTCTGCGAAAAAATCCGTGCTGGAAAAAAAGCACAGCGGACGAAGGACTTTATGATCTGTGCTCGTATAGAGAGTTTGATTTTGGAGCGTGGCATGGAAGATGCGCTGGAGAGGGCGTTTGCATTTACGGATGCCGGAGCTGATGCTATCATGATCCACAGCCGCAAGAAAGATCCTGCTGAAATTTTCGAGTTTGTTAAGAAGTACCGTACCAAAAATCAGACCACACCGATCGTTGTGGTTCCGACATCGTTTAATGCTGTGACAGAAGAAGAATTTAAGGCTCGTGGCGTAAATATTATCATCTACGCAAATCAGCTGACAAGGACAGGCTTCCCGGCTATGCAAAACGCTGCAAAAATGATACTCGCAAACCACAGAGCAAAGGAGTGCGATGATATCTGTATGCCATTTAAGGATATTATTCGCCTGATTCCGGAGGAATAATTATGAGTCAGACAATCATAAAAGGATTGGAGCAAATTCGTCCGGTACTGGAGAATAAGAAGTTTCTAATTGTCAGGGATAGCGCCTATGATTACTTGAAGATTAAAGAATTTTTCGATGCAATTCCTCATGTGGAGTTTGCGGAATTCACTCCGAATCCCTTATATGAGCAGGTATGCAAGGGTGTAGAACTTTTTAATCAAGAACAGTGCGAATTGATTGTTGCCATAGGCGGAGGAAGCGCAATTGATGTTGCCAAGTGTATTAAGCTGTATTGTAAAATGGACAGCACCATAAATTATTTGGAGCAGGAACCATTTGATTCAGGTGTTACAATGATTGCTATTCCTACAACGGCTGGAACTGGCAGTGAATCTACCCGTCATGCAGTAATCTATTATGAGGGCGTGAAGCAGTCAATCTCACATCCGAGTATTGTCCCAGATTATGCGATTTTGGAGTCGTCCGTGCTGAAGACATTGCCGGTATATCAGAAAAAATGTACAATGTTGGATGCACTCTGCCAAGCGATTGAATCCTGGTGGTCAGTAAACTCTACTGATGAAAGCATCGAGTATTCTAAGAAAGCTATGAAAGCAATTAAGGCGAACTGGAAAGAATATATCTTTGCAAATACAGACAATGCAGCGGAGCAGATTATGCAGGCGGCGAATTATGCCGGACAGGCTATCAATATTACGGCTACAACAGCGGCTCATGCAATGAGTTATAAGGTTACATCTATATATAAGTTTCCTCATGGTCATGCAGTATCTGTATGTCTGCCGGAAGTGTGGGGGTATATGCTGGCACACACAGAGAACTGCACTGATAGCAGAGGTGAGAATCATCTGAAAACTACGCTTTCTCAGATTGCCGACATGATTGACCTTACTTATTTTGAACATATGATGGAAGAAATGGAAATGTGTTATCCGACAACAGTGAATAGAGAAGCTGATCTGGATGTACTGACGGCTTCTGTCAATCCGGTAAGGCTGAAAAATAATCCGGTTGAACTGAACACGGAAATACTTAGAAAGATGTATGAGAGGATCTTAAGATAATGAAAGTAGAAAAACTTGTTGAAATAATCGGCTCTGATTTTTACACGGGTGTTCCCGACAGTCAACTGAAAGCGTTATGCAACTATCTGATGAACGCCTATGGCATTGATCAGAATCACCATATTATTGCTGCAAATGAGGGCAACTGCGTTGCACTGGCGGCGGGATATCATCTCGCAACCGGCAAGATTCCGGTTGTGTATATGCAGAATTCTGGCGAGGGCAATATCATCAATCCTGTAGCTTCGCTGCTAAATGACAAGGTTTATGCTATTCCGATGGTTTTCATAGTTGGTTGGCGAGGCGAACCCGGTATACATGACGAGCCGCAGCATATCTATCAGGGAGAAGTAACGGTTAAACTTCTTGAGGATATGGATATCAAGGCGTTTGCAATTGGAAAAGATACCACTGACGAAGAAGTAGCCTCTGTTATGAAAGAGTACCATAAAGTGTTGGCAGAAGGAAAAGATGTAGCCTTTGTCATCCGTAAGGGAGCGCTTTCCTATGACGGAGAAGTAGAATATAAAAATGATAATACAATGGTGCGTGAAGAAATCATCCGGCATATTGTTAAGGTTTCTGGTGAAGAGCCGATTATTTCTACTACAGGCAAGGCAAGCCGTGAACTGTTTGAAACTCGTGTTACCAATGGTCAAAGCCATAAGTATGACTTCTTAACGGTCGGTTCTATGGGGCATAGTTCATCTATTGCTCTCGGAGTGGCTATTAATAAGCCGAATACAAGAGTATGGTGCATTGATGGCGATGGTGCTGTGCTTATGCACATGGGGTCCATGGCTGTTTTAGGTGCCAATAAACCGAAGAATATGATACATATCGTTATCAATAACAGTGCCCATGAAACAGTTGGCGGTATGCCAACTGTTGCTGCACAGATTGATTTGGTCGGAATTGCGAAAGCGTGTGGCTATCCATACACAATTAGCGTTGATAATTTTGACGACTTGGATCGGGAACTTGAAGCTGCAAAAAGAAGAAATGAGCTTACTTTGATCGAAGTCAAGTGTTCAATTGGTGCTCGTGATGACCTTGGCAGACCTACAACGACTGCTCTGGAAAATAAGAGAAATTTTATGGAATATCTTAATACGGTTGATTAATAAGATATAACGATTCTAACAAAAATAGGTTCAAGAGGAGGTAATGCCTATTCTTAAAAAAGCAATTTTCAAAATAGCATTACCTACGTATATCTTTATCATCCTCTATCTAACCCTAATCCACCGCACCCCCGGTCACCCACAAACGATCGCCCCTCTGTTCTATGAGTTAAGATTAATCATCCAAACACAAGACACATGGTCGATCATAGATTCAGTCAGAAATCTACTCATGCTGATGCCGTTCGGTTTCATGATTGCAGAGATATTCCCGAAATTCAGAAACATCATCAGAATCGCCTTAATCGCATTCTCTTTTTCAGTATTCATCGAAACCATGCAGTTGATCACAGCAAGAGGTACATGCCAGATGGACGACATCATGAACAATACCCTGGGAGCTGTGGTTGGCGGCTGCATCCAGATGAAAATTCAAAAACACAAAAGGTCAATCAAATCCAACAGCAAATTTAAATCAAAGGTAAGTCGAGCATATTATGAACGAAAAACGCTGGGAACAAAACTACAAAGATGTCTGCGTCTATCTGTCCGAGCATAGCTTCGGTCTATCGGAAATTCCCGAAGATGAAAGAGGTCAGAGCGGAACGCTGCTGCATCGGTGGGTCATGGATATGTGGAAGGCGTACAACAACCGTTCAAAGTTCAGATTAAATGACGAGCAGCGAGAAAAGCTCGAAGCCCTCGGTATCGCTCAGATCACGACCAAAACGCATAAAATCTGGCTTTCTCACCTGATGAATCTGAAACGGTATGTTGATGAAACGCAGTCCTTTCAGATTCCAAACGGATATACCGATACTGACGGAACTGATCTATCAAGCTGGCTTAAAATGCAGCGTGCAGAGTATTGTCGAGGCGAAATGAATTCTGAGCGTATCGCTGCATTTCGTGAAGCCGGATTATTCGATCTGATTGAAGCTCCATTTGAAAAAGCCTATCGCCACGCCGAAGAATATTACAAGCAGAACGGCGATTTGAATGTACCCAGCAATTGCATATCTGCCGACGGGTTCGCACTCGGAAGGTGGATCACAAATATGCGCGACCATGTCAAGCGTGACCGAATACCTGTTGATTACATACCGTTGCTCGATAAAATTGGCATGGTATGGGACGCACGAAAGTATAGCTGGATGCAAAGTTACGAAATTTGCAAAAGATATTTTGATGAACACGGTAATCTTGACTTTCCGGACGATATGTCGGGCTGTAACGGGCAGAACTTCACCAATTGGCTTGCCAGATGCAGATTACAGTATCGTAAACATGATATTTATGAACTGATTGGAAAACCACATGAAGAAACCATGCCGCAGAATTGGCAAGCACGCTGTCTTGAACTGAAAAAATTCTATGATGCAAACGGTCACACCACATTGCCTGATAACATGGAGTCGGCGAACGGGATCAATATGCGGAAATGGCTTACTGCCCAGAGAAGAAAGCTGGCAAGTGGAGGCTTTTCAGAGGAAGAAATAGCATTTCTGCGAGAAAACGGTATTTATGAATTGATTGAAGAACCCCATGAAGCATCCAGACCAAAAAAAGAACCGCAGCAGAAATTAAAAGAGCGATATATTTATGATGTACGGTGGGAAGAAAACGTTCTTCGATTGAAACAGTTTTATGATATGTATCATCACACGCAGATTCCGAAAGACATATCGGGTGAAAATGGTTCGCCGCTTGCAACTTGGTTTGCGATGCAGCGCTCAAAGTTAAAGCATGGTCGGATTTCAGACGAGAGAATTGCGTTTCTAAGAGAACTGAATATTCTGGAGCTTTTTGAAAATCCTATTATTTCTGACGACTCCCGAAGTGATCCTGAACGTGAGAGGGTATGGCAGGAAAAACGCCGTCAGTTAAAAGCATATTGCGACAAACATCACACACGGAACGTTCCTGCAACAGTTCTGACCGCAGCAGGAACATCTCAGAGACATTGGTATGACGTGCAGAAAACGAAATATCGCAGCGGGAAGCTCTCGCAAAGCAGATTGGAATTTCTGTACGCTCATAACATGATAAATTTGTTTCAAAGGGACGAAAACGAAACGATAGGAATTCATTTGGGACTCTCGTCAGACTCTTATTATAAGCTGTCGCAAATTGCCAAATGTAACAAGTGTCGAAATAAATCTTCGGCGATAGAAATGCTGATTGAATTTTATGAGAAAAATCACTAATATCCACGCTGTCACAGTGTGGATGAATTTTTAGGAGGTGACCGCGTGAAAATCAACCTTTTTGAACATAACAAAACTGCTTATGAAGCGGCAATTACAATGCTCACAGAACGAGGAAAAACCGCCGTAATTCATCCGACAGGAACAGGAAAAAGCTTCATCGGATTTAAGTTGTGCGAAGATAATCCCGACAAAACAATCTGCTGGCTCTCGCCCTCAAGATACATTTACCAGACACTGCTTGAAAATCTTTCAGAAACAAGCAACGGCTATCAGCCTGAAAATATCAAGTTTTTTACACATGCAAAACTGATGTTATTGTCAGACGAGGAATTATCAGAAATACAGCCTGATTACGTCATTCTTGATGAATTTCACAGATGTGGTGCGGAGTTATGGGGTATGGGCGTTCAGAAGCTGTTGAAAATGTATCCCGACACAAAAATTCTCGGACTTTCTGCAACGGCTATCTGATACCTCGATAATCAGCGGAATATGACGGACGAGTTGTTTGACGGAAATATCGCAAGCGAGATGACACTTGGAGAAGCAATCGTCCGTGGAATTCTGAATCCGCCGAAATATGTTTTGTCCATATTCTCTTATAAAGAAAGCCTCGTAAAATATGAGATAAGAGTCAAAAACACAAGAAACAAAGCAGTTAAAGATAAGGCAGAGAAATATCTTGAAGCACTCCGCAGAGCGCTTGATATGGCAGTTGGTCTTGATGTGATATTCGATAAACACATGACTGGCAGAACAGGAAAATATATCGTTTTTTGTGCCGATTTTGATGCCATGCAGGAGGCGATAGACAAGGTGGAGGAATGGTTTCACAAGGTCGATGCAGCGCCTCATGTTTACTCGGTTTATTCCCTTGATTCCAGCACAAAAACATCTTTTGATGATTTCAAAAACGATAGAGATGATACACATTTACGCTTGTTATTCTGTATTGACGCACTCAACGAGGGCGTTCATGTGGAGGATATTTCAGGGGTAATTCTGCTCCGTCCGACCATATCACCGATCATATTTAAGCAGCAAATAGGCCGTGCGCTGTCCGCTTCCAAGACAACCATTCCTGTTATTTTTGATATTGTCAATAACATTGAAAATCTTTACAGCATTGACTCTATCGAGGAAGAAATGGAGACTGCAATTCGGTATTTCCATGAATTTGACTGCGATTATGATATTGTCAACGATACATTTGATGTAGTTGATGAAGTGCGTGAATGTATGGAGCTTTTCAACGCATTGGAAGAAACATTGAGCACTTCATGGGATATTATGTTTGCTGAGGCGAAGCGTTACTATGAGGAAAACGGAAATCTTGATGTTACACAATATTATATCAATGAAAATGGTTATCGTATAGGTCGGTGGGTAGCTGTTCAACGCATGAATTATCAGCACGGACAGTCACTTTCTGAAAGCAGGATCAAACAGCTTGAATCCATCGGTATTCACTGGGAATCCCGGGAAGAGCGTTCCTGGAATCAAAAATATGAGATGTGCAGGCGTTATTATGATGAGCATCATACCCTTGACGGAATCAATAAGCAGAATAGAATTCTCAGCGACTGGTTGGTAAAACAAAGAAAAAAATACCGTGAAGGCACACTTTCACAGGAGAGGATCGACAAACTGAATACAATTGGTATGAAATGGGGATTCGACGATATATGGGAACAGCATTTTGAAGCGGCAAGAACCTATTTTGAAAAACACGGCGATCTCGATGTTCCGGCGAAATATGTAACTGATGATGGGTTTCCTCTTGGCTCATGGTGTCGCATCATAAGAAAATCCTATCAGGATAAATTGCTTTCCGATGAAAAAATAAAGCGCTTGGAGCAGATTGGAATGCAATGGGAGTCTTTTCTGATTCGCAAGTGGCTGGACAAGTACGAAAAAGCAAAACGGTATTTTGAAGAAAACGGTAATTTGAATATCAAACTCAGTTATGTGACCGACGATGGCGATAGATTAGGAATTTGGATCTCGACGCAAAGAGAAAATTACAGCAAAGGCGTATTGACGGACGAACAGATCAGACTCCTTGAAAAAATAGGAATGTCATGGAAAAGATTTCACGATAAATGGGACAAGGCGTTTGATTTGGCAAAAAGTTATGTCGACAACGGCGGAGATATCAACAATGTATCTGAGAATCAAACGAGTGGCGACATGAACTTGTACAGGTGGCTTCACGCTCAAAGAAATAATTATAAAAATGGCAAACTCAGCGAGGAAAGAATCAAAAGATTAGAAACTTTAGGTATTCAGTGGGAGCTGAAAAAAATCAATGGGAGCGAGGATATGCCCATGCTCATGATTATTTTATGACACACCAAGATTTAAATATCCCTAATCAATATACTTGTGATGATGGGTTTAGGCTTGGTGCATGGATCCACAATCTGCGTACAAGTTATCGAATGGGGAAATTGACTGCTGAAAAAATCGAACAACTTGATAATATTGGTATGGTTTGGGATAAGGAAACTCTGCGTTTTGAAACGGAAATGAGCCACGCAAAAGAATATTTTGCGGCATTTGGCAATTTGGATGTTCCAAGTGATTATGTTTGTGAAGATGGTTATCGGCTCGGAGCATGGCTCCGCATAGTTCGTCCAGAATACCGAAAGGGAAAATTGTCTCAAAGAAAAATACAGGAATTGGAGAAATTAGGAATCGTATGGGATCCTATGGAAACAGCATGGGAAAACGGTTATCTTCATGCCAAAGCATATTATGAAGAGCATGGAGGACGTATCGCTCCTGCAAAGTATATCTGCGAAGATGGATACAAACTGGGACAGTGGATACAGGGGCAAAAGAAAAGCTTGAAAAGAGGCAAATTAAGCAGCGAACGAATGCAAATGCTGAAAGAGATTGGAATTGGGTGAGACTTATGGCAATAAATTTATTTTCCCATAACCAAACAGCCTACCACGCAGCAATTACAATGCTCACAGAACGAGGAAAAACCGCCATAATCCACCCGACAGGAACGGGAAAAAGCTTCATCGGATTTAAGTTGTGCGAAGATAATCCAGACAAAACAATCTGCTGGCTTTCACCATCAAGATATATTTATCAGACACAGCTTGAAAATCTTGCGGAAACAAGCGGTGGCTATCAGCCTGAAAATATCAAGTTTTTTACATATGCCAAATTGATGATATTGTCTGACGAGGAATTATCGGAAATCCAGCCAGATTATATTATCCTCGACGAGTTCCACAGATGTGGTGCGGAATTATGGGATATGGGCGTTCAGAAATTGCTGAAACTATATCCTGATTCAAAAATCCTCGGACTTTCCGCAACGGCTATCCGATACCTCGACAATCAGCGGAATATGACAGACGAATTGTTTGACGGAAATATTGCAAGTGAGATGACACTTGGTGAAGCAATTGTCCGTGGAATACTGAATCCGCCAAAATATATCTTGTCGGTTTTTTCGTATCAAAAAGATTTAGAAAAATATGAAAAACGAGTGAAATCTGCAAAAAATAAAGCTGCACGAGATGCAGCAACAGCATACCTTGAAGCGCTCCGCAGGGCGTTGGATAAAGCCGAAAAACTCGATGTTTTATTCCAAAAACACATGGAAGATAAAGCGGGAAAATACATCGTATTCTGTGCAAATTTCGAGCATATGCAGGAAATGATCGACAAGGCTTCGGAGTGGTTTCAGCATATTGACGAGAAACCGCATATTTATTCAGTTTATTCCGACGATGCGTCCGCAAGTAAATCTTTTGCCGAATTTAAGGCGGATAATTCCGAACATCTGAAACTTCTCTACTGCATTGATGCTCTGAATGAGGGCGTTCATATCGAGAATATTTCGGGTGTAATTCTGCTCCGACCGACAGTTTCACCAATCATTTACAAGCAGCAGATCGGGCGTGCATTGTCTGCTTCAAAACTGAAAAATCCTGTAATTTTTGACATTGTCAACAACATTGAAAATCTCTACAGCATCGACTCTATCGAAGAAGAAATGAAAGCGGCAATCGTTTACTATCGTTCTCACGGCGGCGATGGATTTGTGGTCAATGAGAGCTTTGAGCTGATCGACAAGGTTGCGGACTGCAAGGCGTTATTCGATGAATTGGAGGGAACGCTTTCTGCATCGTGGGATATCATGTACGGTTATGCGAAGCAGTATTTTGAGAAACATGGCGATCTGGAAGTTCCACAGCGTTATTTCACGGATGACGGTTACAGCCTTGGAACATGGATTCAGACGCAGCGCAGAGTTTATAACGGCACGATGAATGGCATATTAACTCAGGTGCAGATTGATAAACTGAGTGAGATTGGTATGCGCTGGTGGAAAGTGTCTGACTTGGCATGGGAAAAATATTACGCATCTGCACGGCGATATTATGAACAAAATGGAAATTTAAAACCTGTGGCAACATATGCTGATGATGAGGAAATTACTCTCGGACGCTGGATTTCGCAACTTCGCATTTATCGAAAAAGTGGACTGCACAGCCGTTTTCTGACGAAGGAACGAATCGCTGCGCTTGATGAAATCGGTATGATATGGGATGTTCCCGATTACATTTGGGAGGAAAATTATGCTGCTGCTGTGCGTTATCACCGTGAACACGGCGATCTGAATGTTCCGTATAGCTATGTTGACAGCGACGGAATACGATTAGGAGAATGGCTGAGCAGACTTCGTAGAAGTCGGAACGGCGCAGTGAATATCTGCAAAGAATTGACAGAAGAACAGATTGCACGGCTCGATACGATAGACATGATATGGGAATCAAAGTATGAAAAGCAATGGAGTGACGCATATCAGGCACTTTGTGATTACCAAAAACAGCATGGAAATATTGATGTTCCTGTAGCTTACAAAACTGAAAGCGGTATTGGTTTGGGGAGATGGCTGCTTCAGCAGCGTAATGTTTATGCACAGGGGAAATTAATTGATGACCGTAAGGAATTATTAGATCGTCTTGGCATGGTGTGGGCAGCTCCTGATCCATGGGAGGAAAAATTCAAGCTTGCACAGCAGTTTTTCGCAGAATATGGGCATTTGAATGTTCCGAATAATTACATTGCAAACGGAGTTTGGCTGAATAAATGGCTGAACGAGCAGAAACATACTGCTACAGGGAAAAGAAAAAAGAAGCTTACACAGGAGCAAATGGAAAAGCTGTGTTCTATCGGATTTCAGTTTGAGATGGATAGGAGCGAAAAGGCTTGGGCGCTGCATTTTGAACAGGCGAAGCAATATTATGAAGAACACGGAAATCTGACGGTTTCAGAATCATACGAAATTGACGGATTCAACCTCAACCAGTGGCTATTAAGGCAGCGTAAAATGCGAAATCAGGGAAAGTTAAGTGAGAAATATATCAAACTACTTGACACTATTGGTATGAGATGGGATACTATTAAGGACAAAATAATTACAAACGCATATGAGACTGGCATATCACATCTTGCAGACTATATACAAAAAAATCATACAACTGAAATTCCCACTGCGTTTATTTGTGAAGACGGATACCGTCTCGGAAGTTGGATCGTAAATTGCCGTACTAAATATCGTGCAGGAAAAATGCCGGAAGAGTACAGTGAAAGGCTCCAAAAATTAGGTGTGACTCTTGAAAAGCTCGATCCGTGGGAAACGCATTTTGAAGAATTGAAGCAATTTATTGAGGTGCATCAAACCACAACAGTTCCGATTTCCTATGTGACGGAAAACGGCTTTAAGCTGAACGGCTGGCTGGCGGATCAGAGAAAAAGGTATAAGCAGGGGAAACTTTCTGAGGAACGGGCGGAGAGATTGAGGAGTATCGGCGTTAAAATATAGCAGACAGCAAAACGGTCAACCGAACACACTCGGCTGACCGTTTTGCTTATTTTTGAATTTCAATCACGAATTTACCCTCAGAGCTAACTTTCAGCTTCAAAGTCCTGACATACCGATTGCAGAAATTCTCCATTTCCTTTTTCGTAGCCGTTACCCGTGTGGCTTCATAGAGCTTTTGCGTCAGTTCTAACGGATTTTCTCCAACGAGTGTAGGCAGATGCTTTTCAAGCTCCGCAAAGAGAACAGCCCGTTTCATATCCTCGGTGGCGGCGGTACAGAAGTCGTCGATTGCACAATAATAAATATCATGCTGCGCAAGGGCGTATTTTATTGCCGTTCCGCATTTTTCATATTCGTACATTACAAGAAAATGCGCATTTGGCAGACTCTCGATCAGTCCCCAGAAGTCCGAGTCGCTCGATACGATAATAAATGAAGTGATGCCGTCTCGGTAAAAATCCGTGACAACACTTGCAGTCATTCTCACATCAACAAGCGATTTTCGGTCGGATACCCTTTCAATTTCAATATGTTCAACAGGTATATTTGTAAAATTAGAGAGCCAATCCCAGCCTGCTGTAGTGTTCGGATCGTCATAGAGCGTGATTTTTTCGATCCTGGCAAGTTCACTTTGATTTAAGCCTTTCAAAACACTATACAGCTTGAACGGATTGGAATTTTCACAATCAACAGCGATTGCCGTTTTCTCGGAGCTGTCGATGAAGTTATAAATATTATTTCGTGTATCATCATCGGCATCCTTGTATTTAGTGTAGTCCGTGAAAATATCATCGTGCATTTCATAGAGCAGTTTCAGGAATTTTCTATCCGAAGAAAGAATACCGCCGTAATTCCCCGGCTGCCAATGTATGTACACCTGAAACGGATAATACTCGATGTTCGCCATATACTTGGTAAACTCGTCTCTCATCACATTCGGCTTGTTGTACTTCGGAATGAAGAATAAATCACGGATATATTCCCAATTGATCCAATCATAAAAAAGCCCTGAGCAGCTATCAATGCGTTCGTTGATGAGCCGTGTAAAATCCTGCATATACTTTTCTGAACGGTAATTTGCCTGAATGATCTGGATTCCCCATTTTTCAAGCTGTTTGATATTTTCTTGATCGTACCATTCAAGTGAATTCAGATTTTTCAGATCATACCGCATCTGCTCATCAGTTTTCTTGAAATGCAAAAATAATGATGTTCGTAATTTACTTAAATATCGGATTATGGTCGCTTCTTTGCTGGCATAGAGAGTGTTGAGCGTATCTGAACATTCCTCTCTGAAACTTGTTTCCAAAGCCGATTTTCTTACGCCGATCAAGTAAGCAACAGTTGTTACTACTTCTTTTGTATCAATGGTCAATGTTTATCCTCCTATTCATTCTAAAAATTCTATGTTTTATAGGTATTTCACCTGACATTGCATACACCTCCCATCTGCTTAATGTCATTAAGCTAAGAAAAGCAAAAATAGTCACGAGAATAAAGAGAAG
>JAMPAU010000020.1 GCA_023667045.1 Ruminococcus flavefaciens | reverse complement strand
ATAATAAAAATAGTTTTTTAAGAAAGGCAATCGGCTGCCATACCGTTTCATCGGGTTAGGCCCTTGACTTTGCGTCCCTATGTTTCCATAGGTTTGCCCTTGTTGATACGCTCCGCTTTTTTAATCCTCCTTTCAGCGGAATTTGACAAACAAAAAAACGCCCTCACTTTGTGCTACCATCGGGACAAGCAAAGTCATTGCATCCCGACGCACAAAAAGGCGTCATCAAACATTCAGATCTTCTCATCTGAAAGGCAATCGGCTGCCGTGCCGTATCATTACGGGTTAGGCCCTTGACTTTGCGTCCCTGCGTTTCCACAGGTTTGCCAAATATTTAATTTATGCTTTGATTATACTCCTCTTTTTTCATTTGTCAATAGTTTTTCAAAAAAAATTGGAATTTTTCAATATGACATTTTTTATCAAAAATCAGGCGATGCACAATGCACCGCCTACTGCTGTTTACAAATATCTTCTTAATTCGTCAAGCAGGCTTTCTTCCTCTTTGATAAGCTTTTCTGCAAGACGTTGAGCCTTTCTGTCTGCTGTGGGATATTTGTTTTTATAGATGCCGAGCTGCTTGATACCCATGTTGCATCCATCAGTCATCAGCGCCGCAATTGTTTCATCTGACGGATCATCAAACAGCTTAACGTTGATTTTCATCCATGAAGCAGCACGAGCCATCGGATTCGGGTCTTTGCCGTCTTCGCCGAGTGTGCCAAGCATTTCGTTGGTTTCGTTGCCGATTGCTTCGTGCTCTTTGAGCGAATCGGTCAGAATTTCCAGCAAATGCTCATTTTTAACGTTGTCGAGCACCTCCCTGATTGAGTTTACGGCAGTTTTTGTTCCGCTGTCACATTCCTTGAGAAGATGCACAGTGTCGTTTACCATAGTAATCACCATGTGCGCATTTCACTTTCTATATATAATATAGTATAGCGTTCGCACATTTCCTTTCGCTTTTTTCTTATTGTTATTTTACCCACAAGATACGCAGAATATTAAAAACACGTCAAACTTATTGTAAAAGCAAAAAAGATATGCTATAATAATAGACCACAGTTTAGCTATGCAGCAGTGGAAGGAGGAATTTTTTTGAAGAAAGAAGCATCAATTTTGCACCATAAAGATAATTTCATGAAATACCGTTTTTTGCTCAGAGAACTTGTCAGCAAAAACATAAAATTACAATACAGAGATTCATTTTTGGGTATGTTCTGGACATTTTTGCAGCCGCTTTTGACAATGATTGTTATTTCAATCGTTTTCGGAAAGCTTTTCGGCAAAGACAGCAAGCAAGTTGTTAACTACCCTGTTTACCTTCTTTGCGGCAAACTTTTATTCGATTTTTTCAGCACCTCAACAAAGCGCTCCATGCGCTCAATCAGGGGGCACGCCGGCATAATCAAAAAGGTATATGTTCCGAAATATATTTATCCGCTTTCGGACACAATTTCAACGTTCATCACCTCGCTGATTTCGCTGATTGTGCTTGTTGTGGTCATTGCATTTTTCAACATCATCAATTATCACCCGATAACAATTACATGGAGGGTTGTTTATGCAATCATTCCGCTGATCATCCTGTTCTTCTTCTCACTTGGAGTTGGCATGATTCTTTCAACACTGGCGGTGTTTTTCAGGGATGTTGAAAACATCTATGACGTTTTTTCGCTTCTGCTTTTCTATGTTACACCAATCATGTATCACATCAGCAAGCTTGGACTTACAGAGGGAAGCTGGCAGCTCAGAATCATCAAGCTTAATCCACTTTACGGCATCATCGGTATGTTCAGGGCGGCAATAATTTGGGGCAATGATTTTGTGCATTACTGGGACATGAAGCTGATGTATTATGACATCGCAGTGGCAGTGATTTGCCTGGTTGTCGGCTTCATCATGTTCTATAAAAACCAGGATAAATTTATTCTTCACATTTAAGAGAGGGGTGACTGCATTGAGCAAATATGCAATTGAAGCTGACCATGTCAGCATGATGTTCAACATTAACTGCGACGGCGTTGACAACGCCAAGGAATATGTTGTCAGAAAAGTTAAACGAAACCTGCATTTCAATCAGTTTTGGGCTCTTAAAGATGTGAGCTTCAAGGTTGAAAAAGGCGACCGCATGGGCGTCATGGGCTTCAACGGTGCAGGCAAAAGCACACTTCTCAAAACAATTGCAGGCGTTCTCAAGCCGACCTATGGTTCAGTTAACGTTCAGGGTGTGCTTGCTCCGCTTTTGGAACTTGGCGCAGGCTTCGACATGAACTACAGCGGCAGGGAAAACATTTATTTATATGGCACAACAATGGGCTTTTCAAAAAAGTTTCTCCAGGAAAAATTTGACGAAATCGTTGAGTTTTCTGAACTTGGAAAATTCATCGAAGCACCGCTTAAAAGCTATTCATCGGGAATGAAATCACGCTTGGGTTTTGCAATTGCAACCGCAGTGCGCCCGGATGTGCTGATTGTTGACGAGGTGCTCAGCGTCGGCGACGCAGCTTTCCGTGAAAAATGCGAAAACAGGCTTGAAAGCATGATGGATGAGGGCGTAACCGTGCTTTATGTTTCGCACAACACAACAAGCGTGAAGCGAATTTGCAACAAAGCAATCATCCTCACCCAGGGTCAGCTTGTTGCCCAAGGTAATGCAGATGAAATCTGCCGCCTTTATTCCGAAATGGTTAAAAGAAAGTAAATTAGCAGGAGAAACAAAATTAAAATGGAATTTATCATAAATCCGGCTGTCTATTCGGGTGTGTTTCCGCTTCCAAACATTTTGGTTGACGAAAACATCAAGCTCGCAAGCACAATTCAGCTTCGTGTAATATTATATTTTTATCGTCACACCGCAATGGGTGAAAATGTTTCATGCAAGCAGATTGCCGAAGCCATCGGCAAAGACAGGGAGGACGTTGAAGATGCAATGCTTTTTTGGCTTGAACGTGACCTTGTTGCGAAAAGCGGCGAAGCAATAAGCTTTACCGCTCCGTCAGCTAATGTTGATAAGCCGCCGAAGGTTGAGCCTCCAATCAGCGATACCCCGGCGAAAAAGGCGGAAACAAAAAAGCAGGTCGCAGAGCTTCCGATTATGCGCCCAAGCCTTGAACAGATTACAATACGCTGTCAGGAATGTGCAGACTTCAGAGATTTATTTGCAGAAGCACAGCAAAAGCTCGGAAAAACAATCGGCTATGAAGGACAGTCGATTCTGATTATGCTCCACGACAGTTACGGCTTACCGATTGAAGTAATTCTGATGCTCCTTGAATACGCAGTTTCAAAAGGTAAAAGCGATTACAGATACATTGCAAACCTTGGCAAAAAGTGGAGCGAAAACGATATTGATACATATGAAGCTGCTGAGCAATACATTGAACAGCAAAGCGGAACGGATGCCCTTTGGAGCGAATTTCGGGCACTCACAGGCGTAAAAAGCGCCAACCCAACAACAAAACAACGACGCTTTTTTAATGTGTGGCGCACCGAATATGAATTTGATGCGCAGATGATTTATCTCGCCTATGAGATAAGCGTTGACAACACAGAAAAAATGAGCCTTGAATATATGGATAAAGTGCTCAAAAACTGGCACGAAAAGGGAATCAAAACTCCCGTTGACGTTGGCAAAGAGCAAAAAGAATGGGCAAACAGCAAAAAGAAAAGCAAAAACAGTCCAGCCAAACAAAAAAGCAGCAGTTCAGCCTCATATGACCTTGACGCTTTTGCAAAGAAGTCAATTGGACTGAAATATACAGGCACAAGCAACTAATAGAATTATTCAAGGAAAGCAGGGAGTAACATGGCATACAGAAGCAGTGTTTATCAAAAAGCAAAAAAAGCACTTGATGCAAGGCGTGCAGATGCGCTGAACAAGCAGGCTATACGTCACAATGAAGTTGTCATGAAGTGCCCGGAAATTGCTAAGCTTGAGCGTGAAATGGCGTCTCACGGCGTTGAGGCAATCAGAGCAAGCGGAATGGGAGATAACGCCGAGAAATACATCAATGAGCTTGCTGTGAAAAACCTTGAAACACAAAGAAAACGCAAGGAGGCACTGATTAATGCAGGCTTCCCCGCTGACTATCTTGAAGTGAAATATACCTGCCCGATTTGCCAGGACACCGGCTCACACAACGGCTATTATTGCTCATGCTACAGAGCGCTGATTAAAGAAACTGCCAAAAGCGAGCTTGCAGTTTCATCAAAGCTCAAAAAAAGCACCTTTGAATCGTTCAGCCTTGATTATTATCCAAACGTGACAGACCCAATCCTCGGCATAAGCCAAAAAGAGCACATGAACAATGTTTTTGAATATTGCCGTGCATATGCAAAAGATTTTTCAAAATCATCAAGCAGCCTGATTATGTTCGGTCAAACAGGACTTGGAAAAACGCATCTTTCACTTGCAATTGCAGGTGCAGCAATCGATAAGGGATATGACGTATATTACAACAGCGTGCAAAACGTCATGAACCGGTTGGAAAAAGAGCAATTCGGCAAGGGTGCATTTGAACAAAGCATCAACGAAAGTCTTTTTGAAAGCGACTTGCTGATACTTGACGATTTGGGCGCAGAATTTTCAACGCAGTTCACCGTTGCGGCGCTTTATAACATCATCAACACCCGCATCAACAACGAGCTGCCAACAATCATCAGCACCAACCTGACAATGACTGAAATTGAAGAAAAATACACTCAGCGAATTGCATCAAGAATCGTTGGCACTGCCGTTCCGATTCAATTTTGCGGAAAAGACATCAGGCAGCTTCGGTCAAATTAAACTCTCACAACTTGAATTTTAGGTATTTACATTTGCCCGATTTTGTGGTATAGTATAGCACGAGCCGAAAAAGGCTCACCACGCTGGAGTGGCACAGTTGGTAGCGCAGCTGATTCGTAATCAGCAGGTCGTGGGTTCGAGTCCCATCTCTAGCTCCAAGCCGTAATCCCTTTACTGGTAAGGGTTTACGGCTTTTTTGCTGCTTTTATGAAACGGCAAACAGCTTGAAAAATATCCGAAAAAATCATTAAAAAACTTAAAAATCCGCAAAGTATGCATGTCAAAATGCATGTCAAAACGATGCTTGTTTTGTATCAATTAAAAGATAATTGTTTAGCTTATCCATGTTTCTGGTTTTGTATTCAGAATCAAGATGGGTATAAATGTTCAGCGTCGTTGTAATGTCACTGTGACCGAGCTGTTCTTTGGCTGTTACTACATCTATTCCAGATTTGTACAGCATGGATGCGTATGTATGTCTGAGTTGATGCGGAGTAAATGTAGAAATTTTCATCGGCAATCCTCCGGGTGACATACGTGACTTTAGTTTACCATCTTTTCTTTTGGATACAATGTCAGCGCTAAAATCACCGTACTTTTCATTCAATACTGACATGTAGCTTTCCCACATTCGACGAAACTGACATTCAGTCATAGTGTTTCCGTTTAATGTACACACCACTAACGAAACAGGCTTTATTTGGCTCAAATAATCAGCCAGGACATTAGGAATGGATACAAGCCTCATTCCTGCTTGGGTTTTAGTCATCGGCTTTATATGGGGCTGATTTCCTGCAAATTCGACAGCTTTGTTTACACTGATTGTTTTGTTCATCAGGTCTATGTCTGTCCAAGTAAGAGCGAGAAGTTCGCCACGTCGCAGACCGGCATAAAGCATAATCATAGATGCCGTTTGAGCCTTGTGTGGAGTATCCATGATCCATTGTATTTGTTCATCGTTAATCGCTTCGCGTTTCTTTTTGCCAGAGCCTTTTGGAATTTCAACAGCATTGATTGGGTTGAAATCCAAAATCCTGTTATTGGCTGCAAGTTGAAATATTCGATTTGCAATGTTTCTTATATCAGTAAGTGATTTTTTCGATAAAGGCTTACTGCTACGGTTTGCAAGTTCATCAAGAATATCCTGAATCTGATACGGACGAATTTTAGCAATCGGGATGTTATTAAGCGGATCAAGATGTTTAAGTTGATATTTTAAGCAGTTTAAATACCGCTCTCCCACATTCCCCTCTTTGTTTCTGATATACCGATCGGCCCATTTTTTAAATGTTTCATTCTGTGCGGATATATCAATGCCACGATCTAATTGCAACTTTATTTCGTTGTATTTCTTTTGCAGTTCCTTTTGTGTTTTTGCGTATAGTGTTTTGTATTTTCTGTTACCATGTACATCCTTACCAAGGTATACAGAACATGTGTAGCGCCCATCTGCTCTTTTTGTGAACTTTTGTTTTGGCATATTTTTATCACCTCTTGTATTGATTTTCCTGTAAAGCTGTGATAAAATAGCATAGCAATGCCATTATATCTCGCTTGGTTTGTGGGTATTATGATGTTGTGCGCTCTACGTTGGTTGCCGCCGACGTGGAGCACTTTTTTATGTATGGTGATTATCCGAGTTTAACTGCTGTACCATATGCGAAAAATTCTAAGACTTGTTTTTTGCCGTCTACAGCGATTCTGTAATCAAATTTTGAAGAAACCACAGCATCTGCTCCAATAGCAGCAGCGCTTCTTGCAAGATCTTCTTTAACTTTGGCGAAAGCCTTATTCATGTTTATGCCAGAAATAAGTCCCTCTTTTTGGCTACCATAAGCGAATACAGTATCTATGATAGTATAACTTTGCCTGATGTCTCCTGTAGCGATTATCATGTTATCATCTCCTTTCTGTCGATTTTTATTTTTCAGATTCATAGAAATAACTTCTTGGAATTTTTATGAATCGTTTTGACTGTTTACGCATAAATTTGCCGTGCACTGGATCTGTTTCGATTTCTGCAACTTTACATAATATTGCTTTGTTAATTTCATCGTATCCGTTCGTTTTGTATACTTTGGCACACATTCTTAGATAATTATTTATGTAATAGGATTGGTGGTTTATTTGAATTTTTGAAAAGACTTCCGGTATATTATTTATTTCCTCAACATTATCAAGGTCATACGATATTCCATCTATTGTAAGTATGTGAGGTAGCCCCGTAATATTTGAAATATCAAGACTGCGCCTTTTATCAGATTGTTCAAATTCTGTACCGATATTATTAATTCCAGTAACAATATAAGGGTAATAATATCTCGTCGTTTTGTGAAATGCTGTTGTCCTTAACATATAAATCAAAAATATCACACCGAGAAATACTATATATCGGATGGATGATTTTAAATAGTCATTGAACTGAGCCTCATTTGTCAAGTTTACACTTAAAGATATTAACCCCACTATGACAGCAACGATAATCCATTCTTTTAAAGATTTGTTATTGTCTTTCTTTTTAGCTTTTTCAGCATGTTCACGTGTAGCCTTTTGTGCTACTGCATAAGGAACTTTAAATTCGCATGAATCATCTTCATCGATGCCTTGAATCAAAATGACATTATTAGCTTGTGCGAGTTCTTGTGCAGCCTTGGTAAACATGCTGTTGGTTATAACTATAGCTTTATCACAATTATAATAGCTCTTCCCTGCTACCACTTGTTGTACAGCTTCAACTCCAACTGCATTAGTATAATACTTACACTGTACCGCAAACTTTGAATTACCTTTTTTAGCTACAATATCAACACCAAAATCATTTGATGCTTGTGTTACGACCACATCCGTATAATTATTATCTTTGAGGTAATTCGCTACTAATTCTTCATATAAATACCCATTCATATATTTTTATCCTCTCATGCTTGGATACCGGCATCAAAATACATATACATTGCGATCTTAACAAAATCTTCTGTTACATCAAAGTATTCTGCAATATCCCATTTTTCATATCCTTGTTTCAACAGTTTTATTAGTTCATTTTTTGGTATGAGCTTTTTGACCGCCCACCTATTTGCGGTATATTCGCTTTTTTCTCTGATGTCAAGTTCAGAATACGGATTATAAAAAGCTCCTGTTTCACAATGACCTATCTCGTGTGCAAGATGCACCTTTTCTTCAGCCGCATTTTTGAGTCGGAATGGATCTATTCCTATGTAACAGTGACCGCTTTGTGTCATCGCTGAAACAGAATGATTTTGAGGCAAATAGGTATGTATAACTTCGATTCCGTTGGAATCGGCAAATTGATACAAATCAGTTGTTCTCATTCTTTGCCCTTTCTCGTGCTTCAATGTATTTTGCGAAGTTAACAACCTCATTCCACATGTCATCAGTTACTTCTTCAGAGCCACTGAACAATGCCACTTTAGCAATTTCCACCTCGTCGATTTCAGCGAGGTCTTTTTTTATTTGTTGGCCTTTCTTCTGTGAAGTTTTAAGTGGGTGCGTGTATTCTATTATCCAATTACCCTCGTCATCTGGCATGACCGATTTTATGCAGGCAGATAAGAAATTAATTACATCAGATGTTCTGGCAGCATTTGGATTTTCTTTATCGATTCCCCACACAACTTTGAGCGTGTCGGCTGGTATATCAACATAGTAGAAAAATCCTGCACGATTGCTGTTAATTTCTTCCCAAAAGTCAAATGGTGAGCATCCCAGAAGGAAGTCAACAGGAACATTGAAATATTTTGCAAACTGAATCAATGTTTCAGAGTTTGGCTCTCTGTATCCTTTTTCATAATTTACATACGTGGTGTACGGTATATTCAGTTCTTTTGCTGCTTGCATCATGCTTATCTGTCTATCGTTTCTTAATTCTTTGAGTTTTATCATTATAATCACCTATTTGAAATTATACACAAAATGAGTAAAGTGTCAAGCGGCGACTACTCATTTTGTTGATTGTGCACAACTTTCTGTAACTCGTTTTGGGTATTTTTTTACTTGACATATACCCGAAACGGGTATATAATCAGTGCTACAATCTACTCGAAACGGATAATCGGAGGTGAAAAAATGAAATATCCAAATATAGAGGCTGAGAGAGCCCGAAAAGGTCTTACATTCGATGCATTGGCAAAAATGCTGGGTGTGTGCAGAAAAACTTATTATAACTGGGTAACTAAAGGTAATATCCCAAGTTCCAAAATTACAGAGATGTCCCGTATTTTTGGAGTGTCATCTGATTATTTACTTGGGCTTACAGATCAAAAATAGTGTTTTTATCAATAAAACATATGAAAGGATAATGACAATGGCAGCAAAAAAAGTACAGAAAATATACCGCTTTGATGAATTGCCCGACATACTAACGCTTGAAGAGGCAGGATTGTTAATAAACTACAATGCTGACTATCTTAGAAAAAGAGCAGCAGTAGGAGCATTTCCGGCGTTTCAGCTTTTCGACGATGGCGAACGAGGCGAATGGCGGATATATAAAGAAGACTTGCAGGAGTGGCTCAACGCAAAGCGGCAAAAGGCTAAAGAGCACATGTGCCAGTCCGCATAGGAGAGTGTCAGCAATGACCGATAAAGAAGTCTATGAGCAGATGTTGATTGAAATAGAATCAGATTATGCTAAATGCAAATCATCATACGATGCTTTGAAATCTAAAGAGCGTGCAGCGAGAAAAGTTGATACAGGATTTTTAAAATACCCGTACAAGTTACAACTCTATGAGGATATTCTCCTTGAGTTGAAAACACGTAAATATCAAGTCTTAGAAATTCTGAAAAACATCGACACTTAAAATTCCCACAAACCAATTTAACCGTGCACAAACGGCGCGTGCACATTCAAAAAACACCGTGCACATTCAAGTCAAAAACGCATAATCGTACACAAACGAATGTTCGGGCTTGTGCACATTAAAAATGAATGTTCCACTAATGTTGCCGCCCCTTTGTTGCCGCCGTAAACCCTTACGGCACAAGGCTTAACAGCGTTTGTACACATTGTCCACATTCTTTTCCTATAAATTATAAAAATAGAGAGAATAGGCGCGCATTATACGCCTAATCCGCCTATACGCGTAAGAGTTATAGGGTTTCGATGTTGCTTTGTGTACGTTTGGATTGCAGAAAGCTACGGCAATAGTTTTCGATGCAATGATAGATACCCACAAACCGCTGAATTTATCAAGAAAGGAGATAAGCAATGGCAAACAAGAGATTTTGTAAACTGTGGTGTGTTACCGCAATTATGAAATGTACGGACACAAGACTCGCATGCTGAGTCAGTGAAAATTCCCACAAACCAAAAGGAGGACGCAAATATGAAACCTGCGATAGCTGTTTTAGCTATGTCATCGGTGATAGTAGTATCAATGCTTGTTTCTTGCGCTTTTGTCACGCACACGGAAGTTGATGAACCGTCTACTGCTTCGCTTGAAGTGCAGACTGAAAAGGCGAAAGAAACAACAGATGATTTGCTACTTGTGGCCGTCGCACATTATGACGATGTTCCGTTGACTCCCAAACTGCAAGCAGTTATGCAAATGGCATGTACAAAGTATGATGTTCCATATTCGCTTGCATTGGCTGTTGCGGAATGTGAAAGCAGCTTTAATCCCGATGCCAGCAACGGTATTTGCTACGGATTGATGCAGATTAATCCAATCAACTATTCATCTCTTCGTGCTGAAGGCATAGAACCTACACAGCATGAGGGAAATATCATCTCAGGTGTACGTATACTCGGTGAGCTGCTAAGTAAGTACGGCAATACTCACAAAGCACTCATGGCATATAACTGCGGAGAGTCAGGTGCATCTAAGTTGTGGAATAACGGACAATTTCAAAGTCCCTATTCTGAAAAAGTAATCAAAAGCCAAAACAAATGGCAACAAATCATTAATGAAAGATAATGGAGGAATAAATTATGTCAGAAATTAAAGTAACAATCGAAGTACCGGGCTTGATCGATGCCCTTAACGCAATAGCTAATGCAGTGTCGACTACAAAATGTGTCGATGATTGCAAGTCAGTTGTCACTAAGGCTGCGGCAAAAGAAGAACCTACACAGGTAGCAGTTAATCAGGCAGATTCAGCAACTCAGGTTGCTCCGACAGTTACACCTGATGCAGTACCACATCCGAATATGAATAACCCGGAACCTGTTCAGCCAGCTTCAGAGCCGTCGAAAATATACACACTTGCTGAGCTTAGTAATGCAGGAGCTGAACTTTGTGGAATGGGCAAGATGGGTGATCTCGTAGCGCTGCTCAACAGCTTTGGTGTGAGTGCGATTACACAACTTCCTGCCGAAAAATATCCGGCTGTCGCTGAGGGCTTAAAGTCACTTGGTGCAAAACTGTAAGGAGGTAGCAAACATGCCGACTCCGACTGAACATGCCATGCTGAGTGCATCATCAGCCCATCGCTGGCTTAAATGCACGGCAGCACCGCATTTTGAAGAGCAGTTTCCGTCCGGAACAAGTGTATACGCTGAAGAAGGAAGTTTAGCACACGGTATCTGTGAACTTTACGCAAAAAAGTATTTTACTGTTATGACTAAGCGTAAATTCAATGCCGAACTGAAAAAGTTGCAGCAGCTCCCACACTATTCTGATGAAATGCTGAAGACAGCAGAGGCTTATCTTGATTATCTCAAAGAGAAAGCCATGAACTACAAATCCAAGCCGTATGTTGCACAGGAGATAAGAGTTGACTTTTCTGATTACGTTCCTGATGGTTTCGGCACTTGTGACTGTGTGATGATTGGCGATGATACATTACATATCACCGACTATAAACATGGCAGAGGAGTACCTGTATCTGCAAAAGATAATCCACAAATGAGGCTTTATGCTCTCGGTGCACTCAAAATGTTTACTCCTGTTTTCGGAGATGCCATCAAAAAGGTGTCTATGGGAATTTGCCAGCCACGATTGAGTACTGAGTCTAACGAAGAATGTTTAACGGTTGAAGAACTTATCGCATGGGGTGAAAGTATCAAGCCACTTGCTCAAGAGGCATATAGCGGTCCAGGTTCTTTTTGTCCCGGTGAACACTGTCGATTCTGCAAGGGCAAAGCCAAATGCAGAGCGAGAGCGGATTACAACACAGCCTTTGAGGATTTCAAAGATTGCATACCGCTCGGCAAAGAAAGTGATGAGCTTAAATCAATTCCAAATGAATCAAGAGCGGTTCTTGGTTTGCCGCCTGTTCTCTCTGATACTGAAATAGGTGATTTACTTGTTAAAGCAGAGTCACTTGTTCAGTGGTATACAGATCTCAAAGAGTATGCCTTGTCAGCCATTCTTTCAGGCAATGACATCCCAGGGTGGAAAGTCGTTGCAGGAACAAGCAGACGAGCGTTTAAGAATACTGATGAAGCAATCGGTACTCTTATCGATGCAGGTTATGATGAAGCTCTTATTTATGATCGCAAACCAAAATCTTTGGCAGAACTTGAAAAAGTCGTTGGTAAAAAAGAGTTTGGAGAAATTCTCAAAGATCACATTGAAAAACCAATCGGAAAACCTACACTTGTTCCGCTGTCTGATAAGCGAGAGCCATACAGTTCGGCATCGTCTGATTTTGCAGGTGTTACAAATGGGTAACTTTTGGATACGCATTAAAAACGGTTCGTTCAATGCAAATCTGGATATTACAGAAGCATTGAGAACATTCCCGATGGTTAAGCTGAAAAAGCTATTTGAATTAATTTGTAGTGAGTCTGATGACAACGCTAATGCAATAATTGCCATTGATACTTACATCGGTGAGTTGATTATTGATGCCCAACGCCAGTGGTATGTTGCTGCAAAGATGTTTCGAGATGGCTATGTGGCTATTAGCTTTATGTACGATGCTACAAAAGCTGAAAAGCGAACAACAGATAGAAATAACGGAAAACTACTCAACAAGGTAAAGCGTACCAAGAAAAATTATGACCGCTATATAAAAATTCAAAATGTATTCAGTGAAATAAAATCTAAATATTTAATTTGAATTCGGAGGAAAATCAAATGTCAAAAAAAATTATCTATTCTTCATGTGAAGACAAAAAAAATCCACTTGGTAGCTTACTGGCAGCATTAAATGAGACACTTTCAGATTTCATACTTAATGACGAGGATGCGCCAGAATCAATCAAACTTGGTGTACGTATCATTGATACGAGATCCCGTATTGAGAAAAAGCTGATCATCAAATCAACTGTACTTATAGATCCGGATATCTCTTTCGATGACGGCGTGCTTGAAAAGAGAAAAGAACTGTTGGCATTGCTGGAAAAGTTTGAGTCGGATCTCGATAATTTTGATCCTGCCACAACAGATGACAGTCAAAAAAAAGAAACCGATAAAAAGGTTCAAAATTAAAAAATCTAAAGTTTAAGGAGTTTAATATCATGTATCAGAATATTCCAACAAAAGTTTTAACCGGCGAGGTTCGTCTTTCATTCGTAAATCTTGTTACACCCAAAGCACAGAATCCGGGAGATACTCCTAAGTATTCTGTTCAGATTCTCATTCCGAAGAATGATACTTTAACATATAACGATATCATGAATTCGATTGAAGCGGCTGCACAGAAAGCCGTAAATGAAAAATGGGGCGGAGTACGTCCGAAGTTTGCACCTATTCTTCACGACGGTGATGGTGTAAAACCTGATGCAGGTACGCCATATGGTCCTGAGTGCAAGGGACACTGGGTACTCAATGCATCAAGCACCAACAAGCCCGGAGTTGTTGATGTGAGCAATGTTAATGTTGACCTTGCTCCGCAGGACATTTACAGCGGAATGTATGCACGTGTAACTTTGAATTTTTACGGTTACAAGAATAGAAAAACAGGTGTTGGCTGCGGACTCGGCAATGTTATGAAAACACGTGAGGGTGAACCTCTCAGCGGCGGTGCTTCAGCTGCGGCAGATTTTGCTGATGTCGGACAGTCTGTTGAACAGTATAGCGCAACACCTTTGGCTACACCGCAAGCATATGCAGGAATGATTAACCCTGTAACAGGTTTGCCCATGTAATCGGCTCAAAAACAACTTGAAAGTGAGTGAAAAGTATGTTCGAACTCGGACAAACAGTACAAGTAATAAGCCCTCGTGTCGGAGGCTGTAAGGGTCAGGTTGGCGTAATAGAGTGCATAGATACTGATTGTTTAGGCGATCAACGTATTACTGTACACTTTGACGATATTCGTCTAAGGAAAGACATAACCTACTGGTTTGCTCCCGATGAGTTGACCATCTACAAGAAAAATATTATGGAGGACACAACAATGTTTGATAAATACAAAAGAGCAGGTATTAAATTTTTGGACAACGAAAACACAAATATCGAATATCAGTATGCACTTTATGATGAGAGTGTGCAAGTCGGTGATGTTGTCGTTGTAAGAACAGGGCATCACGGTTTTGCCCTTGCAGCAATTTCAGTTGTAAGTGATGATCGTCTTGACCTTATTAAGTGTGGCAGAGAGGTTGTGACAAAGGTTGACTTCTCAGCTTACAACGAACGCCGTGAAAAAGCCGAACGCTTGAAAAGTATCAAGAAGCAAATGGATAGCAAGGTTAAAGAGCTTCAAAGTTATGCCGTGTATGAACTTCTGGCTGAGAAAGATGAAGATTTAAAGGCTTTGCTGGCTGAGTTTAAGGATTTACTTGGCGCTCAGGCTTAATGACAAATCATGTAAAAACTTGAAAATAATATGTTAGGAGATTTCTTATGAAAAAAGTTATATGTATTATCGTTTCGCTTCTTTTGATTGTCTGCACAGTGGCAGTTACAACTGGCTGTTCCGCTTCTTGGTGGGATTTTGATGACACATTTAGTGGCAGTGGAACGAAAGATGATATCAATTCGCAGAAAGATGTTGCCAACGCTTTGGCGAATGCTCAAAAAACACCAACGGATATCTCGTATTCGCTTGAGAGATATAATCTCATCCGTCGAACCTACTGGGTAAACGGCCAGCGTGAAAAGGCAAACAACCTCGTTTGTGAAATTGAAAAACCACTCGGATATATCGTTCTTTTCAGTGGCAATACACTTGTAGGCAGTTTCATAGTTGACGGCAAAGTGTCAAGCCTAAACAGTTTTCTTACTCCAAGCAATGTAGAAAGCTATTACGCCAATGGGGCTACGATTGCCACCGAAATGGCCGATGTTGACGGATCATACGGTGAAAACGACTCAGGGATATTTTTCTTTACACCTGATGGCAAATATATCGAATGGACGGGTCAGTATCTATATTCGGATATTCCGTTTGAAGTCGACAATCCTGTAATCAAATATGAGGTATCAAAATGAAAAAATCAATAGCTGTACTTCTTTGTGCTTTGTTCGTTTTAATCTTTGTGGTAGCTCCGATTTTCTTCAGTGCTACACCGATAGGCAAAGGATTGATTAACACGTGGTTTTATCAGGTGCAAAAGGTAGATGATAAGACCAATTATGCGACCCGCAAGCAAGTTGAAG
Organism: Ruminococcus flavefaciens; assembly: GCA_023667045.1. Classification (GTDB taxonomy): domain Bacteria; phylum Bacillota; class Clostridia; order Oscillospirales; family Ruminococcaceae; genus Ruminococcus; species Ruminococcus flavefaciens_AC. The sequence goes on along the minus strand of JAMPAU010000020.1, from coordinate 4,903 downwards.
ATACTTGCAGGTCAATGATGTCAAGTTATACAAGTGATAAACTTACCTATGAGCAATACAAAGACAGTCCGAATAAAGAGAAACAATCATGGGCAGAGCAAGCTCGCATGAGGGCAAATAAAACAGCTTCAAGCTATAACAACTATGTTTTAAAGAACTCATTCGTTTGGGAATATAACATTCCTGCTGATATTGTGTCTGAGTTGCCTTATCTATAAGCAGGAGTGATATTGATGTTACATCATTTAAGCATTGACCTTGAAACATATTCAAGCGTTCCGATAAAAAAGGCTGGTGCTCAGGCTTATGCACGAAGTGCCGACTTTGAGATACTGCTTTTTGCATACAGTTTAGATTATGGTCCTGTGCAGATTGTTGATATTGCTCAGGGTGAACAACTACCGCCTGATATTGTAAATGCTTTATATGATCCGAGCTACATAAAACATGCATACAACGCACCGTTTGAGTGGTGCTGTCTTAACAGGTATTTTAGCTGCACTCTCCCAGCATCGCAGTGGAGAGATACCATGTTGCACGGATTATATTGCGGGTATACGGCAGGATTGGACGCCACAGGACGTGCTTTAGGCCTTTCTGAAGATAAACGCAAACTGAACACCGGAAAGGCTCTTATACGCTATTTTTGCATTCCTTGCAAGCCATCAAAAGCTAACGGTGGCAGAACTCGCAACTATCCACATCATGATCCGGTTAAATGGCAGCTGTTCAAAGAATATTGTATTCAGGATGTTGTCACAGAAATGGAGATTGACAGGAGACTTTCGGCGTTTCCGGTTCCTGATTTTGTCCAGAAGCAGTGGGAAACTGATCTTATCATTAACAACAGAGGCGTTGCTGTTGATATGGATTTTGTTGCAGGTGCACTTGAACTTGGCGAAACAGTACGCTCTACGCTTACTGAGGAAGCCATAAATCTGTCAGGACTTTATAACCCGAACAGCGTTAAACAGCTTGGGCGTTGGCTTGAAGAGGAAACAGGCAAGGAAATTACAAACCTAAGAAAAGATACGGTAAGCAAGCTGCTTGACTGTGAAGAGAACAGTTATGCGGTAAATCGTATGCTTGAAATTCGTCAAGAGTTGGGAAAGACATCTACAAAAAAATATGATGCTATTACAGAGTGTGTATGCCCCGATGGTAGAGTTAGAGGCCTCTTGCAGTATTACGGTGCTAACCGTACCGGACGTTGGGCAGGTAGACTTGTTCAGGTGCAGAATTTACCACGCACCTACACAGAGCCACTTGACCTTGCGAGACAGCTTGTCAAAGGCAGAAATCTTGATGGTCTAAAAGTTGTATACGGATCAATAAATGATACGCTATCTCAGCTTATACGAACAGCTTTTATTGCTCCGGAAGGTCATGTACTGATAGATGCAGATTTTTCAGCCATTGAAGCCAGAGTTATTTCATGGCTTGCAGATGAAAAATGGCGTATTGATGTTTTCAGAAATGGCGGAGATATCTACTGTGCATCGGCTTCTCAGATGTTTGGTGTTCCGGTAGTAAAAGGCGGCGAAAACGGTCATTTAAGACAAAAAGGCAAAGTAGCGGAATTGGCTCTCGGCTATCAGGGCAGTACCGGCGCTCTTATCAATATGGGTGCTCTTGATATGGGAATTCCTGAAGAAGATTTACCGGATATTGTTGATCGTTGGAGATCGGCAAATTCTAAAATACGGCAACTTTGGTATGACTTCGATGCAGCTGCTGTTAAGGTGATTAAGCATGGAGGTTCTGCAAATGTAAAGGGGTGTATTTTAGCAAGAGAGCACGACTACATGCAAAATACAACCTGCCTATCTGTTTTACTTCCGTCAGGAAGAAAGCTATATTACATTGATCCTGCTATCGGTGAGAACAGATGGGGTAATCCCTCTATCTCATATATGGGTATGGATCAGACAACCAAGAAGTGGAAACGCATTGAAACCTACGGCGGTAAGTTAGTCGAAAACTGCGTACAAGCGATAGCCAGAGATTGCTTGGCACAAGCAATTGAACATTTGGAAGATGCCGGTTTTCCTGTAGTTTTCCATGTTCATGATGAGGTTGTAATTGACATAGCGCCGTTTGCTGATGACGAAACCATGCTGAAAACAGTAGCAGATATAATGAGCCGCCCTATTTCGTGGGCGCAAGGATTGCCGCTCAGTGCAGATGGCTGGGTAGGAAAATTCTTCAAAAAAGATTAACAGGAGGATACATAAAATGAAAATCATCAAACCGAGTTTTGAAATTTTAACGCCGATTGACGGAAATAAGATGTTAAAGCACATCGAAATATGCGGAAGAGTATGCTATAAATCCGAAAGTCGAATAACAGAAGATTCATGTAAGACATTTGTATCAAACATCATAAAAAGAGGGCATGAGTCTGTTTTGGAGCATGATTCAATATCTGTAAAGTTTATATGCGACAGAGGTGTTTCTCATGAAATCGTAAGACACAGACTCGCATCGTACAGTCAGGAAAGTACACGCTACTGCAATTACAGCAAAAATGATTTTTGCGGTCAAATTACGGTTATCAAACCCCTGTTTCTTGAAGAAGGAACGGAAGCATACGAAGAGTGGTATGCTGCTATGCGTGATGCTGAAACTCATTACTTTGATTTACTTGAATGGGACTGTATGCCTCAAGAGGCAAGAGCTGTGTTACCTAACAGCCTTAAAACCGAGGTTGTTATGACAGCTAATCTCAGGGAGTGGCGACACTTCTTTAAGTTACGCTGTTCTTCTGCGGCTCATCCGCAAATGAGAGAGATTGCTACACCGCTACTGCATAACTTTCAGGAGTTGATACCCGTAATATTTGATGATATAGCGGAGGGTTAACCATGGCTATAGAAAATACTCGTGGAATGTATGTGCCCGTATGCGATAATTGCGGTGCAGAACTGTGCGAGCAATATACCTTTGAAGATGCGTTAGAACATCTACGCTTATGTGGCTGGGCTACAGTCAAAGACGAATACGGGGGGGGGCAGCGAAACATTGATAGTTGAATACCAAAAGAAAATCGGCTCGCTCTGTGCCAGAGATTATAAGGGCGTGGGAAGTCAATATGTTAATGAGGGGAAATCAGTTGTTGAAGGCTTAGACGGATATAACGCTACACTTACGGGCGATAAAAGCTCAACACTTGGCGTGAACTGTGGAATGTCTACCGGTAGAAATGGAGTGCTTGATATTGCAGATAAACCCGTTTGTGCTTTTCACGGTCAGGCATCACATGCGGCTGATATTAGTGCTTCAAGCGAAGCAGCACCTACTCTTATGAATACAAAGCAGGTTGATGTTCAGCAGGATTATGTTGTCAGACGGCTTACCCCTCTTGAGTGTGAACGCTTGCAGGGCTTCCCTGACGGGTGGACTGATATAGGCGAATATACAGACAGCAAAGGTAAGAATAAAAAGGCAACCGATTCTAACAGGTACAAGGCACTTGGCAACAGTATTGCACTCCCACCGTGGTTTTATGTGCTGTCAAAACTTTCACTCTGTTGTGGTGCTGAAAACACTATGGCGAGTTTGTTTGACGGCATAGGCGGTTTTCCGCTTATATGGGAAACGCTCAACGGTACAGGCTCTTGCTTATGGGCTTCAGAAATTGAGGAATTTCCGATAGCTGTTACTAAAACGCATTTTGCAGACAAGGAGTAACACATTATGAAAATTGCATTTGAAATTACTATGTTAGTTTTAAGTATATTTTTCTATCTTACGGCTTTGGGTACAAAAACAGAAAAACAGGGCTATCTGTGCATTACAGGCGGTACTATTGCTGCTACGCTGTTATTGGTAGCTCTAAAAATGCTTTAAGGAGGCGGTTTATTGTGTGGATTAACTATGAAAAGGCACTTAAATACAGCAGGAATTTTACGCAGGTAGCTGAACAAGACTCAGACGGCACTAACCACGAATATGAGGCAGATACGCTCAATTTTGCTAAGTGCGCAGAAGCGGCGATCAACAAGCAGATACCTCAAAAGATAAAAGAAATACATATTGATGAATATTACTGTCCTGCTTGTGGTACAGAAAACAACTGCAACGATAAAATCGTTGAGGATTGTTATTGTCCCGTATGCGGTCAGAGAATATATCAGGAGGACCTAAACAATGAATAGAGCAGAAATATTAGATGAGGCTAAAAAGTGCGTTTGCGGTCAGCGTGAGCAAGACTACGGCACACCTGAAGATAACTTCGCAACAATAGGCTTGCTGTGGAGCGTTTACCTCCGTGCAGCTCATCCTGAGCTTACAAAGGTGTTTCCTATCAACGGTATCACGCCGAAAGATGTTGCAGTAATGATGGCACTGCTGAAAGTAGCACGAATTGCCGCAGGGTCAAGCCCGGACAGTTTCGTTGATTTGGCAGGCTATGCAGCTTGTGCAGGTGAAATTGTGGCGAAAGAGGTCAAAAGATGGTCTAAAAGTGAGGTTGAAGAAAAATGAGCACAATCATTGCGGTATTAATAGGCACATTAGTGTGTGTGATGATTATATACACACTAATTATTGTTGGGATAATAAATGATCAAAAATTCATAAACGAAATGCATAAAGAAAGATTGAATTTTCAAGAAAATTTGATTCAAAAGCAAAAAGAATATATAGCCGCACAAACAGAACTTATCATTAAACTGCGAAATGAGGATGAAGGAAATGATTAATGAATCGAGAATCAAAATACTTGTAGGCGATACAGTCGACAGCTGTAACGCAGAGGATTGCATTAAAATTGCAAGAGCCGTAGAAGTATTGGCTTTTTACAATAAGAACTTTCTTGATAAATCAATAACAGATAATTCTACGATAAGCAGAATCATTCAGGAATTATTGTTTGAAGCTGAGAAAAAGATAAGAGGTGAAA